>JAQDNC010000002.1:0-261980 GCA_027660625.1 Coriobacteriaceae bacterium AM100-PB1-1D-6A | reverse complement strand
ACTTTCTCGGGCACGATGTCCAGCGCGTGGACCTCGTTGTGCTGCGAGAGCAGGACGGCGAGGGACAGGCCGACGTAGCCGGTACCGGCAACAGCGATCTTCATGTCATTCTCCAATTGTCAAAGAACAGTAATCAGCATGAAAAATGGCCCCTGCTACAGGGCCATGATTTGCTAAATGTTGTAGTAGCGCTTGTACCACTTGGCAAAGGCCCTCAGGCCGTCCTCGAGCGGCGTCGCGGGCTTGTAGCCGAGATCGCGCTGGAGCGCCGTGGTGTCGGCGTAGGTGACGGGAACGTCGCCGGGCTGCATGGGAACGAGCTGCTTGTGAGCCTCGAAGTCATAGTCAGCGGGCAGCACGCCTTCCTCCACCAGCACGCGCTGCAGCGTGTCGACAAAGTCGAGCAGGCTCTCGGGGTGCGAGTTGCCGATGTTGTAGACGCGGTGCGCGGCGAGGGGCAGCCCGTCCTCGCCCATCTGAACTTCGGGGGCGGCGTCCATGACACGCCTGACGCCCTCGACAATGTCGTCGACGTAGGTGAAGTCGCGGCGGCAGTCGCCCATGTTGAAAATCTTGATGGTGTCGCCGCGGCGCAGCTTCTCGGTGAAGCCGAAGTAAGCCATGTCGGGCCTGCCCATGGGGCCGTACACCGTGAAGAAGCGCAGCCCGGTCGCCGGGATGGAGTAGAGCTTTGAGTAGGCGGCCGCCATGAGCTCGTTGGACTTCTTGGTGGCGGCGTAGAACGAGACAGGCGAGTCGACGCGGTCCTCCTCGGAGAAAGGAACCTTCTTGTTGCCGCCGTAGACCGAACTGGAGCTGGCGTAGACCAAGTGCTTGACCGGGTGGTGGCGGCAGGCCTCGAGCACGTTGAAGAAGCCGACGAGGTTGCTCTCGAGGTAGGCGCGCGGGTTCTCGATGGAGTAGCGGACGCCCGCCTGGGCGGCGAGGTTCACCACGACGTCGAAGCCGTTCTGGGCGAACAGGCGCTCGATGAGGGCGGCGTCGCACAGGTCGCCGCGCACGAAGGTGAAGCGGCCGTCCGTGTCGACCTCGGCCAGCATGCGGAGGCGCGCGTCCTTGATGCCAGGGTCGTAGTAGCTGTTGAGGTTGTCGAGTCCGACGATGGCATCATCGGACTCCTCGAGCAGCTTCTTGACGAGGAACGCGCCGATAAAGCCGGCAGCTCCTGTAACCAGTACTTTTCTTGCCATGTTGTCCTCTTCCGTTTTCAAAGTTCGATGACGGCTAAATTCGCCTATTTATGTAGCCTTCTGTGGCATTCTTGCACGGAACCACCTTACAAGGATTGCCCAGAACTATGGAATGGTCGGGCACTTCGCAATTGACGTAGGCACCAGGTGCAATCAGCACATCGCTGCCCACCTTTATGCTTCCCACGATGGTGGCATTCACGCCAATCCAAACATCGTCCCCGATGGTGGGCACGCCTTTGCGCTTGCCGCGGTTCTCCTGACCGATGGTCACGCCCTTGTGGATATTGCAATTTCGGCCAATCTCAGCGCTAGGATTGACGGTAATGTTGAACGCGTGACCTAAGTAGAGTCCCTCACCTATCTGGGTTTTCCAAGGTATCTCCAATCCATAGCGCTCGCGCATCCGTGCTAGCATCAGTCTCCAAATGGGGTTCCGTGAAGTCCGTGCTTTACGGAACACCCAGATGAACCTGAGTGCATGGTTACTGATAATCGACGAGCCTTCCGGCCACCTCGCCTTATCAAGGGAGTAACCCCCCCCCACTGACCCTGAGGATTTTATTTGTTTAGTTGCTATAGCCAAAACGTTATCCTTCTATAGTGTTAGCTTATTCAGATAACCGTGCCTCAACGTAAGCACGCTTCTCGTCCCATGTCATGTGCTTGGTCATGAGAAAGTCGCCATCGTGCTTGTCGCGGTACTCTTCAACCGTACAGATGGGTCGAGCTGGTACGCCGGCGACAACCGTGCCATCGGGGACGTCGTGAGATACAACCGCGCAGGCCCCCACTATACAATCTCGGCCGATGGTGACGCCCGGAAGAATAAGCGCATTCATGCCGATGTGACAGTTGTCACCTATGGTCACGCGCCCAAAGCGATCGCAATCACTAAGCTCCGGATGCATATGGCGAAGCACCCAGCAACCGCCATCGTGGGTAGTGATCTTCACTCCCGCCGTGATGCGAACATTTTCACCGATAGTGACTAGATATGGCTCGGAACCGAAATCATAGCCATTGAGGATCTCGCATCCCTCCCCAATAGTAAGTCCACGCTTTTTGAGGGTTGCCAACTTCTTTTCCGTCGAACGAGCTTCCATTTGATCTGAGAAATCACGCTCATACCCAATTACTCCTGTCAATGTTTCAGGTTACGGATGGCCACGTCCGAAAGAATTTTGCTATCTATCTTGAAGGTAAACTTGCGCTGACAGTGTCTGTCCATTCAGAACTTGACCATCTTGGAACAGCTAAATCCGCTCACAGCACCATAAACTTCGGACTTCTGGGTTTAACTAAATTTTCACTCTGCCTTCGATGGGCGGAGGCCTCGCCGTGCTATCACCTTAGCTGGGATTCCGCCGCAGACGCAGTAATCGGGAACGTCCTTTGTAACAACGGCGCCAGCAGCGACGACACAACCGTTACCGATATTAACTCCTGGCATAATCATCGCCCTGCGACCAAGCCAGACGTCGTTACCTATAGTCACGGGGAGACAGTCTTCATACCCCTGAAGGCGCATTGGCCTTTCTATGTCACCATGCGCATGATTACGCGTGTAGATGACCACCTCCGGGCCCATCATCACATCGTTGCCGATGACGCAGGGACCGAGAATCTCGCAGTTGATTCCAACTCCAGAGTTATCCCCCAGCGAAAGGTCGGAGCCAAACGTGGCCCCTCGCTCAATATTAATATTCTTGCCTGCGTTCAAAATGAATCTGCGAGAAACCCACCCCCGAAGGCGTTTTGCTAAACGGCTGTGCTGGGACTTTGGAAGCCATTTTGGCAAAGCAGCATAGATAACCCTCCAGATACACTTGGTACTTAAATCTCTAGACATTCTTTCACCTATCTCGCAATTAACAGCTTACTGGGGAGACGGAGGGCCTGGACGGCCGCATTGTATATGGTCGAGAGTTTGTCGCTCGAATAAGTCAAACAGAGATAAAGGGCTATATATAACATTATGAGCACGGCATCAAATAGATAAGACTTTGGCAAGAATGTCCTGACAAGAAAGACTGCGACAGAGCAAGATAGAGCTGCGACAAAAACTGGAGCGCAGTTCTTGAGCATGCGCCTTGGGCTCAAACCAACTAGAAAATGAGAAACCACCAGTGTGATGACCGTCAAACATAGTTGGGCCAAACCTGCCGCAACCGAAAATGCCCCCCATCCATTTGCACATGCAAGCGAGAGGAGCGGGACCAGAATCACAAGGTATGCGAGCTCGACCATCATGGAATACATGGGCTTGCCCATGCTCCGGTATGCCTCTGCGCATATGTTGTTTAGCACAATTTTGATTGAACTACTGAAGAAGAAGAGGCCAAGATACAAGGAGGCATCGAGCCATTGGTCGCCAAGGCATACAGTGATAACGAGATCCCGGAACAACAGGAGGCAGCAGCACATGGGGACCAGCACGTACGCGAGACAAGCTTGAACCTTATAAAGAGTGGCGTCAAACGCCTTACGGTCGGAACTAAGGCGGGAAAGTGAGGAAAACAGAATAGGCATTACGGAAGACGTCACTATACCCATGACAGCAGTTCCCATCTGCGTGGCTGTCTTATACAAACCCACTTGGTTTTGAGTCATGGTGTTCGCAACGATAAACGTTCCCGCCCAGGAGACCAGCCAGATAGAAATCGTCTCCAGCAATGTCCACCCACTAAAGGAGAACATTTCCCCTAGCTCTTTAAATGAATAGAAGAAGCAAGGCCTCCAACTCGATTTGACTGTTAAGAAGACACAAATAAACACATTGCTTGAGATGGTGCCGAACACCATGGACCAATAATCGAAGCCAAGCAGCGCAAGGGAGACCGAGACCCCAAGCATCACCACTGAAGAAATGACCTTGGACTTAAATAGCACCCGATAGTCGAGTGCACGCTGAAAGAGACCGGTCTGGACACTTATCAGGGCGGTAAGAAGAATGGAGAAACCCGCCACTACGAGAACCATCCCGAGACCAGGATTCCCCACTGCAGTGGCAATTTGCTCATTGAACGCCGCAATGAGCATCCATAAGCCAAGGGAGACCGTAAGGTTGGTCCAGAAAGCAACACTCGCCGATCTATGAAGATCGTCCTTGCAGCAATACTCGTGTTGGACCAAATACTTCTGGAAACCAGCATCTGAAAACACGTCAGCGAAGGAGGTCACCATTGTCACAGAGGCCACTACGCCGAAGGCTTCAGGCGTAAGCAGCCTCGCGAGGACCATTGTGGTCAGAGGTGAAATGAGTTTTGCTGCGACCTGAGAGGCAAAAGCCCATCTTGTCGCAGAAGCGGCCTTGTCACCGAGTTGAGCTTTGGAATTTGCAGGATTTGCAGTTACGTCAGTTCTGTCAATCATCGACCTGCGGTCCAATCATGTCGCAATAGCAGCATAGATACAAAACGAGAAAATAGCCGCTGTTGAATAATTCGCCGAAGATTCCGCAGATTAGGAACGACACGAGGCATGCGCTCAGAGCGACTCTGACTTGCCAATTCGTAGTCCCGGCCAACGACTTTATCGCCATGACAACTAGGGCGATAAAGATAGTCAAGCCCGCAAAACCGTACTTGAGCGTGGTGTCCAGATAGGCATCGTGGGCATGATTCACAACCCAGCCGGAGTCGTTCATCAGTCTCGAGTGGGAAACCGTGAAAAACCCCGTTCCAAAAGGGTCATTGGAAAACCAGGACATCGCATCGTCCCAGATACTGGTCCTACCGGTGAAAGAGGCATCCCTTCCCAAGCCGTTCTCTATGACAGAGCCTAAGAGAGGCACCCTGCGCAGAATAACACAAACGAAAAACACAACGGCAGTGAAGACTCCCCCGACAACAGGGTCGAGTAGCACGGGCTTCTTCGAATTGGTCAGCATTGAGAACAAAAGAAGAGCGCTAAAGAAAAGTAGAACAGCAAATGAAGTCGCTGAGTCGGAGTAGTAGGCCGAAAGGATGCCGATGACCGTAACAATGAGAGTACGAACCGTGGTTCCCTTGTGGCGGACCACATCCAGGAGGTGAGAAAGAGCGATGGCGGGGATAATCCAATTGCGTAACTGGTTTTTGTGACCCAGGAGCCAAACGCCCGCCATTGCATCGGGATCGCCACTTTGGTAGTAGCCCGAGGGATGCGACCGGAGGCTGATAAGGATGAATGCCGCATTGGCGATGACAAGGAAGCCGATAACATAGAATGCCACAGTAACAAAAAGGACCGAATCGCCTTTCAGGCTCACCTGGGTCACCAGGCAAATCAGCACCATAGAAATCAACGTTTGAAGGTAGAGAGTGGAAAAGTCGCCCTTCAACGCGGTAAGGACGAGTCCAAGGGTCACAAACAGCACCGTTGCCAGAGTGGGGTAATCAAGTTTTATTGATCGCGCATTAATGAGCAAATAGGCAATACCAAATATGTAGCCGACCATTCTCAATGGCCGAGAAATAGCTCCCAGCCCGATAAGGCCAAGCTGTGACGGGGAGAAGCATCCAAAGATAAAAGTCGCAACAAGCAGCGCATTTAGCAGGCAATTGCCATCGCGTGGGCCTCTTACATTTCTTGTTTGGCTGAACGTAAATCTAGTGAATGAAAGCATCTATGAGCCGATCCGTCAACATCTTTGGGGAGCATGAATTTAATATGCTTTTTTTAGCATTAATGCCCAGCCTACTTCGGAGTGATGGGCTAGCGAGCAATTCCCCCACTCGCTCCGCGAGCGTGGGAACGTCGTCGATTGAAACAAGATATCCGTTCTCCCCATCGGAAATGAAATCACTCGGGCCTGTGGGGCAGTCCGTGGAGATGCATGGAAGACCGGATGCCATCGCCTCAAGAAGCGAATTTGGCTGTCCTTCGTATCTGGACGTAAGAACGTAAACCCCAGCTTTTGAGAAAACGCTCGGCACATCTTCAGTGCTGCCCATCAACTTACAAATATCGGATAGCTCAGCTTGTTTAATTTCATTTGAAATGTCCTGGCGTAAGTCGCCATCACCATAGATTAGAACTTTAACGTTTCGTCCCTGATCGCGAAGTAATGAAACCGCCTTGAGCATCATGATGTGATTCTTCTGTTCAACAAGCCTACCGACCATGACCACAGTATCGGAAACAGTTGGATCTACCTCGAGTTCAAGGAATTCGTCTGAGATGGGATTGGGAATGACGACCATCTTGTCTCTAAGGCTCTTGGGGAAATACTCTAATTGAGCCGTGTTCTGAACGAAGCAACCATGAGAGAACCTCATGGTTGCTAAACGGACAGCACGCATAACGCTAGAGCCAGGAACCAAGGCAGGATTATTTCTCACCGTCTGTATTAACTTGGTGTTCGTACCAACTGTAGCGGCAAACGTATAGAGACAAATGAACCAAAGGAACGGGATAGCGTAGTCAATCTTCAATTCCTTGAGCGCATATCTAATTTTTAGAATGCGATCGAATGGACTCGAAGCGGCGTACTGGCTATCGTCATTATAGAGGTACACCTTCCTCACGCTTGAATCTAACCTGTATTCCGAGCCTTGCGGAAACATCAAAACCACGCTTACCTCAAAGCCCTCCCTAGAGGACAACTCATTAGCGAATACGCTCAGTACGCGCTCGGCTCCACCAGAGGCTTTCAGGTGTTGAGCTAGAAAAGCAACCTTCACCGATGAATCCCCTCTATCTCATCAAATATCTGGGAACTGACGACCTCGGGAGTGTACGCCATGAATCGTGACAAGCAAGATTTGCGCATGGCCATGCGTTGGTGATTGTCGAGCTGCATAAATTTAGCCATCTCACTGACAAGGAACGAATTATCTCCCAGCTCATAGCCTAGGCCGGTGACGTTATCCTCTAACATTTCAGCGTAGTACTGCCATCTTGCAGCTATAACGGGCACGCCAGCCGCAAGAGCATCGATAATGGTACCTGGAATGCCCTCTGTTTTCCATTTAGTCGGAAACAACAGGGCATCATAGGGCGCCACAGCCAGCGCACTTTGTTCAGGAGGGACGCAACCCTTGTACTTCACGTGAGGACATTCTGCCAGTACGTGCTCGAAATCAGTCTTGTAGACACTGTCGACGGGACCGTAGACGTCAAGGACGCAGGCTAGCCCTTCGGCATTCAGCGACTCAACGGCACGCGCAGCGTCACCCACGCCCTTCTGTTCGGTCACACGGCTAAAAGTACAGAAGCTGAAGGGCTCGCCGGCAGCATGCATAGGGGCCTTCAACGCACCTGCAGTCTGATCAAAGTACTTGAAGTTAGGTAGATACTCGGCATTGGTCACGCCCTTTTCGGCGAGCATATCCACTAGGTCACGCGACTCGACCCAGTTAACTTGGAACGAGTTGAGGTAGTTAACCCACTTTGGATACTTATCGAGATCGTTGGCGAGCGAACCACCAATTAGATTGTGATAGACACGTTTGCCCATGAACCTAGAAGCGAAGAAAAGAAGCGGGAAAAAGACCCTGCGCCCATTGATAGCGAGCGACACCACAATGTCACTACACGAAACCAAGCAGCGCGCAAAGTTTGCCATGACAGCCAAGGCGCGGTGGCGATAATCAAGAGTGTCAACCGTGACAACATTCTCAGCGCCATAATGCTCACAAAGCATGCGATAAGTCATGCGAGTCTTGACTGTCTGGCCATCGAACATAGTTTTGTCGGGATCAATACGACCAATGAGACCAATTTTTTTTGAAGTAGAATTCACAGCATCGTGCCCTTAACGACTATTTTAAGAAATAGTTAGTTGCCCACAGCCCTCAAGAAAGTAGTAAGAATGGTCGAGGAGCAAGAAATCATTCAAAGCCAAGAACGTGATCCTTCGCGAAAGATCACGCATTCGTTAGAATGATTTTTCGCGACAGAATAATTTAAGTTCATGCGCTAGAGCCTCCAGTAGCGGTACCCAGAGAAATCCGCCTTGTCGAGAATGCTTTTGACGTCAACGAGAACTTTCTCGGAGTCGGCCTTGGCAGCGAAGAGAGCCTTGTAGTCTTCACTCGTCATGGACACAAATCTGTCGTGGGCGACTGCAACTACAATCGCGTCGAGGTCGAGCATCTCCTCCATCGGGACGAGGTCGACCCCGTAAGAGCGCTTAGCATCAGCCGCATCCGCCCAAGGGTCGCAAACCAAGGGTTCGATACCGTACTGCGCGAAGCGCTTGAGGATGTCTTCGACCTTAGAATTGCGAACATCGGGACAATTCTCTTTGAAGGTGATACCAAGCACACCGACCTTCGCTTTGGCCGGGGCCAGACCCGCTTGGACCATCTCGCGGATGGCCGCGTCGGCTACGAACTCACCCATACCGTCGTTGACCTTACGACCCGAAAGAATAATCTGACTATGATAGCCAAGCTTCTCAGCCTCGTAGGTAAAGTAGTAAGGGTCGACGCCAATGCAATGGCCGCCGACAAGGCCGGGCTTGAAGCCCAAAGCGTTCCACTTGGTATTCATACCTTCGACGACCTCGGATGTGTCAATGCCCATACGGTCAAAAACCATGGCAAGCTCGTTCATAAACGCAATGTTAATATCCCGCTGGGAGTTCTCAACGACCTTGACAGCCTCAGCGGTCTTGATGGTGGAGACAGGGTAAGTACCGGCGGCAATTACAATGTCGTAGACGTTCTTAATTTCTTCGAGGGATTCGGCATCCTGTCCAGAGACAATCTTGCGAATAGTAGTTAGCGTGTGAACTTTGTCGCCAGGGTTAATGCGCTCGGGGCTATAGCCGACCTTAAAATCAATACCACACGTGAGGCCGCTTTCGCGCTCGAGAATAGGCACGCAGACGTCCTCAGTGACACCCGGGTAGACCGTGGACTCGTAGACCACGATAGAACCAGGCTTGAGGTGCTTACCCAGGGTCTCAGACGCACCGATCACGGGAGTTAAATCGGGAGTCTTGTCTTGGTTGACCGGCGTGGGCACCGCGACAATGTGGAAACGGGCCTCTTCGAGTGCGGTGGCATCTGAAGTGAACGCGACGGACGACTGGGAGACGGCATCGTCGCCGACCTCTTTAGTGGGGTCGAGCCCAGCTCTGTACTGGGCAATCTTACGCTCGTTGATATCGAATCCAATGACCTTGACGTGTTTGGCAAACTCAACGGCGATAGGCATGCCGACGTAGCCAAGACCAACGAGCGAAAGTTTAGTGTTCCCATTGAGAAGATCTTGGTAGATGCTCATATTATTTACTTCCTATTCTCTTGAAGATTGCATGATAAAGCTGCCAGAACTGGCAATATGCCGCGTAGAGCAGCGGCAGATGCTCTACGTTTCGATAGATATTCCAAGTGCGCTTCACGGACTTGATAGGATCACTCGACAGTGACCCTGCACACTTGCGGTAAACAGCAAGTGGTTCATCGAGGCCATGGAGGGTATGCCCGGCCTTCATGACCTGACACCAAGTCGCGAAGTCCTGACCGCGCCTTATGTCGGGCATGACAAGAAGGGACCTATCGACAATGTTTGTGTCAAATAGCAGCGAGTGGCTGCAGGTAATCGTGTTCTTGAGAAACTGCTTATAAGTTATGGAGCTCGGTACATGAACATAGTTGATATGCGCCCCGTTCTCTTTGATGGTCTCGTAGGACGTGAAACACGCCCCGTAAGCGTTCTCGGACATGAAGGCGATTTGGCGCTCCAACTTTTCGGGGCTCCAAAGATCGTCGGAATCGAGGTAGGCGATATATCGGCCACGCGCCTCGCTCAGAGCTTTATTGCGCGCCCTGGCTACGCCCTGATTGATTTCTTGCTGGAAAAACCGAAGACGAGGCTCACTCGCGCAAAGCGACCGGACAACTCGAGCACTACCATCGGTCGAGCAATCGTCAACAACGATAATCTCCAAGTTGCTCATAGTCTGGGCCGACACGCTCGCAATTGTCTGAGCAATGTTAACCTCGCTGTTGTAGCAAGGAATGATGACTGAAACGAGAGGCGAGGTCTCTTGATCCGAATGCCGCTGACTCGTAACTAGTGTCATTTACCGGTCCTCCTAACAAGCATCACCTTGAAGGTCTCGAAAAATACGTCAATGTCGGTCTTGACATTTGCGTCACGCGCGTATGCGAGCTCTATCTTTTGGCGTAAGCCGTTCTCAAACGTGGCAAGGTTGCGCGGACCGCACTGCCAAGCGCCCGTAATACCCTGGGGCACGCTGAGAAGGACAGCACGATCTTCGGGTGCGTAATTCTGCACTTCGTCGATAGTGATAACGCGCGGCCCAACGATGGAGATCTGCCCTAACAGCACGTTGAGAAACTGTGGGATCTCGTCGAGACTCGTCTTGCGAATGAGCCGTCCCAGACGCGTAATGCGTGGGTCGTCATCCACTTTTCTTTCACGCCGCCAGGTGGCCAATTGCTCTGGGGTGAAATACTTCTCCACATCATCGGCATCCGCAACCATTGAGCGAAACTTATAAATGCGAAACGGCCTGCCGAGTCTTCCAACTCGCTCCTGAGAGTAGATAGGGCTGCCTTTGGTGTCGAGGGTGAAAGCGACTGCCAGTACAGTACATGGCACCAGGCCCAAAAAGCACACCAAACCGCTGAAAATGATGTCGAAAATGCGCTTAAGGGCGCGGTACGACACGGGACGGTTGTCTAAGGAGCGGCAGAGATCTGCAAACTCGGGGGTGCCTGGTGCGGGGATGGACTGTGACCGTATGAACGTCGCAGCTCCTTCACGACCATCTTCACAGATGTCCACGTGCACGTCAGGTTGAGCGGACGTGGTAATGATATCGTCCTGTATGGTTATACGTCCCTTTGCTGGAGAAGCGCGACAATATGGCTTCTCAAGCGCATGCAACGAGGTATGTAACGCTGCTGAATTATCGGATTTGCTTGTCAACTGTTCCTTCAAACCTACGTCCCCGACCTCGGGGATCCTCCCTGTCCCGTTAAACATTCGCCCGTAGTTAGGCGATCGCCTTTTTAAGGTTTCGCATCACGCGCTGCTCGGCTGAAAGCACGGCAAGGCCAACGTGCGTAGTTACGCGTCGGCCGCATAGGTCGAGCTCTAAATAAGCAGTGCTCTTGCGTCTGTTAATGGTTTTGATAAGGCCTTCGTGGCCCAGCAGCGGACCTGCCGTCACTACGACCTGGTCGCCGTCTTTTAGGGCCTCGCTCATGGGCACTACGCGGTCTCCCGCATGCGTAAAGCCGCCAATAAGCTGGACCTCTTCTTTTGCCAGCGGCACAAACTGACCGTCCTGAGATAGCACCCGGGCAAAGTCGTCCATGCGCAGCAAATACTGTTGCACGGTGCGGGGATCTGCCGTATCGCAGATAAGATATCCGGGAAAGAGCGGCTTGGCCGTATCGAACCATTCGCCGTGTACCTTAATCTCGGTTTGAAATTGGGGATAAAAGAGCTCCTGCATAGCACCAGCCGGCACCATGCGCTCGATGCGCTCGCGCATTACGTCTTCGCGACCGTTAATGACCTGGATCACATACCACACGAGCACCACCCCCTTGCTGTCTTACGTGTGGCTCACGGGATTTGGGTATGGCTTCGCCAGGGCGCTTGTGCGCGAAGGCGCTCCATATTCAAACCCTGAGCCCAGTTAGACAAGCACGTGGCTCTGCCCCACCGTGAACGGTATGTTTAAGTGCAGTTGCTAGAGACGCGGACGTGTATCGCAAAATGACCACGTCCCCAGCTGGCTGCGTGCGATCCAGTCAAGCGGGTACAAAACTAGACCGCACGCAAACAGCTGAAGGACTGCTGCGCTTTGTCATGAAATATCGATTCAAGAGAACAGACTGCACATAGACAAGAACAGATACATTCGATGCGATACGCATGACGACGCTATTGGAGCTCGTGGTTTTTCTGGCACCGCCGTTACGGCCGGATGCTGATCGACCCTGCGCTTTGCGGCTAGCTGGAGCCGTGAGCACAGTTGAACCCATGTAACGTTAAGTATCCTAGCACAGCAGGCGACTCATACGTTTTGGGGTGTGTTGAGCAACATATTGTTTATTTACCGTGGTCATGGGGGATATTGCGCCGTCTTGCACACATCGCCGCAGGTTTATGGGGGGTGTGGGTTGGTGAACAATGCCTGAGTTGTATTACTGGCAGCGTGAATTGCTCAAACTATTATGTTTGGCTAACAAACTTTGTACAAAACCGGGAAGGTAATTGCACAACTTTTTGCGAGTGTTGGCGTGGGCGTCACATTGCTAAGATGCTCATTGCGCAATAGACACGCCTGGCTACAGAGTCAACGCATTTTGAGGCAGATTGTTGGGCAGCTTTTGGGATGCAGCTAGATGTGGGCGTAAGGTTTATCGGGCGAGGTTGACGATCCCGTCACCCAGTGCAAGGCTATTAGACAATTGTGGAGAATATATATATAGAACATGCGTTCTATATCTGATAGAATAGAGTCAAAGGTATACGGGCAATGTGAGCCGGTACGGAGGCCCCCAATGGTACGTATCGGCGAGATGGATGCTTTATTCACAGAAACCGTCACTCAGAGCCCTTAGGCAGGTAAGCGCCCCTGCTGGCCGGCACCCATAAAGTTCGGCAGACAATCGAGTATCGAATTGGACATGCATGTGCCCAATGGATTGATGTGGAGCGCGAAAATGAATGGAAATCAGATTGTTCTCTTTGAATCCAACGACCGAGAGGTCACGATTCCTGTTGTAATTGACAAAGGAAGCGAAACTGTATGGCTGACCCGAAATGAGATGGCAGCGCTGTTTGATAGGGATGTCAAAACAATCGGCAAGCATATCAACAACGCTTTAAAAGAGGAATTAAGCGACGATGATTCAGTTGTCGCAAAATTTGCGACAACTGCTGCTGACGGCAAAAAATATCAAACTGATCATTACAGCTTAGACATGATATTGTCCATTGGATACCGCGTTAAATCTCAACGCGGTGTTGAATTCCGTCGCTGGGCAACCAATGTGCTCAACAAGTTTATTATTCAAGGACACGTTGAAAACGAACGTAGGCTCGAGCAACTAGGGACAGTCGCTCAGATTATCGAACGTCTACCCGAGGACCTCGGCTCTCGTGAGATACTCGATATCGTTGAGAGCTATATAGATGTCTTTAAACTGCTCGATGAGTACGATCGTGAATCCATTGATCGGCCCAAGGGACAAACTGGGGTATACACACTCGAATACGAGCTCTGTATGAGATTAATAGCCCAAATGCGCAGCCGATTTACGAGCGACCTGTTTGGCGTAGAAAAAGATGAGTCCTTCCGCAGCAGTATCTCGGTAATCAATCAGTCGTTTGGTGGCCAAGACCTCTATCTGTCCGTACAGGAAAAAGCAGCAAATCTGTTGTACCTCATCATCAAAAACCATTCATTTCTCGATGGAAACAAGCGAATCGGATGCAGTCTCTTTCTCTACTATCTAGATCGCAACGGACTGCTTTTTCGCGGCTTAGACAAACGAATCGCAGACAGCACGCTTGTTGCTGTCGCGCTCATGATTGCTGAGTCGAGACCTGAAGAAAAAGACTCCATGGTCTCGCTGGTTATGAATTTTTTGGAGTAGATGAAGAGGCTGGCCCACAGCCTTGTATTTAGGAGCAGGTTTCAATCTGGAGGCTTTGGAATAACCCCATTTGGAGTCTCTCCCCAAATGGGGATCAAAAGATATTGCAAATAAAAAAGGCCACTCGATTGAGTGGCCTTGCATTCACGATGGTGGAGACGAGGGGGATCGAACCCCTGACCTCTTGACTGCCAGTCAAGCGCTCTCCCAGCTGAGCTACGCCCCCGTGACGAGGAGATACTATAGGGGAAGTTGACGCGGCGTGCAAGGACTTTTTTGAGTTGATTGTCTTACTTACGGGTTTTCCTGGGACGGGGCTGAATTGACTGATTTTGACTTCGGCAAAATCAGTCAATTAACCCACCGTCCCGATAAAACCCTCACGCGGCGGCACCTTACTTGTAGAGGAAGGCGATTGCGGTTCCTTGGTGGACTTGGATCATGGCCGTTTTTCGAACGACATTAGAGATGCCGGTGTCGGCTAACAGGCCTAGGGGGCTGTGATCTAGTTCCCACTCTAGGCCGTGTTCGCTTATCTCTGTGTTGGGAGCGACGGCGATGATGGAGAAGGTTTTACCCTCGGCGCTCTCGATGGTCCAGGTCTCGTCCTGGTGCAGGATTCTGGCCGTCACTTCGTCTTCTTCGATCCAGACGGGGGCGTCCGCATAGCCTGCCAGTAGCCCTAACACAGACAGAGACATGTCCGGGCGGCCGCCGGTGGCGCAGGTCGCAACCACTTCGGCGCCCGGCCAACGGCGGCGGACAGAATCGAGTGCCAGTGCCAGATCGGTGTAGTCCTTGTAGGGGTTGTGGCGTTCTACTTCAAAATCGGCAGCGGCATCGACCAGGGCGCGTCCCTCATCGCTTACGGTGTCGGCATCGCCCACGTAGACGTCGCAGCTCAGGCCAGCGCCCAGCAGCGCGTCGAGCCCGCGGTCCACGGCAACAACGTGGTCGCACTCCCCCGCTAGCTTACGCAACAGATCCGCGCTCGCCAGCACCGGCGAGCCGCAAACCACTAATACTTTGCAAGCCACGGTCCTCGCCTAGCCCTCAAACTCAAGAACACGGGCAAGGTCCAGGTCCACATAGCTGTCGATAAAGATGTCACAGTTGGCACGCACCTCGTCGCGCTCCATACGGCCGTGCGGGTCATAGATGCCCACGCGTTTAAATCCAGCGGTGCTGGAGCTCTTAAGCCCAAAGACCGCGTCCTCAAACACCCAGGCGCGATCAAACTTGTGCCCGTGGCGCTCTTCCAGGCGACGCAACGCCAGCTCGTACACATCGGGGAATTGCTTGGAGCGCCCCGCCTCGCCCGTCGTGGTAATAAACTCCATATAGCGATCAAGGCCAGCACCAGCAAGCGCAGACGTAACCAGCTCGGCCGGCGTGGATGTGGCAACGCACATGGCAATGCCCGCCGCCTTCGCCT
This sequence comes from Coriobacteriaceae bacterium AM100-PB1-1D-6A, assembly GCA_027660625.1. Classification (GTDB taxonomy): domain Bacteria; phylum Actinomycetota; class Coriobacteriia; order Coriobacteriales; family Coriobacteriaceae; genus Collinsella. Next base: position 246,756 of record JAQDNC010000002.1, on the reverse strand, counting down.
GCTCCAATAATGCAAGCAGGCCCTCGCGCGGCGGCACCTTGGAGTAGCCATCGATCAGGATGTCGCTCAGCTCGCGGTAGAGCTCCTCGCCATTTGTGCCAATGCCCCAGATGTCGTGGTATGCTTGGCACTCGTCCTCGAGCGACAAATGCTCAAACTGGGCAAAATCGTCGACCGTCACGTCAATACCGTGGCGGTGCAATAACTCGGGCTGGGCATAGGCCCAAACGGGGGTGCTATTAACCAGCGTGCCATCGCAATCGAAAATAAAAGCAACACTTGGGGCAGCGATGTGGTCCATAAACGAGCCTTTCGATGTCAAAGGGTAAACAACCTGCTAAAAACGTTTTACCAAACGTCAACCCAACTATCTAGAAACCCTAATTGGTAAAACTGTCAAGAGTTTTACCATCGCAATTCTGCAAGTGGTATAAACATGGCGCTTACCGATTAAACGCCACCGCAAATCTTCTTTCGTTCATAAAACTAACGTACAGGTGTTATCGTAGTTTCTGTCGAAAGTTCCACCGAGCACGCGAGGTGGAACGAATCATAGAACTATCGCCGTCCCTTCGATTCGTGCAGCCTTGGACCTTTCGCATCTAGTCACCAAGGCAACACGCTGCCGCGTCATGATGGGATCAAACGTGAGCGATACAAAGCTAAAGCCAGCAACCAAAAAGCCTGCTACCCGTAAAGCCGCCCCGCACGCGCCGGAGCTTACCAAAGACGATGTCTACCTGTTTGGCATCGGTACGTGGGAGCGCAGCTGGGAAAAGATGGGCGCGCACCCCGACACGCAGAACCGTACGCGCGGCTGGCGCTTTTGCGTTTGGGCGCCCGATGTAAAGAGCGTGCATGTCATTGGCGAATTTAACGACTGGGATGAGGAAGCCAACCCTCTGGTTCCCGTGCATACGAGCGCTATTTGGGAAGGCTTTATTCCTGGCGCCGAACAGGGCCAGCTCTATAAATACCTTATCGAGACCAACGAGGGCGAAAAGCTCTACAAAGCCGATCCGTACGCCTTTAAGGCCGAGTGCCCTCCGGGAACGGCGAGCGTGCTGTGGACCCTCGATGGCTACAAGTGGAACGACGCCGCATGGCTCAAGCGCCGCGCCAGCCATAACCACATGTCGCAGCCGCTCAACATCTACGAGGTGCATATTGGCTCGTGGAAGCGCCACGGCGATGCGCCGCAGGGCGAGCCGGACGAGTACGGCAACTACCCCGGTCCCATGGATCCCTTCCCCGCGCAGCGTGGCGAGTTCTACACCTACGACGACCTGTCGGTGGAGCTCGTGGACTACGTGCGCGACATGGGCTACACCCACATTGAGGTCATGCCGCTTATGGAGCATCCCTTCGATGGCTCCTGGGGCTACCAGACGACCGGCTACTATGCCGCTACGTCCCGCTATGGCGACCCGCAGCAGCTCATGCACTTTATCGATGCGTGCCACGAGGCAGGCATCGGCGTGATCATGGACTGGGTGCCCGGCGGTTTTTGCGCCGACTCCCACGGCCTTGCCACCTTTAACGGCCACATGCTGTTTGAGCACGAGATTCACCCCAATTGGGGCACGCACAAGTTCGATTTTGCCCGCGGCGAGGTCCGCTCCTTCCTGGTCTCCAACGTGCTGTACTGGCTCGAGAACTTCCACGTTGACGGCATCCGTATGGACGGCGTGTCCAGCATGCTGTACCTCAATTTTGGCATCGACGATCCGGGCCAAAAGAAGTTCAACAAGTACGGTACCGAGGAGGACCTGGACGCCAGCGCGTTTATCCGCCAGGTCAACTGCGCCGTGGAGGCCCACTACCCTGACGTGATGATGATGGCCGAGGAGTCCACCGCGTGGCCGCTCGTGACCTACCCGCCGCAGGACGGCGGCCTGGGCTTCCACTACAAGTGGGACATGGGCTGGATGAACGACACTCTGCACTACATGCAGACCGATTTTCCGTGGCGCCCCGGCAACCACGGGCTGCTCACGTTCTCCATCATGTACGCCTTTACCGAGAACTTTATTTGCCCGCTGAGCCACGACGAGGTCGTCCACGGCAAGTGCTCGCTCATCGGCCGCATGCCGGGCGACTGGTGGCGCCAGTTTGCCGGCCTGCGCACGCTGGCTTTCTACCAGATGACGCACCCCGGCGCCAAGCTCAACTTTATGGGCAACGAGATCGGCCAGTTTATTGAGTGGCGCTACTACGAGTCCATCCAGTGGTTCCTGACCGAGGAGTACGAGACTCACCGTCATCATCAGGCGTTCATCAAGGCACTCAACCACCTGTACACCGCCGAGCCCGCCCTGTACGAGCGCGGCTACACCGATGACGGCTTTACCTGGATCGACGCGGACAACTCCAAGCAGTCCATCGTGAGCTTTGTGCGCCAGGGCGAGGACGTCGATGACGACCTGGTGATCTTGATCAACTTTGACCCGGCAAGCTACGAGAGCTTCCGCGTGGGCGTGCCGCGCGAGGGTGACTGGGAGGTCATCTTCGACTCCGATCGTCCCGAGTTTGGCGGCAGCGGCTATGCCGGCGAAGAGCCCTACGCCTGCTCGAGCGAGCCCTATCCCTGGAACGGGCAGATGGACTCCATTGAGATTAAGGTGCCCGGTCTGGCAGGCGTGGTGCTTAAGCGCCGCGGTCCCAGCAGCTACAAACCGCCCGTGGTCGAGGAGCCCAAGGCTGCGCCCAAAAAGCGTATGTCTTCGGTGAAGCCCAAGCCTGCGGCTGCTAAGAAGGCTCCGGCTAAGGCCAAGGCTACGACGACCAAGGCCAAGGCCAAGGCTGCCGCAAAGCCCGCTGCTAAGGCCGCAGCCAAGAAACCGGCTGCCAAAAAGGCCGCTACCAAGGCCAAGTCTGCTTCTGTTAAGCCGTCTGCCAAGGATGCGTAACAAAACCGTTACAGCTGTAATTACCCGCCCCGACGAGGCGTAGGATACAAGTCATAACCGTTCCGGGAGAAACATCCCCGGGGGAAAGGAACGTATGAATAAGATCTTCGACAACAAGCAGGAGTTTACCGAGCTCTATCGCGATGCCGTCATGAGCATCAGCGGCAAGAGCGTCGAGGCCGCGAGCGACCTGGACCGCTTCAACGCCCTGGCCAAGCTCGTGGCCGAGAAGGCGCGCACCGTTGCCACCAAGAGCGACGCCCGCGTTACCGCCGAGGGCAAAAAGCGCGTGTACTACTTCTCGATCGAGTTTTTGATCGGCCGCCTGCTCGACAACTACCTGCTCAACTTTGGCGTGCGCGATATGGTCGCCGAGGCGCTCGACGACATGGGCTTCGACCTGTCCGTCATCGAGAACCAGGAGCCCGATCCGGCTCTGGGCAACGGTGGCCTGGGCCGCCTGGCCGCTTGCTTCCTGGATTCCATGGCAGCCGAGGGCATTGCCGGATACGGCAACGGCATGCGCTACCGCTACGGTCTGTTTAAGCAGGAGATCGTCAACGGCAGCCAGGTCGAGACCACCGACGAGTGGCTCACCCATGGCTATCCCTGGGAGGTCCGCCGTCAGGACAAGGCCGTGACCATTAAGTTTGGTGGCCATGTTGAGGGCTTTGAGGAGAACGGCCGCACGTTCTACCGCACGGTGGACACGCAGGACATCCTGGCCGTTCCTTATGACATCCCCGTGGTGGGCTATGCCGGCGAGACCGTCAACAAGCTGCGCGTCTGGGCTGCCGAGCCGGTCGTGGAGCACTTCGATCTGGAGGCCTTCAACCGCGGCGACTACGCCCTGGCCGATGCCGAGCGCGCCGAGGCCGAAGCCATTAGCGCCATCCTCTACCCCAACGACGCCGGCGAGCACGGCCGTCTGCTGCGCCTGAAGCAGGAGTACCTGTTTGTCTCGGCCGGCATCTACAGCCTGCTCGACACCTTTGAGAAGGAGCACGGCGAGAACTGGGAGCTGCTGCCGCAGTTTGTGGCCATCCACACCAACGACACGCACCCTGCCATGTGCGGCCCCGAGCTCATGCGTATCCTCATCGACGAGAAGAAGCTCGAGTGGGACGACGCCTGGAACATCGTGACGCAGGTCGTGAGCTACACCAACCACACCATCCTGCCCGAGGCCTTGGAGAAGTGGCCCATCGGCACGTTCTCCAAGCTCCTCCCCCGCGTGTACCAGATCATCGACGAGATCAGCCGTCGTTGGCACGAGTCGTTCGACACCTCGCAGGAGGGCTGGCAGGAGCGTCTGCGCCAGACCGCCATCCTGTGGGACGGCGAGATTCGCATGGCCAACCTGTCCGTGATCTGCAGCCACAGCGTTAACGGCGTGGCCAAGATCCACTCCGACATCATCAAGAACATCGTGCTCAAGGACTTCTATGCCTTGACGCCCGAGAAGTTTAACAACAAGACCAACGGCATCTCGCACCGTCGCTTCTTTGCCGAGGCCAACCCCACCTATGCCAAGCTCGTGACCGAGGCCATTGGCGATGGCTGGCTCAAGGACGCCTTTGAGCTGGAGAAGCTCAAAGAGTTCCAGAACGACACCGAGTTCCTGAAGGCCGTTGGTGCCTCCAAGCGCGCCAACAAGGAGCGTCTGGCCGCCTACGTCAAGGCCGAGACCGGTCTGGTCATCGACCCCAACACCGTCTTCGATGTTCAGGTTAAGCGCTTCCATGCCTACAAGCGCCAGCTCATGAATATCATGAAGGTAATGGACATCTACAACCGTCGCATCGCCGATCCCAACTTCCACGTGACGCCGACGACCTTCATCTTTAGTGGCAAGGCTGCCTCGAGCTACACCTTTGCCAAGGAGACCATCCGCCTCATTAACTCCGTTGCCGACGTCATCAACAACGATGCCCGCGTCAACGAGGTCATGAAGGTCTGCTTTATCCCCAATTTCCGCGTGAGCAACGCCCAGCTCATCTACCCCGCCGCCGAGATCTCGGAGCAGATCTCCACGGCCGGCAAGGAGGCCTCGGGCACGTCCAACATGAAGCTCATGATGAACGGCGCCATTACGCTGGGCACCCTCGACGGCGCCAACATCGAGATCGCCGACCTGGCCGGCCGCGAGAACGAGGCCATCTTTGGCCTGACCGCTCCCGAGGTCGAGCAGCTCTGGGCGTCGAATAGCTACTTTGCGTGGGACACCCTCAACAACGATCGCGAGCGTCTGGGCCGCGTGATGGACGAGCTCAAGGACAACACGTTTGCGGGTCTTTCGGGCAACTTCGAGAGCATCTACAACGAGCTCATGAACAACAACGACCCCGACCTGGTCATGGCTGACTTCCGCAGCTACGTTGATGCATGGGAGAAGCTCACGAACAGCTACGGCGACCAGGAGACCTGGAACCGCAAGGCCCTGCTCAACACCGCCTCCTCGGGCTGGTTCTCGAGCGACCGCACCATTCGCGAGTACCGCGACGAGATCTGGCACGCGTAAAGCGCGCGAGCTCCCTTTGCCGCACGGCATTACTCGACGGGCGTGACAGTGTGCCGCGCCCGTCGCTAATGGGTTAGAAACATCGATGACAGAAGGAGAAATCGATGAGTAAGAAAGAATGCATCGCGATGCTCCTCGCAGGAGGACAGGGCAGCCGATTGGGGGCACTCACCCAAAAGATCGCCAAGCCGGCGGTTAGCTTTGGTGGCAAGTTCCGCATTATCGACTTTTCGCTGTCCAACTGCTCCAACTCGGGCATCGACACGGTGGGCGTTCTGACGCAGTACCGTCCCTACCTGCTGCATGCCTACGTGGGCTCCGGCGAGGCGTGGGATCTGGACAGCCGCGACGGCGGCGTGTCGATCCTGCCGCCGTACGAGACGCAGACCGGCGGCGCCTGGTATGCGGGCACGGCCGACGCCATTACGCAGAACCTCGACTACATCAAGGCGAACGACCCCAAGTACGTTCTGATTCTTTCGGGCGATCACCTGTATCGCATGGACTACCGCAAGATGCTCAAGACGCACATTGAGAACAACGCCGACCTCACGGTGAGCGTTATGCCCGTGCCGTGGGAGGAGGCCAGCCGCTTTGGCATCCTGACCACCGACCCCGAGGACGGCCGCATCACCAAGTTCACCGAGAAGCCCGAGAAACCCGATTCGAACCTTGCGTCCATGGGCATCTACATCTTCTCAGCCGACGTGCTGATCGAGGCGCTCGAGGAGGACGCTCAGGACCAGCGCTCGAGCCACGACTTTGGCAAGGACATCATCCCCAAGCTGCTCGGCGAGAACAAGCGCCTGTACAGCTACGAGTTCCACGGCTTTTGGAAGGACGTCGGCACTATCGCCAGCTTCCACGAGACCTCGATGGACCTGCTGGGCAACAACCCCGAGTTCGATCTGTTTGACAAGAACTTCCCCATTATGTCCAACATCACCACGCGTCCGCCGCACTACATTGGCCCGGACGGCCGTCTGGACGACTGCCTAGTCTCCAACGGCTGCAAGATCTACGGCACCGCTCGCCACTCGATCCTTTCGACCGATGTCATCATCGAGGAGCGCGCCGTGGTCGAGGACTCCGTGCTGCTGCCGGGTGCGCACGTTAAGAGCGGCGCGCACATCTGCCGCGCTATTTTGGGCGAGAACTCCACGGTCGAAGAGGGCGTGAAGCTCGGCTCTGTCGATACCACCAAGGATACGGCCGTCGTTGGAAATGACGTCGTTATCGGGAAGGGGGAATGATCCGATGATCAATCGCAAGGCCATCGGTTATATCACCGCTAACTACTCTTCGACCTACGGCAGCGTCCTGCTCAAGGACCGCCCCATCGCGTCCGTTCCGTTTTTGGGCCGCTACCGCCTGATCGACTTCCCGCTGTCCAACATGATGAATGCCGGCATTAAGACCGTCGGCGTCGTCATGCCGGGTAACTACCGCTCGCTGATCGACCATGTGGGCTCGGGTAAGGACTGGGGCCTGGACCGCAAGAAGGGCGGCCTGTTCATGGTGCCCGGCAACGCGTATGGCACCACCAAGGGCGGCATGCGCTTCCTGCTGCGCGACATCATCTCCAACAAGACGCTGTTCCAGCGCTCGGAGAATCCCTATGTCGTGATGATGGGCACCAACATCATCTTTAACATGGACCTCAACACCATCATCGAAGCGCACGAGAACTCCGGTGCCCAGATGACCGTGGTGTACTGCAAGGCCACGCGCAATGTCGAGGACGAGACCAAACTCGAGATTAACGAGAACGGCCGCCTGACGGGCGTGAGCGCCGGCGTCGCGTACGGCGACAACGCCTCCATGGACTGCTGCATCGTCAACCGCGAGACGCTCCTCGAGATCATCGACCACTACCAGGCCGCCGACTATCTGGACCTGCTCGAGGCACTCCAGGGCGACTTTGGCAACATCGACGTGTGCAGCTACGAGTACAAGGGCGAGGTCGTGGGCGTGTTTAGCGAGAAGTCGCTGTATCGCCGTAGCATGGACCTGCTCGACCAGACCGTGGCCGACCAGCTCTTTGACCCCGAGCGCCCGATCCTGACCAAGGCTCACGACGTGCCGCCTTCGCGCTATGCGACCGGCAGCCACGCGTGCAACTCGATCATCTCGGCCGGCTGCATCATCAAGGGCACCGTGCGCAACTCGATCCTGTCGCGCGGCGTTGTGGTCGAGGAAGGCGCTTCGGTCACCAATTCGATCATCAACCAGAGCTGCATCATCAAGAGCGGCGCCCGCGTTGAGAACGCCATTCTGGACAAAAACAACGTGGTTCCCACCAACACCGAGCTTCGCGGCACGCCCGAGAACATCCTGGTGCTGGGCAAGGCTCCGTTAACTTGCGACACCACCATCGTACGTTAACGTTGGCACCTCAACATCGCTCGTAACATGTAGAATAGCCGCCCGGTTTGTGCCAGGCGGCTATTCTCGAATTGCAACATGGGAGACAATATGGCAGATTCCAGCAAAAAGATGCAGATCGTGTTTGCCTCGGCCGAGTGCGCACCGTTTGTGAAGACCGGTGGCCTGGGCGACGTGGCGGGCTCGCTGCCTGCGGCGCTTGTGCGCGCCGGCGCCGAGGTCATCGTCATGGTGCCCAAGTACGCCACCATCAAGGACGAGTACAAGGCGCAGATGGAGCACTTCTCCGACTTTTACGTGAGCCTGGGCTGGCGCAATGAGTACTGCGGACTCGAGAAGCTCGAGCACGACGGCGTCACCTATATGTTCGTGGACAACGAGCGTTACTTTGCGCGCGACTATCCGTACGGCTTCTTTGATGACGGCGAGCGCTTTGCATTCTTCTCCAAGGCCATCACCGAGAGCCTGCAGCACCTGCCGGCCGGCTTTGAGTGTGACATCCTCCACTGCAATGACTGGCAGACGGCACTGGCGCCCGTGTTCTTGCGCGAGTTCTACCAGGGCCTGCCGCTGTACGACCGTGTCAAGACCGTGTTCTCGATCCACAACGTGGCGTTCCAGGGCCAGTTCAGCGACACCGTGATGGAGGACATTCTGGGTGTGGCGCATATTCCGGCGGCCGCCTCGCAGCTGCGTTGCGATGCCTGCAGCATCAACTACATGCTGGGCGCGCTGCGCTATGCCGATGCCATCACCACGGTGAGCCCCACCTATGCCAACGAGATCCAGACGCCCGAGTTTGGCGAGGGCCTGGACGGCGTTCTGCGCGAGCGCTCCTATGCGCTGCAGGGCATTTTGAACGGCATTGACGTGGCGGGCTTTGACCCGGCGACCGACAAGCGCATTGCCGCCAACTACACCGTCGAGGACCGTTCCGGCAAGGCCGTGTGCAAGGCCAAGCTGCAGGAAGAGCTGGGGCTCGAGGTTCGCGACGACCGTCCGCTCATGGTGATGGTCACGCGCCTGACGCGCCAAAAGGGCATGGACCTGGTCATGTACGCACTCGACCGCATCCTGGCCGGCGGCGTGCAGGTGGCCGTGCTGGGTACCGGCGACCGCGACTACGAGGACGGTCTGCGCTACTTCCAGGACAAGTACCCCGGCACCATGGCCGCGCGCATCGAGTTCGATCCGGCGCTGTCGCAGCGCATGTATGCCGCCGCCGACATGTTCCTGATGCCTTCGAAGTTTGAGCCCTGTGGCCTGTCGCAGATTATCGCCATGCGCTATGGCACCCTGCCCATCGTGCGCGAGACCGGCGGCCTGAAGGACACCGTGCAGCCGTACAACGAGTTTACCGGCGAGGGCACGGGCTTCTCGTTTAGCAACTTTAACGGCGACGAGATGGGCGACGCGGTGTTCCGCGCGGCGCGCCTGTTCTGGGATAACCGCGACGCTTGGAACCAGCTGGTCACGCAGGCCATGAGCCAGGACTTTAGCTGGACGCGCTCGGCTGACAAGTATCTGGACCTGTACTTCTTTATGCATCCGGAGATTGAGCGGCCGGCGGCTGTTGTCGACGAGCCTGTGGTTGTGGCTGAGAAAGTTGAGGCCGAGCCCGAGCCCAAGGCCGAGTCGGTTGTTGAGGCGCCCGCTGCTGCTGAGGAGCCCAAGGCTGAGGAGAAGCCGGCTGCGAAGCCTGCGGCAAAGAAGACCACGACTCGTAAGACGACGACTAAAAAGGCCACGACAACAAAGGCCGCTGCGAGCAAGACCACCACTGCCAAGGCAACTACCGCCAAGGCAGCGACCACGCGCAAGCGCACCACCGCAGCTGTCAAGAAGGCCGCCGAGGCCGAGGTCGTTCCCGAGGTAAAGGCCGAGACCGCTGCAGCCGAGGTTAAGCCCGCGGCAAAGGCTCCGGCCAAGACCGCCGCCAAGAAGACGACCGCGTCCAAGAGCACAACCAAGACCCCTGCCACCAAGAAAGCTACAGCTACCAAGGCCACTGCAACGAAGGCTGCCGCAAAGCCGGCCGCCAAGGTCGAGGAGACGCCTGCCGAGTCCAAGGCGGAGGCAACCGTCGAGGCCAAGCCTGCCGCCAAGACCACCTCGCGCAAGCGCACGACGACAGCCAAGAAGACCATGGCAAAGACCGCAACTCCCAAAGCAGAGACTAAGCCCGCTGCTGCCAAAGAGGAGCCCAAGGCCGAGGTAAAGGCCAAGCCGACGCCGAAGGCCGCTGAGGTCAAGGCCGCACCGAAGGCAGAGGCTAAGCCCGAGCCTGCCAAGGAGACTCCGGTCTCCCCCGCCACTCCGGCCGAGGAAAAGGCTCCGACCAAGAAGACCTCCGTCCGCAAGGCAACTGCCACCCGCAAGCGCCGCTAATCCTGACGATTAAAACTTAATCCTCAACGCAAAAGAGGGCGCCCCAGGCAGGCGCCCTCTTCTTGGTTGAACCCCGCATTAAAAAGAGGGCCGGTTTACTACGACAAAATGGCTCCGGCCGACCACGGCGAGTAATCATCGAAATTGGCAACGCTTCTACCTGCAGTTTTAATATCACTAAAATGACTGTGGTTGAGATCATTCAATTCGTCGTAGTAAACCGGAGCTGTTTTGTTTGGCTACAAATACTATCTACATAGGCGTTTTCGAGTATCGCGATAATGTGGATGGTAAAACGATTTTCTAGGACAACCGTTCGCCGATAATGAGCGGCTGTAGTTTATACAACTAAAGTGCAACGATATACTTAAGTATTGTGCGTTAAGCCCATGGCCCGCTGGCCATGATTGTATAGAACTGGACCGTACTATGAGATTGATTCACAACAGCCGTCTGCCGCAGTTTCGCACTCCGTTTGGCGCTGTGACCACTGGAACTTCCGTTGCACTCTCGGTGATTTTGGAGGATGCCGATCCCAACCAGGCAACGCTTACGCTGCGCACCTGGATCGATGAAATCGGTGAGTCTCTGTATCCCATGACGCACGAGGGCGACGGCATATTTACCGTAGAGCTTGAGTGCACCGAGCCCTGTCTTATCTGGTACAGCTTTATATGCAATATCGAGGGCCAACCCGAGGTTCGCTTGGGCGCGCCGCAAGGCCGCACCGGCGGCGAGGGCGTAACCTACGACTACGCCGAGGTCCCGTCCTTCCAGATTACCGTCTACAAGCACCGCGAAGTTCGTCCCGAGTGGTACGAGCGTGGCATGGTTTACCAGATCTTCCCCGACCGCTATGCACGCGACGAAAACTGGCGCGAGCGCACGCAGACCGAAGTCGAAAAGCCTCGCAACGGAATCCAGCGCCGCATGGTCGAGGACTGGAATGAACCGCCCGAGTACAAGCGTGCCGAAGACGGCTCCATCAAGACCTGGGATTTTTACGGTGGCTCGCTCAAGGGTATCCAAAATGACCTGCCCCGCATCGCGGAGCTGGGCTTCACGGCCATTTACCTCAACCCCATCTTTGAGGCCGCGAGCAACCACCGCTACGACACGGCCGACTACACCAAGATCGACCCGATCCTGGGCACCGAGCAGGACTTTACCGAGCTGTGCCAGGCAGCCGAGAAGCTGGGCATCTCCATCATCCTGGACGGCGTCTTTAACCATACGGGCGATGACTCGATCTATTTCAACCGCTACGGCAACTACCCCGGCGTGGGCGCCTGGCAGAGCGAGGATTCGCCGTGGCGCGATGCGTTTTATTTCCACGAGGACGGCTCGTATGACTGCTGGTGGGGCGTGGGCAACATGCCCGCCATCAATGAGAGCTCCGAGCTGGTACGCGAGCGGCTCCTGGGCAAGGACGGCGTGATCCGTAAATGGCTACGTGCCGGCGCTCATGGCTGGCGCCTGGACGTGGCCGACGAGCTTTCCGACGACTTCCTGGCCGAGATAAAAAAGGCCGTGCTCGCCGAGAAGCCTGACGCACTGTTGCTCGGCGAAGTCTGGGAAGACGCCTCTAACAAGATTAGCTACGGCCATCTGCGCCGCTACCTGCAGGGATCCGAGCTGGACTCTGCTATGGATTACCCCTTCCGCGACGTGGTCATCGGCTTTTTGATGGGCTACAAGAACGCCTACGAGGCCGCCGAGGATATCGAGACCCTGCGCGAGAACTACCCGAGCGAGGCATTGTCCTGCGCGCTCAATCTGCTTTCGAGCCACGACCGCCCGCGTATCATCTCGGTACTCGGCGGCGGCCCCGACGAGTCGCAGCTGCCCGAGTGCGAGCGCAGCAAGTGGCGTCTGGACGAGAACTCGATGGGCCTGGCCAAGAGCCGTTTTTGGCTTGCAACGCTTATGCAGATGACCTTCCCCGGCGTGCCTTCAATTTACTACGGCGACGAATACGGCCTGGAGGGCCTTACCGATCCGGGCAACCGCCGCACCCTGCCGACCAAGGACCAACTGCACGACTTCGATACGCTGGCTATTGTCAAAAACGCCTCTGCGGTACGCCGCGCACTGCCGTTTATGATCGACGGCGAGATCAAGGCCTTCGCGCTCAACGACGAGGTGCTGGCCTACAACCGCACGGGCAAGAATGGCGAGTCCGCGACGGTTATCATCAACCGCAGCCTGCGCAATTCGCACCGCGTGACGATTCCGGCGCTCGGCGAATGCGCGAGTGACGTGATCAGCGGTCACGAATGCGAGATCCACAACGGTACGGTCACGCTCGATCTGTATCCGCTGGGCTCGTCGATCATCTATCACCATGCCGAGCAGCGCCTGCAGGAGCCGCTCGATCACGGCGCGGGCGTCGTTTGTCATATCACCTCGGTACCCACCGACGACGGCAAGCCCGGCACGATCGGCGCACCCACGCGTCGCTTTATCGACCATCTGGCCGCCATGGGCATGCGCTACTGGCAGGTCCTGCCCGTCAACCCAACGGACTTCTTCCGCTCCCCTTACGCCGGGCCTTCGGCCTTTGCGGGCAATATTGACCTGCTGCCCGAAAGCCAAGAGGAGCTGGCGGCCGACTTTGAGACTTGGAAGGCCCGTGGCGGCGAGGATGCAGACCCGCTCTACACGGCGTTTAAGCATCGCAACGCCGATTGGCTCGAGAAGTACTGCGTCTACATGGCCGTCAAGAAGTACTTTGAGGGCGAGTCGCGCCACGATTGGCCGGCAGATGTCGCGCGCTACAACGAGCATCTGATTGACGACAAACGTTTCCACGACGAGGCAGAGCTGCAGGCGTACATGCAGTACCGCTTTGACCTTGCCTGGTGCGAGCTCATGAACTATGCGCACAAGAAGGGCATCGAGGTCATCGGCGACATTCCCATGTACGTTTCGGACGATTCGGCCGACGCGTGGAGCGAGCCCGAAAACTTCTGGCTTTCCGATACCGGCAAGGCAATCGAGATCTCCGGTGCGCCGCCCGATAACTTTGCGCCCGAGGGCCAGGTGTGGGGCAACCCGACGTTCCGCTGGGACCACATGAAGCAGAACGGCTACCGCTGGTGGATGGACCGCCTGCGTCGCGCGTTCTCGCTCTACGACCGTGTGCGCCTGGACCACTTCCTGGGCTTCCACAGCTACTTTAGCATTCCCGCAGGCAAGGCCTGCGCCGACGGCCGCTGGCTGGCGGGTCCGGGCAAGGACCTGTTCCAAACCGCCTTTGACGAGCTGGGTCCGCTCAACTTTATCGCCGAGGACCTAGGCTACCTGACGCCCGGTGTTCGCGCCATGGCTTCGACCTGCGGCTTCCCCGGCATGGACGTGCTGGAGTTTAGCGATTACGACGTTCGCTGCGGCGTGCATCCAACGCCGGGCAAGATTCTATACACCTCGACGCACGATACGTCGACACTCGCCGGTTGGTGCACGCGCTCCTTTGCTGGCGGCGACGAGCCGAGCGGTGTTGAGGTGGCGGCCAAGCTGATGGGCGACGCGCTCGCAAGCAATGCTCCCCTGGTGATGATGCCGCTGCAGGATGTCCTGGGGCTTAGCGACGACGCGCGCATGAACGTGCCGGGTGTCGCCACGGGCAACTGGACCTGGCAGGCCGATGAGGCAGACGTTGCGGCCGCTGAGGGCAAAACTGCACAGCTCCTGCGCAACACCCATAGATTCTGGGGCGAAGCGTGATAAAACCCCCGATATAGGGTACAGTTACAGCTGTTTGAATTTATGCGGGCAGAGCGATCTGCCCGCTTTGTGCTGAAAAGGAAGTATTATGGCGCGCTACGATTACAAGTGCTCGAGTTGCGGCAACGTGTTTGAGGTTGAGCATCCCATGTCCGAGACCCCCGAGGTCGTGTGTCCGAGCTGCGGCGCTCCGGCGACAAAAACGTTCTCGGCAAGCGGCATCAAGTTTGAGGGCAGCGGCTTCTACAACACCGACCAGCGCAGCGGAGGCTCCAGCACCAACGCCACCAACGGCTGCTGCGCCAACTGCCCGCACAGCCACTAAGAACAACGCAGCCCCGCGACCGGCACCGATCGCGGGGCTGCTTCTTTAGCTACCCAGGTTTCCTTATGAGTTGCGGTGAAATAAGGACTGATTGGCGGCTAGAAGCCGCTATTCAATCCCTATTTCACCGCAACTTAGTCGTTACTTGCGGACCAGGCGGGCGCAGAAGTGGCCGTCGTAGGAGTCGGCGTTTACCGGCACGCTTTGGAAAAGGCCACGATCGTTTTGACGGACGGCCACCAGCTTCTTGGCCTGTGCGAAATCGGGCAGCTGCAGAATCTGGGCTTCGGAGAACGGTGCCACGGTAAAGCCGGCGCCCTCGGGAGAAGCCAGGAAGGCATCCACGACCTGCGTGTTCTCTTCATCAAAAACCGAGCAGGTAGCATAGATAAGTTCACCACCGGCAGCCACGCGCGCGGCTGCTTCCTTGAGCATCGTCAGCTGCAGACGGGGCAGCTCAGTCGTAACGTCGTTCTCGGTCAGACGCCACGGAATCTCGGGGTGGCGGCGCATGGTGCCGGTGCCAGAGCACGGCGCATCGATAAAGACCGTGTCGAACAGGGCGGGTTCGCCAAGCATCGCGTCAAAGGACGTAAGCACCTCATTGAGCTCGCAGGCATCGCCCGACACCGTACGAACACCTGAGATACCCGCCTTGTGCAGGCGCGCGAGATTCTGATCGCACTTACGATCGTGCAGATCGAGCGCAGTATGCTGACGCTCGTACCCGGCACGCTTGGCCTGGCACATCATCACGTAGGTCTTGGTGCCGCGACCGGCGCCAATCTCCAGGCAACGACCGGGACGTGTCGCGGCAGTAGCGATAAGCTGAGCGTTGAGGTCCGAGGCAACCGCGGCAGCACGCTCAAACACGCCCGATGCAACCGCGACCTGCGCATCGACCGGAGCATGGCAGCCCGGGAAGACAGGAGCGACGAGCTGCGAGATATACGGGTCGGGTTTGGTCGCAAACGCGTTCTCATGCAGGGCCAGCGGCGCGGGGGCCAGATTGCCGGCGAAGTTCAGCGCGCCCTCGGGCGTATCGAACGAGGCAATAATTCGAGCGCACAGCCAGCGCGGCAGACCCATCAGGCGCGACAGACGAACCAAGCGTCGCTCAGACTCACCCACATCGGACGCCGTGGCAAAGTCCTCAACGTTGTCCGCAACCTTATGCAGCACGGCGTTCGCCAGACCGGCGGCCGATTTAGCACCGCTGCGAACCAGCTCAACGCCCTGGCTCACGGCAACGCGACCCGGGGTATGCAGGTAGAGCATCTCGAAGGCCGAGATGCGAAGCGCCATGCGAACGCGCGGCGCGACCTTTTTGGGCTTATCCAAAAATTGATCGAGCAACTCATCCAAAATACCCTGCGTGGCGGCAACACCAAGCGCCAAACGGGCGGCAAAAGCAGAATCGCGCTGGTCAATGGCCTTGGCGGAAGCACGTGAAGACAACACGTCACGTGCGTACATACCGCGACGATCGGCCTCCATCAACACATCGAGCGCAAGCTTGCGCGCGGGAGACAACTTGCTCATGACAGTACACCCCACCTAAGTTCGGCACCCTGCAGGCCGGCAGCCCAGGCAGAGGCAGCCATTGCACGCTTGCCATCGGGCTTAACCTCGAGCAGTTCAACAGCGCCATCAGAAAGGCCCAGGTAGACACGCTTGGCCTTAACGAGAACCTGACCCTCGCCAAGCGACACATCGGAAAGCGCAGCATCGAGCACGCGAACCATCTTGCCGGCAATCACGCAACGGGCAGGCGCGGTATCGGACGAAGCGAGCACATGGCGCACGCAATCGAGCGCCGCCATCTGCGGATCCAGACGCATCTCCTGCTTGGAAATCTTGGCAGCATGAGTGACGAGCGACTCATCCTGCTCAGTCCACACGGCGGTGCCATCAGCAAGCGAAGGAAGCGTATCGGCAAGCAATTTGCCGCCAAGCTCAGCAAGCTCCATGGTCAGCGCCTCAGCATGCTTACCGGCAACCGACGTCGAGGCCTGCGCGCAATAAGCACCAGTATCAACGCCATGCCCAATGCGCATAATAGAAACGCCAGCAACCTCGTCACCAGCAAGAATCGCACGCTGAATGGGAGCAGCGCCACGCCAACGAGGCAACAGCGAAGCATGAACATTCACAATACCAAGCGGCGCCATATGCAGCACCTCATCAGGCAAAATGCAGCCATAGGCAGCCACACAGAAAATATCAGCCTGCGCAGCCTGGAGCGCCTCAACAACCTCAGGCGTCATGCGATTTGCCTCAATAACCGGCAACCCCAGCTCAAGCGCCTTGGCCTTAACAGGAGAAGGCTCAAGCTTCTTACCACGCCCACGAACAGCATCGGGACGAGTAATAACAAGCGCAATCTCGTTCCCAGCCTCAACAAGCGAAGTCAGCGAAGGCACAGCAAAATCAGGCGTACCCATAAACACAATACGCATAAAGAACGTCTCCCCTCAACCAAAGCCGAGACGGCTACAAACAACAGCGGAAAGCCAAGTACCCAGCCCATCCGCAATAACAATTCAACAAGAACAAATATACCCAAAACCAAAGAAAGAGCCGCAATAAAAGCAGCTCTCTCTCAACAAAGACTATCAGCGAAGACGCCCCTCCCTGGCCCGACGGCACCCGGGCGAAAAGGAGCACGAAAACGCAGTCCCCTTCCGCCGCAGGGCTTAGGTTATTGCTCCACGCGCAGTTCCGCACGAGCCGAAGAGCACTTAATGTGCTCTTCGTGCGAGCAGGACTGTTTGAGCATGGAGCAAAACCTAAGCCCTGCGGCGGAAGGGGACGGTGGGACCTACTCCGTCTCGCCCGGTCGAGCGCCGCGGGCCAGGGCGTCCTGGTACTCCTTGACTGCCTTGATGCGCTGCATCGGCTTGAGTCGCTCAAACATGGTGTTGCCATGCAGGTGATCGATCTCGTGCTGCAGGCACACGCAGAACAGGTCGCCCGTTGCCTCATAGCGAATCAGGTTGGCGTCCAGGTCATACGCCTCGACGACGACATGATCGGGACGCTCGATCTCGCAGCTAATGCCGGGGATGGACAGGCAGCCCTCGCTAAACGGCACCAGATGGTCGCTCTGCTCAACAATGACAGGGTTGATGAGCACGTACGGGTCATAGTCATTCTTGTCGCTGTAATCGCAGTCGATGGTGACAAGCTGAATGAGCTCACCGATCTGCGGGGCAGCCAGACCGCAACCGCCGTTGTCGAACATCATCTTCTTCATCTTCTCGGCAAGCGCCTCGATCGCCGGAGTGATCTCCTCGATGACGGCGCACTCCTGGCGCAGACGAGGGTCGGGCGACAGTACGATTCCGTTGGCTTCCATGGCCATCCTTTCGGGTTGTTACATCAAATCATAGGCATCGACGTCAACGCTCACGCTCACGCCGCGCACAGAGCCCACCTCTTTGAGGCAGGCGTCGATATCATCAGAGACATGGTACCCCACAGGCGACTTCACAAGCAGATGGAAGCGGTAACGGTCCTTGGCTCTCTCGATTACACACGAAGCCGGGCCCAGCACCTGGGGCACGGCGCTCCCCGCCCGCAAAAAGTCGGGCGCGGCGGCATGCCAGCGGCGCTTAAGAAGCTTTGCAATGCGCCCAATGTAGTCCTGCGCGTCGTCTCGGTTCGCCGACCACACCAAGATGTTGACCAGGCGAACAAACGGCGGGAACAGCGCGTCGCGGCGCTGGTCCAGATCGTAGTCGGTAAAGATCGAACGGTCGTGCTCGGCGACGGCGCGAATAACCGGGTCCTCGGGCAGATAGGTCTGGATGATGACCTCGCCAGGGCGATCACCGCGACCGGCACGGCCGGCGACCTGCTCCAGCAAATCGTAAGCGCGCTCCCCCGCTCTAAAATCGGGTAGCTTTAATGCAAAGTCGGCATTGACCACGCCCACAAGGGTAACCTCGGGAAAGTCGAGGCCCTTGGCGATCATCTGAGTGCCCAGCAGCACCGCGCAATCGGCGGCATCGAACTGCTCGAGCAACTTCTTATGCGCGTCCTTGCCACGCGTGGAATCGGCATCCATGCGAATGATGGCGACATCCTCGGGCAGCATCTGGTGCAGCGCGTCCTCGATCTGCTGCGTGCCCAGACCCATTTTTGCCAGGTAACGGCTGCCGCACTTGGGGCAACGACTCGTGGGCGCGGGATACGGCTGCACGCGCCAGGACGAACCACAGGTGTGGCACTGCAGCGTGTGCGTGCGCTCGTGGTACGTAAGCGCCGTAGAGCAGTGGTTGCAGGTGGGGACGCAACCGCACTCGCGGCACATCAAAAACGGCGCAAAGCCGCGGCGGTTATGCAGCAGCACAGCCTTCTCGCGGCGCTCTACAACGCGCTCCAAACCTTCCATCAGCGGTTTAGAGAACATGGAGCGGCTGCCGTGCGAAAACTCGCGGCGCAGGTCGGCAATGCGGACCGTGGGTAGCACGGCGTGTCCCGGGCGCTCGGGCATCTCGACGCGCGTCCAGGTGGCACCGTTGTACGAGCCGCGGCGGCAGCGGTCGAGGGCCTCGGCAGAAGGCGTGGCCGAGCCCAGCACGAGTGGGCAGCGATAGCGGCGCGCCATCTCGGCCGCCACCTCGCGCGCGTGATAGCGCGGACTGGAGCCCTGCTTGTAGCTGGTCTCGTGTTCCTCGTCGATGATGATAAGGCCCAGGTCGCTGAGCGGGCAGAAAAGCGCCGAACGCGCGCCCACGACCACGCGTGCGGCACCGCTGGCGACCATATCCCACTGGTCTAGGCGCTCACCGGCCGAAAGGCGCGAATGGAACACAGCAACCGTCTCGCCAAAGCGCGAACGAAAGCGGCCGACGGTTTGGGCCGTCAGCGAGATCTCGGGCACAAGCACGCAGGCCGAGCGACCGGCCGCGAGAACGCGCTCGATGGCGGAGAGATAGACCTCAGTTTTACCGGATCCGGTGACGCCGTCTACAAGCACCACGTCGCCGTGGGCGTCAAGACGGGCGCGCTCAATCTGCGCAAGCGCCTGCTGCTGGCCGTCCGTGAGCGCGACCGGCGCCTTGCCGCTCGCCGAGGACAGCGTGGTCTGCTCGCTGCAGCCACGCCAAGCACGACGCTCCTCCACCACCACGACGCCGCGTTTTTCGAGCGCCTTGATGGTCGCCGACATACTGTTGTAGAGCAGGTTGAGGTCGCGCGTCGTGACCGGTCCGCACTGGAGCGCCTCGATAAGCTGGCGCTGGCGAACCGCTGTCTTGGGCGGCGTATAGTCAAAGCCTTCGGGTGTAAGCATCACCCAGCGGTTTTGAATAGGCTTGACGGCGGGGCGCTCGACCGCCCACGCCCCGTCATCGCCCTTAACGACACGCGGGCTGCCACCCGGAGGCAAGAACAGGCGCAGGCATTCGGAACGCGTCGCGACATACTCGCGGCTCATCCAACGCGCAATGCGGGCGGCCTCGGCGCCAAAGAGCGGTTTGCTGAGGATAGCCTCGATAGGCTTGATGCGCACGGAATCGAGGGCGGCGTTGCCTTGCAAGTCGCCCAGCTCAGACGCAATGTCGACGATATAGCCCGCGGCCGCGCGGTTGCCAAAATGAACTAGGACGGTGGAGCCGATCTGGGGCTCATTGGCGAGGGACTGCGGAATGCCGTAGGCAAACGGCTCGGACAGCGCACGGGTGGGAATGTCGAGGACCACGCTCGCGTAGGCGGCAATGGGCTCTGGCACAGGCTCAGGCTTGGCCTGCTCGGCAGTGCGGCCGGCCCTTACGGGAGCCTGCTCGGGTTCAGGCGAACCAAACAGTGACAGTTGCTCGGCCATGGTCTCTGTGCCTCCCATCCCATACGCCTTGAGAAACAAGAGCCCCGCTCGGGTGAACGGGGCTCGGATACATGCGTTTGCGCGACTGTTACAGCGCCATCGTGCGGGCGCGATCGATGCGCGCCAGGCAGTCGTCACGGCCGACGAGCGCCATAGTCTCGCCCAGCGGAGGGCTCACCATGTTGCCGCAGACGGCGACGCGCACGGCCTGGAACACCACGCGCTTCTTGAGGTCCATCTGCTCGGGCAGCGGCTCAAGTGCGGCATCGATGTTGGCGGCCGTCCACTCGGTAATGCCCTCGAGCGCGGCCTTGGCGGCGTCCAAAATGGCACCCATACCCTCCTTGGCCAGGCCCTTGTTGACGGACTTCTCGTCATACTCGAGCGTCTCGGCCGTGGCAAAGATGGGGGCGGCGACGGTCACGGCGTCGACCGGCATCTTGGTGCGCGGCTTGACGATGGCAGCGAGCGCGTCGATCCAGTCCTCGCCGTACTCGACATTACCCTCGATGAGGCCTGCCTCGTGCAGCTCGGGGACCATGATCTCGTCGGCAAACTGAGTATCGGACATGCCGTTGATGTACTCGGCATTGACCCAGTCGAGCTTTTTGGGGTCGAAGGTCGCCGGGTTCTTGGAGATGCGGTCGAGCGAGAACTTGCTGGCCAGGACATCGCGCGGGATGATCGTGGTCTCGCCGTCGAGCGACCAGCCGAGCAACGCCAGGTAGTTAACGAACGCGTCGGACAGGTAGCCGGCGTCGCGGTACTCCTCCACCGAGGTGGCGCCATGGCGCTTGGAGAGCTTCTTGCCGTCAGCGCCCAGAATCATGGAGATGTGGGCGAACGTGGGCACGGGCGCGCCGAGGGCCTCGTAGACCATGACCTGGCGTGGGGTGTTGGACAGGTGGTCGTCGCCGCGGATGACGTGGGTAATCTTCATCATGGCGTCGTCGACGACGGTCGCGAAGTTATACGTGGGCGTGCCGTCGGAGCGGAAGATGACGAAGTCGTCGAGCTCCTTGGCGTCGAAGGTCACCTCGCCGTGGACGGCGTCGTGGATGACGACGTCGCCGCGGTCCTCGGGCACCTTGATGCGCAGGACGTAAGGCTCGCCGGCCTCGATGCGGCGGCGGGCCTCCTCGGGATCAAGATCGCGGCAGCGGCGCTGATAGCCCTGGAAGGGGTCCTTGCGCTCCTGAGCGGCCTTGCGGTCGGCCTCGAGCTGCTCCTTGGTGCAGAAGCAGGGATAGGCCTTGCCCTCATCCCAGAGCTGCTGGGCGGCCTGCTTATACAGGTCCAGGCGCTCGGTCTGGGCATAGGGGCCAAAGTCGCCGCCCACCTCGGGGCCCTCGTCCCAGTCAAGACCCAGCCAACGCATGGCGCGTAGGATGATCTGCGTGTTCTCGTCGGTGGAACGGGTGGGATCGGTGTCGTCGATGCGCAGGATGAACGTGCCGCCGTTTGCGCGGGCAAAAGCCCAGTTATAGATAGCGGTGCGGGCGCCGCCGATGTGCAGCTTGCCCGTCGGTGAGGGTGCAAAGCGGACGCGAACGTCTGATGCCATGGAAATCTCCTCGATTGCAGGATGGATGTCTAACCGCACCAGTATAAAGCATCAACGCAACCTCCGCACAAAGGGCACCGACCCACTCATTGGGGACAGACTTAAATGACCAGTCTCCAAATACCGGAGTGTTCCTTCGGCTGGTCATTTAAGTCTGTCCCCAATGAGTGGGTCTGGTCGTTTAAGTCTGTCCCCAATGAGTAGGTGCGGAAAGGGTGTGAATGTTGGATTTACGCGCTATGATGTGCCCTTGCATACAGAGCCCGGCGGAATGGTAACGGTCGCCGGGACACGTTATTCGAAAGGACAATCATGTCAGAAGAGCTTCGTTCCATCCCGCCCCAACACGGATCGTTTGTGTTTACGTCGGAATCGGTGACCGAGGGTCATCCCGATAAGATCGCCGACCAGATCAGCGATGCCGTACTCGACGCCATCCTCGCCAAAGAAATAGAGCTGCAGGAGCAGGGCTATATTGCGCCCAACGGCGTGCCCGCCAACGTGGAAAACGTCCGCTGCGCCTGCGAGACCCTCGTGACCACCGGCACCGTCATCGTCGCCGGCGAGATCCGCACCCAGGCATACGTTGACGTGCAGGAGATTGCCCGCGGCGTCATCCGCCGCATCGGCTACAACCGCGCCAAGTTTGGCTTTGACTGCGATACCTGCGGTGTCATGAGCCTCATCCACGAGCAGTCCCCCGATATCGCCCAGGGCGTCGACGAGTCGTTTGAGACCCAGACCGGCGCTACCACCGACCCGATCGACCTGATCGGCGCCGGCGACCAGGGCATGATGTTCGGCTACGCCTCCAACGAGACCAAGACCCTCATGCCCATGCCGCACTACCTGGCAAGCCGCCTGGCCGAGCGCCTGGCAGCCGTGCGCCACGACGGCACTCTGCCCTATCTGCGCCCCGACGGCAAAACCCAGGTCACCGTGCGCTACGAGGACGGAAAGCCCGTCGAGGTCACGACCATCGTCATCTCCACGCAGCACGCTGCCGAAATTGAGGACATGGGCAAGATCAAGGACGACCTCATCGAGCATGTCATCGCGCCCGTCATGGCTGCCGAGAACATGCCGTGGGATAGCGCCGATATCTATGTGAACCCCACCGGCCGCTTTGTCGTGGGCGGCCCTATGGGTGACACGGGCCTGACCGGCCGCAAGATCATCGTCGACACTTATGGCGGCTACGGCCGTCACGGCGGCGGAGCCTTTAGCGGCAAGGACTGCACCAAAGTCGACCGCTCCGCCGCGTACGCCGCTCGCTGGGTCGCCAAGAACGTAGTCGCCGCCGGCCTTGCCGACCGCTGCGAAGTCGAGCTGGCCTACGCCATCGGCGTATCCAAGCCGCTTTCAATCATGGTCGACACCTTTGGCACCGCACATGTTGCCGAGGACAAGATCGTCGAGGCCGTGGAGAAGACCTTCGACCTGCGCCCGGGCGCCATCATCCGCGACCTGGACCTACGTCGCCCCATCTACGAGAAGACGGCAGCCTACGGCCACTTCGGCCGCGAAGACCCCGACTTCACCTGGGAAAAGACCGACCGAGTCGAAGAACTCAAAGCAGCCTGCGGCCTGTAAGACGAGTCGCCAGACCTGGACAACACAGCATTACGCACAAAGAAGTACCGGCTCCAAACTGGTACTTCTTTTTTATTAAACCGGTGGTGAAGATGTAGCAACATGGAACTCAGAATAGGTCACCGCCTGATGAATTTTGAAGCACGCGCGCCTCTACCATGTATCCTAAGTTCCGAGGGCTTTAGTATTTGGTCGATCGCGAGTTCCGCACGAGCCGGAGGCCACTTAATGTGGCCTCCGTGCGAGCAGGACTGTCCGAGCAGGCGACCAAATACTAAAGCCCTCGGAACGGCGAGACAGAGTATGCCCCGCCCCTCGGGACGACGAGACATAGAAGGAGCAACCATGGCGGGCAAGCCGCAAACACTAGCTACGACCTCGGCATTCGAGATCTTGGGCCCCATCATGGTCGGCCCTAGCTCGTCACACACCGCCGGCGCCCTGCGCTGCGCCCAGGTTGCCGCCAGCCTGCTGGAAGGCCGCATCACCAAGGTCACCTTTGGCCTGTGGAACTCCTTTGCCCATACTTACCGCGGCCATGGCACCGATCGCGCGCTCGTAGCGGGCATCTTGGGCCTCGATACCGACGATGAGAACATCAAGCAGGCCTTTGACCTCGCGCGCGAGCAGGGCCTCGACTATCACTTTGACATCAAGGGCGACGACGCCTCCATCCACCCCAACACCGTCGATATCGAGATGGTCGACGACACGGGCTCTACGGCGCAGGTCCGCGGCGAGAGCCTGGGCGGCGGCAAGATGCGCATCAGCCGCATCAACGGCGTCGGAGTCGACATCTCGGGCATGTATTCCACGCTCTTCGTGGCACACCAGGACGTCCCCGGCGTGCTCGCCGCGCTCACGAACCTGCTTGCCTACGCACACGTCAACATTGCCTTCTGCCGCACCTACCGCACCGAGGTGGGCGGCCAGGCTTATTCCGTCTTTGAGACCGACGGCGCTCCCGACGACACCGTCGTCCCTATGCTGCGCAAGCTCGACAATGTCGATTACGCCACGTTTATCGAGCTCCCGGGCTCGGCGTCATCGCTCTCCCCCGGCGTCTCGGCCAAGGAGATCTTCGACGACGGCGAGCAGCTGCTCGATGCGTGCGCCGAGCTCGGCCTGAATATTGGCGCCGTTATGGCCGTGCGCGAGGCGCGTCTAACCGGCGAGGCCCATGCTATCGCAGCCATGCGCCGCATGCTCGATGTCATGCGCGAGGAGACCACGGCCCCCATCGCCAATCCGCAACGATCGCTCGGAGGGCTTATCGGCGGCGAGGCCAAGCTCGTCGATGCCACCCGCCGCAACGATTTGAGCACAAGCCTGATGGGCCCCGTTCAGACCGATGCCGTGGCCCGAGCGATGGCCGTGCTCGAGCGCTCCGCCACCATGGGCGTGATCGTTGCCGCCCCCACGGCCGGCTCCGCGGGCGTCGTCCCCGGCTGCGTGCTGGCGCTCGCCGATCACCTCCAGCTCGACGACGAACAGGTCATGGATGCCCTCTACTGCGCCGCCGCCATCGGCCTCAACCTCACCACGAGCGCCTGCGTCGCCGGCGCCGAGGGCGGATGCCAGGCCGAGGTGGGAAGCGCTGCCGCCATGGCCGCCGCCGCGCTGGTCCAGATGATGGGCGGCACGCCCGAGCAAGCGCTCGACGCCAGCTCCATCGCGCTGAGCAACCTGTTGGGTCTCGTTTGCGACCCCGTCGGCGGCCTTGTCGAGGTGCCATGCCAAAACCGCAACGCCATCGGCGTGGCCGCGGCCTTTAGCTCGGCGCAACTCGCCCTCGCCGGCATCAAGAGCCTGGTACCGTTTGACCAGATGGCACACGTGATGCTCTCGGTGGGCCACGCTCTGCCTGCCACGTTGCGCGAAACGGCCAAGGGCGGCATCGCGCAGGCTCCGGCAGCACTCTCGGCGTGCGCGAAATGCGGAATATGCGGATAGCGAGCAAAAGCGAACGATAGGTGGGACATATGTCCCACCTATTCCTTATCGCCACTCTTTTCGTAACACAAGCAACTGCCTAATCGCTATAATTCAAGCCCAGTTAAAACACGATGAGCCGTAAAGCGAAACTCGAAGGATATACACACGATGTCGCAGAACGATCACACCCAACTGATCCCCGACCCGCAGCAGCCTAGCAGGCATGCCGGTGGTGTCCAGTCGCCGCGTCCCATAGCGCCAGCACATGGCCAACAGCGCGCCGCGGCAAACACCTCCCCGCGCCCCAATCAGAACCAGCACCAGCAGCGCCAGCAATATCAGCAGCACCAGCAGCGTTCCGCACATGGCGCCGGTCACAACCAGGGCCCTTCGCACGCTCGAGTTTCCAACAACCGCGGCCCCGCCGACAACCGCTCCGCAAAGGGCAATAAGGCGGGTGGCAGGACGGCGTTCTTCGTCGTCCTCGGCCTCGTCGCTATCATCTATATCGTGGGTGTCGTGGCATTTTCGCAGATTGCCTACCCCAACACCACCATCGCCGGCGTCGATATCTCGTTTTCTAACGCCTCTTCCGCCGCCACCAAGGTCAACTCGGCCTGGAAGCACTACAAGCTCACCGTTTCGGGTGACGACTTTAGCTGGACCTATCAGCCTAAATCCGACGAGCCCATCGTCGATGGCGAGGCAGCTGCCCACGAGATTATCGGCAACAACGAGCCGCTGTTGTGGCCTTCGCGCCTGGTTGCCTCGCTCGGCGGCAAAAACGTTAGCGCGACCAAAAACGACACCATCGACCTGGAACAGGACGTCGACCTGTCCATGCTCTCGGACGCCTTTGACCAAAAGCAGTTCGAAGAGGATCTGGGTACTGCCATCGACGCATTCAACGAGGGCCGCTCGGGCACCTTTGAGGCCTCGAATTCCTACGACGAACAGGCGGGCAAGTTCACCGTGGAGAAGGCCCGCTCCAACGAGAAGCTCAACCGCGAGCACGTGATCAAGTATGCCGAGCTCGAGCTCGCATCGCTGGCGGAATCCGTCGATATCACCAAGATCGGCAACGATGCCTACGATCCGCTCAACGGTACGCTCACCAACGACCAGATTCAGGCTGCATGCGATGCCGCCAACAACTTCCTGGGCGTCAACGTGACCGTTAAGCTCAACGGCAACGATGCCGGCAAGGTCGACGGTAGCTCGGTGCTGCAGTGGATCAGCTTTGCCGACCCTACAAACCCCACGCTCGACACCTCCCAGATCAGCAACTGGGCAGCCGAGCTCGCCAATGGCTTTAACACCGTAGGCTCCACCCGTTGGTGGACGCGCGCCGATGGCAAGCAATGTGCCGTCGAAGGCGGTGACTTTGGTTGGTCTATCGATAGCAGCACGCTTGCCAAGCAAGTCGAGGATGCTATTAACAACAAGCAGACCGGTGAGATTGAGATCAATTACTCCCAGAAGGCCGACACCTTTACCGCAAAGGGCGAGCCCGATTGGAAAGCGTATATCGACGTCGACCTGTCCGAGCAGCACGCGCGCTACTATGACGAGAGCGGCAATATCGTTTGGGAGGCCAACTTTATTTCCGGCAAACCGGGCGAAGACGCTACCCCCGAGGGCGTGTGGCAGATCAACAGCAACGACGGCGCCACCAAGCTTATCGGCGCCAAGGACCCCAAGACCGGTAAGCCCAAATACGAGAGCCCGGTGAGCTACTGGATGCCGTTTGAGGGCAACATGGTTGGCTTCCACGACGCTACCTGGCAAAACGATTCGAGCTTCGATAGTGCCGAATCGTACAAGTGGTGCGGTAGCCACGGCTGCATCAACCTGCGCCTAGCCGATGCCAAGGCGCTCCACGACTGCATCAAAGTCGGTCTGTGCGTGGTCGTGCACTCCTAGCACATCTCGCGCAACACAACAAAACTCAGCGTCACCTACCTTTCGATGCTGAAAGAAACATGCCCATGCGCCCGCCCTAACCGGCGGGCGCATATACTTATCGAGGTATGTTCTATAAAGGAGACGCTATGTCAAATGTCCCCACCATCACCCCGGGCCCCGGCGATGCCGGGCACTCGCCGGAAGGCGCGACCGAAACCCTGCCGCTTATCACAAACGCCCCCACGGCACAGCAAAACGACAACAAACAAGGCAGCGCCGGGATATCCGACGATGAGGCCTACGCCAAGCTCAAGGCGAAGCGTGCCGAGCGTCGGCGCAAAAAGCTCATCCGACGCGGCATCGCTTCCGGCATCGTAGGCGGCATGATTCTGATAGCCATTATTGTGAGCGTTGTCCTTACCTCGCAGCCGCAATCTGCAGGCGGACCTGTTACCGACATGGTCATGGAAGGCACCTTTACCTCGACCGTCGAGGCAAAAGGACAGCTCATGCCCATCTCGGCCTCAGTCGTCTCCCCTTCTGTCGACGGTACGGTGGCATCGATCAACGTGCAGGCCGGTCAGAGCGTCAACGAGGGCGACGTGCTCATGACGATCAAAAACGACGAGCTCGATAACGCCGTTGCCGAGGCACAGCGCGCGGTCGCGGCCGCCCAGGAAGACCTGAAAAACGCGCGGGCAGCGCTCGCCGCCGCACAGGCAGCACCGACGCTGGATGCCGGCGCAGCGACCGCCCCGACGGATGTAACCTCCGACGCCAGCGCCGTCTCGAGCGCCCAGCGCAATCTCGCCTCGGCCCAGGCAACCCTGGACCAGGCAAATGCAAAGGCGGCAGAGCGCACCGTAAAGGCCCCCAGCTCGGGTAGCATCGTCGAGCTCAACGCCAAGGTCGGCGCCACGGTGACCGGAGGCATGGTCATGGGCGAAGGCGACACGAGTGGCGGCAAGCAGTGCATGCAGATCGCCGATCTCTCCAAGATGAAGGTGACGGTTCAGGTGGGCGAAAAGGACATCGCCAAGATCGCCGTGGGCCAGAGCGCCAACGTTACCTATCCCGCGTTTCCCGATATCGTGAGCCGGGGCACCGTCACGGCTATCGCGTCGGTGGCAAACTCCGACGCCGCCAACGGTGGTGGCGGCAGCGTGACATTTAACGTCGACATCCTCATCGAAGCACCCGACAGCCGCCTTAAGCCCGGTATGACTGCCGAGGTCTCGGTGGTAACCGAGCAGCTCGACGACGTGGTCATGGTACCCACCATGGCACTGATGACCGAGGACGGCGAGCACTATTACGTCAACGTGGCCACTGATGACGAAGGCAAGGAGACGCGCCGCGTGAAGGTAACTGTCGTGACGCAAAACGACAACGACGCCGTGGTCGGCAAGACGCAGGTCAAGCACGATGACCAGGGCAACGAGATCAACCCCGACGTGCCGGTTACCAAGCTGCGCGATGGCGACACCATCGTGGTGGATACCGGCGCGGGCATGACGGCAGACGGCGGCGACAGTATGCCTGCCGACGAGGGCATGTAATGCGCCCCGTCATCGACATCCGCAACGTGCACCGCATCTTTGAGAGCGAGGCCGGTTGCGCCCACATCCTGCACAACGTGAGCCTAGCGGTAGACCCCGGTGAGTTCGTCGCCATCACCGGCCCCTCGGGTTCGGGCAAGTCGACGCTCATGAACATCCTTGGTTGCTTGGACAAACCGACGGCGGGCGACTATTACCTGCAGGGGCTCAATGTCGCCGAACTCGACGATGATGAGCTCACAGAGGTGCGTGCGCTGAGCATCGGCTTTGTCTTTCAGAGTTTCAACCTGCTGCCGCGCCTGTCAGTTATCGAAAACGTCATGTTGCCGCTGTCCTACACCAATGTGCCGCGAAGTCAGCGGGAGATGCGCGCCGTACACGCACTGCAAGCTGTCACGCTTCCGGTCGACCATTGGGACCACCGCATATCAGAACTCTCGGGCGGACAGATGCAACGCGTCGCCATCGCGCGCGCCCTCGTCAACGATCCGCCCATTATTTTGGCCGACGAGCCCACGGGAAACCTGGACTCGGCAACCGGGGCGCTCGTCATGGAAACCTTCCACAAGCTCCAGGAGCGCGGCAAGACCATCGTGCTCATCACGCACGACCCGGGCATTGCCGCCGAGGCAGACCGAGCCGTAACCATTCGCGACGGGCGTATCCATGACGGCGCATATATCGCGCATGCGCCGAACAATCTACGTTGCGCCGTCAACGAGCTACCCGCGATTTCCGCACCTTCTACAACGCCGAAAGGAGCGAAGGCATGAGCACCCGCGATCTTGTCCAAGAAGCCCTGCACTCGCTCGAGGCCAACAAGGGGCGCAGTCTGCTCACCATCCTGGGCATCGTCATTGGCATCGCCTCGGTCATAGCCATGACCTCGCTCATC
This sequence comes from Coriobacteriaceae bacterium AM100-PB1-1D-6A, assembly GCA_027660625.1. Taxonomy (GTDB): domain Bacteria; phylum Actinomycetota; class Coriobacteriia; order Coriobacteriales; family Coriobacteriaceae; genus Collinsella. The sequence goes on along the minus strand of JAQDNC010000002.1, from coordinate 217,221 downwards.
GGCGGCATCCAAAACAGCCTGGTCAACAGCCTGGGCCTCAACGCGGCCCGCATGGTGCAGATTTACTCGTCCCAGGAGCTTACCGATTCGGACGTCGAGAAACTGCGTAAGATGGTGCCGCAAATTGAGCAGATCGGCATCGTCGACAGCGCCTATTCCGAGTACAAAGTTGGAGATAAAAGCTATACCGTCATGGCCCAAGGTGTCGATAGTGACATGCTCGACGCCGTGGGCGCCAGCAAGATCGTTGCCGGTCGCACCTATAACGACATCGAGTCCAAATCCGGCGCTCGAGTGGCGCTCATCGGCCGCGGCGGCGCCGAGCAACTTTATGGCAACGAACAGGACGCAATCGGCAAGACCATCAAGGTCTCGAGCGGAGACGTGCAGATCGTCGGCGTTATCGACGGCGGCAACGACTCCATGGGCTCACTGAGCCTGTACATGCCACGAGCAACGATTGCCGAGCTTTTCGGCGATGACAATCCTTCGTTTCCCAGCGTGACGGCGCTCGCCGCCGAGGGTACCGATATGGACAAGCTCTGCAAGACGATCGAAGCCAAGGTACGCAGCATGAAGGGCATCTCGGAGGACGACGAGTATGACAGCGTGTCGGCAAGCTCCATGAAGAGCGCTATCGATGCCCTCAACTCCTTTATGGGCGCCTTCTCGCTCATCATGGGCGCCGTTGCTGGCATCTCGCTTTTAGTCGGCGGTATCGGCATTATGAACATGATGCTCACCAACGTGACCGAGCGCATCCGCGAAATTGGCATTCGCCGCGCTCTGGGCGCAAGCCGACGCGATATCACCGCTCAGTTTTTGGCCGAATCCTCGGCGCTGTGCATCACTGGCGGCATTTTAGGTGTCGTAATTGGCTATCTGCTGGCCTGGGGGCTCACGTTCTTTGCAGCGAGCTCGGGCATTATGAACGAGTTTGGGGCCACTGGGACGATTACGCCGAGCTTCTCCATTACAACTGTGCTGCTCGCGTTTGCCGTATCGGTCGGCATCGGCGTGATCTTTGGCTTCTACCCCGCCCGCCGCGCCGCGAGACTCGATCCGGTCGAGTGTCTGCGCTATCAGTAAGCCGTGACCTTACGCGCGCAACAATTTGGGCCCGGACCTGCGTTACTTCGCAAGGGCACGGGCCCAATTCTCTACATGGACACAGGCTTGGCTACCCGAGCTTAGATTCCAGGCTGGATAGGCCATTGAGAGTCAGGTCGTTGGCGACCGCCGAAACGCGCTCGATGGGAACCGAGCCGTCGGACAACGCCCACGTGCGATAGATGCCGATAATGCCGGACAGCAAAAACGCCAGGTAGTAATCGAACATCTCATCCTTTAAGCCCTCGGGCAGCAGGTCACGCTCGGCGATCTCGTGCTCGAGCGGCACGCGCAGACGAGCCATAAAGTCATCGAGCGGAATGTTTTCAATCAACTGGCGATTAAGCACCAAGTTGTTGCACAGCGCCTCGTTAACGGTCTTGAAAAAGGACGCCGCAGCGCCAAGTGCGCGCTCGTTGGTGTCGCCACCCATGGAGAAAAGCGTCTTCTCGACCGAATCGACGATCATCTCGACCACATCGACGGCAATGGCATCGAGCAAGCCGTCGACCGTGCCAAAGTGCACGTAGAAGGTCTTACGGTCGACGTTTGCCTCACGTGCGATGGCGCTCACCGTAATATCGGCCAGAGGCTTTTCCATGAGCAGACGCTCAAACGCCGAAAGAATCGCATTGCGGCTGCGAACGATGCGGCGGTCAAGGCGCGGTTTGCTGGTGGCCATAGACGAGTCCCCTTCATGTCAACAGCCCACCTGTAAGTCCTCTACATGTGGGAGATAATCAACGTAAGAGGATTATCCTACAACTCACATCGCAATGACGAGCGTCATCAAGAACGCACGACTCGCCCACTGAGTCCTAGGGCCGATTCTTTTTATTGAGCGCCGCCGGGGAAACGCGGATACCGTCGCCAGTCTGACGAACGTAGGTCTTGCGAGCCGGCTTAGAGGCCACAGCAGCCTTATGAGCACGCTGATTGGGGTCCACGGTAACCTGGGACGCAGGATGTGCCTTAACGGGCGCAGAGGGCGCCTGAGGCGTGCGTCCGAACTTTCGCATCACACGGTCCCAGCGCGCATGAATGCTCTCGTTATGGGCACTCTTAAGGCCCAGCAGCGGGGCAGCCAAAATGGTCGGAGCGATAAAGGTGATCAGGCGCCACAGTAGATAGCCGGCAGTAGAGGCCGTGCCAAAAAAGTGACCTAAAAACAGTGCGAAGCCACCCTCGGCGCCACCGGTGCCGCCGGGCAGCGGAACGGCGGAGCTCAACAGCTGGACAAAGGCGCTCGCGGCCATGACCGAGAAAAAGTCAACTTCGTGGTGGCCAAAGGAGAGCATCAAAAAATACGGAACCAGGTAGAAAAACGCCAGCTGCAGCATGGTGATGACGACCGTGAGCAGCATGGACGAAAAATGACCGGCGGAGAGTTTGAATTTCTCGGAGAACGAATAGATCTCGCCATCAACAAAGGTGCGCCAGCCCTCGATCTTAGTGGCCGAGACACCCACGCGCTCGAGCCAATTGATGATGCAATGAGCGACGCGCGTGACGGTCTTGGGCATCAACGCCACGGCAAAGATGCCGAGCAGAATGCAACAGTGGCCGCCAAAACTAAAGACGCACAGCAGCGTCATGTCGCCATAACGCTCGGCGAAAAACGGCATACGGGCGAGCAGCAGAATGGCGCCCCATGCCACCAAACCAAATTGGTACACGATAAAGCGGGTGAACTGCGTGGCGCCGGCTTCACCCACGTTTTGGCCAGCTTTGGTCAGGCGGTAAATCTGGGCAGGCGTAGAGCCCATCATCATGGGCGTCAGATTGCCAAAGAAGATGCCGCTCGCCTCAACCGAAATGAGGTCGCGGATACCGACGGGCGAATCGGGGTCGAGCCAAACGGCGATTGCATACGCCACGATGCCAAAAACGAGGTACAGAAACATGCAAAAGCACGCAGCAAAGAGCCAGGACATCTGGACACTGGACATAGCGGCCCAAAACTGCTCCATCTGCCCGGTCACGACCAAATAGATGATATAGCCAATCAGCACAACGCCGATGAAGATGGCGCCGCGGCGCGCGCTCTTGTTGTCATCGCCGCCAGAAACCTCAACCTGAGGCTTGGGCGCATGCTGAGAGGACTCCGTCATGAGGCTCCTTTTGACCGTCTAAGTATCTGAGATATTGTACCCGTATGAGAGATGAGCAAAACGAAAAGCTATGAGGCAAATGGGATTAACAGACCAGACCACTTATAATAAAAAACCCGACCTTCTCACGGAAGGTCGGGTATCTAAAAACATGGTAGCCCGTACCAGATTCGAACTGGTGATCTCCGCCTTGAGAGGGCGGCGTCCTAAACCGCTAGACGAACGGGCCACATGACATCTGCACTGCCGTGCTGCGAGGACATATATTACGGGACATAAAACGCGAGCGCAAGAAGAAATTCCAAATTGCCCGAATTATGTCGGGAGGTTATGGAACACGCAGGTCAAATAGGCAGCCCATTTGGAATGGAACCGAAGGATGATTATCCAAGGTGCAGGTGAGTCAGGAGGGCTTCGCGCTCGTTGGGGATGTTATCCTCGATCACAGCGTCGAGGGCCGCGTTGAGCAGCTGCCCCAGTTCCGGCCCGGGCTTGACGCCGGCTCGAATCAGGTCGCCGCCGTTGATGGCAAGCATCTTGAGCGTATAGGGCTCCCCTGCCTCAAGCAGTCCGTGGGCGATTGAGCGCATCTCCTCGATCGTCTCGACGTAATAGAAGCACGACGGCGCCTTACCCAGCGTATCGGCACGCTTAAGGTCCATAAGCTCGTCAATCAGACGCGGCGTGTCGACGCCCTCGCCCGAAAGCAGGCGCATCATATTGAGCAAACAGGAACGCTCGGGGCGTAACGGCTTATCGTGATACTTGATAAGCAGACACACATCGCGAACCAAATCGTGCGAAAGCGCCAGACGATCCATAACAGCGCGTGCCTTCTTGGCGCCAAGCTCGGGATGACCGTAAAAGTGACCGCTGCCCGCATGGTCAACCGTAAAGCAATCGGGCTTGGAGACGTCATGCAAAAACGCTGCCCACATTAAACTCGACGAAGGAGCCACGCCGTCACACAACGCCAACTCTCCCGCCACTGTCAACACGCGAGCGATATGCTCGTAGACATTAAAGGCATGGTAGACGCTGCGCTGGTCAAACCCACGAGCCGGCGCAAGCTCGGGCACGGCGGCACAAATAAGCTCGGGGTAGCGCAGCATCGCGTCTCCCCCATGACCGGTCGAAAGAATGCCTTCGAGCTCAATGCCCATGCGCTCGCGTGCCACGGCATCGAGCAGCGGCGAGCATTCGGCAAGTGCCTGTTTAGTCTTAGGCTCGATCATAAAATCGAGGCGGCAGGCAAAACGCACCGCGCGCAGCATACGAAGCGCGTCCTCGTTAAAGCGACGCTTGGGATCTCCGACGGCACGGATCAGCTTGCGTTCCAGGTCACCCTGACCGTCGTAACGGTCGACAAGACCACGCTGGGGATGCCAAGCCATGGCATTAACGGTAAAGTCACGACGGGCCAGATCGTCCTCAAGCGAGGCCGCACGCTCCACACTCTGCGGATGTCGGCCATCGGTGTAAAAACCGTCCAGACGATACGTCGTGACCTCAATGCGCTCATCGTCACAAATGGCGGTAATGCCGCCAAATTTAATACCCGATTCAACTACCGCAATACCGGCGGCCTCGAGTGCCGCCTTGGACTCCTGCCACAGGCCGCTGCAACACATATCGACATCGTGGCTGGGGCGCCCCATCAGGGCGTCACGTACCCAACCGCCCACGAACCAGGCCTCAAGACCTGCTGCCTCAAGCGCATGTAGCACACGCAGGGAGGCGCCTGAGGGCTGCGTACCGTTGAGCGAAACATTGCACATACCTATGGCCTCCTACGCATGCGAGCGTTCATCGATGGTTCTCAAGAAGTCTAGCAAGAAACGAGCATGCGCGCACATGCAATCGTGTCGTCAATTCGAACGAACGGGACAGTATGCGCCTCATGTGGACAGCGCGAAAAAACACCCGCCTTGGGAATCCAAAGCGGGTGTTCGGCAACGATGCATCGATGCAGCTAACAGACCTGGCGAACCTCGATATGCTTCTTATATTCGTCCACCTTGGTAAAATCGCCCAGACCGGCGCACTCCACCACGTTGGCACCGGTGGCCATCGAGAGGCACAAAGCGTCCTCAACACGCTCGGGGGCGTCGTGCCACACGGACAGGAAGGCGGCAAGCGAGGAGTCGCCGGCGCAGACGGTCGACAGCACCTTGACCTCAAAGGTACGGTTGGCAAACCAGATGTGCTCGCCGTTGGAGAAGTACGCGCCGTCGCCACCAAGGGTCAGCAGTACGTTCTTGGCGCCCTTGGCGTGCAGCTCGGCCATCGCGCCCTTAACGGACTCGTCGTCGCCACCGCTTACCTTAATGCCAAAGATGTCGAGTAGTTCGTCGTCGTTGGGCTTAATGAGCAACGGCTCCATGGCGATGAGGTCGGCTAGCTGATGACTCGAGATATCGAGCACGAACTCGGCACCCTTTGCCTTAACACGGCGCAGGACCTCGGCAAGGAAACCCTCAGAGGTGTTGGGGGGCAGCGAGCCGCTAATGACCAGGCAGGTCATGTCGTCGAGCGAATCAATGAGCTCAAACATCTCCTGCTCGTTGGCCGCATTGATGGCAGCGCCCGCATTGACCATGTTGTACTCGGTATCGGGACCGGCGTTGAGGAAGACATTGACGCGCGTGATGCCGTCGGTCCACACGGGCTTGACGGGCACGCCCAGGGCCTCGGCGCCCTTGACGATAAACTCGCCCGAGAAACCGGCAAAAAAGCCCAGGATCGTGGTGTCGACGCCGTAGTGATCAAGGGTGAACGAGACGTTGAGACCCTTGCCGTTGGGCGTATAGACCGCGTTGCGCGTGCGGGTGACGGTGTTGGCGGAAAGACCGTCACAGGCAATGTTGTAGTCGATGGCGGGATTTGCAGTGAGCGTGTAAATCATGAATGTTCCTTTCACAAGGCAACGTGTTAATGAAAGTATATTCCACGCTTCGGGAAAAGACTATAGCAACTCGGCGAACGGTGTAGAACGCGTGCAGGGCGGCGGGATGACGGGCAAAAGAAACAGAGTCCCCGCCCTGTCGCTCGCCCACAATATACAAAAATGGCGCCCCGGCCTAAACCGGGACGCCATACACGCGAAAATCTAGCGTTTCGCTTACTTGCGGTCGAGCTTGCGGACAGCAACGCGCTTGCTGTACTCATCGACGTGACCGAAGTCGCCGATGCCGACGGACTCGGCAACGTTAGCGCCGGTGGCCATAGCGAGCTTCATGGCCTCCTCGACGTTGTCGCGATCCCTGTACCACTTGTGCAGGAAGGCAGCGAGGGTGCAGTCGCCAGCGCAGACGGAAGAGACCAGCTTGATGTTGAACTCACGCTTGGCGTACCAGATGTCCTCGCCGTTGGAGAAGTAAGCGTCGCCGCGGCTACCACGGGTGAGCAGCACGTTCTGGACGCCGGCGTCGTGGGCGAGCTTCATGGCAACGCGGACCTCGTCGTCGGTGTCGACCGGCACGCCGAAGATGGCCTTCATCTCATGATGGTTCGGCTTAATGAGCAGCGGCTTCTTGTGAGCAAGCTCCTTGAGCTTGTCGGAGGACAGGTCCAGGACGACGTCGGCGCCACGGGCCTGAGCGTGCTCCATGACCTTAGCCAGGAAGTCAGGCGTAGCTTTGGGAGGCACGGAGCCAGAAACAATCAGGCACTCAAGATCGCCCGCGGTGTCCAGGATGTTGTAGAGCTCCTCCTGGTGCTGCGGCGTGATCGGGGCGCCGGGGTTCAGGATGCCGTACTCGTGCTGGCCATCGTTGACATAGGTGTTAATGCGCGTGATACCGTCGGTCCAGACCGGGCGGCACAGGCAGCCCAGGTTCATGACCTCCTCGACGATGAACTTGCCCGTGAAGCCGGCGAAGAAGCCGAGCGCGACGGTGTCGACGCCCATCTTCTTAAAGGCGAAGGACACATCGAGGCCCTTGCCGTTGGCCGTGTAGCTGGCCGAGCCGGTGCGGACGTTCTCGTCGGGCTCGAGCGGAGAGCTCGAAACCGTCATGTCGACAGCCGGGTTAGCGGTTAACGTGTAGAACATTTACAGTACCCCCTGTATATGTGAGGGCCGCGTGGCCGGCCCATTCCAACCACACGGTTACCTCTGATACCAAATTAGCGAGCTGCGGACTCGAGCAGTGCTTTGACCTCGGCGGCGGTGTTGCAGGCGAGCGCCTTCTCGGCGAGCTCGTCGCACTCGGCCTTGGTCCACTGGCTGATGGTCTTGCGGGCGCGCAGGATAGACGGAGCGCTCATCGAGAACTCCTCCAGGCCCCAGCTGATCAGCAGCGGCTCGAGCAGCGGATCGGCAGCGGCCTCGCCGCACATACCGACCATGATGCCAGCCTTCACGCCGCTCTCGATGATGTTCTTGAGCGAGCGGAGCACGGCGGGATAGTACACCTGGTACAGGTTGGAGATGGTGTCGTTGCCACGGTCGGCGCACATGGTGTAGCCGATCAGGTCGTTGGTGCCGATGGAGAAGAAGTCGGCGACCTCGGCCAGACGGTCAGCGAGCAGTGAAGCGGCGGGCGTCTCGACCATAATGCCGACCTCAATGTTCTCGTTGAACTTGCGACCCTCTTCGGTCAGCTCGGCCTTGCACTGCTCGACGAGCTCCTTGACAGCCACAACCTCCTCGACGCAGGTGACGAGCGGGATCATGATCTTGACATCGCCGAAGGCGCTGGCGCGCAGCAGGGCGCGGAGCTGGACCTTGTACTGATCGGGGTTGGCCAGGCAGTAACGCACGGCGCGGAAGCCCATGAAGGGGTTATCTTCCTTGACCATGTGCAGATACGGAATCTCCTTGTCGCCACCCACATCGAGCGTGCGGATGATAACCGGAGCGCCCTTGAGTGCGCTGGCGACCTTGCGGTAGGCGTTGAACTGCTCCTCCTCGGAAGGAAGCTCGGCAGAGTCCATGAACAGGAACTCGGAGCGGAACAGACCGATAGCCTCGGCGTCGTGATCGAGCGCGTTGGGCACGTCATCGGGGTTACCGATGTTGCAGGCGATGATCTTCTTGATGCCATCGGCAGTCACGGACGGCTTGCCGCGGAAAGCCTCGAGGGCCGCCTTCTCGGCAGCGAAGGCCTCGGCCTTGGCGGTGTAGGCGGCGAGCGTCTCCTCGTCGGGATCGGCCTCGACGATGCCCTTGCCACCGTCGACGACAACGGTCATGCCGTTGCGCAGCGCGGTGCAGCTGTTGGAAACCGAAAGGACAGCCGGGATCTCGAGGGCGCGCGCGATGATTGCGGAGTGCGACGTGCGGCCACCGGTCTCGGTGACGATACCGGCAACGTGGGCCTTATCGATCGTGGCAGTCATGGACGGCGTGAGGTCGTGCACGACAACGACGGTGTTCTCGGGCAGGACGGAGAGGTCGACGACCTCCTTGCCCAGCAGCTCGGCCAGAATACCGGTGCGGATGTCGGCGATGTCGGCCGCGCGCAAACGGAACATCTCGTCGTCCATGGACAGGAACATGTTCTCGAACATGGTCGAGGTGTCCATGAGCGCCTGCTCGGCGCAGGTGCCGCCGTCAATGGCGGCGTTGATGGCGTCGGTCATGCCCGGGTCCTGAGCCAGGACAATGTGTCCGCTCATGATCTCGGCCTCGGCCTCGCCCACCGTCTCCTTCATGTGGTCGGCCTGAGCCTGGGTCTTCTCGCAGAAGACCGAAAGGGCGGTCTGATAGCGCTCCTTTTCTGCTGCCGAATCAGCAACCTCGTGCGGCTCAAACGTCAAGTCGGGATCGACGGCGACCATGACGGTGCCGATACCGATACCCTCGGATGCGTTGACTCCCTGATACATTCCCATTCCTCTCTCCGTGTCATGTGATAAAGCGTTTTGCCATATCCATGACAAAAGAGCGCAGCTACCTTAATACAGGTCACTGCGCCCCCCAAGTATGAACTTAATTGTTCAACATGCGACCCGTTTGAGTTCTACTCGCCAAGACCGCTCTTGATGAGCTCGACGGCAGCAGCCAGAGCCTCGGCCTCGTCGGCGCCGTCGCACTTGACCTCGACCTCGGTGCCGCAGGGGATACCAGCAGCCATGAGGGCCATCGGGGACTTGCCGTTGACCTCCTTCTCGGGGGTGACGACCGTCACGTCGCAGGCGTACTTGCCCATGGTAGAGGCGAAGAGACCAGCGGGACGCATGTGAAGACCCTGAGGATTAACGAGGGTAGCCTTCTCAGAAACCATAATTGACTCCTTTTTTGTGTTTAAGCCCTGTCGGCTATGCGACAGGAGCCATATTCACGACGTTGTTTATATTAACTCACATCAAACTGTTTTTCATTATGTTTCGCACGAATTATTGGACGGATGTCGTTCCTGCACGCTCGCCTGCCTGGCGGGGCGGTTAAGTTTGCTGCTCTACAGTCCTGCGCAAGACGGAAAGCACATTAAGTGCTTTCCTTTGCGTGCGGAACTCGCGACAAACTTAACCGCCCCGCCAGGCAGGCGAGCTGCGGAAACTCGGTCGGTCCAGAGTAATATCGTGCGAACGGAATTCTGGCTGATAACCTGTTCGCGACAAAGACTCGATAGGCAGCCCCCTCTATGCCCTTTTGTAAGTTGGGGTGAAATAGGGACTGCATTTGGAGTTGAATCGTTTAAACAATCCCTATTTCACCGCAACTTGTGGGGGGGGGGGGTAGAAAAAGGGGGAGGCCCTGGAGAGGGTCTCCCCCTTTGTTACAGAGGCGATATTATTCGCGCGTTGCGGGGTTACACCAGGCGGGCGTTGATCGTCTTGGCGATCTCGGCGGCGTCGGAGGAACCCTTGACGGTAGCACGGAAACCCTCGTCCATAAGCGCCTCGGCGACCTTGGACAGGATCTTGAGGTGTGTGGTGCCGGCCTGGGCACCGGGGATGAGCAGGGCGATAGCCACGTTGACGGGAGCGCCGTCCATGGTGTCCCAACCGGTCACGCCAGAGTCATCCTTGACGACAATGACGGCGGCCTCGGTAATGGCATCGGACTTGGCATGCGGAATAGCGAAGCCCTCCATCATGCCCGTGGTACCCTCGGCCTCGCGGGCCAGGAAGGCGTTCATCACGGCGTCGGCGTCGTCAGCGAGACCAGCCTTGACGGCCTGGTTGGAGACAAAGCTCAGGGCCTCGTCACGTGAAGCGAAGTTCTCGGCGACAAAAACGTTCTCGACCTTCACGAAGCCGGCAGCCTCGGCCTTGGGGGCCTCGACGGCAGCGGCCTTGGGAGCCTCGACGGCAGCGGCCTTGGGAGCCTCGACCGGCTTCGCAGGAGCGGCCTTCTGGTTCTTCTCGAAGTCATACTTCTTGAAGGCGACGAACAGGATGCCACCGACCACGGCGCCGATGAGAATCGCGAGGACCCACAGCGGACCGTTCTCGACAACGGGAAGGACCAGGAAGCCGCCGTGGGGCGCCGGATCGTGAACGTTGAACATAATGGTCAGGATCGAGGCGATGGAGGAACCGAGCATCATGATGGGCATGACGGGCCAGATGTTCTTGGTCATGAACGGAATGGCGCCCTCAGTGATGTGGGTGCAACCAAGGATGAGGTTGACGACACCGGCGTCATGATCCTCCTGGCTGAAGTACTTCTTGCCGACGACGACGGCGAAGGTGGTGATCAGCGGCGGAACGATGCAGGCGGCGGAGACGGCAGCCATGAAGTTGGTGCCAAAGTTGTAGGTGTCGGTGCCGACACCGGCAGCCAGAGCCTCGGTGAGCATAGCAGTACCGGTGACGTAAGCAGCCTTGTTGACCGGGCCGCCCATGTCAAAGGCGCACATGCAGCCGATAGCAAGACCCAGGACAACAGCGCCAGAGGCAGACAGACCCTTGAGGAAGTCCATCATGGCGGTGTTGATGGCAGCCATGGGGCCAGAGATGCCGAGCATCACGAGACCGACAATCAGCGTGGAGAACAGCGGGTACAGGAAGATAGCCTTGAGGCCGTCCAGGTTCTTGGGCAGACCGGCAAAGACCTTCTCGAGCAGCAAGATGACATAGCCAGCGAGGAAGCCGCCGACGATGCCGCCCAGGAAGCCGAAGCCCACGCCGGTGCCGCCGGCATCGATCATGTGGGTATCGGCGTTAACGGGCAGACCCTGGATGGCAATCATGCCGGCGACGAAGCCGGGAACGAGTGCCGGGCGCTTGCCGATGGACTCGGCGATGTAGGCGGAAAGCACGGGAACCATGAGGTTCATGGCAATGCCGCCGATGATCTTGAGCATAGCGGCGAAGCTGTTGTAGTCGGCAGCCGTCGAATCGAAGGACGTGATGCCCCACAGGAACGAAACGGCGGTCAGGACACCACCGGCAACGACGAAGACCAGCATGTGGCTGACGCCGTTCATGAGGTGCTTATAGATGATGTGGCCGATGGACTCCTTCTCCTCGACCTCATCCTCGACATCGGCAGCAGCCGCAACCGTGTCGTCGCCCTTGGCGGCGAGGGCGCGGTCGATCAGCTTGCCAGCAGCCTCGACGGACAGGGCCTTGGAAACACCAACGGAAACCATGGGCTTACCGGCGAAACGCTCCTCCTGGACATCCTTGTCGGCTGCGACGACGACGGCCTTGGCACCAGCGATCTCACTCTTGGTGAGCTCGTTCTCGACACCGACCTGGCCATGGGTCTCGACTTTAATGGTCAGACCACGCTCGGCAGCTGCCTTCTCCAGCGCCTCCTTCGCCATGAAGGTGTGCGCGATGCCGGTCGGGCAACCGGTGGCGGCGATGATGTCAAACTTAGCCATGTCTCCCTCCTTCTTGAGTACTGCGCCCGCAGGCGCTCCCCTATACGCGCTTTGATACGCGTTTTCCACATCTGAAAGATACCAAGCCACCGCTTGTACGAGAAGTAATACAGCTCATCTCTCCGGTGAAAGGTTCTTTCATTACCGTAAACGGTCGATGAAAGTTTACCATCAACTATTGAAACGGCAAGGTGTATCTCGTATTCACCAATCCCCGTATACTAGAGCGGCACACAAAAAGCCAGCTTTTAATGCCAACCAGGAGTCAACCATGTCCGATAGCAGCAAGAGCGCACTCTCCCTTATTAGCACGCACAGGGGATACAGCGAGTCCGAGCAGCGCATTGTCGACTATATCCTAGAGCACCAGTCCGAGGCACCGCGTCTGACAGCCGCCCAGCTCTCGCGCGCTGCCGCAACCTCCGAGGCCACCGTCTCGCGCTTCTGCCGCAAACTGGGTTTTGGCAGCTTCCGCAGTTTTCAGTTTTCGCTGGCGCGTGATCTGGAGAGCCAACGCAATGAAGGTCTCACCGACGAGGTCTCGCTCGACAATATGGAGCAGAGCCTCAAGAATATCCTCGCTGCCAAGGTAAGCGAACTCAATGCAACAATCGATGGCATTGATCACGACACGCTGACAGCCGTCGTGCACGCGTTTAAGAACGCAGGGGCTATCGAATTTGCAGCCGTAGGCAACACCAACGCCGTCGCGCTCGACGCGACATTTAAGTTTTCGCAGCTGGGCCTTCGCTGCATGGCAAGCACCATCAGCGAGACCTCGATTGGGTTTGCGCTTACGCTGCGACCCGGCGATTGTATAGTGCTGATCTCGAACTCCGGCAAGTCGCGTCGACTGAATCGCATGGCGAAAGCGGCTCGCGGTTGCGGTGCCACCGTAGTCGTCATCAGCAGCGACAGCAAGTCTCCGCTTGCTCGCCTGGCAGACTACACCTTTAATACCGTGAACCACGAGGCGCTGCTCACCACGGGCGACTTTGCATTCTCTAAGATGAGCGCCACGATGATCATTGAGGTTATCTACAACTTCCTGCTGCCCGAGATTGAAGACGCCCGCGAGCATATCAGCTACTACGAGGAGCTCATCCAGCCGGATAAGGTCGTGGAGTAGGTTTTATCAGGGGACGTTATGTACCGTTCCGATAAAACTATGCCGGTTTACTACGATGAAATCGGAATATGCGACCACATCGTGTTTTAAAAGAAAACCGCAGGGGTTCTACCTGCGGTTTTCTTTTTACAATTTTAGCTGTGCTCGAGCTACGCCGATTCATCGTAGTAAACCGGCATAGTTTTTGACGGTCGGGCCAGACAAGCAAGTGGCGGTGCAACAATTGCTGATATTTTGTCCCCGCCAACACTGTCGGCTCGTTCTAACCTCGAGCCTCTTCCAGCATCTGCTTGGCGTGTGCCAGGCTTGCCTCCGATTGATCGCCACTCAGCATGCGGGCGATCTCTGCGGTACGGGCGTCGCCAGTCACCTCATCCAGATGCGTTTGGGGAACATCGCCGGGCTCTTTGCTCACCACGTAGTGCTTATCGGCCATGACGGCGACTTGCGCCAGGTGGGTTACGACAATCACCTGATGCGTAGCAGCGAGATCTGCCAGCACGCTCGCAAGGGCACGTGCGGTAGAGCCGCCGACACCTGCATCGACCTCGTCGAACACCAGCGTATCCACGCCGTCGGCGTTACCGAGGACAACCTTGCTCGCCAGCATGACGCGGCTCAGCTCACCGCCCGACGCAATGCGGCGCAGGGGGCGCGGCGTCAATCCGGCACCGCTGCGATATAAAAGCTCATAGCTCGAAGGCCCCGCCGGCGTCCATTCGGCACGCGGAAGATCGCGCGACTCCCAAACGAGCTCGGCGCTGCCCATCTCCAGGCGCGCCATCTGACGGCCGACCTCGTGGCAAAAGCGCGGGGCTGCCGTATTCCGCGCGCGTTTAAGCGCCCTGGCAGCAGCAAAAAGCTCGCGTTCGGCGCTCCCGAGTGCCTCGCGTGCCTTCTTGATCTGCTCATCGCCATCATCGACCAGGGACAACAGCTCTTGTGAGCGATTGCGCATGGCAAAGACATCGTCCATGGTGGGCCCCCACTGACGTAGCAAGCCCTTAAGATCGGAATAACGCTCGCGCATACGAGCCAGCTCGCGCGGATCGAAAGCGACCCCATCGCGATAGGCGCGCAACTCATTGGCACAATCCTCAAGAGAGATGCAAGCATCCGAAAGCGCATCGGCGATGTCGCCCAGCTTGCGATCAACGGTAGCCATACGAGAGAGCTCCGCCACGGCACTGTTCACGGCATCAAGCGCTCCCCCTTCGGCAGCAAGCGATGCATGGGCATCGTTGGCCGTGGCCACCAACACCTCGGCATGCTCGGAGCGCGGCAGCAGCTCCTCGAGCTCCTCATACTCACCCGGCTTGGGGTCGACCTCGGCGATGCGCTCCAGGGCGAAGCGCGCCTCCTCAACGCGACTCCCCTGCGCACGCGAGGCCTCTTCGACGCGACGGACCTCCTTGGCGGCCGCGCGCGATGCCTTAAAGCAAGCACGGTAGTGCTCGAGCGCCTCGAGTGCCGGGCGTCCTGCCCAGGCATCGACCATGGCAACATGATGCGCCGGCTCGAGCAGGCGCTGGTGCTCGTGCTGACCGCAAAGATCCATCATCACGCCGACGCGATCCGAAAGTTCGCGCACGCTGGCGATGCGGCCGTCAATTTTTACACGGCTGCGGCCCTCGGCAGAAAGGCTGCGCTGCACGGTGAAGCCCTCCGTGTCGTGCGGGCCGTCAAACAGGCGCGCCTCGACGCTGGCAACCGCCTCGCCCTCGCGCACCGTCGACGAATCCGCGCGCTCACCCAAAATGAGCTTGAGCGCCGAGAGCAGCGCGGTCTTACCGGCGCCGGTTTCTCCGGTCAGAACTGTTAGGCCTGCACTCGGAACCAACGTCGCCTCGCGAATGAGTGCAATGTTGGAAACCTGCAGCTCATCGATCATGACGCACTCCGTAGAACACGCGGCTCACCGAGTTATAGAAGCTCTCGGGGCCGTAATCCAGCAGCAGCACATCTCCGGGACCGCGACGCACAGCCACGCTCTCGACCGTGCCGTCGCAGGTAATAAATTGTCCATCGATGGCGATCGCCGGCACGCTCGGGCGATCATTGGACATAAAGATCTCGACGACATCGCTCGGCGAGGTCAAAAAGGCGCGAGCCTGAATGGTATGTGGAGCGATGGGCACGCAGACCATGCCCGTGTAATCGGGGCTGACGATGGGGCCGCCAGCGGATAGCGCGTAGCCGGTGGAGCCGGTCGCCGTCGAAACGACGACACCGTCACCGCGCAGGCGGTCGATATGATGGCCGGACACCGTGATGTCGAACTCGACCATATCGGACAGAGGCCCGCGCGTAAGCGCCATGTCGTTGAGAGCGAACGTGCGCACGGCATCCTTCGTACCGTCTTCGCGCACCGAAACGATATCGGCGGCGATGGTGGCGCGACGGCTCACATGGAGCTCACCGGACAGGGCATCGCTCACGACCTGCAAAATGTCGCGCTCCTCGGGGCTCGCGGCCGTCAAAAACCCCAAATGACCATAAGAAAGACCCAAAATGGGAATCTCACGGTAGTTAAGAATACGGGCGGCACGCAGCAGCGTACCGTCACCGCCGAGCGTAATGACCAGGTCGGCATCGTCAACATCGGGCGCACTCTGGATCTTGGAGCGCTGGTCGGCAGCCCATGCGACCTCGTAGCCCTGGCGCGAAAGCCAAAGCTCAAGCATCAGGCCGCTCTCGACCGCTTCTTGCTTGTAGAAATTGGGAACCAGAAAGACCTTCATAGCGTTGCAGCTTTCTCGCTCAAAACCGATACCTGGGATTGCAGCTCATCGTCGGTGCGCTCGCCGGGGGCAAACCTCGTGCCGTACAGGAAAAACTCAACGTTGCCCTTGGCGCCATGGATGGGCGACACGCACACATCGAGCGGGAACAGACTCTTGGCGGCAAAAAGCTCAATCGCTGCCACGAGTGTATCGCAGCGGACAGCGGGGTCGGTCACGATACCGCCCTCGCCCACCAGCGCAGCCGGAGCCTCAAACTGGGGCTTTACGAGCGTGCAGAACGAACCCGAAGGCTTCAAGCACGCCATCACGGCGTCGATGATATTCGCGATACTCGTAAACGACACATCGCACACGGCCAAGTCGATAGCGCTGCCGTAGCCAAGCTCGGGCAGCTGTGTCACGTTGGTTCGCTCATGAAGCGTCACGCGATCGTCTTGGCGCAGCGACCAATCAAACTGGGCGCGACCCACATCGACCGAAACGACCGTAGCGGCGCCGCGCTTGAGCAGGCAATCGGTAAAGCCACCCGTAGAACAGCCCACATCGAGGCAAGCAAGGTCCGTCGGATCAATCCCAAATGCATTGAGCGCTCCCTCGAGCTTGAGCCCGCCGCGCCCCACGTAGGGAATACGGCCCTTCACGTGCAGGGGCAGACCGGGCGTCACCTTAAGGCCCGGCGAGGTCAAACGCTCGCCGCCACTCGAGACCAAGCCGGCCATAAGAGTGCGAAGGGCATCCGCGCGATCGGCGCAGATGCCCTGTGAAATCAGTTCGTCATCGAGACGCACACGTTTCATGAATGCCATCAACCATTCGTATCCGGGGACGCGGCCTGGCTATCATGGGATTCGTTTGCCGCATCCTCATCGTATTCCTGCTCGAGCTTATCGGCCTCACGAGGCGTCAGCTCAAACTTGTCGACCATATCGACCGCACGGGAGCCCAGCTCAATCGCCTCATCAAACAGATCAAGCGAACGCTCCAGGGACGTATCCTTGGAGCGAACGGTCGCAATAATCTGGTCCAAGCGGTCCGAGATCTCGTCGAAGTTGCGGACGGAACCCTCTGGCATGGCTACTCCTCGACGGTACCGGTCTCGGCCTCGGCGGCCTCGGCATCCTCGTCGAGAACGCCGGCCGCAGCCTGAGCGGCGGCAACCTTGGCGGCAGCCTCAGCAGCCTGGGCCTCCTCGCGGGCACGGTCCTCGGCCAGCAGCTCCTGATACAGATCCTCGCCCGGCAGCTCCTCGCTACGAGCGATCTTGCCCAGCACGCCGTTGACAAACGACGCAGACTGGTCGGTGCCATAGGCCTTGGCAAGCTCGACGGCCTCGTTAATCACGATGGCGTCCGAAACCTCCTCGTCGGTGAGGAAGCGCATTTCATAGACAGCGATGCGCAGCAGATTACGGTCGGCACCGGGCATGCGCATAAGATCCCAGTTCTTGGCGACGGAGCGAAGGGCGCAGTCGATGCGGTCGATGTGCTCGTAGGCACCGCGGCACAGCTCCAGCGCATAGGGGTCGAGGGGACCCTTCGAGATCAGGAAATCGCCCTCGAGGACGCGCTCGAGCGGGCTGTCCGTGGCCTCGGCCTGGAACAGCAGCTGCAGCGCCTGACTGCGGGCAAGCGTACGCCCGCGATAAACCTTAAGGCTCAAAGGTTACTCCTTGGGGAAAACGAGGCCGTCGATGCAAACGTCAACGCGCTCGACCTCGACGCCCACCTGGGCGTCGATGGCGGCAACCACGGCGGCGCGAACGGCCTCGGCGAGTTTCTTGAACGGATAGCCAAAGAACACCACGACGCGCACGGTAAGTGCGAGCTTGTCGCCGATGACCTCGGCCTCGACCGCTGGCTCGGAAGCCGGGGCCTTGGACGAAAGCATCATGGAGACAAGGTTAGTGGCAAGGTCCTTGACGCCCACGGAGGCGATGCCCTCGACATCCGTGACGGCGCGCGAGACGATGGCGGTCAGAACATCGGGCGAAATGCCGATGCCGTCAATCTTGATTTCCTGGGGCATGAGTCCTCCTAGAAGAGTTGGTTGCTAGACGCGGGAGACGAACTTGCCGTCGCGGGTGTCAACCTTAATGACCTCGCCCTCGTTGAGGTACATGGGGACCTGGATGACAGCACCGGTGTCGATGGTGGCCGGCTTGGTGGAACCCTGAACGGTGTCGCCCTTAAAGCCCGGGTCGGTCTGGACGATGGTGGTCTCGATGAACATCGGCGGGGTCACGCCCATGAGCTCGTCATCGGCGAAGAGCAGCTGGCAGGTGTCGTTCTCGCGCAGCCACTTGGCGTTCTCGCCCACCATGTCCTCGGGAACGGGAACCTGCTCGTAAGACTCGTTGTCCATGAAGATGTAATCGGCGCCGTCGTTGTAGAGGTACTGGAACTCACGGGTGGTGAGCATGACGCTCTCGAACTTGGTGCCGGCGTTGCAGGTGTTCTCGACGACGCGGCCGCTCTTGATGTCGCGGGTCTTGTAGCGCACGAAAGCGCCGCCCTTGCCCGGCTTGACGTGCTGGAACTCGACAATGGTGTAGACCTTGTCCTTAATGCGGAGACCGAGGCCGTTCTTGAAGTCGGCGGTAGAGATAGTAGGCATAGCGACCTTTCTTGTTATTGGCGAGACGCACAAGCGTCCAAATTACATACGAGCGAGATTATACACTTGCAGACGCCGGCTGCGGCGAGCGCATAAAAAGAGAACGCGGGACGCCCGAATCGATCCGGACGCCCCGCCCCAAAAATCTATCGAAATGGGCTAGCAATCGATGACGTGCAGGTCGTGCGGGGTCTTGGTGAAGGGCTCGTAGCCGTTCTCGGTGACGACACCGTAGTCCTCCAGGCGCACGCCGCCCACACCGGGCAGGTAGACGCCGGGCTCCATGGTAATAACCGAGCCGACCTCAATGATGTTCTTGCTACGGTTGAAGTTGGGCAGCTCGTGGATGTCGATACCAACGCCGTGGCCCAGGCCATGGTTGTAGTAATCGCCATAACCGGCATCGCCGATGATCTTCTTGGAGAGCTTGAAGATGTCGTTGCCCTCGACGCCCGGATGGATGGCGGGGACGCATTCCTCGTGCGTGCGGCGCACGAGTGCGTACAGGTCGAGCTGCTCCTGCGTGGGCTCGCCCATCACGACGGTGCGTGTCATGTCGGAGCGGTAATCACAGTAGCCCGCACCGTAATCCATAAGAACGAAATCGCCCTTCTCGATCACGCGGTCGCTCGGCACGGCATGCGGGTTGGCGGTGTTGGGACCGCTCGCCACGATGGAGCCAAAGGCAAGGCTATCGGCGCCGTTGGCGAACATAAAGTTCTCGAGCTCGTTGCGAACCTGCTTCTCGGTCATACCAGGCTTAATAAAGCCGAGCATGTGCTGGAAGGCGGCATCGGTGATCGACTGCGCATGGCGCATGAGCTCGATCTCCTCGGCGTCCTTGATGGCGCGCATCTTACGGATGTCGTCGTGCATCAGCGGCAACATGCAGGCAACGGAGCGGTCCTCCAGACCACGCTGAATACCCTGGTAGAAATTGATCTGCATGTCGTCCTCGACGGCGCAGACGCGGCACTTGTTGGCCGCAATCTTGCCAGCGACCCAACCGGGGATGGTTCCCTCGTCCATGTCGTAGACCCAGGGGCTGCCGGCGGGCGTGTTCTCCTCAAAGCTGTTGAGATAGCGCGAGTCGGTATGGAACAGGCACTGGTCAGCCGTAATAAACGCCGCGTGCGGGAACTCGAAGGTGTAGTCGAAGACGCCCTTCACGCCCGTGAGCCAACGAAGATTTGCCTCGTCGCGCACCACGATAGCGTCGTAGCCGCGCTCGACCATCAGGGCACGGACACGTTCGATACGACCGGCAGGACCGGCAGCAAACTCAGACATGCAGATTCCTTTCTTATTGTCTCTATAAAGACGGGACGGGTCTCAACCGAACGTCAGAATCGCATGCGATCCGCAACCGATTGGAAACCCGTCCCTCAACATGATACGAAAGATGAAGGATGTCAATAAAACTTAGAGAAGTTCTTTGCGAGAAGCCAAGTAGGCATGAGCATGGCGCTCAAGAACCTCGTCCTCAACGCTCGTTAGACGAATGGCGCCGAGTGCCGCGGGCAGCGGCAACATGCTGCGGTTTGAGCGGGCGAACTGCTGCTTGCGGAACTCCTCGATAAACGCGGTGGGCTCCAGGTCGAAGGCAAGCTCCTCGATACCAAAGTCCTCCAGGCAGTCATCGACCTCAAAAACGTAATCGATATCGAAGTCGCAAGCATCATGGGCAACGCGCGCCTCAAAACGCATGCCCTCGGACAACAACTGGTAGGCAGGGATCTGCGAAGCGGCATCGCCCAAGCAGGCGCGCAGGGTACGCTCCCCCGTCTTACCAAAATCGAGCGCATGGCGGGCGCTCGGGTTCGTAGCCATCAGTACGTCCTTGCGGGCAGTCTGAGACCACTGCACGGCATTGACGAGCGCGACCTCCTCGCCCGCGAGAATCTCGGGGACGGTCTCAGTAAACTGATTCCAGCGGGACTTGCTGCTCGAAAGCATGGTGCCAACAAGTACCACATAGCCGAGCTTGAGGCCCTCGGGGTCCGCCTCGCGAACAAGGTCGAGGTCGCACACGACCAAGCCCGGCTCGGGACGGAACGCGATAGCGGGAAGTGCATTCGCCGACGAGGCGACGAGCGGCTTCATGGTCGTCGCGACCGTAAGCATGGCGTCGAACGTCGTCGGCAGCAAGGCGCACTCGGTGCGACCGCACCACTGATTGGCACACCAACAAACGACCGAGCAGGTCACCGTGTCGCCGACAGCGACAATCAGGTCGTCGCAGGTAATGCCGTTAGCCGACAGGGCGCCAAAGACGGTATCGGCATCGGCCAGCATAGCGCCGGCAGGCGAAACCTCAAGCGAAAGCTGCGACACGGCAAAACCGGCGTCGACCAGCGCATGCTCGACGACCTCGCCAAAACGCTCGGATGCGCCTTCGTTCCAAACCACCATCGCGCGTTTAGGCTTGCCCACAGCCGAGGCAAACATGCGCGGCAGCTCCTCGAACGCGCCCAATCCGACGCGGACATCGACACTGCGGTTTTGGAAATTGATAAGTTGACGGCGAATCATAGCAGTCCACGCTCCAAAAGCATCTCGGCACAAAGGTAGGAAACGTCCTCGAAGGACTTGTTGCGAATATCAAGGGTAATATCGGCGGCTTGGCGATACAGCGGACGGCGATGCTCAAACAGGCGCGCGGCGTGCTCGGGCGAGCGGAAATCGGGTCGGGTATCGGAACGGCGAATCTGGCGCAACGAGTCCTCAAAGTCGCCTTCGAGGTACACGCATGTACCCATCTCGTGCATCAGCTCAATGTTCACCGGCGTCTCGACGATGCCACCCCCGCACGATACCAGCAGGCTGCGCTCGCTCTGAAGCGAACGGAGTGCCGAGGTCTCGAGCTCGCGAAAACGATCCTCACCCTCGGTCTTAAATATCTCGGTCACCGACTTGCCGCATCGACGCACAACCAAACGATCGGTATCGATGAATCGACGCTTGAACATAGTGCCCACATTGCGCGCAAGCGTCGACTTGCCCGCGCCCAAAAAGCCGATAAAGAAGATATGGTCGCAGCCGTGTTTGATGTGCTGAGACATGGCGAAACCTATTCCTCGCAGGGAAGGTCGCGCAGGGCCCGGCGCTCAAAGATACGGAAGATCTGCGTGTACCACAGGTCCTGGGTTGCCTGCGGCTTGACCAGAATAGTGTCAACGCCGGCAAAGTTTCCGCTCCATACGTCGGTGTACAGCTGGTCACCGATCAGCACGGCCTCGTCGGCCGTGGCGCCCAGACGCTTAAGGCCCGCTTTGAGGGCAAATGGCGCCGGCTTCATGGCGTGGCTAATGGCCTCGAGCCCCAACTCACGAGCCGAAGCCATGACCTGGTCGCGATGCCAGTTGTTGGACACCATGCACAGCTTAAAGCCCTTGGCATGGGCGGCCTCGAGCCAGGCGGAGACCGCAGCGGGAACCTGCTCGGTATCACGCGGCACCAGGGTGTTGTCGCGGTCGAGCAGAATGGCGCGCTTGCCGTCGGCCCAGAGGGTATCGAGGTCGATGCGATCGACCGAGGCAACATATCGTTTGGGGCTAAAAATCCTCATGATCAATTCCAAGACTGTTGATGCTCTTCGTAGGTCTTCGAGAAATACTCCTCGTCCTGCGTAATGTAGAAATACAGGTCGTCGGAGTCGGTCGGCTCAAGGGTGGCCTTGAGCGCCTCGAGCGACGGAGAGCAGATGGGCGTGGGCGGCAGGCCCTCGTGCTTATAGGTGTTATAGGGGTTATCACTCTGCAGGTCGTCGGCGGTAACCTCGCCACCGGTGACGTACATCATGGTCGCGTCGCTGTTGAGGTAGCGCAGGCCATCGAGCTTGCCTGCCAGACGGTTATAGAAAACCGATGCCACATGCGCGCGCTGGTCGGCGTTGAGGCCCTCGCGCTCGACGATGGAGGCAAGGTTAACGATGTCGTAATCGGACATATCCACGCCATAGCGCTCCTTAATCTTGGCCTCGCAGCTGGCAAAGTCAAGCGACTTATACTCGGCGTTGAACTGGTCAAGCATGGCGCGAATCACATCATCGGCGCTTGGGTCCTTACCAAGCGAATAGGTCTTGGGGAACAGGAAACCCTCGAGCGAATCGTTTGCAGCGCCCTCAAGGAAGCTATAGTCCTTCACATAGTTGGAGGCCTTTGCCTGATTGAGGAAGTCTTCCTTGGAGATACTGTCGTATGCCTTGGCCACGCGATCGGCGACCTGGTCAACCGTCAGGCCCTCTGGGATAGTCAGTGCATCGGAGCCCGCATTGGGGCCCTCCATGAGCTGCTGAACGACCTTGGTCGCGTCCATGAGCGTCGTGAACGAGTAGGTGCCGGGCTTGAGCGACATGTCCGCGTTGAGCTTTTTGGCCGCCGCATAGTAATCCTTGGGATTCTCGACAATATGGTTCTCGGAGAGAATCGAGGCGATCGTGTCGCCCGAGGCGCCCTCGGGAATCGTAACGGTAACCTGCTGGCCAGCGGTGACACTCACGTCCCCCCCACCAAACAAGCCCTTGACGGCCGGTACGACGAAGAAGGCGATGGCAGCGAGAACGATCACCGCAACCACAACGCCGATAATCATAGGCACCGGCGAGCTTTTCTTTTGGGCACCGCGTCGAGCATGCGTGTTATAGCTCGAGCGCGAGGCCGGAGCCACGCCATGCGAGCCGCGTACGTGATGCGCGTGCGATTGAGGGACCTGCGCGCGCTGGGTGGGCGCCTGCTGTTTAAAGCGGGCGCCACCTGCAGGCTGGGCTGCATGGGCAGAGGACTGCTGAGCAGGACGACGAACAGGCTGCTGGCCCGGACGCTGAGCGGGCTGCGCGGGGCGAGAGGAGGGCTGCGCCGGACGTGCGGCGGGTTGGGCCGCGCGCTGGGTCGGCTGCACCGGACGTTGGCCGGACGGTGCAGGGCGCGACACAGACTGTCGTGTACGATTCGGCTGGCGCGGATCGGAAGCGCTAGGCATGCGAAACCTCCTCGTTTTTGCGATCGAGCCATGTCTGCAAGAACAGGCTAGCGGCGATCATGTCAATCTTGCCCCTCATCTGCTTTTCGTTGAGTCCCTGCTCGCGCAGGATACGCTTGGCCTCTTGCGAGGACAGGCGCTCATCCTCAAACACCAGCGGAAGGCCGAGCTCGTCTGCAATCTTTTGCGCCACGGCGGCAACGCGCTCGGCCTGGGGGCCGGGTTCGCCGGCCATGGTCAGGGGACGTCCGCTTACCAGGATGCCAGGCTCATAGTCCTCGACCAGATAGCGGAACGTCTTGGCCATACCGGTGACCTCAGCGGTCGGGAGCACCTTGACGGGCATCGCCATCTTGCCATCACGGCTCGAGACGGCGATGCCGATCCTGGTCTCCCCTATGTCCAGCGCGAGCGCGACCACAGCGACTACTTAGGCGCCGAGCGCGGTCTTGGCGGCCGCGAGGGCATCGGCGATACCGGCAGCATTCTTACCACCGGCCTGGGCCATGTTGGGACGGCCGCCACCGCGACCGTCGACCAGGCCCGCGATCTGCTTAATCACGTTGCCGGCGTGAAAACCGGCCTTCACGGCGTCGTCGGAACCGGCGGCGAGCAACGCAGGCGTGCCCTTCTCGGTCACGCTGGCAACGACGCAGGCGACAGGGCCGGCGACCTTCTGGTGCACGGTATCCCAGACGTTGCGCAGGTCAGCAGCCTCAAGGCCCTGGAGCTCAGCGACGACGAGCTTATAGCCGTCGAGCTCGACGGCACCCTCGATGGCGCTGGAGATAGCGTCGGAGGAGCCACCGGTCAGCGCCTTCTTGAGCTTGTTAGACGTCTCGCGCAGCTCGGCCTGCAGGTTCTCCACACGAGCGGGAACCTCGTCAACACGGCACTTGAGCGCAGCGGCAGCGGCGTCAACGAGTGCCAGGCGGTCGGCCATGTAGTCGAGGGCGCCCTTAGAGGTAACGGCCTCGATACGGCGGACGTTCGAGCCCGTGGAGGACTCGGAGATAATCTTGAACAGGCCAATCTCGGCAGTGTTGGCAGCATGCGTACCACCGCAGAGCTCGCGGGAGAACGGCTGGTCCTCGGCGCCCACGGAAACGACGCGGACGACGTCGCCGTATTTCTCGCCAAAGAGGGCGACAGCACCGGCGGCCTTGGCCTCGTCGATGCCCATGACACGGGTCACGACCGGCTTGGAAGCGAAAATCTGCTGGTTAACCAGGTCCTCGACAGCCTTGAGCTGCTCGGAAGACAGGGCCTCGAAGTGCGTGAAGTCAAAGCGCAGGTGCTCGGGCGTCACCAGAGAGCCGGCCTGGGAGACATGCTCGCCCAGTACCTGCTTAAGCGCAGCGTCGAGCAGATGCGTGGCGGTGTGGTTGCGGCGCAGGAAACCACGGCGCTCGGCGTCGAGCGCGGCGGTCACGGTAGCACCGACGGTCAGCGTACCCCCGGCAACGTGCGCGACGTGGGCATACAGGCCGTTGTGGTTCTTGGTGTCGGCAACGGTCAGAACAACGCCCTCGGCGGAAAGCTCGCCGGCGTCGCCCTGCTGGCCGCCCATCTCGGCGTAGAACGGGGTGCGGTCGAGCACGACGTCGACGTCCTCGCCCGCGGCGGCAGACTCGACGGACTCGCCGTTGCGCACGATGGCGACAACCTTGGCGCCCTCGATAACGTCGTTGTCGTAGCCGTCAAAGTCGGTCGCAGCGACCTTGTCGGAAAGCTCGACCCACACGTCGTTGAAGCTGCCCCAGGCATCGCCCTTGGCGTTGGCACGGGCGCGGGCCTTCTGGTCCTCCATGCAAGCGGTGAAGCCGTCCATGTCGACGTCATGGCCAGCGGCGCCCGCGATCTCAACGGTCAGGTCGATGGGGAAACCAAAGGTATCGTGCAGCTTAAAGGCGACCTCGCCCGGAAGCACGGCGCCCTCGGCAAGAGCAGCCAGGGCCTCGTCCAGGTAGACGCGGCCGTTGTCGAGCGTCGTGGAGAAGCGCTCCTCCTCAGAGGCGACGATACCCTTGACGAGTGCGACGTTCTTTAGCAGCTCGGGATAGGCCTCGCCCATCTGAGCGTTGACCTCGTCGATGAACTTGGTCAGGAAGGCGCCCTCGATGCCCAGCAGGCGACCGTGGAACACGGCGCGGCGGAGCAGGCGGCGAAGGACGTACTCGCGGCCCTCGTTACCGGGCAGGATGCCGTCCGAGATCATAAAGTCGACGGCACGGGAGTGATCGGCGATGATGCGCAGCGAGCGGCTGGCGCCGGAGTAATCGTCGGCGTCATAGGTCTTGCCGCTGATCTTCTCACCGAGCTTGATGAGGTGCTGCATCAGATCGCCGTCGTAGTTGGCGGTCTTGTGCTGCATGATGGCGGCCATGCGCTCCAGACCCATGCCCGTATCGAGGTTGCGGTGCGGCAGCTCCGGCATGGAGCCGTCCTCCTGGCGGTCGTACTGGGTAAACACGAGGTTCCAGAACTCAAGGAAGCGGTCACAGTCGCAGCCGGGCTTGCAGTCGGGGCTACCGCAGCCGACCTCCTCGCCCATGTCAAAGTAGATCTCGGAGCACGGACCGCAGGGACCGGTGGGGCCAGCGGCCCAGAAGTTGTCGTCCTCGCCAAGGCGCGAGATGTGATCCTCGGCAACGCCCAGGGAGCGCCACACGTCGTGGGTCTCGTCGTCCTCGGTAAAGACGGTGAAGTACAGGCGATCGAGCGGCAGCTTGAACTCCTTGGTGATAAGCTCGAAGGCCCAAGCGCAAGCCTGCTGCTTGGAGACGCCGCCAAAGGAGAAGTCGCCGAGCATCTCAAAGAACGAGAGGTGACGGCCGTCCTCGCCGATGCAGTCGATGTCGTTGGTGCGGACACACTTCTGGCAGGAGATCGCGCCGATCTCCTTCATGGCCTTCTTGCCCTGGTAGTACTCCTTAAACTGGTTCATGCCGGCGTTGGCAAGCAGCAGCGAGGGGTCGTCGGGAACAAGGGACGAAGAAGGATAGAGCTTAAGACCGCGCTCCTCAAAGAAGTTGAGGAACTTGGAGCGGATCTCGGCCGTAGTCATTGACGGGTAGTCAGCACTCATAGAGGGAATCTCCTCGGTTTCACATCGAAACAGTTCAAACGTAACGATATTACCATCCCGCCGCGCAAGTGCAAAAAAGAGGGCCGACATAAAGCCGACCCTACAGCGAAAGTGCACGTTATTTAGGAGTATGCGATGCTTTGAAAAAGGCTACTGTATAATTACATATAAGATTCACCCGGAAGGAGCGATCGATGAAAAGCAAACGATTTGTCCTGAATGCACTTCTGGTTGTAGCACTTTTAGCGCTTTTGGCTTTCTCCTGCTGGTACGCAAACCAACCAGCATTTGGCTACGTATTGTATGCAGTAATGTCCGGCGATAAAGCCTATTACACTCTACGCGCAATTGACGTTCTCTTTTTCTATGTAGCCGGCCCCTTATCAATCGCTTTGCTCGCGTTTCTTGTCATTTACAACTTCAAGAAACGCTAGCGGTGCCTATTTGGAATCCGAATCGTCCATGGAGCCGTCGATGCCGGTTTTGGTATCGTCGTCCGAGTTGGAGTCATCGTCCTTGGCGAAGGGATTCTTGAAAAAGCTCGTCGCATCGGGCTGCAGGCCCGAGAGCTTGATCCAGGGATTCTCGAGCTCGGGCTTGGGCATCGCCTGGGCCTCGGGCGCGGTCTCGTTGCCGATGAGCTCGGACTCGTAAATGAACGTATCGTCTCCAAGCGCGTCGTAGGCGGCGACCGGGTTGCCCTCGGCATCGCGATATGGCGTGCCCTTAAATACAGCGCCGTCGTATGCCACGAGCTGGCGACCGGTCTCGTTCTCAAAGTAGTAGACGAAAATGCCCTTGAGGGCCGCGCACAGCGGAATGGCGATGACCATGCCGATGGGACCCATAAGTGCCGAACCAATAACGAGGGCCGTCAGGCTCATGATGGGATGCACCTGCACCGAACTCTGCATGACCTTGGGGGAAATGACGTTATCGGTGACGTTTTGAGCCACCATGGTCACAACGAGCGTCCACAACGCCAGCATGGGGCTGAACATAAAGCCGAGCACCGTGGCGATCGCCGCGCTTACCCAGGGACCGACAACCGGGACCAAGTGCATGATGCCGGTAAAGATGGCCATGAGTGCCGCGTAGGGATGGCCAATGAGCGTAAAGCCGATAAAGGCGAGGATGCCACCGCAGATGGACGTCACGACCATGCCGCGCATATAACCGCCGACCGAGCGCGAAAGAATCGCGACCATAAAGCGGTACGAGGTCTCTTTTTCCTGTCCGATGATGGTACAGACCTCGTGGTGCATACGGGGATAATCGCAGGCAAGCCAGTAGGCAAGCACCAAACCCAGGAAGATTACGAACAGCTGCGAGGCCGTGTTGGTGATCAGCGGGAACACGCCGCGACCGAGCTCAGCGGCGATTTGCGATACGTACTTGGACGCCACAGTAACCAGCGAGGACAGATTATCGTCCAAGTACTCCTTGAGCGGCGTGTTGTTGAGCGTCTTAGCGTGCGAAATCATCTCGTTGAGATCACCGCCCGCAACGCGAAGCTGCTCAGGCAGACGGCTCAGGACTTCCATAATCTGACCGAGCAAAATAGGGGACAGGATGCAGACGACGCCGACGAGCACTGCCACAACCACGATCAGCGCGATGAGCGAACCGATGCCACGACCGACGCCGTGATGCTCGAGCCAGTTAGTGATCGGCGACATCACAAAAGCGATGATGGAACCGACAGCGAGAAACTCGATAACCGGCGCCAAGATACCCATAAGGTTAAAGATGACGGCGGCGATGACAATGCAGCCGACGACAGCCCAAATGCGAAGCGTCAGAATACGAGTATCGCGCAGCGTGCGGTCGGTTTGTTGGGGGTGCTCAATCATGAACGAACCATCACTCCGTCGGGGTCGATCTTGTCCTGTATCTTCTTAAGGGTACGGCGCAGCAGGCGCGAGACCTGCACCTGCGAGATACCCAACTTCTTAGCGATCTCGATCTGGGTCATGCCCTTCACAAAGCGCAGCTCGATAACCTCACGCTCACGCGGCGAGAAATCGCGGATGGCTTCCTCGATCACCAGGCGGTCATCGGTAAAATCGAGCTCGTTGTCGTCATCGGCATAGCGGTCGAGAATCGAGGGGGCATCATCGGAATCGGACGCGCCAGGAGCCTCGATGGGCACCGAGGTATAGGCCGAAGACGATTCCATGGCCTCCAGCACCTCGTCGACGGTCACACCCAGGTACTCAGCGATTTCTTCAACCTTAGGCGAGCGCTGCAGCTCGTTAGTGAGCTTGTCGGTAGCTTGGTTAACCTTGGCAGAAAGCTCCTGCAAACGGCGCGGCACGCGCACGCTCCAGCCCTTATCACGGAAGTGACGCTTAATCTCGCCCAGGATGGTAGGCGTGGCAAACGTCGTGAACTCGAGTCCGCGCTCGGGGTCAAAGCGGTCGATAGCCTTGAGCAAACCCAGATAGCCGACCTGCATGAGGTCGTCGAGCGGCTCGCCGCGGTTCTTAAATTTGTTGGCAAGAAACCTTACCAGGTTCATATGGGACATGACGAGCTGCTCACGTGCGTCCGGATCACCGGTCTCTTTGTAGCGACGAAACAGCTCGCGGGTTTTCTCCTTGTCCCAAGCGGTCTTACCGCTCCGGGAACGTTCGGTCATATTAGATATCCGCCTTGAGGTCGAGGGAAAGCGTCAGGGGCGCCGCAGTCTTTTCGTAGGAATCGCACACGCTCGCCAGAATGAGCTCGGCATACACGGCAGCCTGGTCATCCTCATCGACAGTCGCCTGATCGCCAAAGGTAAAGGTCATGCCCACATGCGATTCGTCGACGTCGAATTTGATCGAAATGTCATCGGAATCAACGGCCGTGCAGCCAAAGATAAAGGCTTCCTCGGCAGCCATACGAATGTCCTCGATGCGATCGACGGACATGGAGCACAGCGCACCAACGTTGGCGGCCGTCATACGTACGAGGCGTGCCAGACGCGGATCCCCGGCAACAGTCAGCGTGATGGGGCAAGTTGCTTCGCTACTCATCGCAGGACTCCTCGGAGGTCTCGGCGGGCGTGTAGGTGTAATACTGGGCTGCTTTAGCAGCAGGCTTCTGTGCATCATCGTCACCAGCAGCGGCATCGTCCCCGGCTTCGTCAATCAGGACACGCTCGGTCGGCTGCTCGGCTTCGGCGGCAGCGGAAAGCGTGCGCTCGGCGTCGGCCGCGGGAGCCTTCACCTTGTTAAAGAGTTTCTGCACGGCACCAGCAGCAGAATCAGTCACGCTCGATACGGCATTGCTGGCCTCGGCCACGCTGCCCGTAACCTCGGAAATGTCGCGAACCACAGCTTCGACCTCTACGAGATTGGAGGTAAGGGCGTCGACGGCGGTCTTGCTCGACTTGAGGAGCGGCTCAACCTGAGCCAACGCGGGGGTGAGCTCATC
Organism: Coriobacteriaceae bacterium AM100-PB1-1D-6A; assembly: GCA_027660625.1. Taxonomy (GTDB): domain Bacteria; phylum Actinomycetota; class Coriobacteriia; order Coriobacteriales; family Coriobacteriaceae; genus Collinsella. The sequence continues at coordinate 187,243 of JAQDNC010000002.1, read as the reverse complement.
GACAGCGCCATCGAGCTTTGCTACCACCGGCTGTGCCTCGGCGATGGTGTTGTTAAGGTCGCTCACGGTCTTATCGAGCGAATCAACGACGGTGCGGGTCTTTCGCAGCGTGAGCGCGAGCTCGATAACAGCCCACACACCGGCAACGGCGAGCAGCAGCAGGGCGATTTGAATGGGACTCATACAAGCCTCCCGAAGGAATCGAAATACAGACGCTGTTCATGGTACCCCAAAGAAGGGGAAAGATACCCAAAGGGAATGTGCGAGGTCCCAAGGACCTACTTGGGCGCTCTGCCGCTACGGTCGCGCTCGCTTTGCTCTACGCGCCACTCTTCCCAGCCACGGCCCGCAGGCTGCCAAAACGCACCGCGCTCCAGCCCCTCGGGCAAATAACGCTGATCGACCCAGCCTTCGGGATAATCATGCGGGTACTTATACACACCGTATTCGTCGCTGCCCGGGCGATGACGATCGCGCAGATAACTCGGCACCTCGCGGAGCCCACTTGAATGAATATCGGCCAACGCCGCATCGATCGAAGCCTCGCACGCGTTCGATTTAGGCGCCAAGCACACATAGAGAGCAGCCTGAGCCAGATTAATACGGCACTCGGGATAGCCAATGACCTCGGCAGACTTAAACGCGGCATGTGCCACCAAAAGCGCCTGTGGGTCGGCGTTGCCAACATCCTCAGAAGCCTGAATCATAATACGACGAGCGATAAACTTAGGATCCTCCCCCGCGTCAATCATGCGCGCGAGCCAATAAATCGTGGCATCGGGGTCGCTACCGCGCATAGACTTAATAAACGCACTGATGATGTCGTAGTGCATGTCACCGTTTTTGTCGTACGAAAAGCCACGGCGCGGATTGGCAATCTTCACGTCGTCAACAGTGATGGGATAGCGCTCCCCCGCCGCCGGCGCGGGCGTTCCCTCGGTATCGGGGCGCGTGACGGCAATCTCGCTCGCAAGCTCAAGCGTCGTGAGCGCCGATCGAGCGTCACCCGCTGCCAGTGTGCAAATGGTCTTAACCGTATCCTCATCGGCCGAGAACTTACCGTTCAAACCCTGCGGCGCCTCGAGCGCACGCTCAATAAGCGTGGCGATATCCTCGTCTTTAAGATGCTCAAGTTCCACCACGCGACCGCGCGAGAGCAATGCCGAGTTGACCTCGAAGTACGGATTCTCCGTCGTGGCGCCAATCATAATGACAGTACGGTTCTCAACTGCATGCAGCAGGGCATCCTGCTGCGACTTGGAAAAGCGATGAATCTCATCGATAAAAAGAATGGTGCGGCGGTCGTACGTATTCAGGCGCGTCTTAGCCTCGTCGATCACGCGACGAAGATCCTTTACGGTGCCCGTCACAGCGCTGACCTCGACAAACTCGCTCTTAGTATGGTTGGCGATAATATGTGCCAGCGTCGTCTTGCCCGTACCGGCCGGCCCATACAAAATCACACTCGACAGCACGTCGTGCTCAATCGCGGCACGCAACCACGAACCCTTACCGACGGCCTTTTGCTGGCCCACATACTCGTCGAGCGAATTGGGCCGCATGCGCACCGCAAGCGGCGCATTCTGAAAGGAACGCTCGCGCGTCGAAGCAGAAAAAAGGTCGTCCATAGCCATCCCGTGCGTCAATCAAAAACGTTTTCCACCAACAGTATACCGAATAAATACGAACTACCGTTCGTTAATATAGGTACGGTGCGGAAACTTCAATCCCGGGAACAGCTTGCTCGTAAGCTCGCAGAAATAGCCGTCCGTCATGCTCGCGATGTAATCCACCACCGCTTGATCCTTGTCGTCCTGCCAGGCATAGGTGCGATCGTAGTAGAAAAGCTGCCGCTCAATGCGAGAAATGTGGTGCTTAAAGATATACGAAGACTCGTCGCCTTCGTTTATATCCTGCAGGCAACGGTCGTAGAGCTTTTCGAAGGCCTCGCGCAGCTCCGCTTCGGAGTCGCCTTCAATGCCGCCCTTGCTATAGATCTTCTCGTAGTTCTCGCGCTTGGCTCGGCGGATCTCCTCAAACAGGTCCTCGCTCATCTCGATGCGTGGCTTACCATAGCTGTGCTCGACGATATCGATGGAGGCATGCGTAAGGATCCAGCTGTTGTATGCCCCGCCCAGGTCATCGTCAAAGGCGTCGGGTGACAGCAGACCCGCCGAAATGGCGTCTTGGCGATCGCGCCCCACGTAGGCAAGGATATCCGAGATGCGAACCACGCAGCCCTCGAGCGTCATGGGGCGCAGGTGCTCAATTGCGCTGTAACCTGTGGCAATGCAATCCTCAACCGTAAGGTCGAACTGGTCAAAGGAGCTCATGTCCGAAAGCTCAAACACACGCTGTTCGTACTCACCGTTGTGGCATAGCACGCCGTCGAGCGTCTGGAGCGACACGTTGCGGCCGTACAGCGCGTCGAGCACGCGGACCGACTGCACGTTATGGAAAAAATAACGACCCGTGCGCTCGTGATAGATATCGTTGAGGAATCGCTCACCGGCATGGCCAAAGGGCGTGTGGCCCAAGTCGTGGCCTAAGCCAATCGCCTCGATCAGATCGCAGTTGAGCCCCAGGGCACGTCCGATATCGCGCGCGATGCGCGAAACAAGCTGCACGTGCAGGCCGCGACGCGACAGGTCGTCGTTGCTGCGAAAACTAAAGACCTGCGTTTTGCCTGCATAACGGGTGTATGCGGGCAGATGCAAAATCTTTTCGGTATCGCGCATAAATGCCGGACGCATGAGCGTGCCCACATCTGCGGCTCGATCGAAGCGTCGAATGACCTGGTCGTCACCACATCGATAGGGATTAACGACACCTGAGCCGCGGTCGGCGGCGATACGCCCGACCAACTCGGGCGACAACGCCGCGGGAATGCGATCCATACGCGCCTTAATGGCGGCTGTCTGTTGATTGGTTGCCATGGCATGCTCCTTAAAAAGGGCGCGCAAACGGTTACAGCGTACTACCCACAACCTCGATTATGGCAAATATCGGCACCAAAAACGGCAGCAATGGCAGGGAGCGCGATTTTGCGATGAGACAGGCGGCGGCAAGGGCCAGGAGCGCAGCCGCAAACGCGACGATACCACCCAAGGGATCGAAGGTACAAAGGGCAAAGAGCGCCTTGGCGTCCCCCATACCAATGCCGGGAGCGTGGCGAACACGACGCCAGAGCGACTCAGTAAGCATAAGGGCAAGGTAGGCGATGGCAGCAAGACCGGCATGGTCAAGCGCCGTGTTAACGCCCTTGTCGAGCCAAACGCCTGCAAACGCCGCCACCGCACACGCGCCGGCAAGCTGATTGGGAAACCGTCGCTCACGGGCATCAATCGCCGCGCCGGCAAAGGCGCAGATCCAAAAGGGAATATAGACCATTGAACACCTCCTTGGGCAGCAGCTCAAACGCAAAAACCACCACAAAGGTGCCTGTCCCCTTTGTGGTGGTTTTGATCGTGGTTATTTGGCGCCTTGCATGACCTCGTCAAGGGTAACGCTCACGGCGTGCTGCGTCGGCACCCAGTCGACCTTCAAGAACAGTGCTGCCACCGTAATGGGGATATAGCTGAACATAAAGATCGGGAAGGTAAACAGGTTGGTCACCAGACGCCACTTTTGCGCGCAGTGAATGTGCTTGTACTCAAAGATGGTCGTGAGCAGCGCCAGGATAAAGAACGTCTGATACATCATGGCGAAGGTCATAATGAGAGAAGCGGCACACGCCTGCATCTCAACCTCGGTGGCCAGGAAGCCGTGCGAAAGACCGCCCACAATCAGGAACGTGGCATTGGCGAGCATCGAGATCAGAGATAGCAACATACCCGGGGCGATCGTCATAAACATGTCGTAGGCGGCAAAGCGATGGTAGCGAAAGGTCGATTTGACCAGGTGCTTACCATACGTAAAGAACACCTGGTAGAAGCCCTTGGTCCAGCGCATACGCTGCTTCCAGGAAGCCTTAAACGTCACGGGCTGTTCGTCAAAGAACTCCGCCGGTGCATAGCCAATGCGAATGCCGTGAATGGCGCAGAACGTGGTGAACTGAATATCCTCGGTCAGCGTATGGAACTGCCAACCGTGCATGCCCTCGATCACGCTCGCCGAGATAAGGTAACCCGAACCCGAGACAGCGCAGGACGTCTTGCAGATATTACGCGCGTTGTTGAGAAAGCGCGCCTCTCGCAGATACCACGTAGCATTAGCCGCCGAGATCCACGAGCTGCCGAAGTTCTTGGAGTTGCGATAGCTCGTGACCACATGGAAGCCCTGATCAAAGGCATCGTTCATCTTGGAGACGTAATCGCGGGCGATGACGTTATCGGCATCGAAGATAAAGTAGCCTTCAAACGTATCGGGATACTCGTTAAGGATGCGGTCGAAGCCAAAGTCCATGACCCAGCTCTTGCCCTTGCGGGCAAGGTCATTGCGCTCATAAACGACAGCGCCCGCCTCGCGCGCGAGCTGCGCCGTGTTGTCGGTGCAGGCGTCGGCGACCACAAAGACCTCGATAAGCTCGGACGGATAATCCTGGTCCTTGATGGAGCGAACGAGGTTGGCGATCACAGCCTCCTCGTTATGCGCCGCGATAAAGAAGGCATAGCGGTGGAGTTTTTTGGCCTTGGGAGGCGCGACCTCGCCACGAAGAGCGCCGATGACAAAGAAGACCACCTGGTACAGAAAGCAGACCGTGAGCAGCGTGACGACAATCTGGTTGAAGATCACGATGGGTGTGTTGGTTTGTAAAAAGGCGAGCATGCAGGCTCCCAGCAACGCGTTACGTAAACAATCGTATATCTTACCGCAGGCTTACCGAGTTCAAGAAACCACCTAATACTGGCTAGGCTTCGAGCAGACCGAGCTGCGGGACAATTTCGTCACCGGCGGCAGTGCGGCCGAGCGAACGCGGGGCCAGGTCATCCAGAACCGCGGCAAGGTCCCACGGCAGCTCATCACGGCACTCAATGCGCTCTCCCGTCACGGGATGGTCGAACGCCACACGCCAGGAATGAAGGAACTGCCTGGTCAGACCCTGATCGGCGCGCGCGTCACACTTGCCGTAGAGCGGATCGCCCACGCAGGCGTGGTTGATATGGCGCATGTGCACACGAATCTGATGCGTGCGACCGGTAAACAGGTGGCACTCGACGAGCGTGTAGCCGTCGTCGAAACGCGTGGAATCAAAGCGCTCGAGCACCTTGAAGGTCGTGATGGCCTGACGCGCAAAGGGGTCATCGGAAACCGCCATCTTGACGCGGTCGCGCGTCGATCGGGCAATGCCGGTGTTGATGGTGCCCTCGTCCATGGCGATGTGCCCGTGAACAAGTGTGATATAGCGACGGTCGAGCGTACGCGTGCGGATGAGATTTTGGAGCGCGCGCTGGGTGTCGTCGTCCTTTGCCGCAAGCATGAGACCCGAGGTATCGCGATCCAGGCGATGCACAATACCGGGGCGGTCCTCGCCCTGCACGGTGCCCAGATGGTCGATACCGCAGTGATAGACCAGGGCATTCGCGAGCGTACCGCTCTCATGACCATGCGCAGGATGGCACACCAGGCCGCGCTGCTTGGAGAGTACAATGAGATAATCGTCCTCATAGCGAATGTCGAGCGGGATGGCTTCGGGAATCACGTCAGTCGGATCGTGCGGCTCGGGAAGGTCGACCGAGATGCGGTCACCGGAGCGCACGGCATACTTTTTTGACAGGCAGGTCTCGCCGTTGACGGCAACGGCACCGCCCTCGATCAGATGCGCACAGGCAGAGCGCGTGGGACAGCCATCGTTGGCACCCAGATAGGCGTCAAGACGCTGACCAGCGGAATCGTCGGCAACGAGAATATGGATGTCGGCCATTAGCGCTCATTCCTTTCGCGAATCTTGCGGGCACGCTCCCCACGCTGCTTAGCTTTGCGTTTGGCTCGGGCCTCGTCACGGGCGTTGAGCTCGGCAGTCGCATCGACCTCGCGAGCGGCGGGACTCAAGAACATGTAACCAATGAGCGCCAGCACGACGCCGACCGTAATGCCGATATCAGCCACGTTAAAGACAGGAAAGTCGATGAACGTGGTGGCAATGAAATCGGTCACGAAGCCAAAGGCGAGGCGGTCGATCGCGTTACCGATGGCGCCGCCCGCAACCATAGCCATGCCTACAACCTCAAGATGGGCGAGCTGGGGCGCACGAACGAGGTACACGGCAATAGCGATAATGACCGCCAACGCCAGCACGGCAAACGCGATGCCATGCCCCTCACCCATGCTAAAGGCGGCTCCGATATTGCGAACAAACAGGAAATCGATCACGCTGGGAATAACGGTCATATGCAGGGCATCGCCCACGGAACGAACCGCAAGCTTGGTCAGCTGGTCAACGAGCAACACAACGAGCGCCACGCCACCAGCAACACCCAACCGCCAACGCAAAGGCGGCGTCATATCCGCACCACGACCCAAAGAAATCCCCTACCCTCAAAAATCGAATTACGTTTAATGCAAAGAACCATCTTATATTGCCATACGCTGAACGCACGACATATACACCAACGCAAGCGAAATAACCAGCTAAAAACGAAAGCGGCATCCCGAAAAACAGAATGCCGCTTGAATGTGACACAGGTAGTCAATGGGGACGTTCTTGTTAGACTAGTCGTTTAAGAACGTCCCCAACGACTAGTTCAGCGCCTCCGCGCAGCGCTTACAGATCTGCGCGTGGCCGTTGTACTCGCCGACGGTGGTGCGATAGTTCCAGCAACGGTCGCAGCACTCGCCCTCGGCAGCCTCGATGGCAACGGAGAGCTCCTCACCCTGGGTCAGCTCAACATCGGAGACGATGTAGAACTCGGCCAGGTCGACCGCCTTGTCGCCGGTCAACAGCGCATACATCTCAGCGGGAACGACCGCCTTGACACGGACCTGCTGGCTCTTGGTGAAGGTGCCGGCGGAGCGGGCATCCTCAAGGGCCTTGGTCACGGCGCTACGGAGCTCGAGCGAAGCCTCGAGCACGCCCTCGAACTCATTGGCCTCGTCGACCGTGATGGGCGACTTGTACCAATCGAGCAGCGCGGCGTACTTCTGGTGGTCGACGCAGCCGGCGGGCGCATAGGCCATGGCCTCATCGACGGTGTAGGACAGGATCGGCTGCAAATCGCGCATGAGCATCGAGAAGAGCTCGGCGAGCACGGTCTGGGCGCTGCGGCGCTCGAGCGAGCCGGGCTTTTCGCAGTACAGACGGTCCTTCAGGGCGTCGAGGTACACGTTGGAAAGCTCGGTAACCACGAAGTCGTAGAGCGCACGGTAGGCGCGCGGGAACTCGTAGCTGGCGTAGGCATCGTCGACCTCGGCCTGAACCTGGGTCAGACGGGCAACCATGAGCTTGTCGAGCGGCAGCAGGTCGGCAAAGGCGACGCCGTCGGTCTCGGGCTCAAACTGACCCTCAAGCTCGGAGAGCAGGAAGCGCAGCGTGTTGCGGAAACGACGGTAGGCATCGGACGTACGAGCAAGGATCTCGTGGTCGATGGAGACATCGGAGCTGGTATCGACCGAGGCGACCCACAGGCGGATGATGTCGGCGCCCATCTCATCACAGACCTTGTTGGGGTCGATGACGTTACCGAGCGACTTGGACATCTTGCGGCCCTGGCCGTCGAGCGTGAAGCCCTGCGAGACGACCGCCTTGTACGGAGCATGGCCGTTGGCACCCACCGACGTGAGCAGCGAGCTCTGGAACCAACCGCGATGCTGGTCGGAGCCCTCAAGATACACGTCCGCCGGATACTCCAGCTCGGGGCGATACTCGCAGACGGCCTTCCAAGACACGCCGGAGTCCCACCACACGTCGAGGATATCCTTATCGGCCTTGAGGTGATGGCCACCGCACTTGGGGCAGACGCAGGCCTCGCCCAGGTAGCTCTCGGGAGCGTCGGTGAACCAGGCGTCGGAGCCCTTCTCATGGAAGAGCTTGATGACGGCGTCGAGCGTGGCATCGTTCATGACCTTCTCGCCGCAGTCGGCGCAGGTGTAGCTGGGGATAGGCACGCCCCAGTTGCGCTGACGGCTGATGCACCAGTCGGGACGCTGCTCGACCATGGCACCGATGCGGTTGGCCGCGTGGGCCGGATACCACTTGACGTTCTCGCGGACCTCTTTGCCAGCCTGCTCACGCAAACCGGTCTTGTCCATCGAGACAAACCACTGGTCGGTAGCACGGAAGAGCACCGGGTGCTTGCAGCGCCAGCAGTGCGGATAGCTGTGCGCGATCTTCTTCTCGAGGACCAGGGTGCCGCGCTCGCGCAGGAACTCGATGATGTGCGGGTTGGCCTCATCGGTATCCATACCGCTGAAGGGGCCACCGGTGCCAAACTCCTCACCGGTGTAGAACTTGCCGTCGTCATCGACCGGCATGCAGATGTCGGTGATGCCCTCCTTGAGGCAGGCAAAGTAGTCGTCGACGCCGTGGCCGGGCGAGTTATGGACGATACCGGTACCGTCATCGACACCGACGTAATCCGCCAGCAGCGCCACGCCCTCAACGCCGTCAAAGATCGGCTGCTTGTAGTGGATGTGGTGGAAGGTCTCGGCGGGAACCACGTAGGGCTTGCCGTCGACCATGACCGGGGTGTACTCCCAACCAAACTCCTCACAGCACTTGGGAGCCAGGTCCTCAAGCATGACCTCGGCACGACCCTCGTGCTCAACGGCGACATAGGCGGCGCCGGGCTTAAGGGAAACGGCCTGGTCGGAGGGGATGGTCCACGGCGTGGTCGTCCAGATGATAAAGTCGACCGGGCCGTCGAAGTTCTCGAGGCCGGCGGGCTTGGAGGTCATCTCAAAGCGCACGAAGATGGAGGGGCTCGTCTCGTCGGAGTACTCGATCTCGGCCTCGGCCAGCGCGGTGTGGCAGTGCTTGCACCAGTGAACCGGCTTGTGGCCGCGATAGATCATGCCCTTATCGAACATGGCCTTGAAGACCTCGATGTCGGCGGCATCGTGCTGGTGATAGAGCGTCAGATAGGGGTTATCCCAGTCGCCGAGCACGCCCAGACGACGGAAACCGGCCTTCTGCAGCTCGATGTTCTCGACAGCGAACTCGTTGCAGAGCTCACGAATCTTGGCCGTGGGGGTCTGGTTGAACTTCTCGGTGCCGAGCTTCTCCTCGACCTTGTGCTCGATCGGCTGACCATGGCAGTCCCAACCGGGGACATAGGGAACCTCATAGCCCTGCATCATCCAGTAGCGGTTGATCATGTCCTTGGAGATCTTGTTCATAGCGTGGCCGATGTGGATCGGGCCGTTGGCGTACGGAGGACCGTCGTGCAGCACGAACTTCTTGTGACCCTCGTTCTTCTTCAGAACCTGCTCGTAGACCTTGTTGTCCTGCCAGTCCTTGAGTCGCTTGGGCTCGGACTTGGAAAGACCGGCACGCATGGGAAAACCGGTCTTGGGCAGATTCATCGTCTGCTTGTACTCGTTTGCCACGGTACCCCTTTCATGTCGTGGGCGCGCACGCCCTCTGGGCACCAAAAAAAGCGCCCGTCCCTGCAAGCTGGGACGAAGCGCCACAAAACGGGCTGTGCGCCCGCAAAAGCTCTTCGCTTAACCACCCAGCTTAGATGCCCTCGCCCGCTTCTAGCGCGCTCGCATCCGTTACTCGGCTGGCCTGTATCGACGACCATCTCGGCGATATCTACTAAGACGTGCCTGTGCGGCACGTCCGTTGGGACCGCAGCTCCGGGGTGATTTTCATCGGTCGCATGCACGGGTTCTCAGCGCTCCCCGCTCTCTGTAGCATGCGGATGGCCGACTACTCATCCCCATCAACGCTTATGCGGAGTATGCTAGCACGTTCCTCGCCGGCGAAAAACCCTCAACACTGGTTTTATACGTTCGAAATTTCTCGCTATTACAGCCCTGCTCTAGGAGCAAAATACCTGAAAGCACTCTATCGAACGAAAGAAGGTTGCTATGCGCACGATTGGAATGAGCGACTACACCGTTGGCGAGGATTGCTTTGACGAGCTGCCCGCCGCACTGGCGGAGTACGGCGCGACAAAGGTCGCGATCATCGGTGGCAAGCGGGCACTGGCCGCAGCGCTTCCCGGTATCGAAGCTGCGCTGGCAGGTACCGACGTCGAGATTCTGGAGACGCGCGTCTACGGTACCAACAGTACGCGTGCCAATATCGCCAAGGTCGTGAACTCCCCTGCCTGCCAGGAAGCCGACGTGCTCATTGCCTGTGGCGGCGGCAAGGCGCTCGATACCGTGAAGACGGCGGCCATCGAGCTCAAGAAGATCGTCTTCACCGTCCCGACGATTTGTTCCAACTGCTCCGCCGCGACCGCCATTGCCGTTGTCTACAACGACGACGGCTCGCTCGAGGGCTATTCGTACCCCAACCGCCCCGCTCACATCTTCATCAACCCCAAGATCATCGCCGAGGCACCGGCAGAATACTTCTGGGCCGGCGTGGGCGATGCCCTGTCTAAGCAGCCCGAGGTCGAGTACGCCACGAGCGCCGGCAACCTGGAGCACACCGCCGGTCTTGGCCTGGCACTCGCCCACACCTGCTCCGAGCCGCTATTTACCTATGGCGTCCAGGGTCTTGAGGACGTGCGCCAGAACCTGTCGAGCGAGGCCGTCAAGCAGATCGCGCTCGATATCGTGGTCAACACGGGCTATGTCTCCAACCTGACCAACCAAAACGATTACTACTACAACTCGAGCGTGGCGCATGCGTTCTACAACGCCACGTGCAGCATTCCGCGCGAGGGCTCCTACCTGCATGGCGAGGTCGTGAGCCTGGGCGTGCTGGTGCTGTTTGCCTATACGGGAGACACCGAGAACCTTGAGCGCTACGCTGCCTTTAACAAGCAGATGGGGCTGCCCGTGACGCTTGAGCAGGTCGGGCTTTCCGAGTCCGATATCCCAGCCCTGTGCGAGTACGCGCATGCCACCAACGAGTGGAAGCAGGGCAACCCTGAGCCCTTCACCGACGAGAAGTTCGCCGCCGCCATCAAGGCCGCCGACGCTTACGGCCACACCCTCTAGCTCTAACCCAAAACCACCACAAAGGGGACAGGCACCTTTGTGGTGGTTTTTTATTGCTCCAACATTCAGTTCGCACTCGAACCCGATTCTATACGAGAAAGGGTCCGGGTACGTTTTTTGTTTATCGGTAATTCTGCGGAAGGACCACTCGGAACGGTAAACAGAAACGAACAGAGGCAGGATACCATCGTGGTGATGGTATCCTGCCTTTTGTTTTGCGGAACCAAGGTCGCTTTATGCGAACTTGATCGCCACTTATATGGCGCATTGATGACAATTGCTGCGTACGTGCGTACCGGGAGCCTGTACGCCTCTGGCAAGGCGTAACACACTAGACTTTGTTCCAAAGTCCGTGTGCTAAGGGGGCAGGGCCCTTAGAATTCCTGTGGAGTGTGTACGCACGTACGCAGGAAAACAGCAAATTACGCTATATCAGGGCGTTCTTTCATTGGTGAGTATGGTATACACGGCTTAGTTCAACAAATAAGAATTTATATATAAAGGAGAATATTGATGAAAATGTTTTTATGTTCGCACTTTTCAAGTGTAGGAAGTCTGATAAAGGAAGAAATTGAAAATAAAAAAGTCGCATTTATTCCAACAGCTTCGCTGCGTGAAGGCTACACCGGTTATGTCGGCTCGGCTCGAAAATTATTCAAAAAGTTGGGAGCAATCGTAACTGAAATTGATATTTCAACGGAGGCTTATTCAACGATACAGTCTCTTTTTGAAGATGCGGATGTGATCTATTTTACCGGCGGAAATTCTTTTTTCCTTATAGACCAGCTCCGTAAAACGGGAACGGATGAGCTGCTGAAGAAAGAATTGGCAAAGGGAAAACTGATGATTGGTGAATCGGCAGGTGCGATTGTATGCGCTCCAAGCATCCAATATATCGAGCAAATGGATGAAAAGCCGGAGGACTACTCACAAGAAGATGATGCAGGGCTTAATTTGATTGATTTCTATGTTCTTCCGCATTTTCTTACAGCACCATTTAAGAAAGTTACCGAGAAAATAATAACTGAGTTTTCGGATTTGAATCTATGCCCAATTAACAATCGTCAGGGAATTGTAATTGATGGTGAAGGTTCAAAGGTTATTTGCAAAGACTAATTTAAACTTCCAGTTTGCTGCACTCGCTCCTAGCAGGGTTTGGGGCAGGAGGGGCGCAAGAGACGGGAGGGCCTTGTACGCGTTCCTGCGCGAGGGCCGCGGGGAGGGACTGCCTGGGTACGGCGCCTGTCAACTCGGTCTACGTCTTTGATGACCTGGTCGTACTCAATATCAACTTCACGGATGATGCCAAAACGGTCACCCGTGAGAAAGTGTTGGGTTCGAGTGCTGTGGACAATGTTCCAACATGCTGGGATCGAACTCGCTAGCCGGAATCACACGGTAACCGTGGCGGAGTAGAAGGTCGACGAAAACACCGTTGCCCGCAGTGAGCGTGCCACTAAAGGTGCCGTCGTAGATACGGCCCGCCCCGCACGAGGGGCTGCGGTCCTGCAGAATGCACGCGGCGATCTCTTCCGGGCCGCCCGCCTGCTCGCACATATCAAGCGCGCGCTGAGCACCCTGGCGAAACTCGCGATCGACTGAGGTACCCTCGCAGGTACGGACCTCGCCGTTCACAATCTCGGACGGCTTGCGCGGCGTGGGCAGGCCGCCAAAGACCTCAGGGCACACCAAGAGTACCTCGGTCCCCGTACGCTCGCAAGCCTCGACCAACGCGCGGTGGTAATTATCGAGGCCGTTATACTTGCAGCTCTCGCCCATCAAACAGGCACTCACCACGATCTTCATACATATCCCTCCCAAGCAAAACGCCCCATTTGAGATAGGCACTCAAATGGGGCGTCGATATTTACTGACCCGAATGCAACGCTACTGTTGCTTTGGCATCAGCGGATTCTCACGCGTGAGGAGATTCATGAACTCCTCGCCCGTGATCGTCTCCTTCTTGTACAGATAACGAGCCAGCTCATGGAGCTTGAACTTGTTCTCCTTCAGGATCTGCAGGGCGCGATCATGCGCGTCCTCGATCAGCTTGGCGACAATCGCGTCCACGCGCTCGGCCGTACCGGGGGCGCAGGTGAGCGACGTGTCCTGGTTGAGGTACGCGTTCTGGACGGTACCGAGCGCCATCATGCCAAACTCATCGGACATACCAAAGCGCGTCACCATGTTACGGGCGAGTTTGGTGGCCTGCTCGATATCGTTGGCAGCACCAGTCGTCATCTCGCCAAAGATGAGCTCCTCCGCGGCACGTCCACCGCAGTAGACGGCGAGCTTGTCCAGGACCTCCTGGCGCGTGGTCAGGAAGCGCTCGTCCTCCTCGACCTGCATGGTGTAGCCCAGAGCGCCGCTCGTGCGCGGCACGATGGTGATCTTGGTAACCGGCGCGGAACCCTTTTGGCGGGCAGCGACGATGGCATGACCGATCTCGTGGTAGGAAACGACCTGCTTCTCGTGGTCGGAAAGCACCGTGGACTTACGCTGCTGGCCGGCAATGACGACCTCCACCGACTCCTCGAAGTCGTCCTGGGTCGCGCGCTTGCGGCCTTCGCGAACAGCGCGCAGGGCACCCTCGTTGATGATATTGGCAAGGTCGGCGCCCGAGGCACCGGGCGTGGCGCGGGCAATAGCGGTCAGGTCGATCGGCGGCTGCGTCTTCACGCTCTTGGCATGCAGCTCGAGGATGTTCTTGCGGCCAGTCAGGTCGGGCAGCTCAACGGGAATGCGGCGGTCAAAACGACCGGGGCGCAGCAGGGCGGGATCGAGGCTGTCGGGACGGTTGGTCGCAGCGAGGACGACGATGCCCTTGTGGTTATCGAAGCCGTCCATCTCGGTCAGCAGCTGGTTGAGCGTCTGCTCGCGCTCGTCGTTGCCACTAAAGCCGCCGCCATCGCGCTTCTTGCCGATGGTATCGATCTCATCGATAAAGACGATACACGGGGCCTTTTCCTTGGCCTGCTTAAACAGGTCACGAACCTTGGCGGCACCGCGGCCGACGAACATCTCGACGAACTCAGAACCCGAAATGCTAAAGAACGGCACGCCCGCCTCGCCGGCAACAGCCTTGGCAAGCAGGGTCTTACCGGTACCCGGAGGACCGACAAGGAGAGCACCGCGCGGAAGCTTGGCGCCGATCTCCTCGTAGCGCTGCGGATTCTCCAGAAAGTCGACGACCTCCTTGAGGGACTCCTTGGCCTCTTCCTGGCCGGCGACGTCCTTAAAGGTCACGCCAACATCCTTGGAGGCAATCACGCGAGCGCCGGACTTGCCCAGTCCGCCGCCGCCAAAGCCGCCGCCAAAGTTCATCGACGGGCCGTCATCACCCATGGCCTTCTTCATACGGCGGTTGAGCCACCAGCCGATCAGGAAGAAAATCGCCATGGGAAGAATGAGGGTGAGCAGGTAGTAGGTCATCAGACCCGAGTTCTTATCGGGAACGACCGACTCTAGCGAGGCGCCAGATTCAAGCACGCGATCGGTAAAGCCCGCGTCATTCGGCACGCCGGTCGTCTTGTAGGCGATGTTCTCGTCCTCGCCCTTCTTGGTGTAATAAATCGTGTAATCGTCTGTGTTGTACTCAACCTTGTCGACACTCTTCTTATCGAGCGCTTTGACAAACGTCGAGTAATCGGTCTTCGTAATCTGCTGCGTGTGACCGATGTTGGGGAACAGAACGGTCGAGAGCACGAGGTAGACGACGAAGGCGATGAGCACGTAGAGGATCATATTCCGTCTACGTTTGTTGTCATCCATCTCCATCTGCTTGAACTCCATCTACTGGGGTTGATAATGTTTTCTAGAATACCCAACCCACACGGCGATAAACCGACGCCGGGCACGAAAGGACAGAGATGGCATCACTGGAAGTCGGCAAGGTTCAAATCTATACGGGCGACGGCAAGGGCAAGACGACGGCTGCGCTGGGGCTCGCGCTGCGCGCCACGGGTTATGGTCTTAACGTACTCATGCTTCAGTTTGCCAAGAAGCTGCACTGCGCCGAACATGACGCAGCGCCTCGATTGGGGCTACGTATCGTACAAGCCGACCGCGACACACCCGAAGCCTGTGCCGCACAGATCATGGAGCTGGCGCGCGAGCAGATTAGCCAGGTCGACGTACTGATTTTGGATGAGCTGGGAGAAGCCATGCGCCGCGGATTTGTGACGCGAGAAGACGTCGAAGCGTTGATCGCGATGAAACCAACGACCACGGAGCTCGTGCTCACCGGCCGCGGCCTGCTGCCCCTCGCAGACCTTGCCGACCTAGTAACCGAAATGCGCCCCGTCAAACACTACTTCGACGAAGGCCTCCTAGCCCGCCAAGGCATCGAATACTAGCCATTGCGGACGTCCCCAATGGCTAGGCAGTGGCGCGGCCGAGCCAGTTGCCGCTGTGGTGGTAGACGGTAAACATCGTGGCGGTTATTACCCAGGTTACGGGGTAGACCAGCAGCAGATGCTCGAGCGAGGGGTCGAGCGGCATAATCGCGAACACCCACGCCACGCGGAGCACGACCGTGCCGAATATCGTGAGCATCATAGGCTGGAAGCTCACGCCAGCGCCGCGGATGGAGCCGGACGCGTTTTCGATAATCGAGAAGATCGCGTAGAACGGCGCGATGAAATGAAGAATCGTCGTGGTGTAGGCCGAAATTGCGGCATCGTCGATAAACAGACGCGAAAGCGGGCCCGAGAATACCAGCAGCACGGCAGACAGGCCACCGATAAGCACAAATGAAAGCACGAGCGACGTGTGATATCCCTTTCGCATGCGATCGTAATTGCGCGCACCAAAGTTCTGCGCCGAGAACGTAGTAATCGACACACCAAGCGCCTCGGTCACCATCCAGATAATGCCGTCCAGGCGACCGGAAAGACCCCAAGCGGTCGTGACATCGGCTCCAAACGAGTTGACCGACACCTGAATCAAAACGTTGGAGATCGAATACGCCGCAGACTGAACGCCCAGCGGCAAACCGCACGAAAGCATGCTCTTGCAAATGCCGCGATCGATACCGAGTTTGGATAGCGACAACCGCCACGCCCCCGGAGCGCGCATCATGCGGATCACAATCATCGTGGCATTGGTGCAGATAGTCAGCGCCACCGCGATGCCGCAGCCCAGCGCTTCCATGTGCAGCACGGCGACAAAGAGAATGTCGAGCGCCACGTTGACGAAGCAGCCGGAGGCAATAATGACCGCCGGACCGCGCGTGTCGCCCACGGCGCGCAACAACGCCGTCCCCATATTGAGCAGCAACGCCGCAAACATGGCGGCAAAGTAGCAACGGGCATACGCCACACCCTCGGCCAGCAGCTCATGCGGTGTATTCATCAGCACAAGCATCGGCTCGACAAACACCATGCCCATAATGGAAATGACAATGCCGCCCGCCAGCGCGAGCGTCATGGCCGTATGGACCGATCGGCTCAGGCGCTCGTCATCGTGCTGGCCAAAAAACTGGCCCGTAATGACCGCACAGCCAGCACCCACGCCAACGCAAAAGCCAATGCAGAGCTCGGTGAGCACCATCGTGGCCTGAATGCCACCCAGTGCAAGCTTGCCGCCAAACTGACCGACGATATAGGTACCGATAAGCGTGTAAGCCTGCTGAAAAAACGAACTAAAAAAGATGGGAACGCACAGCGAAAGCAGCTGCTGCCAAATAACACCCTGCGTTACATCGATAGCCGTAGATTTCTTAGCCACACGCCCTCCCCACCAGCATACGACAAACAACAAAACGGCAATTTAAGGCCAAAACCAATAGCAGCTTAGCACCGACCGGCGTCGACCGAAACACCCCGAGTCAGAGCCCGGTGCGAACTATCTGCCTAGTGATACAAACCCGGCTGGTAGTGATACTCATTGCTCACGTGCGGGCACAGCTGCCAAAAGGCGACGGCACTCGCCGCGGCCACGTTGAGCGAATCGACCCCGTGCGCCATCGGAATGCGCACGGCCCGGTCGCAGCCCGCGATGGTCTTGGCGCCCAGGCCGGCACCCTCGGTGCCCATAAAGATTGCCAGGCGGTCAATCTCCTGTAGCGCGGGATCGTCCAGCGAAACGGAGTCATCCGTCAACGCCATGGCGGCACACGAAAAACCGGCATCGTGCAGCGCCGCCAGGCCGTCATGCGGCCACACGCGCGCCTCACTGCCAATACGCGTCCACGGCACCTGAAACACGGTTCCCATGCTCACGCGGGCCGAGCGACGGTACAGCGGATCGCAGCACGTAGGGCTCACCAGAATGCCGTCGACATTGAGCGCGGCGGCCGAGCGGAAAATCGCGCCGACGTTGGTGTGGTCGACAATACCCTCGAGCACGCATACGCGCACCGGTCGCTTCCCTGCAGCTTGTACGACGCCGCCCAAGAACTCATCGACTGGAATCTGCCGCGGGCGACGAAACGCCGCAAGCGCACCGCGCGTCACGTTAAAGCCCGTCAATTGCTCCATGAGCTCCATGGAGGCAACGAACACAGGAACAGGGCCGGCGTCCTCGCGCACAACCAGGCGCTCAAACAGCGGCATCATCTGGTCGAGCCAGCGTTCGCCCAAAAGAAAGCTCACCGGCTCATATCCGGCACGCACCGCGCGCTCGATAACCTTGGCACTCTCCGCGATAAAGATGCCCTTTTGCGGCTCCAGCACGCAGCGTAGCTCACGTTCGGTCAGTCGCACGTAGGCATCGAGCCGCTCATCCTCGAGCGAGTCAATTCGCAGCACCTCAACGGCATCAGTCATAACAGCAAGCCCGTACCCTTCTTACAGCAGCATCTATATCAAACGAGGCGACGCCAGGCGCCGCCCCTTCCTCATTCCAACCCGATAATACCGTGGGCAAATAGGAGATTTAAGCATCAACGCGACGATACGTCACGAACTCATAATCGAGGCCTTCGTCGCCCTCGCCCGCGGCAATCGTGGCAACCCCTTCGTGCCGCGCAACTTCCCACGCGGGATCGGCGTCCAAGTCGGGAAAGTACGTGTCCACGGCATGGGTGCAATGGTTGTGCGTGACCTCGGCCTCGGCGCAATACGGCAAAAACTGCCGATAGACATCGCCGCCGCCGATCACCCACGCAACGGGCTCATCGGCAACCGCAGCGAGCGCCTCGTCGATGCTATGCACCACGTCGACGCCCTCGGGGGCAAAGCTCTCATCGCGGGTAAGCACGATATTGCGACGGTTCTTGAGCGGACGCCCACCGGGAAAACTCAGCAGCGTCTTACGCCCCATGATGACCGGGCAACCCTTGGTGCAGGCCACAAAATGGCGCATGTCGGCGCGATTGGACACCACCATGTCGCCCTCGCACCCAATGCCCCAATCGTCACACACGGCGACGATGGCAGATAGCTTACACGTCATGAGCACCACCTACACCGCAATGGGAATGTTCTTGACCTGCGGGCCGTGCTCGTAGCCCTCCACGATCAGGTCATCGGTCGTAAACGCATAGAAATCGTGCACGTCGGGGTTAAGCGTTACCTTAGGCGCCGCAAACTGCGGACGCTCGATAAGTTCGCGGACGATATCGACATGACGATCGTAAATGTGGGCATCGGCAATCACATGCAGCAGCTCGCCGGGAATCATATCGACCGACTGCGCGACCATCATCAGCAAAATGGCGTACTGGCACACATTCCAGTTGTTGGCGGCCAAAATGTCTTGGCTGCGCTGGTTGAGAATCATGTTGAGTGTGGGCTTATCGTCCTGCGGGCGCTGCGTCACGTTATAGGTCACGCTGTAGGCGCACGGATACAGGTGCATCTCGGACAGGTCGCTAAACACGTAGGTGTTGGTCATGATGCGGCGGCTGTACGGCGTGTTCTTAAGGTCGTACAGCACGCGGTCCATCTGGTCAAAGTCACCCTCGGCATAATGGCTTTTCTGCCCAATCTGGTACCCGTAGGCCTTGCCGATGGAGCCAGTCTCGTCGGCCCACTCATCCCAAATATGGCTGTTGAGGTCGTGGACGTTATTTGACTTCTTTTGATAGATCCACAGAATCTCGTCCATGGCAGACTTAAGCGCCGTGCGACGCAGTGTGAGCGCGGGAAACTCCTCACGCAGGTCGTAGCGAGCCGTAACGCCAAAGTTTTTAATGGTATAGGCAGGGGTGCCGTCCTCCCACACCGGTCGGACCTTTTGGCCCTCGGTGGTGGTGCCATGGTCCAAGATATCGCGGCACATGGTTACAAACTGTTGATCAGCCTTGCTCATTGACCCTCCTGTCAGCCGCCTATAAGCGAAATTCATTGTAGCCCAGGCGCACGCGACCCCACAGCCCAAACATAAGCCCTCATTTTCTGACATATGCCAAAAATGCCTTGCACGGTTCCGCTCGCGCGTTATCTTATTGTTGACATATGTCAGATTTGGAGGGTGTATGGCAGGAAGACGCGAGAAACTACGCCGCGTAGGGATCATCCCCGAATATCGCGGTTTTACCCCCGACGGCCTTGCCAGCGGAGATGCCATCGACATGACGGTCGACGAGCTCGAGGTCCTGCGCCTATGCGACCTGGAAGGCCTCAATCAGGAGGAAGTCGCCCAGTGCATGGGCATTGCCCGCGCCACGGTGGCGGCAATCTGCAGCCGCGCACATTGCAAGGTGGCAAACGCGCTGGTCAATGGACGGTCGATCGTCATCGAAGGCGGCAATATCGCATACTCCCCCATCACCACGACGACGGCCGCATGGCCAGCAAAGGAGGTCGGCACCATGAGGGTGGCAACGACGTACGACAACGGCAACATCTTTATGCACTTTGGCCGCAGCGAGCAGTTCAAGATCTATGACATCCAGGACGGCAAGGTGCTCAACGAGCAGGTCGTAGGCACCGGCGGCACCGGTCACGGTGCATTGGCAGGTCTACTTGCCAACGGTGGCGTCGACACGCTCATCTGCGGCGGTATCGGCGGCGGGGCCATCAACGCGCTCACCCAGGCCGGCATCACGGTCTATGCGGGCGCCCAGGGCAGCTGCGACGCCTGCGTCGAGGCCCTCATTGCAGGCACGCTCGCTCAGACCGGCGAGGCCACCTGCGACTGCCATGGTCATGACCACGAGCACACTTATGAGCATGGCGAGTCCTGCGGCTGCCACGGCCATCACGACCACGACGGACATGAGGGCTGCAGCTGCCACTAGTGGCAAGCACCGCGGCGTCAACACGCTTCCGCGAGTGCGACAACCTGCGAACGAACGGCGAAGGCCGCCTGGAATACCATCCAGGCGGCCTTCGCCGTTGTCGACTCAATCAAGCCGTTACTTCTTATTGCGCATCTGCGCTTCCATCTGACGCAGCAAATCCATATCGGACTTAGGACCGCCCGTCCCAAGGCCGCCCATGCCGCCCAGGCCCATAGCATCCAGACCGGGAATATTGGGCATGCGCATCTTTTTGCCCTTCTTACCCTTTTTGCCCTTCTTGCCACCGGCTTGCGCCTGATTGGCCATCGTGCGCATGCGGCCCATCATCTTGTTCATCTCACCCCACTGCTTCATAAGGCTATTGACCTCAGTGGGGGTCACGCCGGCGCCCTTGGCGATACGCGCGCGACGCTGGCCGTTGATGATAGAGGGACGCAGGCGCTCCTCCTTGGTCATCGACATGATGATGGCCTCGTTCTTGTCGAAGATGCCCTCGTCCAAGTTGCCGCCCATCTGGTTGAGCGCACGCTGACCACCGGGGAGCATGCCCAGAATGCCCTTCATGCCGCCCATCTTCTTGACGGCCTTCATCTGGTCGAGCATGTCGTTCATGGTAAAGCCCTCGCGCAGCATACGCTCGGCAGCCTCGAGCTGCTCGGCGTCGGCCGCCTCCTGGGCCTTCTCGATAATGCCGACGACGTCGCCCATGCCTAAAATGCGCTTGGCCATGCGGTCGGGGTAGAACGGCTCCAGCGAATCGGGCTTCTCGCCCATGCTTACGAACTTGATGGGCTTGCCGGTCACCTGACGTACGGAAAGGGCGCCGCCGCCACGGGCATCGCCGTCGAGCTTGGAGATGATCACGCCGTCAAAGTCGGTGCGCTCTGCGAAGGTCGAGACGACGTTGACAATATCCTGGCCGGTCATGGCATCGACGACCATCAGCACCTGATCGGGCTTGACGGCCTTCTTGATGTCCACGGCCTCCTGCATCATCTGCTCGTCGATCTGCAGACGACCGGCGGTATCGACGATGACCACGTCGCGCAGGTGGTCGACAGCCTCCTGGATGGCGCCCTTGGCGATGTCGACCGGATGCTCGCCGTCACCGCGAAAGACCGGCACGCCGATCTCGCCGCCAAGCGTGGCCAGCTGGTCGGCAGCGGCGGGACGATAGACGTCGCACGCGGCGAGCAGCGGCGAGCGGCCCTGCTTCTTGAGCAGGTAGGCCAGCTTTACGGCAGCCGTGGTCTTACCGGAGCCCTGCAGGCCCACGAGCATGATGACATTGGGAATGCGGTTGCTAAAGACGAGCTTGCTCTCGGTGGAGCCGAGCATCTCGGTGAGCTCGTCGAGCACGATCTTGACGACGTTTTGCGCCGGCGACAGCGACTCCATGACCTCGGCGGTCATGCAGCGCTCCTTGGTCTTGGCGACGAACTCCTTGACGACCTTGAAGTTGACGTCGGCCTCGAGCAGCGCCATGCGAATGTCGCGCATGGCCGAGGTGATATCGGCCTCGGTCAATTTACCCTTGCCGCGCAGGCGGTCAAATGTGTCGTTGAGGCGATCGCTCAGAGAATCAAACACTAGTCACTCCTTAATTGGACTCGCCCACCAGGGCGCGGCAGAAATCTTTGGCATTGAACTCCTGCAGGTCATCGACCTGCTCGCCCACGCCCACGCGCAGGATCGGAAGCTTGAGCTTCTCGGCCACGGCCATGGCGATACCGCCCTTAGCCGTTCCGTCGAGCTTTGTCATGATAATACCGTCCAGACCCAGCGCCTCGTTAAACTCAAGCGCCTGGTTCTGACCGTTTTGGCCTGTCGCGGCATCGATCACGAGGACGACCGAGACGGGCATGGGGCCGGCGGCCATATTGGCGGCGCGCTTACGCGTCACGTTGACCACCTTGGCAAGCTCGCGCATGAGCTCAGGGCTCGTGTGCAGACGACCGGCGGTGTCGATAAGCACCAGGTCGCTGCCGCGCTTGTCGGCCTCGTCGAGCACGTCGTAGCAAACGCTTGCCGGGTCGGAGCCGCGGTCGCGCTTGATGACGGGGACACCGGCGCGCTGGCCCCACACATCGAGTTGCTCGATGGCGGCGGCGCGGAAGGTATCGGCCGAGCCAATCACGACATTCTTGCCGCGGGCAGCCATAGCGCTCGCGATCTTGCCGACCGTGGTGGTCTTGCCGGCACCGTTAATGCCCACAAACAGCACGCAGCTCGGCGTGTCGGCGAACGGATCTCGCTCGGCGGGCACAAAATGTTGCTCGAGCTGCTCGGCCAGGGCGCGACGGAGTTGCGGGGCGGTCTTGAGGTTCTTCTTGGCCGCGGTATCGCGCAGGTCATCGGACACCTTAATCGCGACCTCGGCACCCATGTCACCCATGACGAGAGTGTCCTCTAGGTCCTCCCAAAAATCCTCGTCGACCTCGCCGCCAAAATAAAAGACCTCGTTGAGGGCCTCGCGGCTGCGCTCGAGTCCGCGCGAGAGAGCATCGAAGAATCCCATTATGCATTCACGACCTTTCCGGTTTCGCGATCGAGTTTTTGCGAGACGACGCGGCTGACGCCGTCGGCTTGCATCGAGACGCCGTAGAGGACGTCAGCGTCCTCCATAGTACGGCGCTGGTGCGAGATAACCAAGAGCTGCGTATCGGAACGCAACACGTCGAGCGCGCCGATGAGCTTGGACAGGTTGGCGTCATCGAGCGCCGCCTCGACCTCGTCCAGCACATAGAACGGCACCGTACGCGTGCGATACACGGCAAAGAGCAGGGCGAGCGCCGTCAGGCTCTTCTCGCCGCCCGACATGAGCATCATCTTGGTGATGCGCTTGCCGCGCGGCTGCGCCACGACCTCGATGCCCGTCTCGGCAGGATGCTCGGGATCGGTCATCTCCAGATGTGCCTGGCCACCCGGGAACAGCATGGCGAAGATCTCACGGAAATTCGCATCGACCTTCTCAAAGGTCACCAGGAAGGCTTTACGCATCTTGCGGTCGATGGCCACGGTGATCTTGGTGAGCGCCTTGCGCGCGCTCTCCAGATCGGCCAGCTGCTCCTCGATGTAATCGGCGCGGCGCTTGAGCTGCTCGTACTCCTCCATGGCAACCTGGTTCACAGGGCCCAGGTTGTTGATCTGGCGCACGAGCTGGTTGAGCTCGCGCTCGGCGGCGTCACGGTCGGTAGGCGCAGGAAGCATGAGCGCTTCCTCGAGCACCGTGGTGCCATCGGCGGTAATGGCCTTGATGGCCGCCTCTACCTGCACCTCGAGCTTGCCGCGAGAGACCTTGAACTCATTTTGCGTCGCCGTGGCGGCATCGACCCGCTCCTTGGCACGAGCAACCTCAGCCTTGGCGTCTTCGATGGTCTTCTTAAGCGAGGCCGAGTCCGCCTCCTCGAGCGAAGCCTGGTCACGCAGACGCGCGGCCCAATCCGACGCGCGCTCCAGAAGGGCCGAATAGCGCTCGTGCATGGGGTCGACGCGCAGACGCAGCAACTCGAGCGAGCGCGAAGCCTGGCGTGTTCCGCGGATACGGCGGTCGATGCTCTCCAGGCGATGCTCCAGGTCGGGCACGCGGCCCTTCAGCGAACGCAGACGCTCGCTCGTCTGAGCCAGGCGGACCTTGGCATCGGCGAGCTTGCCGGCTGCCTCGGAATCGTCACGACGCACGCGATCGAGCTCGTCGTTGGCTTCGGCAATCTGGAGACCCAGGTCGCTTGCCTGCGCGCGGGCCTCGTCACGCGAACGGGTGAGCTCGTCCACGCGCGGGCGCGCAGCGCGAACGGCCTCGGCGGACTGCTCGCGGCGCTTGGAGATGCGCACGCGCTCGACCTCGGCGTTGTTGGCGCTTTGCTCCAGGCGGCCAATCTCGGAGAGCAGCGAGCGGCGCTCACCCTCAAGACGGGCGATCTCGCCGGCGGCATCGCCCTCGGCGGCACGCGCCTCCTCGACGGCCGCATTGGCCTCGACGACCTGATCCGACACATGCTCAAACACGGCAGCCAGATCGGGCTCAAGGCCCTCCAGCTCGCGAATGCGACGCTTGCGCTCCAGGGCACCCAAAGCCTCGCCGGCATCGAGTCCCACGCGCACCAGGCCGCCACAGCTCACGCGGGCGCCATCGGGCGTCACATAGGTCACACCGTCAACGACTGGTGCCGCCAGCGCGGCAGCCAAGTCATCGACCACGTAATAGCCGCCGAGCAGGGCCTCGACAACCGGGCCATAGCCGGCGCGTACGGACAGGCGATCGACCAGGCGGGAACCGGCAGCGCCCTTAGCGGCAGCAGAGGCGCTCACACCGCGCGCGACCAGCAGCGCCTCGCCCGAGGCCTTCTTCTGGTCCAGAGCGGCACGACCGGCACGCTCAAGCGCGGACGCATCGTCGAACAGCAGCGCATCGATATCGCCGGCGAGCAATTGCTCAACCAGGCCCTCAAGCTCACGCGGGGCCTCGAGCACGTCGCCCAGACGACCCGAGACATCGTCGCCCAGCGCACCCATCAGACGGCTCACCAGCGGCGAGCTGTCAGCCATGCGGGCATCGAGCTTCTTTTGGCTGGCAAGCTCCGAGCGCACCTCGGACAGTTTGTTGCGCGCCTCGCTCTCGCGGGCACGCAGGTCCTTAAGGGCTGCACGGGCGACCTCGGTAGCCTCGCGAGCATCAATCTGGGCTTGACGGGCCTGATCAAGTGCACTGTCGAGCTCCTCGGCGCGGTCGCGACGGCTCTCGAGTGAGGCCGTGACTTCCTCGAGCTGCTCGTCGATCTGCTCCAGGCGTGAGGCGTACATGTTGTCCTCGACCTCGGCGTTGCTCAGCGAGTCCTTCACCTTGGCGAGTTCGAGCGCCGCGTTATCGGCCACACGCTGCGCATCGCGTTGCTCACGCGTAAGCTGCGAAATCTGATTGTCGAGCGCAACGCGACGCTCGTGGAGCTCGGCGGCGGCAGGTCCGGCGGCGTCAACGTCCTCCTGGGCCTGCATGTGCGCGCCGGTCACTTCCTCAAGCTGCGCACGTGCATCCTCGAGCTCCTCTACCACGCGACGACGCTGATGCTCGGAGCTCGAAATCTGCCCGCGCATGTCGGACAGGCGCGACACCATGTTGTGGCCCTTTTCCTCGAGCAGACGCATATCGGAGTTAATGCGACCGACCACATCTTGCATATGGCGGCGCTGCTCGCCCAGATCGCCCACAAACAGGCCCTTTTCCTCGAGCATGACCTGGAGCTTCTCGAGCTCGCGCTCCTTTTCGCCCATGCGGTACTGCGCAAGCTCCAGCTCGGCGGCGCCTTCCTTGGAGCGGCTCTCCAGGTCGTTCCACTGCGACTGCAGCGAACGCAGCTCGTCGACGGCTAGCATCTGCGTAAGCTCGTTCGCGCGCGAGGACAGCTCTTTGTACTTGCGCGCACGATCGACCTGACGCTCCAGCGGTCGCAGCTGACGGGCAATTTCCTTATTGATGTCGCGGGCACGCGTCAGGTGCTCGTCCATCGACTTAATCTTTTTGAGCGCACGCTCCTTGCGGCGCTTGTGCTTGGAGATGCCGGCGGCCTCCTCGATGAGGGCACGGCGCTCCTCGGGGCGGCTCTGCAAAATGGCATCGAGCTTGCCCTGGCTGATGATGGAATGCGTATCCTTGCCCAGGCCCGAATCGTGCAGGATGTCCTGAATGTCCATCAGGCGGCACGGACTCGAGTTGATGAGGTACTCGCTTTCGCCCGAGCGATACATGCGCCGGGTGATGGCGACCTCGTCAAAGTCGACGGGCAGCAAATGGTCCGAGTTATCGAGCACCAGCGTGACCTCGGCGACACCCACCGGCTTACGCGCCGACGAGCCCGAGAAGATAACGTCCTCCATGGCCTGGCCGCGCAGCTGCTTGGCGCTCTGCTCACCCAGGACCCACAGAATCGAGTCAGAGATGTTCGATTTTCCCGAGCCGTTGGGACCGACGATGACGGTCAGGCCCGGCTCAAACGTCATATGGGCGCGGTCGGCAAACGACTTGAACCCTTTGAGCGTGAGGGACTTGAGATACACGGTTCCTCGCTTAAACAGGCTTCTTGTTGAGAATCACGCCGTTGGTGGTGTAGCCCATGCGGTCAAGTGCCTCGAGTGCAGCGGCTCCCTCGGCTTCCTTCTTTGAGGAGCCGGAGCCGCGACCCTGGCGAATACCATCGATCAACACCACGGCGGTAAAGGTGGGCGCATGCGCCGGGCCCTCGGAGCCAACGAGCTTATACGCCGGGGGTTCGTGACCGTCGGCTTGCACGCACTCCTGCAAGAACGATTTGGGGTTCGCGGGGTGCTCGGCACGCTCGGAGGCCAGGTGCGGTTTGAGCGTACGATGGATAAAGTCCGCCGCAACATCCCAGCCGGCATCCAGGTACAGCGCACCCACGAGCGACTCGTAGACGTTCTCGAGCGCCGAGTGCAGGCCGCGCGCGCCGGTACCGGTCTCGGAGGCACCAAAGATGATGATGTCGTCGATGCCCAGCTCATGCGACACCTCGGACAGCGTAGCGCCCGAGACAAGGGACACCTTCAGGCGCGTGAGCTTGCCCTCGTCAAACTCAGGATAGGACTCAAAGAGTGAACGGGCGACGACGGCGCCCAAAATGGAATCGCCCAAGAACTCAAGGCGCTCATAGCTGGCAGAAACCGGCTGGCCCTCGACTGCCGAGGGATGCGTAAGCGCCGCGCGCAGCAGCACCTTATTATTGAACTCGTGGCCCAGGATTTCCTGGGCACGCGTAAGTCGTTCAGACAAAGCCAAGACCTAGGCCTCCCTGGCGTTTTCGATCGCGTCAACGGCGTCGGCGACAGAGTTGAGCGAGAGCAGTGTCTCGTCATCGATCTCGAGGTTGAACTCGTCCTCGATAGCCGTAACCAGCTGCAGGCGCTCGAGCGAGTTGGCATCGAGATCGTCAAAGGTGGTCTCATCGCTAATTTCGGCAACATCGACGCCCAGAACGTCAGCAGCGACCTCGGCGATCTTGTCGAAGATTTCGGAGCGGTCCATAGCGCTTCCTCTCATAGTGCATGAATACCAAAAGAATGGTACCGCCCGGGCGGTACCAAGACACGGTTCTGATTCTACCCCACGAAGCAGGCCGCGAGGCACATAACAGCGCTCTAACTCGCTCTTACAAAACGATGCCGTCCATGGAGTTGGCGACGTTCTCGACCAGCCCCGCGCGCACGGCTTCGGCCGCCGCGAGCGTACCGTTTTTAACAGCCTCGACCGAGGTGGCGCCATGGCCGATTAGGACCACGCCACGCAGGCCCAAAAGAATCGCGCCGCCCTTGGCATCACCAGAGAGCTTGGCCTTAATCCCGCGCATCTGCTTTTTGATGAGCAGCGCGGCGATCTTGGTGCCGAGCGAGGCCATAAAGGCGCCCTTGAGCTCCTGCAGCAAAAACTTGGCAGCGCCCTCGGTGGCCTTGAGCGCAATATTGCCCGACATGCCGTCGGCGACCACGACGTCAAAATTGCCCGACGTAAGATCGGTGCCTTCGCAGTTACCCACAAAGCCGGGAACGGCGGCTTTCATGGCCGGGAAGCAGGCCTTGGTAAAGTTGGAGCCCTTCTCGTCCTCGGTGCCATTGGCGAGCAGACCTACGCGAGGATGGTCAACGCCCAAGACGACGCGGGCATAGGCGCTGCCCATCTGCGCAAAGCGCACCATATCGTCCACCTCAACATCGGGGTTGGCGCCCATATCGCACAGCACCGTCAGACCGCCGGCGCGATTGGGTAGCGCATTGGTCAGACAGGGACGTACCGGCTGCTTCTTGCCTTCGGCCTGATACCTAAACGGCGTCACATAGGCGGTGGCAGCAGCAGTCATGGCACCGGTCGAGCCGGCAGAGAAGAACGCGTCCGCATTTCCCTTCTTGATGGCGCGGCAGGCAAGCACGATCGAGGACTTACGCTTGGTCATCACGGCGCGAATGGGATCGTCATCCATGGCGATAACGTCGGGTGCCTCAAGGGCCTCAACACGTGCATGGGAAGCAGCAAAGGGATTAACGATTTCAGCGGGGCCAGCTGCCAAGACCTCGATATCGGGATCGGCGGCAAGCGCAGCCTCGATACCATCGAGAACAACCTGAGGTTTCTCGTCTCCGCCCACAACGTCTACACAAACGCGAACGTTACTCATATACATGCTCCTTATACAAAAATGGCCGACTCATTGAGCCGGCCATTGTGGTTCCATTTGGAACGGCATCGCATCCAGAGTATAGCGTTACTCGGTAACGATAACCTCGCGGTCCTTGTAGAAACCGCAGCTGGGGCACACGTGGTGCGGAAGCTTGACAGCGCCGCAACGGGGGCACGTGGACTGAGCCGCAGCCGAGATCTTCATGTTGGCGGAACGACGGGTGTGAGTGCGGATACGACCCTGCTTTTGTTTAGGTACGGGCATAGTGACCTTCCTTATGAACTATCCAGTGTGGCGATTACGCGCAAGTAGCGATACTACCACAGTTTTACTCATCGAGCTTGAGATTCTTCAATGCTGCAAATGGATTTTCCGTGGCAGCGGCCCATTCTGCCTCTGCCTGAGCGGCACAATC
The DNA here is from genome assembly GCA_027660625.1 of Coriobacteriaceae bacterium AM100-PB1-1D-6A. Lineage (GTDB taxonomy): Bacteria > Actinomycetota > Coriobacteriia > Coriobacteriales > Coriobacteriaceae > Collinsella. Next base: position 158,406 of record JAQDNC010000002.1, on the reverse strand, counting down.
GCATTGCTCGACGTTGAGATTGCAACCGCAAGTGGGACACAGACCGCGGCAATCAGGCTTGCAGAGCACCACAAACGGCGTGTCCATGACGACCGCGTCGTTGATGGGCTCACCCAGATCGACGATGCGGTCCTCACCCAGGAGCTCGTAGCCGTCCTCGTAGGCCTCGGGATCCTCGGGCTCCTCAAAGAGGTAGAACTCCTCGATCTCGCCGGCGATATCAAACGAGGCGGGCTCCAAGCAACGGTCGCACTCGCCGGTGGCGTGCGCGCGGACCATGCCCGTGAGCAAGACACCGGTACCGGCATTGGTAAAGACAACGTCGTAGTCGATGCCGTCCTGCAGCTGGTACTCCTTCTCGCCCACCGTGTAGGTGGCGACATCGACCTTACCGGTCAGCGGATACGAATCTCCAGGAAACTCGAGCTGCTCAGAAAGATCGACGGTAACGCTCGGGAACTCAGCCATTACCACTGACCATTCTGCTGGGCGGCACCCTCGTTGAGCTGCTGACGGCAACGGGTAACGGTGCCGGTCAGGCTCTTGAGGTTCTCCTCCAGGTGCGTAAAGACCTGCTCTGCGTAGTCCTCGGCAGCATAACGCGTCTCGCGCTCGTACTGCTGGGCACGATCGCGGATGTCGTCGGCCTGCTGCTGCGCTAAGCGGACGATCTCCTGCTCACCGGCAATGGTGAGGGCCTGCTGCTGAGCGTCGGCGATGATGGAATCGGCCTGGGCGGCGGCGGAAGCCATAAGCTCCTCGCGCTCCTTAAGGATACGGCGGGACTTCTGCCACTCCTCGGGATAGCTCATGCGGATCTCGTCGAGGATGTTGAAGAACACGTCGGCGTCGATGACCTTGAACTGAGCGTTCTTGCCGAAAGGCGGCTTGGCTTCCTCGATCAGCCCTTCGAGCTCATCGACCAAGCTGACGATCCTATCGCCAGGAAAATTCTCGCCCGGCATCCGGTCTCCTTTCATAGGTAACATATCATCGTGCTAGTTTACCACATGCCACCAGGCAATAAAAAACGTCACGAAAAGCGATGTCTGAGCGCTTCGACCACGTTGGGCGGAACAAACGTCGATACATCGCTGCCGAGCGAGGCGATCTGGCGAACGACCGAGCTCGAGATATAGCCGTACTGCGGCGCACTCATGACAAAGATGGACTCCAGCTCGTTATCCAAGCGGTAGTTGAGGTCTGCCTGCTGCAGCTCGTACTCAAAGTCGGTCATGGCGCGCAGGCCCTTGACAACGGCCCCCGCCCCCTGCTCGCGAGCGAAGTCGACCAAGAGGCCGGTAAAGGGCAGGACCTCGACGCCGTCGATATCACCGAGCGCCTCGCGAGCCAGCGCCACGCGCTCATCGAGCATAAACGTGGTACCCACACCGTTTTTACCCTGCGACTCGGCAACAGCGACGATCACACTGGGAAAGATGCGGCGGGCGCGGCGGATGACGTCGATATGGCCAAACGTGATGGGATCGAAGGTGCCCGGGACGATCACGCGGTTGATGGTGTCATTCATGGTCGTCCTCCTGAAACGTCGTGGCATCGTTGTTGTGAGCATCGGTGCCAGCGCAATCTTCCTCACCATCGTCATCGCCGACCCAACGAAGCAGGTCGACCGAGGTAATGCCGTAGCGTTTCTCGCGCACGATCTCAAAGCCTGCCGAATGCGCGCCCGCATCGGCGGCGGCATGCTCAAACAGGGCATAAGCGCCAGGTGCAAGCAGACCCTGCTGAGCCAGGTTCTGCAGCAGCACCTCGACCGGCTCGGCGCCAAAAGCATAGGGCGGGTCGAGCAGGACCAGATCAAAGGGGCCGCCCGGCACACGACCGCGCGAGGCACTCACCAGCATATCGCCCGAGACCACGCGCCAACGCGCACGGTCACGACAGAGCGACTCGATATTCTTGGTAATGAGCCGCGCGGCATCCCGATCGATCTCGAACGTCGTGAGTGAGCGGGCACCACGTGAGAGCATCTCTAACCCTAAGGCACCGGAGCCGCCAAAGGCGTCCAGCACGCGGACCTCGTCCAGATCGAAGTCGAATGCCGACATGACCATAGATGCGCATGCCTCGCGCACGCGATCGGTCGTGGGGCGGGTGACATCGCGACCACGGGGCTCCTCGATCTTACGACCGCGCCATTCGCCGCCGATGATTCTCATCCTCCGCTGACCTCCTTAAAAATGTGTCGATATCGCATGGCGACCGCATCGCGCAGGGGGCGCGTCGCCACGGAGTCAAGGTTGCAAGCATACCGCAAGAGCTCGACCGCGTCCAAATGGGCCCACTCGATCAGCTCCTCGTCGGCATCCAGGTCGACAAAGCGCAGAGTCACACCGCCATGCTGGCGGTACCCCAGGATTTCGCCCTCGTGGCGCAGACGAAGGTCCATCTGGGCGAGCGTAAAGCCGTCCGAGGTCTTTTCGAGCGACTGGAGACGGTCTTGCGCCGCCGAAGCGCCGCCGTTGCCCTTGGAGTGCGTCATGACCAGGCAGGTGCCCGACACGCTGCCGCGGCCCACGCGGCCGCGCAGCTGGTGCAGGGCCGCCAAGCCAAAGCGCTCACCGTTCTCGATGACCATGACGGTGGCGTTGGGCACGTCGACGCCCACCTCGACCACCGTAGTCGAGACGAGCACGTCAATCTCGCCGCGCTTGAAGGCATCGATAACCTGGTCCTTCTCCCCCGCTGGCATGCGGCCGTGAAGGCGCTCGATGGCAAGACCCGGCAACGCCAGACGCAGGCGATCGAGCTCGGTCGCCGTATCGTGCAGCGGCACGGGGACCGTCACGCGGCCCTCGCCGTCGCGGGCGATACCGGGCACGTCCTCCAGCTCATCGGCCGAGTCGCTCGGCTCCACGAGCGGGCAAATCACGTAGGCCTGCTGACCCTTTTCATGCGCCTCGCGGATGGCGCCATAGGCAAGGTCGCGGCTCGACTCGGTAAGCACGCGTGTCGTCACGCCAGCGCCAGGGACGGGCCGATGGCGGATGATGCTCGTGTCCAGATCGCCGTAGACCGAAAGCGCCAGCGTACGTGGGATGGGCGTTGCCGTCATAACGAGCAGATCGGCACCAGGGCCCTTCGCACGCAGGGCGTTGCGTTGGCCGACGCCAAACCGGTGCTGCTCATCGATGACCACGAGCGACAGATGCTTAAACGTCACGTTATCCGAAAGCACCGCGTGGGTGCCAAAGAGGACATCGAGCTCGCCCGATTCCAGCTGCGCATGGATCCGCTCGCGCTCGGCCGCCGGCGTGGCGCCCGTCAGGAGCGCCCAGGTCATGCCAGCCTGCGAAAGCAAGGGGCCGGTCTTATCGGCATATTGACGCGCCAGCACGCCCGTGGGCGCCATAACGCAGGCCTGCGTGCCGCTATCGGCAGCCACAGCCAGCGCGCAGGCGGCAACAGCGGTCTTGCCGGTACCGACATCGCCCAGCAGCAGGCGGTTCATCACGCGCCCGCCATCGCACATATCGCGCAGGATATCTTGGAACGCGGCCTCCTGCTCGTCGCTCAGCGAAAACGGCAGGGCCTGCTTAAGCGCGGCCAGGTGCTCGCCCGCGGCGTGGGCATAGGGCACCACATCGACCAGGCCGCCGTCGTTGCGCAGGCGCAGCGCCAGCTGCAGGTAGAGGCACTCCTCGTAGGCAAGCCGTGCGCGCGCGATATCGCGCTCAGCCATGCTCGAAGGAAAGTGGATCGATCGAAGCGCACGGGCATTGCTCATCAGGCGACGTTTAACGCGCAAGCGTGCGGGAATCGGGTCGAAGGGATTGCCGACGACCTCGAGCGCGCCTCTTACGATGCGGCGCATCCATGCCTGGCTCACGCCGTCACTCACATAATGGACCGGCAAAATGGTGCCCGCAGCACGCCCCTCATCGAGCTTTTCAAAGTGCGGCGAGGCCATCTGCTTAAAACCGTAGGCAAACTCAACCTTGCCCATCACGGCCAGGCGGTCGCCCTGCTTAAGCTGCTGGGCAATCCAAGGCTGACGGAAAAAGGCGACCTGCAGCACGCCCGTCTCATCAACGAGTGAGACCTCGGTCACCTGCATGCGCGGACGCGGCTTCTTTTGAACGATACGGTCGACCGTGGCGATGATGGTGCACACGGTACCAATGGGCGCCATCTCGATGGACCAGGAGCGCGTAAAGTCGAGGTATCGATGAGGGATATGGAGAAGGAGGTCCCCCACCGTCCGAATACCCAGACGGCGAAGGGCCTCCTCACGTTTACCCGAAACATATTTGAGTCGCGCGATATCCTCGTCGAGCGCATTGCTCTGGGCAAAGCGCTCCGAGACGCGCGGCACGGAGCACAGCTCGGACATGGGCAGTTGCCTACTCGATCGAGAAGATAACGGGATAGAGCGGCTGCTCGCCACGATGGGCGTCAATCTCCAGATCGGGCTGAGCCTCCTCAATGGCGTCGACAATCTCCTGGAAGGCCTCATCGGACAGTTCCTCGCCTGCCAGAATCGTCAGCGCGTCACCCTCCTCTTCCTCCTGCATACGGTTGATGCAGTCGAGCGTGACCTGCTTCACGTCGGAGCCGACCACATCGATGGAGCCGGCGATGATGCCCATGACGTCACCGGAGTGAATCGGCGAGCCGTCGGAGGCACTGGAATCGCGCACGGCACGGGTGACCTCGCCATCACGAACCTCACTGATGGCGTCGACCATAGCGGCGACGGCATCCTCGAGCTCGGAATCGGGCAGGACCGCGAACAGCGCGGAGAAGGCCTGCGGAACGGTCTTGGTGGGAACGACGGCGACCTTCTTGTCGGTGCAGGCAGAGGCAGCGGCCTCGGCGGCCATGCGGATGTTGCCGTTGTTGGGCAGAATGATGACCGAGGTCGCGTTGACCTGGTCGACGGCGCCCAGCAGGTCTGCAGTCGAGGGATTCATGGTCTGGCCACCGGACACGATCACGTCAACGCCGAGGGACTTGAGGATGTCTGCCTCGCCGGAACCGGCGGCAACGGCGACAAAGCCCAGGGCCTTCGCGGGCTCGGCGGCCTTCTCCTGGTCCTCGTGGATCTTGGCGGTACGGTCGTGGGCCTCCATCTCCATGTTGTGGATAAAGACCTCGTAGATCTGGCCAAGCTGCAGCATGTGCTCGAGCACCAGGTTCGGGGTGTTGGAGTGCACGTGGATCTTGTAGTCGGGATATGCGCCCACGAGCAGCTCACAGTCGCCCATGGAACCCAGGAACTTAAGGCACTCGTCCTCGTCAAACGGGGCGTCGGCCTTAAACAGGAACTCATTGCAGTAACGGAATTCCGAGCCCTCCCAGTCGTCGTTAGCCTCGATCTCAACGCGGCCAAGAGCGGCATCACGGGCAGAGCCGGCGGAGTCAAACGTAGCGGAGAAATCCTCGACAACGGTGCTGCGGCCAAGAGCGGCAGCTACGAAGTTCTCGAGGAAGATAGCAAAGCCAAAGGCGCCGGAGTCGACCACGCCGTTCTCCTTCAGAACGGGCAGCAGGTCGGGCGTGCGAGCGACGGACTGGTAGGCCTCGACGACGATGGCATCGAGCGCGTCCTCGGCCGAGAACTTCTTCTTTTCGCACTCGTCGGCCTTGGTCGAGACATCGCGCAGCACCGTGAGAATCGTGCCCTCGATGGGCTTACGGACGGCCTGGAAGGCGACCTTGACGGCACGACGGAAGGCGAAGGCGATATTGGCGGACGTAATGGGCTCATCGGCGGAGACAAGGCCCTCGGCCACGCCGCGCAGGATCTGCGAGGTGATGACGCCGGAGTTGCCGCGGGCGCCCATCAGGGAGCCGTGAGTGATGGCGCCGGCGATGGCCTCCATGTCGGCGTCGGCAGGAAGGGCGGAGAGCTCCTTGGTCACCGAGGCGAGCGTGAGCGACATGTTAGTGCCGGTGTCACCGTCGGGCACGGGGAAGACGTTGAGCTTGTTGATCTCCTCGGCCTTGTCGGAAACGGCAGCCGCAGCGATCGGAAAACAGGTGCGAATGGTCTTTGCAATCATGGGTATTTGAATCTCCGTTTTCGGATGCTAGTTCAGACGGCTCTTGAGCGCGTCGATATGGATGCCGATCTTAAGGCTGGCGGGGTCGATCTGAGCGATCTCCTGCAGGGTGAAGGCAACGGAGCTCGAAAGATTGTGGCAGACGGACTTCATGTTGACGCCGTTCTCGAGCACGACGTGAAGATCGACCGTAAGGCCGTTCTCGTCGGCGGAGACAAGCACGCCCTTGCGGAGGCGCTGACCGGCAAGCAGGCGCACGCTCTCGGCGCCTTGGAGCTGCTCAGCCATACCGACGACGCCATAGCACGTCATCGCGGCATAACCGGCAATATCGGCAATAACGTCGTTCGAGACGCTCAGGCTGCCGTTAATGGTCTCAGACACAAGAATCTCCTTATCTGGTGCTCGCGGCACCATGTCGTGGGAGCAATCATTGCAATATTCTACAACGACCGCGCCATGTTGAGGTGGTGGGTCGCGGGATTACATCCTCGACACGAAATGTTGATATGGCAACGTTCGAGTCAAGTGGTCGCGGCATGAAAAAACCCGCCGCATAAGCGACGGGTTTTACAACCTGGCTCCCCGGGTAGGACTCGAACCTACAACAGCGCGGTTAACAGCCGCGTGCTCTACCATTGAGCTACCGAGGAATAGGTGCGTGCTCTCAAGCAACGAAGTTTATTATACGGACGAATCAGCTTAGGGCAAGAACTTTTTTGAGATTTTTTCCGACCTAGTCATTGGGGACGTCCCCAATGACCACATGAAAGCGCCCCCAAGCGGATGTGCTTGAGGGCGCTTCTTGCTTGACTAGCTTTCGATATAGTCCTTCAGCTTGCTCGAACGACTGGGGTGGCGGAGCTTGGCCAGGGTCTTGGACTCGATCTGGCGGATACGCTCGCGCGTGACGCCAAACTCGCGGCCGACTTCCTCGAGCGTACGGGGATGCCCGTCGACAAGGCCAAAGCGCAGCTCGATAACCTTGCGCTCACGATCGGCAAGCGAGTCGAGCACCTGAGTGAGCTGCTCCTGCAGCATGGAGAAGCTGGCGGCATCGGGCGGAACGATAGCCTGGGAGTCCTCGATGAAGTCGCCCAACTGGGAATCCTCTTCCTCGCCGATGGGGGTCTCAAGCGACACGGGCTCCTGCGAGATCTTCTGGATCTCGCGGACGCGGTCGGCGCTCATGTCCATCTCGGCACCGATCTCCTCGGGGGTCGGGTCGCGGCCCAGGTCCTGAAGGAGCTGGCGCTGCACGCGGACGAGCTTGTTGATAGTCTCGACCATATGCACGGGAATACGGATGGTACGGGCCTGGTCGGCGATAGCGCGCGTAATGGCCTGACGGATCCACCACGTGGCGTACGTGGAGAACTTAAAGCCCTTCTGGTAGTCGAACTTCTCGACGGCGCGAATCAGACCGAGGTTACCCTCCTGGATCAGGTCAAGGAACAGCATGCCGCGGCCGACATAGCGCTTGGCGATGGAGACGACCAGACGCAGGTTTGCGCTGATGAGTGCCTGCTTAGCTTCGAGGCCGACGTTCTCAATGCGCGTAAGACGACGCATCTCGGCACGCGTGAGCTCGAGCTCACCGGCATCGGCGGCCTCGAGCTTCTCGGTGGCCTCAAGACCGGCCTCGATCTTCATGGCCAGATCGACCTCTTCGGAGGCGGTCAGCAGGTCGACCTTGCCGATCTCCTTGAGGTACATACGAACAGGATCGCCGGTCAGCATCACCGTAGAGGCATCGATGCCACGCACGCGCGAGCGTGAACGGGACGTGCGCACGGTGCGCTTCTTCTTGCTCTTGGAAGAACCCATCTCGGCGTCGGCCTGACGGGCCATCTTGAGCTCGTGATCGTCGAGCGAGCCGGAATCGTGCTCGTCGTCGTCATCGAAATCGTCGGTATCGGTATCGTTAGCGTCATCGTCGACGTCCATGGGGGCGTCGTCGTTACCGCTCGCGGAGATAATCTGGATGCCGCTGTTGCGCAGCGCGGAATACACCGCGGTGAGCTGCTCGTCAGAAACATCGATATCCTTCAGGGCGACCTGAATCTCGTCCTCGGTTACCGAAGTCCTGTTTGAGCCGTTGCCCATGAGCTTTGCAACGTAGGATTCCAGCCCAGTACCCGTGCTCTCAGTCTTTTTTGGCACAGATTCTCCCTTCATAGTCCACAGGACTCAATACTTTAGCACACACGTAGACGTCTATACCCAAAATAAAGACAGGATATAGGCGAGAATACGCTGGTTGACCACAACATCTAGGCCTGATCGGCACCTGCGGTCTCCAAACCGATCAAACGGAACGGGTCGGCCACGCCACCGATCGACTTTTGGAGCTCGCGCTGGCGCTGTGAATCTTGCACCGCCTGCATCGTCAGCACGCGACGGGCCTCATCGTCGAGTGAACGGTTCTGACGCAACTTGGCCTGCGCGGCTCGCATGCGACGCTTGATGGTGTAGAGCTCGAGCGTATCGAGCATAAAGACGATGTTCGTCTCGGTCGGGTGCTTACTCGTTGCCGAGATGCGCCCGGCGCTGACAAGGGAGGCCGCCTCGGGACACACCGCGCGCGCCGCATCCATGCAGGCCGCAGGATCGGTGCCCGGCGGCGTCGCGAGCACGGCCCACGCAATGGACTCGTGACGCGGATCGACCCATTCGATAGAACAAATGCGGTCGGCATACGTGCGGAACAGATCGGGGTAGCTCGTAAGCATCGTCAGCAGCTCGCGCTCCCCCGCTAGGGATTTCCGCTCCAGATCGGTCAAAACAATCGGCATCGAAGGAGCTGCCGCCGCGTTTGAACTATCGGCAACAGGCGCAGCGCTTTCCATCCCCGCTGGCACATCGATTGGCGGCAGATCCTCGTCGACCTCCACCGGCGCGGCCCCATAGGCATCAACCGGAACGTAGTCGTACGGGTCCTCTTCGACCGGTGCGGACACCGGTGGCGTCGCACCCGCGGCCCAGGCACCGCGACCGGCACTGCGCGCGCCAGCCGCACCGCCGCCCGAGCCTCGACCCTGCGAACCGCCCGCGCGCTCAGCTTGCGCGCGTTGACGCTCGTAGCTCTGCTCACGCCGGCGCTCGGCATCCTCGCGCTTGGCGACATCGCGAAACACACGGCCCGAACTCGCGCGCACGGTCTCCAGGTCCAAACCTAACAGGTCGGCAATCTGGATAAAGTATGTGTCGATCATATAGCTGTCGCGCAGCGGATAGATGAGCGTCAGCGCATCCTCGAGCGCCTTGGCACGACCGCCCGGTGTGGTAATGTCGCTCGACTCCTGCAGCGAACGGTAGACAAAGTACATGAGGGGCTCGGCGGCATCGATGCGCGCCTGAAGCTCCTGGCCGCCATGCGCCGTGATGAACTCCATGGGGTCGTTGCCGTCGGGCAGCACCACGCAGCGCAGGTCCATCGAATCCTGCTCGATAAACTGAATCGCGCGGCGAGCGGCCTTTTGACCGGCGGCGTCGCCATCGAACATATAGACAATGCGCTTGGCAAAACGGGTGAGTGTCTTAACGTGATGTTCCGTGAGTGCTGTGCCCAGCGTAGCGACGACGTTTTTGATCCCTGCCTCCCAGCAGGCGATGCAGTCGGTATATCCCTCCACCACGATGGCGGTATCCTGCGCGACGATAAACTCCTTGGCCCAGTTAAAGCCGTAGAGGTTTCGTTTTTTATGAAACACGCTCGTCTCGGCGGTGTTGAGGTACTTTGGCTGACCATCGCCCATGATGCGCCCGCCAAAGGCGATATTGTGACCTTGCTCATCAAAGATGGGAAACATCACACGGTCGTAAAAACGGTCGGCAAGCTGTCCGCGCCCACGGCTCACGGCCACATTGGCGTCAGTCATCTCCTGCGGGGTAAAGCCCGCTTGGGACAGATGCGAAACCAGCGCGTTGCGACCCGGTGCAAAGCCCAGGCAGTAGCGGCGACAGACATCTCCGCCCATGCCGCGGCTGGCAAAGTACTCGCGCGGACGGCTGTCCTTACCGCGCATAAGCATGGTGTGGTAGAACTGAGCCGTCTCGGCGCACAGGTCATAGATGCGGGCACGCTTGGTGCCGCGATCGCGCTGCGCACCGGTATCGTGCAGTTCAATGCCCGCACGATCAGCCAAATAGCGGATCGACTCGGGAAAACTCAGGTTCTCGCGCTTCATGATATAGGTAAAGACGTCGCCGCCCTCGCCGCAGCCAAAGCAGTGCCACACCTGCGTAGCAGGGATAATGTGAAACGATGGGGTCTTTTCGCCATGAAACGGGCAGCATCCCCAAAACTCATGGCCGCGGGGCTTGAGCTCAACCGTTTCCTGCACGATGGCAACCAAATCGGACGCAGCGCGTACCTGGTCTTTCTCCTCATCGCTTATCACGGATGCTCACCCCCTGCTCACCCAAGTTGTGGCGAATATCGTCAATATTACCCTCGACGGTCGCGATCAGGTCGTCCAGGGAATCGAACACGCGAGACGGACGCAGCCAGCGCGTAAACGCCAGCGACACGGAAGCGCCATACAGGTCGCCCGCATAGCCGATCAAGTTGGCCTCGAGATGCGCCGAGGCGGCATCGTCGGCATAGGTCGGCGGCAGGCCGACGTTAACAGCAGCAGGCCATACGGTATCATCGACCAGCACCAGACCCTCATAGACGCCATCGGCAGGCACTTGAATGCCGTCGGGCACCTGGATGTTTGCCGTGGGAAAGCCCATGTCGGAACCCTCGTGACGGCCAGCCGCCACAACGCCGCGCACCATATAGGGACGGCCGAGAAGCTCGGCAGCCAGCTCCACATGACCCTGGGCCAGCTCATGGCGGATGCGCGTGGCACAGATGGTCTGCCCGTTAACGCAGAGCAAGTCGTGACCGTAAACGTCAACCCCACGTTCAGTACCCCAGGCGCGCATCTCGGCAACGCCCGAAGCGCCGCCGCGGCCGAGTCTAAAGTCACTGCCTACACGAATGGAGCGAATGTCGACAACGCGCGACAACAGCGCCAGAAACCCGACATGGTCGAGTGCCGCCACGGCGGGCGTAAAGGGAACGGCCACCACCGCATCGACCCCGGTTTGAGCCAGTGCGTGCAGTCGGTCGGCCGTCGTCATCAATTTTTGAGCGGGCGACGGACTCACCACGACGTCCGGATCAGGATCGAAGGTGACCACGACCGCTTTGCTGCCGTGGAAACGTGCGTCGCGAATAACCGCGTCAATCAGCTCTTGGTGCCCACGATGCACGCCATCAAACACGCCTATGGCGATCGACGCGGCACCCAAGAACTCGCACCCATCAAATGCATCGGCAGAAACGATACGGGCCTCATCCAACTCACCCGCGAAAAAGATACGCGCGAGCTCGTGGGGCGCCAGCATCATCGAACACCGCCGATCGCCTGCGGAAAGACGTGCTCCATCACAAAGCGGCCGCCCTCGATGCGGGCGAGCGCCTTGAGTCCCCCATCGAGCACGAGCGCGAACGGTGCCTTCGCCGTATCGAAGTCCGCAAGCGCGCGTTCAACGGGAATGCGGCGACCACAAAGCAGGTCGTCTGCAAGATTACCCGGCAAATCGACACGCGTGGCACCAAGGGCGGCGATGGGATCCAAGGCGAAGCCGGCCGCAGACTCGGGAGAAAGCTCCTCGACCGCATGACAGGCGCCAATGGAAACCACGCCGGAGGCCGTACGGCGCAGCGCGGAAATATGCGCAGCACTATCGCAGGCGCGACCCAGATCGCGAGCAAGCGCGCGAATGTAGGTGCCCTTGCTTACCGAAAACGCCACGGTCCAGACGCACGCATCGCCCTCGCCGCCCACGGCGATCAGGTCGGCGGCATAGACCTCGACGGGGCGCGGGGGCAACTCAACCGCATTGCCCTCGCGAGCACTCTTATAGGCGCGAACGCCATTGACCGAAATGGCCGAAAACGCTGGCGGCACCTGCATCTGCGGGCCAAGCATAGCGGCCAGCTGCTCACGGGCGTAAGCAAGATCGCGCAGCTCGGGGGCAACGGGCACCGTGCGGACGGCCTCACCCTCCGCGTCATCGGTATTGGTCTCGACGCCAAACGAAATGTCGGCGACATAACTTTTGGTATCCAGGGTTAGCATGCCCAGCAGACGGGTCGCCTGGCCAACGCCCACCACCATGACACCGGATGCCATGGGGTCGAGCGTACCGGCATGGCCGACGCGTCGCTCATGGAGGGCGCGTCGGCACTGCGATACCACGTCGTGAGACGTACAGCCCACCGGCTTATCGACGGCGAGCAGCATATTAAGTTGAGAAGGTGTACGACGAGCCATGTACCATCCAAAATGTTAGAGCTCGACGGTCACCGAAGCGGGATCCTCCCCCACCAGCTCGGCCAGCATGGGGAGTGCCGCGGTGAGCGTCTCGAGAATCGTTCCGTTGTTAGAGAAACCAGCGGCCGCGGGATGCCCGCCACCGCCAAAAGCAGCAGCGATCTCGGAAACATTGAGGTCGCCCTTGGAGCGCAGGTTACCGCGTACCTTGGTATCGCCCTCAATGCCCTTCAGGAACAGGCAGACCTCCACACCCATCACCGAACGCACCACATCGACCAGGCCGTCGCACTCGTCCGAAGTGACGCCGCAAGCCTCGAGGTCACTCTGGTACGCATAGCTATATGCCACGCGACCGTGCGCCACTGTCTTGATGCGCCCCATAACGATGGACTTGAGATGCAAGAACTCTACGCGCATGCTCTGGTAGACCTCGAGCGCAACGCGCGCCGGATCGGCACCGTGCGCGACCAGGCGCGAGGCGGCATGGAACGCAGCGGCATCGGCGTTTTGATACTGAAAACGACCGGTATCGGTCACCAGGCCGCACAACAGGCAGGTCGCGACACCATCGCGAGCCACAATGCCGCAATTGTCCAAAAAGCGGTCGATGATCATGGCACAGGCCGCGGCATCGACGCACCTCAGGCTCAGCTCGGCAAATTCCTCGCGCGCCGGGTGGTGATCGAAGCACACCACATGCGACGAGCGGCGGAGCACCTCGGCGGAGTTGTTCAGACGCTCGACGACCGGCACGTCCACCGAGATGAACAGGTCCGGATTGCCGGTATACGCAGATGCAGGCACCAGACGGTCGGCGCCCTCCATAAAGCGGTAGATGCGCGGAACCGGGTCATCGTCTGCCAGCAGCAGGGCAATGTCCTTGTTGGGAAAGAACTTCCTAAGCGAGAGGCCCAGGCCCAGCACGGAGCCCAGGGCGTCGCCATCGGGAGACGTATGTCCCGAAATCGCAATGGAGGACGCACCCTCGATGAGCTCAAGGATGCGTCGCTGAATATCTGCAGACTCGCACGATGCAAGGTCGGCGGAATTACTCATCTAAAGCTGCCTCCTGGGCGGCATCCGCAATTGGATAGCCGTCCTCGTCCTTTTCGATCGCAAGCGTGGCGGGAACGTTTTCCAGCGCACGCGTGATGCGCTCGGCCTCATCGGTCGAGCGATCGATGCGAAAATCGAGCTCGGGCGTGACGCGCCAATCGAGCGAGCGGGCCAGCAGGCTACGGATGCGGCCCTTGGCGCTGGCGAGCGCCTCCATGACCTCGTCGTAGCGGCTCGCGTCGCACGACACATACACACGCGCGAACGAACGGTCCACCGCGACCTCGACCGCGGTCAGGGTGACCAGGTCGAGACGCGGATCGGAAACCTCAAAGAGCAGGATATAACCGAGCTTCTCGCGAAGCTGCTCGCCCAAACGGCGGGTTGCCTGCGTTTGCTTCATAGCGCTACCCCCTACTCGGTACGGGCAACCTGGTCGATGCGGTAGCCCTCAATGGTGTCGCCAGGCTTGATGTCCTGGAAGTTCTCCAGGCCAATACCGCCCTCGGAGCCGCTCTTGAGGCTCTTGGCCTCGTCCTTGTAGTGGCGCATCGAGGCGATTTTACCGTTGAAGACCACGATGCCGTCGCGCACCAGGCGCACGGAATCGGTCGCGGCGATCTCGCCCTCTTCGACGCGGACACCGGCGGCGATACCGACCTTGGGCACCTTGAAGGTGTCCAGAACGGTCGCGGTACCCGTGGAAACCTCGACCTCGGTGGGCTTGAGCATGCCGATACGGGCTGCGTCGAGGTCCTCGAGGCACTTGTAGATGACGTCGTAGCAACGGATCTCGACGCCCTCGCGCTCGGCGGCGGAGCGGGCCTTGCCGTCGGGACGGACGCCAAAGCCGATGATGATGGCGTTGGAGGCGTCGGCCAGAACGACGTCGGTCTCGTTGATGGCGCCAACGGCGGAGTGGATCGTGTTGATGCGCACCTCGGACTGGTCCATCTTGTCGAGGGAGTCCTGAAGGGCCTCGATAGAACCCTGGACGTCGGCCTTGATGATCAGGTTGAGCTCCTTGACCTCGGCGTCGGCGATGGTCTCGAAGAGGTTCTCGAGCGTCACATGCTTCACGCGGCTCTGCTCCTCGATGCGGGCCTTGAGCGAACGCTCGTCGGCCAGGGCGCGAGCCTCGCGCTCGTCCTCGAACACGCGGAACTCATCGCCGGCGTTGGGGACGGACTGCAGGCCCAGAATCTCGACGGCGTCGGAGGGACCGGCCTCGGTGACGGCGTTGCCCTTGGGGTCGAGCATGGCGCGGACGCGGCCGTAGGTAAGGCCGGCGACCAGCGTATCGCCCACGTGCAGGGTACCGCGGGTCACGAGCACCGTGGCAACCGATCCGCGGCCCTTGTCGAGCTTAGCCTCGAGGACGTTGCCCGAAGCGAACGTATCAGGATTGGCCTTGAGTTCGAGCACGTCGGCCTGGAGCAGGACGGTCTCGAGCAGGTCGTCGATACCGATCTTCTGCTTGGCCGAGATGTTGACGAACATGTTCTGTCCGCCCCACTCCTCGGGGATGATGCCGTACTCGGTGAGCTCCTGGCGCACGCGGTCGGGGTTGGCACCCGGCTTATCGATCTTGTTGACGGCGACGACGATGGGGACGCCGGCGGCCTTGGCGTGGTTGATCGACTCGATGGTCTGGGGCATGACGCCGTCGTCGGCAGCCACGATCAGAATGACGATGTCGGTCACCTTGGCGCCGCGGGCACGCATGGCCGTAAAGGTGGCATGGCCCGGGGTATCGATGAAGGTGATCTTGCGGTCGTTGATCATAACCTGCGAAGCGCCGATTGCCTGGGTAATGCCGCCCGCCTCGCCGGCAGCGACGCCGGTGTGACGGATGGCGTCGAGGAGGCTCGTCTTGCCGTGGTCGACGTGGCCCATGACGGTGACGACCGGGGCGCGCGGCTTAAGGTCGGCGGGATCGTCGTAGAACGAGAAGGTGTTCTCCTCCTCGGGGGTGATGATCTTGATCTGACGACCCAGGTCGTCGGCAACGAGCTCGACAAGGTCATCGGACATGGACTGCGTCATGGTAAGCGGCGTACCCAGCAGGAACAGTCGCTTGATGATGTCGTTGGCCGGAACGTCGAGCGCCTCGGCGAGCTCCTGAACGGTAACGCCCTGGGAGACCTTGATGGCGTCGAGGTCCTCGGGGTTCACGCCCTGGGCCAGCGCCTCCTCTATCTTGCGCTCCTCCTGAGCCTTGGCAGCCTCGCGCTCGCGCTTCTCCTTGCGCTTTTTGCGGCGACCGGTGGACTCGCGAGAGGCCTCCTCGACGGCGGCACGAGCCTCCTCGAGCACCTTCTCGCGGCTGTACTCCTCGGCCTCGCGCGCCATGCGGCTGTAGTGGTCCTCTTCGTTGTTGTGACCGCCCTTGCGCTTCTTGCCCTTGCCCTGCTTGTCGGGGTTGGGGAAGTCCATACCGGCAGCGACGTTGTTGCTGGCATTGGTGCGATGGCTGTGGGGACGGCTCTCGGAGGCGTTGCGCTCGGAGTTGTTGTCGGAGGCGTTGCGATCGTTACGACGGCCACCGCGACGGTCGTTGTTGCCGCCACGACGGTTGCCGCGCTCGGCAGCGCGCTCGGCCTTGGCCTTCTGCTCGGCGTCCTTCTTCTCCTTGAGCACGGTCTCCTGTGCGGCAATCTGGTCAAGCAGCGAACGGAAACGCGAACCGGAGTCGGAAGCGGGAACGGCGCGGCGCTGGGCCTCGCGGGCAGCCTCCTCCTTCTCGCGGGCAAGGCGCTCCTGCTCGGCCTTCTTCTTGGCCTCGGCCTCGGCGCGGGCGGCCTCCTCGGCAGCCTGGGCGGCGGCGAACTGCCGGCGCTCCTCCTCGCGTGCCTTCTCGGCGGCGATGCGCTCGCGCTCGGCCTCGGCAGCGCGTGCAGCCTCCTCGGCGGCGGCTGCCTCCTCCTCGGCCTGCTTGGCAGCCTCGACTTCCTGGGCGCGGGCCTCGATCACCGAGGCGAGCTGCTTGCGGACCATGGCGACGTACGCGTCCTCCAGGGCGGAGGAAGCGGACTTAGCGGGAATCTTCATTTCGGCGAGATGACCCATCAGTTCCTTGGAGGTCATGCCGAACTCTTTGGCCAGGGTGGACACACGGACTTTTGCCATATGACTTCACCTACCCTTTCTGGCACCTTGGGTGCCTAGAGACTGAACGAGCGTGGGGGATGCGCCGGGACCCGCCCGGCGCGATCGCGCGCTAGATCAGATCCTCCGCATCATCGAAGGCGTCGGTGTCGTGGACACCGCAGAAACGGGAGCCGGGACGGGCCTGGTTGCGGCACTGGATGCCGTCCTCGGACACGTACTCGCAGCGGCGGACGTCCTCGTCCTCCTCGTCACCGATCAGGTCGGCGGCGGGCTCCTCGTGAACGGGAACGTTCTTGAGGATGTCGGCGGCAAGCGTCTCCGACTTGATGTCGATGTGCCAGCCGGTCAGGCGCGCGGCGAGGCGGGCGTTCTGGCCCTCCTTGCCGATGGCGAGGGACAGCTGGTCGTCGGGCACGATGACGCCGGCGTAGGCCTTCTCCTCGTCGACGAGGACGCGGGTGACCTTAGCGGGCGAAAGGGCGTTGGCGACGTAGACGGCAGGATCGGCATCCCACAGGATGACGTCGACGCGCTCGCCACGGAGCTCGCCCACGACAGCGCGAACACGGCTGCCCTTGGGGCCGACGCAGGCACCCACGGGATCCAGACGGTCGTCAAGCGAGTGGACGGCGACCTTGGAGCGCTGGCCGGGCTCGCGGGCGATCGACTTGATCTGGACGGTGCCCTCATAGATCTCGGGCACCTCCTGCTCAAACAGACGACGCATGAGCTCGGGGTGGGTACGGGAGATGACAATCGGCGGACGGCTGTGCTCGCCACGAACCGGCTGCAGGTTGGAGTTGGGGTCGCGAACGTCGATGATCACGGCCTTGATGTGCTGGTTGTGCAGGTAGCGCTCGCCCATCGGGCGCTCGTTGCGCTCGTTCTCGTAACGGCGCTGATCGAAGTGCGGCAGCTCGGCCTCGACGCCTTCGCGGATCTTGACGATCGTGAAGTCGGGCGTGGACTGCAGCACGGTACCGCTGATGAGGTCACCGATGCGGCCGGAGAACTCCTCGTAGATCTGCTCGCGGGCGGAGTTACGCACGATGGCGTTGATCTCGGCCTTGGCGTGCTGGGCGGCGATGCGGCTCGTGTTCTTGGGGGTAACGTCGATCTCCTCGAACTCGGTGAAGTTGCCCTCCTCGTCCATGGAATCGTCGATCGGCTCCAGGCGGTAGACGTAGATCTTGCCGGTGGTACGGTCGATGGTCACCTTGGCGCCCCACTCAAGATGCAAAATCTCGGCATAGCTCTTGGCGAGCGACTGCTCCAGGCGGTCGATCAGGTAGAGCTGGTCGATGTGCTTCTCCTGGCAAAGCTCCATCAGGGCGGACATCATGTCGGATGCTGCCATCTTACTTTCCTTCCTTCGCGGGCTTGAAGTCGTAGGTGGGCTTCAACTTGCACTTTTTAACATCAGAGAAATCGAGGGTGACGGACTCGCCGTCCTCGAGCTCGAGGGTCACGTCGGTCTCGGTCGCAGCGGCAATCTTGCCGGCGTACTTGCGACGGCCCTCGGTGGCGGTGGAGGTGAGCTCACAGTTCTCGCCCACAAAGCGGGCAAAGTCGCGCGGACGGCGCAGCGGGCGCGCCATACCCGGGCTCGACACCTCGAGCGTATAGCTCGAAGAGATGGGGTCGAGCTCCTCAATCACATCGCCGACCCACTTGGTGTTGGCCGTGACGTCGTTGAGCGACAGGCTCTGACCCTCGGCACCCTCGATACGCACGCGCACGCAGGGGGCCTTGGTGGCGCCCACGAGCTCGACGTCGACGATGTCGACATCGTGCTGGGGAGCGACGGCCTCGAGCGCGTCGATGATCGCCTGCTCGGTCTTGGTCTTGACCATTGCGGCACCTCCATCCATACAAAAAAGAAGCGGGGCCGAAACCCCACTTCTTTCAATTACAACTTCATTTGCAAGCAAACTATACCAATACCTGCGAAAACGTGCAAGCACAACAGAAACTCGCAGGTCAGCGCGCCCACAGTATCTCCACAAGAATAGAACAATTGACCGCGGGCGCCGCGAGCAGACAAAACAAAACGAGGGGCGATCCAGCCGGATCGTCCCTCGTCTTTTACACGCCGGCTATACGTGCGGCGTTTACTTAACCACTAGGTTGACCAGCTTGCCGGGTACGCAGATGGCCTTGACAACGGTCTTACCCTCGGTCCACTTGGCGACGGCGGCCTCGGCAGCAGCCTGCATCTCCTCGTTGGAGGCATCGCGGGCCACGTCGATGCGGCCACGGACCTTGCCGAGAACCTGGACGACGATCTGCACCGTGTCCTCAACGGACTCGGCCAGGTCGAACTCGGGCCAGGCGGCGGTGTAGGCGTTGCCCTCGCAGCCGAGCGCCTCGTGCCACAGCTCGTCAGCCCAGAACGGGCAGATGGGGGCAAGGACGCTCACGATGTCCTTGGCCACACCGTAGCACAGCGCCTTGTCGCGGGCGGCACCCTCGGTGGCGTTGAGGTAGGCGCTCGCCGCGTTGACGAGCTCCATGACGGCCGAGATCGCGGTGTTGAACTGGCCGCGGTCATAGTCCTCGGTGCACTTGGCGATGGTGCGGTGACGCTCGCGATAGAGCTTGAGCGCCGCCTCGTCGAGCACGGACTTGTCAAAGGCCACGTTGGCATCGCCGGACTGGACGAGCTGCCACACGATACGCCAGGCGCGCTTGATAAAGCGGTTGGCACCCTCGACGGCCTTGGGATCCCAGTCGAAGTCCTTCTCGGGCGGGGCGATAAACAGGATCGCCAGACGCATGGTGTCGGCGCCGTAGGGCTCGATAACCGAGCTCGGGGGCACGACGTTGCCCTTGGACTTGGACATGGTGTCGCCGTTCTCGTCCTTGACCATGCCCTGGCACAGCAGGTTGGTGAAGGGCTCGTCCACGCTCAGCAGACCCAGGTCGCGCAGCGCCTTGGTAAAGAAGCGGCTGTAGAGCAGGTGCAAAATGGCGTGCTCGATGCCGCCGATGTAGTTATCGACGGGCATCCAGCGGTCGGCGGCGTCCTTGGAGAAGGGCAGCTCGGTGTTGTGCGGGTCGGTATAGCGCAGGTAATACCAGCTGGAGCAGGTGAAGGTGTCCATGGTATCGGTCTCGCGCTTGGCCGGGCGACCGCAGACCGGGCAGGTGGTCTCGTAGAACTCCTTGCACTCGGCGAGGGTCTCGCCGGCGCCCAGGTCCAGGTTCTCGGGCAGCGTCACCGGCAGCTGGTCCTCGGGCACGGGCACGATGCCGCAGTGCTCGCAGTGGATGGCCGGGATGGGGTTGCCCCAATAGCGCTGGCGGGAAATGAGCCAGTCGCGCAGACGGAACTCGACCTTACGACGACCGCAGCCCATGGCCTCGAGGTCAGCAACGATTGCAGCCTCGCCCTCGGAGTGCTTGCCGCCGCGCATACCGGTGTACTTGCCGGACTGGACGAGCGTGCCCTCGGCAGCGTGGGCGCAATCCCAGTCGACGGTCTCGGCATGGAAGGTATCGATGGTCTCGCCGTTGGCCTCGACGGCAGCGCGGTCGTCATCGTCCAGGATGATCGGCACGATCGGCAGGTCGTACTTGCGGGCGAACTCAAAGTCGCGCTGGTCGCCGCAGGGAACGGCCATGACGGCACCGGTGCCATAGTCGGCAACGACATAATCGGCAACCCACACAGGGACCTTCTCGCCGTTGACCGGGTTCACCACGTAGCGGCCGGTAAAGGCACCGTGCTTCTCGAGGGTGCCCTGGGCACGCTCGACGGCGGAGATATGCTTGGAGTCCTCGACGATCTTGGTCACGGCCTCCTCGTACTCCGTACCCTCGACGAGCTCGTGCAGACGAGCGTACTCGGGGGCCAGGACAAAGAAGGAGACACCGAAGAGCGTATCGGCACGCGTGGTGAAGACGGTGATCTTGCCCTCGTCGCCCTCGATGGGCTCGCCATCCTTGTCGCACAGGGTAAAGTCGACCTCGGCGCCCTCGGAGCGACCGATCCAGTTGGCCTGCATCTGCTTGACGCGCTCGGGCCAGCCGGGGAGCTTCTCCAGGTCGTCGAGCAGCTCCTGGGAGTAATCGGTAATCTTGAAGTACCACTGCTCAAGGTCGCGCTTCTCGGGCTCGGTGCCGCAGCGCCAGCACTTGCCCTCGGTGACCTGCTCGTTGGCCAGAACGGTCTTGCAGGTGGGGCACCAGTTGACCGGGTTCTTCTTGCGGTAGACCAGGCCCTTTTCCCACAACTTCTCAAAGATCCACTGACCCCAACGGTAATAATCGGAGCTGCAGGTCTTGACCATGCGATCCAGATCGTAGGAGAAGCCCATGCGCTTCATCGTGGCGAGCGCCTGGTCCATGTTCTTATACGTCCAGGCGGCAGCCTGCGTGTTGTGCTTGATGGCGGCGTTCTCGGCAGGCAGGCCAAAGGCGTCAAAGCCGATGGGGTGCAGCACGTCGTAGCCACGCATGCGGGCCTGACGGGCCATGGCATCGCCGATAGTGTAGTTGCGCGCGTGGCCCATGTGCAGGTCGCCCGACGGATACGGGAACATCTCGAGCACGTACTTCTTGGGCTTGCTGTCGTCGGTGTCGACGGCAAAGAGGTTGGAGTCCTCCCAGGCCTTCATCCACCTGGACTCAATGGCCTGCGCGTCGTAGACAGGAATCTCGTCCTTATGATCTGTGCAATCGCACATATCAGCTCCTTTAATCTTAGCTGGGGTCGGTCGGCTTAGCTTTATTCGCTACTGCGGACAGTCCTGCGCAAGACGAAGAGCACATTAAGTGCTCTTCTTTGCGTGCGGAACTTGTAACGAACAAAGCCAAGCCGACCGACCCTAAGGTTAACTTGACTGATGATAGCAAATACGACAAGCGAGATGCCTGCGACTTGCGGGCATCTCGCTTTATCTAAATAACGTGGTTGTGAATCAACCGCTAATTGTTACCCGCCCAAGCATGATCGGGTTTTCCAAGTGCCGCAGATTGCCGTGAAAGAGGAGCGACGCGTACTTTGGTACGCGAGCGACGGTTTGAACGGCAAGGTGCGGTGCTTGGGAAAGCCGCTTAGCGATAGCTGACGCTTTGCTGGGAGTCCTTGACGACTACGTCGTGGGCGCCGCCTTCGACGATGGAGGTGGAGCTGACCAGAGTCAGGCGTGCCTTTTCCTGGAGCTCGGGGATCGAGAGGGCGCCGCAGTTGCACATCGTGGACTTGACCTTGTAGAGCGTGCCGCCCACGCCGTCCTTGAGGGAACCGGCGTAGGGAACGTAGGAGTCGACGCCCTCAACGAAGCTGAGCTTCGCGGCGCCACCCAGATCGTAGCGCTGCCAGTTGCGGGCACGAGCAGAACCCTCGCCCCAGTACTCCTTCATGTACTGGCCGTTGACGTTGACGCGCTCGGTCGGGCTCTCGTCGAAGCGAGCGAAGTAGCGGCCCAGCATCATGAAGTCTGCACCCATGGCCAGGGCGAGCGTCATGTGGTAGTCGTAGACGATACCGCCGTCGGAGCACACGGGCACGTAGACGCCGGTCTCCTCGTAATACTCGTCGCGAGCGCGGCAGACGTCGATCAGCGCGGTAGCCTGGCCACGGCCGATACCCTTGGTCTCGCGGGTGATGCAGATGGAGCCACCGCCGATACCGACCTTGATGAAGTCGGCACCGCAGTCTGCCAGGAAGCGGAAGCCCTCGGCGTCGACGACGTTACCGGCGCCGACCTTGACGTCCTCGCCGTAGTTGGCGCGGATCCACTCGATGGTGCGCTTCTGCCACTCGCTGAAGCCCTCGGAAGAGTCGATGCACAGGACGTCGGCACCGGCCTCGATGAGCAGCGGCACGCGCTCGGCATAGTCGCGGGTGTTGATGCCGGCGCCGACCATGTAGCGCTTATCGCCGTCGAGTAGCTCGTTGGGGTTGGTCTTGTGGCTATCGTAGTCCTTACGGAAAACGATGCCCATCAGGTGATCGTTGTCGTCGACGATGGGCAGGGCGTTGAGCTTGTTGTCCCAGATGACGTCGTTGGCAACCTTAAGGCTGATGTTCTTGTCGCCCACGATGAGCTGCTCACGCGGGGTCATGAACTCGGAGACCTTCGTCTGGTGGTCATCGCGGCTGGGGCGATAGTCACGGCTGGTGACGATGCCCAGGAGCTTACCCTTGGGAGTGCCATCGTCGGTAACCGGCATGGTGGAGTGACCGGTCTTCTCCTTGAGCTCGATGACCTGCTCCATGGTCATGTCGGGGGTCAGCGTAGAATCGGACTGAACGAAGCCGGCCTTGTGATCCTTGACGGCCTTGACCATAGCGGCCTCGGACTCGGCGCTCTGGGAACCGTAAATGAAGGACAGGCCACCCTCGGTAGCGAGCGCGACACCCATGTCGACGCCCGAGACGGACTGCATGATGGCGGAAACCATGGGGATGTTCAGGGTGATTGCCGGCTTCTCACCGCGCTTAAAGCGGGTCAGCGGAGTCTTGAGAGAGACGTTGTTGGGGATGCACTGCGAGGACGAGTAACCAGGGACCAGCAGATACTCCGAAAACGTGTGGGACTCACCGGGAAAGAACGTAGCCATGTTTCTCCTTTTTCCATGCGACCGGTCGGCTGCAGGCCTCGTAGGACCCAGCCCAACCTTGGGCGCCCAATACTGGGGAAGTATCTTAACGCACTTTGACTGCTACAATGCATGATTTAAGAAGAGCACACGAGGGTTTGACGCAGGCTTTGCGTTTGCCCAGCAAACACTTTAGCGGGGAGACGTGGAGCACATGGAGTACAAGACGACGGCAAAGTTGGTCATTCAAGCGTGCGACAAGGAATTGCCAGGCGTCTTCGGCCACGGCTGCGTCTTGCTGCTGCAAGGTATCGCCCGCGAGCACTCGCTCAACCGGGCCGCCAAAAGCATGGGCATGGCGTATTCCAAGGCTTGGCGCATCGTAAACGAGGCCGAAGGCCAGCTGGGATGCAAACTCATCGAGCGCGACGGCGCCCGCGGATCCACGCTCACCCCCGCCGGCGAGCGAGCCATCGCGGTCTACGAGGAACTGCAGGCCGACATCAACAACATCATCGCCAACAAAGCAAGCGACCTCATCGCCAGCATCAAAGAGTAGCCATTTGGGACGGGGCTATTTAGCTACACAACCCCTTCTCATAAGTTGCGGTGAAATAGGGGCTGTTTATGCGGTTAAAGCCGTAAATCAATCCATATTTCACCGCAACTTATGGAGTTGAGGATGATTTAGCTAGTTGCGGAGGGCGTTGTCTAGAGTGGCGGCCACGATCAAAGGGTCGTCGGTGCCGGCGAAGAGGCGAATGGTGTTCCCCTGCTTGCCGCGTGGAGCCGAAAGGCGCGTCGTTGCGCCGCCGGCGGGCGATGTGCGAAACTCCCCCGGCAAAGCGTCGAACAGCTCTCCCGCGCTGCATTCGATAAGGTCAAATTCAACTGCCGGGCCAAAACCGTGCTCCAGGATGCCGGTTGCGATGGCATGGTCGGGATGCGAGGTCAGCCCGGGATAGTGCACGTTGCGCACCATCTCGTTCGCGGCCAAATATTCAGCCAGCGCACGGGCGCGATCGAAGTGCGCCTGCATGCGGGTGTCGAGCGTGGCGAGCCAGTTCTCCAGAACCTCAGCCTCATCGGAGGACAAGTCGAGCGCGACCAGTCCGCACCCCTCAAGCAGGGCATGCGCGCACTCGGCAGCAGCATCCACACGATGGCGCTTGAGCTGCGAGCGTGCGACCGATACGGCAACGAGCTTGCGAGGAACCTTACCGGCGCACACACGGTCGAGTGCTTCAAGCGACAGGACGGCACCCAAACGCAGCGGGTCGCACCCAAAGAGGCCAGCCACGGTGTTATCCACCACGAGCAGCGCATGAGCCTCACGCGCTGCGCGGCCTAACGCACGAAGATCGGGCACACGCAAGCCAAAGCCACCGATTGAGTTCACAAACCACCACAGGTGCGGCCCCTCGGCATCAAACGAAGCATCAAAGCCCTCGGACGCAGCAGCAAACGCGGCAGCCGACGGCTCCCCCACCATAGCCACGTCGCAGGCATCAAAGCCGTGCGCAAACGCATCGGCAAAGTCGTCCGCAAAGGCAACCAGACGATCACCGGGACGCACAATCACCAGCCGCGACAGCGCCGCCGGAACATGCGAGGCCGCAACCAGTCGCGCCCCACGCGCGCCGGCCCTTGCAGCCCAGGCCTCCTCTAGCTGCTGTACGCCCATACGGTACCGTCCCTTCAAAACAAAAACCCACGATGCGGGTGTTCCCCCGCATCGTGGGCAACGGCTGCAGTATAGCGCCTATATGCGACGAATCGCCTAGATGTTGAGCGTGTGATAGGTCACACTCGCACCCGGAGCGTCAACGGTCACGCCATAGGCCTCGGGATAGATGCGCGTCGAAAACACGAGCGCGCCATCGTTCACAAACACCTCGACCGAAGAGGCATCGCCAACAATGCGCACGCTACGAACCTCGTCGGCGGGCTCCCAGCGCACGGTACGACCGCAGCCGGCAGAAGTGCGACCCTCGTCGGTAAATCGCATCTCAAAACGCGTGGGCAGTTCGCCCTCGGCGGGCACAAACGCCAGCTTCAGCTCGCCATCGACGGTTGCGGTAAACGCACCGTCGACACCGTCAACATCAACGTCAAAGCAGGTATCGCCGGCAACCTCCAACGTGCCCGCCCCCACACGCACCGAGGCATAATGGTGCTCAATCTCGCGCGCCGGCTGTTGCAGCACCACGCCGTCGGCACCGGCTGTAAGCTCACGCGGCACCGTCATGCAGTGCTGCCAGCCGCACGTCACGGTGGGGTCGTTGCCATAGGTCGGCTCATCGGGCATGCCCATCCAGCCGATCAGAATGTGGCGACCATCCTCGGACGTAAACTCCTGCGGAGCATAGAAGTCAAAACCGGCGTCCCACAGGCGGAACTCGCCAAGCTCATAGGCTCCGACACCACCGGTAATGTCGCCCGTTACAGGCATGTAGCCAGCAGCGTATACGTTACCGCGGTCCCAACGACCGCCCTCGAGCCCCTGGGGCGAGAACGACAAAAATGCAGCGGTATTGCCATTCGCATCGAGCTCGATATAGCCGGGGCATTCCCACATAAATCCAAAGCGATCGGGCGTAGATACACGGCTCTCGAGCTCCCAGCTCAACATATCGGCCGAGCCATACACCAGGATCTCGCCCACATCACGCCCGGCGCCCTCGCCGTGCATCGCACAAAAACGGCTCTCAGCGTGCGGCCCGTCAACGCGACGACGCGCGCCCAACACCATGTGATAACGACCGGCCTCATCACGCCACACCTTGGGATCGCGCACGTGGCACGTCAGATCCTCGGGATAGTCCTCCGACGCCAGCACCACGCGCTTTTGGCTAAACGTCTGTCCATCGGCGCTTTCGACATACACGGTATCGGCGCGACGACCGGTGTTGACGTAGTCAAAGACGCCATCCGCATCGGGGAGCTTAACGTTGCCGGTATAGAGCACGCGAATGCGACCGTCCACGACCAAAGCCGAGCCCGAGTACACGCCATGGCAGTCAAACGGCTCGTCGGGAAGCAGCGGCGCGGCGACGTATTCCCAGTTCATAAGGTCACGGCTCGTGGCATGGCCCCACATCTTGACGCCGCCGTTCACATCAAACGGGGCATACTGAAAGTACGCGTGAAATACGCCATCTGCCTGGCAAAGACCGTTGGGGTCGTTGAGCCAGCCCGCCGGCGGCATAATATGAAAGCGCTGGCCATACGCGCCATGACCGCACTCAGAGGCGGCGGCGTCAACAGCGGCGACCAGCTTTGCAAGATCGCGACCAAGTGCATTAGACATATCAAAGTCCTAACGGATCGAAAGTTACAAGGCGCCAGAGATCGGCGCCAAATACGGGAAACACCCGCGGGCATACAGCCCGCGGGCGCCCCTCAATCAAAAGCTCTTAGGCCTGCTCGGAAGCCTTGGGCTCGTCCTTGTACAGGACAAACGAGACGGCAAAGGAAACCAGCGCGGCGACCGCAAACATGATCGCGTACTGCACGGGCTGGGCAAGGCACAGCAGGATACCGAAGATACCGGTAACACCCGTGCCGGAGGCAGCCAGCGAGGTGAGCGCACAGACCAGGGCACCGCAACCGCCGCCGATGCAGCCGGCGATGAAAGGCTTAAAGAAGCGAAGGTTCACACCGAAGATGGCAGGCTCGGTAATGCCCATGAAGGCGGACAGGGCCGAAGGAAGCGCCAGGCCCTTGATCTTGGCATCGCGGGTCTTAAAGGCAACGGCGAGCGCGGCACCACCCTGGGCGATGTTGGCAGCGCTGGCGATGGGCAGCCAATAGGTCACACCGTACTGGGCGAGCTGGCCCAGGTCGATGGCGGTATACATCTGGTGGATACCGGTAACGACCGTGGGGGCATAGAACAGGCCGACAATAAAGGAACCGATGCCGAAAGGCAGGGTCAGCAGGGCCTGAATCAGACCGAGAATGGCATTCTCGGCCCAGACAAAGATGGGGCCGACGGCAACAAGGGTCACGAGCACGGTCACGAACACCGAGACGAGCGGGGTCACAAAGAGGTCGAACATCTCGGGAACGATCTTGTGGAGGCGCTTCTCCAAGAAGGCGAGGATGGCGCAGGCGATGACGATGGGGATAACGTGGCCTTGATAACCGACCCACTCAAAGCTGTACACACCGGGGATGACGTTGACCATGGTCTGCACGCCCTCGGAGGCAACCGTGTAGGCGCTCTGCAACGAGGAGTTGATGAACGCACCGCCGACGACGGCGCCCAGATACGGGTTGGCTCCAAAGGCCTTAGCGGCGGAGTAACCGATCAGGATCTGCAGGATGCCAAAGGACGTTCCCGAGACCAGGTCGGCAATCTTGTAGATAAAGTTATTGGTGTCGAGCGCGATAAAGCCGTTGGAGGCCATAAAGTTGAGGGCACTCATAATGCCCAGCAGCAGGCCCGAAGCCACGATGGCGGGGATGATGGGGACAAAGACGTCGCCGAGCACCTTAATGGCACGCATAAAGATGTTCTGCTGCTGCGCCGCGGCCTCCTTGACCTCGGCCTTGGTGGCAGCCTCGACGCCGCTGAGCGCAATGAACTCGTCGTAGACCTTATTGACGGTGCCAGTGCCAAAAATAATCTGAAGCTGGCCCTGGGCCTCAAAGACGCCCTTAGCGCCGTCGATATTCTCGAGGGCCTCCTTGTCGACCTTGGCGTTATCGGCAATCACCAGGCGCAGACGCGTGGCGCAGTGCGCGGCCGAAACAACGTTGCCGGCGCCACCGATGTTGTCGAGCACCTCTTGCGCTGATTTGCGGTAGTCCATGACTTCCCTTTCCTCCAACGGGCGCATGTGCACCCGGCCATCTTTGACACTTACACTGTAATCGTTTTCAGTTTCATATGTCTGTAATCGTTTTCATAGTAGGGTGAACGGTAGGAAAAAGCCGGCGAATGGTAGTTTTATGGCAAAAACAGGGGCCTCAGAGGCAGGCAGACGTGCCCAGAGCCTAGACATTCATAAGCTGATGGCCGAGCTTGATCGTCTTGAGACCGCGCTTCCCCTCCACGCCATCGAGCGTGTCGAGCAGCATGCTGGTGGCCTCGACGCCACTGGTCAGATACCCATAATGCACGGTAGGAATGCCGCCCGTCAGCGCGCGCAAAAACGCGTTGTCGCCAAAACCGCTCACGCGGTGTATGCCCTCGCCCATGCCGCGAACCTCATCGATGGCACGCAGCGCGCCCGCCGCCATGGTGTCGGTCGCACAGGCGATAAACGAAACATCGGGAGCGACGGAAAGCAGCTCACGCGCCGCACCATAGCCCGAGTCGAGCGTAAACGAGCCCAGGCGAATCAAGGCGGCATCGAGCGGGTTACCCGCGGCGCGCAATCCCGCCTCAAAACCACGACGGCGGTCATAACCGGCCGCACGGTCTTCCTCGGTAACACCGATATAGGCAATCTTGCCCTCAACATGCTTCGCGAGCGCCTGGCCCAGCTCAAAAGCGGCCTCGTAATCGTCGTGATAGACGCAAGCCGCGCCCTCGACGTTTTGGCCGATCAGCACAATGGGCACATGGCAAGACGCAATGGCCGCACGATGTTCATCGGTGATCATGGTCGCCACGAGTACGATGCCATCGACCGGGTGATTTTGGAATAAATCGAGGTACTCGAGCTCGCGATCGGGGGCGTTGTCGGTATTGGCGAGCAGCATCTGGTAGCCACGGCGACCGAGCACCTGGCCAATGCCGGCGGTAATGCGGCTAACGGATTCCGAGTTAATCTTGGGCACGATGACGCCGATGAGTTTGGTGGAGCCGGTGCGCAGCGCGCGAGCCTGGCTGGACCGCACGTATCCGGTCAGCTCAATCGCCTGCTTAATGCGCTTGGCCTTATCCGCCGAGATATATCCACCGTTGAGGTAGCGCGAGACGGCGGCGCTCGAAACGCCGGCCAGCTCGGCCACATCTTTCATCTTTACCACGAGCACCCCTGTCGTTGAAATCGCTTTCACCATGATACCTGTTCGTTCCGGCGTTCTGACGAACGCCGGACTGCTCGACGCTGCGCGGGCATCTGCCGGGCGATCTGCCGCTCAAACCGTCGCTCGCGTACATGAAGTACGCGTCGCTCCTCTTTCGTGGCACATCGCCACGGCAGCTGCCCGCTCGCTGACGTACGCTCGACCAGGAGCGCCCCTCTTTGTGCAATTTGCTCGCTAGGGTTCTAACCGTGATACTCGCCGTTGTATTGGATGAGCGTCAGGTCTTCCACGCCGTCGAGCGCGCGAATGGCGTCCGCATAGGGCATGTCAACGCCGTCCGAGAACACCTCCACGGTCATCTCCACCTTGTCACCACGCATGGTCTTGGACTTGACGGTGAACTTGGTGCGCCCAAATGCACGCACGATATCGTCACCCGTGGTCTGCCCCGTGTAGTGGATGACCATCATGTACACGCGCGCCTTGTCCTGGTGGCTCGCAAAACCGGCGATCATCACCACGATCACCACCGCCGTGAGCCCCACGAGCGCATACATGCCGGCGCCGGCCGTAATGCCCGTGGTAATGGCCCAAAACAGATACAGCAGGTCGAGCGGGTCCTTGACCGCCGTACGATAGCGGACGATGGACAGAGCACCGACCATACCGAGCGAGATGACCACGTTGGTCGAGATCGCAAGCGTGACCATGCAGGTGAGCACACACATGCCCACGAGCGTCACGGCAAAGCTGCGCGAGTACACCACGCCGGTAAAAAAGCGCTTATACACGTAATAGATTAGGATACCCATGGCGAGCGCCACGAGCAGCGAAAGGCCAATCTTGGCAGGGTCGACCTGGCCAAACGCCTCCAAAACGGAGTTCTTAAAAAAGTCCCTGGTGCTCATGGTCTAAATATCCCCTCGGTTCTCAAAATCCGATTCCCAGTAATTAAATCCGCGCAGGTAGGCGGTCTTTTCGTAACACAGGCAGTACTTGGAGACCGCCGTAAGCTCGGTCGCGCCCGGCGGCACCATATCGCGCACCAGCTGCGGACAAAACTCCGTAAACTTGACCTCCATCACCAGCTTGCCGGGCTCCAGCACAGGCAATGCGGGCAAGGTCGCGTCAAAGATGTCAAAGCTACCCACCGCCGCGCGCACGTTCATGTCAAACGTAATGCGCACGGTGCCCTCATCCATCACCCACGGCACGCGCTCGTAGTCCACGATGGTCCGCGGGCGCATCATGTTGCAGATACACTCGATGTAGAACTCGCGGCAGAGCGGATAGGGACTCCTTAGCAAAAAGCCGTAGTCGCCAGCCAGAATCTGCTCAAACTCGCCACGTGTGAGCGGCGCGTCCTCCTTATAGATCCAGCTACCGTACTTCTTTTTGCGCTCGAGCTTAATCACCTTGTCGCTGCCGTTATAGATGCGTACGCGATACTTTTTGCGCATGAGAATGCCGGCGTCTTTTTCCTCGTAGGCCGAGTTGCAGTAGTCGTCAAAATACAGGCTGCGAATGGTGTAACCGCCCGCCCGCGCATGTTTGTCCAGCTTAAATACAGGCGCCATGCGACAGGCAAGCGCGGCGTGCTCGCCCTCGTTAATGAGATATTTGAGCTCGTGGCGGTAACGCTCCTGCGTGGCACGCACAGGCGGTGCCGCCAGGCGCTCAAGCAGCGCGCTAGCCCTCCTCATACGTATCCTCCACGACCTTACCGCCGTCTTGCACGTAAAAACACTTCATGCCGTAGTGCTTGCCGTCGTCGGTCACATAGTAGTCAAACGCATCTTGCGTATAGCCGTCGGAGTTGGTGGCACGCACGCGCACAAAATACTGGCCGGTATCGGGCGCATCGCAGGTCACCTCGGGAAGCAGCACATCCTCGGCCTTAAAGACCACGTCGCTTATGGCATAGTCGCGCGCAAGCTCAACGGTGTAGCGAATGTCGCGCGCCTCAAAATCGTAGGACGCATCCCAGTTAATGCGCAGCTTGCCGTTATCGATCTGCGGCACGCCGATGTAGAACGGCATGGGCTTTTTAAAACTCTCGCGAAAGCTCTTGTAGTTCTCCTCGATCTCGGAGGGAATCGCCGCGGCGATCTGCTCATATTGGTCCTTGGTGACAGGCAGATTGTCGATATCGGGCGAAGCAAAGACCAGGGATTCAGTCACCTCGCGGTAGTGCTTGATCATCTTGGTCAGGCGAGTCTCGGTCAAATACGAGCGCAAGTCCTTGACGGCACGGTCGAGTTCGCTGCGGAACGACTTGCTGCGCAACGCGCGGTTAAACAGCACGTTGCCCCAGTAGTTGCTTGCGCCGCGCTCCCAGCTCGCGTAGTCCGAAAACCCGGTAAGAGAAAGCTCCAGCTTACGCAGCATACCGTCGTTATCCCAATCCAAAAAGTACCAGGTATTTGAGTTGAGAGGGCTGTACAGATAGCAGTTGCGGTTCTGCGTATCGCAGTTGCCCGTCAGGATCTGAAACGCCAACCAATAGACCAGGTTCTCGATATCAAAGTAGGTGTCGAGCACGTCATCGATCTTTTGCGATTCGTCGTTGAGCGCATCGAGCATCCCGATGAGCTTGGTGTGGTCCGAATCGCCCTTGATCTCGAGCATGCCCTCAAAGTTCACCTGGTTGTAGTCGGGATCATCGGCAAGCTTAATGGTGTCCTCGTAGCGATGAAAATCGAAGCTGTTCACCTTGTACAGGTGCCCGCTTTTATCCAGGCCATGTGCCTTAAGCGCCGTCTTGTTAAGCTGTTCCACCTGTGTAAACAAGCCATAGTCCTCAAAGGTATCGTTGGACTTTTCGGTCTGGTCGCACACCCACAGATGCACAAACTGCGTGCGCAGGCCCATCATCTGGGGGATTCCGCGGATAAGGTCGTAGGCCATCTTGTTGCGAAAACGCACACCCTCGCCCATGTGCTTGTTGAGCGTAATCGCGCGCTGTTGGCGCCAAGTACCCTTGCCCTTTTTGAGCTCCACCTTGTAATTCTTTTGCGAGTTCATGCTCGATGTCTGACCGCGCACCTGCACGGTGGCATTGGGCGCTTCCTCGCCATAGCCAACCTCGCCGGCCACCGGGCCGTCTTCGTCGCCCGGCTGCAGCAGGCCCATAACCTGATAGCGCGTCACGCCCATGTCGGCATAGTCATACACCGAGTACGTGTTGATCTCGGCCCAGCTGTGGTCGGTGTTCTCGGAGCTGTTACCGCGCGAGACCGTCAGGTACATGGTCACAATGCGCGAGTCGTCGTAGACCTCGTACAGCTCGTCCTTATCGCGCAGGTGCTTGGACTGGTCGGAAGCCTCGGCCTTTATAATCTTGTCCTGCTTTTTGACCTTTTTGGTCGAGGAGTCTTCCTGCACCGAGCAGCCCGAAAGCAACAGCGCACCAGCAGCCGCCTCAAACAGGCGACGGCGAGACATCATCCTATCGGTCATCAGAACCTCCCCAATGCTTGCGATACACGTGAACTACTGCGCGCTCAAACGAGCCATGTGACTCACCCTTATGGTGACCTTCCTCATAGCGCTGTTCGGCACGGTCGAGCAAGCGGCCCAGCTGTGTAAACCAGCCCGTCTTGTCAGCAGCCACGATGGGCTGCTGACTCAGGATACGATACGGCAAGTTGGCGGTATAGGTATCGAGCCGCAGCAGCGCCACGATAAAAAACACTGCCGCACCCAACAAAAAGCCAAAGCCGTAAAACTGCTGCGGCAAAAGCAACGACACGGCGGTCGCCAGCCCGGCTACACCGGCAAACAGGCCCGAAGCCAGAACGGCCCCCTTGTAGTCGGTAAAGTACAGCAAGATGAGCAACAACGTATCGCCCACGGCATACAGGCCATAGCCCACGCATAACGTGCGGAAATACCCGTGCATCAGGTTGTTAAAGCCCAACGGTAGGGCCGACAGCACCGTGGTCTCGAGCGAGATGACCGCCGCCGTCACAAACAGCTGCTTGAGCGCACAAAACCGTAGTTCTCGGTTGAGCGTGGCAAGCATTTCCTCCTCGGCCACCACAATGTCGCCCACCACGCCACCGTCGTTGAACAGGCTGTAGTAGTCGCGGTAGCGCGGATAGAAATTGACCTCGACCGAGACCACAAAGTTGACGGTCGTGACCAGGATCGTCAAAAACGCGATGAGCGCCGGCACATCGTGGTAGGGCGCACCATAAAACAAGCCCTTGACCTGCACGCCAATGGGACCGGCCCAAATTATCACCAAATGCGCAAAGAGGCCCAGGTTGGTGAACAAGCCCGTGAGCGCCAACGGCATAAACTGATCAAGCCACCGTAAAAAGAGCCAGGGGCTGCGTTCGCTCTGCGGAAAAAACCGGTACAGCAGTACCACGTCCCAGGCGAGCATGACGCCGTAGCCCAGAGCAATTGACGCCAAAAGGCCCTCGACCGGCGGCAGACCCAGCGCCAGCGCGGCCAGGGCGCACAGGCACGCCACGACAATGGCGGCCGCAAAGCTGCATAGGATACCGCGGTAATCCTTAATAGCAGTGAGATAGCTCATGCCGTTCCAATTGACGATCATAATGTTGAACAGCCACAGACATAGCAGCCCCTGCAGCAGCGTGGCGCCCGAGAACAGCAAAAAGACACCGTAGAGCACCGTGCCCGCAACGAGCATGACAGCATTGGAGCCCCAAAACGAAGGCAGAATCTCGTCCTCGCGCTCGGCAAACAACATATCAGCCAAAAAGCGCGTGACC
Source organism: Coriobacteriaceae bacterium AM100-PB1-1D-6A (assembly GCA_027660625.1). Classification (GTDB taxonomy): domain Bacteria; phylum Actinomycetota; class Coriobacteriia; order Coriobacteriales; family Coriobacteriaceae; genus Collinsella. The sequence continues at coordinate 124,602 of JAQDNC010000002.1, read as the reverse complement.
GGCATAGAGAAAAAACTCGTGAGCGTGAGCGACGCCAGCAGCGTATAGGTCACCATGCACACCAGCAGATCTTGGTTGGCACGGTCCACACCCCACAGACCGCACAGCACCAAGATACCCACCTGGAGCAGCACGCCCAGCAGCATGGGGCCCGTGCACACAATGCCAGCGTAGCCATAGGCGCGCATCGTGGCAAACAGGCCCCTGCGCCTAAACAGGCGCTTGAGCTCAAAACCAATTCCGGCCACCGGCTACTCCCCCTCTCTGGGCAGGTTAAACGCACACGCCGTCTCGTCGTACAGCGCGCGATAGTTGGCGAGCATCTGCTCGTGCAAAAAGTACGTGGCAACGCGACGCTGCCCGCGCTCCCCCATCTCGATACGGCGGGCGCGGCTCACGCACATGCGCTCCATGGCATCAGCCAAGCCCTTGCGATACATGGGCGGCGTCACAAAACCCGCCACGCCAAAGTCGTCGCCCGGGGCGCCCTCGAGCAGCTCGCGGCAGCAGCCCACCTCGGTCGTCACGCAGGGACGGCGCGCTGCAAGCGACTCCAGCACGCTGAGCGGCTGGCCCTCGGAGATGCTCGTTAAAATGGTAAAGTCGAGCTTTTCCATGTACTCGACCACGTTAACGCGGCCGGTAAATATCAGGTCGCGCACGCCCAGGGTGTCAACCAGCGCATGGCACTCGGCGCCGTACTCTTCGTCGTCCACGCCGCCCATGATGTGCAGGCGCACCTTGGGCAGGCGCTCATGCAGCTCAAAGAAGGCATAGATCATGGTCTTGACGTCCTTGATGGGCGCCAGGCGCACCACCGCGCCAATGTCCACCCAGCCGTCATCGGGCTTTAAGGGAATGTCCTTAAAGCGGTCGAACTGGATGCCGTTGGGGATGACCAGGCATTTGTCCGCATCGCAGCCCATATCGATCTGCGTCTTGCGGGCGTTATGGAACAAACTGGTCACGCGGAAGGCGCGGCGGTAGATCTCCTCCGAAAGCAGGTAGAAAAAGCGAATCCAGCGGTCCTTAAACGACGGAACCACCCAATCGGCGCGAATGATCTCTTCCTCGCGCTCGCGGGTATAGATGCCATGCTCGGTCAGCAGCACCGGCGCATGGTGAACGCTTGAGCCCAGGCAGGCGAGCAGGCCACCGTAGCCGGTCGAGATGGCATGGTACACATCGGCCACCGGCACCTCGCTGCCCAACAGGTAGAGCACGGGCAGCAACATGGAGCGCATGGTGTGGAATGCATCGGCAAAGGGCGTGTAAGGGTACTCGGCCAGGCACACGTCGCGAAAGATATCCATAAACGTGCGGCTCTGCAAAAACGAGAGTGGATGCACGCGACGGCGGTGGAAGATATCGAATAACACGTCCCAGTCCGGATTGGAGAGCGACACCAGGCGGCGTAGCGCCTCGCGCTCGCGGTCGTTAAAACTGGCTTCGTGTTGCTCGCCCGAAAGCCGCAGGGCATCGTCCAGGAACACCTCGTGCACCTCGACCACGTTGCCGGGCAGCTCGTAGACAAACTTGCCGCGGTCGGCAGCATGTGCGCCGATCACCCATAGCACAAACTCATGCTCGTGCATGGCCTGGATATAGCCATGCATCCAGGTAGATACGCCGCCGTGCACATAGGGGTAGCAACCCTCGAGTACCAAGCAGATTCTCATTTATCGCCACCCTCCTTGCGCGCAATGGTCACCGTCTTGTCCGTGGCCTTGAGCAGATACAGATTGCCCGGAAGGTGCGTCAGTTCGCCACCCGTCACCGCACCCGGCTCGCCATTATTGGCGCGGAACATGAGCCACGCCTCGTCGTGGAAATTGCCCAGGCTGAGCGTCCAGGCATCCGCGCTGGTATCAACGTTCACCGTCACGGACGAAAAACGCTGGATGGCACCGGAGCACTCCGACGCCGTCTGGTGCCGCAGGTCGGGCGCGGATTTGGTAAGCCACTCCAGGTAGTCGACCAGGCCGCCCTTGTAGACCTCCCAGCCCTCCTTGGCACCGCGATCGGGGTCCAAAAGGTCGTCCGGGTGCATAAAGTGCGTGCTCACGTAGTGCATGTTGAGCTCGGACACGGCTGCCAGCCGCATATAGGAATCGTCGACCATGCCGCCCGAGACAATACGTGGCTGCTCCACAATGCCATCGCTCGCCACGCCAAACTCCTGCACGTACGGCAGGTCGGTGCCATCCTCAAAATACGTACTGGCAATGGTCTTAATGCGCGGAACATCGGTACCGATAAGCTTGCGCGCGCGAGCCGAAAGGATATTCGACGGCGGCACGTAAACCGAGCCATGAGCATTGGGCAGGACCTCGTCCTGAAACGCGATAAGTTCGTTGAGCGAAGCGACGAGCGTCTCTTTGTTCTTCCAGGTCTTGTAGACGTACAACGTACCATAGTCGGTGTCCCAGAGCGCAAGCGGCTGATGGTTGTAGCCGTGAAAGCCCAGCTCGCCGCCCATCTGCAGCAGCATGCCGCCAAAATAGCGGAACTGCGTGGTATCGGCCTGTCGCGCGGGCTCGGTCTGGTTGACCGCGTCCTCGTAGTTTTCGATCATCACGCCGGTATAGCGAATGCCGTATTTTTGCGCGAGCTTTTGCAGATCGGGCCACCAGACCTTGGTGTAAAAATCCGCAATGGAAAGGCCGTAGTCACGCTTGATATAAGTACCATCACCCGAGGGCACGGGGCTAGGAAAGTCGTCAAAATAGAACACGGCGCTGTTGATGACCGGATAGGCCGTGGCATCACCCAGTAAGCTTATGGCCGAAGCATAGAACCCACGCATAACCTTGTCGTAGATGCCAATGTTGCACACCACGGTGTGACCGCTGCCGCAATCGTTAGACCAAATGAGAGGCGCGCCCGTGTCACCGGTCTTTGCCCATACGTGGGCCGTTTCGCGCAATGAAACCGAGAGCGAAGAATCGAAGGGATCCGAGAGCTCGTAGCGCTCTCCTCCGCCCAACATAAAGTCCTCGCTCGGAACGATACTTTCGGCTTTTACATAGTCATATCCGGCCGATTCAATGCCAAGCTTGGAGGCAATCACTTGCAGATAGCTCGAGTTATCCGGCGGCATGGCGAGCATAAGCGAACCGCCGGCACTCACCCGACTCATAATGTCGCTCAGGTGCGTACCGAGCCCATCGAGCGACGGCATGAGCAAAATCACGCGATCGAAGGAGGTCAGCGAGGGAATGGCATCCGCACCATCCAGGGCAAGGTCCACGTCGCGGTGCGCGATCTTCATGTCAAGCAGGATCTGGTCGAACTGTTCCTTTACGTCCTCGACGCCAGCTTGATCGGAATCGGTAATGACCAGGCACGTGGGCTTTTGGCCAAAGATTGCCAAGGAGGCCGGCACCGCATCGTTGGCTGCAAGCATCCCCAGCTTATGCTGACCCGCACTGTACTGCACGCCGGCACGCTCCACCAGCAGCACGGCGGCCATGACGAAAAAAACAGCCCACACCACGAGGAGTCCCATCCAGCGAAAGCGGCCTGCACGGTCGCGGATATGTTGCACCACGCTCATCGGGCCTCCTCCCCGTCGCGCCAAAACGCCAGCTGCTCGCGGTTGTCGGCGCTCAAATACACATGTTGCTTGTCAATCGCATCGATCACACGGTGGACCTCTTCACCGTCGCGGCGCATCACGGCCAGGCGCAGGCAAAGCATCCAAACCTCCTGCTCCTCGGGCACGTCGAGCACCAGCTGGTCGGTCACGGCCTGTGCCTCGTCGACCTGTCCGACATCGGCCAGCGCCGTCGCGTATCGAATGCGCAGCTCGAGGGTATCCTCGCGCTCGCAGCGACACGCAAGCAGGCGCGCGTACTGTTGGCGCTGAATCTGAGCCACGCGCCCCTCGGCCAAGCCCGAGCCCAAGTATTCACCAAGAAAATCACAGTATTCGATGAGGTTTTGCGCGCTCGGGTCCGTCTTAAAGGCGCGCTCCAGCTGCTGCAGTTTAAGGTCGGACTCCTTGGAGATCTGCGCCACCGCCGTCGCGGCATAGTGCGCCACCTCAACGTCGTCGTTAAGCTTAGCCGCCTGCAGCTGCGCCAGGTACGCGTCGGGCTCCTCGGTGAGCATGGAGAGCATAAGGCGGCGCCGGTATGCCGGGTAATTGACGATGAGCGCCTCCTCGAGCGGCACTACGCCTGCATCGTCCTCACCACTCGGTACCGACATGCTACGATGCAGGTCGTCGTTGAAGCGCAGCGACTCCAGCGCAGACTCTTTCAGCCCCTCGCCAAACACCGCGCTACGGACCGATAGCAGAACCACCAGCAACGGGCCCCACAGCGGAACCAGCACTATCACAGCCAGCATGTGCCCGCGCACCGGCAGCAGGCCCAGCTTCATGAGCGTCCACAGCATCAGGCAAACCAACGCATGAATCAGCAGCAAGACGGCAGCAACGACAAGCGAGATCAAGCGGCACCCCCCTCACCGTCACCGGTGTAAGAGATGTGCTGCAACAGCGCCACGATGTCCTCGCCGTCGACGGGCTCCACCGCAATATGCTTTGCGCTCAGGCGCTCGCGGATAATGGGCAGATTGCACGCCTTTGCTTGGCGCATAAGCAGGTAGAGCACGTCGCCGTCGACCAAGCCCGCCGCGTCGCTCTCGCGGATTGCCGACCCAATTGCGCCCACCAGCTCGCCGACAGGCTCCATGCCCGGTACCACGCGCAGGAGCAAAAAACTCCCCATCTTGCTATCTGCCAGCGTCTGCGCCGCCGCGAGCTCTTGGCCAAAGGCCGCCTGCTTGAGCACGCAAGTGCCGTCAACGCAGCGTTTATCCTGCGCCACCGCCTCATAATCAAAGGCACGGCCCAACGCGCTTTCGACCAGGCCGCACAAGATGCGGAACAGGTTTTGATAATAGAGGGTCATTTGGTTTTCGGCCGCACGACGCACAAAGATCAACACGGCGGGTGCCCCGTCGCGCTCGATCGTGTATCCAAACATGGGAAGCCCCGGCGTCAGCTCGCGGTTCACCCACAGGTTCGAACGACCCCCGTCGCCCAAAAGAGGGGCAAGCTGCTCGAGCGTGAGCGAGCGTGCGGCATCTTCGGCAATCGCGGGACTTGCTGCCACCAGGCGTGCAAATGCCCCGCCCGAAACATGGTAGATCGCCACCGAATCGTTCTCGAGGATCTCGCCCAAAAGCTCGCAGCACTTGCGATAGATATCGCGTGGGTTGAGCACGTCGAGCTCCTGTGTCACGGCAAAGATCTTGCCAAAGCTGTCGTGGCGACCCACGATCTGGCGCCTGTACGCGCGCTTGTCCTCGATCGCGTCGTGGTAGAGCTGCGTAAGGAACGTATTGCGGTTGCGCACGAGCTCGTTTTGATCGCGCTCCGCCCTAATGGCCTCGCTGTTGCGCAGCTGCACATAGCCGCACACGGCACCCACAACAAAGTACGCAATAAACGGCATCCAGTTGGACGGCTCGTAGAACAGACCCTGGAAGGTATAGCCGTACTGAGTAAAGTAGCTCGCCGCCAGGCCAATCGAAGCCAGCAGTGCCGCGACCAAGCCAAAGTCCAAGCCATACAGCGTGCCGATCAGCACCACATAGAGCAGGCGATAATCGAGCACGTTGAGCTGGGCCGATTGGGAGAACAGGTGCTCCAGCACCTCGAACAGGACCCAGGCAACGCCCGTCTCCAGGCATTTAATAGGCAGCGTGCGCATTTGGATGCGGTCGATGGCGGCGCGCAAGGGGTTGACCTTCTTTGCGCGGCCGGCATCCCAACGCGTTTGAATGGTCGAAAGATCGCGCAGCAAGTCGTAGCGCTGAAACCAGCCATAGCGCACGCGAGCGACGTCGCTGGCGGGCAGGGCGTAGCCGGCAGAATCACCATAGGCAACTGAGAGCCCTGGGAACAGCGCCTGAAGGGCCTCGCCCACTTCACCCGCCGTGTGATGGAAGGTATCGGCTACGTCGAGCGTCTCAAAGTTACCATCCCAGCTATCGAAGATACGGCGTACCAGCACCGCAAGCTCCTCGGCACACAGCAGGGGAAACGCCGCATCCTGCGCGCCCTGCAGAGCGACCGATCCGGTTGAGCACGCGTCGAACAGCGGCACCAAAAACGGGTCCTCCAGCGCGGCAGACGCGGTATACAGGAACGGCACGCGCAGAATCTTGGTCTGAACGCCCTCGCGAGCAGCGTAGTAGCGGCACAGGTCGTTGGCTGCGTGCGCGATAATGCCCTTGCCCGTTCGCCCCGCGGCATCGGCGGCGCCCTCGGCTCCCGCGGGCCCCGCTACATACAGCAGTTGGACCCGGCGACCCGCGCACGCACGAAAGACCGTGCGCAGCAGCTCGATATCGCCCACGGTATCGGTATGCGGGGTAAGGTAATTAGACAGGTAGACCACGCGTTCGAACTCGTAGGCCTGATCCAGGTGTTGCAGAAGCTCTTTCCACGAGGCATGGGGCGATGACTCGTCGCGGCGCGTGTCCTGCGCGGCTACGACCTGCACATGGTCCCCGGGGAACGCCTTGGCACAAAAGTCATCGTCAGCATATGCGGTGTTGCCAACAACCAGCACCTCCATGGCGTTCTCCTCCCCTAAAATCCACTTTAGTCATAGTCAAACATGCGTATTTTACGCTGTCAACGCGAGCTGGGGCGCCTTTAAGGCTGTTTTAAGAACTTTTTTAGAGGATGTGGGAGTGGCAACTCGTCCGACTCAGGCTCATTGAAAGGCTGCTATTCGCCCTGAAAAGGCACATCGCAATCTGCTGACAGCTCTGTGGGAATAATGCCAGGCGATGTACATTGCTCTCGCACGGAATAGTTGGATGGAAGAAACGGCAGTTCTTTGGAATAGCTGACGATAACCTGCGGAACGATCTTAATGCCCAGAGCAAGTTCGAACTTTGCAATCGTCTTTAGAGTCATATTAGGTTGAGAATTCAAGAGCTTAGAAAGCGACTGAAGGCTTATGCCCATACGATTTGCCAGCTCACTTTTGCTCAATCCCAAACGTTTCATTTCGCGATGAACAATAAACTCAATATCTAGTGCATGTTCATAAGCGCGCGTTTCGATACTTTCTGTTTCGGCATAAAAATCAGATAGATCTACTTTAATCATTGTATTCTCCGTTTCGAAAACCAAGTATAAAAGTCAGCGCTCAGATTCCAGAAGCTGACGTGCTATTCTGGCCGATCATTGTTTGAGCGGTTAATTTCCGCTTATGGTCTGACAACATTTTCTGGAATTGAGAGTTATCGGGAGAAGCCGTCAATTCCCAAAACGGTCGACCCTTGAGGTCTCTATATTCGACAAGTTCATATCCTTCTGCCAAAGGACACCTCCCATTTCTAGATGAACTTAACTTATAGGTTAAGTTCATCCATTTAAATACATATAACGAGGTCCAGACAAGATTCATCTGTCCCAATCGATAAACAAACCAGTCGAGCTTATGCAAAATCCGAAAGTGTGCGGCAAATTCTAGACACGTCAACCACACTGGATAGTGGCAACGCTCCTACCTGCAGGTTCTTTTCATGAAAAGGACGATGTGCTCGAGGGTTCCAAAATATGCCGCATACTTCCGTCGGGCGTTTCCGGAAGTGCGGTGAAAAACCGAGATCGACAGACCAGACCCCCTGTTTTAGCCTTCCGCGACCTGCGGTTTTGTTGCCGAAAATCGGGGTGCGCTCGGAGGTTTCCGATTTTTCCCCGCACTTCCGAAAACAGCGATGAAAACCCACTGTCCCAAAGCAAGAACGTGACAAATGCCCCTCGGAAAACAGCCACTTAAACGCGAAAACCGCCTTTCGGCGGTTCCCGCGGACCAAGCCGGACGTACCGTCGCAAGGCCTCATCACAATTCACACTCTAAGGATATGAACAGTCGCGGTCAATCCTCAGCAAAGAATCCTTTGCGGATTAGAGCCAGGTAAATGAACATCAGTAAAGTTACATGCGAGCAGAAAATCACACGCACTTTCATCTTTTCTCAATTGAGATGTAAGTTTTGACAGGCCGAATCTTACATCCAAACAAAATAGAGGGCCGACGCATCAACCCTCTTCAGGTGTCGCCCGAAGGCCTCCACCGCAATTGGGTTTATTTTAGTCAAAGACATATGTTGGTCTACAGGCTGCCCATGAGTGAAGGCTGCCGATCACGGCGCCATAAAAATAGGGGATGCCCTCCTTTCGGAAGGAACCCCCTTACAAAACAGCTACTACAAAAAGCTACTGTTTTTCGTTGCATCGACAGAATACACCAAATGCTGCCACAATATGTTGCATTAGCCGCCGCCACAGATTCAACGTTTAATTTACGTCAACGGGAAACCACGCATCAATTACCTTCGTAAGGAATTCAAATCCCGTTAGCACTTGAGGATTACCACGATAGTAATCAATATGCTCATTCATTCTCTCAACGAATAATGCCAGGCTCCTCGCACGGTGTTCAGAGACTCCCTTCGAGGCCAGCTCCTTGTGCGCATATAACGTAGTAACGATTTGCTGTATCCGATCATTGCTCATCTTGTTCTTGCGCTGTCCAGAACCGATGCGAGAAATATTCGAGAGCTCCCGCATGACGGCATTTCTAGGCTCATGGATGGGGTCGCCGGCGCTCAGATCATTCAAGACACAGTTATTGTGCGCACATGCATTTCTTAACGACTTGACAGCCTGGAATATATAAAACTCGTTAAGCATCTCGCGGTCATTGAACCTTTGGGCGCAAAACTTATAGAAGTATAGAAACGAGCCGAAGGAGACGACTTCGATAAAAGCCCACACGGGGAATTCGAAATCAGCGTACCTAGCAATCAATCCGCCAGTGTAAGGACTGTTCTTGCATCTAAGAATCTCATCCTTTAGAGAATTACACGGCGTCCCATCGTGTTTCACACCATCGTAGGAAGAAATATAATCCGAGACGACCGCATAGCCGTCCTCCCCCTCCATCTCGATACGCTTTAGGAGTTTTACCTTTGCAAAGTGCTCTACATCGAGTGTAAGAGGCAACATTTCATAACGAAGGAGCATGTCGACGATCGACAAGTCGACTAACATCTTAAAGTCTAGATTTGCATACTCTCCCTTACGGGCTCCTTCTTCAACTTTAGGAAACCCAAGTCGATAAGCACGCAGGCGAAAATAGTTGTTGTTCTTCTCCAGGTAAGCTCTGGCATCGTCTTCGCTCATCAGCGAGAAATGGACACCCCTCGATTTGAGATGATCAATCTGCTCTGACGCCGTAAGCCACGGCTTTCTATTAGCGTCGGTCATCAGATCTCCAATCTCATACATAGGCTCGGACCTTAATAGTAACGCGCTAAATCGATGAAGCAAAAGGAGGCAGACGTGGGCACTCACAACGAAATTACAGCAAAACGAAAATGTGACCCAACCCCTCGCTTTGCCGTCGAGTCAATATGATAATTAACAACGTACAACGATGAGGAGCCCGAGCGGAACTCAAGTAGACGGGAACAACATGCAATCAATCGAACCTCTAAAGTCCACGGACGGTCTGGGCGAAGGCAAAGGCGGCATTTGGAAGAAGTGGCCTTGGAAAGACCTAGATCACTACGAATTAATGTCTGATCTTATTCTTAAGGCTAACTACAGCATTCAAGACTTCAATGCTGCCATCAAAGACGGATTTTCTCCCAACATTAAGGACACCGTATTTCTGGTAGCACTTGCCACCTGGATTAAAGATGCATACTGGCAGATTAATTACGCCTGCTTGAAAGAAGTAATTAGAACCAAATTCGAGTTCTCAAGACAGAATGAACTCACAGAGGCGCGTAATTATCTTGATGCGGTTCGCTCAATCGTAATTGCACACCCCTTAAATTCGACGAGGCATGAAGAATACGGCTTTGGTCCAGAAGGACGAATTTGTATTGATATGCGACGGAAAAGCCTTCTCAACTCATATCCGGGCAGAGTGATCTATCGCATCACGCCAAAAGGATTCGAAGAAACCGACAGTGTCGAGGACAACGAAATTGCACTAATGACCTGACGCCGTACTCAAACAGAAAAAGGCAAGCTACATTTTGAAAGATGTTGCCTGGATATGTGCGATATCCGCAACTCAGCCCAAGTCTACATTGACGCCTTGTACGAACTCGATCGATATCTCGGCCGACTAAAAAAGAAAAACTTCGAAACATGAGTGTGATCTTCTCTAGCGAATTGATCTACGCTCAGCCGTAACTGCATTTTGAACATCCTTTAGATGCTTCTGCGCCTTTCGGCGTATATCTTTTAATTCCTTAACTGGATCAACGTCAACCTCATTAAAAACATGGGTTATATCACCGTCACGATATGCAACAAAGGAAAAGCCGCCTAACTTGCCGACAGCTTTGCCGTGCTGCGATAGCAATTTCTTCATATCTCTGCGAGCGGCACGTATTCTAGGCTCAGCACAATCCAGAAAATGGCAGAATAATTCAAGTACAAGCTCCTGGTACTTCATGTTTGTATACCTGAAACAAAGGTACGGGCAGCCGGACGAATCACGTTCTTTCATTATCGAAATTGACTTGCTTAAAAAAGCGCGCAGCTTTGGTGAGGTATTGTAGTCGCGCATATCGGCAATTTGGTCAAGATCAAATCGGACCCTAATCAAACCGTTTTCCCTAACAAGCGAAACAACGGTTTGACCATGCTGAACGGGATTTCGTATCTCATACATAAAAACATAGAGGCCACCTCGGTCATACCAAGCAGAAGGCAACTTCCAATAGTTTTTATATAGTTCTTTTTCAGAACCTCGATCATAAACCCGCATGACCGCTTGCATTCTATCGACAAGACCACGGGCTGCGGATACATAATTACCAAAGGCGGCGTTAACAACAGTCCTTTCGCCAAAACCACCGCTGGTAAAGCCGTCGGGCAAGAAATCAGACCGATCGCACGGAACCAGGCGCCGCAGTTCACCGTAGTTCCATCGAAACTGTTCATACAGTTGGTTAACCTCCCAAAGCGACCGCACAACACCGTCATACTCTTTCACTTTGGTTGCAGAATCGCCCTCGAGATATTCAATCTTTGAAAGCGCTTCCTGGGCTTCGACGCTCACCAATTGAAGCGGCAAAACATGAACTAAATCTGTCAAAGAAATCCCTCCTTTTTGAATCCCGGATGTATGAATCGGCCCGAAGCAACACCGTCCATGAAAGGACGTCTTGCATCAAAACGGCAACATCACATGTCCACTCAAGTTCGAACCCAGAGAGGCATACATCGACGACCTAATAAACGGACATTTCTCTATCAATGCTGCCAACTACTACCATGGTCTGCCTGGCGAACAGGGCAATCCGTTCGAGGCCTCCATGGCTCCTAGGGTGTGCCCCATCAGGATCCCCTGATACACTGACCCGCCAACTAAATGCACGTTAAGCCTCAACCGAATTGTAAGCTCAAGAAGAAACCCCACGCGCTAAAGCAACAGTTACCTTTGTGCGATCACCCAGGAGCAGATGCAGCAATGACCTCGCTAGCGACAACAGCCAGTTATAATTTCAAAATACCTGGCCTTTTTAAATCGCGCTGTGCCCCTATCGTAAAGCTAATAATTCATGGCCATGCCTGTTGGGACGATAGCCGCAAAACGAGTACAACTCCGATTCGCACTCAGTTCCTGGACAGACAAGCTCATCTTCAAAAAACAGATGATTAAGACAAACAGGGTTCTTGGAATGTTCAAGACACAGGTAACGTCCAGCTTTACTGGAATAATGCCAGCGCCCAAAGTCGACAATCATTGATTTAAGCGCGTTGGCGGAGCGCCTTCCAAAATATACCCCTCGAATTGCCAAATTTCCATGTGCGGCATCCGGAGTCATTCTTAAATTAAGCCCTCTGCCACCGCCCACAGGACTATAAGCAACACAGGGTTCGTATGAATAAAACTCATCAACAATTGCATTGCTCAATTGATAGGTAGTCTCACCGAGAACTTCAAAGGGGCAAGAAAACTCTTGATGCAAATAATCATGCAGCAGGCAGTATTGTCCGAATGCAGCCGGGCTTTGCCCAAACAGCCTACGCACTTCGGAAGGAATATTAATACCAATACCAATAGCTTTAATAGGTCTAGCGACCTCATACGCTATCAAAGCAAATTGGTCACCAACGTTCACCCTGGCTTCGTCAAGCGTAGTGACCGGGTCACCGCAATTGACATATAAATAGCTCTCACCGGGTTTGTTTAATCGCCCAAAATTGGTCACGCAATTATTCGGTGGCTCCCACAGCTGACCCTGGTCAATAAACTGAGCTCCATAATCGAGAGAAGAAGAGACACTTCGCGCGCGAAAAACAGTCACCCCCTTAGGTAGAATAACGTATTCAGGAAACTGTAAGTACATGCCATCAACACGAAGCTGATGATGCAATATTTCTTGAGCATTTTCATGGCGGACATCAGCCCAAAGAGAACTTAGAGCTGGCAGCCTACATTCAAATTCCGCCTTTTCCAATGCAGCAATAAAACCATCCAAGTCACCTTGAATGCAATTAAACATCCTCGCAATAACTGAGCTATCAAGGGGCTGACCAAACTCTCCAGCAGAAATAAACATAGAGCGATGCAAGATGAAACTTCCTCCAAACAAAACCAGACAATCACGCGCGCCAAGGTCAAATTTACTCGGTTATTACAAAATAATTTTACCCTGCAGAATAACCGAGGATAACCTGTGGCCAACACCACCATCCAACGCATAACCCACCTCCAGTCCCCATCTGCCCAAGGAGCTGGCCGCCGCCGAGCCCGATATCGCCGCCAAGACGATCTACTGCGGCCCCATCGACGCTTTCTACGACTTTAAGCTGGGCACGCTGGAGTACCGCAGCCTGCGCCTTGAGACCGAAACCCTCGACGAGGCCGACCACCAGGGCGTGGCCGTGGTCAACTACACCGAGCGCGAGGTCCCCTACACCCGCGTCATCGAGCACAAGCACTTCGAGTTCGGCACGCAGGACAAGACCGTCATCACGCGCGAGTACCCGGCCGACTGGAAGCCCGGCGACGAGCCCTACTACCCCATCAACGACACCAAGAACGAGGCCCTGTACAAACAATATGGGGAGCTGGCGGCACAGGAGGGCGACGTGATCTTCGCCGGTCGCCTGGGCGGCTACAAGTACTACGACATGGACAAGGCCATCGCCGCGGCCTTCGAGCTCGTCCGCAACGAGCTGGGCGTGGAGCCCACGGAGGCGTAGTATCCATCCTGAATAACTGCAGATTGCCAATAATACGGCACAGCATTTGGTTTGAGGGGTGCGGAACAAAATCCGTACCCCAGTTTTATTAACAGGACCCCCGTATCCGCAGTCCTGTTCCCGTAAAATTAACCCCAACAAAATATGTGCGGAGTGCTGGCCTGGAGCTGCCTTCGGACCCTATTGGCTGCTCACCGAGAGGCTCCGCTATGAAACGACCCCTTTACTACCTGCTCTGCGCGATCGCGTGCACTTCCATGGTCGGCGCGACGATGACCATGGCAGCCATTGCGGATGCCATCCAGCCTCAGGAGACCGCCGAGCTGCAGTCGCAAGCCGGCGCCACGAACGGCGACACAGGCAAGACTGAAGACGGCACCAACACAAGTGCGACAGCAGATACCATAGAGGACAGCACCGCAACATCCACCGGCACCAGCGCAGCCAACACGGAAAACGCTGACGACACCACCGCCGCAACCACCACCCCCACCCCATCCCTCCGCGCCCAAACCAACGGCACGCCCGAGGCGATTTCCGCCGCGGCAGAAACCGGCTACACCCACTCCGCCACCGCAAGCCAAAACGGCGTCACCTTCACCGTCTCGTGGAATGACGCCCCGGCGGGCACCGCGACGACCTTCCACGTAACCCAAGCCAACGGCTCGTCCCAGGCCAAGGCGCGCATGGACGTGCCCACCTATTGGGACGGCGGCAGCCAGGAAAGCGTCTGCGACCCGTCGCGCGCGGCATGGGGCAGCTACTACAGCCTGGGCACCGCGGGCCACGACTTTACCTTTGACTTCACGGCATCGGGCACGTACCGCATCTACTTCTACTTTATGGACAACGACAGATACGACCCCCAAAACGACAAGGGGATCTACTACCTGCGCACCACGGCGGAGGTGACCGTAAACGACGCCGCCCGCCCAAGTGTCACGCAGATCGTCAACGACGCCGTGGCCCAGTGCAGGCAAGAGACAAACGGCTCGGAATACGACATGGCGCTGTGGCTCCACGACTGGACGCTCCACCAGCTGGAGTACGACCATAGCCTCAACTACTGCTCGGCCGAAAGCGGCCTCACGCGCCACCAGGGCACCTGCGAGAGCTACCAGCGCATCTACTCCAAGCTCCTTGACGTCGCGGGCATCGCCAACGGCCGCATCACCGGCAACGGCCACACCTGGAACGCAGTAAAGATCGACGACAAATGGTGCCAGATGGACCTAACCTGGGATGACACCAGCGACAACTGGTACGGAGACCTGGACCAGCGCCATCTGTACTTTGGCCTGACCGACGAGCTCATGGCAATCGCCCACTCCGACCACACGGCAAACTACCCAAAATGGGCGCTGAAGCTCATGCTTGCCCCGGCACCCATGTGCAATTTCTTCGGTACTGTTTCACATTATTCAGCAGTGCTCAAACGAGTAAATGCCCAATCAGACACCGCTTAAGCAGATTGCTTACGCTTTCCAACTACCTTCATGCCCTTGCGAGCGATGTCTAAGAGACCGTTCCTAAGAACGAATAGAAGGGCGAAGAAAAGCATGAACTCTGCAATTAGAATGCCATGAGAGAACGGTGCAAAAGACAAAGCCACTTGGGCGCCAATCAGAATAAAGCTGGCAGCAATCTCTCCCCTGTGAAAATCAAGTTTAATAAACTTACGTGTATCACGCGCACGCACCGCGGCGATAACGGCATAGCTAATAGCAGTAGCGCCAGCAGCGCCCATAATTCCAAACGCCGGAACAAGAAGCAGAGTGAGCACTATGTTAACGATTGCTCCGATAGCAGTTGTAGAGAAGGCCTTCTTGCTTTCTTTAGTAACGACATACGTTGTTCCAAAGAAAGCGGCAACGCAGGAAAAGAGATTGGCAAGCGATAGCATAGCAACTGGCTGCCACGAGCCTTCATACGACGAACTCATGAGGAACGTGTAGACGGGGTAAGCAGACGCAGCGATAAGGGACGATGCCACAGCAAGAACCACAAAGATATAGCGAAAGACCGTCGACTGAAACCTAGCATTATCCGCAGATTCTCGTTCTTCAATTGCCGAAATCTGCCATGCCTGCATGAAGATGTTATAGACGATGTTCACGATTTGGGGGATCTTCTGGGCAACGTTGTAGATACCGTTTGCGCTGGCGCCAATAAAGAACAGTATTACATACCTATCGGAAGCCGACATAATCCACCACATAAGCGAGTTCGGAATTAGAGGTATGCAGTAGGTCAACATGGCATTTAGCGCATGTCTATTTAAGCTGGAGAACGATAGGTAATTCCAAAGTCTACAGGAAACGATGATATGCAAAGCACCGATCAATTGCGCTACGACCATAGAAGCAAGGTATCCGCCAACACCTAGATGCCATACCGCAAGTGCAAGTACGTTCGAAAAGGCGGTAACAAATGTAATGACCACTCCATTAGCAGCAAATGCCTTTGATTTACCGATCCCGCGAAGAAGCTGCATGAATACATAGTTGAAGCTGGTCAAGCAAAGTAAGAGCAAGAAATAAACGACGTTAACACCGATAACACTGAACATGCGAAACAACGGGAACAGTAGCCAGCAAATAACCCAGCCAGCGATAACAACAAGAAGCGAATTCGACGCAATGGTCTTAACGTCGACTTCCTTCGAGACCGTGAATCGAAGAACAGCTTCGTTCATACCAACCATAGCAAATGGAACGAGCAAATTGACCGTAGTGGTAACAAGGTCAGCTGTGCCATACTCTGCGGTCGTTAAATAATAAGTATAAAAGGGAACAATGAGAAAGGTGATAACCTTGCTACCTAGGTTCCCAATAAAGAAAACCACAGAGTTCTTAACTAATTTCTTATATTTACTTTCTGCAGTCATCTGCCTATCCAAACCATATAGCGATTACAACGAATGCAGCCTAATTGCCGAGCATTCGCTTGAGCTTTCGTCTCAAACGAATAAAAAATGTATCCGTGAAGCTCCACCTCGAAGAAAGCTCCTTGATACTCGCCCCTTTGGCAAGAGCACGCATAAATTTGCATCTTTGAGGATGAGGAGCCACTGAAGCGGCAAGCGCAGGATTCCCGCCAATCACCTCGTCATAGCTAGAAGGCCCTATTTCAAGCTTAGGCGATACCCTGTCGAACCATTTCTTGCCTTTATCGGTATTGCACAGAACGGCAGAGACCCCAATAGAGGAATCAACTTCGGGATGAATGGAGGGGAATCCCCAAAAATCACCAAGAGTTAAATCTGACCCGCAAGAGCGCTTTGCCGGACAATCAAAACATGAAGAACGTAATGACGCGTTATCCAAAAATGCTCTCATATACCAATCGTCGCCATAACGTCCGCCGGTGACGCGGCAATCGTCTTTCTCCGTCCTTGCGTAGTAAAGGACGGAGTAAGACGACCATCCGGTCGTCTTACTCCGGAAATTGACATCATCAATTTCAGAGTTTTGGGCAGAAGACTGGAATTCAATCCATTTTCTCCAGAGCAGAGGCGATGGGGCGCCGTGGCAGATAACGTCAGCAGAAATAAAGAAAGCGGAATCTGCTAGCTTGCCCAGATAGTTCCTCATGCCGGAAACCTGACAAGCAGTGCCCGTAAAGAAAACTAAGCGTTTCGCCAGAAGATATTCCTTGACCTCTCGATAAAGAGAAGCAGGAATCTCGCTTTGAACATATTTTGATCGTTGGAGTCTTTTAAGATCCTCTAAATCAGTAGCACACTCATGTCGAACCGTATGGCAGTGCTCCTGGAAAGAAGCCCCAACGACAACGCCATCGGACTTAATAGCAGCATCGGCAAGCACACCAAAGAGCCCTCCAGACGATGATTGCTGGAGAACATCACTTGAAAGAGACTTGGCCCAAGACACTTCAACAGGCTCGACAACGGGATTGCGACTTAATACGGGGCAAGTCGAGTCACAAGCACCACACCCGATACATAGGTCGGAATTGAAGCTGGGCCTTAAGAAGCCCACCTCGTCCGGCGTCATCGAAAGACATCCCTTCGAGCATTTGGCAGAACAGGCGCCGCATCCACAGCAGGAATCACCCAGAGAGATGATTTCTGGTGCCCTATCAGCCCTTCCCGACTGTTCTTGCTGAGTCATTCTCATTTCCTCTTCTTTACGGCATGCAATGTTGAATTAAATGCCCTCGAAACAATTCGTGGAGCGTTAAGATACATCGCTCTACGCACCCTATCGACACCACTTAGCTGAGAACTGTCACACTCGGTAAACCTAATAGCATTAAATAGTCGATCTTCCTCGTTCGAGCTCATTTGGCCCGAATCGATACCCATTCCAAGAATCCTCAAAGCCTCATGAACCTTGAAATGACGAAGATGACTAACGATCTCAGGACTGTTCCCTGGATAACCAATCATCTGATCAATAGCATTGAGAGAGCTTAGCAAACTATGGTTGAAGCCGCTGGTGGTAGCGCTTCCAGGGCGATCCAAAATATTCCACAACGCAAGGGGCTCATAGTGTAGGCCGCGACATACCTTAAGATAGTTAAATACAAAAAGACCATCCTCGGTATGGGCAATCCGCTCATCAAACCTTAAGCCGTTCCGTTCAATTAACTCACGAGAAAAAAGCTTATAGCAGGAACTGCCGATATGTATCGAATTGTAAACTCCAAAGCGGAGAATAGCGGCATCGGAGGATAGATCCTCAATGGACATGTCGACAATCTGATTGCCGCAAACCTCCAAGCCGTTAACCGCAGAAACAAAATTTGCATCTGCAGCAATTAGGGCACCCGGTTTAAGGCTTTGCATCCGCATCATCTGCTCGCATGCTTCAGGTTCAAGCCAGTCATCAGAGTCGAGAAAGATAACATAGTCACCAGTCGCAAGATTCAGCGCATGGTTGCGTGCGCGAGAGACACCGGAGTTTTCTTGGCGTGAAAGCACCACCCTTGAATCAACAGAATACGTCTGGAGAACACTCCATGTGCCATCAGACGACCCGTCGTCGACAACGACAACCTCAATGTCCTCATACGTCTGGGAGAGAGCAGAAGAGACACCACGCCCGATATAATTCTCAACATTAAATGCGGGAATAATTATCGATACTTTGCCTTTCATAGGCGGCAACTACCCCAAATCTTTATAACCGAATTTATATTTAAGCCGCTCGTGAGGAGCCAAATTGTTCATGAAACGAAGCCACCGAAGTATTTCCGCCGTTGCGTCACCAAACCCTGGAATGCCATTCGCCATCTGGGAAAGCCAAATAGAGCCTCCCCTAATATTGGCTTCAATAACAATCGGCGCGCCATCTTCCCCGATGGTAAAGTCCCAACTGATAAGGCCCATTTGAGGCATCAACGAATGCATGCGCTTCGCTGCATCAATAGCACCGGGAACACCAGCAATCTTATATCCCTGAAAAACAACCCCCGTGTCAGGATGTTTCTCGAACCGATCATTAAACTCAGTAAGGGCCGATGGTGCAAGCAAACCTTCATTTGAAATGCCAATGAACATGCCGCCAGCATGCGCATTATCCACCACACTCTTTCCGCGACCAATCCTCATCAGCAGAGGTAAAGAACGGAGTTCGCCTTGCCAGCGGTATGTCATAATCCTCAGCGTATTAACGCTCTCAGGATGTAATTTAACCACTGAAGAATGGCATGAGATTACTTCTTGAACTGTAAAATCACTGCCGAGCAATTCGAATAATTCTTCAGCAGTTGTACCCGTCGCAGCATCGACACCGGAAGCAAAGCAATAAGACCCGCAGCCTTCGCCTGAACAAGTCCCTACTGTCGGTTTTGCAAAGCAAGCACCACAGTTGCCAATTAAATTAAGTGCTGTCTCTCTGGAAATCTCTTTGAAGTCGAAATTGCGAAGAACCCCAGACGTGCTTGTAACGATTGGACGTGGAGTTCTAACCCCAGCTCTTTCGGCAAACAATGGAAGAAGATTCTTATCCTCAAATACGGTGGCATACGCCACCGGCATATTCATATATCGTTCGAACTCAGGAATAAACAGGAGTTCCGGAAAAAACCTGACATCGAACTTGCCAGAAATTGCAAGATTATGCCGATGCCATGTGTAAGGGATTTTTCTACCATAGTTCTCAACATAAAACTTGTCGATGGCACGCATTTGCTCGGAAGAGAGCTCGACATCGCTGAGAATAGATTTTCTTTTGGGATCTTTAAACTTCGCAATTTCTGCCTGTCGAGCGCGATGAATCTTAACGTTCTCCAAGACATCATATAAGCCATCTTTAACATCTGATTTGAGAGACATGTGTTCTCCGATAACTGAAGGGGACGAATTTAACGTGACAAAGCGTCTAATAAGTATGAATTGGAATATGCCCTGCGAATATCTATAGCACGGTCGATTCCAGAATAGTCGCAGTTGAGCGCGCGTGTCGCATCCGAGATACCCCAACGTTCCTCGAGGCCACACAACTGCAGCAAGGTGTTAATACGACTGTTCATGTTGGAGCCGTTCGCATGTTTTCGATCAAAAACGACAAAGGGACGCTTAAACAAAATCGAAAAAACCGATGCATGAAAACTATCGGTTAAGACGCAGTCGGCCTTATCGATATAAGAAAGGAAATCCGAAGGATCGCCGCCAAAATAGCGGCACTTAGGATTCATGTAGTCAACAATTTCATACCCGAGTGACTTCAACTCCGCCGTCAATTTAACCTGAGCATCAGACTGCTCGCCAAGATTAAATTGAAATACGTACTTCTGCTTGCAAGCCACGGGCTTTTCTATCTTACGCCATTGATTTGCAGTCAAAAGCATGGTCGGATCTAGGGTAACCGGCACTTTTCGACCAGTCAGTTCCTCTACAATGCGAGCTCCGGCATCTTCTCGCACACTAATATCCGAATAACATTCAAGAGCTTCCTTAAAGGAAGACGCCCAATTCTCGGGAAGAGATGCCAGGCCAAAACTGGCTGAGTATGCTACTCGTTTATTAGCGTCGGCAAATTGAAGAAGATAATCATTGGCGCATCTGCACTCCAGCGAATCGCCCCACCAAAGGGGATTCCAGACCTGGTCACTTCCGACAACAAAATAGTCGTACTCATCATTCAATTGAGACGAAATACCACTGCCGTTCGTTGAAATAATTCTTGTAGGAATTAGAGAATCTGTAAACTTAGAAAAAGCGGCATCGCGACCACGCTCTTTTTTAGTCCTGAACCTTATCGCACCGTTCTCCTTTTCAAAATACTTGTGAAAAATGGACTTAAGTGCAGATGATTTTTCAAGAGTAACGAGCGTATCTACATCATGCCCCATTTGGCTCAAAACGGTATGAAGCGCATAATTCTGAAGTCTATTGCCGTAATTAAAATTACCAAATAATGTAACGATACCAATTCTCATATTAATAATCACCTTATCGTGCTTCTAAACGAATTATTGATCCCCATAGGCAAGCGACAAATCAATGAGCGATCCGAGCCATAAATCGTTTTTCTCGTCAATGGGATCAAGTCCGGCCCCATTAAACAGCGTTAACTCTCCGAAAACTAAGCGATCGCCCAGAACATACCAATCACAACGTACTTGAGGAATTCCCCTAGTGAGAACACTGCTCAACTCGAGCATTTTCTCAAGCTTTTCAGGACGCTCGACCTCAACAGGAGAAACTGGGATGCCAGCCCAATCGATGGTGACTGGATTCCAATCCTGATCGTAATAGTTGCAAGTATGTTCACCAAACCTGCCCCTATGCACCTCAATTAGGCGAGGATTTCCGTTAAAGCACGTAACTTTATAGTCAACTAGGCCAGTATCGAAGCCTTCATCCTCGAGATACTCCTCCGCCATGACCATGGGGGTAACATCCTTATAGGGCCACTCCCTTGTCCACCAAAAATAATTACTATTGAGGTGTCTACGAAGAACCCTCTTGGCCGCATCAAAATCAAACGAGGACTTGTCGCGGCAGATAGCAACTCCGCCGCTGTCATGATTCGTCTTAAGCACGAACTGATTGGGAAGATTCTCGAGGCTTATGCTCTCGACACGGTCCCAAGAGTCATAAGTCTCAGAAACGTATTGAGCGCCAATTTTGTCAGCGACCCACTGCTTAACAGCCAGCTTGTCAACAAGGATATTGTAGAGGGGGTTACGATCATGAAGCTTTAGCCAGTTCAGCTTCTCGTTAAAGCCTTTTGGATTATCAAGATTGATATTCTTTCCAATCAGCGCCCTATACATTATTTTTAAGTGAATTTCATCAGGCAAGCAGCGAGTCCATCCCCATTTTGAGATTAATGAGTAAGCTCTCAAAGGATGCTTCATATACTGAACTGCTTTACTACTTTTTCCCATTAATTATCTCCGTTGCTCTTACGCAGCATTTTGGCGGGAAATTGAATTCCACCGGAGGCTGCAAGTTATCGCGATAGCAAAGAAATACGTAATCAGGTTTGGAATCGTTGTGAATAGAGCTCCGCTCGTGAACGCATAGCTTAAAAAGAAAACCTGAATGCAAAGTGAAAGGCGTAGAAAAGCTTTTTGTTGCCCCTCCACAACCCTCGAAATAGTCGTGAAGGTCAATACAAAACTTGTTAGACAGCTAGCAAGAACCAAGGCAGTTCCAAAAAACCCGGTTTCATATAAAAGATTAAGGAGCTCATTGTGCGCCATATATGTAATAGTAAAACCGTCAGGCCAACGATAGCAGTAGCTAGTCCAGCCATGGCCAAATAAGGGTGCCTGGGAAAGGCCATTAAGGGCGTAATTCCAAAGAAATGTCCTATTGTTAACGTTGTCCTCGAAGCTGGTACCACTGGAAAAGGTTGAATTCAATCTTTCGATTGTCGCCTCAACGCCAGGAACAAGAGGCGCAAGGATAGCCACGGCAAGCAGCACCAATACCGTGGCTCCAATAGCCTTAAGATATTTATGGCTATTGCCAGAAAGCAAGTAAACCAAACCAATAGCAAAAATCCCGCACAACAAATGAGCCCTTTTTGTAGTCAAAACAAGAGCAATAAAGAAAATTAACGCAAGAATGCCGTAGAACCGTTTAGTTGAACTTGACTCGCTGCCATAAAAGGACATAGAGGAAGCGAGTATTAAGCCTATCGTGCAGAAAGTTCCATTATGACTATAGTGTGACGCTAAACCCGATCGATAGTCCATTGCCATTGGCACATTTGAATAGAACGTCGGTTTTATAAAACCAGTATAGAGCTGAGGCGCTACATAGCAGGCAATAGTTGCCAATGCAAAAATGAGTAAAACCCCAATAAAAACTTTAACGGCAGGGAGAATCCAATTAGGGTTTTCAGCTGCAAAATAACTAATAACAACTACGGAGACAAGGGCAATAGTTGCAGAAAGGTCGTAACCACCGCCCAGTACAAATCCGATAGCAGCCATAACAGCAACCGCGCCCCATGGCAATAGTGGCACGATTGCCCTCAGATCAAAGGACACAATCCTGCCACTTCGAACGGCAAGGGCAATCATCAGCATGATACTCAAAGCAAAAATAACAAAACTAATTCTATAAGTTATCAGAGAAGAGCAATAGGCAAATAAGCAGACGAAAAGAGCTATAACGCCAAACGCAAATTCACCTTTGCCCCGCATCTTCGGGCAATGCAAGCTTAGATACCTCCTCTTGCGAGTAGAAAAAAGATGACTTGTCTTCCGAGCAAAATAACTAAGAAAACTTGCTATCTGCGCGCAAAATAGTAAGGCCAGAGGCCGACAACGCTATACCCCTACATTGCCTCATGCGTTTCATACACGTGAGCGTCCGCCTTCGACGCCTCGGACAAACCATCGTTGATCTTGGCGCACAGGTCGCAAGTCGAGCAGGCGTCGAGCTGCTCCTTGGTCACGCGGCCCTCCTCGTAGTCGCGCACGACCTTAAGCTCATGCATGTCATAGGGCCTCTTGGTGAACAGCGCCTTCACCTTGTGCTTGAGTACCCACCAGCCGGGCTTCCAGATGTACTTGTGCATGGCCGGGCTCACCGAGCCGATCATCCAGCAGTTGCGGTCGCAGTGGCGGACCTTCGTGCGAACCTTCTCAGCTTGGTCGGAGTTCCAGAGCTCGTCCCAGGACTCCTCGTTGAGGTTGCCCATAACCTCCTTGTCCTTGGTGCCGTTGCAGGGCATGACGTCGCCGTAGGGGTCGATGAAGAAGGTGTCGAACGCCATGTCGCACGGCAGCAGGCGAGGCTGGCCGTAGACGTAGTTGATGAGGCCGTGGTTGAAGTAGGCGCGGAACCACTTCTTGGGGCTGTTGGACCTGAGCAGCTCGTTGACCAGGTCCTCGAAGTTCTTGGCCACCATGGGTCGGTCGTGGATGATGTTCTTGGCCTCGACGAAGTAGAAGCTGTTGTGAAGCGACGCCGTGGCGAACTCCATGCCCAGCTCGTCGGAGATCTTGTAGAGCGGCACCAGGTCGGGCGCGTTGAGGTCCTGCACCGTCATGCCGAAGCCCACGTCGGGGTGCTTGAGCTCGACGAGCTTCTTGAGAGTGGCGTAGCCGCGGTTGTATCCGTTCTCCAGGCCGCGGATCTTGTCGTTGGTCTGCTGCAGGCCCTCGATGGAGATGCGGATACCGACGTTGGGGAACTCCTCGCACAGGTCGATGATGCGGTCGGTGAAGAAGCCGTTGGTGGAGATGACGATGCGGTCGGACTTCTTGTAGAGCTCGCGCACGATGTCCTTGAGGTCCTGGCGGATGAAGGGCTCGCCGCCGGTGATGTTGGTGAAGTACATCTTGGGGAGCTTCTTGATGGTCTCGATGGAGAGCTCCTCCTCCGGGCGGCTCGGAGCCTTGTAGCGGTTGCACATGGTGCAGCGCGCGTTGCAGCGGTAGGTTACGATGACGGTACCGTTGAGTGTCTTTTCAGCCATGTGGATTAGTCCTCTTTCTTAGCGCAGGCAGGATCAAGAATCGCTTCAAGCTTTTCGAGATGGTTCTGCGGTGTATATTTCGTAAGCACTTTATTGCGGCCATTCATACCCTGGCGTCTGGCTTCATCCGGATTCTCCAGGTAAAAGGCGATGGTTTTCGAAAGCGCATCAACGTCGCCCAGGGGAAGCACGGACCCCGTCTCCCCGTTCTCCACCAACTCCGGCATGCAGCCGATATCGAAAACGACAACCGGCTTGCCATGTGCGTAGGCCTCGAGCACCGTATTGGGCATGTTCTCAAACCAAGTCGAAGGGCAGAGAACGCATGCGGCGCCATCGATAAGGCGTTCCTTCTCTTCACCCTTGACGAAACCCACGAAATCCACGCGGTCCGATATACCGGCCTCTTCTACAGCCGCTTTAATTGACGCAGCGTACTCGTCGTCGGTACGCCCGGTGATCTTAAGCCTTACACCGCTGTTACACATGGCGGCGCCTACGGTTAGATCAACGCCCTTTTCGGGACTGATCCTACCAAGATAGAGAGCGTACTTTCCCGCGGTAGGACCGTCCTCAAACAGAGAAGGAGCCATAGTAAACGTCGGAACAACATTGATTTTCTCTTCCGACACACCGGACTTTTCCAGAAGAGACGCCGTGAATGCAGAGGGACAGACAAATGCATCAACATAATCAAAAAGGCGCTTGCGGCGGTGGAACTTCATTGACGCGATACGCACTGCAGTTGTGGCCCTCGAGCCGTGGCAGCAGGACATATCGGCGGCTTTGGAGTAATCACCGTTGATACAAGCCGTACAGACCTCCCCGTTGCAGAGAAAATCGGAACGGGGGCACATAATATTGAAATCCGAAAGCCTGTGGACAACCCTTACGCCTTCATCGTGACAAGCCTTGAAGATACTCGGAGAAAGCGCGTTAATCTGTTGCAGGACGTAGACGACGTCCGGCCTCTCGTCCCGGATAAGACGTCGCAGATTCTCATATGCCTCGCGGTTATAGAAAGCGCAGGAGAGCAAACGAGCGACGTTCTTCGGAGTCTTCTTAACGTTGTTAAAGTAGGCGTCACCCGACTCGCTCTTCCCATGGGGAAAATAACGAGAATATGGCGTATCCTCATTAAGCGGGCTGCGGACCGAAAACGGAATAACAGTATGCCCAGCGTCTTCGAGAAGGCGCTTAACGTTGAACATATAAATCTCGGGACCGCCCGAGACATAGTAGCGATAATTCGCCAAGATTATCTTCATCGGGCCTCTCCTTGATAAAGCTCGAGGGTCCGTTCGACGACGGAATCCCAGTCATAGTTATTTCTCACGCGCTCGCGAGCGCTCTCGCCGAGCTTGTTGACCCTTTCCGGATTATCCAGAAGGCTGCGAAGGACGCGAGTAAGCTCAGAAACGTTGCCTTTGGCAAAAGTTGCGCCGGAGCTTCCAAGAACGTCAGCGCATTCGGGCACATCGCTCGTAACGCAACATGTCCCGTAGGACATGGCTTCCATAAGAGAAAGGGGCATACCTTCCACATCGGAAGGGAGCACGTAGACATATGCATTCGAATAGAGCTCGGCGAGAAGGTCGCCCGTGACGAATCCGGTGAAAACGACGCGCGGATCAGAAGCAGCCCGCTTTCTAAGCTCAAGTTCAAACGCATCAGTGTCAGAACCCCCACCAGCAATGACTAACCGTTTATCGGTATCGAGCTGGCGGAAAGCATCGACAAGCAAATCGCAACGTTTCTCGGGCACCAGTCGGCCAAGATACAAGATGTAGTCGCCACGAGATAGGCCCCAACGCCCAGCAATTAAACTGGCATCAATACACTCACGGATTTCCACTCCATTGTGTATGAGAGCGGCCTCGCGACCGTATTCCTGCTTGAAATAAGCCTTCGCAGACGACGATAGAACAATCAGCTCATTCGATTGGGTTGCAGCCGCCTTCTCGCCCATCTTGATATAAGTGCTAGCAAGTCGTCCCCACTTGGCTCGCTGCCAATCAAGACCGTGGATCGTTGCAACGGTGCGAATTCCTGCCCGACAGGCAAGTGGCAGTGGGACACAGGGTCCCTCGGCGTGGTAATGAATCACGTCGGGACGGTCCTTAATCGCCTGTCGAGTCGCAAAATAAGACGAAGAAAGTGCAGCGAGGCCCTTCTTATCAATTGTCTTAACCGGCACAATGCGCACGCCGTCGACAACACGCTCGGAAAGAGCTGTCGACTCTCCAGTCATCACGTCAGAACCAGAACGGTCATAGCATGTAACCTCATGGCCTAGGGCAGCCATGCGGCGAGCCAGCTCCGTAACAACAACTTCGACACCGCCTTCACGAGAGCCAAATCGCTTATGTCCAATCATTGCTATCCGCACGCTAGCAACAACCCCCGTAATACTCGCGATACCACTTGGCGAAGGCCCTCAGGCCGTCCTCGAGCGGCGTCGCGGGCTTGTAGCCCAGGTCGCGCTGGAGCGCCGTGGTGTCGGCGTAGGTGACGGGCACGTCGCCGGGCTGCATGGGCACGAGCTGTTTATGGGACTCGAAGTCATAGTCGGCCGGGAGCACGCCCTCCTCCACCAGCACGCGCTGCAGCGTGTCGACGAAGTCGAGCAGGTTCTCGGGGTGCGAGTTGCCAATGTTGTAGACGCGGTGCGCGGCGAGCGGCAGCCCGTCCTCGCCCATCTTCACCTCGGGCGCGGCGTCCATGACGCGCCTGACGCCCTCGACGATGTCGTCGACGTAGGTGAAGTCGCGGCGGCAGTCGCCCATGTTGAAGATCTTGATGGTATCGCCTCGGCGCAGCTTCTCGGTGAAGCCGAAGTAGGCCATGTCGGGCCTGCCCATGGGGCCGTACACCGTGAAGAAGCGGAGGCCGGTCGCGGGGATGGAGTAGAGCTTGGAGTAGGCGGCGGCCATGAGCTCGTTGGACTTCTTGGTGGCGGCGTAGAGCGAGACCGGCGAGTCGACGCGGTCCTCCTCGGAGAACGGAACCTTCTTGTTGCCGCCGTAAACGGAGCTTGAGCTGGCGTAGACCAGGTGCTTGACCGGGTGGTGGCGGCAGGCCTCGAGGATGTTGAAGAAGCCGACGAGGTTGCTCTCGAGGTAGGCGCGCGGGTTCTCGATGGAGTAGCGTACGCCCGCCTGGGCGGCGAGGTTCACCACGACGTCGAAGCCGTTCTGTGCGAACAGGCGCTCGATGAGGGCGGCGTCGCACAAATCGCCGCGCACGAAGGTGAAGCGGCCGTCTGTGTCGGCCTCGGCCAGCATGCGAAGGCGCGCGTCCTTAATACCGGGGTCGTAGTAGCTGTTGAGGTTGTCGAGGCCGACGATCACATCATCGGTCTCCTCGAGCAGCTTCTTGACGAGGAACGCGCCAATAAAGCCGGCGGCTCCGGTGACGAGGACTTTTCTATTTGCCATTCATACCACCTAGTCTCGTTTAAACAGGTCGCGTGTATAGACCTTGTCCGCCACGTCCGCGAGCTCGTCGCTCCAGCGGTTGGCGACGATCACGTCGCAGCCGGCCTTGAAGGCCCCAAGGTCGTGCGTGACCTCGGAGCCGAAGAACTCCGGCGCGTCCAGCGTGGGCTCGTAGACCACCACGGGCACGCCCTTGGCCTTCACGCGCTTCATGACGCCCTGGATGGAGCTCGCGCGGAAGTTGTCGGAGTTGGACTTCATCGTCAGGCGGAACACGCCCACGACCGGCCTCTCCTTGCCGGCGTACACGCGGTCCCACACCATCTGCAGCACCTCGTCGGCCACGAAGTCCTTGCGGGTACGGTTGGCCTCCACGATGGCCTCGATCAGGTTCTGGGGCACGTCCTTGTAGTTGGCCAGCAGCTGCTTGGTGTCCTTGGGCAGGCAGTAGCCGCCGTAGCCGAAGCTGGGGTTGTTGTAGTGGCTGCCGATACGCGGCTCCAGACACACGCCGTCGATGACGTCGCGGGTGTTGAGGCCGCGAACCTCGCAGTAGGTGTCGAGCTCGTTGAAGTAGGCCACGCGCAGCGCCAGGTAGGTGTTGGCGAAGAGCTTGACGGCCTCGGCCTCGGTGGTGCCCAGCACGAGCTCGGGGATGCCCACGGTGCCGTCGGCGTTCACGCGCTCGAGCTCGGCGGGGTCGGCGCCCTGCGCGAGCAGGCCGGCGAACTTCTCGGCGGCTATAACGGCCTCGGGGTCGTCCTTGGGCGCGCCTACCACGATGCGGCTGGGGTGCAGGTTGTCGTACAGAGCCTTGCTCTCGCGCAGGAACTCGGGACTGAAGAAGATCTTGCCGTCGCCCAGCCTCTCGCGAAGGCCAGCGGTGTAGCCGACGGGGATGGTCGACTTGATGACGATCCACGCGTCCGGGTTCACAGAGCGCACGGCGGCGATGGCGGCCTCCACGGAGCTCGTGTCGAAGAAGTTCCTGTCGCTGTCGTAGTTGGTGGGCGTAGCGATGACGGCGAAGTCGGCGCCAGCGTAGGCCTCGACCACGTCGACGGTGGCGTGCAGGTCGAGTTCGCGCTCCCCCGCCTTTGCCTCTGCTAGGAAGCGCTCGATCTCGTTGTCCTGGATGGGCGACACGAAGTTGTTGATCTTCTCGACCTTCTCGGGAACGATGTCCAGCGCATGGACCTCGTTGTGCTGCGAGAGCAGGACGGCGAGGGACAGGCCGACGTAGCCGGTACCGGCGACGGCAATCTTCATTTTCTTCTCCGATTCGAATCGAGCATTAGAGTTAGGCATTAGTACGCATCGCTTCCGTTGAAGACCTCCAGAACCGTGAGGAGGACGATCTTGAGATCCATGACGATTCCGCGCTTGGCTATGTACTCGAGATCACGGCGGACCATGCCGTCGAACCCGGTGGAGTTTCGCTCCGTAACCTGCCAGAGCCCCGTAATACCTGGCTTCACCGCTAGCCTCTGCAGGTCGTACTCGGTGTACTCCGCGGCTTCGTTCGGCAGCGGCGGGCGCGGGCCGACGACGGACATCTGACCCAGGAACACGTTGAGGAACTGTGGGAACTCGTCGATGGAGTGCTTGCGGATGAACCTGCCGATCTTGGTGACGCGGGGGTCCTCCCTCATCTTGAACATGGCGCCGGCGATCTCGTTTCGCCCTTTGAGCTCAGCGAGGCGTTCGTCGGCGTCCTTGTACATTGATCGGAACTTCCACATGCGAAAGGTTGACAGGCTGCCGTCGCGGTGGGTCTGGCCCACGCGGATCTGGCTGTAGAAGGGGTTGCCCTCGCTCTCCAGGCGGATGGCAGCGGCGAGAATTAGACTCGGGATCGCGATGGCGACGAGCGCGACACCGCTGAAAACGATGTCGAACGCACGCTTTACGGCCCTATAGGCCAGGCGCGAGCGGTCCCAGTCCATGATGGATTGCATGGCCTTGTGGCGGCCGGCGCCCTCGCGCCGACCCATGGCCTGAGCAATCAGCGCCGCCCCCGCGGGCGCATTACTCTCTGTTACATCTTTAGCAGCCACAATAAAACTAACGTTCCTGTCCCCAGGAACCCCCCCCCATCTATGAATCCAAAATCAAGTAATTTGCCGGTGCAACGTCTCCCTTACGTTTTGCTGGGAACATCAAGCGGTAGCAGCTCCCTAAATGTGGAGTCACCCTCGCCCACGTTTACCAGGCACCAGCGTTTATGACGGTCGATTTTCTTTACGCGGGCCTCTTGCCCCACCAAGGGCCCCTGTTCTATGTGCAACACGCCGTCTTCTATGCGCGCAACGCTGTTGCGCACCACGCCGTCGTCGTCCAGCACGCTGCGGTACCAATCCTGCGCATCGTCCGGCATGGGCATGTACGCCCGCTCCTTACTGCCGGCGATGCGACAGCCAAAGCTCAATTGGGCCAAAGCCCTATCGAGCGCGGCGGCATCGTGCGTGGCGACGAAGAAGTATTCCTTGTACATAGGTTTGGTTTGGAGCGACCATGCGCCGTCCCGCTTAAACCAGAACTCCTTTTGCATCACAAAAGCGTCCTGCATCAGGTTGTGCGGGATAATGCGGCGGACCTTTTCGCAGGTCTCGCGCTCTTTTCCATTGGGGGTATGAACCAGATACCAGCGGACGCGGCCGTGCTGGCTGTTGGTGGTGGTGCCGTTAAATGCGCCGGGCAGCTGCTCTTGGCGCCGTACCGTCTGTTCCATGTTCTCGCCCCCCTCTTTTGGCTTTGCGATGCACGCAAATGCAGGGGCGTTTAGAACAGGCTTCTCGCTCGCAGCTAGGCGCAGTCGCAAAAGTACAGGTTTTTGTAGAGGGGTATGGAGATGCACCTATTAGCAGTACATTTTGCGTAATCTGGGCAAACGCTGATTGATTGCTCGTATAATGACGTTTGTCGAAAGATACAAAAACCTGTACCTTTTTGTGCAACAAAAAAAGCCGCTCAACCAGCGGCTTTTCTAATTTTGACATGAAAAAAGGCGACCGCCCTTTGTGGACGGTCGCCTTTATTAATTGTTGTGAAGTTTGCCTTAGGCGCGAGTCTTGATCTCCTCGGTCACCTTCGCAACAAACTCGTCAACGCTCATCTGAACGGTCTCGTTGGAGCGATCGCGGACGGAGATGTTGCCGGCCTCGACCTCCTTCTCGCCCAGGATGAGCATGTAGGGCACGCGGTCGATGCTGCGAGCCTCGCGGATCTTGTAGCCGATCTTCTCGTCGCGGTCGTCGCAGACCACGCGAATGCCGGCCTCCTCCAGCTTGGCGCACACCTCGTGGGCGTAGTCGCGGCTCTTTTCGGAAACCGGAAGTGCCTTGACCTGCACGGGAGCCAGCCAGGTGGGGAACTTGCCCGCAAAGTGCTCAATCAGAATACCGATGAAGCGCTCGATGGAGCCAAAGCACACGCGGTGCAGCATGATGGGGCGCTTCTTGGTGCCGTCGGCGTCCACGTACTCCAGGTCAAAGTTGAGCGGCATCTGGAAGTCGAGCTGTACGGTACCGCACTGCCAGGTACGGCCGAGCGAGTCCTCCAGGTGGAAGTCGATCTTGGGGCCGTAGAAGGCGCCGTCGCCCTCGTTGACCTCGTAGTCCATGCCCAGCTTCTCCAGAGCGGTGCGCAGGCCCTCCTCGGCGCGCGCCCAGTCCTCGTCCGAACCCATGGAGTCCTCGGGGCGGGTGGAAAGCTCAACGTGATACTTAAAGCCAAACTTTTGGTACACGGAGTCGATGAGGTTAACCACGCCCACGATCTCGTCGGTCAGCTGGTCGGGACGCACAAACAGGTGGGCGTCGTCCTGGTTAAAGCAGCGCACGCGGAACAGGCCATGCAGGGCGCCGCGCAGCTCGTGGCGGTGCACCAGGCCAATCTCGCCGGCGCGGATGGGCAGCTCGCGGTAGGAGTGCGGCTTGGAGGCGTACACCAGCACGCCGCCCGGGCAGTTCATGGGCTTAATGCAGTACTCTTCGTCGTCGATGACAGTGGAGTACATGTTGTCCTTGTAGTGGTCCCAGTGGCCCGAGGTCTTCCACAGCTGCTTGTTCATGATAAGCGGCGTGGAGATCTCCACGTAGCCGGCCTTGTGGTGGATCTCGCGCCAGTAGTCCAGCAGCGTGTTCTTAAGGATCATGCCGTTAGGCAGGAAGAACGGGAAGCCGGGGGCCTCGTCGCGCATCATAAAGAGGTCCATCTCGCGGCCGATCTTGCGGTGGTCGCGCTTCTTGGCCTCCTCCAGCATGTGCATGTGCTCGTCGAGCTCTTCCTTGGTGGCAAAGGCGACGCCGTTGATGCGGGTGAGCATCTTGTTGTCCTTGTCGCCCTTCCAGTAAGCGCCCGAGACGCCGGTAAGCTTAAAGGCCTTCAGCGCCTTGGTGTAGCAGATATGGGGGCCGACGCACATGTCGATGTAGTCGCCCTGCTGGTAGAAGGTGATACGGGCGTCGTCGTCCAGGTCGCCGATGTGCTCGACCTTGTACTTCTCGCCGCGCTCCTCCATAAGGGCGATGGCCTCGGCGCGGGGCTTCTCAAAGACGGTGAACTTGAGGTTCTCCTTGACGATCTTTTTCATCTCGGCCTCGATCGCGGGGAAGTCGTCCTCGCTGATCTTGACGCCCTCGGGCAGGTCGACGTCGTAGTAAAAACCGTTGTCGGTCGCGGGACCGTAGGCAAAATCGGCCTGGGGGTACAGGCGCTTGATGGCCTGCGCCATGATGTGCGCGGCGGAGTGGCGGATGACGTGCGTGACCTCGTCCTGCGGGAGCTCGGCCACCGAACCGTCATTGTAGAGTGCCTTCATGGGTATGTTTTCTCCTCTCGGATGCCTGATGCAAGTGCGTGCGATGCGCTCGGCGTTTTTGACTTGCATCATTATAGGCAGGTTGCCTTGGTATACAAGCGCCCGCCGCACCTTAATGGCACGGCGGGCGATTTTCTACGCATGCTTCATCGTGTGGGGCGGCGCGGGGCGCGTGGCGGCCGTGGGATGCGCGGGGTGCGAGGAGCCCGTGGCTTACGGCCGGCCCGGCGATGGATGCGTTACTGGATGCGAGTTCGGCAGTAGGGGCAGACCTTCCAGTGCGCATCGAGCGGGCGATGGCAGCTGGGGCAGACGTTGCGAACCTGAGTGTCGCACACCGGGCAGACGACAAAGTCCTTCTCGATGGGGGCGCCGCACTGCGGGCAGGTGCCGTACTGGGCAAGCTGGCGTTCGCGCAGGGCCATATCCAGCTCCTGCTCCTCGCGGTCGGACGCGTAGGAGTGCGGGCGCAGGACCAGGTAGGCGATGAGGCCTACAAACGGGATGAGGGCAATGATGCCCCATGCCACGTAGGCGCTGGCGCCGCGGCGGCGGGCATCGATGAACACATAGACGACCGACAGCACATACAGGGCGATGATAAAGCCAACGAAGGCATAGACGACGCCCATAAGCTGCGGCGACATGAGCTCGGAGATGTACTTGGACATTACGGGTACCTTTCGGATTATTTACAGTCCAGTCAAGTTTACCACGGGGTTTGTTTATATGGGACTACGGCTGGGTACGGGGCTGGCGCGGACACAAACATCTCAATCTGTAACAGGTGGAGGCGAAATCCGGGTCTAGATGTTACAGATCGAGACGAACGGAAGGGGCGCCAGACTAACGTCTCAATCTGTAACATCTGGAACCCAAATCCTCGTCTAACTGTTACAGATCGAGACATTCAAAATCCGCCGGAAGGTTTGTCTTGATCTGTAACATCTAGAACCCAAATCCTCAGCTAGCTGTTCCAGATTGAGACGAAAGGTTGCCGTAGTTGTCGGCGGACGAGGTTGTCGACGTTGCCACGTCTCCCCTTTTCTGCCGTTGGCGGGTGTTGCGGGGCTGTTCACCGCATTGCCGCCGCGCTGGGAGTGTGCAGACCGTAGGATAGTCTTATTGACAGCCTGTCAACTCGTCTGGGAGGCACCGTGGCAGAAACGTTTGATATCGCGATTGTGGGCGCCGGCATCACCGGGTGCGCCATCGCGCGGCAGCTCGCGCGCTATGACCTGTCCATATGCGTGGTCGAGGCGGCCAACGACATTGCGCTGGGCGCCTCGAAGGCCAACGGCGGCCTGGTTCACGCCGGCTACGATCCGGCTCCGGGAACCGTAAAGGCGCAGGTCAACGCCCGCGGCTGCGAGCTATATGGCACGTGGGCCCAGGAGCTGGGATTTTTGTTCCGCCGCACCGGGTCGATGGTGTTGGGCTTTAACGACGAGGACCGCGCGCATCTGGAGCAGCTGCGCAGCAACGGCCTTGTCAACGGCGTACCCGAACTGTCGATTGTCGGACCCGACCGCATCCACGAGCTGGAGCCGCGCGCCAGTGCCGATGCAACATGCGCGTTGTGGTGCCCTTCGACCGGTTTTGTCGACCCGTTTGAGGTTGCCATCGCCGCACTGGAGAACGCCGTGGCCAACGGGGTGACGTTTATGCGGTCTGCGCCGGTGGAAGCGATTGAAATCGCGGGCTCGGGCGACGACGTGCGCTTTACGTTGGCGACGCCCGCCGGAGACGTGCGCTGCCGCTACATGATCAACGCCGCGGGCAACGGCGCCGCGGACATCTCGCATATGGCGGGCGCCGAGGAGTTCCAGATGGTCTGGCGCCAGGGCAACATCGTGGTGCTGGACAAAGAACCGCGCGCTGATGCCACTCTACCCCGTTCCCACGCCGGTGTCCAAGGGCGTTATCGTCACGGGTACCGTACACGGCAACACCGTGATTACCGCGACCGCCGCCGTGCGCGAGCCGGGCGATACACAGACCTACGCGACCGATATCAACGCGCTCCTGACCGGTGCGCGCAAGCTGGTGCCCGATCTGGACACGCGCCGCGTGGTGCGCGCGTTCGCCGGCGGGCGCCCGGTCATTCAGGGTACAAACGACTTTTTTATTGGGCAGTCGGCCGTGGTGCCGGGGCTATTCCAGGCGGCGGGCATCCAGTCGCCGGGCGTGGCGAGCGCACCGGCCATTGCCGAGCGCATGGAGCAGGTACTGCGCAATTCCGGCGTAGCCCTGCGCGAACGTGCCGATTGGAACCCGATCCGCCGCGCGCAGGACGACTTTGACCTCGCGCCGCTTGCGCGCAAGGAAGAACTCATTGAGTCCGATCCCGCGTGGGGGCAGATTGTTTGCCGCTGCGAGACGGTGCCCGAGGCCGAGATTGTGGCCGCGATTCGACGCCAACCGGGCGCGGTTTCGGTCGAGGGCGTCAAGCGCCGCTGTCGTGCCGGCATGGGTCGGTGCCAGAGCGGCTTTTGCCAGAGCCGTGTGGAGACGATTCTTGCCCGCGAGCTGGGCTGCGACCCCAGCGAGGTATTACTGGAGGACGCCGGCTCCTGGCTGGTCGAGGGGCCTTTGAAGGGGGTGCGCTAGGATGGCGGAATTCAAATCGAACGCGATTGATTGCGGCGTCGTGGAAGCCGTACAAACGCGAGCCTTCGACGTGGTCGTTATCGGCGGCGGACCTGCCGGCATGGCTGCCGCGCTGGCCGCGCATAAGGCCGGAGCGCGCGTGGCCATCGTGGAGCGCGAGCAGCACCTGGGTGGAATCCTCCGCCAGTGCATCCACCCCGGCTTTGGCCTGTCGCACTTTAAACAGGAGCTCACCGGTCCCGAGTACGCGCAGCGCTTTATCGACAAGGTGCACGCAACCGACATTGCGCTGTTCCTAAACAGCATGGTGCTTGGGATTGATTCAGGCGAGCCTGCGGAAGACACCGCGGTCCATACCGTCACGCTCATGAGCCCCGCCGGCATGCTGCAGCTCACCGGACGGGCGGTCGTCCTTGCCATGGGGTGCCGCGAGCGCACCCGCAGCGAGATCAAGATCCCCGGCAGCCGTCCCGCCGGTGTGTTTACGGCAGGCCTGGCGCAGCGATACATCAATATCGAGAACCTCAAACCCGGCTCGCGCGCCGTCATTTTGGGTTCGGGCGATATCGGGCTGATCATGGCACGTCGCTGCACGCTCGAGGGGATTTCGGTCGAGGGCGTGTACGAGCTCATGCCGTACGCCAACGGTCTGCGCCGCAACGTCAAGAACTGCCTGGACGACTTTGGCGTTCCGCTACATCTGTCCACCACGGTAACGCGCGTGGTCGGGCATGACCGCCTGGAAGCCGTGGAGGTGAGCCAAGTCGACGAACGCCTAGCGCCCATTCCGGGGACCGAGCGCATTATTCCGTGCGACACGCTGCTGCTTTCGGTGGGCTTGATTCCCGAGAACGAGCTTTCGGTTGCCGCGGGCGTAGAGCTTGACCCGCGCATGCGCGGCGCCGTGGTGGACCAGAGTCTGCAGACGGGCGTACCAGGCATCTTTGCCTGCGGCAACGTGCTGCACGTGCACGACCTGGCCGACAACGTAACGTGTGAGTCCGAGAGAGCTGGCGCAGCTGCGGCGGCGTACGCGCTGGGAACCGGCGCGGGCGCCGTTCCGGACTGCGAGCTCACCGTCTCCCCTGCCGGCATTGCGGGATACGCACTGCCGGGACGCATTACGGCTGTGGCGCTCACCAAACTCAACTTCCGTGTGCGCCGACCAGTCGATGCCGCCCGCGTGCGCATTCTTGCTGGCGGCGTGGAGCTGTTTGCAGGCAAGGTCCGCCCGTTTAAACCGAGTGTAATGGAAAGCTTCCCACTGCCGGCAAAGGTCATCAAGCAGGCGCTCGACCTGGGTGCCAGCAAGATTGTCTTGTCCGTCGATCCCATTGAGGAGGCATAGCTCATGAGCACGAATGCGACCGAAACGTTGCAGTTCAACTGTACGACCTGCCCATCCGAATGCCTTCTGACCGTAGAGGTGGAGCGCGACGCCAATGGCGCCGTGGTGGAAGTGCGCTCCGTAACCGGTAACAACTGCCCGCGCGGCGATACGTTCGCACATCAGGAGCTCACCTGCCCCATGCGCGTGCTCACGACGACCGTGGCCGTCTCCGGCGGCGACGAAGCCCTGCTCCCCGTGCGCACGGCCGAAGCCATCCCGCTAGAACTCCACGCCCAAGCCATGGCCCTCATCCGAGGCCTAGTCGTCAACGCCCCCATCCGCATGGGCGACGTCGTGCTGAAGGACCTCCTCAACACCAATATCAACCTAATCGCCAGCATGGACATCGAGTAGCTAAATTGGGACGGGGCTCTTTTAGCTGCTTTTGCAAGG
Source organism: Coriobacteriaceae bacterium AM100-PB1-1D-6A (assembly GCA_027660625.1). Taxonomy (GTDB): domain Bacteria; phylum Actinomycetota; class Coriobacteriia; order Coriobacteriales; family Coriobacteriaceae; genus Collinsella. The sequence continues at coordinate 87,771 of JAQDNC010000002.1, read as the reverse complement.
AGTGTCCCCCGGTGCCGTCATAAAAGGAACGTCCCTATGTGCCGGGCTTGGGATACCATGGTGGCAGCCTAGCGAAAGGACGATGTATGGCACATATCGATGACCAGCGTGTGGTGCGCGTGCTCGATGCGCTCGAGGCTCAGCACCCCGGCGCGCAGCTGCTCGTAAACGACCCGTGGTCGATTTATTACCTGACCGGCTTTTATGCCGATATGTTCGAGCGTTTTTGCGGCGTGCTGCTCGCGCGCGATGACGAGCCCGTGATCTTGGTCAATGCCCTGCATCAGCTGCCCGAGTACGACAATGCCCGCGTCGCCTACCACACCGATACCGATGTCGTGACCGACGCCATCGCGAGTGAGATCGACCCAGCCAAGCCGCTTGGCATCGACACTGTCATGCGTTCCGGCTTTTTGATGCCGCTCATGGAGCGCCACGCCGCGAGCGAGTTTTTCCTGGGCGACTTTGCCGTCACCGCCGCGCGCACCTACAAAGACGCCGCCGAGCAGGAGCTCATGCGCGTGTCCTCGGCAGTCAACGACGCCGTGATGGCCGACGCGATCAAACTCGTCCACGAGGGCGTGACGGAGCGCGAAATCGCCGACCAAATGCTCGGCCTGTATCGCAAGCACGGCTGCGAGGGCTTTAGCTTTCCGCCCATCGTGAGCTTTGGCGCCAACGCCGGCGACCCGCATCACGAACCCGACGACACCGTGCTCAAGCGCGGCGACGTGGTGCTGTTCGACATTGGCGGACGCCGCTGCAACTATTGCTCGGACATGACGCGCACGTTCTTTTGGGGCGAGCCGGACGAGGAGACGGCACGCATCTACGACATCGTGCGCCGCGCCAACGAGGCCGCCGAAGCGCTCATCGCACCGGGCGTGCGCATGTGCGACCTGGACCGCGCCGCGCGCGACGTGATTGAGGACGCGGGCTACGGCGAATACTTTACGCATCGCCTGGGACACTCGATCGGCCTGCAGGACCACGAGCCAGGCGACGTCTCGCTCGTCAACGAGCAGGTCGTGGAGCCGGGCATGACGTTCTCCATCGAACCGGGCATCTACCTCCCCAGCCGCACCGGTGTCCGCATCGAGGACCTGGCCCTGGTGACCGAGAACGGCGTCGAGATTCTCAACGCCTACCCCCACGATCCGGTCCGCCTAGACTAGGCACGCCACCAAAGCTCCCCTAGAAGTTGCGGTGGAATACGGACTGTTTAAGGCTTCTAGCCCATAAAACAGTCCCTATTTCACCGCAACTGATGAGGGGATGGGTTAGCGCAGCAAGCCTGCCACTTCGCCGGCTAGGGTGATGGTGCCTGCCGCTACGAAAGGCTCGCCCGCGGCCTCGAAAGCTGCGAGGGCCTCGGACACGCTAGGGTAAACGCCCGCAAGCTTGTCCGCGTCCACCAGGGCAGCGAGTTCCTCTGCCGGTAGGGCGCGATCGGAATCGGTCTGCGTTACGACTACACGCGGGAAGGCCGGGATCAGCACATCGACGATGCCCGCAACATCCTTGTCGGCCAGCGCAGCGCACAGCAGCGTGGGGCGATTCTCCACGCACGGGTCGATCTCGTCCAGCGCGCTCACAAAGTTCTCGCAGCTCTGGGGGTTATGGCAGGCATCTATCAGCTTGAGCGGATCGGTTCCCAGCACATCAAAGCGACCCGGCGTGGGACAGCTCATAAGCGAAGCATCAAGCGTCTCATGGTCGAGCTCGTGACCCAGATACCCCTCGCAGAGCATAATCGCGCACGCAGCATTCTGCGGCTGGTAGGCCGGCTTGACCATACTCGACGTATAAATGGCACGCGGCGTGGTGCAGCTGAACTCAACCGTATCGCCCACATGCGCCGGCACCTTGGTCGTGGCGTGGCTCACCACGAGCGGCACGACGCCGCACTCGCGGCAACGGGCATCCATCACGCGCTGAACGCTCGACTCGTGCGTACCCTCACCCAGCACAACCAAACGTCCGGGCTTGATGACCGCAGCCTTCTCCCCCGCAATGGCCTCGAGCGTGTCACCCAGGATGCGCGTGTGGTCGAGCCCGATGCCGGTGATGGCAACGGCAACGGGATCGGTCGCACTCGTGGCGTCCCAACGGCCGCCCATGCCAACCTCGAGCACAGCAACATCTACCGCGGCCTCGGCAAACACCACCAGTGCGGCAGCCGTCAGCAGGTCAAACGGCGTGATGGTATAGGCGCACTCCCCCGCCGCCACACGACGGGCATTCACGCGATGCCCCGCCTCGACGGCGGCAGAAACGCCACGGGCAAAGGCCTCGTCGCTCACAACGCGCCCATCGACCTCCATGCGCTCGGGATAGCGCACAAGCTGCGGAGACGTATACAGTGCGGTCTTTAACCCCTCACCACGAAGGATGGCAGCCGAAAAACGCGTGGTCGAAGTCTTGCCATTGGTACCGGCAACCTGAATGCAATCGAAATGCTCGTCCGGACGTTCCAGCTCATCGAGCATATCGACAACCGTCTCAAGCAGAGGCCCAGCATCCCCAGAAATCCGCCCCGTATCAGCAGCCAGCCCAACAGCCTCATCAAACGAAAGCAAATCAAACTCAAAAGGAACGGTATACAAGCCGGAACGCTTAGGCATTTTTAGAACCGCCATTCATAGAAAAATAAAACAGTATAGGTTGAGGATAGTCAGCGAAAACGCCTCTGATGAGCCAAGGTGCCGTGAAACAAGGGCGCATAGGGCTTATGCCCATGCGCCCGAAGTTGAACGGCAGATTGGCCATCAGAGGCGTTTGCAGCGTCGAGTCAGCCGCCGTTCGTTAGAACGGCGGAATAGGTGTCCGCAGTAGCGAGCAATGCCCCAAACCGCGTCCCCCAGTGCCGCTTACGAGAAGTCAGCAACCTGAGCAGTCAGCGCCGCCAGGATCTCCTTGAGCTCAGCTGCACGGTCCCTCTTCTTCTGGACCACTGCGGGCGCGGCCTTGGCCACAAAGCCCTCGTTGGCGAGCGTCTTCTCGCAGCCGGCGAGCTCCTTCTGGGCCGCGGCGATCTCCTTCTCCAGGCGTACCTTCTCGGCCGAAAGGTCAACCTTGCCCTCGAGCACCACAAAGACCTCGACGCCGCTATCGACCACGGCGATGCTCGCAGCCGGCTTCTCGACGTCGGTACCCATAACCAGCGAAGACGTGTTGGCCAGCGGCTCGATGGTCGAGCGCAGGCTCTCGAGCTTCTCGATGTCCTCGGCACCGGCGCGCACGACCACGTCGAGCTCAGCCTTGGGGCTCAAGCGATAGCGCGAACGGGTGGCACGGGCGGCGGACACGACGGTACGGCACAGCTCAAACGCGCGCTCGGCAGGCTCGTCAACATACTTGGCGTAGTCGACGGGCTCGGGCCACTTGGCGATCATGAGCGCCTCGGCGCGATCCACGTTGCCCTCGGAATCCAGGTCGAGCACGCTCGCCGGCATGTTGTCCCAGATCTCCTCGGTGACAAACGGCATGAGCGGGTGCATCAGGCGAATGGAGGTGTCGAGCACAAAGATCAGGTTGCGCTGAGCCTGCAGACGGCCCTCGCCCTTCAGGCGGGCCTTGGTGACCTCGACGTACCAGTCGCAGACCTCGTTCCAGAAGAACTGCTGCACGCCGCGGGCCATGTCGCCAAAGGTGTAGTTCTCGATGCCCTCTGTGACCATCTTCACGGCCTTGGCCAGGCGGCTGAACATCCAGGCGTCGGCCGGGGTCTCCACGACGGGCTCGCCGGGCGTGTAGCCCTCCATGTTCATGAGCAGGAAGCGGCTGGCGTTCCAGATCTTGGTCACAAAGCTCTTGGCCTGGTCGGTGCGCGGGCTGTCGATGAGTTTCTTGGTCTTCTTGTCGATGTTCGCGTCGAACTTGACGTCCTGGTTGTTGGTGCACAGCGTGAGCAAGTTGAAGCGCATGGCGTCGGCGCCGTACATACCAATGAGATCCATGGGGTCAACGCCGTTGCCCTTGGACTTGGACATGCGGCTGCCGTCCTTGGCCAGGATCGTCGGGTAGATGACGACGTCCTTAAACGGCACCTCGTCCAAGAAATACAGCGAACTCATGACCATGCGGGCGACCCACAGCGCGATGATGTCTCGTGCGGTGACGAGTGCCGTCGTGGGGTGATGGCCCTCGAGCAGCTCCGGCTTTTGCGGCCAGCCCTGCGTGGCAAAGGTCCACAGCTGCGAGCTGAACCAGGTGTCCAACACGTTCTCGTCCTGGTGCACGTGATGGCCGCCGCACTTGGGGCACACGTCGGTGTCCTCGGTAAGAGCGTCCTCCCAGCCGCAGTCCTCGCAGTAGAACACGGGGATGCGGTGGCCCCACCACAGCTGACGGCTGATGCACCAGTCCTTAAGGTTCTCCATCCAGGTGGTGTAGGTCTGCGTCCAACGCGCGGGGTGGAAAGTGACCTTGCCGGAGTTGACGGCGTCGAGCGCCGGCCCCTTGAGCTTGTCGACGGCCACAAACCACTGCTCAGACAGCCACGGCTCCAGGGCGGAGTCGCAACGGTAGCAGTGCATGACGGAGTGGTCGAGCTCTTCGACGTGGTCGAGCAGACCGTGCTCGTCGAACCACTTGACGACGGCCTCGCGGCACTCATCGCGGTTCATGCCGGTGAACTCGCCGTAGCCCTCGACGACCACCGCGTGCTCGTCGAAGATGTTGATCTGCGGCAAGTCGTGAGCCTGGCCCATAGCGTAGTCGTTGGGGTCGTGGGCTGGGGTGACCTTAACGAAGCCGGAACCAAAGTTAGCGTCGACATGCCAATCCTCAAAGATAGGAATCTCGCGGTTGACAATCGGCAGCATGACGGTCTTACCCACAAAGGCGGCCTTCTCGGGATCCTTCGGGGAGACGGCGACGCCCGTGTCGCCGAGCATGGTCTCGGGGCGCGTGGTGGCGACGACGATGTAGTCCTGGCCGTTGACCGGCTCGGTCAGCGGGTAGCGCAGGTGCCACAGGTGGCCCTTCTCGTCCTTGTACTCGGCCTCGTCGTCCGAGATAGCGGTGGTGCAGTTGGGGCACCAGTTGACGATGCGCTTGCCGCGATAAATCAGGCCGTCGTGGTACCAGTCGCAGAAGACCTTACGCACGGCCTGGGCATAGTCCTCGTCCATGGTGAAGCGCTCGTTGTCGAAGTCGACGGAGCAGCCCATGCGCTTGATCTGCTCGACGATGATGCCGCCGTACTCGTGGGTCCAGTCCCAGCAGGCGTCGACAAACTTGTCGCGGCCAATCTCCAGGCGGCTAATGCCCTCGCTCTTGAGCTTCTTGTCGACCTTGGTCTGCGTAGCGATACCGGCGTGGTCGGTGCCCAGCACCCAGCGCGTGGACCTGCCACGCATGCGGGCCATACGGACGATGGCGTCCTGGATGGAGTCATCGGTGGCGTGGCCCATATGGAGCTTGCCGGTCACATTGGGAGGCGGAATGGTGACGGTGCAGTCGCCCACGCCCTCGCGGCGCTTGTAGTAGCCGCCGTCAAGCCACTTCTGCAGGATCGCCGGCTCGTTGGTCGACGGATCATAGTTCTTGGGCATTTCTTCCATATATCTCTCCCTGTCCCGCCGGGGAGGAATGCAGGCCCGCTAGGGTCTGTATTCCTCCCCTTAGGTATCGATTACTTCAGTCTGAATGACTTCGCTGAGGCTTAAACAAACACACAGAATAACACAGGTAGTTGGGGTTATTGCGTATATATAAAATAGCCTCCGACCGCGGGTGGCCGGAGGCTATTTGCAAATACGTTTTTGGCAGGTCTAGCCGTAGATGCGCTGGGGCTGTTCTTCGCCCTTGACGGCGGCTTCGGTTACGACGACCTTGGCTACGCCCTCCTCGCTGGGGAGGTCGAACATCGTCTGCTGCAGCACGTCCTCGCAGATGGCGCGCAGGCCGCGGGCGCCGGTCTTGCGGGCGAGCGCCATGCGGGCGATCTCGTGCAGAGCCGCGTCCTCAAACTCAAGATCGACGTCCTCGAGCTGGAACATCTTGCGGTACTGTCGCACCACGGCGTTCTTGGGCTCGGTCAGAATCGACACCAGGTCGTCCTCGTCGAGCGCCTGCGTCTGGGTGACGACGGGCGTACGCCCCACGAACTCGGGGATCATGCCAAAGGCGTTGAGGTCCTGCGGGAGCACCTGACGCAACAGGTCGTTCTCGTCGACCGAGGTGGGACCGGCGATCTCGGAGTTAAAGCCCACGCCCTTGTTGCCCACGCGATCGGCGATGATCTTGTCCAGGCCCACAAAGGCACCGCCGCAGATAAACAGGATATTCGTCGTGTCGATCTGCAGCAGCTCCTGCTGGGGATGCTTGCGGCCGCCGGTGGGCGGAACGCTTGCCACCGTGCCCTCAAGAATCTTAAGCAGCGCCTGCTGAACGCCCTCCCCCGAGACATCGCGGGTGATGGAGAGGTTCTCGGCCTTGCGGGCGATCTTGTCGATCTCGTCCACGTAGATGATGCCGACCTGCGCGCGCTCGATATCGCCATCGGCGGCGTTGATGAGCTTGAGCAGGATGTTCTCCACGTCCTCGCCCACGTAACCGGCCTCGGTGAGTGCGGTGGCGTCGGCGATGGCAAACGGCACCTCGAGGATGCGCGCGAGCGTCTGGGCGAGCAGGGTCTTACCGGTACCGGTGGGACCGAGAAGCAAAATATTGGACTTGGCGAGCTCCACCTCGTCCATATCGTCGTCGAGCTGCGAGTCCAGGCCGTCATCAAAGGCCGAAAGCGCGGCGCCGCCCTCGATCACGCGGCGGTAATGGTTGTACACGGCCACAGACATGGCGCGCTTGGCGTCTTCCTGGCCCATGACATAGGCCGAAAGCTCGGCATAGATCTCGTGCGGCGTCGGCACGTGCGTAATGACCTGTCGGGCGTCGTCCTCGAGCTCAAAGCCCTCGGCCTCGGGATCCATGGCGGGCTGAGATGCAGCCTGACCGTGATCGTTGAGGAAGCCCGGCAGCTTGCCGTTGCGGGCGGCGTCCATAAAGTCCGATGCCAGCGACTCCTCCAAGATCTCGGAGCAGGCGGCGACGCACTCGTCGCAGATAAAGATGTTGGTAGGACCCTTTACAAGGCGGCGAACCTGCCCCTGCTCTTTTCCGCAGAAAGAGCAGCGGATGGGGTTGCCGTTCTCGTCAAAGTTGTCCTGCATGTTACCGGCCATCCTAGGCGTCCTTCGCGGCGAGGTCGCGCGAGGTGACGATACGGTCGATCAGGCCGTAGTCGAGGGCCTCGGCAGCGGTCAGGTAGTTGTCGCGCTCGGTATCGGCCTGGACCTTCTCGATGGGCTGGCCCGAGGCGTCGGACAGGATCTGGTTGAGCTCGCGGCGGGTCTTCTTGATCTCCTCGGCCACAATCTCGATCTCGGTCTGCTGGCCCTGGGCACCGCCGCTGGGCTGGTGAATCATGACCTTGGAGTGCGGCAGGCAGAAGCGCTTGCCCTTGGCGCCGGCCGAAAGCAGCACGGCGGCCATAGACGCGGCCATACCGACGCAAATGGTGGAAACCTGCGGCTTGATAAAGTTCATGGTGTCAAGAATCGCCAGGCCGGAGTAGACCTCGCCACCGGGCGAATTGATGTAGAGCGAGATATCCTTCTCGGCATCCTGGCTCTCAAGATGCAGCAGCTGGGCAACGACCAGGTTGGCGCTGACGGAGTTGATCTCCTCGCCCAAGAAGATGATGCGGTCGTTGAGCAGGCGCGAATAGATATCGTAGCTGCGCTCGCCGCGCGGCGTCTGCTCGATAACGTATGGCACGAGGGCGGAATCGAACTTAGCGATCATACGCATCTCCATTTCTCTTACGGACCAATAGTGGTTCTAGACAAACGTACGGTGCCCGCATGCTATGCATTGGCTGGCACCGTACGAAGCAACCGGATAACCGGTGTATAACTTTACCCCATCACGGGCGCACGCAAGCGCTCGTGGGCAAGGTGGCGAGAATTACTCGGCGTCCTTGGCGGTCTCGTCGACCTCGGTCACCTTGGCGTCCTCGACCAGGTGGTCGACGGCCTTGGAGCGACGGATGGACTCGCGGACGGCAGGCATGCGGCCATCGGCGATGAACTCGGCCTTTGAAGCCTCGACGTCCTTGACGCCGGCCTTCTCGAACTCGGCGTTGATGTCGTCCTCGGTGACCTCGATCTTGAGCTCGCGGGCGAGGGCGTCGAGCGCCAGGGACTCACGGGCAACGTCGTTGGCCTGCTTGTGCAGGTCGCCGATGAACTGCTCCATGGTCAGGCCAGAAGCGGGCAGCCAGGTGTCCAGGGTCATGCCGCGGGCAGCGAGGTTGGACAGGAAGTTCTGGCCAAGCTCCTCAAAGACGGACTGCTCGTAGTCGGCGTCCATCTCGTCGAGCTGCAGGCGCTCGGCGAGAGCGGAGACGCAACGGTTCTCCTTCTCGGCCGGGAGGCGGGAAGCCTTGTCCTGCTCGATCTCGATCTTGATGGCGTCGCGCATGGCGTCGATGCTGTCGAAGCCAAAGTCGGACTTGACGAGCTCGTCGGTGAGCTCGGGGGTGTTGCGGACCTTGATGCCCTTGACGGTGACCTCGACGGTGTGGGTCTCGGCCTCCTCGCCCTCCTCGACCTCGTCGGTCCAGGTGACGGTCTTGACGTCGTCGACGTTAGCGCCGATCAGGGCCTCGTTGAACTCGGCGGGGTTGCTGTCGCTGCCGGCGATGAGCATGCGGCCCTCGGCAGCGAAGTTGTCGGCGTTCTCGACGGCCTTGAGGTCGACGGTCACGTAGTCGTCAGCCTCGACGGCACGACCCTCAACGTCCTCGAAGGTGGCACGGTAGTTGAGGAGCATCTCGACCTGGTTGTTGATCTCGGACTCGGTGACCTCCGCGGGAGGCATCTCGATCTCGACGGCGTCGAAGGAGGAGAGCTCGGCAGCAGGACGCAGGGAGAACTCGACGGTGTAGGTGTAGTCCTCGTGATCCTTGGCGAGGTCGAGCTCCTTGTAGTCACCGTTCTTGGTGGGGACGATGTCCAGCTCGTTGAGGACAGCGGGCTCGTTGGCGGCGATCAGGTCGTTGGTAGCCTGGGCGAGGGTAGCCTCGGCGCCCAGGGCGGAATCGATGACCGGACGGGGAGCCTTGCCGGCGCGGAAGCCCGGGAAACGGTACTTCTTGGCGGTGTCCTTGTAGGCCTTCTTGATCGCGGCGTCGACGTCGGCGGCCGGGATGGTGACCGTAGCGGTGAGCTTGGCGTCCTTGACGTCAGAAGCGGTGATGTTCAACACGTTCCTCCTCATACTGCCCAGCTTATCTGAGGTGCTGGTACCTTTATGCAACAAAGAGTCGCGACGGCCGAAGCCGACGCAGATGCGTTGGTGCGGGCGAAAGGACTCGAACCTTCACGGGAATCCCACCAGAACCTAAATCTGGCGCGTCTACCAATTCCGCCACGCCCGCATGAGCGCACAGACTAGGAATGATAGCAGATACGAACGGCAAGCGCACGCACACCTTTTACAGGCTCACGACCTCACCACGAGTGCAAAAGGCGGGACGAGTTGCCCCGCCCCGCCAATTACGACTTGTTCGCTGACCCGCTACTCCCCCAGCAGAGCCTTCTCGGGCGTGATGGGCAGCGAGCGGACCTGGTGGCCGGTGGCGTGTGCGACGGCCGAGGCCACGGCGGCGAGCGGCGTGTTGATGACGACCTCGCCGATCGACTTGGCACCAAACGGGCCCGTCGGCTCGTAGCTCGGCTCAAAGGCCACGCGAATGCTGCCGATATCCAGGCGCGTGGGCAGCTTGTAGCTCATAAAGTTGCCGGTGCGCAGGCGGCCGCGATCGTCATGCTCGACAATCTCATAGAGCGCATGGCCGATACCCTGGGCAATGCCGCCCTCGGCCTGGACGCGCGCGAGTGCCTCGTTGATCACGGTGCCGCAGTCAACGGCCGCCGCATAGTCCACCACAGTCACCTTGCCGGTGGCCTTGTCGACCTCGACCTCGGCAATGCCGGCCATAAACGGCGGAGGCGAAACGGGCAGGCAGGCAGAGGCATGCGAGGTGAGCGCGTCGCCGCCCGCGATGTTCTTGACGCACAAGTTGGCAAAGTCGCGCAGCGTGAGGTAGCGGTTCTGCTCGCGTGCGGCACGCTCGTCGGACAGGCGCACGTACTGACCATCAAAGACCACATCGGCGGCGTCCACGTCCCACATCTGGGCTGCCTTGGCGCAAATCTTCTCACGCAGCTCGGTCGCGGCGTTCTTGGCGGCCAAGCCCGTCACGTACGTACCCGAGCTCGCGTACGAGCCGGCGTCGAACGGCGACACGTCGGTGTCCACGCCGCGCACCACGATCAGCGAGCTTTCAACGCCCAGCTCCTCGGCGGCAATCTGCGCCAGGATCGTGTCGACGCCCATGCCGTTGTCGGTAGCGCCGGTGCCGATGGTAATAAAGCCATCCTCTTCCAGGCGCATGTCGATGCCGGCGATATCCACGTTGGAAATGCCCGAGCCCTGCATGGTGAGCGCGCAGCCCAGGGCGCGCACGCGGTCGCCCAGGTCCACGGCCAGCGGCTTGTCGCGCCAGCCGATCATGTCCATCGCGCGCAGCAGGCAGCGGTCGAGTGCGCAGGCGTTGAGCTTCTCGTTGTAGTACTGCGGCATGACCTCGCCCTCGCGCACAATGTTCTTAAGGCGCAGGTCGGCGGGATCCATGTGAAGCATGTCGGCGAGCTCGTTGACGGCGCTCTCCACGGCAAACTGGCCCTGGGTGGCACCGTAGCCACGATACGCACCGCCACGGTTGGTATTGGTGTAGACGGCGTCCCAGCTAAAGCGGCTCGCCTTCACGTGGTTGTAGATAGGCAGGCTCTTGTGGCCCGAGAGGCCGATCGTCGTGGTGGCGTGCTCGCCATACGCACCGGCGTTGGACAGCGTGTGCAGGTCGATGGCCGTGATGGTGCCGTCGTTCATGGCGCCCAGCTTAACGGTCATCTGCATCTGGTGGCGCGAGTTGCCCGCGGTGATGGTCTCCTCGCGGGTGTAGCAGCAGTAGCTCGGACGGCCGGTCTGCTGGGTAACGAATGCCACGAAGATCTCGCAGCAGCCCGTCTGCTTGGAGCCAAAGCCGCCGCCGATGCGCGGCTTGATGACCTGCACCTGCGACTGCGGAATATCGAGCGACTGAGCGACCATGCGGCGCACGTGGAAGGGCACCTGCGTAGAAGTGGTCACCGAGATGCGGCCGAACGCGTCGGTCGTCGCGAAGGCGCGGAAGGTCTCCATGGGCGCGGTCTGCGTGGCCTGGCTGGTGTAGGTGCGCTCAAAGACGATGTCGCTCTGGGCAAAGGCCTCGTCCAGGTCGCCAAAATCGCTGGTACCGCTGCACACCAGGTTGCGCGGGACATCGCCGCCCTGCGGGAACATAAAGGTCACGTCGCCCTCGGGGTGGACCACGATGTCATTGTCGAGTGCCTGGGTAAAATCGAGCAGGGGCTCGAGCACCTCGTAGTCGACCTTGATGAGCTTGAGCGCCTTGTCGGCGGCCCCCTCGGTCTCGGCGGCGACGATCGCCACCTCCTCGTTTTGGTAACGGACGAGGTTCTCGAGAATCAGGCGGTCGTAGGGACTCGGCTGCGGATAGCTCTGACCGGCGATGGTAAAGCGGCGCTTGGGCACGTCCTCGTAGGTGTAAACGCCCACCACGCCAGGCACCTTCAGGGCGCGCGACGTATCGATGGAGCGGATCTTGGCGCGGGCATAGGGGCTGCGCTTAAGTTTGACGATGAGCGCGCCGGCGGGCACCATATCGCCCGTGTAGACGGGACGGCCCTCGAGCAGGGCCTTCGAGTCCTTCTTGGGCTGCTTGTGGGTGATCTGCTTGTACGAGACACCGTCGCAGCTGGTGTCGTTGACCGGCAGCTCGGGCATCTCAAAGCCCACCTGCACGCCGGACTCGTTGAGGAAGCGGACAATGGCGCGCAGCTGGCTCTCGTAGCCGCTGCAACGGCAGAGGTTGCCGGCGAGCTGGCGCGACAGCTCCTCGCGCGTGGCGACAAGGCTCGGGTCCTCCTTGGCAGCGCGGGCAAGCGCCAGCACGTTCATGATAAGGCCGGGGGCGCAAAAACCGCACTGCTCGGCGCCTTCGGCAGCCATCGCGCGGGCAAGCGCCTCGGACTCGGCCTTGAGGCCCTCAAGCGTGGTGATGGTGTGGCCCTCAACACGGGCGGCGGGAACCGAGCAGCTCAGCACCGGGTCGCCGTCGAGCCACACCGTACACAGACCGCAGTTGGTGGTTTCGCAAGCACAGCGCACCGACGCGCAACCCTGCTCACGCAAAAGCGAAAAGAGCATGGTGTCGGGGGCAATCTGAACCTTGACCTTGCGGCCGTTGAGCGTAAAGGAAAGATCGATGAGTTTGGCAGCCATTAGCGCACCTCGCTAGAATCGACGCCGGGCACGCGGCGGCAGGAATACTCGTCCGTGGCAAACTTAGGAATCTGCACGGTCTCGAGCTCGCGGGCAAGCGCGGCAGAAAGCTCGATGCCGGCGGCACGACGCACGGCCTGGACGGCGAGCGGTGCCGAGATGCGACGGCGGTACTCGACCGAGCCCCACAGGTTGGTTCCGTAGCTCAGGGCACGCACGGATGCAGCAAGGGCGCGAAGCTCGTCCTCGGAAGGCTGTTCGCTCTCGAGGCCGCATGCCTCGCCCTGCAGCAGGGTCGCACGCAGCGGGCGGGCACCCACGGTGACATGCCAGCTGTTATCCCACCAGGCGGCGGTAACGTTTAGAGAGGGGAAGTCGGTCGCGGCCTTGCGCACGGCCTCGTAGCTCGCGCGGTAATCGTGCTTTACGACCACGACGTGCTCGATCACGTCGCGCACATAGCCCATGTTCACAAACTCGGCGAGCGGCACGCGGCCGGCACCCGTCAGCTCAACGTACGAGTCGAGCGCCAAAAAGGCGGAGAGCACGTCCGAAAAACCAAAGCGGCCGTAGATGCTGCCACCCACCGTGGCGGTATTGCGAAGCTGCACGCCCACGATGTCGTGAACGGCAAACTCAAATACGTTGTTGACGAGCGCGTTGAGCTCGGCATGGCGCTCGAGCTGGCGCAGGGTGCACATGGCACCGATGCGAAACTCGGTCTCGGTCTCCTCGATCTGATCGAGTCCGCAGGCCGAAAGGTCAATCGCCGTCGCCACGCGACGTGAACCAAGGCGCATCCAGATGCCGCCGCCCACAATCTTGTTGTTGCGGTTTTTCTGCAAGAGCTCATAGGCTTCGGCCGCGTTTCCAACACGGACGTAGGTACCGAACTTGAGCACGTTCTCCCCCATCTCTTCACTTGACCAGTACTTTTAAGTGTACCAAACGAGGGGCCGCACACCGTTTTAGGACAAAATCCACCCACCCATCCATAACTTGCGGTGATATACGGACTGATTAGCCGTTCTGGAACGCAAAACAGTCCGTATATCACCGCAAGTTATGAGGAGTCCTCCGGGATAGAAAAGGCTCCCAGCCGGAATGGCTAGGAGCCTTATCACATGCTATGTCGAGCGAAGACCTAGCAGACGCCCTGGGCGAGCATGGCGTCAGCGACCTTCAGGAAGCCGGCGATGTTGGCGCCCATGACGAAGTTGCCCTCCTGGCCGTACTCCTTGGCGGTGTCGTCCACGTTGTGGAACATGCCACGCATGAGCTGCTCGAGCTTGCCGTCGACCTCCTCGAAGGTCCAGGACAGATGCTCGGCGTTCTGGCTCATCTCCAGGCCGGACACGAGCACGCCGCCGGCGTTGGCAGCCTTACCGGGCATAAAGGCGACGCCGTTCTCCTGGAAGTAAGTCGTGGCCTCGATGGTCGTGGGCATGTTCGCGCCCTCGCCGACCACCTTGCAGCCGTTGGCGACGAGCGCCTGGGCGTCCTCGAGCAGCAGCGTGTTCTCGCGAGCGCAGGGCAGCGCGATGTCGCAGGGCAGCTGCCAAACGCCACGGCCGTCGCCCTCGTGCCACACGGCGTTGGGCTTCTCGTCAACGTACATAGCGAGCGTAACGCCCTTGTCGTGGCCGGAGCGCTTCTTGTTGTAGACGTGCTCGAGCACGGTGTAGTCGATGCCGTCGGGATCCTCGACCCAGCCGTGGGTGTCGGAGCAGGCCAGCACCTTGCCGCCGAGCTGGGAGACCTTCTGGACGGCGTAGATAGCGACATTGCCGGAACCGTGAACGACGACGTTCTTGCCCTCGAAGGAGTCGCCGCGGCTCTTGAGGTACTCGTCCACAAAGTAGACCAGGCCGTAGCCGGTGGCCTCGGTACGGGCGAGCGAGCCGCCAAAGGAGAGGCCCTTGCCGGTGAGGACGCCGGTCCACTCGTTGGTCAGGCGCTTGTACTGACCGAACATGTAGGCCACCTCGCGGCCGCCAACGCCCAGGTCGCCGGCGGGAACGTCGGTATTGGGGCCAATATGGCGATAGAGTTCGGTCATGAAGGACTGGCAGAAGTGCATGATCTCGTTGTTGGACTTGCCCTTGGGGTCAAAGTCGGAGCCGCCCTTGCCGCCGCCCATGGGAAGGGTGGTCAGGCTGTTCTTGAGGATCTGCTCCAGGCCCAGGAACTTGAGCATGCCCAGGGTGACCGTCGGGTTAAAGCGCAGGCCGCCCTTGTAGGGTCCAATGGCAGAGTTGAACTCGACACGGTAGCCGCGGTTGACCTGAACCTTGCCCTGGTCGTCGACCCAGGGAACACGGAACATGACGATGCGCTCGGGCTCGACGAGGCGCTCCAGCAGGGCGGCCTCCTCGTACTCGGGGTGGGCGTCGAGCGCCGGCTGGATGGTGCCGAGAATCTCGGTCGCGGCCTGGATGAACTCAGGCTGCTCGGGATAGCGGGCCTTGAGCTCTTCGAGAACTTTCTGCGTGTAGCTCATGCTTCCTCCAATGATGGGAAACGAAAAATGTTGGTCGCGGCACCCTATGCGCCGCGAGCTTTATCGAGTATGGATAATATCGCACTGTTGCAGCAAAGTTTCGCATAAGCCGACGAGCAGATGTTTCGTTTTGATTACGATGCAGGTAGAAGCGTTTTTGAGTGCCTGACGTGCAAAACCCGTGTTTCAAACCTGTTTCGTCCACGTGTTCCAAACCAACACAAAGGTGCCTGTCCCCAATGTGGTGGTTTTGGTGGCTAAAGGACGAGCTGATGGTAGTCGGCGGGGGTTACGCGGCCTTCGGTGGCAGCGCGGAAGGCCGCGAGCGCATCGCCCGAGAACGGCATGGCCCAGCACAGCCCGCAGCCGGCGGTAACGGAGCCGGGCAGCGGCATGATGCGCCCGGGCACACCGGCGGCAAGACACAGCTGTTCGCATTCCATCACATCGAAGGTGCTATCGAACGAAACGATGATCTTGCGCTCGTGGTCGAGGGCATCACCGGACGGGCCTTCGCGGTGTGCCTCGCGATACGCCGCGGCGGCCGCTTCCTCTTCCACGGTATGTCCACAGCTACCACAACCGCAGGTACAGGGTTCGGATCCGTCGCAAGTGCAAGGCTCTCCCGTGTCGGGACAAATATCGTGAGACATGGCAACTCCAATCGTCTAGGCGAGCAACTCGGCCGCCGCAAACTCCTCGGGCGTATTGACGTTCTCGAAGCAGAGCGTCGAGCCCGCGGCCTTAACGATCTGCGGTTCATCCATATAACCAGCCTGAACGCGATTGATCAGGCAGCGAATGCGCTGGCGGTCGCAGGCGAGCAGCTCATGGGCAATCGGCGCACACGCGTCACGGCGCCAGACGGCGCAAAGCGGCTCAATCCCCCGTTCCTCGTGCGGCACGCACACATCGAGCGCCTCGGCCTCAACACGATCGGCAA
This sequence comes from Coriobacteriaceae bacterium AM100-PB1-1D-6A, assembly GCA_027660625.1. Lineage (GTDB taxonomy): Bacteria > Actinomycetota > Coriobacteriia > Coriobacteriales > Coriobacteriaceae > Collinsella. The sequence continues at coordinate 71,911 of JAQDNC010000002.1, read as the reverse complement.
GCGCGCCGATGAGTTCCGGCGAGACAAACGGCATATCGCAGGCGACGATCGCCACGAGCGGCAATCGGGCCGCGGCCAACGAGCTCGCGATGCCGCGCATGGCACCCGCCGGCCCTTCAAGATCCGCCACCACACGCGGCACCAGGCCGCCAAACGCGCGCTCCTCAAGATAGGCAAGCTCGCAAGGGCGCGACGTCGTCACAACCAGCTCGCCGGCAACCTGAGCCAGCCGACCCAGCACGCGCTCGATGAGCGGCTCACCGCAAAACGCCATGCGCGCTTTATCACAGCCCATGCGCGACGACAATCCGCCCGCCTGGACGACACAAGAAAGATCGGTCCGTCTTACGGTAGTCATACGGCAAACCACCCCCATCGGCATGCTCAAAACCCAGCACACGAAGCCAAATACCGTCGCCGATAAAGTGGGCGGCACGGCAAACCCATGCAAAAACAAAACAGCGCTTTTGCGGCACGCAGCAAGACCGCGAGCACAAAAGCGCTGGTAGCGTATGGCGGGAACGTATGTGAATCGAACACATCCAAGACGTTTTGCACGCCTCGCAACGGTTTTGAGGACCGCGGAGCCCACCGGAGCCCATCCGTTCCCAAGTGCGCCGGTATTTTACCAAACTAGCAGGGTAGTCTTTTTGGGACGGGGCTTTTTTAGCTGCCCCATCCGGAGCCCTCAAAACTTAAGACATATTTGACATAGGGCAGCTAAAAAAGCCCCGTCCCAAAAAGACTACCCCGGTGTCGTGCCACGAAAACGGGCCATCTACTACGTTTGACCGGCATGGGTCGACCATACCCACGTTTTTAGTAAATCTGCAAACCGTCTACCTGCGGTTTTAATTTCGCGAATTTCGGAATGTTTGAGGGTAGTCGACTAAACGTAGTAGATAGGCCCTTTTCGTGGCGACCGGCCCGATTCAAGGCTCAAGATGGCCAGCTTCGGCTGGCCATCCTCAAAGTTGCGGTGGAATAGTTCCTGGAAGAGGTATCTAAACCGGAAAACAGGAACTATTTCACCGCAACTGAGGAGGTGGGGCGGGGTGGCCGATCTAGCGCAGGGAGCGCAGGCCGCCGGCATCCTTGTCGAGCACCGTAAAGCGCACGGCATCCAGGTGCTCCAAGATGCTGATGGCACGTTTGCGCGACACACCCAGCGCCTCGCGCAGCACGCTCGTGGTGGCAGCGCCGCCGGCTGCATCAATGGCGGCGGCGACGAGCTCGCGCGCATGGGCCTCGGCGGCAGCGGACAAGGCAACGTCGCGCTCGACCTTCACGATGGAACGGTTGAGCGAAAGCTCGCGCAGGGCACGCGTCATGGTGTCGCGATCGAGCTGCAACCGCTCGCCCACCTCGGGCAATGTCGGTGCATCGAGGCCGTCTTCGTCCAGCAAGGCAACAATACGTTCGCAGGCCTCGCGCACCACACGCGCCGCGGCGGCAGCGGAGTGCGGGTCGAATACCTCGGCACCCTCGGCGGCACACACGCCACGCGAGCAGCCCTCGGCAATCAGAGCTGCGGCAACGCCTTCATCAGCGGCAGGCCACGCAGCATGGGCAACGGCGCCGGGCGTAAAGCCCGTCTCCTTGGGAGCCGCCGCGTGCATGGCCGACAGGGTCGCCGCCAGTGCATCCATCGCGGCGTCGAGCGAGGAAGAATCTGCATACAGCGAGCCATCCGAGCCAGCAAGCGCGCAAGCAGCGCCCTGCGCCACCAACCCGCGCAGTGCGGTATCGACCTCGCCGACGCCAAGATCCAAAGCCGCGGCAACATCAACCGCCGTAACCGGCAGCGTCTGCAGCACCAGCCAAGCGCCCACACCGCCCGCGATATCGCCGGACTCGAGCGCCGCATACAGCGCACGCTCTCCTTCGGCAAGCTCGCGCGAGCGACGGCAGCGCGAAAGCAGCACGCGCCCGCCGCCAATGAGCATCACGGGCGAATAGGACAGCACCACGACATGGTCCCCGGCACGTAGCGGCAGCGAGTTTTCCAAGCGCACCTGAACATTACGGGTCTCGCCCACCGCCATGGGGGCCTCACCCTCCATGAACATGATGCGACCGACGACCTCGGCCGTACCCGCCATCACGTGCACACGCGCACCCGACTCGAGCACACGCGGCTTGGCTCCCTCGCGACCCAAATACGTAAACGTCATCATAAAGCGCATCGTCTGACCAAAGCGGCCCGCCACGCCGAGCATCTCACCGCGATCGAACGAGGCGACGGCATCGCCCACCAAGTTGAGCGCCACACGCTGACCGGGCAACGCCCGCGGCGTATCGCCATGTACCTGAATCCCGCGCACGCGACAGACCGTACGCGACGGCAGCGCGACGAGCTCATCCCCCACCGCGACGGGCGCATCGTGCAACGTTCCCGTCACCACGGTACCGGCGCCCTTGATCGTAAAGCAGCGGTCGATAGGCAGACGCGGTGCGGCATCGGTGAGCTCGGCGCGGGCACGGCAGGCATCCCAGCAAGCGGCAACCTGCTCGTCGAGCGCAGTCAGCAGGTCATCGATCCCCGCGCCGGTCTTGGACGACACCGGCACCGTCGGCGCGCCCGCAAACACGGTATCCGAAAGAAAATCGTCCACGTCGAGCTCGGCCAGCTCAATCATTTCGCTATCGGCCAGGTCGCACATCGTCAGCGCGACCACCATATGCGTAACGCCCAGCAGCTCCAGCACATGCACGTGCTCGCGGGTCTGCGGCATCACGCCCTCGACGGCCGAAACCACCAGCACGGCCACGTCGATACCCGTGGCGCCCTGCACCATGGCGCGCAAGTAATGCGCATGACCCGGCACGTCGACCAGGCCAACAATCTTGCCACTTGGCAGCGCCAGCTCGCCAAAGCCCAGCTCCACGGTCATACCACGACGGCGCTCAACCTCCAGACGGTCGGGATTCTTGCCGGTCAACGCCTCGATCAGTGCCGACTTACCGTGGTCGACGTGTCCCGCCGTGCCAACGATAATGGGACACTCCACCAGCGCTTTAACCTCACTCATCGAGCAATCGCCTTCTTAACGCACGCGACGAGCATTGATGCCGCCGTCTCGATATCGCGGTCGCCCACAAGCGTACGAACGTCAAACAAAATGCGATCGTGCGAGGTTCGCGTGACGACCGGCGTGTCGAAGTCCTGGACAAGCGAGCGCTTGAGCGCGTCAACGGACAGGCGCCCGTCGACCGGGCAGACGGCCACGCACATCGTGGGTAGCTCGATGGTAGGAAGCGAGCCACCGCCGGGGGTTGACGATTCCTCGACGATCTCCACCTGAACGGCGCACGGGCAACCGGCCTTGTCGAGCCCGGCGACCATACGATCGCGCAGCTTGCGGGCACGTCGCTCCAAATGAGCCTGCGGCAGCGTAAGCATGCTGAGCACCGGAATATCGCGATGGGCCACATCCGCCCCATCCATGTAAATGCGCAGTGTAGCCTCGAGCGCCGCCAGTGCGAGCTTGCCCGGGCGCAGGGCACGCATAAGCGGATGTGACCCACAGGCCTGGACCAGATCGCGACGGCCCATGATAATGCCCGCCTGTGCGGCACCGAGCAGTTTATCGCCCGAGCACGACACCAGATCGAGCCCAGCCGAAACCGAAGCCGGCGTGGTTTCTTCACCGCCGCGCACCAAGATGTCGTCGGGCAACAGCGCACCCGACCCCTGGTCCTCGTAGAACAGCAGACCATGCTTGTGAGCAAGCGCCGCAAGCTCCCGAGAGCCCACCTCCTCGTGAAAGCCCTCGATGCGATAGTTGGAAGGGTGGACCTTGAGGATCATCGCCGTATCGGGCGTGATGGCGCGCTCGTAGTCGCCCAGATGCGTGCGGTTGGTGGCGCCTACCTCGATGAGTTTGGCGCCCGAGGCCGCCATGACATCGGGGATGCGGAAGCTGCCGCCAATCTCGACAAGCTCGCCGCGGCTGACGATGACCTCCTTGCCTGCGGCATGGGTCGCCAGCACCAGCAGCACCGCGGCGGCATTGTTGTTGACCACGAGCGCGTCCTCGGCACCGGTGAGTGAGCGGATCAGCTGCGCGGCGTGCTCTTTGCGCGACCCGCGCGAACAGGTGTCGACGCTGTACTCGAGCGTGCTATACCCGCGCGCGACCTCGGCCACGGCTTTGGCAGCTGATTCCGCGAGCGGGGCGCGGCCCAGGTTGGTATGGATGACCACACCCGTGGCGTTGACGGCGGGACGCAGGCTCGGCAGCGCAGAGCGATGTGCACGCCACTCAATAGCCGAGGCCAGCTCGCGCTTGGAACGCGGGGCGGCGCCGGCACGAATCGCGGCGCGTTCCTCGTCGAGCTCGGCCGTGACGGCGGCATGCACCACCGCGTCGCAGGTCTCCCCCGCCGCCTTCACAACCGGCCACTCTGCGAGCAGCTCGTTGACGGAAGGGATGGCGCGCAGGCGGGCGCGTACCTCATCGGACATGTTCTGGCTATCGCTCATATGAGGCCTTTCAAAACCAAAGGTAAATCAATCGTTCGGACGTCAAGCAATCAGACAAATCGATCGGCTGAGTCAATCATTCGCTATTATCCTCGCGCGCCGTGATCTTTTCCACGTGAACGGCGTTTTCCTGGGTGAGTGCGGCGCCCGTCAACGGGTCCCAACGCAGCGGCGTATGGTCGAGCGGGCCCACGCCCAAGGCTTGAGCGCCACCGGCATCGGCGCCAAACGAACGCCCGCCGGGAGCGGCCGAGGTGAAAATGCATGCCGGATGCAGATACGGCGTCGTCTCCACGCGCACGCGGTCGAGGCCCATTTCGCTCACGAGTTCGACGACCTCGCCGTCGGCGATGCCCATGTGCGCAGCAGCATCGGCATTCATCTGCACGGCATCCAGGTCCGATCCAGCCTCAGCGGCACCTTGGGCCGCGAGCCTGCGCGAGGTATGCGACTCAAAGGGACGGTTGCCGCTAATGAGGCGAAACATCCCCGGGCCGGGCTCCACCATGGGAGCGATCCAGTTGGGCACACGACCCATGCCGGCTCGCTCCCATGTGTCGCTTGCCAGCGCAATCTTGCCGCCGGCAAGCGGAATCACCGGCTCACCCGTGCGCGTCGGTAGCGCCATGCCCGTATCGGCCCAGCCACACTCCTTGAGCTCGTCCAGATCGATCCCAAAAGGCGCCACCTGGGCAGCCGCCAGATCGTCAGACGTAAACTGGAAGTACTCGCCCACGCCACACGCCTGCGCCAGACCGGCAAAAATCTCCCGACCGGGACGTGTGTCGGCATGCTGCACAGGCAGCACGGCGTTGCGGTAAAACACGCGCGTATCGTTGGCACCTGTCACCGTTCCCACGCCGCGGTCAGCCTCCAGATACGTCACGTCGGGCAGCACGAAGTCAGAAGCGCGCGCTGTCTCGGACCAGCGAATATCAATCGTCACGAGCAAGTCGAGCTGCTGCAAAATACTCAACCAAGCCTGTGCATTGCCATAGCCCGCACCGGGGTTACTGGCATAGACGATGAGCCCACGTAGCTCACCGGCCAGAATCGACTGGCCGATGGTCGTGCACAGGCCGCGCGCCGGATCGACCAGTGGATAGCGCTCGGACCCCAGCTTGGGCCCGCGCGGCACCGGCGGCGTCGCAAAGCGTGCGGGATCGAGGTCGCCCAACACGAGCGGCGTGGGTGGATTGAGCGCGCCGCCCGCGTGTCCGATGCAGCCCAGCAGCACATCGACCAAGCAGATAGCGCGCGCGGTCTGGGTGTTATTGGCATACGCGATACCGATGCCGCCATGAAAGCCCGCATCCACCACAGCGGCAGGCGCGGCGGCAGCGAGATCGCGCGCCGTCGCGACAATCTCTGCGGCCGGCACGTCGCACATCGATTCGGCCCACTCGGGCGTCCAAGCACGGGCCGCCTGCGCCAGCTCGTCAAAGCCCGTGGTATAGCGGGCAACAAACTCGTAGTCGTACAAGTCCTCAGCAATGAGCACATGCGCAATGCCCAGCAGCAAGGCCAGGTCGCAGCCCGGGCGTACGCGCAGCCAGCGATCGGCAACAGCAGCCGAGCCGCTGCGCCGGGGGTCAACCACGATAATCTTCGCCCCACGGCGACGGGCATCGTTGAGCGCATCAACAGCCCCCATCGTCGACGAATCGACAATGGAACGCCCCAGGTACATGATGCAATCGGTATGTGCCAGGTCGGAGGCGGGACTATATCCCAGGCTGTGCTCCCAACCGGTAAGTCGGCTTACCTCGCAGGCGCCATCGGCACCGTACACGTTAGGCGAACCCAGCGCATGCATAAGGCGATAGGCCCAGTAGCGGTCGAACGAGGGCACGCCGAGCGTCATGCCCAGCGCACGCGGACCATGCCCGTCAACAATCCCCCCAAGGCGCGCAGCGATCTGCGCAAACGCCTCGTCCCAGGTAATCGCATCGAACCCCGAGCCATCCTGGCGGCGGCGCATGGGGTGCATGATGCGGTCGTGCTCGTCAAACGGCATTGCCAGGCGATGCCGCCCGCGGGCGCACAGGGCTCGCGCCGCGCACGGATGCCCCGGCACCGGCAACTCAGCCACCACGCGACCGTCCTCAACGCGTGCCGCAAAGGCGCAATCGGCATAGCATCCCCCGCATGTGGTCACCACGGCGCGACCGTCACGCTTCACAGCAGATGCCATCTCGATTACCCCTTTCACAAGCCAAACACAACAGGCCAAAAGCCCGGCAACGAGCCCCAGACCCAAAAAGCCTCCCGCACGGCAACGCCCCGCGGGAGGCCCAACGTCAAACAGGCAGCACCTTACGCCTCGGACTTCTTAGCGTAGATAAACCAGTAGCCGAGCGCGACCAGAACCGCACCGCCCACGATGTTGCCCAGCGTGGCGGCGGACAGGTTAAACGCAATGCCCGCGGCGTTGAGCGCATCGGCGCCGGCGACCTTGGCACCATAGCCGCACGCGTGCATCACGGCACCCATGGGCAAAAAGTACATGTTGGCGACGCAGTGCTCAAAACCGCAGGCCACAAAGGCGGCGATGGGCAGCAGAATGCCCACAACCTTATCGACCACAGTCTTGCCGGCGGTACCGATCCACACGGCCAGGCACACAAAGATGTTGCACAGGATGCCGCGGAAGAAGATCGTCACCCAGTCGACCGTCACCTTGCCGGCGGCGACGCTCACCATGGAATTGGCAACCGCCTCGCCGTTGAGCTTGTAAATGCCGGCCATGTACACCAAAAAGACGATGAACAGGGCACCGGCAAAGTTACCAAGCCACACGACGAGCCATGCCTTGAGCATCTGAGCCAGGGTGATCTTTTTGCTCTTGAGCGCGCAGACCATAAGCGAGTTGCCGGTGAACAGCTCGGCGCCGCACACCAGCACCAGCACCAGGCCCAGGCAAAAGCACAGACCGCCCACGACGCGCTGGGCGCCCCAGCCGAGTGTGCTATCGCTCAAGAATACGGTAAAGAACAGGCCACCGAAGGCAATGAACGCGCCGGCGAACATTGCCAACAGAAAGGCCTTAGCGACCGGCAGGTTAGCCTTGGTCACGCCGGCGGCCTCGGTCTTGGCCTCGATCGCGGCGGGCGCCAGGCAATCGGGAGCGGGATACTCCACCTTGGAATCTGCCATGTCAATCACTTCTTTCCTAATCAGCAGGGACAAGAGCTCCTATTGCTCTTGCCCCAAGCGGACAAAGTGGGAAAAGTCGTTGGCGGCCACGGCGTCGTACACGGCGTCGACAGCCTCAAAGACCTCCGGGGACATGGGGTTGTAGAACTCCGTGTCGCCCGGCTGAATCCCAACGAAGACGATATCATCACACGATTGCTCGATTTCCTCGATCAGAATCGACAAAGGAAGCGAATGCGTGGTGAACATCGACTTGCGGGCCACATCGTGCTTGTCGAGCAAGCGGATGGACCCGACGGGCAGCGCCATGTCGGCGGCATCGACCAAGACCAGGCGAGGCGGACGCTCGCGCTTGACCTCGATGATGTCATCCTCGGGCGTTTGGCCGCCGTCGATGGTGTACCAACCGGCGATGGGCGCGTCCTCCATCTTTTTGGAGAGCACGGGGCCGGCGGCATCGTCGGCACGCAGCACGCTTCCCGCCGTGAGCACGATACCCGCAAACGGGGCGCCGTTCACACGACCATCCACAACGCGACCCATTACTGCAACCTCCCCGTCAGATACACGCCCGACACATCGCGCACGCGCTCCACCAAATCGCGGAACTTCATTAAGAACGCGACCTGCTGGGCATGCAGGCCAAAGTCGTCGTCGAACACCGAGATGCCGGCCTTGGCCGACCCGCGAAAACCGCGCTCGTCGAGCAGCGTGTCGCAGGCCTCGAGCAGCGACGGCACCGCCGCCTTGTCGAGCTGGCACTCGCCAAAGGAGCGGATGGCCTCGAACTTGGTCTTGGCCTCCCCCTCCGGCAACGCGTCGACGAGCGAATAGAACACATCCACCGGCACCGACAGGCGCGGCTCAAAGCAATCGAGCACGCCGGTGTGGTGGCCCACGGCGAGCGTGTAGTACAGCACGTCGCAGGCCTCCTGGGGAACGTCTTCCTCGGTCTCCACAAACTTACGCGTGAGCTCATAGAAGACCACCTGGTCGGGCGCATGGCCCAGGCAGGGGTCGGCGACGCCCTCGGCGGCCTCGTCGCTTGCGCGCGAGGCATCGCCAAAGGAGCCGCCGAGCATACCGGGGCCCGCAAAGTAACCAGAGCGGTCCGTGAGCTCCATCTAGTGACCTCCGGCCAGCACCAGATCCTGCAGCGCCGAGTAGACCTCAACGCGGCGCGGATCGTCCTGCTTGTCGATGAGCAGTGCCATGGCACCGCGGATATCGCCCTTGGGCGCACCCTCGAGCGTGTCCATAAACTCGTTGGCCAGGTCGCGGCCGTAACGGTAGCCGCTCATGGCGCGAGCCTCGCGCTCGATGGCAACGCGCAGCTTGTACGGCACGCCGGGGTGCAGGATATCGGCCTGCTCGCCGGCGGCCTCCACCGTGGTCTCGGCATGGAGCTTTTGGTCCAGCAGACCGAGCGCCATGGCAAAGCCGTAGATGGTCTGCGCGGGGCTGGGCGGGCAGCCGGGGATGTAGACATCGACCGGCAGAATCTTGTCCGTGCCGCCCCAGACGCAGTAGTTGTCGTAGAAGATGCCGCCGGTGCAGCCGCACGCGCCATAGGACACCACGATCTTGGGATCGGGTGCGGCCTCAAAGGCGCGCAGGGCCGGCATGCGCATGGCACGCGTCACGGCACCGGTGTACAGCAGCACATCGGCGTGACGGGGCGAGGGCACGACCTTGATGCCAAAGCGCTCGACGTCGAAGACGGGCGTGATGGAACCGAAGATCTCGATCTCGCAGCCGTTGCAGCCGCCGCAGTCAACACGGTAGACGTACACCGAGCGCTTGATCTTCTTAAGAAGGGTCGCCTTGGCCTTCTCGATGCTCTCGTCGAGCTCGATCTTGGTCGGGCGATACTGAAGCCGCTCGGGCAAAAGCGTGGGTTCGGCCATGGTTACTCCTCCTTCGTATCAAAATCCATGATGATGCCCTCGACCGGCGCCGGACCGGCGGGAATCTCGGGCGCATCGGGGTTGAGCTCGCGGTCGATATACTCCGGGTTCACGCCGTGGCCGCCCAGATACTCCATGCCGGGGCCCTGGGGCTCACCGGACGCAAGCGTCTCGTTGGCAGCCATGCCGCGCGCGTTGCCGGTCTTTACGGCCGAGGCGGCGCGCAGGGCGTCGAGCTCGCGCTTGCACTCCTGACACATACCGACGGTACGGGCGGCCTGCTCGGCCTCCATGCCGCCGGCCTTTTGCAGCAGGCGCTTAGCGTAGTCGATCTCCTTGTGCGGGGCGAACGGCTTGCCGCAGCGCGAGCAGTGCTCGAGCGTGTAGACGCTCTTGCTAGTGAGGTCGTCCTTGCTCATGACGGCCAGCTCAAACTCCTCGGTGAGCTTGATGGCCTCCATGGGGCAGGCCTCCTCGCAGCGGCCGCAAAAGATGCAGCGACCGTAGTCGATCGACCAGGTGATGGTGTCGGCCGCAAGGTCGGTGTCCATGCGAATGGCATCGGCCGGGCACGCCACGCCGCAGGCACCGCAAGCGATGCAGAGCTCGGCGTTGTGCTCGGGCTTGCCGCGCATGTCCTTATTGGTGGGGAACGGCGCAAACGGGTACTTGACCGTCGCGTCGCCGGCCTTGGCGTTAACCTTCCAAAGCTTCAGCATATTAGAGCGCCTCCTCATCGAGCGGAGCGGCCATGGTGCCCTCGCCCGCAAGCGGCGACTTGTCGCGCCAGACGTTCTCGAACTGCTCCTTGTCGAGCACGTGGTCGCGCTTGGCGGCGACATCGGTCACCGTCACGCGGTCGGTGCAGGAGTAGCACGGGTCGAGCGAACCGACGATCAGCGCCGCATCGCCCACGGTGTTGCCGCGGAACATGTAGCGCAGGACCGGCCAGTTGCTGTACGTGGCGGCCTTGGCGCGCCAGCGGTAGCACTTCTGGTTGTTGCCGAGCATGGCCCAGTGCACGTCCTCGCCGCGCGGCGCCTCGGTGGCGCCGATGGCGTACTTGTGCGGGGTGTACTCCCAATCCGTGGTGAGGATGGGGCCCGACGGACAGTTCTCGAGCATGGTCTCGATCATGTCGATCGAATCGTAGACCTCCTGGATGCGAACGGCGGTACGGCCGAAGGCATCGCAGGTGTCGGCCGTGGCGGCATGCATCTTTTGAACGTCCGGATCGGCGTAGCCGTCGAAGGGATGGTCAAAGCGCACGTCGCGGGCATAGCCCGAGCCACGCATGAGCGGGCCGACCGGCGAGAAGTCGCGTGCGATCTTGCGGTCCAAGACGCCGATACCGCTCGTACGCTCAATAAAGTTGGGCGTGGAGAGCAAGACGTCGACGAGCTCCTGAACCTCGGAGCGCAGCTGATGGATGGTCGTGAGCGTGGAAAGCTTCTGCTCGGCCAAAATATCGCGGCGCACGCCGCCGATCACGTTGAGGCCGTAGGTCTTGCGGTGACCGGAGAGCTTCTCGGCCAGGTCCATGGACTTCTCGCGGACGCGGAAGAACTGCTGGAAGCCGGAGTCGAAGCCCGTGTAGTGCGACGCCAGGCCAATGTTGAGCAGATGCGAGTGCAGGCGCTCGACCTCGAGCATGATAGCGCGGATGTACTGGGCGCGCGGCGGGACATGAATGCCCTGGGCGCGCTCGACGGCCTCGGCATAGGCCACCGAGTGGGCGCAGCCGCAGATACCGCAGATGCGGTCGGCGAGGAACGTCACGGCGTCATAGTTCAGGCGCGTCTCGGCGACCTTCTCCATGCCGCGGTGCACGTAGAACAGACGGTAGTCGGCGTCGACGATCGTCTCGCCCTCAACGAACAGGCGGAAGTGGCCGGGCTCGTCGGAGGTAATGTGCAACGGGCCCATGGGGACAAGCGTCGTCTCCTTGCCCTTGGTATCGGCCAAGAACTCGTAGTTTTCCATGTCGCTCGCGGGAGCGGGACGGAAGCGGTAGTCCATGGAGTTCTTGCGCAGCGGGTACAGGCCGCTGGGCCAGTCATCGGGCAGCACCAGGCGGCGACGATCGGGCAGACCCTCGGGAATCAAGCCGAACATGTCGCGCAGCTCGCGCTCGCCCCACACACAGGCGGGGACGAACGGTGTCACGGACGGGAACGTCATCTTGGCGGGATCGACCTCGGTGCGCACGGTCACCCAGCCGGGATCCTCCCCCTCCATGGAGATGACATAGTACACGGCGTAACGGCCGCACAGGCTGCGCTCATCGTTGCCGATGATCACGGGAATCCAGCCGTAGCGCTCGTAGTACAGGTAGTGGACGGCCTCGGGCAGCTTGTCCTGCTTGACGGTGATCGTCAGCTGGTCCTCGCACTGCCACTCGACCTTCTCGATGCAGCCCGGAACAGCGCGGCGCAGGGCCTCGACATGGCTCTCGCAGCGACGGGCATACACCTTGTTCTCAGTTTCAATCATTCGTTACTCCACCTCGCTCTGAGCGGTCTCGGTACCGAACACAGCGCGGTACATCGGCGTCGCGTGAAGCTCCTCGGTGCTCTGCTCGAGCACGATGCCGGTCGCAGTCTCCACACCGTGCACGAGAGGCAGCGGGGTGGCGATGCCAAACCACAAGATCATGACAGCCAGGATGATTTCGGGAATAAGCATGAGCGCCGGGGCCTCATGCTTGCCCATGGCCTGGGGCGCATGGCCGAATACCGACTTGAGTGCGATGCGGGTGAGCGCGGAGATGGCCACGGTAAGACCGAGAGCGACCACGACGACCAGCCACATGGGACCGGCGGTAACACCGGCGACAAAAGTCAGGAACTCGGAGATAAACATGCCAAAGGGCGGGAAGGCACCAAGACCGAGCAGTGCCAAGATGGCGAGCGCGGCGGTTGCGGGGGCAACCTCGACGACACCCTGAATCTTAGCCAGGCTACGCGTGCCAAAGGCGTGCTGGATGTTGCCGGACACGCAGAAGGCAAGCGTCTTGGTAAAGCCGTGGAACACGCAGTGCAGCAGGGCCGCGGCGATACCCAGCGGGCCACCGATACCCAGGCACAGGGCGATAACGCCCACGTTCTCCACAGACGAGTACGCAAAGCGGCGCTTGAGGTCGTCCTGGCGAAACATCGAAAGTGCCGCCACCAAAATGGACAGCGTGCCGACGATCAGCAGCAAAAGCTGCGGATACTCGGCGCCCACGGCCTGGATGGTAAAGCCGTAGAAGCGCATGATCACGAGCATGGCGCACTTAAGCAGCACGCCAGAGAGCAGGGCCGAGACAGGGCTCGGGGCCTGGGAGTGGGCATCGGGCAGCCAAGTGTGCATGGGGAACAGGCCGGCCTTGGTGCCAAAGCCGATCACGATAAACGCAAAGGCGAGGCGCATGAGCGTCGGGTCGAACTGGTCGGCATACGGCAGCACGCACGACAGGAATGCGGCCTCGTGGGCGTTGGGAATCACGTCGGCGGCGTTGGCGTAGATCAGCAGCGTACCGAACAGGCCGAAGGCCACGCCGGCGGTGCAGACCATCGCATACTTCCAAGAAGCCTCGAGGGCCGTCTTGTTCTTGTAGATACCCACGAGGAACACGGTGGAAAGCGTGGTTGCCTCCACGGCGGCCCACGTGAGGATCATGTTGTTGGACAGGCACGCGAGCAGCATGGTGAACACAAACAGGCTAAACAGCGCAAAATACTGCTTGGCGCGCTCGGCGGGCATGGAGCCCTCCTCGATATCGGCCTTTACATAGGGCAGCGAGAACAGCCCCGTAAGAAAACCGATAAAGCCGATGAGCAGCACAAAGATGGCGCCCAGCGAATCGAGGTGGAACCACAGGCCAAGAGCGCTCGCGGTTTCGCCGCTCATAAGGACGTCGCCGGCCGTCATAATCGACAGCACCAGGACGGCTGCGACGGAGACCAGGTTGAGACCGGCAAACACGTTATAGGACGTGTTCTTGGGCAAAAACGCCATGACCAGCGAGAACACCAAAGGAGTCGCGAGCAGGGCGAGAATCAACGTTTCCATGGACTACCCCCTCAGCTCGGACAGGTCGCACGCATCGAGCGAGTGGGAGTCGTCCCAAATGCGACGCACGACGATGGACATGATGATGACGGCAAAGATGGCGTCGGTGGCGATACCGATCTCGATGATCTCGGGAGCGGTGGGGGCCAAAAGCGCGAGCGTCACATGGCTGCCGTTTTCCATAAGGCAGTATCCAAAGATCTGCTTCATGATGTTGCGCTGCGAAATGATGCAGGTGAGGCCCACAAAGAAGTGAGCGAAGCTAATAGCGAGCGCAGGCGTTGCGACCTCGGCCGTGGGCAGGCTGATCTGCGTCACGACGGCAAAGCAAATCGCGACCTCGACGGCGATGATGCAAATGGCCCACGCGGGCTTAAGGCCGGCCTTGAGCGATGCATCGCTCGGCTCGCCCATCTTCTTGTATGCGCGGTTGAGGATATAAGGGACCAGGACGACCTTAGTGATAAAGGCAGATCCGGCCCACATAAGCAGCTCCTGCGCACCGGTAGTGGCACCGAGCGTAGCGAGCAGTCCCACGAGCACCAGCGACTGCACCGCATACCAGTTGATGGCATGTTTGATGTTTTTGGAGACGACCACCATGGTGGACGTGACGATCAGAAGGCCGCCAAGGATGTTGACGATCGAATAACCCATGTCGTTCTACCTCCTAACCGATCCAGCTGGCCGAAAGCGGGCCGCTGACGATGACCATGATGATGAGCACGATGAACACGAACGCCATCGCGCGGGGAAGCGGGGCACCCGCAGCGACCTCTTCGCTCGGCTCGCCGGGCAGGCAATAGCCCATCCACTTAAGGAACCATGCAAAGGTGGCGACGGTCTCGGCGACCATAATGCACACGAGCACCAGGATCGCGACGTTGCTGGCACCCACGGAAAAGCCGCCGGCGATGATCTGGAACTTCGAGAAGAACGTGTTCATGGGCGGCACGCCGGCAATGGCGAGCGCCGCGACACCGAAGCCCACGCCCGAGATCGGGTACTTCTTTACGATGCCGCGAAGCTTGGGCAGCATACGCGTGCCGAGCGTAAAGGAGAACGAACCGGCAATCAGGAAGAACAGCGTCTTGGCGAAAGCGTGGTTAAAGATGTGGCACACGGCGCCATCAAAGGCCAGCTGGCTGCCAAAGACCGAAAGGCCCAGACCAAAGAACACATAGGAGAGCTGGGCGATCGTGGAGAAGGCCAGCAGGCGCTTCATGTCCTTTTGCGGCAGGTACATAAGGAAACCAAAGAGCATGGTGACCATGGCGTCGATAATGGCGACCCAGCCCACGATCTCGGGAATCTCGCCGGCAGAGACGAGTGCGCGCGCGAACACGCACACGCCGACCTTGACCATCGAGGCACCATGCAGGTAGGCCGAAACAGGCGTCGGCGCTTCCATGGCCGAAGGCAGCCACATGTACATGGGGACCTGTGCGGACTTGGCCCAGGCCGCAAACAGCACGAGCAAAAGGACGATAGCCTTGAGCTTGGTGTCGAGGCCGGCAATCGCGGTGATGGCGAAGGTGCCGGTGTGGGCAAACACGATGGCGGCGCCCAGATACAGGCCGAGCGCACCGATATGCGTGATGATGAGGGCCTTCATGCCGGCCTTCTTGGCCGTAGGCGTCATGTAGTAGCTAATGAGGCCCCAAGAGCACGCACCCGTGATCTCAAAGAACACGAGCTGGCCCAAAAGGGTCGAGCTGTACACAAGGCCGGCCATGGCGCCGATAAAGGTCGCGAGGTACGCGTAGAAGCGACGACGCGGTGCGTCGGGATGCTCACGGTTATTCTCGCTCATATAGGGAATCGAATAGATCACGACAAGCAGGCCGATACCCACAAAGGCGGGCGCGAGCAGCGTGCTCATGCGATCGAAGGTGAATCCCATAACGAGGGTCTGCCCAAACGAGATCAGGGGGACCTGCGTGTCGGGCATGCCGGCGCCAGCGAAATTCGCGGCGAGGGCAATGGTGCAGACCGTAGAGACGGCAGCACCCAAAACGCTGAACCACTTGGCGTACGGACGGGGGAACAGGGCGACGAGCACCGAGGCCACCATCGGGGCCGCGATAGCGACCAAGCCGAGAAGGGACAGACTGACTGCAAATGACATTGTTTCTCCCTTCTCCTACACGCCGACGACCACGAAGACAAACGCCAGAACGGCGATGCCCACGACAGCCCAGGTCTGATTGCCAAGCACCTTAAAGCGCGAACGCGAGCAAGAGTTCTCGATCACGCCGCACACGACAAAGTCGATCAGGCACTTAACAAGGAAGATGACCGCGCCCAGAACGGCGGCAACGCCCACGGTCGCAGGCTCGCCCCAGGGGATGAAGATCGCGCAGAACCAGGCGACGACCAGGACCTGTTTCATGGACATGGCAAGCTTGGCCATCGCAAGCGACGGGCCGGAAAGCTCGGCGAGCGGTCCTTCCTGAAGCTCTTGCTCGGCCTCGGCCTGATCAAACGGCAGCTTGCCGAGTTCCATGTAGCAGGCAATCGCAAAGGCGATGCCGGCGAGGATCACGGCGACCGGCGCGTCGACGGCGCCCGTCATGATATGCTGACCCATGGTGGCGATGTCGGTGGAGCCGCACACCAGGGCGGCGGCAAACAGCGCCAGTAGCATGGACGGCTCGATGAGCACGCTCATGAGCAGCTCGCGGACGCCGCCGATACCGGCGTAGGCGTTGGACGAGTCCACGCCGCAGAGGGCGAAGAAAAAGCGGGCGAGCGCCAGGCTGTACATGATGGTGATGGCGTCACCAAAGACCGGGATGGGGCTTTGTGCCGTAAAGAGCGGCAGGCCCATCGCGAGCATAAAGGCGACGGCGAAGAACAGCGGCGGCATAATGCGCAGCGCAAAGCTCGCGTCCTCGCTCTGGGACTCGGGGCGCGCAAAGAGCTTGGCCAGGTCGCGATAGTCCTGCATGATGCTGGGGCCGCGACGGTTGTGCATCTTGGCGCGGATCACGCGGCCGAGACCGGAGAAGAACGGCGCGACGGCCATAACGACCACGCCCTGCAGAACGGCAAGTACGATGTTGTTCATGCTCTCCCCTCCTTAACCCATTTGCACGGCGAGCACGAGGAACACCACGAGTGCCGCGACGATGTAGCAGATATAGATGCTGTAGTTGCCGCCCTCGAGCTTAGTCGCGAGGTCGGCGAGCTTCTCGACACCCTTATGCGGAGCATCGACGAGAACCTTGTCGGGCACGGGCTCCACAGCCTCGGCCACACCGGTGAGCTTCTGGAAGAAGTGCGCGATGGACCAGCAGACGGCCGTGCAGCGGTCGCGCAGCGTGTAGAGCGGCTGCATAAACCAGGACACCTCGGAGGCAAAGGTCGTGGCCACGACGGGCATATGCTCGTTGGGAGCATAGCCGCATGCCCACGGCTGGGACTTCTGCACCTTGCCGACGGTCTTGAGCTTGCGATAACCGCAGGCAAGGCCGACGAGCACCACGAGCGCAATGGCGATCGCGGGCGTGGAGGTGGCAGCGCCGGAGTATTGGTTCATGAGCTCCATGCCCTCGGCGGCAAACACGCCACCGTACGGATGCAGCACGGACGCGGCGACATCGACCAGCACGGGCGCGATCACGGGAGCGCCAATGCCCAGCACGACGCAGATGGCCGCGAGCAGGCCCTGCGCAAACACCATGGGGGCGGGAACCTCCTTGGCATTGGCCGCGGCCTCGGAGCGGGGCGCGGAGGCAAAAGAGACGCCATAGGCCTTGACGAAGCACGTGACGGCCAGCGCGCCGGTAATGGCAAGCGCGACGGCAGCGAACACGGCCACGATCATGACGGCCTTGTCACCCTGCATGGCGGCATTAAAGAGCGACTGGTAGGTAAACCACTCGGACACAAAGCCGTTGAAGGGCGGGATGGCCGAGATGGCAAGCGCGCCAACGAGGAAGCAGATGGCCGTTGCCGGCATACGACGGAACAGGCCGCCCATCTTCTCCATATTGCGCGTACCCGTGGAGTACAGCAGCGCACCGGCACCCAAGAACAGCTCGCCCTTAAACATCGCGTGGTTGAACGTGTGGTAGAGGGCGGCCATCAGAGCCAGGACGGCGATGCCGACAGAGTTGAGCGCCATGGCGGCCATGGAGGCGCCGACGCCGAGCAGAATGATGCCGATGTTCTCGACGGAGTGATAGGCCAGCAGGCGCTTGATGTCATGCTCCTGCAGGGCGAAGGCCACGCCGAGGACCGACGAGATCGCACCGAAGACCATGACCATAAGGCCCCACCAGACCTGAACGCCCGAGGCGGAGAGCAGATCGAGACCAACCTTGAGGATACCGAAGATACCGATCTTGATCATGCCGCCGGACATGAGGGCCGACACGTTGGACGGCGCCTCGGGATGTGCCTTGGGCAGCCAGCCGTGCAGCGGGATGATACCGGCCTTGGCGCCAAAGCCAAAGAAGGCGAGCACGAAGCACACGGATGCGACCGCAGGGCTAAACTGCGTGGCGCGGAAATCCGCAAAGGCAAACGAGCCGCCGGCGAAGTTGGTCATGGTGAGGAAGCTCGCCATGATGAGCACAAAGCCCACGTGCGCGATCACAAAGTAGAGCCAACCGCCATGGATGGAGTTCTCGTTCTCCTCAATCACGACCAGGAAGTACGAGGTCAGCGACATGAGCTCAAAGGCGACCAGGAACCAAAACACGTTGTCGGCGGTGATGACGAGCATCATGGACGCCACGAAGGTGTTAAAGAAGAAGCCGGCGCGGCCCTTTTTGCCCGGATACTCATCAAAGTAGTTGAGACCGTAGATCGAACCGGCAAACGCGAGCACCGAGATGAGCGCCACGAATAGGCCGGACAGCTGATTGAGCAGCAGCTGGAAATGGGCAAACGGGAAGAACACGATGGTGTCGACCGACGTGACATCGCCCAGCACGGCCTGGATACCGGCCACAAACGAAAGCACCGCGGCGACGGCGTCGATAAGGCAGCCGGCGGTCTTGGCGGCGTTATCGGCCTTGATCAGCAGAACCGAGGCGAGCGCACCGATGCACGAGACGGCAAGCGATGCGATAAACAGCGTCATGCTATCCATTGTTTACGCTCCCTTCTGCTTTCTCGGACAGGCCCTGGGCCACAGCGGTAACGTCGACGGCCGGACCGTTTTCGATCGAGCGCAGGCGCTTGGCCTCGTCGAGCTCGCGATCGGCCGCGCCGCCCATGACGGTCAGCGCCTTGGTGGGGCACGCCGCCACACAATGCGGGCCGTCCGGATCGAAGGCGCACAGGTCGCACTTGACAGCGCAGGTGTACTGGCCGGGAGCCCACGTAAGCAGGCTGCTCAGGGACTTAGGATACGAAGGCGTCGGGTCGCACATGCCTGCGACACCGGCGATAGACGTGCCATCGGGATGGATGGCTCCGAAGGGGCACGCGATGGCGCACAGCCTGCACCCGATGCACTCCTGCTCCTTGACGTGGATGCGGTCGCCATCGTGCTCGATGGCATTCACCGGGCAAACCTCGGCGCAGGGGGCACCCTCGCAATGGTGGCAGGCAAGGGCGGCCGAAATACCGCCGGTCTTCGCGAGCGCCAGACGCGGCGTATCCTGAAGACCCTGCATCCGATGGGCGTCGGCACAGGCGGACTGGCATGTTCCGCAGCCGATGCACCTCTCCGGGTTGATGTCGATGAAGCGGTTCATCCCCACTTCCTTTCAAAATAACGGGCCGGGCTCCCGAACGTACGGGACGCCCGGCCCAAAAAGCCAACGAGAACGGGACTACACGATTTGGTTCACGTGCGTCTCGTCGTCGAACTTGGCGGCGCCGGGCTCAACGTCCTGGGGAGCGGCGGCGTCCACCAGAGCCTGCTTGAGCTCGGTGTACTGACGCTCGACCTCGCCCTCGGCCCAGACCTGGTCGGCGATAGCGTCGACCTGGCAGGCGGAGAACTTGTCCTCGGGCGTATGCGAGACCGGGTCGACCTTGTGAATGGTCAGCTCGTTGCACTTACCGATCCACCACTGGTAGGTCATATAGACCGTGCCCTTGTTGATACGGTCGCTCACGTCGGCGCGGCTGTATACCTGGCCGCGGCGGCTGTGAATCGAGACGATGTCGCCGTTCTTGATGCCGCGCGCCTGGGCGTCCGCGGGATTCATGCGGACAAAGCCGGGCTCGTCGGCAAGCAGCGCCAGCGTCTTGCAGTTGCCGGTCATCGAGCGGCAGCTGTAGTGGCCGACCTCGCGGACGGTGCACAGGATGAGCGGGTACTCATCGTCGGGAAGCTCGGAGGGCGCTTCCCAGTCGTGCGCCATCAGGTTGGCGCGGCCGTCCTTGGTGGTGAACTTGCCACCAGCGAACATGTCGGGCGTACCGTGGTCGTTCACATCGGTGCTCTTGACCGGCCACTGGGCGTAACCGCCCTCGGGAGCCATCTTCTCGTAGGTCGCGCCCACAAAGTTGGGGCACAGGCTAATGCACTCGTTCCAGATCTGCTCGGTGTTGTCGTAGTGCATGGGATAGCCCATACGCGTGGACAGGTCCGCGAAGATCTCCCAGTCGTGGCGGCACTCGCCCTTGGGCGGAACAGCCGCGTCAAAGTGCTGGAAGCTACGGTCGGATGCGGTAAAGACACCCTCGTGCTCGCCCCAAGAGGTGGCAGGCAGGATGACGTCGGCGAGCATGGTCGTCTGCGTCATAAAGATGTCCTGGCAAATGAACAGATCCAGCTCGGAGAGCGTCTTGCGCATACCGGCCGAATCGGGCTCGGTCTGCACCGGGTCCTCGCCGTAGTTGTAGAAGCAGTGCACCTTGCCCTCGTCGACCAGGTGGCCCAGGTCGGTGAGCTTATAGCCCTCCTCGAGCGGGAGCTTTTCCTCGGGCACGCCCCAAGCCTTGGCAAACTTGGCGCGCACTGCCGGGTCGGTGACCTTCTGGTAGCCAGGGTACAGGTTGGGCAGCATGCCCATATCGCAGGAGCCCTGGACGTTGTTCTGACCACGCACGGGCGCGAGGCCGGAATTGGGTTTGCCGATCTGGCCGGCAACGCAGGCGATGGAGGCGATGGTGTGCACCGTCTTCAGGTTCTGCTTCTGCTGGCATACACCCATACCCCAGCCAATGATGGCAGAGGGCTTCGCCGTGGCGTACATCTCGGCAGCTTGGTGGATCAACGCGGGCTCGACACCCGTGATGTCCTGTACGGATTCGGGAGTGTAGTTCTTGATGGTCTCCCACCACTCGTCAAAGCCGTTCGTATGCTCGGCGACGAATTCCTTGTCGTAGAGGCCATCGTTGACCAAGCAGTTGGCAAAGGCGTTGAGGAACGCAACATTGCAACCGTTCTTGATCGGAAGGTAGAGATCGGCGATACGCGCGGTTTCGATATGGCGCGGGTCGGCGACGATGATCTTGCAACCCTTTTCTTTGGCTCGCACGATACGCCTTGCGACGATGGGGTGCGAATCGGCAGGGTTATAGCCGAAGAGGAAAATGCAGCCCGCATCCTCCATACCGGGGATGGAGCATGACATGCAACCTGAACCAACCGTGTCCATCAGACCGAGGACAGTAGGGCCGTGTCAAGTACGGGCGCAGTTGTCCACGCTGTGGGTGCCGATGCACGCACGCGTAAACTTCTGCATGACGTAGTTCGCCTCATTGCCGCCGCCTCGCGAAGAGCCGGTGGTCATGACAGCGTTAGGACCATATTCGTCAATTATGGCCTGCATCTTAGATGCGGTGAAATCCAGTGCCTCGTCCCAGCTTACGCGCTCAAGATCCGCGCCCTTGGTGCGGCGGATCATCGGGTGCAGTACGCGGGGAGTCAAGATCTTGGTGTCGTTGATGAAGTCGTAGCCGCTCATGCCCTTAAGGCACAGCTCGCCCTGATTGGTGATGCCGTTGAGCGGTTCGGTACCCACAACCTGGCCGTTTTGGACCAAGAGGTTAAACTGGCAACCGGCGCCGCAGTACGGGCAGATCACTTTATGCTTCTCCATGACACCCTCCTTCCTTTCTCTGCTACCGAATACTCGGTACTTATTTGACAATCATTGGGCCTGTCGCCCGACGCTTACGCCTCGTTTTCGATGGTGGCGCGGGCACGCTCGGCAGTCAGTTCTGCCAGACGCTCCTCGTCTACCAGGGTGAGGCCCTTGGTCGGACACGCCTCGGCACACGCCGGACCGCCGGGACGGTCCACGCACAGGTCGCACTTGAGCACGAAGCTCTTGGTCTGCGAACCCACGCGCACGTCGCCCATCAAGACGGGGACCTGCGTGGTCGCCACGCTCACGGCGCCAAAGGGGCAGGCCATGACGCAGCTCTTGCAGCCGATGCAGTTGTCCTCGTTGACGCCGATACGATGGTTCTTTGGATCAAAGAACAAGGCGCCCGTAGGACAGGCCTTCGCGCACGGAGCGTCCTCGCAGTGGTGACATGCCACCGGCGCGGAGATCTCGTAGGTGCGCGTTACGCGCAAGCGAGGTGCGGCGATGTTGCCGGGGATATCGTGTGCC
This sequence comes from Coriobacteriaceae bacterium AM100-PB1-1D-6A, assembly GCA_027660625.1. Lineage (GTDB taxonomy): Bacteria > Actinomycetota > Coriobacteriia > Coriobacteriales > Coriobacteriaceae > Collinsella. Next base: position 49,775 of record JAQDNC010000002.1, on the reverse strand, counting down.
TCAATGCACGCCGCCATACAGGTTTGGCACCCAATGCAGCGCGAGGAATCAGCCACGACTCGTTTATTGCCCATGTTGTTCACTCCCTCCTGAATCCCATGCCGGAGAGACCCTGTCGACGTTGCCCCGGACCGCCCGTGGTCCGGCATCGGCGTATCGAGTGCATGCGGCGAAACAGGCACTTCGATAGAGTTCCTCCAACGATATACAGGCTAAATATACGCAGTTGCAGGTGGCAAACTTGAGCATAGGCCCTGCAATACGGGTGTATTGCAGGGGTTTTGGCAGGTTGGAATTATTCTCTAGAAGCTATAAAGGTGAGTGTATTACATGCGTACACCTCTGAGATTTTTACGCGCTCTCATTTTGGATGTACTACGCTTGTATTCGTGTTAATGGTTATTTACTTGAGCGAAATAAAGTAATCGTTATAAGATGCTCAAGTATCGGCACATGCCGCATTTGACCGACTATATTGCACGCTCATTAAGGGGGCCAGTGATGTCATCGACTCAAAAAAGAGCCATCCTGCAGGTGCGCATTCGCGAGGAAGACAAGCAGCATGCCGAGCGTCTTTACGACGCCATGGGCACATCGCTCGCCGAGGCTGTCCGTTTATTTGTCGCGCAAAGCATTTTGATGCGCAAACTCCCCTTTCAGCCGGTCGCCGTGCGCTCAAAGGACGGCACCGCCGCCTATGAATCGCTCAAAGCATATGGTGACCCCAATCGCCGCGCCGAGGAGCGCAATGCCTGGATTGAATACCTTGCCACAGAAAGTGACGATTCGATTTTGGGCCCCGAGGAAGTAGATATCCATGAGTAGCACCATCATCGACGAGACCGTCATCCTGCGCTACCTGCTTGACGACGACGAAGTTCTTTCACCGCGCGCCGCCAAGGTCATCGCCACGCGCACCGCTCGCGTCTACCCCGAAATCATCACGCGCGTCGTGGTCACACTGCGAGACGTCTATAAGGTTCCCCGCGTTGAGATTGCTGCGGCCATGAAAAGGCTGCTCGATGACGTCATGGTCGACGAGCCCACCGTTGTCGCCCTTGCCATCAAACTGTTCGGCAAAACGCATATGGACTTTACCGACTGCCTCCTCGCAGCCCGAACCGCCATCTACAACGATGATGTCGTGAGCTTTGGCAAGCCCATCATCCAAGGCATGATCGACTACCGCCGCAAGCGTCAAACCGCTGCCGACGCCCGCGACCGCGCCGCCGAAGCCCGCAGCCGAAGCACCGACTCCACCATCGACAAGCTCCGCCACCGCCCCCGCAGCTAACCCCATCCCCTCCTAAGTTGCGGTGAAATACGGACTGTTTTATGTCTCTGAGTAGCCTTTAGTCCGTATTTCACCGCAACTTATTGTTGGGCGGCGGAGTCGGTTGTCTCTGCTATCAGGAATCCGCAAAAGGCTTTGTAGTTGGGATACCGTAGCCGCGCATCATAGCGCCAAACTCTTCGACATCATATGTGTCCGATAGCTTGAAATGAATGACGTTATGACCCATGGCACGTAAGTTCGCATCGCGCAATAAGGCGGCTCGATAGGTTTTTGCCGCAGCATGTTCCAAATCTTTTTGAGTTTCGTCCTCAAACTTACCCAAACCATGAAGCTCTGCCAACATCCATGACCCATCTGGCATCCGCCAACCATAATCTGCCAGATAATAGCCGGCATTTCCTGGTCGAGCAATCTCAACCTGAAGCTCAGGCGCAACGACTCCAGCAAGGATCATTGCCGCTCGCGCCTCGGACTCTCCCCCGTTATCCGACCTCCCGTCCATATGCTCGAACACGCCAAACGCACGGGCGATGCCATGCAAACCGCGACAATTGGCCTGTGCATACGCACGCAGCTCCTCGCGGTCGACATCATACTCACGAGCCAATCCATCGGCGTAGCCAAGCGCATACCGAAATGCACTCGCGCGGGCAATATCGACCACCGTCCGATAGGGGTCCGTCAGCGTAAACGGGCCGAGCCGCCATAACTCACCTGGGCGCCATCGACGATACTCAACGAACTCATATGTATCGCGCCTGGTAGATCTCGGCAACAACATCTGAACGGCATTAAGCAGCGAGTAAGCAGAGCCGATACCGTACAGCAATGCCGCCGTTGAACCGCAGAAAATGGCATCCGGTTCGACGGCCGCAATAGCAGATGCAAGCTGGAAAATGCGGGCTTCCACGTCAAGGTGGCTCCAATAAACAGGATCGGCGTACACATGGTTATAGAGTCGAATTAAAAGCTCTTCCTGCATAAGCTCACGCGCGCGCCGCTCATCCCAAGGATCAGTCGTTATCAATAGCTGCTCGTCATGATGAATCCCGAGAGCGGAAAACAGCATCTTGGCATATGACTTCGGAAAATGTTTAGCTTTATTGGACATGACCCGCACCATAACAATCAAGAACGAGTGAACGCCTTTACGCTATCGCAGAACGGCATTTAAATACCTTGCCAAAAGCTGACCAAAAGCTTGACGTCGCAGGTCAGAGCTTCAAAAAATATTTCCACTCTCGGTAGACGGTCGCTACGACCCTCCCAACGGCATCAAAATCCACCCTTACAATTAGTTGCGGTGAAATACGGACTACATGGGCCATAAAAGCCGAAAAACAGTCCGTATTTCACCGCAACTTAGGAGGGGATGTGGGGTCCCCGGCATGTATATGAAAACGACTCTGGCGCCAAATGAAGCCAAAGCCGTTAAAACTATCCTATGGAGCGGGCGACGGGAATCGAACCCGCGTCATCAGCTTGGAAGGCTGGGGTTCTACCATTGAACTACGCCCGCAAGATATGGTCGGGACGACAGGATTTGAACCTGCGACATCCTGCTCCCAAAGCAGGCGCGCTACCAAACTGCGCCACGTCCCGAAGGTGTTGAGCAGCTAAGGTCTAAACCTTGCGTGTCCCAAAGCGAAGGAAATTATAGGGGAGACTCCCCGCCTGTGCAAGCATTGATGCCTTAGCTCCTCGAATGTGCAACAAAACGACTATGGAGCAGGCCGATCACAAATGCCACCACGGCAACCGGCGCCCACGCGGCACCGATATCCGCCAACGGCAGCGCATCGAACGGCAGCCACGCGCCCGCAAAGAACGCATCGCGGACCGAGGTGATCACACTCTGCACAGCAACCACGCCGCCGACCCACACCCACACCTGCGGATGAGCGTCGCAAAAGCCGTGCACCAGGCCCATCAGTACCAGTACGATGGCAACGGGATACAAGGCGTTGAGCATGGGCACCGAGAACATAAGAATCACGTCGAGGCCCACATTGGAGAGCACGCACGAAAACGCCGCGAACACAAAGGCGAGAATCGCAAAGGGACGGCGCATGGCCTCCTCGGAGGCCTCCGCTCCCCCTTCGACCACATACGTCTCGCAGAAGTAACGCGAGCAGCAGCTGATGAGGCCGATGCACACGTTCATGCAGGCAAGGAAAAAGATCGCAAAGACGACGACCGTGCCGACAAGACCAAAGTGCATAGAGGCCGAACGGGCGAGGATGGCGGCGCCGTTAGTAGCATCGGGCATAACCGTGCCGAGCTGCATGCCGGCAAGCGCCAGGCCGCAGTAGATGACGGCCATGAGCACGCCGGCGATCACACCGGAACGCGAAATCTCGAAGGCCACGCGCTTGTCATCGGTAACACCCAGCTCGTGGATGGTCTCGGCGATGATAATGCCAAAGGCGAGCGACGCGAGCAGGTCCATGGTCTGGTAGCCGGTCAAAAAGCCTTGCACGGCGGCGCCTGCATCGTAGGGAGCCTGAGGCGCGGCAGCCGGTCCCAGCGGCGAGATCACGGCAGTACCCACAACCAGCACGATGAGCGCGATAAGCGCGGGACCCGTAATGCGACCAAGCACGCGCGTGATGACGCCCGGACGCAGCGTGAGCGCAAACGCGACGACGAAGAACCCGATGGCAAACACCAGACGTGCCGTGCCGAGCGAAACACCCTCGGGTAGCAGCGGCACCAGCATTTCGAACGCCGTGGAGCTCGTGCGCGGAATGGCCAGGCACGGACCGATGGCCAGATACACAGCCGCGACAAAGAACTCACCAAACTTGGGGTGCACGCGCCCGGCCAGCTCGCGGGCCGTACCGGCGAGCGCGACAGCGATAAAGCCCATGACGGGCAGGCCGATGGCTGCAATCAGAAAGCCGAGCATGGCGACCGGCGTGGCAGAACCTGCCTGCAGCGCCAGCAGCGGCGGAATAATGAGGTTGCCGGCGCCAAAGAGCATCGAGAACAGGGCGATGCCGACGGTAACGACATGGTCGGAGCGCAGACCGCGCGGGGCGGATGAGGCCATAGGCACACCTTTCGGGTCGAAACAAAAACGGGACGGGCAAAAGGCCCGTCCCGCAAGTATAAACGTTCTAGCAGCTTTAACAGGCTAAATCGCACATAGCATCGATAGCCGTGTCGGCTTCCTCGTCCGTGTTGAAATACCCAAACGAGAAGCGAACAACACCCTGGCGCTCGGTTCCGAGCGCGCGGTGCATGAGCGGAGCGCAATGGGCACCGGGGCGCGTCGCAATCCCCCACCCTTGCATGAGCGCGTCCGAGATCTCGGCAGAGTCGATATCGCCCACGTTGAGGGACACGATCGCCGAGCGCGTCGGCTGGTCAAAGGCACCGTAGAGCTTAATCCCCGGAATCTCGCGCACACCGGCAAGGAAGCGATCAGCGAGCGCGCGTTCGTGAGCTGCAATCGTCTCCACCCCACCCTGGGCCTCGATAAAGTCGAGACCGGCAGAAAGTCCAGCGATGCCATGACCGTTGAGCGTGCCCGCCTCAAGGCGCGTGGGCCACTCAAGCGGCTGCAGCGCATCGAAGCTGTGCACGCCCGTGCCGCCCATGGCCCACGGGGCCACGTCAATGCCCTCTGCCACGGCCAGGCCGCCGGTCCCCTGCGGGCCCATCAATCCCTTGTGGCCGGTAAAGCACACAATGTCGAGCCCCATGGCCTGCATATCGATATGCGCCGTGCCGGCAGACTGCGAGGCATCGACGATCACAAGCGCGCCGGCCGCATGGGCTATGGCCGCCACGCGCGCAATGTCGACCGCGTTGCCGGTCACATTAGAGGCATGCGTCACCACCACGGCACGTGTACCGGGCGTGACCAGCCGATCGAGCTCATCGTAGTCGAGCACGCCATTCGCGTCGCAACCCGCATGCTCAACGGTCACACCCTGCTCTGCCGCAAGGCGGTTAAGCGGACGCAGCACGGAGTTGTGCTCGAGCACCGTTGTGACCACACGGTCGCCGGGGCGCACCACGCCATTGATGGCGGTGTTGAGCGCCGCGGTGGAATTGGGCGTAAAGCACACATGATCAGCCCGCGGGCAGCCCAGCAAGCGCGCGAGCTTGGCACGGCAACCGTGAATCGTACGAGCGGCATCGAGGGCACCCGACGTGGCGCCGCGCCCGGCATTGCCGAGCGAGCACATCGCCTGCGTCACGGCATCGATGACCGTCTGCGGCTTGTGCATGGTCGTCGCCGCGTTATCCAGGTAGATCATCGCACGACCTCCCACATATCAATCACGGTATAGCCCTCGGTGGGAACGCCCGCCGCGGCGAGTTCGCCGCGCAGCAGCTCCTCATCGGCAGGCAACGCTTTCCACGCCAGACCACAGCCGGCAGCGACCTCCCCGGGCACGGGAATCGTTCGCCCGGGAAGGCCACGCTCAACGCACAGGGACTCGCAGCCCATGGCGGCCGCCGTGGTGGGAAACGTGATGACAAGCGCCGGGCGCTTCTCCCTCATGGCAACTCCAACCAATACGCTACGGGCGCACGACGCGCACGGCCTGCTCCATCTTCTCCACGATCACATACATGTTCGTGACCTCGCCCACGGCAAGCTGGTCCTTAATGCCATAGTGGTCGAGGCAGGTGCCGCAGGTAAGGATCTCAACGCCCTGCTCGGCCAGGCCCTTCAGGTCGTCGAGTACCGGCGAGCCCTCGACGGTGAGCTTGGCACCGCCGTTGTAGAACAGCATGGTCGCGGGCAGCTCCTCCTGCTGCGTCACGGCAAAGATGAAGGCCTTCATGAGCTTGTGGCCCAGCTCGTCGTCGCCACGGCCCATGCAGTCGGTGTAGACGGAAATGACGAGTTTGCCCTTGCCGGCGCTGGCATCACAGAAGGCAGCGCCATCCTGCTCGGGATCGGCCATGGCAACGGCGCCAGAGGTCGCCACGGTCACGTGCCACTCGGCGTCAGAAACCTTCTCGACCGAGGCCGTGCAGCCCTTCTCCTGCGCCATCTTGGAGATGTTCTTGACGGCGGTCTCGTTATCGACCGAGGTCACCACGGCACCCTCGCCGTCAAGCTGTTTGAGCGCCTTAAGCGTCTTGACGACGGGCAGCGGACAGGCATCGCCCATGGCATTGACTTCAATCTTGGTAGACATAGCAAAATCCTTTCGAAAGAACCGTTCTAGAGAACGTAAACAGTTACATAAACGTGCGGGCTAGCGGACAACGTGGACGGCAGGACCGCCTGGCACCGGCTCGCACGCGCGACCGACGACGGCGGCAACGCGCCCCTCGGCATGTAAACGACGCGCAAGCTCATCCACATCGGCAGCTGGCGCTGCGATGAGCAGGCCGCCCGAGGTCTGCGGATCGTACAGCGCATCCAGCATTCCCGGCTCCAGGTCCTCGTCGGCAGCCACGCGCGGGCCAAAGAAGTCCTGGTTGCGGTAGGAGCCCGCGGGGATAATGCCCAGACGCGCCATGTCGAGCACCTGGTCAAAGAGCGGCACCGACCCCGACGCAAGCTCAACCTGCACGCCCGAGCCCTCAGCCATCTCGCACGCGTGCCCGATCAGGCCAAAGCCCGTAATGTCGGTACAGCCGTGAAGCTCGAGTCCCTCGGCCAGACGAATCGGGGCCTCGTTGAGGGTGCGCATCGAGTCAAACATGGCTGCGGCCTCGTCCTGCTCGATGAGCTCGCCCTTAATGGCCGTGGTGATAATGCCCGAGCCGATCGCCTTGGTCAGCAGCAATGCATCGCCCACGCGCGCGCCGCTGTTGGCGAGCATACGGTCAAGCGCGACAAACCCGCTCACGGACAGGCCGTACTTGGGTTCGTCGTCGTTGATGGTGTGGCCGCCCGCGATGGAGCAACCCGCCTCGACGCACTTGTCGGCGCCGCCCGCCAGAATCTGACCGGCAACCTCAACGCCCAGACAGCTCGGGATACACAGCAAGTTCATGGCATGGCTCGGCCGCCCGCCCATGGCGTAGATGTCCGAAAGCGAGTTGGCCGCGGCAATCTGGCCAAACAAAAACGGGTCGTCGACCATCGGCGGGAAGAAGTCGATGGACTGCACGAGACCCAGGTTATCGCCAACGCGGAAGACGCTCGCATCGTCGGAGGTATCGAACCCCACGAGTAGGTTGTCGTTATGCACATTGGGCAAGTCGCCCAGGACCTGGGCGAGGGCTCCAGGAGCCAACTTAGCGGCTCAACCGCTCGCGGCCGTCATAGACGTGAGCTTAATCTGATCGTCAGGCATCGATACCTCCTCTCATCGGTCAATCATTTTCTCTCAGTATACGCATGAATGCGAGCCCAAGGCGGATGCATTAATTGAGCGCCTGTGCGCGAATCGCCGCGCCGATGGCACCGGCAAAGCGAGCCTGGGGCGAGGTTGTCACCGGCGACCCCAGTAGCTCGCCCAACCGCTCCACCACGAAGGCGTTCTCGCACAGGCCACCGGTCAGGTAGTACGGGGCGCCCGCGGCCTGCCCGGCCATGGTCGCCACGCGCGAGACCACGCTGTCGATCACGCCACGTGCGATGTTCTCGCGCGGCTCACCGCGACCGATCAGGCTGATAACCTCACTTTCGGCAAACACCGTGCACATGCTGCTGATCTTGCTGGGCTCGCCGGAACGCGCCAGGTCGGCCATCTGCTGCTGGGAAATGCCTAGGCGGTCGGCCATGATCTCCAAAAAGCGCCCCGTGCCGGCGGCGCACTTGTCGTTCATGGCAAACTTGGCCACGCGGCCGCCTTTAAGCTGGATGACCTTGGTGTCCTGGCCCCCCACGTCAATCACCGTGCCGTGATCGCCAAACAGACGCACGGCACCGGTGCCGTGGCAGGTAATCTCGGTCACGACCTTGTGCGCATAGGGCACGGCAACACGGCCGTAGACAGTCGCGATCACGCGCACGTCGTCGGCAGCCACGCCATAGCCAGCCGCTGCCAGTGCCTCGCGCAGCCGCTCGGAAGCATCGACCGAGGAAAACCCGGTTGGCTGCACGCACGTCCACGCCACCGAACCCTCCCCGTCGACCACAGCAGCCTTAGCCGCCGTAGACCCGATATCGATCCCGATCCCTATCATGGCTCTCTCCTAATCAGCAAGAAAATCAAACGATCAGACACTGCTGCAACAACGGCCCTCTGGCGTCTGAGGTGCCCGAGATTCCGAGCGACAAGCCCGACGAAGCGTACTCAAGGTACGCGAGGAGGGTTGGAGCCGGAAGGTCGGGCGCCTCAGACGTCAGAGGGTTTCGATAAAGGCGGCGATGCGCGTCTCGATTTGGCCCATGTCACCGTTGCTGTAGTCGGTCTCGATCTTCATATACGGAATGCCCGCACCCTCGACAGCTTCCTGCATGCGCGCACTCTCCACGTTAAAGGTGTGGCAGGCCTGTAGCACGCTCTCTACCACGCCATCGACATGATACTTCTCGCACATGGCAAGCGTGTTCCCCATGCGGCTGTCGTTGGGCGTCATGACCGAGCAGTTGATATCCAGGTAGCGGTCGGCGATGGCGCGCAGGATATCGGGAGCATCGGGGTCGATCATCATGGCCGCCGTGCGCTCACCCGAGCAGTCGTCCATGCACACGACCACGCCGCCATTGGACTCGATAGTACGGCCTATCTTGTTGATCACGCCGCCCACCGGGCAGCCGGTGATCAGAATGCGCTTGGCATCCGCCGCAACCGGGCGCTCGCCCGCGTCGTAGGCCTCGCGCAGCTTGGCAACCTTTTGCTCCAGCTGATCCGTATAGGCCTCGATATCAAAGCTGAACGTACCGGCAAACATGGTGCTCATCAGGTCGACGCCGCTCATGGCCGCCGGCTGGTTAGCCTGCAGCGCAAACATCTCGAGCTGGGCCGCACGCAAACGGTTGCGACGACGGACGGCGGCGCGCAGGTCATCGTCGGTAATCGTGATGCCGTAGAAGTTCTCGAGCTCCTCCTTGAGTAGGCGGCACTCCTCGTACCAGCTTTCACGCTCGTAGGCGCGATCGCGACCCTGCGGCAGGTGCAGAATGTGCGTGCGCTTGAGCTCCCCCAGCAGCTCGTACATCTTCTTCTTGCCGTCGCAGGTGGTCTCGCCGATGATCATGTCGCTAAAGTACGTAAACGGGCACTTTTGCGAGTAGGCAAAGCCGTAGGTCGACTTGATGAGCGGGCAGAGGTTCGCGGGCAGTACCTTCTCGGCCTCGGGGATCACCTCATCGGACGTACCGCACAGAGCGACACTTGCGGCCCCCGCGGCATCGATAATCTCGAGCGGCGTATAGCTGCACAAAAAGCCGACCAGGCGATTGCCGGCCTGTTTATAATCCTTGACGCGAATAAACGCGGCCTTGCGCTGCTCGTTGAACTCCTCAAACGTGCTGGGCAACGGCTGCTCAATATTTTCCGACATATAACTCCTAAACCTTTTAACCAACCAAGGAAACGGCTTTCCCAGGCGCCCGAGGTTGCCGTGAAAGAGCAGCTCCGCGCACTTTGGTACGCAAGCGACGGTTTGAACGGCAAGATCGGGTACCTGGGGAAGCCGCCGGAACGTATAGCCCTAAATGGTTTCCAAGAAAGCTTCGATGCGCGTCTGCAATTGGCCTGCGTCCTCGCCGGCGTAGTCGGTCGTGATGTGCATGAACGGAATGCCCGCCTCCTCGGCGGCCTTCTCCACGGCGAAGGACTCCATCTCATAGAGCGTGCAGAACTGCAGGGCCACGTCGACGATGCCGTCGGCATGCAGGTCCTTGGCCATCTGGACAATGTCCTTCATACGCTGGTCGTTGGGCGTAAAGACGGCGCAGTTGATCTTAAAGTAGCGCTCGGCGATGGCATCGAGCATCTCGTCGACCGTCTCACCGGACTCGTCGACCAGGTCCTTGTAATAGCGCGAGCCCGTGCAGGACTCCTCGCCTACCACAATGCCACCGGCTTTCTCGATGAGGTTGAACAGCTTCCAGTTGGGCACGGCCATGGGCGTACCGGTGTACAGGATGCGCTTAGTCCCCTTGGGCGCCACGCCCTCTCCGGCCTCGACACGCTGCTCACACTCGGCCGCCATATCGTTAATGGCTCCGGTCAGACGTGGCGTGTCGTCCATAAAGGCGGCCTGAACGGTCAGCAGGCTGTCAAGACCGCTGATGGGCGCAGGGTCGGCAGCGCGCGTGGCAGCGAGGCGCTGCAGGGCGCGACGCTTCTCATTGACGGCGTGGATGGCGGCCTTCAGACGCTCAGGCGTAATCGTGACGCCGCACTCTTCCTCGATCTTGGCGGCGAGCTTCTTGACCTCGGCCTTCCAGGTCACGAGCGTCGACTCGTCGTGTACGTTGGGAATATCCATGACGTACATGTTCTTTTGCGTGGCAAAAAACTCGTAGGCCTTCTTCTTGCCATCGCAGGTGTTCTCGCCTACCACCAAGTCACTCGACTCAATGTAGGGGCAGACCTCGCCCAGCTTAAAGCCGGCAAAGCTCTTGATAAGCGGGCAGGTGTTGCGCGGCAGATGCTCCTCGACCTTATCGGTTGCCCAATCGGCACCCGAGCACAGGCCCACGGGAATGCCGTCGCAGGCGAGCACAATCTCCTCGGGCACGTAGACGCAGAACGAGCCCACGATCTTGGTGGCCTCGCCGGCCTCCTTCTTGTCGAGCATCTCCTTAATACGGCCGCTGTGGATGTTGGTGGCTACAAAGTCCAGGTAGGACGTGGACTTGGGGCGATTGTTCTGCGTCAGGAACATATCGCCGTACATCTGGCCCACGGCGCCCAGCAGCATGTCGTGGTCGGCAAGATTCATGCCGAGGCTCTCCCACATCGGATGGAAATCGAATTCTTCAGCCATGACGGTTCCCCTCTCGAACCAAAAACGGATAACAGCGGTATCGATGCACGACGGACGGCGATTGCCCGGCCGTGCTCAAACCCGGAATTTTAGGGAACCTGCCTTGCGGACGGTTATTTAATTGTGCGTCGTCTCTCCCGGAGCCGTGAACATACCTGCTCATATGCGGCTCCGAGCCATATACAGGGCACGCGCGGCAACGCGGCGAATATATGTCGTCTGCGGCATGTGCGCACCCTCCTTTACAAGTTAAGGTCAACTATATCAACGGTTGTCGTCCAGACGAACACCGCCGACATGCGTACGACAGCGTCGTGTGCCGTCGTTTAATAAATAATTATCTTAATTGATAAGAGTTTGTCATCCCTCATTCGTCGTGCGACAAGATAAAGCCGACGAGGCTTATATCCCCGACGGCATTACCCGGCGCTATCGACAAACCAAATGGATCCTGCTGGCATCAAAATGCATGCGCAGCGTCTCGCCTGCTTGCGGCAGCTCGTCGACAGGCATGCCCACCTTGTTGACCTTCCACTGCAGACGCGTTGGCGCATCAGCACGCGGCACGTCCAACAGCACTAGGCGCTCAAAACGCGAATCGCTCACGCGCGCCACGTGCAGGTCGTAGCTGTTGCGACCCCGCTCAGCACGATTGTCAACATGGAAGTAGCTTGCGCGAATGCCCAGGTACACCACATTATCGGGAACCTCGCGGCCCACGTTAAAGGTCATGCCCCAGTCGAGGGCTTCAACTTCTTCGTCGCCGATCCTGCGCGCCCGGCTTGTATTCTTGCAGCCCGTCAGGCGCAGCGCCGCCAGCGTCTGCGGGCGGCGGACCACGTCCTCAATGGAGCCGATCTCCTCAACATGCCCGTCGTGCATCACGCAGATACGCTGGCACAGGCGGCACGCTTCGTCGATGTCGTGGCTCACGTAGAGCACGGTGCGGTTGCACACATCGAACAGGTCGAGCATGTTCTGCTCGAGTGCGCTCTTAAGATAGGAATCGAGCGCGCTCATGGGCTCATCGAACATAAAAATGCCCGGATGCGCTGCCACCATACGGGCAAGCGCCACGCGCTGCTGCTGGCCGCCCGAGAGACGCGCGGGATAGCGGTCGGCGAAATCGGTCAGGCCAAAGATGCCCAGATAGCGTTCGGCGAGCTTTTTGCGCGCGGCGGCGTCGCCCGCGTCCTTTACACCGGCGCACACGTTATCGGCCACCGTCATGTTGGGAAACAGCTGATAGTTTTGGAACAGCAGGGCACACTTGCGCTCCTGGGGCGACAGGTTGATGCCCGCCGCCGAGTCAAAAAAGGTCACGCCGTTGACAACGATCTTGCCCTCGTCGGGGGTCTCCACACCGGCAATGCAGCGCAGTGTACAGCTCTTGCCACAACCCGAGGCGCCCAGCAGCGCCACACGCTCCTCGCCGGCCTCAAGCTGCATGTCGAGCATAAACCCCGGAAAGCGCTTTTTGATATCCAGGACAAGCGACACGGCCTATCGACCTCCCTTCGAGACGGCGTCATCGTGCATGAGCTCGGCCAGCGCCTCGCGATCGATACGCAGCGCATCGCCGCCGACTGGGTCGAGCGAATCGGCCTGGCCACCCAGCTGCTTGGCCTGCTTGCGCTCCGCACGGGAAAGGCCCCGCTCGCGGTACTTTTGCGAATGAGCGGTGTAGATATTGATGAACAGAATGACCAGGAAGCTGAACGCAATTACGACCACGACCCAAAAGAGGGCCACCGACGTATTGCCGCCCATCCATTCAAAGTAAATCGCAATCGGAATGGTCTGTGTAATGCCGGCATAGTTGCCCGCAAAGAACAGCGTGCAGCCAAACTCGCCCATCGCGCGGGCAAAGGCGAGCACCGTGCCCGCTGCGATTGAGGGCCAACCAAGGGGCATCATAAGCTTGGTAAAGATGCGACGCTCGGACCAGCCAAGCGTGCGCGCCGCATCGAGCATCTGCGTGTCGAGGCTCTCAAAGGCACCGAGCGCCGTACGGTAGACCAGGGGAAACGACACCACCACGGCAGAGATCACCGCCGCCGGCCACGTAAAGACAATCGAGATACCGTGCGCGATAAGCCACCGGCCCACCCCAGTCGAGCGGCCAAACAGCATGAGGAGCAAAAAGCCGCAGACCGTGGGCGGCAGCACCATAGGAATCGTAAAGACCGAATCGAGCAGGCCCTTGATGCGACTCGAGGTACCCATAGTCTTCCACGCGGCGAACAGGCCCAGCGCAAAGGAGATCAGCAGGGCAAGGCCGCACGTTTTAATGGACACCCAAAACGGGCGATAGTCGATGTCGCCCAAAAAGGAGGCCAGAGAGGTCAAGGGGCCCTGCTCATCCCGCAACACGACAGACGATGCTTCTACCATTTGAGCGCTATCAAGCCAACGCGCGCCGCTCTTGGCATCACCCGAGGCTGATGCGATCACCACATAGCGGTCCCCATCCGCACCTCGTTCGTCAAAGCCATAGGTATACCCGCCGGCATCAAACGTTGTTTCCGCCGTAACATACCAAGGAAGATCCACGTCCCCTAGCTGCGCACCTCCCATGCAGTTTGCGCTGTCGAGTTCACAGACGAGGGCTTTGAGACCCGATACGCACTCGTTGTCCTGCGGATCCAATCCAAACTTCTCGACCGCCTTGGGCGATATCCACACCACAACGCGATCGGCAGCAGGCGCCACCACAAGGTCCACGTCCTCGTCAACGGGAAACCGGTAGCCCTCAGGCTGGCCTTCCATGGCACGAGCGGTCCCCTTGGCCAACCGCTCAAAACCCTCGATCCCATAGGAAAGCCCATGAGCGGTCGCAGCAACCTGGGCCCCGTCCTCAGCATCCCCAGCCAACGCAAATCCCGGCACACAGCAAAGCGCGAAGGTCAAAGCACAGGCGACAAGCATGCGGAATCTATTAAGCACGAAAAGCTCCAAGCGAATACAAGGACGGAGTGAAACACAAAACGATGGAATTATCGCGCCAAGCCGCACTACGCGGAAAGCTCAAAGCCGTACTTAGCCCAAATCTTCTGAGCTTTCTTGTTGGTCAGACAAAAGTCGATGAACGCCTTGGCCTCGTCGGCGTGCTCGGAACTCTCTGCAACGGCACCCGGATACACGATGGGCTTGTGCGAATCCTCGGGGCACACGAAGGCCTCCTCGATGCCGTCGTAACGGAAGATATCGGAGCTGTAGACAAAACCGGCCACGCAGTCGCCTGTGGACACATAGGCGGCGGCGGTACCAACTTTGTCGGCCAGCGCGACCTTGTTGGCGATCTCGGGAGCATACTCGCCGTCGTCGCCCTCGGTGCCGGTGTAGAGGCCCACGGAGGCCAGGGCCTGGTTGGCGTACTTGCCGGCGGGAACGGTCTTGGCGTCGCCAATGGCGATCTTGCCGTCCAGATTCGCGACGTCGTCGATGACCTCGACCTTGGTGTCGGAGCCCTCGGCGCGAATGATCACAAGGTCGTTGACGAACATATCCTCACGGGTGTCGGCATCGACGAGTCCGGCGGCCTCGGCGTCGTCCATGGTGCCCTTGGAGGCCGTGATGAGTACGTCAACCGTGGCACCGGCACGCATCTGCTCGACAAGGTCGCCGGAGGCCTTAAACTGCGTGTCGGCAAACGTGGTACCGGTCTGGTCGGTGTAGAGCTCCTGGACCTCGGGAAGGGCCTTCTCAAGTGAGTTGGCAGCAAAGACCTGAAGCTCGACAGCTTTCTTGGAAGATGCCTTAGCAGAACCGGTAACAGATCCGGCCGGCTCGGACGCCTTGTTGCTCGAGCAGCCGGCAAGCCCAAGACCGGCAGCGGCGACAGCAGAAAGCGAGACGAATCCGCGGCGAGAAACCATATCGAACATGTTCAACCCTTTCGGATCTTGTGCCCGGGTACCCCACCGCGGGCTTTAATCTGCAATCAGATTATACTTCTGCGAGAATAATGATAGTGAGAAATTATTCTCGCCAGAGAATATAGTTTCGAGTTGCCATACACCTTGGCGTCGCTTCGGCGGAAAACAAAGGCGGAGCAGCCGTTCAGGTCGCCCCGCCGCAGGTAAACCGCTTATTTGGCGTGCCCGCCGCCCGCCGTCATTTGGGCCGCATGCTCCAGCTGGTCGCTCACGGCCTCCCAGCTTTCGCGGGCCGCTTTCGTAGATCCCGGAAAGTTGATGACAAGTGTATACCCACGCTGCATGCACACGGCGCGCGAGAGCATAGCGCGGCGTGTCTTGGTCATGGAATACGCACGGATTGCCTCTGCAATACCCGGCACATCGCGGTCGCAGACGGCACGCGTCGCCTCGGGTGTCACGTCGCGCATCGAAAGCCCCGTGCCGCCACAGGTGAGCACGACATTGGCGTGGCACGCATCGGCGGCTTCCACAATGGCATCACCGATTTCGCTGACGTCGTCGCGCACGACCACATGCGAGGCGACCGTCCATCCCTGCGCCTCGATAAGTTCCTCGAGCGCGACACCCGCCTCGTCCTGCGCAAAATCGCGCGTATCCGAGCACGTCACGATCGAAATCTTCAACTCCATAGCGTTCCCCCTATAGCACCGTTCCCTCGGGCAGGTCGACGCGAACAACGTCCACGACATCTCCCGCCCTGAGCTCGCACGGTCCTTCGTCAATACACAGCAGGCAGTTCGCACGCTGCATAGTTCCAAGCAGCGCCGAATTCTGCGTCTTGGCCTCGGTCACCAGCAGCTCACCGGTCTCGGGGTCGCGCAAAACCGTCGCGCGATCGAAGAAGCGTCGGTCCTGGCGCTTCTTCACGCCGTGCGTCAATATCGCCTGCTGCACGGGACGCATGCCTTCGGCAAATCCGCGCATCTTGCGAATCGCCGGGCGGGCGAGCATCTCAAAGCCCACATACGCCGCTGCGGGATTGCCCGAAAGCCCCAAATACGGCTTACCCCCAAGCAAGCCAAACGTAATGGCCTTGCCCGGACGCATCGAGATGCGATCGAACAGCACCTCGCCCTCGCGCCGGACGAGCGCCGTCACGAAATCGTAATCACCCGCCGAGGCGCCACCGCTCGTAATGACAAAATCGCACTCCTGCACGGCACGATGCACCAGCTCGGCAATCGCCTGCTCATCATCGGGCGCAATGCCGTAGAACACGGGCTCGGCGCCGGCATCGAATGCCTCGGCCATTAACGCCGAGGAGTTGGAATCGCGAATCTGACCGCGCGCCGGCAGCTCACCCGGCGCGACCAGCTCCGTGCCCAGCGAGATAATGCCCACGCGCGGAGCGGCATGGACCTTCACGCTCGCGTAACCGGCGCTTGCCAGTAGGCCGGCGCCCGCCGGAGCCACGACCTCGCCGGCGTGCATCACAACATCGCCGGCATGAGCCTCCTCGGCGGCAGAGCGAACGTTCTCCCCCACCTTGGCAGGCGCCGAGAAGCTCACGCGTGAGCCCTCGTTGCCATTGCCGTCAAGCACCTCGACAATCTCGTATTTCACCACGGCATCCGCACCCTCGGGCACCGGCGCACCCGTCATGATGCGGACCGCCTCGCCCGGGGCGATTGCGCCCTCAAACACATGGCCCGCGGCCTCGTGTCCGATAACGTCGAGCGTCACCGGCGCCTCGCCAGACGCCTGCACCAAGTCCGCCGAGCGCACGGCATATCCGTCCATAGCGCTGTTGGCAAACGGCGAGATGTCGATATCGGCCACCGCGTCCTCGGCCAAGGGAAGACCGGCGGCCTGCCACACGGGAATCTCGATGAGATCCGTCGGAACAACATGCGACAGAACAATCGACTGCGCGTCCTCCAGCGGAATGAGTTTCTCTGCCATATGCACCTCTTAATGCCACGGCGCACAACAGGAGCGCCGATTCTTTATGCTTGTCTCAGTATAATCCCCCGACGCACGACCGCGACTCGGCCTGTACCCGCAAATACACCTGTCGGTTGCAGGCCGCGAAACAGAATGGAAACCAACCCACCGGCTCGTCGCGTTTACCGCGTTTTATAATGCTTGCGTTACAACCTAAAAGAGGAACATATGGCTCATAACGACAAACCCGAAAGCGCAAACGAGGCGCAGGATCATTCCCAGCCGCTCGACGACGGCGGTTTTTTCTCCCTGAACGACGTCATCATGGCAGGCAGGCATCAGATCACCCGCTCCGAGCATCTCTTAGCTGCCGACACGCGCCGCAATGTCCGCAACCTACTCGCAAGCGCCAAGTTGCTCGCACTCGTCGTCATCGTCTCGCTCGCCATGGGCGTTGCCGCTTGGGCGTTTTTGGCCTCGCTGAATATCGCGACCGACTATCGCGAGCACCATGCATGGATTTACGCGCTGCTTCCCGTTGTGGGCATGGCCACCGCATGGGTGTACAAAAACCACGGCCTTGCCGCCAAACGAGGCAACAACCTGGTCATCGACTCCGCTCTGGGCACACGTCTCATCCATATGCGCATGGCCGTCCTCACCTTCGTCTGCTCCACGCTCACGCACCTAACGGGCGGATCGGCCGGTCGCGAGGGAGCCGCGGTACAGATTGGCGGCACCATCGCCAGCAACATCTCGAGCCTCGCCCACCTCAAAAAGCATGACCACCACGACCTCATGCTCGCCGGCATCTCGTCGGCCTTTGGCGCCGTATTCGGTTCGCCCCTTGCCGGCGCGTTCTTTGGCATGGAGATGTGTTTTATCGGCAAGATCGACTACACCGCGGGCATCTACTGTCTGGTCGCCTCGTTTACCGGCTACTTTACATCACTCGCCCTGGGTACCGAGTACGAAGCGAATGTCATCGCCAGCGTTCCCAACATGACACCACGGACGGTTGCCATCGTTGTTATCAGCGCCATTATCTTCGGTCTGACGGCACGCCTCTTTGCCTGGTCGGTTCGAACCGTCAAAAGCCTGTACGGTCGCTTTATCACCAACTACCTTGCTCGCGCACTCGTGGGCGCGCTCGTGGTTTTGGCCGCCTATGCCCTCCTCGACGCCTGGGACTACGCCGGCCTTTCCACGTGGCTTTCCGGCGCCGGATTTGCAGGCAACACCACCCTGGCGGACGCAGCCATCAAGTTGGCCGTCACAGCGCTCACCCTGGGCGCCGGCTTCCAAGGCGGCGAGGTCACGCCTCTGTTTGGCATCGGTGCGGCGCTCGGCGGCTGGATCGGCTGCCTCGTCGGAATCGACCCCAGCTTTCTGGCGGCTCTCGGCATGCTCGGCGTGTTCTGCGCCGGCCTTAACGTGCCCATCACCACCTGTATGATGGCCATCGACCTGTTCCACGGCACGGCAGCCGGCTTCTTCGTGATCGTGGCGTTTATCAGCTATCTTGTCGGCGGCCACCGCGGCGTGTACCCTGCCCAGCGCATCATCTCTCCCAAGCGCCGTTCGCTTATTGTGGATGAGGGCGGTACGGTAGCGGATGCTATCGAGCGCCACAACGACCTGATAGAGTAGATGTAATAATCGCCGTGCAGCCACAATCGGGGGCAATTCGACCTGAGCGCGACCGCACCGTCATGTCACACGCCGGGAGTCGCCCCATGCACGTAACTGATTTTGGTCGCACGCTCATCATCGCCAACCCAGCCGCCCAGTCGGGTGCGGCGCGCGAAGTTGCCGAGCGCCTGCAGCGCTTTTTGGACATGACTGCACGCGCATCCCAGTTTGACCTGGTGCTGACTGAGCGCATGGGACATGCCAAGGAGCTTGCCGCACAGGCTCAGGGCTATCGTACCGTTATCGCACTCGGCGGCGACGGCGTGATCCACGAGGTCGTCAACGGGCTTATGACGCAAAAGGAGAACGCCCGCCCCGCTCTTGCCGTCCTGCCCGTAGGTTCCGGCAACGATTTTGCCCAAACGCTCGGCATCGATGATTTCTCCGGCAAGAATTTTGGCGCGCTGCTCACCTGCGAGCTGCAGCGTCAGGACATCGGGCGCATTCGCTCGTGGAGCCCTGCGAGCGGCAGCGGCGAGGCTGCCGTTGAGTACTACGACCAGACGCTTTCGGTCGGCATCGATGCCGCCATCGGCCTGGGCACCACCGAGCTGCGCAAAAAGACCGGTTTGACGGGCGCGCCGCTCTATACCCTCTCGGGACTTGAGCAGTTTGGCCTGCGCTATCGCAACCACCCCATGGCAGTCAGCTTTGACGGGGCGCCCGCCGAGCGCGTGAGGGCAATCATCATGGCGATTCAGCTGGGCCCCACGTATGGCTCGGGCTATCGCATCTGCCCCGATGCCGACCCCTGCGACGGCATGCTCGACGTCTGCTACGCATGCGGCCCTGTCCCTCGCGCGGTTGCCCTGCCCATGTTCCTTTCGGCCAAGGACGGCCACCACACCAAGTTGCCACCGGTTCGCATGCGCCGATGCCGCCATGCCGAGCTCACTTTTGAGGAGCCCGACTACCCCATTCAGGCCGACGGCGAGCCCATTGTCGCCTCGCGCATCGAGGTCGACGTCCTTCCCGCCGCTCTCGAAGTCTGGCACCCCACCCGCTAGCCCCACCTAAGTTGCGGTGAAATAGGGACTGTTTATGCAGCTAAAGCCGGAAAACAATCCCTATTTCACCGCAACTTATGAAGAGGCTATTCGTCGCTGCCCGGCTTGCGACGGTTGGCCTTTTTAATGGCGTTGAAGTGCTTATCATTGAGCCTGCGCTGGCGAGAGCGCTGAGGCACCTTGGTCTTTACGCGTCGGCGCGGTGGACGTCCGCAGCGCTCAAGCTCAGCGCGCAGCTTACGTAGGCAGCTACTACGGTTTTGGAACTGACTGCGGCTCTCGCGCGCCGTCACGGTAATTCCCGTGGGCCCATGCTTCATGCGCACCGCCGAGTCCGTCGTGTTCACGCCTTGTCCGCCCGGACCCGTCGCGCGAAACACCTGCACCTCGCAATCGCGCGCCAACTCCTCGACCGACATCTCGGCATAGCGCGCATACTCGCGCCATCCCATCTTGTTCTCATCCATATCAACACCTCCCCTCATACAAAAAATGTGACAAAGGGACGGTCCCTTTGTCACATCGCATGCCAATCGCTTGTGTTGCGCGCTTAGGCGAAGGTGATCTCGCCGGTCTCGCAGTCCATATCGGCGATACGGGCCAGGCTCTCAACGCGGAAGCCGCGCTCGCGGAGCTTATCACCGCCGCCCTGGAAGCCCTTCTCCACCGCAATGCCAATACCGGACACCTCGGCACCCGCAGCCTCGCAGATCTTGATAAGACCCTCGAGCGCGCAGCCGTTGGCCAAGAAGTCGTCGATGATCAGGACCTTGTCGCCCTCGGACAGGAAACGCTTGCCAACGATGACCGGGTACTCCTTCTGCTTGGTAAAGGAGTAGATGGTCGTGGCATACTGCTCGCCGTCGAGGTTGATGGACTGGGCCTTCTTGGCAAAGACCACCGGCACGCCGCCAAAGTGCTGGGCTGCAATGCAAGCCATACCAATGCCCGAAGCCTCAATCGTCAGGATCTTGTTGATCTCGACATTCTTGAACAGACGGGCCCACTCGGCGCCCATGTGGTCGAACAGCTCAACGTCGCACTGGTGGTTGAGGAAGGCATCAACCTTAAGGACGTTACCGGCCTTTACGATGCCGTCATGGCGAATACGATCCTCAAGCTCCTGCATGGCGCAACCCCTTCTCGCGGCAACGATACCGCGCGATTAATAAACGTTGTTCGATAGTCTACCACGGACCGACCCCCGCCTGTCCCACAAGCCGCATCGCACCACAAACCAGTCTTTTTGGGACGGCGCGAATACGTGGCAGGCAGCCTCCCAACACGCTAATGGCGGGCGCGCATCCTCACCAAACGCACCATGGCGAGCGCAAAACCCACAGCGGCCACAGCCATAAGCACGTAGAACACCGAGCGAAAACCGAATAGGAATACATCCGGACGGCCTGCAACGAAACTGGTCACGGCCTCGCCCATCGCCACGCTCATCTGCCCATACAGGATATGCGACGCCACCGTAATGCCGAATGCCATGCCAGCGTAGCGCGCCAAACTGCCCAAGCTGCCCGCAAAACCGAGCGCCTCGCGCGGGGCCGAACCCATATACAGGGAGTTGTTAGGGCTTTGGAAAATCGACGTACCGAGCGACATAAATGCGACGCAGCACACGATCACAAGGATGGAGGAATGCTCGTTGAGCGTGCTCACCGCAAAGAGACCGCACACGTACACACCCAGGCCGACTGCCGTGGGGCCCTCGCAGCCAACACGGTCCGAAACCGTGCCCGAAAGCGGGCCGATAAAGGCATTCACCATCGGCAGCGCCAAAAAGAGTAGCCCAGAGATGTCGGAACCAAAGCCGTGGGCGTCCTGAAAATAGAACGGCAGAATAAACTCGGATGCGCCAATACCAACGAACACGATGAGCATGCAAGCAAGGTTGATGGTGAAGGCCGAATTTGCAAAGCAGCGACGAGCGGCCTCGATCAGGGACATGGGGCGCTCGCCGGCCTCCGGCTTAACATGCGGTAGTGTATAGAGTCCCACGATAAACGAGATGACGCCAATGGGCAGGTTGATGAGGAAGATGCTCTCCCAGGGAAAGCTTGCCACCAGCATGCCGCCGAGCACGGGGCCGCACATCATGCCGAGGGCCACGAAGGTCGCGAGAATACCCATGGCACGACCGCGCTCGCGCGCCGGAAACGACTCGGTGATGATACCCATGTTGTTAGCCATGGCCGCCGCGCAACCGACGCCCTGAACAATGCGTGCCAGGATAAGAACCTCGAGCGAGGCCGAAAGGCCGCACAGCAGCGAACCGACCGTAAAGACGATGACGCCCAGCTGGAATACGCCCACCTTGCCGCGCACGTCGCCCAGACGGCCAAACGGCAACATAGCCACGCATGTCGCAAGCAGATACACCGAGCTCACCAGCTGAATGCGATCGAGGCCCACGCCCAGCTCCTTTTGCATCACGGGCAGCGCCACGGTCACGACGGTCGAATCCAGACACACCATAAACGTCATGATGAGCACGGTAAACAGAATCGCCCATTTGTTCTTGCCATGGGTGTCGCCCTCTAGGGCAATGCGCTCGCGGCGCAGCTGCTCTGCAGTTTTTTCCATATCCATCCTTTCGAGTGGTGCAACGCAAAAACGGGGCCCCAATCGCCTGCGAACAGTCGCGATTGGGGTCCCGCCTACGGAATCGGAACGAAAGGTCACCGAAGCTTTCTGCCAGCATCGGCACCTTGAACGGAGCTAGCCTAGCACTGCTCGAGCGCCTGCTCAAGGTCGGCAATCAGATCGGCCGTGTCCTCGAGGCCGCACGACAGGCGCACCATGTCGGCGGAGATGCCGCAGGCGATGAGCTCCTCATCGTTCATCTGGCGATGCGTAGCGTTAGCGGGATGCAGGCAGCAAGTGCGGGCGTCGGCCACATGCGTGGCGATCTGGGCGAGCTTGAGGCTCTTCATAAAGGTCTCGGCCGCCGCGCGACCACCGTTAAAGCCAAAGCTCACAACGCCGCAAGTACCGTTGGGCATGTACTTCTGAGCCAGGTCATAGTACTTATCGCCCTCCAGGCCCGGATAGCTCACGAAGCGCACCTTGGGATGGCTCTGCAGGAACTTGGCAACGGCAAAGCCGTTCTCGCAATGACGCGGCATGCGCACATGCAGGCTCTCGAGCGAGCTGTTCAAGAAGAATGCCGCCTGCGGGTTCTGCATGGGGCCGAGGTCGCGCATGAGCTGCGCGGTGGCCTTGGTAATAAAGGCGCCCTCACGGCCGAACTTCTCGGCATAGGTCACGCCGTGGTAGCTCTCGTCAGGCGTGGTGAGACCCGGGAACTTGTCCGCATGGGCCATCCAGTCAAACTGGCCGTGGTCGACAATCACGCCACCCAGGTAGGCTGCATGGCCATCCATGTACTTGGTGGTGGAGTGCGTGACGATGTCGGCGCCCCACTCAAAGGGACGGCACATCACAGGCGTCGGGAAGGTGTTGTCGACCATCAGCGGCACGCCGTGGTCATGCGCGGCCTTGGCAAAACGCTCGATATCGAGCACGGCAAGGGCAGGGTTGGCGATCGTCTCGCCAAAGACGAGCTTGGTGTTGGGCTGAAAGGCTGCTTCCAGCTCCTCATCGGTGCAGTCGGGAGCAACGAACGTGCAGGTAACGCCCATGCGGCCCATGGTATGGGCAAGCAGGTTGTAGGTACCGCCGTAGATGGCAGAGCTCGCGACCACGTGATCGCCGGCACCGGCCACGTTAAAGATCGCGAGGAAGTTCGCAGCCATGCCCGAGCTCGCGAGCATCGCAGCAGTGCCGCCCTCCATCTCGCAGATCTTGGCGGCAACCAGATCACACGTGGGATTCTGCAGACGGCTGTAGAAGTAGCCCGACTCCTCCAGGTCAAACAGCTTGCCCATGTGCTCGGACGTGTCGTACTTCCACGTGGTGGACTGGTAAATGGGCACCTGGCGCGGCTCCGCATCTCCCGGGTGATAGCCGCCCTGAACACATGTGGTACCGATAGTCTGCTCGCTCATATCTAGCTCCCTTGCCTGGGTTTTAGTTTTATTCGGTTCACGATACCGCTACCCTGCACCCCTCTCAACCCATCCCAAAGGTAGGTTGTTGGACAAATTGATCAGGGGTATTTATCTCAAGCCTTGGGCATTTACTCGATAGATAAAAATAAGGCATCCATGAAGCTCTCGATGATTACACGCACCGTCACGGGTACCATAAGCGGGTACACCGTGACCAAGGAGACAACGATGAAGCAAATCGATACGGCCCAGCTCGACATCACCGCCTGTCAGGCTCAGGCTGCCGAATACCACGCCCGTGGCTTTAACTGCGCGCAGGCCGTCGCCTGCACGCTCGCACCTGCCGTCGGACTCGACCCTCAGGTCGCCTTTACCCTCACCGAGGGCTTTGGCGCCGGCATGGGCGGCATGACCGAGACCTGCGGTGCCATCTCGGGCGCTGTGGCCATCATGGGCTTTGTAATGAGCGACGGCATGGAAAACCCCAAGACCAAGGGCCAGACCTACAAGCTGTCGCGCGAAATCGCCAAGCGTTTTGGCGAGAAGAACACGACGACCGTCTGCGGCACGCTCAAGGGCATCGGATCGGATAAGGGTCCGCTCCGCAGCTGCCCCGGTTGCATCGACGATGCCATCGAGATCGCCTGCGATGTGCTAAAGCAGCTCGCCGAGTAAACGGCAACAATAGAAAAACGACGGCCGGCGCGCTTGGGATCCATCCAAAAGCACGCCGGCCGTCGCCGTTAGAACTCGGCAAATTCGGGAGCGCCGACCTCGATCTCCTCGCGTCCCGCCATAAGCTCGCGCATCTTGGCGCAAAATGGCTCCTGCTCCCCCGCCTTAAACACCAAGTGAAGTGTAACGGTATCCGCGTAATCGGTATCCGAAACCTTGGCACCCGAATCCTGGGCCAAGCGAAGCACCTGCTCATACTGCGGATAGGCCACATGCACGTCAACCGGCACGACACTCGTCATCTCGACGATCTGCCCGGACTCCTGAGCCGAGGCCACCGCCGCCTGCGTCGCCGCGGTATAGGCGCGCACCAAGCCACCAGGACCCAACAGCGTGCCGCCAAAATAGCGCGTCACTACGCAGCAAACATTTTTGAGCCCCGCGCCACGCAGCACCTCGAGCGTCGGCATACCGCTCGTGCGGCTCGGCTCACCATCATCGCTCTGGCGCTCGCGTCCATCGACCAAAATCCACGCGGGAACATTATGCCGAGCGTCATAATGACGCTTGCGAACCATCTCGATGAAGGCATTCGCCTCATCCTCGGACTCAATATGGACCAGCTGAGCAATAAACCGGCTCTTGCGGTCCACAAACTCGCCCGAAGCCTCAATATTCGATTGCAGAGTAAAATAGCTGTCCAACAAAGCCCCTCAACAAAACTAAGCGCGGCAACAAACAGCCTCAATAATACGGCAAAGGCCGTACCGATTGTCAGGGTAACAAAAATGCCAAGTGGGCCTGTAAGCCGGGTTCAGTCGTGAACGGTCATTTATCTTGTCTGCACGTTACCGTGCAGCTCCACGCACGCTACCCGAACGCGGACCGGGCCGGCCCATAGCGTTCCTATTCGCGCTTGCTCCGGATGGGGCTTGCCAAGCCGCCGTGTTGCCACGACGCTGGTGGTCTCTTACACCACCGTTTCAGCTTTTCCCTTTACGCCTTGCGGCGCAGGTGGGAGTCTTCTTTTCTGCGGCGCTTTCCGTCGGATCACTCCGCCCGGCCGTTAGCCGGCATCCCGCCCTCTGGAGCCCGGACTTTCCTCACGCGTGCTGCAAGCAGCACATCGCGCGACCGTCTGGCCCACTCAGCAGTGCAAGAGTGTAGCACACCGTTGCCGCAAGCAATGGCACAACACGAGCGTTCGACACGATAAACCAAGAACCACGCTATACAGTACAATAGGGTCGTCGATGGGCAACGTCGTCAGTCGAGACGAGACCGCGCTCCGCACCCCTCCGTCTACTCGGTGCGTTCCCGCCTCCTCCCCGAGGCGGGATGTCGGCATTTAACATGCACCGACAACCAAATAGCGTGCGGACAGCACGGGCAGCATTGCGCATTTCGGCGCCAAATGCAAAAAGGGACCCGTCCATTGCGGACGGATCCCTTAAAACAAGTGATCGTCAAACCGATTTACTCGGCGTCGGTCTCCTCGTCCTTCTTCTCGGAAGGCAGCGGGGTGACCTCGATCTCGACGCCCAGAGTCTCAGCAGCGGACTTCATGGACAGGGAGATACGACGACGGTCGAGGTCGATCTCCATGACCTTGACCTGAACCTTGTCGCCCACGTGGGTGACCTGAGAAGGCTGATCGACGTGCTTGTTGGCCATCTCGGAGATGTGCACCAGGCCCTCGATGCCCTCGCCCAGGTCGACGAAAGCGCCGAACGGGACAAGCTTGGTCACAGTGCCCTCGACGATAGCGCCGACGGGGTACTTCTTGACCAGTGCGCGCCACGGATCCTCGGTGGTCTGCTTGAGACCCAGGGAGATGCGCTCGCGGTTGAGATCGACGTCGAGAACCTCGACCTCGACCTCCTGGCCGACCTTGACAACCTCGGAAGGATGGTTGACGTGGTTCCAGGAGAGCTCGGAGATGTGGATGAGGCCGTCGATACCGCCGAGGTCGACGAAGGCGCCGAAGTCGACGATGGAGGAAACGGTGCCCTGGAGACGCATGCCAGACTTGAGCTTGGACAGGATCTCGGAGCGCTCGGCCTTACGGGATTCCTCGAGCACGACGCGACGGGAGAGGACGACGTTGTTGCGGTTGCGGTCCATCTCGATAACGCGGGCCTCGATGCGGGTGCCCATGTAAGAGGTGAGGTCCTTGACGCGACGGAGGTCGACGAGGGAAGCGGGCAGGAAGCCACGCAGGCCGATGTCGAGGATCAGGCCGCCCTTGACAACCTCGATAACCTCGCCCTCGACGTTCTCGCCGGAGTTGAACTTCTCCTCGATGCGGTTCCAAGCACGCTCGTACTCGGCACGCTTCTTGGACAGGACCAGACGACCGTCCTTGTCCTCCTTCTGGAGAACCAGAGCCTCGATGGGATCACCGAGTGCAACGATGTCTGCAGGGTTAGCGTCCTTGCGGATGGACAGCTCGCGGACCGGGATAACGCCCTCGGACTTGAATCCGATGTCAACGAGCACCTCGTCATGCTCGATCTTAACGACAGTGCCGTTAACGAGATCGCCCTCATCAAAGTCGGTAATCGTACCGTCGATGAGGTTGTTCATCTCCTCCTCGTTGACATCGTCAAGAGAGAAAATGGACGAGTTCTGAATCTCACTCAAAGGTGGACCCCTTTCGAACTACGGGGCCCCGATTGCTAGGACCTACAGAAGGGTGCGACAAGCACACAACGTTTAGGAACACTCGGGAGCCGACAGATACTAATGTGACGCTTATGCAATCACGTTCGTATAGGTTACGGGGAAATCATTTCGATTTCAAGCGTGAACTGCGATTTTTTACTCGTATGGAGACTTTTTCGCAATCTTGTGGACGACCGTCTCCATATGTTGACGATAGGCAGTTAGGCATACGGCTTTGCGGTAAAGTATCCGGAGCCAACGATTCTGGAACGATTTTTCGAGAAAGGTGCCCGCGTGCTCAAAGCAGTCGTTTTCGATATGGACGAGACGCTTCTTAGCATCAACCTTAACGCGTTCATCCTTCGCTATTTTAAGGATGTCTCGTCGATGCTCGCGGATATCGGGCGCCGCAGCCGCGGTGGCACGATGGCGCGCCTCGGCACCATCCTGGTCGATCTCAATGCCAATCGCCGCAGCGGCACGGACAACCGCACCAATCTTGAGTTTTACCGCACCGAGGTCGAGCGCCGATGCGGCATCTGCCTCTCCGATCCCCTTATCTACGAGGCGTTTACCTACTACGACCGCGAAATTCTTCCACACAAGAACGACGATGTCATTAACGCCCACGCCATGCCGGGCGCACACGCCGCTCTCCAGGCCGTACAGGACGCAGGACTGCGCTGCGCGCTCTTTACCAACCCCAGCTTTCCCCAGGGGGCTATCGAGTGCCGCATGGGTTGGGGCGACCTGGCCGACGCCCCCTTTGAACTCGTCACGCACATGGGGAACACCACCCGCTGCAAGCCCGATGCCACCTACTATCTAGAGCAGCTTCAGGTGATGGGACTCGAGCCGCACGAGGTCCTTATGGTGGGCAACGATCCCAGGCGCGACTTCCCCAGCCCCGCCTGCGGCATTCAGACCGCCTATGTTGGCCAGGGAAAACCCGGCCGAGCCACCTGGCACGGAACCATGGAAGGCTTCGCCCGCGACTTTAACGCCGTAATCGAAGCCTTCTACGAGCACCAAATAGCCGACGAACTGTCCTAGCACACTTGGGTTTTGCCGATCATGATGTTGAGGATCTCGACGTCGGTATCTTTCATGCCCACACGGCCCACATAGCCCATGCTGGCGATCGTCTGCTCGACGGTATCCTGAATCAGGCCCTCACCGGCACGGAAGCCACGGCCTTGCATGGCCATATCGTGGCCCAGAATCGCCGCATCGACGGCAGCGGAAATCTTGGCGGCACAGCTTGCCTTAGCGCCATCGCACACGATGCCGCCCACGTTACCGAGCGTGTTCGAGACCGTCGCACCGATCTGCTCGCGCGTGCCACCACACAGCCAGGTAATCGCGGCACCGGCACCGCATGCGGCGCAAATAGCACCGCAAAACGCCGAGAGTGCACCGATATAGCTCTTGATATGCACGGCGATAAGATCTGACAGCATCACGGCGCGCACCAGGCGATCGTGGTCGCAGCGCAGGTACTCGGCATACTCCATAACGGGCAGTGCACAGGTAATGCCCTGATTACCCGAGCCGCACACAATGGCGACCGGCAGCGCACAGCCGTTCATGCGGGCGTCGGACCCGGCAGCTGCACGGGCACGGGCACGACAGGCGACGTCATCGGCACGAGCGCCCAGCAGCGTACGGCCCACCTCGGCACCCCAAGCGTGCGCCAGGCCCTCGGCACTGATTGCACCGTTCAGCTCAATCTGACGCTCAACGGCAGCGCGAGCGTCATCGATGTCGCCGTCCTCGATAAAGTCGATGATGGACTCAATCGACATGGGCGTGTCGGCGCTATCTGCCGCGCGCTCGGCCACCACGTGCTCTGCGCAGGCGGCACACTCCCCCGCCGACTTGCCGCATACCGGAATACCGTCGAGCGTATGGCATGTGACGTTGGTGTGGTGGTCGGTAATCTCGACGACCGCGGTATGGCCTCCGGCCGTGGCAGTCACCTTGATGTAGAGGTTGGGCACACCCTCGACAAGCGACACATCGCAGTAGCCGGCGTCGGCGAGGAGCTCGGTCACGCGAGCACGGTCTTCATCGTCAACGCTCTCGAGCACCTCGAGCGCGCTCTTGGCGTCGCCGCCCACGGCACCCAGCACAGCCGCGGCTTCGATGCCATGCATTCCGCCCGAGTTGGGCACGGTCACGCTCTTGACGTTCTTGATGATGTTGCCCGAGCAGGCAACATCCATATGATCGGGTTCGCAACCGAGCGTCTGGCTCGCCAGCGCCGCTGCATAGGCAACGGCGATGGGCTCGGTGCAGCCGAGCGCACAGACAAGCTCGCGGTTCAAAACATCGCAAAACGCGGTATCACGAAGGGAATCGGCAGGCATAGGTATCTCCTACTTGTATAACGGACTGGGCTCTCAAAATAGTTAGCTCTTTTATTTGATAACAATGCATCAAAAACCGCAACCACGGTTCCGGCGGACGGCGCTCAAGCGCAAACTGGCGGAATTTTTCATGAGAAGCCGGTCTTGTTGCATGCTAAAGCGTTTGACCAAAAAACGCCCGAGCGTTTACACAAAAGTCGCGCTATCATGCAGTCGAACGCGGTAAAACCTTTAGCATTTGCGCCGCACAGACCAGAGAGGAACCATCTATGAAGATCGGTATCGGTAACGACCACGCCGCCGTCGAGCTCAAGAACATCATCTCCGAGCACCTAAAGGAGCGCGGCTGCGAGGTCGTGAACTTTGGCACCGACACCTCCGAGAGCTTTGACTACCCCATCGCCGGCTACAAGGTGGGTAAGGCCGTTGCCAACGGCGACGTCGACCTGGGCATCCTAATCTGCGGCACCGGTGTCGGAATTAGCCTGGCTGCCAACAAGGTCGAGGGTGTTCGCGCCGTCGTGTGCTCCGAGCCCTTCAGCGCCAAGCTCTCGCGAATGCACAACAACACCAACGTGCTCGCCTTTGGTGCCCGCGTCGTGGGCTCTGAGCTCGCCAAGATGATCGTCGACGAGTGGCTCGACGCCGAGTTTGAGGGCGGCCGCCACGAGCGTCGCGTCAATCTCCTCAACGAGATCGACCACACGCGCGGACTCAAGGTCGTCGACGAGGCCTAAAGACCTACAAAGCCATACGCTAACGCCAGCCCCCGTCCGGAACACACATCCGGACGGGGGCTCTTTAGTAGATTTCTAGGCGTTTACCAAAAATCTACTGGAATAAAAAGGGCGCCGCGGATGGAGTTCCGCGGCGCCAAAGCCACACGCTAACAGCTTTAAGGAGTCAAAGCTGGTTTAGCCAAAGAAGCGCTTGATCTCGATCTCGGCGTTCTCCAGGCAGTCGGAGCCATGAATCACGTTGGCGTTGACATCGACAGCGAAGTCGCCACGAATGGTGCCGGGGGCAGCATCAAGCGGGTTGGTAGCGCCCATAAGGGTGCGCATCTTGGAGACAGCGGAGAGACCGGAAACGACCATCTTGACGACCGGACCGCTCGTCATAAAGTCACAGAGACCGCCAAAGAAGGGCTTATCGGCCAGATGGGCGTAGTGCTCCTCGACGGTAGCGCGCTCGAGCGTGGTCATCTCCATGCGCTCGATGACAAGGCCGCTACGCTCAATGCGAGCAACGATCTCGCCGATCTTGCGATCGCGCACGGCGTCGGGCTTAATCATGATGAAGGTCTTCTCGATAGCCATAAGGTAGCCTTTCAAGTAGGTTCGCGCGTGCCCAAGTCCCATTCCGGCACCCGCTTGGGCTGCATCGTAACAGAGTTTTAGCTGCAGTTAAACAAAAAGCTGTTTTTTGAAACGCTACAATTTATTAAAACGTTCCATATGTGTCACTTCTGTTTCGAAACCCGATTAGAGTACCATCCGACCGCGCATCAACCGCATCGAACCGAGCGGACGGTCGATTGCCTCCCGTGAACGTACCCCCTTCACAACCTGCCCAAAGGTCCTACAGAAGTTCTCGACAAGCCCTTTCCCCATTGCAACAAAATACGGACGTCCGCAGCAGCAGACGCCCGTAAAAGCAACAACGATTTATCAATACATGGCCAAAACGCTTCAGCCAAACCCTTACTTTGCCCCGTGGCCCATCTCGACGACCTTAGTCAGCGATCCAAACACACCTTCGTCGGCAACGAGTTGCGCCTCGGCGCGCTGCAGCTGTACGGCAACGGCAGCAGGAGCAGTGCCGCCCTCGGTCGTGCGCGCAGCGACAATCGACGGGATGTCGAGCGCCTCGGTAATATCGTGCTCAAAGAGCGGGCTTGCCTCATGGAACACCTCAAACGGCAGGTCCTCAAGATTGCAGCCGCGCTTCTCGCACATCAGGACCAGATGGCCCACCACGGCATGTGCCTCGCGGAACGGCAGACCACGCTTGGCCAGGTAATCGGCAACATCAGTAGCGGCAAGGTGCCCCACGCCGCACTCGCGCGCCATGGCATCCTCGTTGACGGTCCAGGTCGAAATCATGCCGGACATAACGGACAGGCACTGCATGAGCGTATGGGCGGTATCGAGCACGCCCTCCTTGTCTTCCTGCAAGTCCTTGTTATAAGCGAGCGGCAGGCCCTTCATGGTCACGAGCAGCTGCACCAGGTTGCCATAGACTCGGCCGCTCTTGCCGCGGATAAGCTCGGCAAAGTCGGGGTTCTTCTTCTGCGGCATGATGGACGAGCCCGTGGAGTAGGAGTCGGAAAGCGTGATAAAGCCAAATTCGGAGCTCGACCACAGCACGATCTCCTCGGAAAGACGCGACAGGTGCATGGCCATGACGGAGCCGGCGTAATGCAGGTCGAGGAGGAAATCACGGTCAGAAACGGCATCGAGCGAGTTGGGAATCACGCCCGCAAAGCCAAGTTCGGCAGCCGTCATCTGGCGATCGAGCGGATAGCTCGTACCGGCAAGCGCGGCAGCGCCCAGCGGGCAGTTGTCGGCGGCATCAAAGGCGGCCTGCAGGCGTGTAAAGTCGCGCGCGAACATCCAGGAATACGCCAGCAGATGGTGCGACAGCAGCACGGGCTGAGCGTGCTGCATGTGCGTGTAGCCCGGCAGAATCACCTTGTCGTACTTCTTGGCCGCATCCACCAGCACGTGACGCAGCTCAAGATTGGCCTCCATAAGCTCCTTGGCCAGCGCCTTGACGCCCAGGCGCGTATCGGTCGCCACCTGGTCGTTGCGCGAACGCCCGGTATGCAGGCGCTTGCCCGCCTCGCCGATGCGACGCGTCAGCTCGCTCTCGATGGACATATGAATGTCCTCGTCGTTGATGTCGAAGGTGAAGTTGCCGGCATCGATATCCTGTTCGATTCCGGTCAGGCCCTCGGCAATCGCCTGCTCGTCCTCGGCGCTGATAATGCCCTGGGCCGCCAGCATCTTGGCATGTGCCTTAGATCCGGCGATATCCTGCTTATAGAGATGTTTGTCGACCGGCAGCGACGCGCCAAACTCCTGCGTGACCTCGGCCACGCCCGCCTCAAAACGACCGCCCCAAAGAGCCATAGAACCGTCCCCTTTCATCAAATACCAAAAACATGCGCCCAAAGCAATGCGCCCTGTCGCTAAAGCGATTTTTCAACCGCTAGTTTTACACATTCCCCGCCGTGCGCGGGATCATGTAGCTAATTTGCAAAGAAGTGACGCGCCATGCACTTGGCGCCCAACGTCTCCCTCCGGATGTTGCCCTGCGAATCGTCGATCCAGGCCTTCAGGCTCATAGGAACGTCCTCGACCTTTGCAGCATCGAACACGGGCGCGAGGACAAGTAAGGCATGCGCGATAGCATCGAACATAATGGATACTCCTCATATATATAGGCGCAGAGCCGCCAAATTGATAGAAGGAGCCCCGCCGGACAACCCCGGCGGGGCTCGGACTCAGCCGCAGTCGCGGCATCATATATGCGGGCGGAACGTAGGGGCCACCGATGTTAAGAAGTGTCAGCAAGCATAACGAAAGGTAGGGACCCCGTGCGCCCGTTATGTATCACGCGGATGGGCCGCGCGGATACCAAGGAAAGGAAGACTTAAGCCTGGGCGGCAGCAGAGCTGGGACCCTGGACCTTAGCCCACGTCTTGAGCGACAAGGTATCGATCTCGATAAAGCCGGCGCTGGCTTTCTCGTCAAACGTGGTGTCGCAGTCGTAGGTGGCCAGGCCGTAGTCATACAGGCTAAACGGGCTCTTGCGGCCAACGACATGGCAATTGCCCTTAAAGAACTTCAGACGGACGGTGCCGGTC
This sequence comes from Coriobacteriaceae bacterium AM100-PB1-1D-6A, assembly GCA_027660625.1. GTDB lineage: Bacteria > Actinomycetota > Coriobacteriia > Coriobacteriales > Coriobacteriaceae > Collinsella. Next base: position 16,492 of record JAQDNC010000002.1, on the reverse strand, counting down.
ACGAACTTCTGGGTATCGGCCATAAAGGCGTCGAGCGCGTTTTTGAGCGGGCTGTACCACTGGCCGTTGTACACGGCGGTGGCCCAATCCTGCTCGAGCTTAATCTTGGTCTTGAGCAGTTCGCCCTCAACGCAGATATCCTCAAGCGCCTTGTGGGCGGTGATGAGCGTCAGGGCGCCGGGAACCTCGTAGCACTCGCGACTCTTGAGGCCCACCAGACGATCCTCGACCAGGTCGAGACGGCCAAAGCCGTTGTCACCCGAAATCTTGTTGAGCGCGATGACGATCTCGGAGAGCTTCATCTTCTTGCCGTCGACGGCGACGGGCTTGCCGGCCTCAAACTCAATCTCGGTGTAGGTCGGGGTGTCCGGCGTGTCCTCGGGGTTCTTGGTCATAACCCAGGCGTCGTCGAGCGGCTCGTTCCAGGGATCCTCCAGGTGGCCGCACTCAATGGCACGACCCCACAGGTTGTCGTCGATGGAATAGGGGTTGTCGTTGGCACCCTCGGGAACCGGCACGTTGTGGGCATGAGCATAAGCGACCTCGTCGGGACGGCACTTCAGATCCCACTCGCGAACCGGGGCGATAACCTTAAGCTCGGGGTCGAGGGCCTTGACGGCAGCCTCAAAACGAACCTGGTCGTTACCCTTGCCGGTGCAGCCGTGGGCGACGCAGGTCGCGCCAAACTCGTGAGCGACCTCGACAAGCTTCTTGGCGAGCAGCGGGCGAGACAGGGCGGAGAGCAGCGGGTACTTGTTCTCGTACATGGAGTTTGCGGCGATGGCCTTAGTCAGGAACTCGTCGGAGAACTCGTCGCGCAGGTCGAGCACCTGGCAATCGAGAACGCCCAGGTCGAGTGCCTTCTGCTTCTTGGCATCCAGACCGGTCTCCTCCTGGCCCACGTTGCCGCAAACGCAAACGACATCGAGATTCTTCTCGTCCTGGAGCCACTTGACACATACAGATGTATCAAGACCACCGGAATATGCGAGAACGACTTTTTCCTTGCTCATGGCTGTTTCCTTTCGCCCTTGGTAGCTAGTTAGAACATCGGTCAGTTGCAAGTCATTTCAAGGTCACATACCGTGCAATATAAGGTTAAATAGCAAAAATCAGCACATACATGCCCTAGAAACATGCAGCAATGTCGTGCTAAAACCCAACGACCTCAAAATGACTCTGTTGAGGCAATTCGCCCCATGCGGACAGAGACGATTGTTATCGTCGTCGGGAAATTGCGCGCTGGCGTCGGATGGCATTGTCTGCAGTAGTGATGATCTTTACGAACTGCATCTGCCTCTCCTTTCACCTATCGCCGGGCGCAATTCTAATATCGTAAACGGTACCATTTCCTCGGTAAGCGGTTGTTTTTCCGGCTCCGTTTTCGATGGTCGCTATATTACGCTAAAGTGCCCGCGGCACAAGCGACAACTTCAAATTTCTGAAAAGTTTTTTCATTACTTTGTGAATGATGATGCAGACGTGCGCCAATCCTGCGAAAATACGCCTGACTACGAGTTGATGGTTATAACGTCTGAAACAATTTCGAAACGAAAGGCACGCTTTTATGCAAACTTACGAATCGGACGCCAATATCGGAAACATTAAGCTCATCGCCGTCGACATGGACAAGACGCTTCTGACCGACGAGCGCGTGCTGCCACAAGGCCTTGACGAACGCCTGGACAAGCTCGCCGAAGCCGGCATCGTATTCTGCCCCGCCAGCGGACGTCCCGCCCCCAAGCTCGAGGAGATGTTCGAGGGCATCAAGAACCGCCTCGCCTTTTGTCCCGACAACGGAGCGTGCGTGATCTATCGCGGCAGCTATATCTATAAGAGCAATATCGACGTTGAACTGTATCAGCAGGTCTTGAGCCGCGCCTCGGAGGATTCGCGCGCCGTCCCCGTGCTGTGCTGCTACGACGAGTTCTATGTGCTCGCCCGCGACCATCAGTACCACGACGAAATCAGCGTGTACTACAACACGATCAACTACGTCGATACCTTTGAGGGCCTTGACGTCGAATCCAACAAGATTTCGATCTTCTTCCCCGACTACGACGCCGAGCCGGCGTTTCGCGAGGACTACAGCCCGGCATACTCGGACCGACTCTACGTCACCAATGCTGGCCGCGAGTGGATCGACTTTATGAACCTGGGCGTCGACAAGGGCGCTGGCGTCGCGCACCTGTGCGAGCAGCTCGGCATCGATATCGCCGACGCCGCTGCCGTGGGCGATACGTACAACGACATCCCCATGCTGGAGCGCGTCGGACACAGCTTTATCGTGGACAATGCCGAGGAGCACATGAACGCGCATGCCAAATGGCGCATTCCGAGCAACAACGACGGGGGCGTACTGACGCTCATCGACGCCATCTTGGCGGCTCGGTAGCCGTCCCATCGGGCCTGGCCGGGCGGCACGGGTTAACTTTTCGCTCGGTCAGGTCCTGCGCAAGACGAAAGCCACATTAAGTGGCTTTCTTTGCGTGCGGAATCTACGAAAAGCTAACCCGTGCCGCCCGGCCAGGCCCTAGGTTTACTTACCTGCCGCCAAGATGGCGTCTTGAGTGTCTAGATACTTAGCTGAATATATTTGGATGAAGGGGGCTCCTTGTTGGCAAGGAGCCCCCTTCTGGTTTTGGTTACTTTGGGGTTGTTGGTGCGTCTTTATTTGGCGTCGGCCCAGGTTATGCCGGTGCTGGCTTCGGCGATCAACGGCACGCGGAGGTCCACTACGCGCTCCATGACGTCGCGGACCATGGCGGTCAGGCGCTCGACTTCGTCGATGGGGCACTCAAAGTCCAGTTCGTCGTGTACCTGCAGGATCATGTGGGCGGCAAAGCCCTCTTCTTCCAGGCGGCGGCTTACGCGGGCCATGGCAATCTTGATGATGTCCGCCGCGGTACCCTGCATGGGATGGTTCATAGCCGTGCGCTCGCCAAAGCCGCGGAGCTGCGGGTTTTTGGCCTTGAGCTCCGGAATATGACGACGGCGTCCGTACATGGTCTCGGCATAGCCCGTCTGCTTGGCACGCGCCACCACATTGTCGAGGAACGTGCGCACACCTGGGTAGGCCTCGTAGTAGCGGTCGATCATGTCGCGCGCCTCGGCCATCGAGATGTGCAGCGACTGCGACAGGCCGTACGCCTGCTGACCGTACACGATGCCAAAGTTCACGGCCTTGGCGCGGCTGCGCAGATCGGGCGTTACCTCGGACACGGGAACGCCAAACACGCGCGCGGCCGTCTCGGCATGGAAGTCCTCACCCTCGTTAAAGGCACGTACCAGATGTTCATCACCCGAAAGATGCGCGAGTAGGCGCAACTCGATCTGCGAGTAGTCCACCGCCAAAAAGACGCTGCCCTCGCCCGCCGAAAACGCCGTCTTGACGGTACGACCCAGCTCAGAGCGCGTCGGGATGTTCTGTAGGTTCGGGTCGCTCGAGGACAGGCGGCCCGTCGCCGTGATGGTCTGGTTGTACGTGGTGTGCACGCGGCCATCGCCACGACGCAGCGGGCCCAGCGTATCCAGGTAAGTGGACTTGATCTTGGACTTCTCACGCCAATCCAAGATCAGACGCACGATCTCGTGGTCACGGGCAAGGTCGCTCAGCACCTTGGCGTTGGTCGAATAGTAGCCGCGCTTGGTCTTCTTGAGGCCCTTGGTCGGAAGCCCCATAACGTCAAACAGCACGTGCGAGAGCTGCATGGGGCTGCCGATGTTAAAGGTCTCGTCACCCGCCAGGTCTCGAATGTTTCGCTCAACCTCGGCAATCTGGGTAGCAAGCCCCTCGGACAGACTATGCAGACGGTCGGGGTCCACGAGCATGCCCGCGCGCTCCATCTTGGCAAGCACCGGCACGAGTGGCATCTCGATGCCATCGAACACGTTGGCGGCGTTCTCGCGGGCCATGCGGTCGCGCAGCGGTGCGACCAGCGCCAACGTCAAGGCCACCGTGCGAGCGGCGGGCGCAGGAGCGTCCTCGCCGGCGCCCTCTGCACCGCGCGCCGTAGGCAGCGCCATCTGCAGATAGGTATCGGCCAGATACGCCTCGTCAAACTCGGAGCGATCGGAATCCAACAGGTAGGCGGCAACCACGGTATCGAAGATGCGCGTGGAATCGACTGCCAACGGATCCATGAGCTCGGGCTCGGAAGAATCGATGGGCGAAAGCTCATGCAGCAGTGCTTTCATATCCGGGCACGCCACGCGGCCCCCCATAAACAGACGCGCGAGCACGCCAGCGATCACGCCGTGGACGAAGTTGAAGCCATCGGCCACGGCAGTGGTACCGCCGTCGCCCTCCTCGAGCGCGAACAGGCCCTTGGACGTCGCCAACCACAGCGTGCGCGTCAGGCCAAAAAGCGCGCCTTCCTCCTTGTCATCGTCCACCACGGCGGCAATCCACTCGCCCGCATCAATCGCGCGAGAGATCTCGTCGGCAGCGGCATCGAGCGCCTCGGCATCGCCGGCGGCAGCGCGCATAACGTGGGGAATCTCAAACGTGCTGGCAGCGGCCGCAGCCCCACCCTCGCCACCAATCAGTGACAAGAAACGGTTCTGCATGGCCGTAATGCCGAGTGCGCCCAGTGCCGCGGACACCTCATCGGCAGAAAACGCCGGGAAGGACGTTTCGTCAAAGTCGAGCTCGACGGGCGCATCGGTACGAATGGTTGCGACCTTGCGGCTCAGCAGGGCATCGTCGATGTGCGCACGCAGGTTCTCGCCCATCTTGCCCTTGACCTCGTCAGCATGCGCGATGACCTCGTCCAGGCTGCCGTACTGCGCGATGAGCGCGCTCGCCTTTTTGGGACCGATGCCCGGTACGCCGGGAATGTTGTCCGACGTATCGCCCTTCAGACCGTAAAAATCGGGCACGAGCGCCGGCGTGATGCCGTGATACAGATCGTCCACGCTCTCGGGCGTCATGATCGCCACGTCGGACAGGCCCTTGCGGGTCGAGACCACGTTGACGTGCTCGGTCACGAGCTGATACATATCGCGATCACCGGTCACCAGCAGCATGTCGCAGCCGGCCTGCTCGCCCAGGCGCGCCATGGTTCCCAGGATATCGTCGCCTTCCCAGCCCTCGGACTGCAGAATCGGCACGTTGAGCGCGCCGAGCAGCTCCTTGATCATCGGAAACTGCACATGCAGATCGGGGTCCATGGGCGGGCGCTGCGCCTTATACTGCGGCAGCATCTCCATGCGCACGCGCGGCTTGCCCTTATCAAACGCCACGACCACACCGTCGGGGTTAAAGGCATCGATCATCTTGAGAAACATGTTCAGAAAGCCAAAGATCGCATTGGTGGGGCGACCGTCCGGCGCGTTCATGGTCGGCGGCACGGCGTGGAAGGCGCGATGCATGAGCGAGTTGCCGTCGATAACGGCAAAGGTGCGGCGCTTGTCAGACATATTGAATACCTCGCTTTGGGCTGGGCACGGTTTGCTCACACCAGTTTACACGCTCCCCGCCCCGCGGCCACCTCACATCAAGCTCCCCTGCCACCGTGAGCCCGCGCGTGATACGATGGCTCACGGTACATCAACCAGCACGATCGATCCGAAAGGAGCCTGCGTCATGGAGCGTCCCTGCGCATGGAAAAAGTACACGCCACAGCAAGTCGAGGAGCTCGAGGAGCTTTGCCGCGGCTATAAGCAGTTTTTAAGCGAAAACAAGACCGAGCGCCTGTGCGTCAAGACCGGTATCAAGATGGCCGAGGAGGCGGGCTACGTCAATCTGGAGACCGTGATCGCCGAGGGCCGCGCGCTCAAGGCCGGCGACAAGGTGTACGCCGCCAACCACGGCAAGGACCTTATGCTCGTCAACCTGGGCACCACCCCGCTCGAGCAGGGCTTTAACATCCTGGGCGCCCACGTGGACTCGCCGCGCCTGGACCTCAAGCAAAATCCCGCCTTCGAGGCCGGCGACATGGCCTACCTCGACACGCACTACTACGGCGGCGTCAAGAGCTACCACTGGGTGGCCTCCCCGCTTGCACTTGTAGGCGTCATCTGCAAAAAGGACGGCACCACCGTCGACATCAACATCGGCGACAAGGCGGACGACCCGGTCTTTACCATCTCCGACCTGCTGATCCACCTCTCGAGCGAGCAGATGTCCAAGCCCGCCAAGGACGCCGTCGACGCCGAGATTCTCGACGTGATCGTGGGCGGCCGTCCCGTCAAGTTTGACGAGGACGACAAGGACGCCCCCAAGGAGCCCGTCAAGCAGATGTTCCTGGACATCCTCAAGGAGCAGTACGACGTCGAGGAGGAGGACTTCCTCTCCGCCGAGATCGAGGTCGTGCCCGCCGGCCCCGCCCGCGACATGGGCCTCGACCGCTCCATGATTTTGGGCTATGGCCACGACGACCGCGTCTGCGCCTACCCCTCCATGCTCGCCCAGATCAATGTGGCCAATGTCGAGCGCACGAGCATCACGCTCATCGTCGATAAGGAGGAGATCGGTTCCGTGGGTGCCACCGGCATGACGAGCCGCTTCTTCGAGAACACCGTCGCCGAGATCATGACGCTCGCCGGCGAGGATAGCCCGCTGGCCCTGCGCCGTGCACTCGCCCACAGCCGCATGCTCTCCTCTGACGTGTCCGCCGGCTTCGACCCGGGCTACGCCGGCAAGTTCGAGACCAAGAACGCAGCCTTTATGGGTCGTGGCCTGTGCTTTAACAAGTACACGGGCAGCCGCGGCAAGGGCGGTTCAAACGACGCCGACGCCGAGTACGTGGCCCTCGTCCGCGACATCATGGACGAGGCCGGCGTGGACTTCCAGACCTGCGAGCTCGGCCGCGTCAACGCGGGCGGCGGCGGCACCATCGCCTACATCATGGCCAAGTACGGCATGAACGTCATCGACTCCGGCGTTGCCGTCCTGTCCATGCACGCCCTGTGGGAGGTCGCTAACAAGGCCGATATCTACGAGGCCTATCGCGGCTACAAGGCTTTCCTCGAGCGCGCCTAACCAGTCCCTTATAACTTGCGGTGAAATACGGACTAAACTGGCCCATAAACGGCCAAAACAGACCGTATTCCACCGCAACTTTTTTGGCAGAGGAGAGTCCATGCTGCAGGTCATCATTTCGCCCGCCAAGCAGATGCGCGCGGCCCAAGATGCTTTTGAAGTCCATGGCATTCCACCTTTTGCGCACGAGACGGCTCGCCTCCACCACGCACTGCTAGATATCGAACGAAATGAAGGCAGCGGCGGCCTGCAGGCGCTGTGGAACGTGAGCGACAGGCTGCTCACAACGTGTCTGGATACGCTTCACGAATTTATGCCCGTCCTGAGCGATACCGACCTCGCAGATCCCGATATCGCGCGTCGAATCTCCCCCGCCGTCATGTCCTATCACGGCATTCAATACCAGAGCATGGCACCCGAGGTGATGGATGCCGCGCAGCTCGACTGGCTGCAAAACCATCTCTGGATCCTCTCGGGACTCTACGGATGCGTGCGCCCCTTCCACGGCGTGTCTCCCTATCGGCTCGAAATGGGGGCGAAGCTCGCCGTCGACGGCGCTCGCGACCTCTATGCCTTCTGGGGGAATCGACTTGCGCAGGTAATTGCGCCGGCCGGTTCCGACACCACTATCGTCAACCTTGCCAGCGTGGAATACGCCAAAGCTGTCCTGCCCCATGCTGCACAGGATACAACGGTTATCACCTGCTTTTTTGGCGAAGGCGTCCGCAACGATAAGCCCATCCAACGATCGACCGCCAGCAAAAAGGCACGCGGTTCGATGGTCCGCTGGATGGCGGAAAACAAGGTCGAGGACGCCGCCGGTCTTACCGAGTTCAACCTTGGCTACCGCTATGTCCCCGAGCTCTCGTCCCCAGATAGCCTGGTCTTCATCAACGAGCAGGCATTCTAAATGCCTGTCGCCAGCGCCGAACTCCACCTCGGCATGCTTTCATGATATTCGGTGAACATCCCGCTATTCCGCCAAGCCGTCTGCCTTGGCAATCTCGCTTGTCGAGCCGTCCTGATAGGTAATCTTGACATGCTCCACATCGGACGCCTTGACGCCCGACGGGGGCTCCAGGCGCCATTCCGTCAGGGCGATATCCATGGTCGTGGGCACATCTCCTTGATCTTTGAGCTTCACCGTCAGCGTTTTGAGCGCCGCGTCAAACGTCACGCGTTCGATTTCTTCGCCTGGAATGGACCCACCACTCAGCTGCAACTGCACAAACTCATCGCGCGGGTACCAATAATCGCCCGGAATGGCGAGCGTATTGGCATTACCGCCAGTACTCCTCACCGTCATAATCGGTAGGCTATCATCGGCCTCAAACTCCCAGGCAGTGCCGCCGCGACCACCAAACGTCCAGATACAAACGGCAATCACCAGCACGGCAAGCACCGCAAAACCAATCGCGACAAGGCCATGGTGCGCACGGCCCTCCTCGGCCGACACGTCCCACTGCGTCTCCCGATACAGATGCTTGTCTTTCATGTTCGCCTCCCCACGGGCATGCTCATCGCGTCAATCGTACCCATTCGAGCTATACTTGAGCCCACCACATAAACGGGGAGCTTGCAGGACAAGACGGCAGGCTGAGACTGGGCGCGCCCGCCCTGACCCGCAAACCTGATATGGGTAATGCCAACGAAGGGAGCCGTGCCAATGAGCACACAAACCGAGCCCACGCTCGTCACGCAAATCGACTTCGCCCGCGCCGGGCAGATCACACCGCAGATGAAGGAGGTCGCCGAGCGCGAGCATCGCGACCCCGAGTACATCCGCGAGCGCGTGGCCGACGGCCGCATCGCCATTCCCGCCAACATCGTGCATATCAAAAAGGGCATGCGCGCCTTTGGTGTCGGCGAGGGCCTGTCCACCAAGGTCAACGTCAACCTGGGCATCTCGGGCGACAAGGCCGATGCCGCCGAGGAATGGAAGAAGGTCAAGATCGCCGAGGACTTTGGCGCCGACGCCATCATGGACCTCTCCAACTCGGGCAAGACGCGCCAGTTCCGCCAGCAGCTCATCGACGAGACGCCGCTCATGGTGGGCACCGTCCCCATGTACGACGCCATCGGCTACATGGAAAAACCGCTGGTCAAGCTTACCAAAGACGACCTGTTCGAGGTCGTGCGCGCGCACGCCGAAGACGGCGTGGACTTTATGACCATCCACTGCGGCATCAACAAGTCGGTCACCAAGACCTTTAAGGAGACCGGCCGTCTCATGAACATCGTCAGCCGCGGCGGTTCGCTGCTGTTTGGCTGGATGGAGGTCACCGGCAACGAAAACCCCTTCTACGAGTACTTTGACGAGCTGCTCGAAATCTGCCACGAGTACGACGTGACGATCTCGCTCGGCGACTCCTGCCGCCCGGGCTGCCTCTACGACTCCAACGACGCCACCGAGACCGCCGAGATGATCGAGCTGGGCAAGCTGTGCAAGCGTGCTTGGGCCGCCGGCGTCCAGGTCATGGTCGAGGGCCCGGGTCACATGGCGCTCGACGAGATCGCCGCCAACATGAAACTGCAGAAGCGCCTGTGCCACAACGCCCCGTTCTATGTGCTCGGGCCGCTGGTGACCGATATCGGCGTGGGTTACGACCACATCACCGCTGCCATCGGCGGCGCCATCTCCGCCAGCTCCGGTGCCGACTTCCTATGCTACGTGACGCCGGCCGAGCACCTGTGCCTGCCCAACGCCCAGGACGTGCTCGATGGCCTCATGGCCACCAAGATCGCCGCACACGCCGCCGACATCGCCAAGAAGGTACCCCACGCCCGCGACATGGACGACAAGATGGGCCAGGCGCGCCGTAAGCTCGACTGGGACGCCATGTGGAAGTGCGCGCTCGACCCGGTTACGGGCAAGAAGCGCTACGAGGAATCCCCCGCCGCCACCGAGGGCACTTGCACCATGTGTGGCAAGATGTGCGCCGTCCGTACCGTTAACAAGGTGTTCGAAGGCACGACGATCGACCTCGGCATGGAGGATTAACGCGTCTCCGGAGCCACAATCGGTCACAAGGTGCTCATCAATTGTTGACATGTGAACATTTGCTTACATTTGCGTAAAGATTGCATCGCCCGCCCGGGTTCGGAATACAGCCGGCCCGGGCAACTTTATAATGCAGACTTAAAGACCCATTTGAATCCGACCGAACAAGGGAGCGAACATGGATCGCAGTAAGGTACCCGCCGTTCTATCCATCGCAGGATCCGATTCCAGCGGTGGCGCCGGCATTCAGGCCGACATCAAGACCATCACGGCGCACCGCCTGTATGCCGAGACGGCCATCACAGCCATCACAGCGCAAAACACACTGGGCGTTACCGCCGTGCAGAACATCTCCCCGGATATTGTCGCAGCGCAGATCGATGCCGTTTTTGACGATATACGACCCAGCGCCGTCAAGATCGGCATGGTCTCCTCTGCCGAGATTATCGAGGTTATCGCCGACCGCTTGAGCGCCTGGGACGCACAAAATATCGTCGTCGACCCCGTCATGGTCGCCACCTCGGGTGCTCGCCTCATTGCCGAGGATGCCGCTGAGGCACTCACCCGCCGCCTGTTCCCGCTGGCGACCGTTATCACGCCCAACATTCCCGAGGCCATGGCGCTGCTCGATTATGAGGTCGATTCCGAGCGCACGCAGCAAAATGCCGCCATGCTTCTCACCCGTCGCTTTGGCTGCGCGTCTCTCGTTAAGGGCGGGCATTTTGTCAACGAGGCCAACGATGTGCTAGCAGAGCCCGCGCCGCTCGATGACGAGGGCAACCATCTGGGCGATCCGCTCACCACGTGGTTCCGCCACAAGCGCATCGAGACCGGCAACACGCACGGTACTGGCTGTACGCTTTCGTCCGCCATCGCCTGCGCGCTGGCCCAGGGCATGGATCTTGCCGATGCCGTCAACGCCGGCAAGGCCTACCTAACGGGTGCTCTCGCCGCTGGCTTTGACATGGGCAAAGGCTCCGGCCCCGTCAACCACATGTGGCAGTATTAAGATTCGCAGCCCAAAACCACCGCAAAGGGGACAGGCACCTTTGTGGCGGTTCCCACAAACATCTCGATCTGTAACAGTAACTCGGCAAAATCGACCCTAGATGTTACAGATCGAGACAAACGACCGATATCGACCTAAATAATCTCAATCTGTAACATCTAGCCCGTTTTCGGCCTTACAGCTGTTACAGATCAAGACAAACCAACGAAACAAGCCACCGCAAGGGGAACTTTTGTACTGCTTTGGGCCGTACTACTCTCCGAGCATCTCTTTGAGCTTGGCTGCCACGGCATGGCCGAGGCTCTCGTGGCTTACCGGCATCATGTGCAGATAATCGATATCGCCCGGCTCGGCAAAATCGGCGGCATTCAAAAAGTCGCAGCCAAACTGTTCGGCAACATACGCATAGTATTCGGCAAAATGCTCCGAGGCCTCGACGGAGTGCTCGTCAAAGTCGGTCATATACACATCGGCGATCTGCGGCTTGATCTTGATAGGAGCCATCAGCAGAATGCGCGGACAAGGCGCAGCGTCGGTCCACGGAAACGCGCGGACAGTGCGAATCAGCGCCATGGCGCCACGGGCGATATCGGAAGCTGTCACGTTAAAGACCGTCTTACAGTCGTTGGTGCCCAGCATAATCACGATCGCATCCAGCGGCTTATGGGCCTCGAGCAGCATCGGCAACGCGCGAATACCGTTGAGATTAGTATCCAGATGGCACATATCGTCGCGCACCGTCGTGCGGCCGTTTAAGCCTTCCTCAATTACGTGCCAGTCCTCGCCCAGGTCACGCTGTGCCACGCCGCACCAGCGCACATCGTGCGCATAGCGCACCGCGGTGCCGTCGCGCATACCTGCCGGATCGTAGCCATAGGTATTGCTGTCACCAAAGCACAGAACGTTTTTCATCGTAAGCCCTTCCTTTAGTAAAAAGCCGACGGAAGCAGCCCTCCCGCCGGCTCGACCTATCTGTCGGCACGTACCGATTACAGGTACTTGCGCCAATCGTCATCGTCCTCATCGTCCTCGGCGGCAGCCTGGGCCTGCTCGGCGGCGCGAGCAGCCGCAGCGCGTGCGGCAACCTGGGCATAGGACTCCTCGTTGCGCTCGGGGAAGTTTGCCAGCACATGCTCGAACTTGGCAAAGTCCTCGTCCCAACGCGTAGAGGGCACGGCAAAGAAGACCTGCTTGACCTTGAAGTCGCCCGACGCGAGCTCATTGCGGAAGAGCTCGGCCACGGCCTCGGCGTCAAAGCCGTTGTTGTCGCAACCCCAAGCGCCCAGTACGAGCTTCTCGCGACCCAGCTCGTCGCAGATGGCAAGCACAAAGCGGATGCGATCGCGCAGGGCGTCCAGCAGGGCATCGTCACCCACGCGATACTCCTGGCGAGCGCGCTTGGCGTTGGGCGCGGCGGCAACGATTACATCGGCATACGCATGCACGTGGTTGCGGTCGAAGCGCACCGCAGGCACCACCAGTGCACGGTTGCGGTACAGCTCGCAGTTGATGTTGCGGCGACGGTTCTCGCCGTACCATTTGCGCTGCTTATCGAGGACGTTGTACAGATACGAATCGGCACAGAGCGTGGCCTCCTGACCCAGATAGCCCTGGATGTAGCCACCGCCCGGGTTGGTGAACGAGGCAAAGGCGAGCACGGCCATGTCGCAGAACTGCGCGTAGCCTCGGCCGTTATCCAGAATGGCCTGCGTGGCAGAGGCGTCGAGCACGGTGACCTCAGGCAGGACCGGAGCGGGCTTTTCAGCGGTAGGCGCGGACTCGGTCTCCGCGGCCTCCTCGGCGGCTGCAGGCTCGGCCGAAACCTCGGTCTCGGCGGATGCAACCTCAGCGGCTTCGACCTCGGCGACCTCGGGCTCCTCAACAACCTGCTCCTCGGCAGTGTCGGCCGCTTGGGCCTTGGCCTTCATCGCCGCGACAAATCCGGCAGGCATACCATCGAACTCGCGCACGCCGGCAAGCGAACGCTCGATGTCCTTGGCGCAGGCCTCGGACACAGCCACCACATGGCGCTCGGCGGCCTTGGCACGCGCCTCGCGCTTGGGATTGGGCTGACCCGCTCGGTTAGACCTGCGGTTACGGTTCCTGTTGTCGACGTCTGCCATAAGTGGTCACCTTTCTCGGTCTCTGCCGCTATCGGCTTTTCCCATCCATGATACCCCGCCGTGCACAAAAAAGACGGCCCCGAAGGACCGCCTTTCACATCGTTTTACCGCGTCCGACAAGAAACGCTGCAATGCCCCGCGCTAGTCGCGACGACCAAGGATGTTCAGGATGCGCAGGAACACGTTGATGATGTCCACGAACAGGTTGGATGCCATGAGCACGGCGTTGGGCAGCGTGGGCGGCACCGTCGTGGCCACATAGGTGTCGTAGCCAATAAAGCCGGCGAACACCACGATCACGATCAGGTCGGTGATGGACTGCGAGACGCCCATAAACATCAGCACGATCTCGACCAGAATCGTGGCAAGCAGGATGCCAAAACCAATGCCGTACACACGCTGGAAGAACTTGGGGAAGGTCACGCCCAGCGCACCAAAGACAAAGGTGATGGCGGCCGTGGCGATAAAGGCAGTGTTGATGGTGGGCAGGTCGTAATTGGCAAGGCCAAACGACGCGGTCAGGCCAAAGGTACTCGCAAAGATTACGTAGCCCACAAGGGACAGACCCACAGACTGCTTGCCCGCGGCGGCCGACATCATGACCATGCCGACGATGGTCAAAATAAACGAGCCAAAGACCAGCGGCAAGGCGGCGCCGCTCATCATCATGCGGGCAAACGCCATGGTGCTCGTAAAGTAAGCACCGGCACCCATGGCGCAAAAGCCCAAAAAGATCAGGGCAGACATGGCAAGGTTGTACGCACGCGGCGACATCTCCTTGGCACGGCTTGCGCCGGTCTCAATGGGGCCGTTCTGATAACCCTGGATATCGTTCATAATATCGTCCTTTCAAAAGCGCCGCGACAGCGCCGTAGGTGACAAGATTCCTGCCATTGTACCCGAATGCCGCGCGCTCTTACCTGCGGCGCCCGCTCTCGAGCGTACGGTCGAATGCCCACACCCACCAACGCATCAAATGGGCCTGCGAGCCATCCGGTCGCTCGCGCGCCTGTTCTTCCAGATACAGTTCGGTCGCATGCCCACCAAAACGAACCTTATAGGTTGCCGTACGAATGCCGTGAACCGTTAGGCCAAAACCGGTGGATGAGACAATCTCGTCGATCGTAAAACAGCGACCGTCGACCCAGCAGACGGTAACCGGCACGACTTGTCCGCCCGCGAGGATGCGGGCCACGACGTCCACATACTGCTTGTGCACGCGTCGAGTTTTACCATCTGTCTGTCGATATTCCATGCCTCCTATTATCGAACGCATGTTTGCATATTGTAAAGCGAACAGGCTGTGGTTTTGGGATGTTGGGGCGCGCACGTGTCCTCATGGCGTGCTAGCAAAAAGAACACCCGCGGTCAACAGGGCAAATATTCAATGTTAGTGCCAAAAAATTCACTTCTCCCATCAGAACTCGGTAAAGAAACCCGCAGGAGGTGATACGATTTATCATGTTTTTGTAACGTGCCTGCAAACTTCGAGAAAGCCCATATATGGACGTAACGTTCTCAGCCTTCCTCGGCCAAATTGTGTCGAACCCAGTCCTTGCCGTCACCGTGATCCTCGCGCTCGGCGCTATCTTCGTCAACGGATGGACCGACGCGCCCAACGCCATCGCGACCTGTGTCACCACGCGCTGCATGCCCGCCCGCGCAGCCATTCTCATGAGCGCCGCATTCAACTTCCTCGGCGTGCTCATCATGACGCACTTTAACGCGAGCGTCGCCAACACCATCTCACATATCGTCGACTTTGGCGGAAACAGCACCATGGCGCTCGCGTGCCTCTGCGCGGCGCTGTTCTCCATCGTCGTCTACGGCGCCACGGCATCGCGTTTTGGCATCCCCACCTCGCAAAGCCACAGCCTTATCGCCGGCCTGACCGGTGCCGCAATCGCCCTCGGCGGCGCGAGCAGCGTCAACGTCCACGAGTGGATGAAGGTCATCTACGGCTTGGCGCTCTCCATCGGCCTGGGCTTTATCATGGGCTGGGTCCTGTGCAAGCTCGTCTCGATTCTTTTCGCCGCCGCCAACAGGCGACGTGCCAATGTCTTCTTTAAATATGCTCAGATCGCAAGTGCCGCGGCCATGAGCTTTATGCACGGCGCGCAAGATGGACAAAAGTTTATCGGCGTGCTCTTTTTAGGTGTCGCCTTTGCCAGCGGACAGACGAGCGTCGGCGACGCCGGCATCCCCATCTGGATCATGCTGCTGTGCTCGGCCACCATGGGCATCGGCACCAGCGTGGGCGGTGAGCGCATCATCAAGTCTGTCGGTCAGAGCATGGTCAAGCTCGAAAAGTACCAGGGCTTCTCCGCCGACCTGGCGGGCGCCGCAAACCTGCTGCTTGCCACGCTCACCGGCATCCCCGTGTCCTCCACGCACATCAAGACCTGCGCCATTATGGGTGTCGGTGCCGTCAAGCGCCTCTCGGCGATCAACTTCGGTGTCGTCAAGGACATGATGTTCACCTGGTTCTTCACCTTCCCCGCCTGCGGACTTATCAGCTTTGTCATGGCCAAGCTGTTCATGATGTTCATCTAGTCAAACCGAACGTCCATCCGGACCGCAATACCTCGCCCACCCGTCTTCGCCTCGAAAGGACCCACTCATGGCAAAGAAACCCGATTCGTTCTACTTTGACAACTACGTCGCCTGTGCCGACCTTGCTGTCCAGGCCGCAGAGTTGCTCATCAAGATTTTTGAGAACTTTGATCCCGCGCAGATCCACGGCATGCTCGAAGAGATGCATGCGATTGAGCATGCGGCCGACAAGAAGCACCATGAGCTCGAGGATGCCCTGCTCACTGCCTTTATCACCCCGCTTGAGCGCGAGGATCTGGACCTGATGAGCTGCTCGCTCGACACTGTGCTTGACCGTATCGAGGGCGTCGTGCAGCGCGTCTACTTCACCAACATCCAGAGCATCCACCCCGATGCCATTGTCATCGCCCACAAGGTGACCGACGCCTGCCGCGCCATGAAGGACCTTATGGTCGAGCTGCCTAATTACCGCAAGTCCAAGACCCTGCGCGAGCTGGTCATCCAGATCAACACCATTGAGTCCGAGGCCGATGAGCTCTACATCAACGCCATGCGCAACCTGCACGTCAATGGCAAGGACCCGCTCGAGGTCATCGCCTGGCGTGACGTCTACGCTTTCCTGGAGTACTGCGCCGACTGCTGCGAGAATGTGGCTGATGTCGTGGATTCGATTGTCATGAAGAACAGTTAATTGGGGGTACGTGTCCCGGCGGTCGCGGGCCCGACCGCTAATAACCTTTTTCACTCCGGCTGCAAGCAGAGGGGGGTGCGGACGATTTCTTGGACCGCGCCTAGGCGTATCCAAGCTTCCTGCGGTACTC
>JAQDNC010000019.1:840-28936 GCA_027660625.1 Coriobacteriaceae bacterium AM100-PB1-1D-6A | reverse complement strand
CCGGACGCCGGGCAGACTCGCTTCGGTTCGGGCGCTACACCAACTTTCTCGACACTACCTGTGGGGCAAAACTCCGTGGTCGAGACGCATGCGCCCGATGCTGACATTTCCATGAGCGGCATGGAGGTGTGGGGAAACCTTACGCTTCGCGGCTCGGGCTCGCTCACGGCGACGGGTTCGCAATGCGGGATCCATGTGGCCCAGGCGCTGGTGGTGGACGGCTGCACGGTGGATGCGAGGGCCGACGGGGCCGGCGTTATTGACCAGACGGTGGCCGGCATTGCCGCAGGCAGCTTGATCGTACGCGCCGGCGGGCACCTTACTGCCGCGGGCGCGGGATCCGATGCGGGCTTGCGCTTTTATGGCGTGCGCTTGCTCGACGAGGGATTTGGTGCCGACGCGGCGAGCAAGACGCTTGCTGTGGATGCGTCCTGGCTGGATGCAACCGGTACGGATGCCGGCGTTGCCTGCGATCGCGGGTCGCTCGTGGCCGCGCACTTTGTGATGCCCGCAGGCGGAGCCTTTGGTGCCGCCTGCGTGGTGGATGCTGACGGGGCCGTGGCACCGCATGTGATGATCGAGCCCGCTGGCGCCACCGCCCCAGCGGGGGAGACCGTTACACCTGGCGGCGAAGTGCCGGGGGATGGCACGGCCGAGCCTACTGGTGGCGCCGACCCTGCTGCGGGGCAACCCGGTGCGGGACCGGCGACGGATTCTGCGGTGAAACCCGCGGCTACGTCGCTCAAGAAAACGGTCACCAAAACAACAGTCAGCAAGACGACCAAGCCCAAATCCACTACGGCAACAACACCGGCGCTTCCCAAGACCGGCGACGGTTACTGGATAGCTGTCTCCTTAACGCTATTCCTGCTGGGGACAGTACTTCTGAGCGCCGCATATCGTTGCTGATGCGGCACGACGCACTTGGCTGCGATACAAGAGCACTGTAGGAGCTTTAAGTGCAACGCTTTCTTATTACTTCTCTGTACCCCCTTTGGGGGTAACCACCGTGCCATACCTTGGTGCTATACTCGGAGCCCTAAGGAAGTGGTTCATATGTACTTGAGCGATACTAAGATTCAGGAGCTAATCGACAGCGAGGTTCTGCTCCATGCCGATGCTTCGAACATCGGACAGGTTACGTATGACTTGCGCACCGACGGCTTCTACATTAACGAGAACAAGCAGTCCGAGGTCGAACTCGGTCCTGGAGATTCGACATTCGTCTCTTGCGTTGAATGTGTTGCGTTGCCAAACGATTTGACTGCTAGCGTACTTCTGCGCAATTCGCGCATTCGTCAGGGGCTTTCTTTGGATGCGCCGCTATATTTCCCCGGACATGGAACACGGCTGTTCTACCGTGTTACAAACGTAAGCGGCAACACTATTACGCTCGATACGTCTAAGGGTATAGCGCAGGTTGCATTCCAGCGCGTTGATGGCATGGTGGCCCATCCTTACCACGGCGCTTTCTCTGATGAGCTCAACTTTAACGGACTTGCAGATTATTCCGACGTATATGCCGGGGAACTTAAAAAGGTCGAGAACAAGAAGGAAGAAATCGTCAATATCGAGTCCCGTATCTATGGCAACGTCCTGGCCCTCTTCGCCATTTTCGCTGCGATCTTTACGCTCGTAAACGTCAACGCCGGAGGTCTGTCCTCCAATATAACAACCGTCAACTTTGTTGCACTCGACTTGCTGATTATTGGCGGTTTTCTGGTCCTAGCGTCCGCAATCGAAGCCTTCCTTGTTAAGGACAAAGACAAGAAGGCGTACTTGCCTCTTGCATTAGGTATCGTTTGTATTGGTGTAGCGGTGTACTTGGCATTGCATCAAGCGGCCTGTGCTTAAGACTAGAAAAACATATCTTCTGATGTGGGGCGTATCGACTGATGTTGGTATGCCCTCGTCTATTTGCTGGCCATCCTATGCTAGAGCCTTTGTGAACAATACGATTACCGTCGATCAGCTTGGTCGATCTATGGGGCTCGGCAACCTGGGAGAGCAGATTGTGCTTAAAAGTGAGCGCGCGTTTAAGGGCATTCGTTTTGCTGGATTTGAACGTGCGCCACAAGCTCTGTATGGTCCATTGGCCAAGGAGCGAGATGTAGCGGCAAGGACGCGATATCGAGAGCTACTTGCCGAAAATCCGTTTGAGGGAATTCGTATCGTCGATATCATTCGAGAGGGGATGACGGGCGATGACCAACGCCTACAGTGAGATGTATCTCGAGGATGCAATGAGAACGCTGGGCGAGGCGGTCGATTTTGCTCTCTGTGACCAAGGGCTGACTCCAGCCGAGTTGACGGCGATCCTGTCGAACGCTCTTGAGATGAAACAGTTTGAGCGCGGTATGCCTCGCGTCGTCTGCGGCATGGCGGGCGACGAGCTCGCGCGCGATATTATCGCCCATGCGGGACTGACCCCCGTCAAATGCAGGGAGACCTATCCGTTCGACCGTTCGCCTCAGTATTGGGCGGGCTGGGTTTTGGCCTATGCGCAATGGATGAGCAGCTTGGGCTTTAATGAGCTACTCGAAGTC
Source organism: Coriobacteriaceae bacterium AM100-PB1-1D-6A (assembly GCA_027660625.1). Lineage (GTDB taxonomy): Bacteria > Actinomycetota > Coriobacteriia > Coriobacteriales > Coriobacteriaceae > Collinsella. The sequence continues at coordinate 26,390 of JAQDNC010000019.1, read as the reverse complement.
GCCCCGCTCGATTGGATCATCGGCTCGTACCATCCGCTTCACGAGGCCTCCGAAGACAAATTCGCCCAGATTGTCATTGATAAATGGAACGATGCCCAGGCAGACAAAAAGGGCCTCAAAGCGGCACGAAAGGCGGCCGGCCTAACGCAAAAACAGCTCGCCGCCCAATCGGGGGTTAAACTTCGCGCTATACAACTCTACGAGCAAAACCAGCTCGACCTACGCCGCGCCTCGGTCTCCTCGGCATTGGCGCTTGCAAATGCCCTAAACTGCGCCATCGAAGACCTCGTCTGGAAACCGGTTGCCCTGGAGTACGACTCGCGGGCTATTCCATCCATAGAGCTATAAAGGAGGCAGACATGCTTTGGAGCAATGTTCAACAAGATGACGGCGCTGATTGCGTTGCTCAAGAAGATCATTCAACTGCGCACGTGGCAAATTCAGCATCACTGATTTTGCGCGACGGGGCCACGTTAATCGACGAAGCTGTTCGGCTAACCATTGCGGGCATGCCCAACGCGCTCAGGCTCTTGGAGAACTCATGACGACGGTCGCGCCGCGCCGGGCACATCCGTTCGCACCGCTCGTGCTCGACGATGCCGGTTCGCTCGAAGCTATGGCCGCGGCCGTGATGCGTCTACACAGCACGCTGATGGCCGTCGGGCGCTGCTATACGACCGACGCCGCGGGCGACCGTGCCGCACTTGAGCTTGGACGCGTCGAGTCCGTACTTGCAGGTTCATTCTGTACGATATTCGGCCAATCGCCGGCCGATCGCTTCGCAGACATCTTTGACCAGGTCGCCTACGTGGCCGAGCACATGGTCAAGGACCACATCTTTGAGGACGGCAACAAACGCACCAGCCTTGTCTTTGCGTTGTCCGTCTTAAGGTTCGCCGGCACTCCGGTCGTGCTGTCCGATGGCCCCGAGCCCAAAGACAATCAATACTATGCCTGGATCCAGGACCTCGTTTCCAGTCGCCGCACGACCAGCGAGCTAGCCGAAGAGCTGCGCCGCGGTTGTGTTGTAGGCTCGGGCGACCCCTCGCGCGTATAGAATCTAAGCATCCGCACGCCAGCTATTGAATGGATTGGACACCATATGGAAATCCCCAGCACCCTGTGCAGCAATGTCTACGACTTTGCGTTTTGCCCCGAGCCCTGTTACGACCGCCTGGTCGACCTCGCCGATCCCGAGGACTGGGGTCCCAGCAACCGCATCCTCAAAAACTACCTGTCGTTTTCGTTTAGCCGCGCGGTGTTTTTGACCGAGCGCGACGTGGACCAGACCGCACCGTCCAACCTGCCGCTGGTGTTCGATGACGACCGCTGCCTGTTTAACACCGGCCTGTATACACGCCGTTACGAGACCATCTACGGTCTGTTTGAGCCCAACACCAAGCCCGACGCACGCCAGCGCTGGTTTTTGAAGGGCTTCTTTAAGGAGAGCGACCCCATGCTAGTCTCGTTTGAGTACCTGCCGTGCCGCGTGCGCTTTGCCGAGGACCCCTCCGAGCTCGTCTTTGACTACCGCCTGCCCATCCGTTCCAGCATCGACCACATTTTGGGCGACGAGGAAAACCTGACGCGCATCCCCGCCAGCCTGATGGGGGAGGACAACTCGCTGCTGCTGCGCCGCGCCTTTGAGGGCGCCGTCGTCGAGGCCGCCCGCCGCGCCGCAGCCAACTACACGCTCGCGGTGCCGCAGTTCTATGGCGGCCGGATCCAGCTGCTGCTGCCGCTGTGCCTAACCGGCGACAAGCCCGAGCTGGCGCTGACTATCCAGCGCGAGGACGGCTTTTACGCCGCGCGTACCTGTCTCACGCTCGACATGGCCTACAACAACGCGCGACTTATCTGCCGCCCCGAGACCTCGTGGATCAAGCGATAAAGGGTGGTTTAGCTGCTGGTTTGTCGGCTGCCCTGATTGCGGTGACGAGGTCTGCGCCCACGATTACGTCAACGATTTTAAAATCGGGGGCAAAAAGTTCTTGGTAAACCACGCGCGGCTATGATAGTATCTCTTTTGCCGAAAGGCGACGGGCGATTGGCTCAGGGGTAGAGCATATCCTTCACACGGATGGGGTCACAAGTTCGAATCTTGTATCGCCCACCATCAAAAGCACAGGTCAGAGGTGTTAAGCCTCTGGCCTTTTTCTTTTTGACACCAAGGGTGACACCAAAACTGACACCAAAAACAAATCGTAGTCGTCTATGGCGCCATTTTTTATCGCATCCTTTTTGCTGACGCCATTGCCCGTTTTGTATAAAACGCATGCGTATTTTCATTGAATTCCCCCTGTGATCCGAGCACAAATGTGGAGATAGGGACCACATGCCCAAAGCGCCTTCCAGCGGATTTCTATCACACGGTGGTTTTTCGGCAGAACTCGTCAAGCTTTTGGTTTGCTTCCGGTACTTACCCGCATGATGTCCCGGTAGATAATCGGCCATGCCCGCAATCCGCACGATCAACGGCCGATACCAGGGGAGGCACAAATGGACGAAATCGTCTGCGCAAACACAGCATTCCGCTACTGGCGCTGCCCACCGCAGGTGCGCAACCTCTACCCGCACCTACCCAACTCCGAAGACGGCTGGCGAGCTCTATCCCAATCGCCCTTTGTAGTCGACGTCCTCAAGACGCCAATCATCACAGCAGCATCAACACGAAGCAACCTGCATTCTGAGACAAGACGGACCATCCGATGGAACAGCGCCTATACAGAGAAGGTTTCCATCGACACGGGTATGGGCTTTAGCGTCACTGACCCTCTTAATACGCTATTCACCATGACTCGAAGCGTGTCTTCATGCGACCTGGTTCTGGCTATGTACGAGTTCTGCGGATGGTTCTCGGTTTTTAAACCATCGCCCGCGGTCGACATAGCACTTGAGCAGACAAAATCAGAAGAAGAGCAGTACACCACAGAAAGTTTGTTTGAACTAGACGAAACTCAAGATGAGATCCCATGGAAGCGAGTCCATGCTCGGGCGCACCAGAAGGACAGCAAGAATGATCAAAGTGAGCAGCAGGATAACGGATCCGGAAATACAGCTAGCGGAAAGGGCACATCGCTCTGGATGAGAAAGCCTCTTATTGAAATAGAAGAACTGCATAGATTTGCAGCGAAGGTTAAAGGCGAGATGTGGGGAAAGAAATTCTACGAAGCCGCACGGCAGGTAATGGGTATCGCTGCATCCCCGCTAGAAGTTGCTGGAATCATGTTACTGAGTCATCCGAGGCGTGCCGGCGGAGCGGAGTTTAAAAACATATTCGTCAACGACTTAACACCGCTGTCGAATTCAGCTCGGAAAATCGCAGGTCAGAAAATCTGTTACGGCGATATCGTCATCGTAAATCCAATAACAATGAAGGCTGTGATTATCGAACTTCAAGGAGAGGTTATCCATGGATCGGGCGCCGTGCTTGACCACGATGCCACCCGAATGACAGCATTGCAACGCATGGGATACGACGTATTTCTTGTAACCCATGACATGCTCAATGATCACGATCAGCTTGATGCCATCATTCACAGTGTGTGTGAGCGATTAGAGTTGCGCTACAAGCCAAAAACCGAGGCGATGAGATGCGCTGAGACCAGATTGCGGGCCAACGTTCTGTGCAATTGGCTCGGTATTGGTAAGTAATAATGGCCAAGTGGGCATTTTTAATACTTTATATGCTGTCAGTAATTAAGTGCCATTTTAAAACCATGCCGGTTTACTACGTTGGATTGAGGGTGACTGAACACACTGATTTCGCCGCTCGTAAAACCGCAGGTAGATTGCCTGCCCGTTTTGCGAAAGTAGGCGTGAGGTCGGAAATCCGGGAATCGGCGTAGTAAACCGGTCTGTTTATGAAGCGACCAGCTGGGGCGAGCTACGCACGGTTCCGTAAATTGGCCCGAAGGCGTGCGGAAGGGCTCATGCCCACGGATGCACCGCGGATCGCTTTGGTCTGGCCGGCGGCGTCTGGGGCGACATGCCGAGCCCTGCAAAGGAAGGCGGCGGGCTTGCCGCCGCCCACGGGGCTCGCCCCGCGGGCTATGTCGGGCATCGTGTGTCTCTTTGGCCCCGCTCCCGTTCAACGCGCCGCAAATTATTTTCCAAAATTGTCCTTGCATCGCCGTCCGAGTTCCCGTATAGTACTTCTTCGCACGGGGGCGTAGCTCAGCTGGGAGAGCGCTTGACTGGCAGTCAAGAGGTCAGGGGTTCGATCCCCCTCGTCTCCACCCGATCATTGAATGAGGCTCCAACGCAAGTTGGAGCCTTTTTTCATATCTATAGATTTAGGTCATGTGTTGACTGGGTAGCATCTTGGCGACATGCCCATTGTTAATTACGAATATGAATGTTGATGACTTTGCGTCTCTAGATGGCAAAGCTAGTCAGCAGTGCCATTAGCAAAGAGGCCGGGCGTAATGCCCGGCCTCGAAATACTCTGGTGGGCCCTCCGGGATTCGAACCCAGAACCCAGGGATTATGAGTCCCCTGCGCTAACCGTTGCGCCAAGAGCCCTTATGAACGGTGAATGCAATCCTAACAAAGCCAACTCAGGCCCAATTTCTTCGCTTCACGTCGTGAAATACTACCATGCACGAGGAAGTCGCACAACGCAAGATCAAATCCGATGTTAAACAACAGCTAATCTAGGCGCGTCGCGGAAAAGACGTGTTTTAGAAAAAGTTAAAGCCTATATTTCAGGGCTCCAACATATTTATGTGTGAAATCAACCTGATGCCATTTCAAAACCATGCCGGTTTACTACGACGGATCGGCGATGCCCGAGCACCGCGTGTTCTCCATTTGCAAAACCGCAGGTAGGAAGCCCGCCGCTTACGCCAAAAGGCGAGTGTGGTCGGACATTCCTGATTCATCGTAGTAAACGGGCATGGTTCTGAAGCGCAGGGGAGGGGCGCTTCGCAATCAGGCCCGATAATGGGACTGGCGGTGCACGGAAAACCCTGTTGCACAGGGAGAGTCGTGTTCCGCTCGCCAAGTCGGCCGGCGCACGGACCGTGCGTGGGCCGCTGCCCCCGCGGGCATCGCGGGCCCCTCGGCCCTGAGATGGCCCGCGCACCCGCACGTGCGCGCCGGGGCCCGCGAAAGTTTTTCCAAAATTGTCCTTGCATCGCCGTCCGAGTTCCCGTATAGTACTTCTTCGCACGGGGTCGTAGCTCAGCTGGGAGAGCGCTTGACTGGCAGTCAAGAGGTCAGGGGTTCGATCCCCCTCGTCTCCACCCGAGCATTGAATGAGGCTCCAACGCAAGTTGGGGCCTTTTTTCATATAGGCACACAAGGTCAAAGGCGGCACCATGATCCTCCTGGTCGACAAGATCGAAAAAAGCTTCGGCGCGCGCGTCCTCTTTAGCGGCGCGTCCTTCCAGATCAACCCCGGCGAGCGTTTTGCGCTCGTGGGACCCAACGGCGCCGGCAAAACCACCATGCTCAAAATTATCATGGGCATCGATAGCCCCGACGCCGGTCAGGTCCAGTACGCCAAGGACTGCCAGGTGGGCTACCTCGAGCAGGAAACCAACCTGGAGCAAAAGGACACCACCATCCTCGCCGAGGTCATGGCGGCGGCCAAGGAAATCCGCCGCATGGGCGAGCGCGCCAACGAGTTGCAGGCCCAGATCACCGAGCTCTCCGAGCAAGGCAAAGATGTCGACGCGCTCCTTAACGAGTACGGCCAGGTCCAGGACCGCTTTGAGCATCTGGGCGGCTACGAGCTCGAGAGCAACGCCCGCAAGATCCTGTCCGGCCTGGGTTTCAAGGTTACCGACTTTGAGCGCCCGTGCTCCGAGTTCTCGGGCGGCTGGCAGATGCGTATCGCGCTGGCTAAGCTCTTCCTGCGCCACCCCGACCTGCTACTGCTTGACGAGCCCACCAACCACCTGGACCTCGAAAGTGTCCAATGGCTGCGCGGTTTTATCGCCAACTACGACGGCGCCGTGCTCATCGTCAGCCACGACCGCGCCTTCATGGACGCCTGCGTCGACCACGTCGCCGCGCTCGAAAACCGCCGCGTGACCACCTACACCGGCAACTACAGCAGCTATCTCAAGCAGCGCGAGGACAACCTGGAGCAGATGCGCGCTAAGCGCGCCGCCCAGGAACGCGACATCGCCCACATGCAGGTCTTCGTCGATAAGTTCCGCTATAAGCCCACTAAGGCCGCCCAGGCGCAGGAGCGCATCCGCAAGATCGAGCAAATCAAAAAGGAGCTCGTCATCCTGCCCGAGGGCCACAAGCACATCGACTTTAAGTTCCCCGACCCGCCGCGCTCCGGCGATATGGTCGTGGGCCTGGAGGGCGTATCCAAGTCCTACGGTGACAAGCACATCTACAGCGATATCGACCTCAAACTCTACCGCGGCGAGCACGTGGCGCTCGTCGGCCCCAACGGCGCCGGTAAGTCCACCCTCATGAAGCTCCTCGCCGGCCTGGAACCGCCCACCACCGGCACCCGCGACCTTGGCACCAACGTGGGCATCGCCTATTACGCCCAGCACGCGCTCGAAGGCATGACCGAGTCCAACACCGTCCTGCAAGAGATCGACACCGTCACGCCCAAGTGGACCGTGCCGCAGCAGCGCAGCCTGCTGGGCGCCTTCCTGTTTAGCGACAACGATTCCATCGAGAAGCAGGTTCGCGTCCTCTCCGGTGGCGAAAAGGCTCGTCTGGCCCTGGCCAAAATGCTCGTGGCCCCCGAGGCGCTCCTGTGCCTGGACGAGCCCACCAACCACCTGGACATCGACTCGGTGGACATGCTCGAGAACGCCCTGCAAAACTTCCCCGGCACCATCGTGCTGATCAGCCACGACGAGCACCTGGTGCGCGCCGTGGCCAACCGCGTCATCGACATCCGCGACGGCAAAGTCACGGTTTACGACGGCGACTATGACTACTACCTCTACAAGCGTGAGGACCTCGCAGCCCGCGCCGCCGCCGAGGCGGTAGGGGAGAGCGCGCCTGCCGCGGCCAAGTCCACCAAGGCCAGCGCCGCCCAGGCCGACACCCCCGCCGCGGCGCCTAAGCCTGCTGAGGGCAAAAAGACCAAGGAGCAAAAGCGCGCAGAGGCCCAGGCCCGCGCCGCACTCAACAAAAAGCTCAAGGGCGTGCGCAACCAGCTTAAGAAGATCGAGGCCGAGCTCGACAAAAAGCGCGCCCGCTATGACGAGCTTATGGAATTGATGGCAAGCGAAGAGCTTTATGCCGATCAGGACAAGTTCAACGCCGCGCTGGGGGAATATAACGGCCTTAAGCAAGAGCTGCCCAAGCTCGAGGACGAATGGCTGGAGCTTTCCACCCAGATCGAAGAGGAGACCGCGCGTGAACTCTCGTAAGGCCACTGCCGTGGCAATGAGCATCATCGCCATCGCCTGTCGCATCTGCGGCATCTTTATGAGCGCGATGACCGTGCTGCTGTGCTTTAGCGGCCTCACCGCCAAGTTGCAGATCGTGGGCTTTGTTGTTGAGCTTTCTCGCGCACTGCCGAGCGCTATCGCCGGCTACGGCGTCATCACATCGCCCTTCGGCGGCGTGTTCCGCCTGGATTACGCTGTCGTCGCCGTTATTTTGTTTGTTATCGACTACCTGCTCACGCGCGCCTCGCGCCGCGTTCGCTAAGGGAGCGCCATGTCCAGCAGCTACTTCATGAACCTGCTCGCCAGCGCCGTCGCCGTCATCGTGGGCATCGTCATCCACGAGAGCGCGCACGCCGCCGCGGCCTGGGCGCTCGGCGACAAGACGGCCCGCTCGCGTGGCCGCGTTTCGCTCAACCCGCTCAACCATATCGACCCGTTTGGCACCATCATCCTGCCGCTGCTGATGCTTGCCGCCGGCGGCCCAGTGTTCGCCTTTGCCAAGCCCGTGCCTGTATACCTCAACAACCTCAAGCACCCCAAACGCGACGAGGTCCTGGTGAGTGCAGCCGGCCCCGCATCGAACATCGCCCTCGCGTGTCTCGCGGCCGCCCTCATGCACGCGGCATACGGCAACCTCTACGCCAGCATGTCCTTTGCCGTGGCGTCCCAAATCATGAACTTCGGCGCCACCTTTATCGTGGTCAACCTGTCGCTCGCGTTTTTTAACCTCATCCCGATCCCGCCGCTCGACGGTTCGTCGATCATCGTGCCTTTCCTCAAAGGCAAGGCACTCGCCAACTACTATCGTCTGCAGCAATACGCCATGCCCATCCTCATCATTGTGCTGTACCTGCTGCCCATGTGGACCGGCATCGACGTGATCGGCCGCTATTTCGACGTTACCGTGTATCCGCTGGCCGAGTGGCTGCTTAACTTCGCAATCGCCGGCATCTAAGGTAAACTTACAGGTCGACCGTGCAAAACGGTCGCAACATGCACCCAAACCGCGCCGCGAAGGCGCCGTCAAAGGAGGTCGAAGATGTCGTATCGCGTGTCGACGCAGGTCTACAGCGGACCGTTCGACCTGCTGCTGCAGCTGGTAACCCGCCAAAAAGTTGATATCGGCGCCATCTCGATCAGCGAGGTGGCCGAGCAATACCTGGCCGAGGTCGAGCGCATCGAGGCACTGGACCTGGACGTGGCGAGCGATTTTTTGCTGGTCGCGGCAACTCTTTTGGACATCAAGGCCGCCTCGCTGGTACCCCAGGAGGCCCCGCGCAACACCGACGAGGATGACGACGACGAAGACCTCGAGGAACTCAGCGCGCTCGACGGCGACGCCATGCGCGAGGTCCTGATTCAGCGCCTGATCTCCTACAAGCAGCTTAAAGGCGCGGCGGCGGCCCTTGGCGCGCGCATGCAGGCCGAGAGTCGCATGCATCCGCGCGTGGCCGGCCCCGACCCCGAGTTCTTGGGCCTTATGCCCGACTATCTGGCCGGCATCACCTTGCGCGGCCTCGCCGTCATCTGCGCCGACCTGGACGGCAAGCGCCAGACCTTCCTGCTGGAAGCCGAGCACGTGGCACCGCATCGCGTGCCGCTCGACCTGACCGTGGCCTCGGTCGACCGCTTTACCATGGCGCACCAAACCTGCACCTTCCGCGAGCTGCTGGACGGCGACGCCACCACCGAGCAGCTCGTCGTCACCTTCCTGGCCATGCTCGAGCTCGCCAAGCGCGGCTCGCTCACGCTGAGCCAGGACGAGATCTTTGGAACCATTCAAATCAACCGCGTCGAGGGCGCCGAGGCATACGTGCCCGGCGAGGGCCCCGAGCTCACCGAATAGGAGCGACCAACCATGTCAACCCTTTCTACGCTAGAGGCAAACAGCCTCAAAGGCGCCCTGGAGGCGCTGCTGCTGGTGTCGAGCGACCCCGTGAGCGCACCCGCGCTGGCAGGCGCGCTGGATATCGCCCCGGGCGAGTGCGCATCGCTTTTGGCCGAGCTCAAGGTTGAGTATGAGGAGGCCAATCGTGGCTTTCAGCTGCGCGAGGTCGCCGGTGGCTGGCGCCTGTTTACGCACCCCGCCTACCACGACGTGGTCGAAGCCTACGTGCTGAGCTGGGACACGCAAAAGCTGTCGCAGGCGGCGCTCGAGACCTTGGCCGTCATCGCCTACCACCAGCCAGTTACGCGCGAGGTGGTCAAAGGCATCCGCGGCGTCAACTCCGATGGCGTCATCGCGTCGCTCGTGGACAAGGGCCTGGTGCGCGAGCTCGGTCGCGACCCCGAGCGCGGCCAGGCCATTATCTACGGCACGACCAACGCCTTCTTGGAAAAGTTCGGCCTGCGCTCCACCCGGGACCTGCCCGATCTGGAGCAGTTTGCCCCCGACGAGCAGTCGCGCCAGTTTATCCGCGAGCGCCTGAGCGGCCGCAGCATTCAGTCCACGCTCGAGGAGCAGGCCGAAGACTTGGACGAAGAGCGCGAACTGATCGATACCGATGTTGAGGACACCGACGGCGATGAGCTTCTGCCCACCGGTGACACCTCGGAGGATATACATGACGAGGACTAACGAAGCTGGGGAGACGCGCATCGCAAGCGCCGCGGACACCACAGCGTCCGCGGTCGACGCCCAGCCCGTCTACCCGCACACCATGCGCTTGCAGCGCTTTTTGGCGCGCGCGGGCGTAGCGAGCCGCCGCGGCTCGGAGGACCTGATGACCGCTGGCCGCGTGACCGTCAACGGCCTGGTAGCAACCGAGCTAGGCACCAAGGTCGACGTCGACCGTGACCATATCGAGGTCGACGGCATGCCCGTCAAGCTCAACCAGGGTGCCGTGTACCTGATGCTCTACAAGCCGACGGGCTACCTCACCACCATGAGCGACCCGCAGGAGCGTCCCTGTGTGGCCGACCTGGTCCCGCGCGACCGCTTTCCGGGGCTCTTCCCGGTGGGTCGCCTAGACCGCGACACCACGGGCCTTTTGCTCTTTACCACCGACGGCGACCTGTCGCAGGACCTGCTGCACCCCAGCAAACACGTCTACAAGACCTACCAGGCGCTTGTGGACGGCCACCTGACCGATCGCGACTTAGAGCCACTCCGTCGCGGTATCGAGCTCGATGACGGCCTGTGCCAGCCGGCAATCTGCCGCGTCATCAACGCGCGCGAGGCCGAGGCCGTTGCCCCGCAAGGCGTTAAGCCCGGGACCACCGCCGTTGAGGTCATCATCCGCGAGGGCCGCAAGAACCAGGTCAAGCGCATGCTGAGCAAGATCCACCACCCGGTAATCCGTCTGCACCGCTGCAACTTTGCCGGCCTAGAGCTCAAGGACGTGGACAAGGGCTCGTGGCGAGAGCTCACCGACCGCGAGGTGCAGATCCTCAAGGCCGGCGGTATCCCGCCTAAGCAGGCCAGCTCCAAGCGCGGCGCCGCGCCCACGACCAACACCGCAAGCCGCACGCGTCACCACGGCAGCCACGGCTCCGCGCCCAAGCGCAACACCTACCGCGAGCGCTACACGAGCTAGGCAACCCGCCAAGCCGCAGCGTCCGCGTCCCATACCAGCACGTCAACCACCGAAAGGAAGCATTGCATGATCGTCGCCATCGACGGCCCCGCCGGTTCCGGCAAGTCCACCATCGCCAAGGAGATCGCCCGCCAGCTGGGCTTTAACAAGCTCGACACGGGCGCCATGTATCGCGCCGTCACCTTCGCCGCGCTCGACCGCGGCATCGATCTGGACGACGAGGCGGCCATCGACGCCCTCGCCGAGCAGATCGAGATTCGCTTTACCAACGGCACCGGCGAGGACACGCGTCTGACCATCGACGGCAAGGACGCCTCGGCCGCCATTCGCACCCCGCAGGTCGACGCCAACGTCTCCAAGGTCTCGGCCTACCCGGGCGTACGCGCCGCCATGCTCATCCACCAGCGCCGCGCCGCCGAGGACCGCGACATTGTCGCCGAGGGTCGCGACATCGGCACCGTCGTGTTCCCCAACGCGCAGGTCAAGGTTTTCCTGACCGCCGACCCGCGTGAGCGCGCCCGTCGCCGCGTGCTGCAGCGCCACCAAAACGACGCCCAGCCGCTCACCACCGAGCAGCTCGAGGCTGAGGTCGACGAGACCCTCGACGCCCTCAAGCAGCGCGATAAGCTCGACAGCAGCCGCGAGGTCGCGCCACTCGTGCCCGCCGAGGACGCGGTGCACGTCGACTCCACCGCCCACACTATCGACGAGGTCGTCTCGATCATCGAGGACCTCATCAACCAAAGGAGGTAGCCCATGTGCCTGTTTAAGCAGACGCCCGAGGATTATTACAACGCCCCCTACGCCGAGTTCCCTGCGCTCATCCGCGGCACCGTCGCCGTGGTCATGGGCATCCTGTGGGTCTTCTCCAAGCTCATGTGGCGCTGGAAGGTCGAGGACAGCGACCTGCTGTTTGAGCGCCAGGAAGGCCGCGGCAGCGTGGTCATCTGCAACCACACCTCGATGGCAGAGTTGCTGGCCGTGGAGACGGCACTGTTCTTTGGCGGCCGCCGTGTGCGCCCCATCTTTAAGTCCGAGTTTGCCAAGAGCAAGATAGTGCGCTGGGCCTTTAGCCGCGTGGGCGGCATCCCCGTGGAGCGCGGTACTGCCGACATGAAGTGCCTGCGTGCCGCCCAGCATGCGCTGCAGCGCGGCGAGGACGTCCTGATCTTCCCCGAGGGCACGCGCATTCGCTCGCGCGAGATCAAGCCCGAGGTCCACGGCGGCTTTGCGCTCATCGCCCAGATGGGCAAGGCGCCCGTCAACCCGCTCGCCATTTGCGGCTGGTCCGATATTACGCCTGCGGGCAAAAAGCTCATGCGCCCCAAAAAGTGCTGGATCCGCGCCGGCAAGGCCATCTCGCTAACCGATGCACCGGCCGAGCTCAAGCGCAAGGAGCGCCTGGCCTGGTTTGAGTCCGAGGCCATGAGTCGTGTCTACGCCATGCGCGATGAGCTGTGCGCCGAGCACCCGGGTAGGTTCTAGCCATGGGCGAGGAAGTCATGAACGCCGTCGAGGCCATGACCGGCAAGGCAGACGCCCCCACCATCGAAATCGCTGCTCACGCCGGCACCTGCTACGGCGTGCAGCGCGCGCTCGATATGGCCCTGGCGGCTGCCCCGCAAGTAGGGGAGACCGCTCAGGTCCACACCCTGGGCCCACTCATTCATAACCCCATCGTGGTGCGCGAGCTTTCCGAGGCAGGCGTCGGTCTGGCCGAGACCCTAGACGACGCCGCATCGGGCACCGTGATCATCCGCGCGCACGGCGTGGTGCCGCAGGTGATCGAGGCCGCTCGCGAGCGCGGTCTCGACGTGGTCGATGCCACCTGCCCCTACGTGAAAAAAGTCCACGTGGCGGCGGAGCGCCTGGTACGCGAGGGCTACCGCGTGATCGTCGTGGGCGAGCCGGGCCACCCCGAGGTTGAGGGCATCCTGGGCCATGCCGGCGATGACGCTCAAGTCGTGAGCTGCGCCGCCGATGCGGACGCGCTGCCACTCAAGGGCAAGGTGGGTCTGGTCGTACAGACCACCCAGACCGCGCAGAACCTGGCCGAGGTCGTGGCTGCCATCACGCCGCGCGTGCAGGAACTGCGCGTGATCAACACCATCTGCGCCGCCACGAGCGAGCGCCAGCAGGCAGCAGCCGCACTTGCCAACCGCTGCGACTGCATGGTCGTCGTGGGCGGAAAGAACTCGGGCAACACCCGCCGTCTGGCGCAGATTTGCGCAAACGCCTGCGAGCGTACGTATCACATCGAGGAAGCTTCCGAGCTTCAGGCCGCGTGGTTTGCCGACGCTCACCACATCGGCATCACCGCCGGAGCCTCCACCCCGCAAGAACACATCGAACGCGCCGTCGAGCGCATCAAGGAGCTTTGCCGCTAATCATGGACCAGACCGTACCCGCATACGCCGCCGAGGTGGCCGATTACGGGCGCAGCCGCGACCCCGAGCCGGGTGAGGGCGCGCTCGTTAAAAACGTGCGCGCCGAATCGCCCGCATGGGATGTGGGTATCGAGCCGGGCATGCGCGTGCTCACGGTTAATGGCGAGCAACTGACCGATATGATCGTGTGGCTCTGGGAGGCAGATGACGACACCGTCGAGCTGGAGGTTTTCGATCCGCGCGACGGCACCGTAACCCCCGTTGAGCTCGATCGCTTTCCCGGTGAGGACTGGGGCCTTGAGTTCGATGGACCCATCTTCGACGGCATGCGCACCTGCGTAAACGCCTGCGTGTTCTGCTTTATGACGATGCTGCCCAAGGGCGGCCGCTCAACGCTCTACATCCGCGATGATGACTACCGCCTAAGCTTCTTGCAGGGCAACTTCGTCACGCTCACAAACCTTTCCGACGAGGACGTGCAAAACGTCATCGACCGCAACATGAGCCCCATGAACGTGTCGGTCCACGCCGTGAGCCCCGACGTCCGCCGCCGCATGATGGGCCGCAACGCCCAACGCGGCATGGACGTGCTCGAGGCCATCATGGCCGCCGGCATCGAGATTCACGCGCAGATTGTGCTGTGTCCCGGCATGAACGACGGCGAGGAGCTGGAAAAGACTCTGCGCTTTTGCGAGGAGCACGAGCAAATCACGAGCCTGGGCATTGTGCCGCTTGGATTTACCAAGCATCAGAACCGTTTTAGCTGGTCCTACAGTGACAAGCCCGAGCTGGCGCGCGAGACTATCGCCATGATCCGGCCCTTCCAGGACCGTGCCTTCGAGCGCTTTGGCCGCCATACCTTCCAGATGAGCGACGAGTTCTATCTGGACGCCGGCATCGATCCTCCCGAGGCCGACTTCTACGACGGCTACCCGCAGTACTACGACGGTATCGGCATGATCCGCTCCTATCTGGATGAGACCGACAACGTGCTCGCCGCCGATGCCGAGCGCCTGCGCCGCGCTCGCGAGGCAATCGCCGCCCGTGGCCAGCGCCTGCTGTGCCTCTCGGGCGCCAGCGCGCGCGATACGGTGGCACGTTTTGTGGAATCGCCGCATGGCCTTGCCGGTACCGTTACGGCCATCAAAAACCGCTACTTTGGCGGCAACGTGGACGTGACCGGCCTCATCGTCGCCTGCGACATCTTGGAACAGCTACCGCAGGACCTGTCGGGGGTTATGCTCTTTGTGCCTAAGCTCATGTTCAACGCCGACGGTATGACCCTTGACGAGTATCATCGTGACGAATTACTCGCAAGCCTTACCGGTCGCGGCGCCGAGGTTCATGTGGTATCGACTATGCCGCATGAGCTGCTCGATACCCTGGAGCACATCCTTGGCATAACGCCCGCCAATTCAACTATTCCCGCTGACCCTACCCATTAAAGGAGAGCAGATGAAACCTATCGTCGCCGTCGTCGGACGCCCCAACGTGGGCAAGTCCACGCTCGTTAACCGCCTGGCCCAAACCTCGGACGCCATCGTCCACGAGTCTCGCGGCGTCACGCGCGACCGCTCGTATCACACGGCCGATTGGAACGGCCGCGAGTTCACCATCGTCGACACGGGCGGTATCGAGCCGCTCAAGAGCGACGACGTCTTTGCCACGTCCATCCGCGACCAGGCCCTTGCCGCCGCCGAGGAAGCTGCCGTCATCCTGTTTGTGGTCGACGGCCGCACCGGCGTCACCGAGGAGGACGAGTCGGTCGCCCGCATGCTCAAGCGCTGCGACAAGCCGGTCTTTCTGCTGGTGAATAAGCTCGACAACCCCGACCGCGAGAATGACAACATCTGGGAGTTCTATTCGCTCGGCATCGGTGAGCCCACGCCGCTGTCGGCCCTTCACGGCCACGGCACGGGCGACCTGCTCGACGACATCGTGGCCCTGTTACCCGAGGAAGAGGACGAGGTCGCCGACGAGTTCCCCGACGCGCTGAACGTGGCCATCATCGGCCGCCCCAACGCCGGTAAGTCCTCGCTGTTTAACCGCATCCTGGGCGCCGACCGCTCCATCGTGTCCAACATCGCCGGCACCACGCGCGATGCCATCGACACCGTCGTCGAGCGCGACGGCAAGCACTACCGCATGGTCGACACCGCGGGCATTCGCAAGAAGAGCACCGTGTACGAGAACATCGAGTACTACTCCATGGTCCGCGGCCTGCGCGCCATCGACCGCGCCGACGTGGCGCTGCTTGTCGTCGACGCCTCCGTGGGCGTCACCGAGCAGGACCAGAAGGTCATGGGCCTTGCCATCGAGCGCGGCTGCGCCATCGTGGTGCTGCTCAACAAGTGGGACCTGCTCGACGACGACCGCAAGCGCGAGGCCTGCATGGAGACCGTCGACCGCCGTCTGGGCGTCATGGCTCCCTGGGCTCAGTACCTGCGCATCTCTGCCCTGACCGGCCGCAGCGTCGAGAAGATCTGGGCCATGGTCGACGCCGCCGAGAAGACGCGCTCGCAAAAGATCACCACCTCGCGCCTCAACACCTTCCTCACCGACCTGCGCGAGTTTGGCCACACCGTGGTGGACGGCAAGCGTCGCCTGCGCATGCACTACGTGACCCAGACGGGCGTCAACCCGCCGACGTTTACGTTCTTCGTCAACCACAGCGACCTGGTCAACGACACCTACCAGCGCTACGTGGAGAACCGCATGCGCTCGACCTTCGATTTTTCCGGCACGCCCATTCGACTCTTCTTTAGGAAGAAGGAGCAAAAGGATGCATAATCCGATTCTGCTGACCGCCAGCTGCGCCGTGGTCTCGTTCTTTATCGGAGCGATTCCGTTTGGCTTGATCCTGGGCCGCGTGTTCAACCACACCGACATTCGCAAGGCGGGCTCCGGCAACATCGGCACCACCAACGCCCTGCGCGTGGCCGGCCCCAAGGTGGCCGCGCTCACGCTGCTGCTCGACTGCCTTAAGGGCGCCATCTGCGTCCTTATCGCCCGTCCGCTTATCGCGGGCGTTGGCTATGGCTTCCCTGTGAGCATCATGGCGCCTGGAGCTCCCGGCGACTGGATGCTCGGCGTCATCTGCCTGGCAGCGGTATGGGGTCACATCTTCTCGCCGTACCTCAACTTCCACGGCGGCAAGGGCATTGCCGTGGGCTTGGGCGTCATCCTCGCCTGGTACTGGCCCATCGGACTTTCGCTGCTGGGCATGTTTATCGTGGCCGTTGCCATCACCAAGTTTGTGTCGGTGGGCTCGCTTGCCGCGGCCATCGGTCTTCCCATCGCCGTCTGTGCGGTCTTTCCGTACAGCAGCCTGGGTCTCAAGTTTTGCATGGCGATGATCGGTATCACCGTGGTGTGGGCCCATCGTGCGAACATCAAAAAGCTCATGACGGGCAAGGAGTCCAAGCTCTCGTTTACCAAGCGCGTCACCGAACCCGACGATAAGTAGGAGAGAGTCATGAATGTTGCGCTGATTGGCTCCGGCTCCTGGGGAACCGCCGTCGCCGGCCTTGCCGCCGCGCGAGCCGAGCACGTGACCATGTGGGCCCATAGTGAGCAGACGGCCGCCGGCATCAATGGCGAGCATCGTAACCCCCGCTATCTGGTGGACTACGAGCTGCCCAGCAACGTCGTTGCCACGACGGACCTGACGCAGACGCTCGACGGTGCCGAGGCCATTATCTTTGCCGTGCCCTCCACGCACCTGCGCAGCGTATGCCATCAGGCAGCACCCTTCATCGCCGCCGACACCCCGGTACTCTGCCTCACCAAGGGTATTGAGCCCGATTCCGGCCTGCTCATGAGCGAGGTCATCGCCAGCGAGATTGGCAACGAGGCGCGCGTGGCGGCGCTCTCCGGCCCCAACCATGCCGAGGAGATTTGCCGCGGCGGACTTTCTGCCGCCGTCATCGCTAGCAAAGATCCGCAGGTAGGGGAGACCTTTAAGGACCTGCTCCTATCTACGGCCTTCCGCATCTACCTGTCGCAGGACATGACCGGCGTCGAGGTATGCGGCGCCATGAAAAACGTCATCGCTATCGTGTGCGGCATTTCCGCCGGCTCCGGCGCGGGCGATAACACGCTCGCCCTTATCATGACGCGCGGCCTGGCCGAGATCAGCCGCCTGGTGCACGCCCGCGGCGGACAGGCCATGACCTGCATGGGACTTGCCGGCATGGGCGACCTCATCGCCACCTGTACCTCGGAGCATTCGCGCAACCGCACCTTTGGCTACGAGTTTGCCCACGGCGTGTCACTCGACGAGTACCAGGCACGCACGCACATGGTGGTCGAGGGTGCCGTTGCGGCCCGCAGCGTCAGCGAACTCGCCCGTTCACTGGGCGTAGACATTCCGCTCACCTTTGCCGTGGAGCAAACGCTCTACAACGGTGTTACTTTGGATAGGGCGCTCGAGATTCTTACCGACCGCGTCCCCTCTCAAGAGTTCTACGGACTCACTGACTAGCACAGAAAGGCTACTACCATGGGTTCCATCAAAATCGCTCCGTCTGTCCTTTCGGCCGATATGGCCAACCTCAAGGGCGAGCTCGACAAGATCGCCGGCGCCGACTATGTGCACTTCGACGTCATGGACGGTCACTTTACCGGCAACCTCACCTTTGGCGTTGACATCCTCAAGGCCGTCAAGCGCTCCACCGACGTGCCGGTCGACGCGCACCTCATGGTGTCGAACCCCGACGAGACGGTCGATTGGTATGCCGACGCCGGTGCCGACATGATCACCGTGCACTACGAGGCCTCCACGCACCTGCACCGCACGCTCACGCATCTGCAGCAGCGCGGCGTCAAGGCCGGCGTGGTACTCAACCCCGCCACCCCCGTCTGCGTGCTCGAGAGCATCATCGACGTTGTCGACATGGTGCTGCTCATGAGCGTGAACCCCGGCTTTGGCGGCCAGAGCTTTATCCCCGGTACCATTGCTAAACTCCACGAGCTTAAGGCCATGTGCGAGCGCCACGGCGTGTCGCCCATGATCGAGGTCGACGGCGGCATTTCTTCCAAAAACATCGCCGAGGTCGTCAAGGCCGGTGCCAACGTGCTCGTAGCCGGCTCCGCCGTATTTAAGTCCGAAGATCCCGCCGCCGAGGTTGCGCTGCTGCAGAAGCTGGGCAACGAGGCCGCACAGGAGGCATAAACCCCTATGACCGCAGGTCAAAACCGCATACCCGTGAATCTTGACTATGCTGCCTCGACGCCCATGCGCGCCGAGGCGCTCCATGCGCAGCGCGAGTACGACGATAGCGAGCTTGCCGGCGTCAACCCCAACTCGCTGCATTCGCTCGGCCGCAAGGCCGCTGCGCGCCTGGAAGTGGCGCGTCGCGAGATCGCCCGCAGCTTTGGCGCGCGCGTCCGCCCGTCCGAAATTATCTTGACCAATGGCGGCACCGAGGCAAACCAGCTGGCGCTCCTCGGACTTGCCGAGGGCGCCCGTCAGCGCGACCGCAAGCGCAACCGCGTGATCGTGTCGGCGATTGAGCACGATTCGATCCTTGACAACCTGCCGCTGCTGCGCGCCGCCGGCTTTACCGTCGATCTGGTGCAGCCCTGCCGTGCGGGCTACATCGAGACCGCCGCGCTGAACGACTTGCTCGGCGACGACGTCGCACTCGTGAGCATCATGGCAGCCAACAACGAGACCGGTGTGGTGCAGCCCATCCGCGAGCTGGCCGCGGCCGCGCATACCGTGGGCGCCCTGTTCCACACCGATGCCATCCAGGGCTACTTGCATATTCCGCTCGATGTCACCGAGCTGGGCGTCGATGCCATGACCGTTGCCGCGCACAAGATTGGCGGCCCTGTGGCATCCGGCGCGCTCTACCTTAAGAACCGCACGCCGCTGCGTCCGCGCATCTTTGGCGGTGGACAGGAAGCCGGCCGTCGCGCCGGTACGCAGGACCTGCGCACGCAGCTGGCTTTTGCCGCTGCCACCCGCACGCTGGCGCCCCATGTGGCCCAGGAGCGTGCGACGCTGCAAGCCCTTTCCGACAAGCTCTACGCCACGCTTACGGCCCATCCGCGCATTCACGCCACCATGGGCGACTATGCGCATGCCGACCGTCTGCCCGGCATGGTATCGATCTACATTGACGGCATGGACTCCGAGGAGCTCATCATCAAGCTCGACGCCGCCGGTTTTGAGGTGTCGGCAGGCTCTGCCTGCTCGAGCGGCAGCATGGATCCCAGCCACGTTCTGAGCGCGATGGGCATCGGTCGCGAGCAAGCATTGGGCGCATTGCGCATCTCCTTCGATGACCGCGTGAATCCGGGAGATCTGGACGACTTTGCCCAGACGCTGCTCTCGATCGTAGGTGCCGCATGATCGTCGCCGAGCTCGAGCGTGCGCTGCTGGCACGCTATCCCAAGACGGACGCCGAGCCCTGGGACCACGCAGGCTTATCCGTAGGCGACCCCGATGACGAAATCCGTGGCGTAGCCTGTGCGCTTGACGCTACCAGGGACAACGTGCAGCGTGCCTTGGAAGCTGGATCCAATGTGTTGCTCACGCATCATCCCATCTATATCAAGGCGCCCGAGGCCTTTTGCCCGCCCAGCGCGACGCGTCCCCAGTGCAGTGCGGCGCTCTACGAGGCTGCCCGCTGCGGGGTGAGCATTATCTCGCTCCACACCAACCTGGACCGCTCGCACGAGGCACGCGTTCGCCTGAGTGAGTTACTGGGCGCTGAGCCCATGAGCTCGCTGGAGCATGTGAACGAGCCTGAGCTCACCGGTCTGGGTGCACTCGCGACCCTCCACGACTTCTGCAACCTGCGCAACCTTGCCGTGCGCGCCGCCACGGCCTTCGGCAGCGACCCACGCGTTTGGGGCGAGGCCGATCACCCGTGCCGCACCGCCGCCATTTTGGGCGGCTCCTTGGGCGACTTTGGAGAGCTCGCCATCGCCTCAGGCGCAGATGTCATCGTGACGGGCGAGGCGGGCTACCATGTGGCGCAAGACCTTGCCTTGCGCGGGCTACCGGTGATCCTGCTCGGCCATGACCGCTCCGAGGAGCCGTTCGTTGATATATTGATGAACTCTGCAGTTGACGCCGGGGTCGACCCCCGTCATGCGATTAAAATACTGGACCCTTGCCAATGGTGGACTGTGACAAAAGGAGAGAACTTATGAGCGCCGGCGCTACGCTACTCAAGCTGCAACAGATCGATTTGGAGCTCGCCCGCAACAAGAGCGAACTTGCCAATATGCCGGAGCTCAAGGAGCTCGCTTCCAAGCGCAAGACCTACGTTAAGCTCAAGGCCGAGATGACCAAGCTCTACGCCCAGCGCAAGGACCTGGATATTGAGCTCGACGATCTCAACACCACCGAGATCCAGACCAATAACGCCATCGAGGCCGCCAAGAAGCGCCACGTTGACGGATCTGACTACCGCGAGGTTCAGGACCTGGAGAACGAGCTCGCCACCCTGGCCAAGCGTCTGGACAAGATCGAGCATACCCGCAAGGACGTCGTCATCGCCCATAAGGAGGCGCTCGACCGCGAGGCTCGCGCGCAGGCCATCATCGCCAAGTTCGAGGAAGGCGTGAAGGCCGACACCAAGGCCGCCCGCGCCAAGGCCGCCGACCTCCAGGCACAGATTGACGCCGCCACCAAGGAGCGCACTGCGCTGGCTGCCACGCTGCCGACCGACGTGCTCACCGACTACGAGCGCCTGCTCAAGCAGTTCCGCGGCCTGGCCGTCGAGACCATCAAGGGCAACATTCCCACCATCTGCCACACCGCGCTGCAGGCGTCGTCCATGAGCGACCTCAACCACGACGGTAGCGAGATCGCGCACTGCCCGTATTGCCACCGTCTGCTGGTGCTTCCCAGCAAGGAAGCCTAACGATGACGGCGGCACCCGACAATTCAATGCAACTTGAGGGAAAGACGATCCTGCTGGGCATTACCGGCGGAATCGCCGCCTATAAGTCGTGCAATGTCGTGCGCCTGCTGCAAAAGCGCGGCGCGCGTGTCAAGGTCGTTATGAGCGAGCATGCCACCGAGTTTGTGGGCCCGCTCACCTTCCGTGCGCTCACCAACGAGCCCGTTGCCGTGGGCCTATTCGACGATCCCTCCGACCCCATCCACCACATTTCGCTGGCGCAGGAGCCCGATCTGGTGGTCGTGGCGCCCGCGACGGCCAATATCATCGCCAAGATGGCAAACGGTATCGCCGATGACCTCATCTCCACCACGCTGCTTGCCACGCCGCGACCCATCGTGATCGCACCCGCTATGAACAACGGCATGTGGAAGGCGCCGGCGACGCAGGCCAACATGGCCACATTGCGCGACCGTGGCGTCCATGTGGTGGGACCCGGCAGCGGCTACCTTGCCTGCGGCGACGTGGACACGGGACGCATGAGCGAGCCCGAGGACATCGTCGAGGCCGCCTGCGAGGTGCTGAACCCCGTCCCGCAAGACCTGGCGGGCAAGCGCATCGTAATCACCGCCGGCCCAACGCACGAGCCGATCGACCCTGTGCGCTTCATCGGCAACCGGTCGTCGGGCAAGATGGGCATCGCCCTGGCGGGGGAGGCCGCTCGCCGCGGCGCTGCGGTCACGCTTGTGCTGGGGCCGACATCGCTCGATGTCCCCAGCGGCGTGGAATGCGTACGCGTGCAAACCGCCGCTGAAATGCTGCAGGCGGCTCTGGGCGCCTTTCAGACGGCCGATGCGGCCATTTGTGCCGCAGCCGTCGCCGACTACACCCCCGCAGCCCCCGCCGACCATAAGCTCAAAAAGGCTAACGAGCGTCTGGATCGCATCGAACTGGTCGAGACGGTCGATATCTTGGCCGAGCTCTCGCGCCAAAAGGAAGAGCGGTGTGTGATCGGCTTTGCGGCCGAGACCGATAACGTCGTGGAGTACGCGCAGCGCAAGCTCGCCCGCAAGGGTTGCGATGCCATTATCGCCAACGATGTCTCGCGTGCCGATTCGGGTTTTGGAACCGATACCAACAAGGCCTGGATCGTGAGCACAGCGGGTACGCAAGAACTTCCCGTACTAACAAAACCCCAGCTCGCTGATACAATTTTGGACTTGCTTCAAAATTTGTAAAAAAGTTCTTGCGCAAGGGCAAAGTTTCGGGTTAATATACTCCCTGTTGCGAGCGAGAGCAGAGCAACAAACAAAAGCTTCGGGACGTGGCGCAGCTTGGTAGCGCACTTGACTGGGGGTCAAGGGGTCGCTGGTTCGAATCCAGTCGTCCCGACCAGAAGTTTGTAGGTCAGGCACCTAGTGCCTGACCTTTTTTGTTTTAAGCAATTGCTTAATTTTGATTAAGCAACAGGGTGCCAAAAATCTACCTGCGCGATAATCACCTTTTGCGGCTACTTGCGCGTTTTACACGCGCTTGAGTCGATTTATTTACGCGCTATGAATCTACATACGCGTAGCTGGTATACAGCCGAGTATAGGCTGTATTTATCGCGGCGATTTACACAGAAATAGCGACTGTAACGAACAAGCGTGTCGCAGTATTTATTCCAGCAGTTCATTTGATCGGTGGACAAGTGGGCTGTTGCAACGAAATGCCAAGCAGGATGGGCTCTATACGAGGACGCCGCAGGGGTAATGGCGGGGGAGTGCGGCAGACGCTCTGAGAGCCGCTGTACGACCCCATTTCTCCTCAACCCGATAACTATGCTTCAAGACGAGAATCGTTCGTTTGTTTGCCAAATGAAAAGCCCGCGCAGAATCGCACGGGCTTTTCATTGGTTGCAGATGAGGCTAAAAGCAGAAGGCGGGGAACACGCAGTAGATGTTCGTCGCGCTGTAGTAGTCATAGCTGCCGTTGCTGTGGACACAGCGGAAGGACGCGGAGTTGCTCGGATGCACGGAGCGAGTCCAGTGATAGCTGCTCGACGAAGCACTGGAATAGTTCGATGTTGTCACGCCCTTGGATTTATAGTACTCGTACTGGGCGCCGTCAGACTGGAGGTCACCGTAGACTTCAGTCATCGAGAGCAGGAAGACCTTGTCAGTCGTGGCCGAGGGGGTGCCTGCCTCGCCGTCGCCCAGGTTGTCGGTCATCTTCGTGACGGACTTCACCTTGGACTGGAGTTCGCAAGGCAAAAGCGACCAGAGGTCGCCGGTATTGAGGAGGCCGCGGAGTTCGGACTTCTCCCAGCCGCCGGCGTGCGTGTTCGCGGCGTTTATTCTCTGTAGGGCCAGGGCATTGTTGGTCGCCTCGAACGTAAGCCCCGCCTTGCCTGAGCCATCAGCAAAAATTAAGATAAGACCGTGTATGACCAATATGAACTTGAGCATATTTCGTCCGTATTCATACTGGATGATCAAGGAAACATCATCGGCCCATCCGAAGGAGAGGAAGAACCTCTTGCCTTATTAAAGAAATACGCCGAATACAACGGATATAAAGCGGAAGGAGGCGACATCGAGTAACTATCAAAGGCCAGATTAAGGAGCCCGCCATGAAGAAATGTCTACCCTCCATCGTCTCAGCAACTCTTTGCCTCTCCCTTGTCATGACACCATTTGTACCCGTTGCGGCAGCCTATGCCGACGAGGGATCTCCCGCCGAGAGCAGTGAGATCTACGTCGGAGACAACTACGACGAAAATTACAATATATCCCCCTTTGAGCGCGGGCGCTGCACGGATTCATATTCCAAGGCGTGGTGCGATTCTCACGGATTTGCAAATAACCGCCCTGTCCCTCACAAGGTCAAGCTGATCCCGAAGGAGGAGGCTTGCCTGCGCGATCTCTACGTTGCTGGCACCGCTGGTGTGATCGCCGGTTACGTGACAAAAGGTCCTGGCGGCGCCTTGTATGCAACCGCAAGGGCAGCGTACCAACTTTTCACTTGCCTGTTCTGAAAGGCAGTTGCCATGCTGTCGCAAAATCAATCGAGATACTTGGTCCCAATCGGCTTTACCCTGCTCGCAGCACTCTTTGCTAGCGACCTTTTGCTGAAACCGCCCAAGGAACTCGTTTTGCTTGCCATAGACTGCCTTTCCGCCCTTTACTTTACGGCAACCCTATTCGTTGGACTACAGGAGAGGAAAAAAGGCGCAGTCGCCGCATCCGCCGTATGCTTGATCATAACCATTGCATCATTCTTTATCTGACACATTGGTGATTTAGGGGCGATATCGTAGGAATACGACCGGGAGATCCGGGGCCAGATTGCCCGGGTCGCCCGGTCGGCTCGCGCGACGGCGCGGCAGTTCCACAGAAAGATCTCCGGACTTCACGCCGTTTCTGATCGCATTGTAGACAGCCATCTCGTCTTCGCAGTCGGCGAGCACGCGGTGTGCGTCGTCGTTTTGGATGTCCAGTAAATCTCGAAGGTCCTCCATGCACCAGCGTCCGAGATCTGGCCATGCGCGTTGCGCGAGCTGATAAGTGTCTATTGCGATGTTGTAGTTAAAGTCCAGGCCAAAGCCGTCCCAGGCAGAACGGTATTGTTTCCTTGATTATCAACTTCATCCGGACACTTCCCGCATTCATCCGTGTGTGTACGGATGAATGCGGGGTTCGATACCCTGGCGGCCTGATCGGCAGACCGCCAGGAATTCTCACTCCTCGATAAAAGCCGGCACTCGGTTAGTCCTGCGCATCTTGAAATCGCCAGTCTCGTGGGAGACGTAGAGAATGCCGTCCATCCCGTCTCGTGATGCATACGACAGGTGAACTGAACCGCAATCCGATCCATCATTGTCGAGAAGATCAAACGAATTCGGATCGCTCGTTGCGGCCAAACGACCACTCATACAAGAGCCATCGTCATTACAGATTTGCCATTCCATATCTTCGCCTGCAAGAATCGCCATAGACGGCTTGGTCGCGCCATCGTTGACATACATCCCGTCTATGCCAAACCCATTTTCAGCGCCATCGATGAACGACTGCTCGGACCTATACCTCGCAAATGATGCACATAGCACCATTGCAAGACAAAGTACAAAGCCAACAATCGCTATCTTTGCATAGCTCTTGCCTATCATGTCATTCACCTCCCTCGTATGTATCGAGGTATTCCTGCTTGAGCGCCTGCGAGGACGACTTGATCTTTTCCACGAGCGTGCCGGCCTCGATGAAGTAGAACGAGTTGGTGAGGTCTGCCAGGTCGTCGAGTAGATGGCTTGAAATGAGCACGCTGCGTCCCCGCGCCACTTCGCTGCGCATCGCGTCGCAGGAGGTTTTCCGTTTTCCCGGATCGAGGCCGTTCAGCGGTTCATCGAGGATA
>JAQDNC010000019.1:0-830 GCA_027660625.1 Coriobacteriaceae bacterium AM100-PB1-1D-6A | reverse complement strand
GAGTTTACGGGTCGGCTTGTCGAGATATGGGGAGATTCCGAGGGAGTCGCAGAGCGAGTCGATGTCGGCGGCCGATTTCCACGCCTCCCTAACGAAAGAGAGGTGCTCGCGGGCCGATAGCGTGGGGTAGAGATCCGCGCCGCCCGAAGAGCTCAGGTAGACGAGTTCTGCGAATTCGGCTGATCGACGTTGGCAGATTCCGTCTGCCAACAGGCTTCCCGAGCGGATGCGGGTGGGAAATTGGCCCGACAGCGCTTCAAGAAGGGTGGTTTTCCCCGAGCCGTTGGGAGCGACGAGCCCCGCCGCCGTTCCCGGGCCCAAGGAAAGCGATCCGATCGAAAGTATCGTCGTGCTCCCGTATCCCACGCTCACGTCCAGGAGCTCAAGCCCATGGTGCTTTTTAGCGGGTCCAGCCTGTTTGGGCGAACGCGTCACAACGGCGCCGACCGCGAAAAGGACCGCGACGTATACCAGGGCCACGGCAAGCATCGATGCGCCGCCCGAACCGGAGCCAATGAATTCTGTCGGGAAGCATCCTACGTAACCCGTTGCCTCGATAGGCGAGAACACGGCCAGCGGCAGGAGCTCGAGCGCGGCATTATGCCCCAGTGCCGAATCGGACACTAACGGGAATGCCGGGGCCGCGACAAGCAACGCGGAGGTAAGGGGGCCCGCGAAGACGCGCCTCGTTGCGGTCGATAGGACGGCGGAGCAAACGGATATCAAGGTTCCACCCGCGAGCAGCGCGAGAAGTATGGTCGTGAAGACGTTTCCCGCGGTCGTGGTAGTGAGCGCGCCGTTATGGAAGAAGGCGATCGGGTACCCGATCT
>JAQDNC010000018.1 GCA_027660625.1 Coriobacteriaceae bacterium AM100-PB1-1D-6A | reverse complement strand
GAGTACCGCAGGAAGCTTGGATACGCCTAGGCGCGGTCCAAGAAATCGTCCGCACCCCCGATTGAAGCTCTGAGACCGCCAAACAGTCCCTATTTCACCGCAACTTTAGAACGTCCCCAATGACTAGGTCCGATTTGGGGTGCGCCTGCCCCTGGGGTATCATGGCTTGGTTGATATATCTGCATTTACGCGCCTTGTAGGAAGGGGCTGCGCCCATGGCTTTTGAGCCCGCTCAACATAGCTTTATCACGCTCGAGGGCGTCGACGGTGCCGGCAAGTCTACGCAGGCGCGCCTGCTTGCCCGCGCGCTTGAGTTCGCTGGCTACCAGGTTGTGAGCCTGCGCGAGCCGGGCGGCACCGCCATCAGCGAAAAGATCCGCGCTCTGCTGCTCGACCCCGCCAATACGGCGATGGGCGACACCTGCGAGTTGCTGCTCTACGAGGCGGCGCGCGCTCAGTTGGTGCACGAGGTCATCGCGCCCGCCCTCGCGGCCGGTAAGGTGGTCCTGTGCGATCGCTTCTACGATTCCACGACTTGCTACCAGGCGTTTGCCGACGGCCTCGATCGCCAGATGGTGCGCGATGCCAACAACCTGGCCGTCGCGGGGACGCACCCGGCGCTCACGCTCGTCTACCACATCACGCCCGAGCAGGCGGCGCTGCGCATGGCAGTCCGTGGCGCGGCAGATCGCGTGGAGGCAAAAGGCATGGCATTCCAGGAGCGTGTTTACCAGGGATTTTGTGCCATTGCTGCCGAGGAGCCAAACCGCGTAAAGCTCATCGACGCCACTGCGACCGTCGAGGAAGTCTTCGAGAAGACGGTCGAGCAGATTCGCGCGTACGGTCTCGACATTCCGCAAGACGCCGTCGCCGCCGCACTTGCCAAGGAGGCCGAGTAACATGGCACCCGCTCAGGCAAGCCTGATGGCCAAGCTCGACACCCAAGAGCGCGTGCGCGATTTTTTGACCAACGCCGTCGCCAGCGGCCGCGCATCGCACGCCTACCTGTTTTTGGGCGCTCCCGGCGCCGGCAAGCTCGATGCCGCATGGGCGCTCGCCCAGGCCTTCCTGTGCGAGCAGGACGGCTGTGGCGCATGCGACAGCTGCGTACGCGTTGCTCGGCACACGCATCCCGACGTGCACTATTACACGCCCGAGAGCGCCACGGGCTACCTCATTGCCCAGACCCGCGAGCTGCTCGATGACGTGCCGCTGGCGCCCATCCGTGCCAAGGCCAAGGTCTACATCATCGATCGTGCCGAGCAACTGCGCGCTAACACCGCCAACGCGCTGCTCAAGACACTCGAGGAGCCGCCCGAGGGCGTTATGTTCATCTTGTTGGGCACCTCGGCAGACGTGATGTTGCCCACCATCGTGAGCCGCTGTCAGTGCGTGCCGTTTCGGCTGGTGTCGCCCACCGTGGCCGCGCAGGCCGTGAGCCGCGCGACGGGTCAGGATCTCGTGCGTTGCCGCATGGCGGTCGCCGTGGCGGGAAGCCCCACACGCGGCATCGAGTTCCTTAAGAGTGCCGAGCGCCAGGATGCTCGCCGCCAAATGGTCCGCGCCATCGATTCGCTCATCGCTGCCGACGAGGCTGATGTGCTCAGCCGCGCCAAGTCGCTCATCGTCGCCGTTAAGGCGCCGCTCGCCGAGGTCAAGTCCACACAGGAAAAGGTGCTCGAGCAAAACGCCGACTACCTGTCGCGTGGAGCATTGAAGCAGCTTGAGGACCGCAACAAGCGCGAACTCAACGCGCGCGAGCGTTCGGGTATCATGGAAGCGCTGGCGAGCGCGCGGACGCTCATGCGCGACGTGCTGCTGACACTTCAGGACGAGGCGGCCGACGTCGTGAACGAAGACGTGCGCGACACGATCGGGCGGCTTGCCGCCGCGACGAATGTTGCGGGTGCCACCCGGGCGCTCGAGGCGGTCGCGACCGCCGAGCGCAACATCGCCAGAAACGTTACTCCCCAGCTGGCCATCGAGGTCATGCTGTTCGATATCAGGAAGGCACTGAAATGCCGTTAGTCGTACCCGTTAAGTTTACCTACGCCTCGCGCGACCTGTGGTTTGATCCGCAGGATCTGGATATCCTCGAGGCCGATTATGCCATTTGCTCCACCGAGCGCGGAACCGAGATCGGCCTGGTCACGGCCGATCCCTTCGAGGTGCCGCAAGATGAGATCGGCCAGCCGCTCAAGCCCGTGCTGCGCGTGGCGAGCGACATCGACCTGCAGCTTGCCGACGACCTGGCCATCCAGGGCGACGAGGCCATGGTCGATTTCCGTCGTCTGGTCAAAGAGCTCGACCTCGAGATGAAGCCGGTCGGCGTCGAGTACCTGTTTGGCGGCGAGAAGGCTGTGTTCTACTTCGCGGCCGAGGAGCGCGTCGATTTCCGTCAGCTCGTCAAGGACCTGTCCTCGACGCTGCACATTCGCGTCGACATGCGCCAGATCGGCGTGCGCGACGAGACCCGCCTGGTGGGCGGCTATGCCCAGTGCGGCCAGGAGCTCTGCTGCACGCGCTTTGGCGGACAGTTTGAGCCGGTTTCGATCCGCATGGCAAAGGAGCAGGACCTGCCGCTCAACTCGTCCAAGATTAGTGGCGTCTGCGGCCGCCTGATGTGCTGCCTGCGCTACGAGTTCGAGGCGTACAAGGACTTTAAGAGCCGCGCGCCCAAAAAGAAGACGCTTATCGATACGCCGCTTGGCAAGGCGCGCATCCAGGAATATGACACGCCGCGTGAGCAGCTGGTGCTGCGCCTGGAGAACGGCAAAGTCTTTAAGGTCAACCTGGCCGATATGACGTGCTCGGAGGGTTGCAAAAAGAAGGCCGCCGAGCAGGGCTGCAACTGCCGCCCCGACTGCGTGACGCGCGACGTGCTCGAGCGCATCGAGTCGCCCGAGATGCGTCTGGCGCTCATGGAACTCGATCGCGAAAACGGCGTCGACGTGGGCGATGGCCTGTCGAGCGCCGATCGTCTGGCCGGCACATCGATGCCCAAGCGCCGTCGTCGCGATGCCGAATCCGATGCTCGCACCGCTCAGGGCCAGGGCGAGGGCCGTGGCCGTGGAAAGGGCCGCGGCAAGGCCGAGGCGCCCGAGACCGAGGGAGCAGCCGATGGCCGTCGCCGCCGCAAGCGCACGGCGTCCGTCGACAATGGCGAGGCCGCGGGTAAGAACGCTTCCCGCGAGTGCGAGGCTCAGCAGCCCCAGCAGCAAAATCGCGGCGGTGGCATGAACCCCACGCGCCGTCGTCGCCGTCACCTGTCGAGCGAGGAGCGCGAGGACGCCTTCCGCGCCGCAGCTGCTCGCGAGGCCGGTGCCGCTCCCAAGGGCGCCTCGGCCTCCGACGCGCCTGCCGACAAGGCTGGCAAGCCGCGTGGCGAGGAGGAGCGCGCGTCACGTCCGCGTCGTCGCCATTCCTCGGGCGCGCAGCAGAAACCCTCGATTCCTTCTGTGGCCGATCAGGTTTCGGATGGCGAAGTCAAGGTCACGCGCCGTCGCCCCGGCGATGGCGGAGGAGCTGCCGCCAAGGCTTCGCACGGCGGCGCTCGCGACGAGTGCGAACCGCGTGAGGATCGCGGCGGCGAGGGCTCGACCGACCAGGGTCAAAAGCGTCGCCGTCGCCGTCGCTCCCGCAAGCCGCGCCAGGACGGTGGCGAAGGCTCGACCCGCACCTCGTCCGTACCGCAACCGCCTGCCGGCGAATAACGTCCGTAAGCGGATGTAACCCGCCTGACCCCAGCACCTCTGGGTATCATGGCTCTACACCGACAACCCTCCCTTCGCCTTCGCGTAGGGAGGGTTGTGTCATGAAGAGACATCTGAACGTATTGACTCGCTTGCAGGGCGCAGGCGTCCTACCGTTTGCGGACGAATTGCTACCGCTTGCCGAGCGCGCGACGTATGAGGCGCTCGAGGCGTTGTCGCCCACGCGATGCGCTGGCTGCGAGCGTTCCGGTGCGCTGATCTGCCAGGATTGTCTGGCATCGCTCGCGCTCATCGATCCGTGTCATAGTTGCATCCGATGCGGCGCCCCGTTTGGGGATTTGCTGTGTACCGAGTGCTCGGTCGAGGGCACGTCTTCGGCAATGGCCGAGGCGCTCGATCGCTGCCTGGCGTGTGCCGTCTATGCACATCCGCTGCCGCGCATCATCAAGGCGTACAAGGATGCGGGCGAGCGCCGTCTGGCACCGTATCTGGCGGAGTTGCTCTACGACACTGCCTTGCATGCCCAGGTGGCAGCATCCGATCGCTACGGCGGTGTGTTGTCCGGTGCGGACGCGGTGGTGTTTGTGCCCGCGACTGCGGCGGCGTTTCGGCGGCGTGGATTCGACCATATGGAAGCAATCGCGCGCTCGTTTTGCGATCTTTCGGGTGTCCCGTTGCTGGACGCCCTGGTCAAATACGGTCATGGTGACCAGCGAGAGCTCGGCCGCGATGAGCGCCGGGAGCATGCCCGGGGCATGTACGAGACGGTCGAGGATGTGCGCGGCCGCCGTCTGCTGCTCATCGATGATGTCATTACCACGGGCGCGACCATGGCAGCAGCCTCGGCGGAGCTCAAGCGTGCCGGCGCCGCAGCAGTCGATGGCCTCGCTATCGCACGCGTTTGGTAGGGGGTGGTTTTGTGGCAGTGAAGATAGCGCGGCGCATCGAGCCGACAAGCGAGCAACTGGCGGCCTCCGTAGTCCTGACCGGTGCCTCGGCGCTGCGCATGATGCGCGCCGAGCGCCGACAAATGGGTTACATCAGCTGGAGAGACCTCGATCCCGATGAAGAGCGCCGTGTGCTGCATACATCGTCTCCCTCGGCCGAGGACATTTATCTTCCCGATTTGGTGCGGATCGGGGCCGTGAGTGGCGAGGTCCAAGAAGACTTGTGCCTGCTGGTGGGGTCGGCGAAGCAGCGTCGCCGCATGCCTGGTGCAAGCTGGTCCGTTTGTTCTACAGACCTGCCGGACGCCTCGATTTTGGAGGTGGAGCCGGGAGTGTACAGCTTGTCTCCCGAGGCCCTCTGTGCCGCCGTTGCGCGCGAAGTCGGCTGTATCCAGGCATTTGCCCTGGCCCAGGAGCTGTGCTCCAAGATTTCGCTGAGCGATCGCGGGCAGTATCTGCCCCCTTACAGCTCGCCTACCGTGAACAGGCTTGCAAAGGATAAGGACCAGCCGTCAGATGTGGGCTACTTTGAGGTCGAGCCAGTGCTGACGCCCGATCGCCTGGCAGATTACCTTGCGGCATGCAAGGGGAGCGCGGCCAAGCAGCTGCGGCGGCTGTGCCCCTTTCTGTCGGAAAACCTGCGCTCACCCATGGAATGCATCATGCTTGCCATGTTTTCGCTTCCGTTTTCTTATGGCGGATTTGCCTGCGGTCCCTTTAAGACCGACCACAAGATCGAGTTCAACGACCGTGCGCAGGCGATCTCGGGGATGCCGTATGCGGTTTGCGATGCCTATCAGGAAGCAGCTCGGTTTGACCTGGAATACAACGGTGAGCAGGGCCATTCGTCTCGCGGCGGGCGCATTCACGATGAAAAACGCAATACGGGTTTGGCGTCCATGGGAATCGAGGTCGCGACGGTCAACAACGAGATGCTCTGCGACATGGAAGCGATGGAAGCGCTCGCATGGCGCATCCACCAGCGTATGGGTAAACGATATCAGAATCGTGTAGAGGCTCGTCGAAAGAGGCAAGATGCTCTGCTGAATACGCTCCGAGCGTGCTTTGGGCTCAAGCCGGCGTAAAACTATGGCTTTATAGGGGGTCTGTTTATATGCCATGTGCAAAAAACGGCAAATATGAGTACTGTTACTAGATTAGTGACAGCAAAAATAAAGAAACTTGGGCCGAAAAACTGGATTCAGCGAAGAGATAATAAACGAATGTGGAATATCTTGGCGCCAAGCGGGCTGTGCGGAACTCAAAAAGGGCTCGTGGGGCGGAAATACGCTGCTACTAAATTGGTAGCAGTACTCATATTTGCCGTTTTTTGCACACGGCACCCTGAGACGGGTGCCCCGGGGCTCCCCGTGGGGGAGCTCCGGGCTTCATGGGGGCACGAATGGTCCGCCCCGACCTGCGAAATCTGTGCTCGCGATGCGAATAACGTCCCTAACCTTAAACTATAGCTTGAACTTAGCTATAATGCCCTACGTTCCTGCCAGGCTGTGGTTGCGGACGGACGAAATGCCCATCCTAGTCCAAGACAGACGCGGTCAAAGGGATCCACGTAAGCGACCGCGTGCGCGCGGCGCGATCATGGCGCGTCCTAGATGTAAGCCGCACCGTCCGTTCTACTTTCTTTGGGGCAATACCGCCTCGCGGGCGAGCGGGCCAGTCGTGAAGGTGGCTGCGGCCTCCCGAGCAAACGCCCCGGTGCGCAAGTGTGGGGTCAAATACCAGGTCAGCTGGTGGGAACAACCCGATATTCCGTGCAGGGCACGGATTGTATACGACACAGAAGGCAGGGTAGTGGACATGGTGAGGGGCAGCTTGATGCATGCGGCTCGGTTAGGTGCTGGGACCGCGGTGGTCATTGCCGTTTTGGGCCTGAGTGGATGTGCGTTCAATCCACTGTCCACGTTCACGACGCCCACGATCGACCAGATCGAGCGCGAGACCGTTACCCCCACGGTATCGGACGATGCCCTGGTCACGCCGGGAACCCTGACGGTCGCCCTCGATACTTCCGATGCCCCGCAAGCCATGCAGGATGCCGACGGAAACCTCACGGGCTATGCGGTCGATGCCGCTCGTGCCCTTGCATGCCGCATGGGTCTCAAAGTCGCCTTTGTCGATGCGTCCTCGGCCGATTCCGCGCTCAGCGATAAAAAGGCCGACATCTTTATTGGCGACGCCAGGTCTACGGACGGCGATATCAGCTCACTTGGCACCTGTCTGTACGACGCCCCCGCCGTATTCGGCAAGAGCAGTGACGGCGAGTCGCTGAGCGTTTCCACCGAAACGCTTAACACCGCTACCCTGGGCGTTCAGACCTCCTCGGCCTCGCAGGAGGCGCTCGCCAAGCAAAGCATCACCGCCAACCAAAAGACCTTCTCCAACATCAATGAGTGCTTTGAGGCGCTCGAGTCGGGCGAGGTCGATTACGTGATCTGTGATTCCACGGCTGGTGGCTACCTCGCGCGTCTGATGAGCCAGATCTCCTATGTCGGTACGCTCGAGGCGCCCTCCACGCTTGGCGTCGCAGGTCTTAGCTCTAATGATGAGCTGTGCCGTGCCGTGAGCGATGCCCTCGATGGCATCACGGTCGATGGCACGCTCGAGGCAGTCCACTGCGTCTGGTACGGACAGATGCCCTATGACCTTACCGCCAAGACCGTTTCGGGGGCCAATGTGCAGGCATCCGACTCCACGTCCAACGAGACCGAGTCCTCCGATGACGACGCCTCTGATAACAACGGCGACAGCCCGTCGTCTAGCCAGGAGGGCACCATCACCGACGATGACATCAACAAGCTCAATAGCTAGTTATTGGTAGGGGTGGCGCCTGCCATACATTGAACGAGGCACTTCTTCACGGTTTCAACACGCATAGCCGGGTCTCCCCAATAAGGGAGCCCGGCTTTTCTATTTTGGTAAAAACGGCAGGTAAAAGCTGATTTCCAGGAGAAAAACTAGCTTTGCCGACGCCTTCCTATAGCGCACTTTGCCACGGAAAAGTGCGAGACTTCGGTATGCGGTATCAAGCAGTCGTTATTCGGGTCTTTGGGAAATCGCGTGATTAAATGCACGGCAATGGGTACATAGCCAGTACAGTAAGTCCCCGAGGCAGATTGGAGCCACGTATGGATATCAAGGTTTCTGGACGCAAGACGACGGTAACCGATGCTCTGCGTGCGCATGTGGATGAGAAGATCGGCGAGGCGCTCAAGGTTTTCGATATCGAGCCCATGACGGTCGACGTTGTGCTTCGTTATGAGAAGAACCCCTCGAACCCCAACCCGGCAATCGTCGAGGTCACGGTTCGTGCCCGCGGTTCGGTGATTCGCGTTGCCGAGCACGGTGCAGATATGTACGCCGCCATCGACCTCTCCGCCGATAAGGTCACCCGCCAGCTGCGCAAGTTCAAGACCAAGGTCGTGGACAACCGCCAGGGTGGTGCCAGTGCCGCGGATGTCGCGCCGGTCGAGCGCGTTGAGGATCTGGCCGACCTGCTGCTGCCCGAGGAGGACGACGACCTGCTCGTCCGCGAGAAGGTCATCGATGTCACCCCGATGACCGAGGAGCAGGCGCTGGTGCAGACCGATTTGCTGGGCCACGACTTCTACGTGTTCGAGAACGCGACGACCGGTCTCATCAATGTGGTGTATCACCGTAAGAATGGTGGATATGGCATCATCAAGCCCCGCATCGAAACACTTGACGAGTAAAATACGTTAACTTGCATGAGTTAACGGTTGGCGGCCATCCCATGCGGGTGGCCGCCTTTTTACGTAAGGAGTCGCTTTGATGGACAAGGCCGCATCCGCCGGTCATTCGAACCGTTGCCGCATCGTCGTCGATACCTGCTGCGACTTTAGCCCCGAGGTCGCCGCGAACCTCGATGTCGATATCCTGGGTTTCCCTTTCATTATCGATGGCGAGGAGCGCACAGACGACATCTGGTCGAGCATGAGCCCTAAGGAGTTCTACGACCGCATGCGCGCCGGTGCCCGCGTGTCCACCTCGGCTGTGTCGCTCGGTCGCTATATCGAGTTCTTTACCGAGTGCGCCAAAGAGGGCACGCCCACGGTCTACCTGTGCTTTACCTCGGCGCTGTCGTCGAGCTACAACTCCGCGTGCCAGGCGGCAGATGCCGTGCGCGCCGAGTATCCCAACTTTGAGCTCTACGTGGTCGACAACGCTCTGCCCTGCGCGACCGGTGCGCTCTTGGCGCTCGAGGCCGTGCGCCAGCGTTCGGCAGGACTGACTGCCAAGCAGCTGGTCGATTGGGCAAACGAGGCCAAGACCTACGTACACGGCTACTTTACGCTCGAGAGCTTCGATGCGCTGGCTGCCGGTGGCCGCATTCCGCCCGCGGCGGCGCAACTCACGGCAAAGCTCGATGTCAAGCCCGAGCTCTCCTACGACCTGGCCGGCTCGCTGTCGCTGATCGGCGTCAACCGCGGCCGCAAGAAGGCGCTCAAGTCCATCCTCAAGTCGTTCCGCGAGAACTACGTGCCCGATCGCACCATGCCCATCGCCATTATGACGGCCGATGCCGAAAAGGACGGCGACTGGCTCGAAGCCGCCATCCGCAAGGAGGAGGGCTGCGCCGACGTCACGATCATTCGCAGCTCCGTGGGTCCCACCATCGGCTCGCACGTGGGCCCCGGCATGGTGGCCTGCGCGTTTTGGGGCAAGAACCGCGCCGACAAGGCGTCGCTTTCCGACCGCATCGCCCGCCGGGTGCGCGGCCAGTAGGCAAGTAACGCGGCCGTAATCGCCCTCAACTCACAGCCCAAACGCTGGCACCGAGTATTCAACCTGGTAATAACACCCAACCCAAAAGGAAAGGTTTCATGGCAAACAAGCTCTCTGTCGCATTTATCGGCACCGGAATCATGGGTGCCCCCATCGCCGGCCACATCCTGGACGCCGGCTATCCCGTCACGGTCAACAACCGCACCAAGTCCAAGGCCGCAGCGCTCGTTGAGCGCGGCGCCGTCTGGGCCGATACGCCGGCCGATGCCGCGGCGAACGCCGATGTCGTCTTTACCATGGTGGGCTATCCCTCCGAGGTCGAGGAGCTCTACCTGGCGGGCGACGGCCTGCTCGCGTGCACCAAGCCCGGCGCGGTGCTGATCGACCTCACCACGAGCTCGCCCGAGCTCGCTCGTGACATTGCCGAGGCCGCTCAAGTCTCCGGTCGCATGGCGTTTGACTGCCCCGTCACCGGCGGCGAGTCGGGCGCCATCGCCGGCACGCTCACGGCTATCGTGGGCGCCACCGAGAACGACATCGCGCCGGTCCGCGATATCCTTGCCACCTTTGCGGCCAACATCTGCTGCTTCGATGGCGCCGGCAAGGGTCAGGCTGCCAAGCTCGCCAACCAGGTGTCGCTGGGCGCCTGCATGGTCGGCATGGCCGACGCCATGGCATTTGCCGAGTTGAGCGGCCTTGACCTGGAGAAGACCCGCCAGATGATCCTGGGCGGCACCGGCAAGTCCGGCGCCATGGAGAGCCTGGCCCCCAAGGCGCTCGACGGCGACTACAAGCCCGGCTTTATGGTCGAGCACTTCATTAAGGACCTGCGTCTGGCGCTCGCCTACGCCGATGACCGCGAGCTCGCGCTGCCCGGTGCCGACGTGGCCTTTACGCTCTACGACATGCTCGACGCCATCGGTGGTGCCAAGCTGGGCACCCAGGCCATCACGGTCCTCTACAAGGAGGAGGCCGACGCCATCGCCGCCGGTCTGGACTGGTCGCAGTATCGCCCCGAGGAGCACGGTGCCCACGAGGACGGCTGCGGTTGCGGCGAGCACGGCGAGGACCATGAGTGCGGTTGTGGCCATCACCACGGCGAGGACCACGAGTGCTGCGGCGGCCACGGCCATGATGACGGCCACGAGTGCTGCTGCGGCCACCATCACGAGGAGTAGCGCCCATGAGCTGGACGTTCGTGGTGCTTGCGCTGCTGCTCTTTCTCTTTGCGATCTACATCGGCTTTTTGTGCGGCCAGTGGGCGTGCGAAAAGCGCGTCATCACCAAGCGCGACTACTGGATCGCCAACTTTGCGGGTGCGGCGGCAGTCGTCCTGCTGACCTGGGTGTTTTCGCTGTTCCCGCTGGTTCAGTTTGCGCCGATCGGCTGGCTCGGCGGCTTTATCGCCGGTCTTAAGATGAGCTTTGGCGAGTCCGTTGGCCCGTGGCGCAAGCACGACGAGGTCTTTAACGTCAACAAGGCCCATCGCGCCGCCGCCGACGCGGGCGACGCCGAGGAGCGCCGCCGCGCGCGTCGCAATGGCGCGGCCGACCGACAGCTCATCTCGGTCACCGATGACAGCAAGGGTGCTGGCAAGCACGCTAAGAAATAGTAAGAAGAGGTAACTATGGCAGAAAATAAAGACGAACAGCTCACCGACGAGGAGCTGGCACAGCTTCAGCTGGCAGAGGAGAATGAGAACGCCGTCGACCGCCTGGTCCAAGAGCTCGGCTGCCCCACGCGCCGCATCCGCCAGTTTGCCGCCCGTGTGCTGCACCTGCTTGCCGAGCGCGATCCGCAGCGCGTCGTGCCCTGCGTGCCAGCGCTGATCGAGGCGCTCGACCGCCCCGAGGCACAGACCCGCTGGGAGGCGCTCGATGCCCTGGCGGCGCTCGCCACCACCTGCCCCGAGCAGATGGAGGACGCCTTTGAGGGCGCCGAGACCGCGCTGTTCGACGAGATTTCCTCCACGCTGCGCTATGCCGCCTTCCGCCTGCTGTGCGTGTGGGGCGCCACGAGTGTCGAGCGTTCGCGCGAGGCTTGGCCCATCCTGGACGAGGCCATCCAGTGCTACCACGGCGACCTTGAGTATCGCGATATGCTCGGGTGCCTGTACGAGTTTGGCCAGGGCGAGATTGACGCCGAGGTCGCAGAGAAGCTTGCGCTGCGCCTTAAGTTCGACGCCGAGAACGGCAAGGGCAGCTATCTCAAGGCCCGTTCGAGCGAGATTTGCGAAATGCTTGTTAAACGTTTTGGCCTGGATCTCTCCAAAAAGAAGAAGCGTGCTAGCGTTAAAAAATCTGACGACGCCGAAGACGAGGAGTAACAGATTATGGCGCACGATGTAGTCCTGATTCCCGGTGACGGTATCGGTCCCGAGATTACGCAGGCCATGCGCCGCGTGGTCGAGGCCACCGGTGTCCAGATTAACTGGAATGTCCAGGAGGCCGGCGCCGGCGTCATGGACGAGTTTGGCACGCCGCTGCCCCAACATGTGCTCGATGCGGTTGCCGAGACTAAGGTCGCCATCAAGGGGCCCATCACCACGCCGGTCGGCACGGGTTTCCGCAGCGTCAATGTTGCTCTGCGTAAGCACTTCGATCTGTACGCCTGCGTGCGCCCCTGCCTGTCGCAGCCGGGCGACGGCTCGCGCTTCCGTGACGTCGACCTGGTCATCGTGCGCGAGAACACCGAGGACCTCTACGCCGGTATCGAGTTCGATGAGGGCGCTGCCGAGGTCGAGGAGCTTTCGCAGCTCGTCGAGCGCTCGGGCCAGAAGACCTTCGCCGCGGATTCCGCCATCTCGATCAAACCCATCTCCATCGCCAAGAGCCGCCGCATTGTGGAGTACGCCTTTGAGTACGCCCGCCGTTGCGGTCGCAAAAAGGTGACGGCCGTGCACAAGGCCAACATCATGAAGGCAACCGACGGCCTGTTCCTGCGCGTTGCGCGCGAGGTGGCCGCCAACTATCCCGACATTGAGTTCAACGACAAGATCGTCGACGCCACCTGCATGGGCCTGGTCCAGAACCCCAACGACTTCGATGTCCTGGTGCTGCCCAACCTGTACGGCGACATCGTGAGCGACCTGTGCGCCGGCCTGGTGGGCGGCTTAGGGATGGCCCCCGGCTCCAACATCGGTGCCGACTGTGCCATCTTTGAGGCGACGCACGGCTCCGCTCCCGATATTGCTGGTCAGGATATCGCCAACCCCACGGCCGAGATTCTCTCTGCCGCGATGATGCTCGATCACCTAGGCGAGAACGACGCGGCCAATCGCATTCGTGCCGCCGTCTCTGCCACGCTCGACGAGGGCGAGCAGGTTACCGGTGACGTGCGTCGTGCCCAGACCGGCTCCGTTGAGGGCGCTGTGGGTACGCAGGCATTTGCCGATGCCGTTATCGCGCACCTGGCCTAAGGCATGCACACTGCAAACGCCTAAATAGTACTTAAGTGTTTGCGTATAACCTAAGAATCAATACGCCCGGCGCTCTGTCGGGCGTATTCTATTGGGGACTATGTTTCCTAACAAGGAGTAACCGATATGGGTCTGATTCAAAAGAAGGACGAGAAGGACGAGATCGACGGCATCCAGATCATCGAGCGCGGCGAAGGCCCCGACGGTGACGAGGACGAGAAGATCGATCTGGTCGCCGGCACGTCTGCCGAGCATATTGCTGCCGGTACGACGGCCGAGGAGGAGGACGCCCGTCTGGAGGCTCAGATTGCCGCGGATGCCGCTGACGAGAATTTGATGCCCGAGGCCCAAGATGAGGACGACGATATCCTGGGTTCCGACGAAGACGACCACGCATCCAAGCACAAGAAGACGATGATCGCCGCCTTCGTGGTTGCCGTCGTTATCGCTGCCGTGGTCGGCTTCTTTATTGGCAATGGCGGCTTTGGCGGCAAGGGTGTCGGCTCGTCGACCCTGACCGAGGACCAGCTCGATTCGACCGTGGCAAGCTATAGCTACAACGGCAAGAAGAGCGACATCACCGCGCGCGAGGCCATCGAGAGCCAGTACAGCCTCGATACCGTCAAGGATAGCGATGGCAACTACACCGCTCCTTCTGCCGATGTCATCCTGTCCTACGTGCGCAACAAGATCCTGCTCGATGCCGCCGAGGACGAGGGCATTACCGTCTCCTCTAAGGAGATGAAGAAGTACGCCGAGGATTCCATCGGCACTTCGGACTACAAGACCATGGCCACGCAGTATGGCGTGTCCAAGGACCAGGCCAAGCAGATCGTCCGCCAGTCCGCGACGCTGCAGAAGCTCTACAAGAAGAAGGTGGGCGATAGCTCCGCAAGCATGCCGACCGCCCCAACCGAGCCTTCTGACGGCAACGAGGAGACCGCGAGCAAGGATTACGCCGACTACATCATCAACCTTGCCGGCGACGAGTGGGATAGCGAGAAGGGCACCTGGAAGGACGCCGGTGGCACCTACGCTAAGGCGTTCGCCGACGATGCCTTTACGGCCGATAGCGCGACCTATAAGCAGGCCATGACTGCCTATTACACCGCCTATCAGCAGTACTCTTCGCAGGCTTCGAGCGCCAGCTCCAAGTGGACCGAGTATGCTAACGGTCTCTACGCCAAGGCCAACATCAGCATCTACGGCCTGTTTGCGTAAGGTTTGCCTGCACTACTGTGCGCTAGCCGATCTGCCTGATTTAGCCCGCTAGAACGGACAACGTTCTAGCGGGCTTTTTGCTGCCGAAACCACTGGAGTAGGCCTCGCGCCCGCGCAAGCGCTCCATTGTGTTTCCCTAATTCATCTGGGAAAACGACTGCAAACGATTGCAAGTAACCGGTGAACGGTCGAAAACTACCGTTCACCGATAATCTCAAAACTGGTTCTAACTGGTATTAAGTCAAAAAGACCAATTCACATATCTTCACAATGACCTGCAATTTTTCTACACGCTATTTTTAGCCGCCCTGCGTTGTTTAGACACAGGAAAAGATCCGATCTTTTGCCAAAGCATTTCGGAACGGTTTCAAAACCGCAGGTAGAAGTGTTAACGACCGGTAAACGGTCGATTTATCACCGTGAGCGGTGCAAAAACGTTTTACCGTATGAATCAACGAAAGCGACCTCTTCTGGGGTGATATAGTGACAACAACACGTCACGTGGTTACTACCAGTTTAGAAACCACTGGTCTTCAAAGCACGCTTTCTAAGAAGCTTTAAGGGCGAGCGCCCGCTGGCTTCCGAAAATCATCGGACTCAGATCGTACACACCTTCGGAAGGGAAATTTGAATGGTTGGCTTTATTCTTACCGGTCATGGACAGTTCGCACCCGGCCTCGCAAGCGCTATCGCTATGGTTGCTGGCGACCAGCCCGCTTTTACCGTCGTTCCTTTTGAGGGCGACCAGGCTGCTTCCTACGGTGAGGATCTCCGCGCCGCTATTACCGCCATGCGCGAGGAGTGCGATGGCGTGCTCGTCTTTACCGACCTGCTTGGTGGCACCCCGTTCAACCAGGCGATGATGATTGCCCAGGATGTCGACAACGTCGAGGTTCTGACCGGCACCAACCTTCCCATGGTTATTGAGCTTCTGTTCCTCCGCGGCAACGCCACGCTCGCCGAGCTTGGCGAGCAGGCCGTGACCGTTGGCCAGACGGGCATCACCGCCCAGACGGTCGCATCCGTTGCCGGCTCCGACGAAGAGGATATCTTCGGCGACGAGGACGGCATCTAATGGCCGATTTCGGAGCCAACGTCCTGAGCTCCTCGGTCGCCCTTTTAGGCCTGCTTGTCATCATGGGCTTGATTTACACCATCTGGTCGCAAATCAACATGAAGAAGAAGCAGAAGTACTTCAAGGAGCTGCACACCGAGCTCAAGCCGGGTCAGGAGGTTCTTTTCGCCGGCGGTATCTACGGAACCGTCAAGGGCATCGAAGGCGAAAAGGTCCAGATCAAAGTCCGATCCGGTGCCGTCGTAGATGTTTCGCGTTACGCGATTCAGGAGATCAAGTAACTGTCGTCAGCAAATAACGAAAGGAAGCTGATCAACATGGCAGAACCCAACATTCTTCTTACCCGCATCGATAACCGACTGGTCCATGGTCAGGTCGCTACCCAGTGGAACTCCACCCTGGGCTCCAACCTCATCCTCGTCGCCAACGACGATGTGTCGACCAACACCATGCGCCAGAACCTCATGAAGATGGCCGCTCCCGCCGGCGTCGCTACGCGTTTCTTCTCCCTGCAGAAGACCATCGACGTCATTGGCAAGGCGAGCCCGCGCCAGAAGATCTTCATCGTGGCCGAAACACCGGAAGACGTGCTTACGCTCGTCAAGGGCGGTGTGCCTATAAAGAAGGTAAACATCGGCAACATGCACATGTCGGAAGGAAAGCGCCAAGTCG
Organism: Coriobacteriaceae bacterium AM100-PB1-1D-6A; assembly: GCA_027660625.1. Classification (GTDB taxonomy): domain Bacteria; phylum Actinomycetota; class Coriobacteriia; order Coriobacteriales; family Coriobacteriaceae; genus Collinsella. The sequence continues at coordinate 16,746 of JAQDNC010000018.1, read as the reverse complement.
CCACCTCCGTCGCAGTTAACGACGAGGATGTCGCTGCGTTTAAAGAGCTGCAGGAATTGGGGGTGGAGTTGGAGATCAGGCGCGTTCCGAGCACGCCTGTTGAGGACACGAGCAAGCTCTTCTCGTAATCCTCGTGATCCACGTTGTCAGGATTGAAACCCTGACGTTCTGTACGTGATATCCAAAGTGCGTACATACATTTTGAAAGGAGGAGCAAGATGGAATACTCGATCATCCAGGTCGCTCTGGTCTTCATCGTCACGTTCGTCGCGGCAATCGACCAGTTCAACTTCCTCGAGTCTCTCTATCAGCCCATCGTCACCGGCGCCGTCATCGGTCTTATCCTTGGCGACCTCAACACCGGTCTTCTCGTGGGTGGTACCTATCAGCTCATGACGATCGGCAACATGCCGATCGGAGGCGCTCAGCCGCCTAACGCCGTCATCGGCGGCATCATGGCAGCCATTCTCGCTATCGCTACGGGCCTCGAGCCCAACGCGGCAGTCGGCCTTGCCATTCCGTTCGCTCTGCTTGGTCAGCTCGGCGTTACCCTGGTCTTCACGCTTATGTCGCCCCTCATGTCCTCCGCGGACAACATGGCTCATAACGCTGACACCAAGGGCATCGAGCGTCTGAACTATTTCGCCATGGCTCTGCTCGGCCTGATCTTCGCTGTCGTCGTCACCCTGTTCTTCATCGCTGGCGCTACCATCGGTCAGACCATCGCTTCCGCCATCCCGACTTGGCTGCAGACCGGTCTGTCCGCTGCAGGCGGCATGATGCGCTTCGTCGGCTTCGCCGTCCTGCTCAAGGTTATGATGAACCGCGATATGTGGGGCTTCTTCCTCATGGGCTTTGGCCTCGCGCTCATCACCGTTGCCAACGATTCGCTGGCAACCCCTGCCCTGCTCATCCTCGCTCTCATCGGCTTCGGCATCGCTTTCTGGGACTTCCAGCAGCAGACCGAGCTGAAGGGTGCAGCTGTTTCTGACGGAGGTAACTTCGAAGATGGCATCTAATGAGTATGTGATCCCGGAGCACTACGAGGATCTCACTCCTGCTCCGCAGCTCGACCAGAAGACCCTCAACAAGATGGCTTGGCGCTCCTGCTTCCTGCAGGCATCGTTCAACTACGAGCGCATGCAGGCCGCTGGCTGGCTTTACTCTATCATCCCCGGTCTGGAGAAGATCCACACCAACAAGAACGACCTCGCGGCTTCCATGAGCCACAACCTGGAGTTCTTCAACACCCACCCGTTCCTTGTCACCTTTGTTATGGGCATCGTGCTTTCGCTCGAGCAGAACAAGGTTGACATCCCCACGATCCGCGCCGTCCGCGTCGCCGCAATGGGCCCGCTCGGTGGTATCGGTGACGCCCTGTTCTGGCTGACGCTCGTGCCTATCACGGCCGGCATCACCTCCAACATGGCCATCAACGGCAACGCCGCTGCACCGATCATCTTCCTGGTGATCTTCAACGTCGTCCAGTTCGCTCTGCGCTTCTGGCTCATGAACTGGTCCTACAAGCTTGGCACCAGCGCTATTGACGCTCTGACCGCCAACATGCAGGCCTTCACGCGTGCCGCTTCCATCATGGGCGTCTTCGTCGTCGGTTGCCTGGTCGTCACCATGGGTGGCACCCAGATCAACCTCCAGATCCCCAACGGCACCACCCGTGGTCTCTCCGCTACTACCGTGATCGTCTCCGAGAAGGAGGCCGAGAACTTCACCGGTATGGAGGGCATCGATACCGAGACCGCTGAGGCCGGTACCATCGCCATGACCGATAAGGACGGCAACGCCCTTACCGCTTCCGATGCCGACGGCAACGCTGTCGAGTGCGGCGTCACCGATCTGGGTAACGGCATGGAGTCCGTGACCTACGGCACCGTTACCGAGGATCCGGTCAACTTCTCTGTTGCCGACACCCTCAACACCATCGTCCCGAAGCTCGTCCCGCTTATGCTTACGCTGCTGCTTTACTACATGTTCGCTAAGCACAGCTGGACCCCGACCAAGGGCATTCTCCTGCTCTTCGTCCTTGGCATCCTGGGCGCTGGCCCGCTTGGTCTCTGGCCGAGCATCTGGTAAGGCTCTAGCTTGAGGGGTGTGTCCCTACGCGGCTCACACCCCGACCCCTTAAGCCATGTGTATGTTAAAAGCCGCGTGCTCGAAAGAGCGCGCGGCTTTTGTTTTCTTAATGATTCGGGTGTGGCAGACAGATAATGCATAACACCCTAGGTAGTTAGCCGAATTCGAGCAAAAGGGAGGATAGGATGGCGATCGGAGCGCGTAAGCAACCGCTGTACGATCAGCTGGTCGATATTCTGACCGAAAAGATTGACCATGAATATCGCGCCGGTGACATGATTCCTTCCGAGCGCGAACTTTCGGAGCGCTATGGTCTCTCGCGCACTACGGTACGCCTGGCTCTGCAGGAACTGGAGCGTTTAGGACTGGTGGTTCGGCAGCACGGTCGCGGTACCTTTGTGACCGACCGTTCGGCAAAAGCAACCAATCTTATGCAGTCCTACAGCTTTACCGAGCAGATGCGCGCGATGGGTCGAGAACCCGAGACCACGATTCTCGAGTTTTGCGAGATGGAGGCCGATAAGAATCTGGCCGAGCATATGGGATTGCGCATCGGTGATCGCATTTTTAAGCTCAAGCGTCTTCGCTCTGCCGACAACATGCCCATGATGGTCGAACGCAGCTATCTACCGGTTCGTCAATTTCTGTCCCTAAAGCGACCGCTGCTGGAGCGTAAGCCGCTTTACGATGTGATTGAGCAGGACTTTCAGCAAAAGATTCGCGTGGCCGAAGAGGAGTTCTATGCGAGCATAGCCCGTCCCACCGATGCCCACCTTTTGGGAATTGTCGAGGGCTCGCCTGTGCTCGATTTGGTCAGGACTACGTATAACGAGTCAAACGAGGTAGTGGAGTACACACTTTCGGTTGCTCGTGCCGATCAGTTTAAATACAAGGTTTACCACCAGCGCAGTAACTAGTGCTCGCATCGTTTCCATATGGTGATTCTTTGCATTTAACTGGTTACTACCAGATAACCAACCGAAGTGTATAATTGCACGTCAGAGGATTACTTCTAGAGAGAGGTATTAGAAATGTTCGAGAAGAGTGTCGAGGAGCTCACCGAGCTCGGCGCCCAGATCACCACGGCCGAGATTGCTCAGCAGCCCGAGCTTTGGCGTGATACGCTCAACATCTATCGCGAGAACAAGGAGGCCATCGAGGCCTTCCTGGCCGAGGCTCGCGCTATGGGCGAGGGTCGTCTGTCCGTTGTCTTCACCGGTGCCGGTACGTCCGACTACGTTGGCGATACCTGCGCCCCGTACCTGCGTCACGCTGGCAACACTGATCTCTACGACTTTAAGCCCATCGCCACGACCGACATCGTGAGCGCCCCGCGCGACTTCCTGCGCGCCGAGGATCCCACGCTCGTGGTTTCCTTTGCCCGCTCTGGCAACAGCCCCGAGAGCCTTGCCGCCGTTGCCGTTGCCAAGGAGCTCGTCCACAACGTCAAGTTCCTCAACATCACCTGCGCTCCCGAGGGCAAGCTTGCCGTCGAGTCTGCCGATGATCCCAATGCGCTGACGCTGCTCATTCCGCGCGCCAACGACAAGGGCTTCGCCATGACCGGTTCTTATTCCTGCATGACCCTGCTCTCCACCCTTATTTTCGACACTGCCTCTGACGAGCAGAAGGCCGAGTGGGTCGAGACGATTGCCAAGATGGGCGAGGAGGTCATCTCCCGTGAGCCCGAGATCGCCGATTACCTGGCTGGCGATTTCAACCGCGTGACCTACTTGGGTTCTGGCTCCTTCGGTGGCCTTGCTCAGGAGAGCCAGCTCAAGATCCTCGAGCTCGCTCACGGTCTGGTCGCTACTTCCTACGACACCTCCATGGGCTATCGTCACGGACCTAAGTCCTTCGTCGACGATAAGACGCTCGTCTTCGTGTTCGTCAACAACGACGCCTACACCCGTCAGTACGACATCGACATCCTCAACGAGATCGGTGGCGACGAGATCGCTCAGCACACCATCGCCGTTCAGCAGGAAGGTGCCACCGTCTATGAGGGTGAGTCCTTCACCTTTAAGGGCTACGAGGCACTTCCCGAGGGTTACCTTGCTCTGCCGTTCGTGATGTTTGCCCAGGCTATCAGCCTGCTCAACTCCGTCCGCGTGGGCAACACGCCCGATACGCCGAGCCCCACCGGCACGGTCAACCGCGTGGTTAAGGGCGTGACGATTCACCCCTTCACCGCTTAATCGCGTCCCCCTGTAAGGGCGCCCGTCCGCTCATAACGGCGGGCGGGCGCTTTTTGTTTTACGTGAGCTGGGTATAAGCATTACCACAGTCAACTGCTTTAGAAGCGAGGAGTGCATATGAGCACGTACGCAATTAAGGCTGACAAGTTCTTCTTGCCGGCAGGCCCGCAACTGGGCGGCTATCTTATGGTCGAGGATGGCGTTTTTGGCGCCTGGCAGGCCGACGAGCCCTCTTGCGAGATTAAGGACTACACGGGATCGTGGATCGCACCGGGTATGGTCGATACTCACATCCATGGCTTCTACAACCACTCAACTACCGATAACGATCCCGAGGGCATCGATATCAGCTCAACCGAGCTCGCCCGTCGCGGTACCACCAGCTGGCTGCCCACGACGTTCACCGATGGCGTCGAACAGATCAAGGACGCCTGCGCTGCTATCGCCAAGGCGGACGAGGGCCGCGGCCCCGACTTCTGCGGTGCCCGCATTCAGGGCATCTACCTGGAGGGCCCCTTCTTTACCATGAAGCACGTGGGCGCGCAGAACCCCGCTTACCTGATTGACCCCTCCGAGGAGGTTTTCGACCAGTGGCAGGAGGCTGCGGGCGGTCGCATCGTTAAGAGCGCCATGGCCGCCGAGCGCGACGGTGCCGCTGCTTATGCGGCTGCTCTGAACGCCAAGGGCGTGGTGACCAGCATCGGTCACTCCGACGCCACCTACGATGAGTGCATCGCCGCTATCAATGCCGGTGCCAGCTGCTTTACGCATACCTATAACGGCCAGCGCGGTCTGCATCACCGTGAGCCCGGTGTCGTGGGTGCTGCCATGTCCACGCCCGAGACCTACGCCGAGATCATCTGTGACGGCAAGCACGTAAACCCTGCCGCCATCAAGGCACTGCTGCAGGCAAAGGGCTGGCAGCACACGGTGCTCATCACCGACTGCCTGGGCTGCGGCGGCATGCCCGAGGGCAGCTACACCAGTGGTGGCATGGACGTCATCATGAAGGACAACCTGTGCTGGCTCGCCGACGGCAAAAGCATTGCCGGCTCGGTGCTCACGCTTGCCCAGGGCGTCAAGAACATTGTCGATTGGGGCATCGCCAGCGCTGATATCGCCATTCGCATGGCAACCGAGGTGCCGGCTCGCTCTGCGCACATCGAGGATAAGTGCGGCAGCATCATGCCGGGTCGCGACGCCGACTTTGTCGTGTTCGACCATGAGCTCACCCTCGTCGAGACGTATGTTGGCGGCCAGAGCGTCGGCAACGCCTTTACCGAGTAACGATAGAAAAAGACAGCGGGCCCGAATCTGCTCGGACCCGCCGTATGGGTTAAACGCTCAAAAGCACCTTAACAGTTACAGCTTGTTAGCAATCTTCTTTGCCGTGCGCTTGACGCCGGCCACAAGACCCCCCGCGGGATGCTCCTTTTCGTATGCTAGACGCTTCTCGCGCTTGGCGTACTCTTCGACGATGATGTCGCCATACTCGTCTTCGATCTTGTCGAAGAAGTCGACGGCGCCCTTAATTTCCTCAGCGGTCGGGTGTCCCTTCTGAACGCCGCCGGTAATCTTGAACGGACCCCATGTGTCAAATCCGGGGCAGCCGTAGACACCCATAAAGATGGCCTGCCTCATGCGGCAGATGCCATCGATATCCTTGCCGTACCACTTGTTTTTGCCGCCATAGGTCATAAGGCCAAACACCTTGTCCTGCGGCTGCAGCACGTTCGTGAGCACGCGTGCCATATCTTTGTCGATCTCGGAGTAATAGATGCCCGTGGCGACGCCGATCAGATGATATTCGTGCAGGTCGGGGTACTCGTTTTTCCCGAGTGACTTCACGTCGAGGGTATCGATTTCGGGGTGCGCCTCGACGATGGCGTCCACGAGCTTTTTCGTATTGCCGTGGTGGCGTGAGGCATAAAGGATGATGGTTCGCATAAGAAGGCCTTTCAGCTGTAATTGCATCAATGTCTGTATGGTACCCCGTTGCATGGCTGGGAAACCGGACGCATCGATGAACGTGCGGGTTTGTCCTTTGGTCAGGGCCGAGACGGGTTCTTGCGAGCAAAAAGCAGTTGTTCGAAAGGATGGACAATGGAATACGCTCTCTCCAACGATTCGATTTCTATCAAGGTCTCCACGGCCGGTGGTTCGTTTACCTCGATTGAGGCTGGAGGTCGCGAGTACTTGTGGCAGGGCGATCCCGCCGTGTGGTCCGGCCAGGCACCGATTTGCTTCCCGATTTGCGGAGGTTTGCGCGATAACAGCGCCATGACGTTTGCCGGACATCATGTGAAGCTCGCCCGCCATGGGTTTGCGCGCAAACAGGAGTGGAAGCTGCTGAGCCAGAGCGAGAACGAGCTGGCGATGTGCCTGGCATCGGAGGATAACGCCGCGCTGCTGAGCGATTATCCGTATCCGTTTAAACTTGTCGCCCGCTATACGCTCGAGGACGCCGCCGTGCGTGTCTCCTATGAGGTTACCAACGAGGGCACCGAGGACATGCCTTTCTTTATCGGTGGACACCCCGGCTTTAGGTGTCCGCTCGACGAGGGTGAGTCCTATACGGACTACGAGTTGCGTTTTGAGAAAGACGAGGCTGCGGAGCTCTGCACCGCCGTTCCCTCGACCGGATTGATTGATGTGGACAGGCGCTCCAAGAACCCCATGGTGGGAAAGACGCTGCCTTTGTCACATGAGCTCTTCGATTTTGCGGAGACCATCTTTGACGTGCTCGAGAGCCGTCAGGTCACGCTTTCCAAAAAGGGCGAGGACAAGGGCGTTCGCCTGAGCTTTGAGGGCTTCCCGTACCTCATTGTGTGGAGCAAGCCCGAGGGTGATTTTGTGGCAGTTGAACCCTGGGGCGGCCTCTCGACCTGTTCCGATGAGGATGACGTGCTTGAGCACAAGCGCGGCTGCCTTATCGCCAAGCCCAAAGAAACCATCGTGCGCTCGTTCACAATCGAGATTCTGTAGTCGCATGTAGCCAATTCGTTTTGCAAGGCATAAGGAGCCTGCGAGATAAGGAGCTAGAAATGATCCTCACCGTTACGATGAACCCGTCCGTCGATACGCGCTATCAGCTCGATGAGCTCATTATCGACGACGTCAACCGCGTGACGCCCGAAAAGACCGCCGGCGGTAAGGGCCTCAACGTGGCCCGCGTCCTGGGTCAGCTGGGCGACGATGTCGTGGCAACCGGCCTGCTTGGTGGTCATATGGGCGCCTATATGGCCGAGCTCATGGATGCCAACGGCATTAAGAATGATTTTGTGCCCATCAAGGGCGAGACCCGCATCTGCCTCAATATCCTTCATGCCGGCAACCAGACCGAGCTGCTCGAGAGCGGCCCGACGATTGCCCCCGAGGAGCTCGATGCCTTTACCGCCAAGTTCGCCGAGCTTGCGAGCAAGGCCGATGTCGTTACCATCTCGGGTTCGCTGCCCCGCGGCGTCGAGGCGGACTACTACGCCAAGATCACGGGCATTGCCGAGAACGCCGGCGCCAAGGTGCTGCTCGATACCTCGGGTGCCTCGCTTGAGGCTGCGCTCAAGTCCGAGGTCAAGCCTGAGCTGGTTAAGCCTAACCTGACCGAAATTAACGGCCTTCTGGGCACGAGCTTTACCACCGACGATGTGGACGAGCTCCGTTCCGCGCTCGCCTCTGACGCCCGCTTCTCCGATATCCCCTGGGTCGTCGTATCCATGGGCGCTGCCGGCTCAGTTGGCTTCCACAATGGCCGTGCGTTCCGCGCCAAGACCCCCGATATCCCCGCCGTTAACGCTACGGGCTCTGGCGATTCGACCATTGCCGGCTTCGCACATGCGATTGCTGCCGGCGCCGACGACGAGACGGTGCTGCGTACCGCCAACACCTGCGGCAAGCTCAATGCCATGGATCCCATGACTGGCCACTTGGTTATGGATCGTTGGGACGAGGTTTACAACGGCGTTGTCGTGACCGAGCTGTAGGAGCTTGTACTGCGGCCCCGGCATCGGTTGCTAGCTCATGTCGACGACAAGTGCAGTAGCATTATGCCGGGGCGCGACGCCGACACTGTCGTGTTCAATCCCGACCTTACCCTGGTCGAGACGCATGTGGGTGGCAACAGCGTCGGTAATGCGTTTGCCGAGTAGCCGCCAAAGAAACGATCCGAGAGGGGATTTAGATGATTTACGGTGCATTGGGCGATATCGAGGAGTACCGTGGAATGCTCAAGGGCCTCGACGTGCTGATCGATTGGCTCGAGGAGAACGATCCGGCGAAGCTCGAGGTCGGCAGCCATCCGATTCTGGGCGACAAGGTCTTTGCGAACGTCATGGCTCCCACGACGCGTCCCGAAGCCGAGGCTCACTATGAGACGCATCAGCGCTATCACGACCTGCAGATCGACGTCGAGGGTCGCGAGGCCTTTAAGGTTGCCACGGGCAGCCTGACGCTGGTCCAGGAGTTCGACGAGAAGGACGACTACGATCTGGTCGATTCCGACGCCTCGATCGCCGGCGATCTTGCTGACGACAAGTTTGCGCTGTTTGTTGCCGGCGAGCCTCACATGCCCACGCTCGAGTTCCCGGGCGATGGCGCGCAGCCGGTCAAGAAGATTTGCTTTAAGCTGCTTGCAGATGCTTACTGGGAGGAGTAGCGCGCTGCTCGGCTGAGCTGTTCGTGCTGCGAGCGTTATCCCTTGGGGGAGCTCGCTTGGGCCCCGCTGATCGCGGTTCCTTTGGGGATTGCGGTTGGCGGGGCTTTTGTTGAGTAGGGGAGTTTCCGGCGGCGTTGTGCTTGGATTGGCGGATGCGCGCCCTAAATCGGCAACAAAAAAGCCGCCCGAAGGCGGCTATCTTGTGCAATGGAGCCAGCGACCGGGCTCGAACCGGTGACCCCCGCTTTACGAGTACGTGAATTCGGCATTTGACGAGATGAGGCCAATTTCATTGAATTAAAAGGAAGCGCAGGTAGAAATAGGTAATTAACAATTATTGAGCTAGCTATTAGAATCATATTTCCCACTATTTTCACACTTAGAGAGACTTGAAAGTGTGAAAAGTTTCGATTAGGCTTGCTGGCAAAGCTTTAAAGGCTTTGCCAGCAAGCCTAATCGAAAATCTAACGAGGGATATGATTGCAGGGATTGATAAAAAAGACCGCTCGCGGCACATCGGAATGCATCGATAAGAGCAAAGGCGTCTATCGGATTTATTTTTCCCTGGGAAAAGATCCGGAGACAGGACGGTACCGCCGTAGTCCGTCACGCAGGGTTCACTGCAGAAGCAAGAACCCGAAAAACTGGCCGAGTGAAGTCGCCAAGGCGCTGGAGGCCTATAGAGCTGAACTTGAGGGCGCTTCCAACCGTGGCAATGGTCCTCTGGGCCTATCAGATTATGCGGACAGGTTTCACGCGAACAGGGAGTCGACCATGGGATCACCTCTTGCTTATGAGCGTGAAGGTTTGGACATTCGTCACATACGCGAGCTGTTCGGCAATCCCGATCTCACTCGGCTTAAATCGGATGACGTTCGCACTGCTTATGCCAAGGCTAGAAAAGAAGGCCGATTCAGCGAAAGTGAAATTCGCCGCATCCACATCAAGCTCAAACAGGTAATGGAGGATGCCGTCGATAACGACCTCGTGGGCAAAAACCCTTGTAGGGGAGTGAAACTGCCCAAGCAGAATGTCGAGGCTCGTAAGGCGCTGAGCGCCGATGAGGCGGCAAGGCTTCTTGCGGTCCTTTTGGAGGAGAAGCCATCTTCCTTTATCACATGCACAATGCTTCTACTTCTCTGCGGTTTGAGGAAGGGGGAGGCCCTTGGTCTCTCATGGGAGGATTATGACCCCGACGCCAAGACTCTGAGGATAGTAAAGCAATATACGAACGACAGGACATTGAGGCCGCCTAAATCAAAGATGAGCAGGCGTAAGATTTCGGTTGGAAATGAACTTGCCGACTATCTGGACAGGTGGAAAGCCATTCAGCGGAGTGAGTTCGATTCCTTTGCAGTGGGGCAGACTGGAGAAACGCCCATTGTCCATTCCATTGGGATCGTTGACGCCGCCAACGGCAAACGGGCTCTTGTGACCCGGATGGATGGACATAACTATTCAAGGGCGTTTAGGCTGTTTGCGGCGAAAAACGGCTTCGGTACTTTTAAGGAGAGCAGGGAAGTCATTGGGAGTGACGGCGTCAAACGTACCCGCTATACGGGTTATAGCGGGCTGAAGCCTCATGAGCTTAGACATACGCAAGCGACTTTGCTCGTTGGTGCCAATGCGGACATTAAGACGATCCAGGCGCGTTTGGGCCATGCTAGCCCATCGACGACGCTGTCTATCTATAGCCACTTTATCGAGGCAAATGACCAGAAGGCAGCATCAGTGCTGGATGATCTGCTGAAGGGCTAAAAAGGGCTAAAAAAGAGGCCCCAAAGGGGCCTCTTTTTTAAGCGACATTGTTTCGGTAGATCATTGCGCCATATGGCGGCTCCAGCTCCATAGACTGATAGTAGCTGGCATCTAGAAGGTTGAAATAACAAATGATGGGGGCGGCTAGGTGCTCGTCCATATTTAGGTAATGTCCCTCATCATCTGTGACCAGTTTGACCTCGTCGCGCATCACGTCGGTCATGCGGGGCCAGAGTTTGGTTGCGCGCTGCAATTTGTCCTTTTGACTGTACTCTCCGTTATGGAAGAAGGCAAAATGAGGCGCATCGTATTTTGCGCCGCCGCGAATTTCGATAATTCCGACCTGGCTGCAAGACTTCGCGCATTCCTCTGTTTCCAATAAAGTCCAAGAGGAGGGGAGGACAGCGTAATCGCCGCCGAGGAGATCGACCCGTCTCATTCCCTGGGGCCTCTCCTCTTTCTCGCAATATAAAGAGAAATGGTCGTGGAGCCTCTGGAATTGCTCTCGATAAAGTTCCAATTGACTAAAACTCATTTCTTCTGATCCGTCAACGGGAAGGGCCTTCATTTCATTGGTGATTTGCCGAGCTTCCCTGAGGCACGCCTCATCGAGGGCCCTGGCGACCCTCGGCTGCAACCCCGTGAGCAGGTTGCATAGATAGTCGATAGCCTCGCCGGTGCTTCTGACTGATTCGGGGTTCTTGAGGCGTAGCTCTTCGATTTTCTCCGGGGTCGTCGCCTGAACAGTTGTTCCGAACTTAATTTTCCGCATCTTACTTCCGGATAATGGTAAACGTCCCATAACCACTCCAATCATCGTTGTATATATATTAAATCAGTCAGACAATAAAGTCTATACAGTCAGAAAGTGAATTAGAAATTAGAACTGTAACTAGATATGATTGTGCAACAGACAGTGTTACAATATAAACAGTAAGCGCCTGACCAGCTTGTTTGAAAGGAGTTATTTTATTTTCGGTCATTGATTAAAAAGCCGCCCGCCCTTCCCTATCTAAGTTTGGCGACGAAGGGGGAGGGGCGAGCTAGCCTGAAAGGATTCTACCATGATTGTAGAGCCTGAACCGTACGCTGCCGTACAAGCATCAACTGCGGTTTCTTCTGATTCCAACTTGGGCCACGAGCGCCTTCTTGGCATCGCTGAAGTGTGCAAGATAACCGGCTTGAGTCCGGTTACGGCCTCGAAGATGATGAAGGAGAGCGGGCGCGCGATTGCGTTGCACCGCCGCATTTACATCCTTGAATCGAGCTTCTTTGCATACCTCCATGAATTGGAGGCGAGCGAACCGTGCCGGCTTTAAATCCCATGAGCGTCGGCCTCGACGAGACCGCCTTGCGTATCTTAAAGAATAGGCCGCTTGGGCATATCGAACACGGTGCGCTGGATACTATCCTCGGAGGTCTTCGTCAATACCTGTGCATCGTCCCCGGCGGACCCGGTACGGGTAAAACAACGTTTATGCAGCAAATCGCCGACGGATGGGCCATTGCTGGCCATCCGGTGGTCATCTTTGAGGGCGAGCTCGGGCGAGACAGCATGCTCGCGAAGAGCCTCACCCGCATCTCGGGCGGCGAGCTCACGCACGATGATATGAACGGCGATGGCATGTCTGAGGACAAACGCGGGCTCTTCGAGAAGGTTCTCGACATTTACGCCCGCAGCATCGCCGAGCGAATGTATATCATTCCTGGTGAAATTAAATATGCCGGGATGCGAAAGGCAATCGAAGAGGTTGCCGATAAACATGGCGAACCGCCACTGGTTATTGTTGATTACGCGCAAATCGTCTCTTTGCCGCAGGAACTGCGCATTGCCGACGAGCGTATCGGTCTCAAGCTCGTCGCTTCCGAGCTCCGCCGAATCGTGGATGAGGCCCATTGTCCGCTCTTCGCTATCTCATCAATTAACCGCGTTAATTACGACAAGCAGACCACCGGGCTTCAGGCGATAGGCGGGTGCAACAGTTCGAGTATTCGGCAGATCTCGTTATGTCGCTTTCTATTAAGGGCGATAAGCCCGAAGAGCGTAATGCCAATATGTTGCTTAAAAAACGGCCCGTCATTGCTTCAATCACAAAGAACCGTTACGGTTCCTGCGGTATTGTCGAGTTTGAGTTCAACGCACCAGCAGCGATGTTTACCGAAATCGGCTAATTATGGAGCCCGGACCCTACATTGGTGGATACCGGGCTCCCAATCCATGCTTGTCGTCCGATGAGCTCGCGCGCGCCGAGAACAGGGATCTTCCTCTGCTCTCGGCCGATGAGCTCATTTGGGAATGGAAGCGCCTGCTCGATGCTCTCGATATCTATAGAGAACAATGGCGACCATACCGTATATATCTCGGCAGCTTGCCGGGAGTCCCCTTCGATGTCTGGGCGAGGGTGAGGATTGGGCGCATCGGTCAGATGCTCCAAACAATTTCAACTTAATAAAAGGGGCGGGGCCGATGCGTCGGCCCCGCTCGGATTGGATGGTTATGACTTCCATGAATACGCATATCAACGTACGGATGAGTGAGTCGCAGCGTAAGGCTATCGAGGAGAGGGCGGCGGCCATGAACATGCCGGCGTCCTCCTTCATGCGCGATGCCGCCCTGCTCTGCGGCGAGAAGCCGGTCAGGGTCGCCGACGCGGGGGAACTTGCCGGTATCAGGACTGAGTTGAAGAAGATCGGCACGAACCTCAACCAGGCGGTCCGCGCCCTCAACACCTACGGGTCCGATCCGGTCGTCCTCAATAATCTCAACCGGGCGACATCAATCGTCTCGACGGCGGTGGGCTGGGTCAACGACCTACTCGCCCGTGCGAGAGAGTAGGTGGTTCTCGTGAAGGAGAAGGTGGTCATGGCGCTGGTTTTCGCAGCGCTGCTTACCGCGGGGTTTGCGCCACTTATCGCCATTCCCCTCGATTGCATGATCCTCGGATTTCCAATCGAGCTGAGCTCGATCGGATTCACCCTGAGCGTGGATAACACCATTTGGTGGTGGATTAACGTGGGGCCTCATTGCGTCCCTGGCTGTCTCGCCTCGTTCGCGCTGTTCCTGTCGGTATTCGTGCTCATGCAGCTATCGGCTTCCTCGAAGGAGCGAGCCGCCGACGGAGGTGTACTTGGGGAGGCGCGGGTGAAAACGGGGCCGGAGACCATCCGGGGCTCGGAGATTTGGGACGGGCACGGACAGCCGAAAAGCAGAGGATTCGTGTACGGGTTTGAGAAGACGCTGTTCGGCTCCAAGTATCTGTTCGAACCGAGGCGGCACATGTTCCTCGACGGCTCAACGGGTGCCGGAAAATCAAGATCGCTGCTGATCCCGACAATTGATCTGCTGACGTATGGGGCGGATGACGGGGAATCGAGGCCGCAGACCATTATCGTGTCCGATGTGAAGAGTGAGCTCATCGAGTTGACGGGCGACGAGCTGGAGCGTCGCGGGTACCGGGTGCTTCTGCTGGACGCCCAGCATCCCGAGAAGAGCGACACGTTCAATCCACTGGAAATGGTCGATAGGCTCGCGAACGGGGGGAATCTGCCGGGGGCTGAGCAGGCCGCGGATGCCGTCGCCCGTACGCTCATCGCCGGGGAGGGCGATGCGAAGGCGAGCCACTGGACGGAATCCGTGCGGTCGCTGCTCGCCGCGACGATCCTTCTGGTCGTGCTGGACGAGGGCTGCCCGCGGGGCTGCAAGCACCTCGCGACGGTCTACCACATCATGTGCCTGGGGACGGAGGGGGCCGGCGAGGATCCGTGTGAGCCGCTGAAGGGCCTGTTCCGTTCCCTGCCGCAGGGGCATCCGGCCCGCTCGCGTGCCTCACAGTTCATCTCGAGCGGCGGCAACGAGCTGAGGAGCATCGTTTCCACGCTAAAGGTCAACCTGAGGATCTACGCTTCGGCGCCGATTGCACGAATGGTCTCGGGCGATGATATCGATCCGAGTAGAATCCTGAGCGAGAAGACCGCGCTGTTCCTCCACGTGATGGACGAGGGCTCCCCCTACAACGCGATCGCGGCGGTCCTGTTCGAGCAGCTCTACGCTGCCGTGTATTCCATCGCGGACGCAGCTGGTGGAAAGCTGCCGCGGCCGGTGTCCATCCTCGGCGACGAATGGGGGAACCTGCCGAAGGTCGAGTGCCTGCCTAGCCTTCTCAGCCTTGGGCGCTCGTACGACCTGTTCTGGATGGGCGCAGTCCAGAACATCTCTCAGCTGAACAAGTACGGCGAGCGCGACGGACGGAAGAAGATCCTGGCAAACTGCGGCGTCAAGGTCGCCATGAAACTGGGCGAGGCCGAGGACCGCCAGTATTTCACCGAGCTAGTCGGGAAGACGACGCGGCACACCATGGGAACCAGCTCGAGCAGGGGGCCTTCGGGCGGTACGGGGTCGACATCCTACAGCGAGCACGCCGACGACCTGATTCATCCTTGGGAGTGGACGGAGATGTCCCCCGACAAGGACGGCGTCATCGTGGTGAAGACCGCGGAGAACGGCGTGGGCAGGGAACATGCGGGGTGCTTCCGGGCCCCTGTCTGCGATTGCACGCGGATGCCGACGAAGGAGCACTTCGATCTGGGGACGCGCGAGCACGAGGCGGCCAAGAGGATGGAATACCAGGCCAGGCTGATATCAAGGCAAATGGGTCGTGAGGACGGCGTCGATCTCTGGACTCCCGAATTCGAGGAAGAGGCCGCGGAGCCGCCTGTTGCCGACGGATGGTCCGGCCTCTTCGTCGACTGACGGCGGTTTTTGAAGGGAGTTGGAAAATGACCGCAATCAAGCAGGCGAGCGTCATGAGCGGGGAGCACCTCCAAAACCTCAAGCGGTATTTCGATTGGGACAGGGAGAAAGTCCTGGACCACGATACCCAGCACATCATCGATGAGGATCGATGGTTCGAGGAAATGGACGCCACCCGGGAGGCGGCCGGGCACAACCGGCCCGGGAAGCAGGGCGCAAGGTGCACGTACATGCAGCATCAGGTGATCGGCTTCAACCCGGACGAGTGCTCCTGCAACGGCGGGCCGATGACGCCCTCGCGTTGCATGGAGTACGCGAGGGACTACATCGCCAAGCGCTATCCCAACCAGGAGATCGTGATTGTGCTGCATGAGGAGAGGTGCAGGTCGGATGGATCGGCCCGATTCGCCGCTCACCTCGCCATCAATAGGACGGACCTCGAGACTGGGCGGCGTCTGAACGACGGGCCGGCGAGGGCGGCGGCGAAATCCCGCGTGAGAACGGTGAAGGAGCTCGATACGAAGTACGGCCTGAGCCAGCTCGAAAGGGGCCTCTCGAACTCGAAGGTGCACGCGCGCCAGCCCGGTCGCGAGGAGCGCGAGATGGCAAAGAAGGGGAGATCCGACAAATCCGAGAACGCAAGGGTCCGAGCGATTGTCGCCCAGAGGGCAGAGGAGGTCGGGAGGCTCAAGAGCTGCCCCGACCGCTTCGGAGAGTTTGCAAGGCGGTTGGAATCGGATGGGATCGAGATCGCCCGATCCAAGCGGGGGGCGCTGCAATACCGCTATCACTCGGAGTCCCTCGGCAAGACGAGGAAGATCAACGGCGCGAGGCTCGGCTACGCCGTCAACCGCTCGACCGGGCGGATTATGAGGTTCACGGCAAGGGGAATCGACCTTGCCATACGGGCCGCGTGGGAGCTGGCTCGCGAGGGTGTGGATGACGAAAGAGGCCGGGACTGACTTTCATATCTGAGGTCCGTGCAACAGCCGGTAAGCCTGTTGCACGGTTCTGCGGGAGCGACTTTGGAGCGGTTCGCACATCCCGGCTTCGGCCGGGCAAGATATTCCGTTGCACGGAATACATATCTTGCATGCCCCGAGAAGCGTAGGCCGAATCGACCGGAGTGCAACGGGACAGGTGAGCGGAGGCGCAGTGATGGCGACCCAGGGGAGCCATCGAACGGAGCCGGAGCGAGAGCCGGCGGGGCGATCGCGAGTTGAAGCCGAGTGATTGTCCCTGTGTTTCGTCAAGAGGATTTGAGCAAAAAGAGCATCGGAAATTGAGCAGCTTGAGCA
>JAQDNC010000017.1 GCA_027660625.1 Coriobacteriaceae bacterium AM100-PB1-1D-6A | reverse complement strand
TGTACATGCGAACCTCCAGTCCGGACCGCCCCGCGGTCCAACTTTCTGTCCGCACCCCCGAGTCGTTCAAAAGGTTATTAGCGGTCGGGCCCGCTCCCTTACGTACCACCATTGGAAACTTTGGCTGATACTTTGAAAGCGATGAGGCTTTTGTTGGCAGGACCTTGGGGCCCGATTGGAAACTTTGGGACCGCCTTAAACGTTTGGCTGGATGGGGCTTTGGGTACCCTTTTGCTTAGTTTTGGGTTGTTTTATTAGCTTTGGAGGGTTTGGTTATGGGCTATTTGGATCTGGCTCGGGGTCGGTATTCTTGTCGTTTGTTTGAGGATCGTTCTGTGGAGCAGGCTGTGGTGGATGCCATTGTTGAGGCTGGGCGTATTGCTCCTTCTGCTTGTAATAATCATCCAACCCGTGTGATGGTGTTGGATACGCCCGAGCTTTTGGAGAAGGCGGCTGCTTGTCAGCCTCGGTTTGCTCGTGATGGGTCCATCTTTGGCGCTCCGCTCATCTTCCTCATTTGCAGCGTTACCGACGACGCTTGGGTTCGCCCCTATGACCAGATGAACTCCAGCGCTATCGACACCTCGATTGTTTGCGATCAAATGATGATGGAGGCCGAGGAGCAAGGCCTGGGAACGTGTTGGGTATGCCATTTTAAGCCCGAGCTAGCCCGAGAGCGGTTCAACCTACCCGAGGGCGTCTATCCCTATCACATGCTCGTCTGTGGCTATCCTGCCGACCACATCACCGATCCCGAGCATCGCGAGGCCCGTACCATTCCCCTCTCCGACTTCCTCCTCAAGTAGTAATTGGCACATGCCCTAAAACCTACCTTTTACCACGCGCCCTTCGCCGAGTTCTGCCCTATCACACGCAGAGCTCGGCGTTTTCGCGCCCAGGGCGCACGCGTTTCCCTATTGGAATACAGATGGAACAGCTTTCACGAATACATGGCCGAGCCGTAGGCGACTAACACGGCAGCCATCATTCCTCAATAAAAGCCGGCACGCGGTTAGTCCTGCGCATCTTGAAATCACCAATCTTGTGAGAGACATAGAGAATGCCGTCCATCCCATCTCGCGATGCATATGACAGGTGAACAGAACCGCAATCCGCTCCATCATCGTCGAGAAGATCAAACGAATTCGGATCGCTTGTTGCAGCCAAACGACCACTCATACAAGAGCCATCGGCATTACAGATTTGCCATTCCATATCTTCGCCCGCAAGAATCGCCATAGACGGCCTGATTGCATCACCGCTGGCATACATCCCGTCTATGCCAAACCCATTTTCAGCGCCATCAATAAACGACTGCTCGGACCTATACGTCGCAAACGATGCACATAGCGCCATTGCAAGACCAACTGCAAGAACAACAATTACAATCTTTACGTAGCTCTTGGCCATCATGCCATCCCTCTTTTCGCTTGCCTAAGGAAATGCGGAAGAAGCTGTTCGTCGCGGTTTGTTTGCGCACCTTTCTGCCCCGGTTCGGTTACTTTGACTACTTGCGAGCCTCCATATACCGTTATTACCCATGTACGTGATATGGATTTCGAACATATCGAACTTAGTCAATGATTGCGGGGACTTTCACCCACAATGTGAAATGACGCATCGGATTGTCTCTCAAGCATATCGAGCTTGTGACAGGCTCTCTGCGGAGCACCGTATATAAAATTGATAAAAGGTAGAAATTAAGGCATGTCCCAAAATCTACTAAAAAAGGAGCCCGCAGGTGCGAGCTCCTCTTAAGGACACGAGATTGTAGCTCTGGCGCTAGTCCAGGTCGTCGGCGGCAAAGTTGTCGATCGGGGCGAAGGGGTCAGCCACGGGAACAACCGGATCAGCGACAGGCAGCGGCTCGGCGGCGGGAACGGTCACTGCAGGAGAAGCCGCAGAACCGACCGGCGTGGAGGCCATAAGGTCGGACGGGAAGGAATTCTGCGCATCGTCCATGAAGTGCTGGATGAGCTTGAGGTACTCGGCTTTGAACTCCTCACGGGAAGCCTTCAGACGGTCGATCTCCTCGAGCTCGGCCTGCTTCTCGGTCAGAGCCTGGCGGATGACCTCGCGGGCCTTAGCGTCGGCCTCGTTGCGGATGCGGTCAGCGTTCTCATTGGCATCGCTGACGATGCTCTCGGCGGTCTGCTGGGCAGCGATGAGAGCAGCGGAGATCTGACGCTCCTGAGCAGAGAAGTCGGGGGCGGGAGCAGCGACCGGGGCAGCAGGGACGGCCTGAGCGGCAGCATCCTGAGCCTGAGCGAGCTGGGCCTGCGTGTCGGCGAGCTGCTGCTCGGTGGCGGTCAGGCGACCCTTAAGATCGACAATCTTGGCGAGCATGGCGTCGACCTCAGAGGACAGGGTCTCCAGGAAGACGTCGACCTCGGCGGGATCGTAGCCGCGCTTGGCCTCAGAGAAGGTCTGAGCCTGAATGTCAGCAGGGGTAATAGCCATAACAAGTTCTCCTTTATCTTCGCCTTGGCGCCGTGCGCCCGACGTGAGTTACTAAGCCAGTCTTATATGAGTATACCTATAAGAAGTTGCAGAACCAGCTTCTGCACCAACTGCAACGCAATAATCGCAACGACCGGCGAAAAATCGACGCCGCCCATCGGCGGGATAAACCGACGGAACAGATTGAGCCACGGGCCACACACGCTATCGAGGACTGCGGCGATATCCTGCAGCAATCCGCCCTGCTTCATGGGAATCCACGTCATAAGGCAGTAGACCACGATGAGTGTGGAGTAAAAGTTGAACAGCGTATTGACCAGCTGGACAATGGTGTAGATGTTGATGAGAATCTCCTCGTCTTGTCTTTACTTAAGGTAGCCGTCGGCACGGAGCTTCTTGAGGTCGGAATCCTTGACCTCGCAGCCGGCGGGCAGCACCATAAACACGCGGTCGCCCACCTCTTTGACCGTGGCGCCCAGGCCGCAGGCAAAGCCATAAGAGAAGTCCAGGACGCGCTTGGCGACCTCGGTACGCACGCCCACAAAGATCAGCGCCACGGGCTGCTTAGTGCGTACGCGACGCACCACGGTCTCAACGTCGTCGTAGCTCTCGGGGCGAAGAACGTATGCCGGCAGCTGAGGCGTGGCGTTGATGATGTTGTTCGCATAGGTCGAAGCATCGCTCGGTGAGGGAGCAGGCGCGGGAGCGGCAGCGCGAACGCGGGTGTTCTCGGCGTAGCTCGACGGCGTGTCGTAGGCACCGGGGCGATAACCGCCAGCGGCCGTCTCCTGCGAACGAGAAGGCGGGTTGTAGGTCGTAGCGTGACGGGAATCATCGCCCACCAGCTGACCGGAACGCGTGTACACGGCAACCGACTCGGCCTCGCCGCGGCGCGTCTGACCCAGAAGACCGTTGCTCGGCTCATCCTGGGTGTAGAAGCCCTCGCCCGAGGCACCGCTGTAGCCGTTGTTCTGGTAGCCATCGTCGTAGCCGTCATCGTAACCGTAGTCGTCATCTTGGCCATAACCCTGGTCGTAACCCTGCTGGCCCAGGTGCATTTTATTTTTAATCTCGTCAAGGAAGCCCATGGTTGTGTCCTCTCGCGGTTTAGTGCAGGCGCTCCGATAATCATTGCGCACTTCAAAGCATTATTTTACTTCAAACTCCGGGCTAAATACCACCCTGCCTAGGCGAACAAGCGTTGAGCCCTCCTCAAGGGCAGGCTCAAAGTCCTCGCTCATGCCGCAGGAAAGCTCGGGCAGTTCAAGATCGGGATATGCCGCCTCAAGCTCATCCCTCAGCTCGCGCAGCCCGGCAAAGGTGCGGCGCGCCACATCCTTATTCCCCCGGGGTGCCATGGTCATAAGCCCCTGCACACAAATTCCCTCAAGCTCCGCAAGCTCGCCGGCGGAGGCGCGAATCTCGTCGGGCGAAAAGCCGCCCTTTGACTCTTCGCCACTCACATTGACCTCGATCAGCACATGCTGAGGGCCGACAAGCTCGCCCGCCTCAATCTTGCGGACCGCGCGACTCGAAACGGCCTGCGCCAAATGCAGCGATCCCACCGAATGAATCAGCTCGGCCGAACCCAACACCGCATTGATCTTGTTAGTCTGAAGGTTGCCAATCATGTCAAAACGCACCGCAGGCAGCTCTGGATGTTCAGCCAAGCCCGCAAGCTTGCGAACAAGCTCCTGCGGACGGTTCTCGGCAAAATGACGATACCCTGCCTGGATGGCGGCAACGGTCTCATCGACGCCAACGGTCTTGGAGACGGCAATCAGACGTGCGGCATCGTGAGAACGACCCGCGCGATCGAGTGCGGCATAAAAGCGTTCGAGAATCTGCTCGCGGCGAGCGCGCATCAAGTCCAAATAATTATCCATTGCCAATCGCCTCCGCTAACAGCCATACAAGTAGTCCCATGCTAACGCAAGAGCGCGGCCCTGCATGTGCAAGACCGCGCTCACTTAGGTATTTACAATCTTTCGACGAACGAAGCTGCCCTACTCCTCGTCGTCCTCGCCATCATCCTCGTCCTCAAGATGATTCAGCAAGTAGCGAAGACCCTCGCTCACCTCGTTAGCGGGCACCTTGGCAACATAGTGCGCATCGACGGCGGGCCTCATAATGACGCCCTCGCCCGAAGGTACGCGCATGCTCTCGAGCTCATCCTCGTCCGTGCGGGCGATATCGCCGGCGTTCATGCGCTGGCCGGTCAAAAGGAAGGTCAGACGACAGGCGGCATCGATGGAAATCGAGGCGATGCGATCGAGATAGCGCGAAACCATGATGGCGCGGCGCAGGTCGTCGTAGTTGCTATCATCATCCATAAACTCGCCCGCGTCCATGCGGTTGAAGGTACGGAAGAACTTCTCGTAGGCCGCGTGCACCGGCTCGTCCTCGACGGCCAGGTTGCAGATGATGGACATGTCGTTGGTGACGAGCGCGGAAAGCGACGAGCCCAGCACCTGGTATACGGCTTCGGCCTCGGCCTCAACTGTACCGACAAGCTCCTGAGGCAGCGAGATATCGGCCTTGACCATGTGACGCGTGGCGCGGCAGATCTGGCGAACCTTATCGGTCATGCGCTGCAGGTTAAAGTCGACGTAGATGATTGTCTGCAGCAAGCGGAAGTCGGAAGCGACCGGCGACTGCGTTGCAATCAGGTTGTAGCACACGGCCTCCAAGTTGGCGCAGCGCGCGTCAATCGAAAGCGTGCGCCTCTTGGTCTTGGTGGCAAGCTTGCGGTCATCGGTCACATAGGCCTTCACGGCGTCGTGAAGCGCCAGATCGACGGCCTCGTAGATGCTCAGCATCTCATGACGGGCCTCGATGAGCTGACGGGAAAACAGTTTGCGCATGGTTCACTCCAATCAGTTGGGTGCGGTCATGCCGCCCGCACAGTGAAT
The DNA here is from genome assembly GCA_027660625.1 of Coriobacteriaceae bacterium AM100-PB1-1D-6A. Taxonomy (GTDB): domain Bacteria; phylum Actinomycetota; class Coriobacteriia; order Coriobacteriales; family Coriobacteriaceae; genus Collinsella. The sequence continues at coordinate 29,900 of JAQDNC010000017.1, read as the reverse complement.
ACGCACCGGACCAGGTCCGATCGACTTGGGACTAGTCGCACCGATCAGCCAAAGCGGCCGGTGATATAGTCTTCCGTCCGCGAATCCACCGGGCTGGTAAAGATCGCGTCGGTTTGACCATACTCGATGAGCGTGGCGGGCTCGCCGGCAACTTCCTGCAAGAAAAATGCGGTGTAGTCGCTAATTCGAGCTGCCTGCTGCATTGAATGCGTGACGATGATGATCGTCATCTCGGGCGCCAGCTCGGCCATCAGATCCTCGACCTTGGAGACGGACGTGGGGTCGATGGCGGAGCAGGGCTCGTCCATCAGAAGGACATCGGGCTGCACCGCAAGCACACGCGCGATGCACAGACGCTGCTGCTGACCGCCCGAGAGCGCCAAACCATCCTTGTTGAGCTGATTGGATACCTCTTTCCAGAGGTTGGCGCGCTTGAGCGATTCTTCCACGATGTCATCGAGGTCGCTTTTGCTAGTCACGCCCTGCAGACGAGGGCCAAAAGCGACATTCTCGTAGATGGATTTAGGGAACGGGTTGGGCTGCTGAAAGATCATGCCCACGCGACGGCGAAGGTCGACCGGATCGACGCCCTCGGCATAGATATCGTTGCCGTCAAGCGTCATGGTGCCCTCGACACGCGTACCCTCGATCAGGTCGTTCATGCGGTTGATGCAGCGCAAAAACGTCGACTTGCCGCAGCCCGAAGGGCCAATAAACGAGGTGATGGCGTTCTTGGCGATGTTGAGGTCGAGCCCCGTCAGCGCATGAAAGTCACCGTACCAAAAGTTGAAATCCTTGGCCGTGATGGCCGCTTGCTCCAGCGTGGGAGCGGACTGATAGACGGACATGGGACTCCTTAACTAGCGGCGCTTGCGCGACAGGAAGCGCGCAAACAGGTTGAAAGCCAAAATGATCACCATCAACAGGAGCGCGGTGCCATAGGCTGCGTTCATGTTGATGCCGTCGTTGGCAAGCAGGTACAGGTGGACCGTCATGGGGCGGCCGGAATCGAGTGGCGAGATAGGCAGGTTGATGGCCTGACCCATGGTGTAGAGCACCACCGCAGTCTCGCCGATGGCACGGCCGATGGCAAGGACGATACCGGTGGCGATGCGGCCAAAGGCAGAAGGAAGCACGATCTTGGAAACGACCTGCCACTTGGTGGCGCCCAGGCCGTACGCACCCCAACGGATATAGCGCGGCACGGCGCGAATGGCCTCCTCGGTGGTGCGCATGACGATGGGAAGCATCAAGAGCGCGAGCGCCAAAGCGGCCGAGACCATCGAAAGACCCAAGCCCATGGCCTCGACAAACAAGGCGTAGCCAAACAGGCCCATAACGATGGAGGGCACCGAGGCCAAAGCGTCGGCAGCATAGCGAATGAGCTCGACGACCTTACCCTGCTTGGCGTATTCGGCAAGATAGACGGCCGCCAGCACGGCAATCGGCGTGCAGATGAGCATGGCAAGCACCGTCACGTAGATGGTCGAGACGATCGTGGGCCAAATACCGCCTTCGGCGTTGACGCCCTGGGGCCAACCAAAGATAAAGTCGAGCGAGATATGCGGCAAGCCGTTGATGACCACGTAGGCGATAATGGCGACCAACACCAGCGTAGTGATATAGGCCGCAACGCGGAACACGCCGAGCATGAGTTTGTTGGACAGGTCCTTGTTGATGCGGCCCTTCTTGCCGTGGGAAAGGGCACGCTTGATGCGCTCGCGCGACGAGGTCGTATCGACCGTCGTGTCAACGGAATCGGACATAGCCTACCCCCTCTTCTTCTTGGAAATCAAACGGACAATGCCCACCAGCGCGGCGGAGATGATAAACAGGACCACGCCCATGCCAAAGAGCGCCGAGCGGTGCAAACCCGAGGAGTAGCTCATGTCGAGCGCAATCTGGCTCGTGAGCGTTGAGATGGGGCTCGCGATGCTATCGGGAATGACCGGAGCATTACCCACGACCATGAGCACGGCCATGGTCTCGCCGATGGCGCGCCCCATGCCCAAAACGATGGCGTCCACAATGCCCAGCTTGGCGGCCGGCAGCACGACCTTGTAGATGGTCTGCCACTTGGTGGCGCCCATGGCATACGATGCCTCGCGAATGCCCATGGGAATGGAATTGAGAGCATCGATGGTAAGCGTCGTGATGGTGGGCACGATCATAATGGCGAGCACGAACCACGCCGTCAGCGCGCCAAAACCAAGACCGCCGGTCAGTTGTGCGATAAACGGGCGGATGATGATCATGCCAAAGAAGCCATAGATGATAGAAGGGATGCCGGCCAACAGGTCAACGGCAGGGCTGATGAGCTTGCGCACGCGCTTGCTGGCGATCTCGACCAGATACACGGCCGTGCCCACGCCTAGGGGCACACCCATGGCGAGCGCGCCGACGGTCACCAGACCCGAGCCGGCAAGCAGCGACACGATGCCGTAGTGACCCTCAGAGGGCGCCCACGTAAAGCTAAAGAAGTCCGCCAGACCGATGTCGGTAAAGACGGGCAGCGCCGAGTACGTGGTAAAGACAAAAATCAGGATGACGGTAACAACCGCCAAGAACGCGCAGGCAAAGAAGATCCACTGCAGCGCCTTCTCCTTGATATAGGTGCTGCGCGATACGAGCGCCAGCTCGCGCTTCTTGGGCGCCTGACCATTCTGCTCAGTCTGGGAGTTTTCCTGTGCTTCCATGCTACTCACTCCCCTTCTCGTCGTTGGTGACGGGGATAAAGCCCGCCTCGCGAATCTGCTTGTCCATCTTTTCGGACGTCACATAGTCGATGTAATCCTGCGCCTGCTGCGAAGGCGCACCCTTCACAAAGAAGTAAAGGTCGCGTGAGATGGGATAGCCGCCGCTCGCGACCGTCTTCTCGGACGCCTCAACATGATTGACCGAGACGGCCTTGACCGAGGTCTTGGCGTTGAGGCTATCGACGAAGCCCAGCGAAATGTAGCCAATGGCACCGTGCGAACGAGATACCACGTCGCGCACCTGGCCCGTGCCCGAAAGAACGGCCGAGCGGCGATCGAACGGGGTGCCGTCCATCACGATGGTGCGGAATGCTTCACGCGTGCCGGATGCCTCGTCTCGGTTGATGACCTGAATCTTCAGGTCCTCGCCACCGACCTCTTTCCAATTAGTAATCTTGCCGGCATAGATATCGCGGAGCTGCTCGGTCGAGAGGTTATCGACCGGGTTATCGTCGTTCACGATGACCGCGATACCGTCGTGGGCGATTACGATCGGGGTTAAGCCCAGATTCTGCTCATCGGCATTAAGGCCACGAGACGAGCTGGCAATGTCGGCCGTGCCGTTGCTGACGGCCTCGATGCCCGCAGAGGAGCCAAGGCCGGAGACGAGCACATCGATGCCGGTCTCTTCCTTAAAGCCCTCGGCCGCGATCTCGGCAATGGGAAGGCACGTGGTCGAGCCGGCCACAGTAATAGAAGATGTGGAAGATCCCGAAGAGCAGGCGCAAAGCGTGAGCGTGAGCACTGCAGCACTCAGGACCGATGCGATCTTTCTCATAGCATCACGCCGATCGCAGCATGGCGCCCACAGGTGCCGCCCTCGTTGCGGTAGGAATAAAAGCGGTCGTTCTGACGAACGGTGGAAAGCTTGGTGTCCACAATGCTGCTCGCCTCGACGCCGGCGTCCATCAGCGCCTCGCGAATGGCGGCGGAAAGATCGAGCATACAAGAAGCAGAGGCATCGATGCACGCGAACTCGGCGGCAAAGCGATCCATAAGTTCTTGGGACACCTCGTACTCGTCGCCCAGGATATGGGGCCCAATGTAGGCAGAGATGTCGTCCGGCTTGCAGCCAGCCGCCTCGCAGAGCGCTTGGCACGCCTTGGCGGAAATGCGCGCAATCGTGCCCTTCCAACCAGAGTGCACCACGGCAAAGCCGCCGGGAGCCACCAGCACCACGGGAACGCAATCGGCAAAGCAGAGCATCACGGGTACCTCACGGGCCATGCAGACGATGGCATCGCAGCCCTCGGCAATCTGCTCGCGAATGTTCTCGAGATCATCAGCACCGTTCGAGGTCACCGTCACGACATGGTCACCGTGTACTTGATTGGGAACAAGCAGGTTGTGCTCGCACTCGGCGGCACCCAAGGCCTCGAGTGCGCGGCGACGATTTTCTTGAACGGCAAAGGGGTCATCGCCAACATGCGAGCCCAGATTGAGTGAGGAGTACGCATCTTCGGAAACACCGCCGGCGCGTTCGGTAAAAGCAAAGCGAACATCGTGCGTCGCGCCCTCTACCAACGTAACTCCATCATGGTCGACACGCGAAACGCTGTCCGCACGTGCTGCCATACTAAAGCCTCCTAATAACACAAGTATCGCGGCGACGCCGCAGCAGTCCGTGCCACACGGCTGCCATACTTCATCAAAAGGATACCCGCAGCGGTAGGGGCTAAACGTAAGGGGAACGTAAGGAGATTGGAGGCTTTCGTTTACAAAGGCAAAACACAACAAAAAGGGTGCGCCCAATCGGACGCACCCCATACAGGTCGCTGAGAAAAACGAACTAGAAGCTGCCGCGCTTGAGGAAGTCAGGAAGCTCAAACTGGTCGTTGCCAAAGTTGGGGAGCTCGGTACCACCGACGTTGCGAGTCGGGGCAGCCTGAGCCGGGCTCGTGGCAGGAGCGGTGCGCTGCGGCTCGGTAGAAGCAGCGGCCTTGCTCTGGGACTGCTGTGCAGCGAAGAGCTCGTCCTGACGGTTGACGTTGGAGTCGGAGAAGCCCGTAGCGATGACGGTAATACGCACCTGATCGCCCAGGGACTCGTCGACAACGGTACCGAAGATGATGTTGGCCTCGGGGTCGACGGCGTTGGCGACAACGTCGGCAGCGTCGCTGATCTCCTGAATACCCAGGTCCTTGGAACCGGCAATGGAAAGCAGGACGCGCGTAGCGCCATCGATGGAGCTCTCGAGCAGCGGGCTGGAAATAGCCTGCTGGGCAGCGTCGACGGCACGGGTGTCCCCAGAAGCGGTACCGATACCCATCATGGCGGTACCGGCCTGCTTCATGATGGTCTTAACATCGGCGAAGTCCAGGTTGATGATACCGGGGACGGTGATGAGGTCGGTGATGCCCTGGGTGCCCTGGGAAAGGACGCCATCGGCGATTGCAAAGGCCTCAAGCATGGTGGTCTTCTTCTCGGCGATGTCGAGCAGCTTGTCGTTAGGGATAACGATCATGGTGTCGACGCAGTCGGAAAGCGTCTTAATGCCTTCTTCGGCGCTCTTCTTGCGCTTGCGGCCCTCAAACGTAAAGGGCTTGGTCACGACGGCGACGGTCAGCGCGCCGACCTCGTTCATCGCGATATCGGCAACGATGGGGGCAGCGCCGGTACCGGTGCCGCCGCCCTCGCCGCAGGTGATGAACACCATATCGGCGCCAGCGAGCGCCTCGGCGATGTCGTCGCGGGACTCATCGGCGGCCTTACGGCCGACCTCGGGGTTGGCGCCAGCGCCCAGGCCGCGGGTCAGGTCGGTGCCGATGTGCACCTTGATATCGGCATCAGAGATCGCGAGTGCCTGAGCATCGGTGTTGATGGCAACAAACTCGACGCCGCGGATACCCTCTTCGATCATTCGATTGACCGCGTTGGTACCGCCGCCGCCGACGCCGACCACCTTAATGACGGCAAGGTAGTTGTTGATCTCTGTCTCGTGCATGTCGGTCCTCCGAACAAAGGTTATTGCCATAGCATGGGTTGACCCCTGCGCACATTAACCTTCAAGTTGAAAGTAAATGCAAAGGTAAACCGTATTATGTTTGCACATTATGAACGTATCAGTCAAATAATTGACGGTGAAAACCAAACAAACCAGATAAACGGCGCGGTATGCCCCGTCAACAAAGGCCAGAAAACGCTACGAGGTCGGTGCGTTCCTAAACGTATAGTTGCCAGGAGATCGAACGTTGATATACGTCACGCCCTCCACCTGCGAAAGCAGCTTGGTCACGATACGCTCCTTTTTGGCAATGTCGTCCGAATCTCCGAGCGACACCTCGATACCGTTATCGAGATTCGCCGAGATGGCCTCGACCGAGGGCGTGGAAATATCCTTGACCTGGCCCAGGAACTCGCTCGAGAATCCGCGGACGTAATCCAGGCCGGCCTTGACGGCCTTGGAATTTACCGCTTGCCCCGAAACAGGCGCGACATCGGCCGAGACATCGGTCAGCAGCACGGCACCGTAATGCTTGGCGAGCGCCAGGGCGGCATCGATGCCGGCCAGGGTGTTGGCACCCTCCCCCGTTGCGGTGACGTTGCCTTGGTCGTCAACATCAACCGAGGTAGACAGCGGTGCAATCCACGTGTCATCGTCCCCAATCGCCCAGGCAAGATCGTCGGAGCTAATGTAGGCGATTGCGATAACCTTGCGTTCCGTCGGCGTGATGATGAGCGTATGGGGGAATTGACGCTGGACATCCACACCCGAGACCCACGGATTTTGCTTGAGGCCCTCGGTGATCTGGTCGGGATTCACATTGAACAGCGACGTATTCTCGGGCAAATCGATCAGTTGGATAGCATCATGCTTGGTCACATGCTCGCTGCCCCGAATCTGAATATCGGTGGCAGCGAACAGGCCTGAGTTAATGACAACGATGGCAACGACCGCAAGCACTGCCAAAGCGGCAATGATGCCGCCCACGATTTTGCCCTTGCCCTTAACGGCAGAAGCGGCACCCGCCGCATGATTTGCCAGAGCGCCGACCGACGACAGCGGATTAGAGCCCTTTTTGCCCGATTGCGGTTTTGCGGAAGCCGGCACCGACGTTAGCGAGCGCGGCTTCGATGCACCCAGCGCGCGACCGGGACGCGTCGCCTTTGCCCCCAACGAGGGCTTGGGCGACGCTATGGGGCGAGAGGGCTTGGCGCCCATCGCCGGTTTGGGCGTCACCGAGGGACGTGCCACCGGACGAGCAACATTTTTGGCCGCGGGGCGTCCGCCAAGCTGCGAACCGGCAGTCGAACGCTTGGCAGGCCGCACGGACCCAGCAGGCTTAGAAGGCATAACGGATTTACGTTGAGGCTGAGACGGTGAGCCGGAACGCCCTCCGGCGCGGCGGAAGGTTGGTTTCGATGCTCTAGAAGCCGAGGAATTTAACTTCCGGTCTGAGCTCGATGCCATACGCCTCCCTCACCTTTCCGTGCACATGCCTGATAACCGCGGCCACGTCATCGGCCGAGGCGGTTCCGTTATTAACGATAAAATTAGCGTGTACGGGCGAAACTTCCGCGCCGCCAACCGAAAAACCCTTTAATCCACAATCCTCGATGAGCTTTCCCACGCTCGCATCGGGCGGGTTGCGAAATACCGACCCGCAGGATGCACAGCCCATGGGCTGCGTGCGCTTGCGCCGCGTCAGGTACCGCTCCATACGTTCACGGATATCGGCCTTGGAAGCGGGTTTGAGCTTGAGCACGCACTCCAGAATGATCTCGTTACGCGGCAGGCTGCATTCACGGTAGCCCCAAGCGATCTCAGAGCCCGCGTAATGCTTGATGCCGGAGCCCGGGTCAAATGTAACGACATCTTCGACCAGCGAGCCAATCCACTCGGTTCGCGTGCCGGCATTCATGGACACGGCGCCGCCAACGGAGCCGGGAATACCGACCGCAAACTCAAGGCCCGAAAGGCTGCGCGACAGCGCGTCGTTGACTAGGCGAGCGAATATCACGCCCGCACCGACCGTCAGCGTGCAACCGTCTTCAGCGACAACCGTACGCTGGAACTCGCGCCCCAACGAAATGACGGCGCCGCGATAGCCTGCATCGGCAACAAGCAGATTAGATCCCTTGCCGATAATGACCCACGGCACCTGCTCGCGATCGAGCACCGCCACGGCGCGACGCAGGGCATGATAGCTGTGACACGTCACAAAGAGGTCCGCCTTGCCGCCGATACGATAGCTCGTATGGCGCGCGAGGCGTTCATCCTCGATTACGTCCGTATCGATCATGCCCGAAAGCGCCATGACGGCGTTAAACAGACCCATGGGGTTTAAGCGTCTTTCTTGGCAGTCAGATACTCGATGAACTCGGGGCCGACCGTTGTGACGTCGCCAGCACCCATGGTAAGCAGCAGATCGCCCTCGCCCACCATCTTCTCGAGCTCCTCGTTGAGCTCAAGACGGCTCGAGCAGTACACGACCTCCTTACCGGGGTGCTTAGCGCGCACGGTATCGGCGAGCATCTTGGATGTGACGCCCGGGATGGGCATCTCGCCGGCAGAGAACACGTCAATCAACAGCAGCTTGTCGGCATTGGCGAAGGCATCGGCAAAGTCGTCGCACAGAGCCTGCAGACGCGAGTAGCGGTGCGGCTGAAACACGACGTCGACATGCTTGTAGCCAAGCGACGAAGCGGCAGCGAGGGTCGCCTTGACCTCGGTGGGATGATGGCCGTAATCGTCAACCACCGTGATGCCGTCGATATCGCCCACGTGGGTAAAGCGACGGCGGACGCCTTCAAAACTCGAAAGTGCCTTAGTGGCGGCGTCGATATCGAGGCCTAGGACATGGGCGACGGTCAAGACGGCCGTGGCGTTGAGCATGTTGTGACGACCGGGGTTGCTCTTAATCTCGACAGCGTGCTCGGTGCCGTCCTCAAAGCGAACGATAAAGTCGCTCTGGATGCCCTTGACATCCGGATGCACGCAGACGATGTCGTTGGTCTCGGCAAAGCCATAGGAAAGCACATGACGGCCCGTCGACTTGGCAAGCTCGACCAGATGCGGGTCCTCGCCACAGACGATGACCGTGCCGTCCTCGCCCACCAGACTCATAAACTTGGCGAAGGTGGCCTCGATCTCCTCGATACCCGAGTAATGATCGAGATGGTCGGCCTCGACGTTGGTCACGATGACCACATTGGGGTTAAGGAACAGGAAGGAGCTGTCGGACTCATCCGCCTCGGCGACAAAATAGTCGCCCGAGCCGTTTTTGCCGTTGGTATCGTAGCCCTCGACAATGCCACCGATCAGGAAGCTGGGGTCCAGACCCATGCGGTCGAGCATGGTGGCACACATCGAAGAGGTCGTGGTCTTGCCGTGAGTACCGGCGACGGCGACGGTGGTGTAGCCGTGGCCCAGAGCCGAGAGCATCTTGGCGCGAGGCCACACGGGAATACCCAGCTCGCGCGCACGGACGAGCTCGGGGTTGGACTCGGGAATAGCGGTAGAGACCACGACGACATCGGGCTTGACCTCGTCGATGGTGGCGGCCTCATGGCCCACATGCACCTTCACGCCGGCGCGGGTAAGCTGGCGAATATAGCGCGACGTCTTAAGGTCGGAGCCGGTAACGACATAACCGCGTTCGTGAAGGACGAGGGCGATGCCGCTCATGCCGGCGCCACCGATACCGATAAAATGGGCGCTCTTGAAATCGGGCGCGGAGGTTGCAGTCTGGGAATCAGCCATGTGCTCGTGTACTCCTTGCGTAAACACTGCCTGTAACCCGTCTACTGTACCGCACCTATCGCATCCGCGCGAGGGCGACCCGCGATATCCCGTCTAACTAACGCAATCCTTCTACCGCGTCTGCCAAAAGGACGGCAGCGCGGTCCTGGGCCAAACCGCGAGCCGCCTGACGCATGGCATCGCGCGCCTGCGCATCATCGATAAGATGCAGCAGCTCATCGGCAAACGCCTGGGTATCGATATCGGCATCGGCGCAGAGCACGCCAGCACCGGCATCGACCAGATAGCGGGCATTGGTGGTCTGATGATCGGCCGTCGCATGCGGATACGGCACCAGTACCGAAGGTGTGGCAAGGGCCGCGATCTCGGCAACGCTCGAAGCGCCCGAGCGCGAGAGGACCAAATCGGCCGCGGCCAGCATATCGCCCATATTGTCGATGTAGGGCTGGACGCGATACCGCTTCGCCTCCTCGGGCATCAGGGCAAGAGCACGCTCGGTGTCCTCAAAGCCATCGGCGCCCGTCGAATGCAAAACATAGAGATTATCGCGCGAGAGCAACTCGTTTTTAAGCGAAGCCACGCGCTCATTAAGATGTTGAGCACCAAGTGAGCCGCCAAAAACCAGCAGGAGTGTGGCGTCCTCAGGCACGGCGAGAGCCCTGCGACCGCGAACCCGATCCCCCTCGATCACAGAACGGCGCACGGGGTTGCCGGTCATGAGCACATGGTCAGGATCGCCCTCGCGCTCAAACACGGAACGTGCTGCCGGCACCGAGATGCAAACGCGGGCGGCATGCGAACTCATCATCTTGTTAGCAAGGCCCGGAACGGAGTTCTGTTCGTGCAGCAGATACGGAATGCCCGCGTCTTTGCACCAGCCCAGAAGCGGGACCTCGACATAGGCGCCAAAACCTATAGCGACATCGGGCTTGCAGGCTTTAGAAAAATGGCTGCCGAGCGTGCGCTTCGCCTTATAGACACGCCACAGCGAGCTCAACGCCGTCCAAGGGCGAGAGCGGTCGAAGCCCGTAACCGTAATCGGCACAAAATCGAACCCTGCCTCGGGAACCAGACGACCCTCGAGCTTATGCGACTGACCCACAAACACAACGTGGTGGCCACGGTCACGTAGCTCCTCGGCCAAGGCGAGTGCGGGGTTGATATGTCCCGCCGTGCCGCCGGCTGCGATAGCAACGGTCATCTTATCGGTCATGGTAGTCCCTTCGTACGCGCGGCCCCTGGTCGTCGGTGCGCAAGCGCGCCGACGGGTCCGAATTCAAGTCGATCCGATTATATCCGCCACCCGTATTGCGCGGCGTCGGTCGTTGCGGGCGACTCTGCGGCGCCGAGCGCGGACGGGCATCCGACTCCGAAGCAAAACCGTTCAAGACGGTAAAACCGCCACGCGACGAGCGCTCCCCACGCGTATGGGGAACACCGGCAGTGCTCTCGTCCATAACGGCAAAGCTATCGCGACGACGATCGTATTCATCGCGTCGAGCGCTCTCGTGCGAGACGCGTAAAATAAGCCCGGCGAGCATGAGCGACACGATAATCGACGAGCCGCCATAGCTGATAAACGGCAGCGGCTTACCCGTCATAGGAAACACGTTGAGAATACCCAGCGCGTTGATCAAAAACTGCACCGCGAGGATAACCGCAGAGCCCGAAGCCATGAGCGCCCCGCGACGATCGGCGGCCTGCTCGGCAATTCGAAACGCCGAGTAGATCAGCATCGCAAACACCAAGAAAAACAGCAGCGTCCCCAAAAAGCCAACCTCCTCGCCAATGATGGCCAGGATGTAGTCGTTGTGTGCCTCGGGCAAATACGAGTACTTCATGGTTGAGTTGCCGATACCGCGGCCGAACAGTCCGCCCGAAGCAAACGCCATAATGGCGAGCGTTGCCTGATACCCGTCTCCATATTCATCTGCCCAAGGGTTCAAGAGAACCTGAATGCGCACCATACGGTACGGCTCGACGACAAGAGCGATCACGATGATGACGGCGCCAGCAAGAATCGCACCGATAATGAATTTTGGGTCAAGACCGGCAAAAAGCGCCATGCACATGATCGTCAACAGAATAATCAGGATGGTGCCAAAGTCGGGCTGAATAAAAATCAAGACGAGCGATATGCCCAAATATAAGCCCATGCCCTTAAGGAACTCATTGATGTTACCGCCGGACGAAAACACGCGATCGAGCATGATGGCAGAATAGGCAATGGCAAACGGCTTGAGAAACTCCGATGGCTGAAACTGAATGCCGGCAATGCTCAGCCAACGCGTAGCGCCACGGCTGCCGCTACCAAAGAGGAACACCGCAAGCAGCAAGATCATCATAGCGATAAGGGCAAGTTTAAGCGCCCCTTCGCCAAACCAGCTATCGGGTGCAACGCGCGCGATGAACTCGAGGGCAGCAACACCGACGACAGTGAACATAAACTGCCGGAACAAAAAGTAGGTCGCGGAGTCGTTCTCGTGAAGCGCCTCGACTGAAGAAGCCGAGTACACCATAAGCAGGCCAAAACAGACCAGCGAGAACAGGCAGGTCAAAAAGACCAGGCGGGGTCGCATGATACGTGCGGGGACGCCGGCGATATAACGTTCGCCGATGCCCTGCGTGCGACGACCGGCGCGCGGCGTGATGCACTGCGAGGAAGCACGGTCCGAGTCGGGCCTCCTCATATTCTGTCGGGGGCTCTCCTCTCTCACCGGAAACCCCTATTCCATTTGCGTATTGGACGCAGCGGCAAGCTGGGCCACATAGTCCTTAAACACGCGACCGCGCTCCTCGTAGCCCGAGAACTCATCGAACGAAGAGCAGGCGGGCGACAGTAAGATCACATCGCCGCGGCTCGAGAGCGAACGGGCAACGTCCACGGCATCGCGCAGGTCGTCGGCCTGGGCGATATCGACATCACCGTCGACATCCGCCTCGTCCATAGCGGCGGTAAAGCGCTCGCGCGCGTCGCCAAAGCAGACCACCGAGCGAACGTTATCCATCACAACGCGGGCAAAGGACTCGAGCGGCGTGCCCTTATCGTGACCGCCGAGCAGCAAGATCACATCGTCATCGGGAAACGCCGTCAGGGCCTTTTCGACCGCATCGGTGTTCGTTGCCTTGGAATCGTTGACATAGCGCACGCCATCGATCTCGCCACAGGGCTCAACGCGGTGCTCCAGCGGCTGGAACGAGACCAGGCCGCGACACACACTGTCAACATCGGCGCCGACCGTCAGGGCCGCCGTGGCAGCACACAGGGCATTGATTACATTGTGATGGCCCGAAATCTTAAGCTCGGACGTATCGACGAGCGGGGTCTCGACGCCCTTCAGGCGAATGACCATCTTGCCATCGCGAACAAATGCGGCGTCCTCGCCCGCAGGCTCGTCAAAAGCAACCTTGCAGATGCGACGGCCCGGAACATAGATGTACTCATCGAACTCGTGGATACCGGCATCCTCGACATCAACAATCACCAGGTCATCGTCGACCATATTCTCGAAGAGCTTAATCTTGGCGAGCGCATAGTTCTTGTGGCTCTTGTGCCAGCCCAGGTGGTCGGGCGTGATGTTGAGCAGCACAGCCACGCGAGGATGAAGCTCGGCGGTCGTAGCAATCTGATAACTCGACAGTTCGGCCACAAACCACTCATTGTGTGCGCGGCCATCGATCTCGTTCACCGGCGGCTCACCGATATTGCCGACGGCCACGCTGGCTTCACCGGCGGCCTTGAGCAGGTAATCGGTCAGTGACGTGGTTGTCGTCTTGCCGTTGGTGCCCGTAATGGCAATCCAATTTTGGGGAGACAGACGGTAGGCAAACTCGGGCTCACCCATAATCTGGGCAGCGTGATCACGGCCAGCCTTAAAGAATGCCGAGAACTCCGAGATGCCCGGACACGTCACGCATACATCAAACGCGCCCTCGACCTGCTCGGTTCCGTAGACAAACGATGCCCCGTGCGCCTCGAGCGAGCGCGTGGCATCGTTGGGCTCGGACGCGCCGCCACCGTAAACGGTAACGGCACTCACACGCTCGGGATGTGCAAGCGCCCAGCGAGCGACATCAAGACCGGACTTACCCTGGCCCAAAACGAGCAGGCTAAAGACATCAGCAAGAGGCATGAAAGACCACTATCCCAACTGGAAGAACAACGCGAGGCCCAGGGCTCCGAAGGCCGCGGCGACAATCCAAAAACGGATGACGACCTTGGTCTCGGCCCAGCCCTTCTTTTCGAAATGATGATGAATGGGCGCCATAAGGAAGACGCGCTTGTGCGTAAAGTGGAAATAGACAACCTGGATCATGACCGACAGGGTCTCGACGATAAACAGACCGCCGATGATGAGGGAAACGACTTCGGTGTTGGTCATGATGGAGGTGCAGGCAAAAGCGGCACCCAGGGCAAGCGAGCCGGTATCGCCCATAAAGATGCTCGCCGGATAGCAGTTGAACCACAAAAAGCCCAGGCAGGCGCCGGCGCACGCCGTGCAGAAGATGGACAGGTTCACATCGCCGTGCAAAAACGCCATGGCAGCCATGGCCAGCATGGCGATCATGGAGGTGCCGCCGGCAAGACCGTCCAAGCCGTCGGTGAGGTTTACGGCGTTGGAAAGGCCCGCGATCATCAGCCAGCAAAAGACAAGGTAGAGCCACGGAAAAGAGAGGCCGCAAATGGTGGTCGAGAGCACACCAAGGTCGATCGTCAGGCCACCGGGGAAACGAATCTCGGGGGCGACGCCGCACCAGTTGACAGCAAGCACGGTAAAGGTAACGCAGATGAGGGTAAGGCCAATCATCTTGGCGTGAGGCGTCAGGCCGAGCGAGCGGCCGTGCGTGACAGAAGTCAGGTCGTCGATGAGGCCAAGAACGCCGGTTGCCAGCGTGGCGAGCAGCACAAGCACGAGCTCGGTGGTGAGCTTTCCCATCAAAAGGCAGGTCAGCGAAACGGCAACCAGGATGATGACGCCACCCATGGTGGGCGTGCCCTGCTTAATCAGGTGACGCTTGGGGCCATCGGCGCGAACCTGCTGGCCGATGCCCTCGACCTTCAGGAGCTTAATCCACCACGGCATAAGCAGCATCGCGATGACGGCGGCGATGCCCAATCCCAAAAAGGCCTGGTACGTAGGATACGAAGGATTGCCGAACATGGACTAGCACACACCTTCCACAAAGCGATCGAGCTCAACGAAGCGTGAGCCCTTGACCAGCACGACATCATGCTGCTCAAGAGCGCCGCCCATACGGTCGAGCACCTGCTGATAGTCGGAGAACACCTGAATGCGGTCCTCATCCATACCCATCATGCGCGCGGCCTCGGCCATACGCTGGGCAAGCTCACCGCCGACACATGCGAGCATATCGAGCTTCTTGGCCGCCGCATAGGCGCCCACCAGCTCATGCATGCGAGGAGCCTCGTCGCCCATCTCGCCCATCTCGCCCAGAACCGCCATGCGCGAACCCGTGCACGAAAGCGAACACAGCAGGTCGAGGCCGGCTGCCATCGATTCGGCACTGGCGTTATATGAGTCGTCGATGACGCGGGCGCCGCTCTTGGCGCGCTTGATTTCCTGACGATGCCCGGTAATCGTAAGACCCCTAAAGGCGACATCGATCTGCTCGGGCGTCACGCCAAGGCGATAGGCAACCGCTGCGGCCTTGACGGCATTGGGAACGGACTGCGCGCCGGGAATGGCAAGCAGTGTGTCGATAGTCTCGCCCAAGCCAAAATCGAGCGTAAAGACCGGGCGTCCCTCGTCATCAATGCGAATGTCGCACGCACGGACCTCATCGTCGTCCGAGACGCCCGCAAGCATCACGTCGACGCCCGCAGGCGCAGCAAAGGTGTCGCGGATGAACGGGGTAAAGTCGTCCTCACCACCCAAAACCAGCAACGGGAGAAGGTCTCCGGCGGCGCACATGCCGCCAACAATCTCGGATTTGGCACGAGCGATATTCTCGCGACTGCCCAGAATACCGATATGGGAGGTGCCGATCTTGGTCACAATGGCAAGGTTGGGATTGGCGGACTGAGACATGCGCTCAATCTCGTGGAAATGGTTCATGCCCATCTCGAGCACCAGAACCTCGGTGTCGGCAGGGGCCGCCAGCACCGTGAGCGGCATACCGATCAGGTTGTTGTAGTTACCCTTGGTTGCCCAAACGCGATAACGCTTGGCGAGCACCGCGGCGAGCACGTCCTTGGTCGTTGTCTTGCCGATAGAGCCGGTAATGCCAATTACCAGGCAGCCAAGCTCCAAACGATAAGCGTGAGCCAGGCGCAGCAAAAACTCCTCGGGGTCATCGGTATGCAGGATGGCGCAGCCCTTCTCATGGGCCAGCGAAAGCAGCTCGGCATCGGGCTCGCGCGTCATCACTACGGCGCCGGCACCCGACTCGATGGCACGGGAAGCAAAGTCGTTGCCGTCGACCTTTTCACCCAGGAAGGCGACGAATATCGTGCCCTCCTCAACCTGGCGCGAGTCGATAACGCAACCGCGGCATACCCGATCGGCTTCTCCCGTCACGGTTCGGGCCCCTGTTGCGGCCGCGAGATTGTTGACGGCGATCTCTATCATTGCAGCTCCCCTGTAAACCTAATAATGCTATCGGCGTATTGTATCCCAGCGCCGCCTACGCGTGGTGCAGGGCGTGTGAACAACCCGGATTAACCGACTGGCCATTTCATAGATAGTAACCCCCTACTTGGTGCGCGGGACACCCAACACGTCAAGCGCACTGGCCATAATGGACTGGAACGGCACTGCGGCGGCATCGGAGCCTGACGGGGTTCCGTCAAGGGTGATATAGCACAGGACCTTGGGCGACTGCGCCGGGGCAAACCCCATAAAAGACGACATGTAGTTCTCTTTGAGGTAGCCGCCGTTCTCATCGGCGCGCTCGGCCGTACCAGTCTTGCCCGCCACGTCGTAGCCGTCCACCGCGCCGCCAACGCCCGTTCCCTCGGCAACGACCGTCTGCATACACGATGTCACCTGCGAGGCGGCCTCCTCGGAAATCGCGCGATCCCCCTCGCCCCAATCCTTTTCATCGCCCTTGCTCGACTTATAGAAGTGCGGAGTCATCATCACGCCGCCGTTCGCGATGCCGCCCACGGCACGTGCGACCTCAATCGGCGAGACGGACAGCGCCTGGCCAAAGCTCATAGCACCCAAGGTGGCACCATCGTACTGGTCGCGCTCCTTGACGATGCCCAGACTCTCACCCGGAAAATCGACACCGGAGCTTTGACCGATACCCCACTTGTCCACATAGGTGGCAAAATCATCGGCACCGATCTTGCGCCCCACCAGGACAAAACCGACATTGGACGAACGGCGCATCATCTCGCGTACGTCCATTGTCATGGTGTAGTCACGCTTGTCGGCATCGGTAACGGTATCGTCGCCCACCTTGATACTCGCGGGAACCTCAAACGATGTGCTCGGGCGCACAACGCCCAAATCAAATCCGGCGCCCGCAACCAGCGTCTTAAAGACCGAGCCGGGCTCGTAGGCATCCGTCACCAGACGAAGGTTCATGTCCTCGGTCTTGGCGTTTTCCAAATTGGTCTGGTCGTAGGTCGGATACGAGCAGGCGGCCAGGATCTCTCCAGTCGTCGGGTCGGTCACCAGGGCCGACCCGTTTTTGGCCTTCGTCTTCTCGACCGCCTCGGCCAAGGCATCTTCCGCGGCACGCTGAATGTTGACGTCGATCGTCGTCACGATATCCACGCCATCGATCGCGGCAACCTTTTTATAGGCACCGCCCGCGATATAGCCGCCATCTCTTGCGCGCTCGCGCACAAGAGAGCCATTCGTTCCGGTCAGAAGCTCATCGTATTGTTTTTCGAGTCCCGTCAGGCCAGCGTTGTCCACGTTCACGACGCCCAGCAGCTGAGAAGCCAGGTTTCCATACGGGTAAACCCGCTTCATCGCCTGCTCAAAGAGCACGCCGGGTAGATTCTTCTTTTCCAGGGCGGCAGCGTCATCCTCGTCGACCTGGCGCTTGATATACACCCAGGAACCATCAGACAGCACCAGCTTGCGGCAGGTCTTTTTATCAATACCGGTAGCCTTGACCAGCGCCGAGACCGTCTTGTCGACGTCCTCGACAAGCTGAGGGTTCACGGCGACATTGCGGCATTCGACCGACGACGTCAGCACGTTGCCGTTGCGGTCGTAGATAGTGCCACGTTTGGCATAGAGCGTCTGTGAAAGCAGACGACGCGCGTCCGCACGCTCGCGCAGCTTGTCAGCATTCACGATCTGGTATTCGGCAAGACGGAAGACGCCCGCGGCAAGGCCAACCCCGATACAGCCCATAACGACATCGCGGCGAGGCAGCGGCGCTCCCGTAACCCATTCAGACGACGACCCCTTGCGCGCGCCCGTATTGCGTACCCGAGGTCCGCCCGAGCCACGGAGACGCGATGCGGGGTCGTTGCCATAGGACGGCCTCGCGTTGTAAGATGGCCGACCCGTTCCTTGATAACCAGAACGTCCCCGCGATGAGGGACGTCCAGAACCGCGACCCCCGTCGGAGCCGCGGCGATAGTCATTTGTCATACTCAGCTACCGTCTTGTTACTGAGCGGTCGCGGTCGAGTTAGCGCCCGCGGCTGCATCCTGCGAAAAATCAAGTGTAACGCTCTCACTGGGCTCCACCATGCCATAAGCGCCCGCAAGGTCGCGAATGCGCGTGTCGGCACCATAGACCGAATGCATGACCTCCAGGTCGGAGCTCTCATCAGTCGCCTTCTCGAGCGTGTTGGTAAGCGCGGCATTGCTGTTGAGCACCTGGGCCGTAACGCCGGCGAGCGCCACACGGGCGACACCGATCGTCATGAAGATGGCCGCAATGATGCAAAACGTTTTAAGAACGCTCATGAAAACCGGGCTTACCGCCTGGTTTGCCTGACGGCCCGCGCCCGTGTAGACATCAAAGCGCGGCGTGCGCTGCTCGCGGGGAGCAACGGGGGCCTGCGGTGTCTCACGATAGGCGGGCATGGCGCTCATATCATAGGCGAGTGCTGCGTTTGAAGTGTTGTAGCCCATGATATGCCGCCTCCCATCCCGAGTACGTTGGTAGTGTGTTTAAGCTTCGTTTATGGTGCGAGCGGGAGGTCCAATATCGCGCGGTCGCGTCTACAGACGCTGCGCCACGCGGATCTTGGCTGATCTCGCCCGAGGGTTGCGCGCAACCTCATCGGGTTGGGCAACCAGGGGTTTGCGGGTGATGACCTTGAGTATCGGCACGTTGCCGCACACGCACACCGGAATCTCCGGCGGACACGTGCACCCCTGGCTCATCTCCTTAAAGTGGTTCTTTACGATACGGTCCTCGAGCGAGTGATACGAGATGACGCAGATGCGTCCACCCGGGTTGAGCCACCTTGTGGCGGCGTCTAGCCCTCGCTCGAGCACATCGAGTTCGTGATTGACCTCGATGCGAATGGCCTGGAAACTTTTCTTGGCAGGGTGCCCACCATGCCGACGAGCGGCAGCAGGTATTCCCGCCTTGATGATCTCGACAAATTGGCCGGTGGTTTCGATCGGCTCATGCTCGCGGCGGCGCACGATCTCACGCGCGATCTGCGAGGCGAACTTCTCTTCGCCGTAGACGCGTAGAATCCGGGCGAGGTCGTGTTCGTTATAGGTGTTGATGACCTCAGCTGCGTTTAAGGTGTTGTTACCCGGATCCATCCGCATGTCCAATGGGGCGTCCTCGTTATACGAAAAGCCCCTGCCAGGGATATCGAGTTGCGGTGACGAAACGCCCAAGTCAAACAGGAAGCCATCGACCCCGGGCACCTCGGCCGAGCAAAGCAGCTCGTCCAAGTCGCCGAAGTTGCCCTTTAGCAGCTGGTGCGGGACGCCGGGAACCTCGCGGTCCAGACGGGCGCCAGCGGCCTCGAGGGCCATGTCGTCCTGATCGACGCCGAGCAAAAGGCCCGTCTCCCCCACCTGCGCAGCCATCTTTACCGAATGACCGGCACCGCCAAGGGTGCAATCGCAGACAACGGAGCCGCT
Organism: Coriobacteriaceae bacterium AM100-PB1-1D-6A; assembly: GCA_027660625.1. Taxonomy (GTDB): domain Bacteria; phylum Actinomycetota; class Coriobacteriia; order Coriobacteriales; family Coriobacteriaceae; genus Collinsella. Next base: position 10,399 of record JAQDNC010000017.1, on the reverse strand, counting down.
CTTTAGCTGCAGCGACTCAAGCACTTCGCCGAGCATGACAGGTTCATGCCGATATTCTTGTGTCAAGATCCCACGCTCCATCCGTTACTCGTGCCTTGCCCTTACGAGAAGAAGAGGTCAAGCAGAGCCTCGTCGTCATCGTCCTCATCGGCCGCGGCGCGGTCCCAAACCTCAAGGTGGTCGTAGTTACCCACAACCGTGACCTCGCGGTCGAGGTTCGCCTGCTTGCGGAGAGACTCAGAAAGACCGATACGACCCGCGCTGTCCACATCCATCGACGTGGTGCGCTTGTTGATCGCCCTCATGAGCTTCTGGTCGTTAATGTCACGCGGGTTAAAACCCTCGTGGCCCTCACGACCCGCGAAGAGTCCTTCGACCCACTTATCGAAGGCCTCGGCAGAGAACACGTACAGAGCATCGACATCCAGGGCTTTGAACACGCGAACGTGCTCTCCAAGCTCCTCACGAAGGGGTGCAGGCAGGGATAGACGACCTTTTGCATCGAGATTGCGCTCATATGCACCCGTCATTCCCATGTGCGCCCTCCCCTCGGTTACTCAGATGGCACGTACGCGGGGAACCACCCCGCCTGTCGACGTCATCAATAATATGGGGAACCGCCCCATTTTTCAACACCTTTCCCCACCCCTTCCCCCACCCCACCCCACTATTCCACCCCCAATATGTTGTAAAACACCCCCGAGCATATGTTCGAAAACACAATATGTTGTGTTTGCAGCAAAGGCGGGATGCCACCTGTAGAACCACGCCCGCGAACCTCAACCTTCAAGTTGACCTTGAGGCGATTTTTACGTCCCTTTACACACCGTTCACATCGCCCCCAAACTCCCCCACCCACGGTACACACGGCCCACCACCGCGTCGGTGTCTAGCGAAAAATGGGACGGGCCCCAGATTGCCCGTGCGCGCAAAAGTGCATCTCGGCAATCTGGGGCCCGTCCCCCTTAATATTTATAAATATGCAGGTCAGCGAGGTGCTAGCGATGTGCCAGCGGATGCGCCGCCAGATAGACCTCGGTCAGTTGCGTGCGGTCGACATGCGTGTAGACCTGCGTGGTCGAAATATCGGCATGGCCCAAAATCTCCTGCAGCACACGCAGGTCGGCACCGCCCGCGAGCATATGAGTGGCAAAGGAGTGGCGCAAGGTATGGGGATGGAGCCCCACCAGCCCCACCTGACGCCCATACCGCTCGCATATCGCATGCACGGCCTGGCGCGACAGGCGACGCCCGTTCTTATTTAAAAAGACCGCCAAGGTCTCCGTCCCGCGAGCATGGGCGGCCAGGAGAGTGCGCCCGTCACCTATATAGTGTGTCAGGGCACGCGCCGCGCTTCCCACCAACGGGGCCAGACGCTCCTTGGAGCCCTTACCGCGCACCAGGACAAACCCGTCATCAATATGGATATCGCCCACATCGAGCCCAACCAGCTCGCTCACGCGCAAGCCGCAGCCGTAAAGCACTTCCAAGATGGCATGATCGCGCAGTCCCATCTCGCCCTCGGGAAAGTCTTGATCGAGCAGTGCCGAGACATCCTCTACCGAAAGGTATTCCGGCAGGCGATCTGCCTTTTTGGGCAGGCGCAACGCTGCCGTCGGGTTTTGGGCCACGGCCCCATCGCGCACCAAAAAGGCATGCAGGCCCTTCACGGCAGCAAGCGCGCGCTCCACCGAGGCGTCGGAATAGCCTCCGTCGCGGCGATCGGCAACAAAGTCCTCCACGACCTGACGGGTCACCTCTTCAAAAGACACAATGCCCGCCCGCCCCAGATAGGCGCAGTACGTCGTCAGGTCACGACGGTAGGCCGCAATCGTATTGCGCGCCAAGCCCCGCTCGACCGCGAGGTAATCGAGATACTCCCCCGCCGCCACAGCGAGCGACGAGGGAGTAGCTTCGGTATGTTCCTTATTCGCCGGCACCCTTAGTCCGTAGCGAGGTTCTTGGGCGTCACCTGCAGACGGTCGACACCCTCGTGCTGGCCGATCGAGGCGCGCACGAACTCGCGGAACAGCGGCTGCGGGTTGGTCGGACGGCTCTTGAACTCGGGATGAGCCTGGGTGGCCACATACCACGGATGTACGTCGCGCGGCAGCTCGACCATCTCGACCAGACGCTCGTCGGGCGAAAGACCCGAGATAACCAGACCGGCGTCCTCGAGCTGGTCACGGAAGGCGTTGTTGAACTCAAAACGGTGACGGTGACGCTCGTAGACGAGCTCCTCGCCATAGGCCTCGCGCGCGAGGGAATCGGCAGCAAGCTTGCACGGATAGGCACCCAGACGCATGGTGCCGCCCTTCTCGGTCACGTCCTCCTGCGAGCTCATCAGATCGATGACACTATACGGGCCATCCGGATCGAACTCGGAAGAGCTGGCACCGGCAAGGCCGACCACGTTGCGGGCGAACTCGCACACGGCAACCTGCATACCCAGGCAAATGCCCAGATACGGAATCTTGTGCTCGCGGGCGAACTCGGCCGCGAGGATCTTGCCCTCCAGGGCGCGCTTGCCAAAGCCGCCAGGGACCAAGATGCCCGAGGCGTCACCCAGAACCTCGGAGACGTTCTGCTCGTCGAGGCTCTCGCCGTCGACCAGCTGCACGTCAACGTGGCGATCGTAGAACACGCCCGCGTGGTGCAGGGCCTCGATAACCGACAGGTACGCATCGGGCAGCTGCGTATACTTGCCCACGACGGCGATCTTCACCTTGTCGGCGTGATGGTTGGCGTGATTCTGCTTGCGCAGGAACTCGTTCCACTCACTCATGTCGCGCTCACGCGGGTCCAAACCCAGGCGCTCGCAAATGCGAAGGTCAAAGTCCTGCTCGGCAAGCAGCTGCGGAACATCGTAGATGCTCGCGCAGTCCTCGTTGGTAAAGACACAGTCGGTGTCGACGTCGCAGAAGCTTGCGATCTTGCCGCGAATGGCATCGTCGATATGGTGGTCGGAGCGCAGAACGATAATATCGGGCTGGATACCAAAGCTGCGGAGCTCCTTAACGGAGTGCTGCGTCGGCTTGGTCTTGACCTCGTGGGCGGCGGCGATATAGGGAACGAGCGACACGTGGATGTAGCAGACGTTCTCGGGGCCGGCCTCCTTGCGATACTGGCGGATAGCCTCCACAAACGGCTGCGACTCGATGTCGCCGATGGTGCCGCCCAACTCAGTGATGACCACGTCGGAGCCGGTCTGTTCCTCAATACGACGGAACTTATCCTTAATGGCGTTCGTGACGTGCGGAATCACCTGCACGGTACCGCCCAAAAAGTCACCGCGACGTTCACGGGCGATCAGGCTCTTATAGATGGCACCAGTCGTAAAGTTGGAATCGCGGGTCAGGTTCTCGTCAATAAAGCGCTCGTAGTGGCCCAGGTCCAGATCGGACTCGTAGCCGTCCTCGGTCACAAAGACCTCACCATGCTGGAACGGGCTCATGGTGCCGGGGTCGACGTTCAGATACGGGTCGGCCTTTTGCATCGTTACCTTGTAGCCGCGCGACTTGAGCAGACGGCCCAGCGAGGCCGCGGTAATACCCTTGCCCAGAGACGAAACCACGCCGCCGGTCACGAACACATGCTTGGTCATATTGAATTACCTGCGCTTCCCGTAGAAGTTGTCCATACACATCTTACGGGTCTTTATTGTAATACTCGCGACGCGCGCCGTACGCATTTTTTCTTACGCGCAATCGTATTTCTCCATCTCGAAACAAAACGCCGTCCGGTTGCCCAGACGGCGTCGCTTCCACTATGAATGCACGCTGTTATCGATCGACGACTTCGTCCTTGATCAAGTCCCGCACGAGCATGCCGGCACGGACGCCCTCTAGATACCACTCGCCACGCTCCGTGAGACAAATACCATTTGCGAGCTGGCCGCCGTCGTCGCTGTAGCGCGAGACGACCTCGATGATGTCTTCGGATTCCAAGCGTTCAATTGCCGCGCGGGCGCGATACGGAGACACCCCCACACGCTCGGCAAGCGTCTTGCGCGAAAAGCCATAAAATCCGCCGTTGTCTTCGGACAGCTGTGCGATCTCCATCAGCACCTGCACCTCGACACGCTTCATATCGTTGACACTCGCACGACCCTTGCCAGCCATGGCAGCCTCCTCAAACCGAGCACGGGCATCACTTGCACCGTGCGCGACCGGCACACCCCATGATGGCCGGCAACATCCATCATGCGGCATCCCCGCAAAAGGATGAAACAATTAGGGTTATTGTATACCGCCCAAATCGCTTATAGGCAGGTAAGCGGGCTATTTTTAGGTTAAACGGTAGCTTTGTTGATAAAAGGGGCACACCGAATGCATACCCGATGTGCCCCTTTCAGACCAATTTATCCAGGCTTAGCGGTGGAAGAAACCACGGCGCTCGAACTTGGGCTCGCAGCACACGTTGATGCCCAGCTTGCGCAACACCGTCTCGTCCGTCGGCGAGATGATCACGCTAAAGAAGGCATCGCACCCGCGCAGCTGCTCCAGGCCCGAAAGGACGCGGGCCGCCGTCTCGCTCGTTGCCGAGGTGATCGAGAGCGCCATAAGCGTCTCGTCGGTGTGCAGGCGCGGGTTCTTGCTACCCAGGAAATGCGTCTTGAGCTTGCTGATAGGCTCGATCGCCTCATCGCTGATGACCTCGAGCTCAAGGTCAACGCCCGAGACATGCTTAAGTGCATTCATGATGAGCGAGCTCGCGGAGCCCAGGCGCGTGGAAGTCTTGCCGGTCACCACGGAGCCGTCGGGCATGACCATGGCGCCTACGGGGCCACCCGTCAGCTGCTCCCTGGTAAGGGCGGCCGAGCGTGCCGGCGAGTAATTCTTGTCGATACCGGCCTTCTTCATAATGATCTTGAGACGATCAACCTGTTCATCGCCCACGCCGGTACGGCGCACATTTTCGACCGCGGTAAAGTAGCGGCGGACAATCTCCATCTTGGAAGCGTCGCGACAGGCATCGTCATCGGTGATGGCAAAGCCGACCATATTAACACCCATGTCGGTGGGGCTCTGGTAGGGGCTCTTGCCCAGGATCTTTTCCATCAGGGCACGGACCACCGGGAAGGCCTCGACGTCACGGTTGTAGTTGACCGTGGTCTTGTTGTAGGCCTCCAAGTGGAAGGAGTCGATGATATTGGCATCGTCAAGGTCGGCCGTGGCGGCCTCATAGGCGATGTTGACCGGATGCGTGAGGGGCAGATTCCAGACCGGGAAAGTCTCGAACTTGGCGTAGCCGGCGGCGGTGCCGTGTTTGTGCTCGTGATAGAGCTGCGACAGGCAGGTGGCGAGCTTACCCGAGCCAGGACCCGGCGCGGTGACCACGACGAGCGGACGGGTGGTCTCGACAAACTCGTTCTTGCCGTAGCCGTCGTCGGACACGATCAGATCGACGTCGTGGGGATAGCCCTCGATGGGATAGTGCAGCTTGGCGGGAATACCGAGCGCGTTTAGGCGATTACGGAAGACGTCGGCGGCGGGCTGGCCGGCGTACTGGGTGATGACCACGGCCGCGACAGCAAAACCATTGCCGCGGAACAGGTCGACCAGGCGCAAAACGTCCTCGTCATAGGTAATGCCCAGGTCACCGCGAGCCTTGTTCTTCTCGATGTGGTTCGCGTTAATGGCGATGATGACCTCGACGTCGTCGGCTATGCTCTTGAGCATGCGAAACTTGCTGTCCGGCTCAAAACCCGGCAGCACGCGGCTCGCGTGATAGTCGTCAAACAGCTTGCCGCCAAACTCCAAATAGAGCTTGCCACCAAACTGCGAGATGCGCTCCTTAATGTGAGCAGCCTGCAGCTCGATGTACTTCGCATTGTCGAAACCCTGGCGCATGTGTGGCTCCCGTCCCGTTTCCATTTAATGTCCTAGGCGATTATAACGGAGCCCGCCCTCCCCGATACCCAGACCATCAACAGGCACCAACCAAACACGCTCACCACAACCACCGGGGACCCGGGGCAGCTCGTTTGGAACGGGGAACAAGTCACTCAGCACCAACAATGAAAACGTCGCAGGCAGAGCTGAAGCCAGCGAACGGGCACCAGAGCGAGCAAACTTCCCCCTGCACCAACAAGGGGAACGTCGCAGGTGGAGCATAAGTCAGCGAAAGCCCGTCAGAGCGAGCAAGGTGACGTGAAAGAGGAGGGCATAGGCCTTTTGGCCATGCCCGACGATTGAACGTCAGATTGCCGCTCTGGCGGGTTTGCAGCGTCGACCGGTTCCGCGGTTTGGTAAAACCGCGGAACAAAAAAGCGCCCCCTCCCGCGCACGGAACGGGAGGGGGCTAAAGGTAGGAGTCTACCGGTGGGTTGACCCCACCGGACAGACGATGACCAGGTGATCCTCTACAGGATCGTCAAGGTTTCCGTGGGGTACCCGTTGGGTACTTAGAGCAGCACGCAGGCGACGGTCAGGATGACGGCGCAGACGACGGAGAGCGCGACGATGAGCTTAAGGGCAAACTTGAGCCAGGTCGTCCACTCGATCTTGGCCAGGGCGAGACCGCCCATGATGGCGCCGGAGGTCGGGGTGAACAGGTTCACGACACCGATGGCGGCGGAGAAGATCATGACCATGACCTCGGGCGAGAAGCCGAGCTTAACAGCCAGCGGTCCCATGATGGGCATGGAGACGGTGGCCATACCGGAGGTCGAAGGAATCAGGAAGGACAGGCCGAAGTAGACCAGGAAGCTCATGGGAGCGAAGATCACGCCGGACAGGCCAGCCAGGGCATTGGCGGCAGCGTCGAGGACGAAGACGTCGAGGCCGGTGCTAGCCATGAGGACGGAGATGCCACGGGCGAGGGCGATGACGAGAACAACGGACATCATGTCGGCAGCGCCGGTGATGAAGGTGTTGACGATCTGCTTCTCGGACAGGCCACCGATGATACCGATCAGGATAGCCATGAGGAAGAACCAGGTGGAAGCCTCGTCGAAGTACCACTGGCCAATGGGCAGGCCGGTGATCAGGGCAGACCAGCCCTGGACGACAGCATTACCGTCGGCATCGTAGACAGCGCCAGCGTCAAAGAAGTTGGCGACGCCCTCGTTGAGGTCGGCCAGCGGGATGAAGCCGACGATCATGACGACGAAGGTGAAGGCGAAGGCGATCAGAACACCCTTCTGACGACCGGTGAGCTTGACCTCCTTGTGGACCTCGGAAGCAGCCTTGCCATGTGCCTCCTCGGCGTCCTTGAGCTCCTGCATCGAGAGGATGGTGGAACCCTTGTCAGCCTTGACCTTCTTGGCATAGTTCATCACGAAGACGATGGACATGACGGTGGTAACAAGCCACAGGACGGCACCGAGGCCGATGATGATGGACTGGTTCACGGCAATGTCAACGCCGGTCAGGGCGTCGACGGCAGCGCCGACGGCGAACGGGTTAACCGTGGAGCCCAAGCAGCCGCAGCCAGCGCCGAGCAGGACGGTAGCGGCGCCGACCATCGGGTCGAAGCCAGCGGCCATCATGGTAGCGGCAAGCAGGGCGTAGAAGGGAACGGTCTCCTCGCACATACCATAGGTGGTACCACCGAGGGAGAAGATGAGCATCAGCACGGGAATGAGCATGATCTCGTTACCCTTAAGCTTCTGCACCAGGACGGCGATGCCGTTGTCCAGGGCGCCGGTCTCGGTCATCATACCGAGGAAGCCGCCGAGGATCATAACGAAGAGGCAGACGGGCAGAGCGTCAGCGAAGCCCTTGATCGGGGCGGTGCAGAAATCGCTCAGACGGGCGGCAGTAACCGCGCCGCCGGACGTGCCGGAGACGATAACGGTAATCACTGCAACAATTGCCAGCAGAGCAAGAAGAATGGTGAACGATGAAGGCATACCGCGCTTTTTCTTAGCGGTCTCAGTCATAGTTCTCATCCCCCCTTCATAAATCATTTACTGATCTCGCCCGAAGCGGCTCTTCCGTGCCGTGCCTGCCGCTCGATCGAGATTTTTACCAGATAAAGCCGCTCGGGGTGTTCAACAATACACCCCGAGCGAGATGCTAGATGCACTTACTTGAGCGTGGCGTACATGACGGCCTTGATGGTGTGCATGCGGTTCTCGGCCTCGTCGAAGACCTTGGAAGCGGGGCTCTCGAAGACCTCGTCGGTGACCTCCTGCTCGGTGATGCCGAACTGCTCGCACTTCTCGGCGCCAATCGTGGTGTTGGTGTCGTGGAAGCTGGGCAGGCAGTGCAGGAAGATGGCACCCGGGTTGGCCATAGCCATGACCTCGGAGGTGACACGATACGGGGTGAGCTGAGCGATGCGCTCGGCCCAGACCTCGTCAGGCTCGCCCATGGAGACCCACACGTCGGTGTAGATAACGTCGGCACCGGTGACGCCGTCCTTGACGTCGGTGGTCAGCTTGATGGTGCAGCCGTTGGCCTCGGCGATGGGCTTGCAGGCCTCGATGACGTCGTCAGCGGGCATGCACTCCTCGGGGCCGCAGGCCACGAAGTTCATGCCAAGCTTGGAGCAGACAACCATGAGGGAGCGAGCAACGTTGTTCTTGCAGTCGCCCATGAAGACGAGGGTCTTGCCCTTGATGTCGTAGTTGAAGTTCTCCTGGACGGTCAGGATGTCGGCGAGCATCTGGGTGGGATGCCACTCAGTGGTCAGGCCGTTCCACACGGGCACGCCGGACTTAGCAGCGAGCTCCTCGACATCGTCCTGGGCAAAGCCACGGAACTCGATGCCGTCATACATGCGGCCGAGAACGCGGGCGGTGTCCTCGATGGACTCCTTCTTGCCCATCTGCGACGAACCCGGATCGAGGTAGGTGACACCCATGCCCAGATCCATGCCGCCGACCTCGAAGGCGCAGCGGGTACGAGTGGAGGTCTTCTGGAAGAGCAGAACGATGTTCTTGCCCTCGAGATAGCGGTGCGGAACGCCAGCGCGCTTCATGTCCTTGAAGTTCTTGGAGAGCTTGAGCAGGTACTCGATCTCCTCGGTGGTGAGGTCGAGGAGCTTGAGGAAGCTACGGCCGGAGAGGTTAACACCCATGGTTCGTTTCCTTTCGAAGAAATGAATTACGTAAGTAATTAGTGTTGCCCGTTTGACGGGCGAAACCGGTGCGGTTGTAGGGGGACCGCACCGGAAACGGAAAGACTTAGAGGTCCTCGCGCCAGAAGGGCATGCTCATGCAGCGCGGGCCGCCGCGGCCGCGGGAGAGCTCGGCGGAGGGCACGACGAGAAGGTCCAGGCCCTCCTTGTACAGCACGTCATTGGTGACGGTGTTGCGGGCGTAGACGCAGATCTTGCCGGGCTCGACGCACAGGGTGTTGGAGCCGTCGTTCCACTGCTCGCGGGAGGCCGCGATCGGGTCGCCGCCGCCGCAGGGGATCAGCTTGACCTGGTCGACGCCGGTGGCGTCCTCCAGGACGTGCTCGAGGGTGTCCTCGATCAGGCGGATGTTCACGTCGCCCGGGTTCTTGCCGGCGGTCAGCTCGTAGACGCGCAGGGTGCCCATGATGGCGGGGTGGATCGTGAACTTATCGACGTCGATCTGGGTGAAGACCGTGTCGAGGTGCATGAAGGCGCGCGAGACCGGGATGTCGAAGGCAAGGATGCGCTCGACCTTGGAGTCGGAGTTCCAGAAGATGTTCTGGGCCATGATGTCGATAGCGGCGGCCTGGGTGCGCTGGGAGATGCCGACGGCGAGGGTCTTCTCGTTGATGTTCAGCACGTCGCCGCCCTCGGTGTGGAACTGGCAGTCGCGGCGGAAGTACAGGGAGACGTCCTTGTAGTCGGGGTGGTACTTGAAGATGTACTTGCCGTACAGGGTCTCGCGGTTGCGGGTGACGGAGTACATGCGGTTGAGGTTGACGCCCTCGCCGACGACCGCGAACGGGTCGCGGGTGAAGTAGAGGTTGGGCATCGGGTCGATGATCAGGTCGGACTCGGACTCGGAGTTGACCAGGGAGTCGAGGGTCGTGGACGCCGTGAGGGGCATGTCGATCTCGGCCTTGGTCATGCCGGCCATGGTCTTCTTGACGAACTCGAGGTTGTCCTCGATGGAGTCCAGCTTCTCGCGGACGATCTGCGGCATGTGCTGGCCGCGGATGCCGGCCTCGGCGATGTACTGGTCGGTGAACTCGGCGCGGGCGCCGGGGACCTGGTCGAACACCTCGGCGACGAGGTTCTCGAGGTAGAGCACCTCGACGCCCTGGTCCCTCAGGATCTGGGCGAAGGTGTCGTGCTCCTGCTGTGCGACCTCCAGGAACGGGACGTCGTCGAACAGGAGTCGCTCGAGCTCGTCGGGCGGCAGGTTGAGGAGCTCGTCGCCGGGACGGTGCAGGCAGACCTTCCTGAGCTTGCCGATCTCGGAAGGCACGTGCAGACCTTTCGTCATGGCCTCCTACCTTTCTTTCGGGCC
>JAQDNC010000016.1 GCA_027660625.1 Coriobacteriaceae bacterium AM100-PB1-1D-6A | reverse complement strand
TTAGTAGTCGAACTGGTGGTAGTAGCGGCGGTACTTGAGGTTGTGCTTGGTGACCAGCTCGTAGTTGCGCGCGAGGCGGTCGGTGGTCAGCACGGACAGGATCCAGGGGGACACGATGACGCGGAAGTCGTCGTCCAGGCCCGGGATCGCGTACTCGGCGGTGTCGATGATGACGTAGTCCTCGTCGCCGGTCACGCCGCTGGTGAGGAAGGCGCGGACGCGCTCGTCGAGGGCGCGGCACTCGTCCTCTCCCATGAACAGGAACACCGGGACGCCGGGCTCGAGCAGCTCGAGCGTGCCGTGGAAGAAGTCGTGCGAGGTGATGTGGCGGATGCGCTTCCACTGCATCTCCTCGAGCAGGCACATGGAGTACAGGATGGTCTCGCCCCACAGCGCGCCCGAGCCGATGAACATGGTGTAGTCGGCCAGCGCGTACTTCCTGGCGAGCTCCTCGGCGCGCGGCTCGAAGCGCTTGCGGATGTCGAGCATGTCCTTCCAGACGTCCTTCGTCTGCTCGATGAACAGGTCGAACTTGGGGAAGCAGCCGCGGCGGTTGAGCAGGCGCAGGCCGAAGCAGTCGGCGAGGTAGTAGCCCTTCTCGCAGCCGCCGGCGCCGTGGTCGGAGGCCATCATGACGCAGTTCTCGGCGCCCACGGCCTGCCCGATCTTGCCCTCGGGGTTGGTCATGGCGAAGACGCGCACGCCCATCTCCCTCATCTTGCCGACGGCCTCGAGCACCTCGGGGGTGGTGCCGGACTCGGAGGCGGTCAGCACGACGGACCTGTCGGTCATGCGCTTGTGGCCCATGACGTTCCACTCGGCGGCGTGGATCAGGTAGACCTCGAGGTCGCGGTCGCCGAACTTGTTCATGAGGTACTCGAGCTGCATGAACTCGTCCCAGGTGCCGCCGACGCCCATCAGGAAGACGGCGTCGTAGCCCTCCTCGTGCACGCGGTCGGCCAGGGCGGTCATCTTCTTGCCGGCCTCGTAGACGTTCCTGCCGTCCTCGAGGTAGCCCTCCTGGTCGAAGTGCATGATCTCGATCTTCTCGGTCTCCTTCATTCCCGCTCCTTTCACGAGCAGTTTGAATTGTCGCACGGAATGAACGGGCTTGCCGCCCCGTCGCACCGCTTAACCTTGTGGACATCTTGGCCCCAAGCTCAACAATTCAAAGGTTCTTAATACCAGTGAACGATTACAGGTTAGCCGTTTTTAATACCGATTTTATGATTTCATCCTCCCCTCTCGGTAGACGGTCAGTTTTTGCCGCTCATCGGTCAAGCGACATATATCCGTAAAAACGAGCGCCCCCGCCATGCGCAGGGACGCTCTAGACGCTAATAGTTGTAGGTATATCCGCCGGCGTCGCCGCGGGTAAAAGACTTGGCATGCTCGATTGCCTGCCCACTCGAGTCATAGGTCAGGCCTTCCAGCACGAGCGCCAGATCGCCCGGCTCAAGATTGAGCAAACTCGCATCGCGTGCGCCCAGCGCCTCGATATCGAGTTTCTCTACCGACTGATCTGGCTTGCGTCCCAACATATCGTAGGTCTCGAACAGGCTGAAGACCGAAATGTCCACGTCTTCGATGCCCGGAAACAGCAGGCACGGAATCAGTGTCATCTCGATCGATACGGGCTCACCATCGATGCAGTTGAGGCGGCGCACCGAGTAAAGCAGATCGTCCTCGGCGATGCCAAACAAGTCGGCATAATACGGGCCGGCGTAGCGTTTGGAGCGCGCCAGGATGCGCACCGACGGCGTCGCGCCCGATGCCAGAACCGACTGGCGGAAGCCGCCCTTGCGTTCGTGCTCGTCAAACCACTTGTGTCCCACAAAGGCGCCTTTGCCCTGCACGCGACGAATCTGGCCACTTTTGACCAGCTCGTCCATGGCGCTTCGGATTGTCAGGCGTGTCGTGCCAAACTCCTCGGCCAGCTCGTTTTCGGACGGAATCATCGAGCCCGTCGGGTAGTCGCCGCGCTCGATTCGCTCCGCAATGCAGCGGCGAATTTGTTTGTAAACCGGCAAGTCTTCTACTGCATCAGCCATTCGACACCCACCTTCGTCGCAACGCCGTCTGCCTCGCCGTTATCGGCAAAACGATACTTGGTCGGCAGAATCACGGACTTGCAATACTCGACAAAGCCATCGGTCTCGTCGCGCTCGTGCGAAGCCTTGTAAAACACCGGCGTGCCCTCCTGAGCATTCAGCAACTTGGCCTCGTCGGCGTTCAGACGGCTGATGGAAATATGCTCCTTGCCGTGCGTCACATGGACATTCCCCTCCTTGAGCAAAACGTCGTAGAGGCTTTCCTGCTCAAAATCGTGATCGGGAAGCGAGGGGCACAAAGACAGATTGACGTAAGCCGTCTCGATCGATGCCGGGGAACCGTTGACCACACGCACGCGCCGAATGCAGAAGAGCGGCATGCCCAGGTCGATCTGGGCTTTTTGGGCAAGATCGATATCGGCATACACGACCTTGGACCAAACCAGGCGCGCGGTCGACTTTGAGCCAACCCTCTCCACCGCCTGCGTATAGTTCCATGTTTCCTGAAAGATGTTCAGCGGTTTGGGAGGACACACATAGGTGCCCGAACCGCGGCGGCTTTCCAAAGTTCCGCACGAAATAAGGCGCGTGATCGCAGCACGCAACGCCGTGCGCGACACGCCCAGCTCTTCACAGAGCACACGCTCGGCGGACAGCCGGTCGCCACTGTGCAGGTCATAATGTTTGATATACCAAAGAATGCCCTCAAAGGCGCGGTCTTTGGGCGGAATCGCATATGGTTCACTCGACATGGGCAAGACTCCTCAACTGCTTGATGCTGCAGGAATCATTGCTCCGGACGCCTCATGGCGTCGAAGGCTTCTTTGATCTGCTCCGCAACGTTCCGATACGACCGATATAGGCCGGAGTCTCGCTTGACTTCGCCCGCGGTCACCGGAATCTCAAGCTTCGAAATCTCATCCTTGCCGGTTTGCACGACAACGATGACACCCATACCAAGGCACATATTACGCTTGGCAGCGTTGTTTTTGGTAGCCTGAGCTGGATTAATCAAAATCTGCTGAGCCAGTTCGCGTTTGCTGAGCTCCGGCACATCCTCGGGATTTCCGGTCTCGGCAATCTCGCACTGCAGCACATCCGCATAGTCAAAAATCTTCGGCTCGCCGCCGCGCTGATGCACGGCCCACTTGCGGCGCGTGGCATCCTGGTAGATAGCCGGCAAAAACGTAAACCGCGGTGGGTCCAAAATCGTATCCGTGATGGTAAACACATCGGGATCAAAGGCATCCTGCGGGTTTTTCTTCTTGAACAGCCCCATATCACCCTCCCGTACTAGCATTAAACAACTCAAGCTGAATATAGCACCAATTTCAAGCCGCCACTTTACCGTATCGGTACGCGGCGTCTATGGCTCGCCCAGCGGAAGAGTTTACGGACGAGGGCCGGGGTGCCTGCCTTGTTTTGAGAAGTTCGCGAAGCCCACTTTTCAAAACAAGGCAGGCACCCCGGCCCCGCCGGCAAATAGCGGACACTCCGCATGCAATCTATGCAAACAAACAAGTACGCTTAGCTACATTCGGTAAGCTCGAGCACGCTGCCCTTAACGATAAGCGCCGGCTCCAGGACGACCTCTTCGGCACGCCTGCCGCCCCTACCGGCAAGACGCTTGGACATGCAGCCAAAAGCATGCTCCGCAAGGACACCAGGATCCTGCTCAATCGCGGTCAGCGCCGGCTCAAAGAGAACGTCGGCCGCCGAGTTGTCATAGCTCACCACCGAGATATCGCCCGGGATGCTCTTCCCCATCTCGTGCAAGCGCTTGAGCAGACCGAGGGCGATGTTATCCGAACTTGCGAACACAGCGGTGGCATCAGTTGCGAGCACCGCCTCCGAGGCCTCATAGGCACTCGGAATGTAGTACTCGCTCTCAAACTCCAAACGTGCGTCGATAGGCAGGCCAACCTCGCGCAGCGCGCGCTCATAGCCGGCAAGTCGCTTACGCCCCGTATTGGAACGGCGCGCGTTAACCAAGCAGGCAATGCGACGGTGGCCCTGCTCGATCAGATAGCGAGTGGCCATGTAGCCACCCATCTCGTGGTCGAACATCACCTTGTCGCACTCGAGCCCCTCAATGGCACGGTCGACCATCACGGCAGGGATAGGCAGATGGCTGACTTCTTCGCGCAGGGCGCGGTCGTCGGAGAACTCGTCGCCTACGACCAGGAAGACGCCATCAACGCCGCGCGTCACCAGCTGGCGCAGCAGCTCCAGATCGTCATCGGCGCTTCCGCCCGAGCTGGTAATGAAGAGCGCATAGCCGTCCTCGCGGCAGCGCTTTTCCAGGCTACCGGCGAGCGAGGCAAAAAAGCGGCTCTCGATGTTAGGGACGATAAGGCCCAGGGTGCGCGACTCGCGCATGACCAGGCTGCGCGCGATCTGGTTGGGAACATAGTGGTTGCGCGCCGCGACCTCTTTGATGAGCTTGCGGTTTTCTTCCGAGATGCGACAGGGCCGATTATTGAGCACAAGCGAGACCGACGAGGGGGAAAGCCCCACCTCCTGGGCGATCTGCTTGAGGGTGACTTTGTTGGCCATCTCGCTCCTTCCGGGTTTACGCGCAATCTCTTGAAAGTATAGCGACTACCCCTCTACCTCGGTGATAAACACTTTACCAATCCGGTAGACGGCTGTTTTATCGCCGCCAGCGCACCAAATCCGTCCGGGTGGGGTATATTGCAATCGATTGATGACAACGACCACCAAAAGGCGGATATTCGTATGCACGAGAACGACTTTTTTAACGAGGACCTGCTGTGCGCGCTTGCTGGCGTTGCCGGCGAGGACAACGTACTGATGAGCGAGCCCATGCGCGAGCACACCACGTTTAAGATCGGCGGCCCGGCCGACGTCTTTGTCACGCCCGATACCGAGCAGGGCCTCGTCGCCACGCTCGATACCTGCTATCGCTGCGATCTGCCCCTCACCATCGTGGGCAACGGCTCCGACCTACTCGTCGGCGACAAGGGCATCCGCGGCGTCGTCGTGGCGCTGGGCGAAGGCCTCTCCGACATTACGATCGACGGCACGCACGTCACGGCGGCAGCCGGCGCGCTGCTTTCCGATGTCGCAGCCGCGGCAGCCGAGGCCGGTCTCACCGGCATGGAGCCCATCTCGGGCATCCCCGGATCGGTCGGCGGCGCCTGCTACATGAACGCCGGTGCCTACGGTGCCTGCATGGCCGATGTGCTGGAGTCCGTGCGCGTCTACAAACCCGCTCGCCAGCTCGACGACGGCACCCGCGGCAGCGGCAATATCATCGAGTTCGATGTCGACGAGCTCAACCTGGGTTATCGAAAGAGCCGCATCGCCGATGACGGCTTTATCGTGCTTTCGGCCACCTTCAATCTCGCCCCGGGCAACGCCGCGATGATCAAGGCCGACATGGACGACTACCGCCAGCGCCGCGAGGACAAGCAGCCGCTCGACATGCCGAGCGCCGGCTCCACTTTCAAGCGCCCCGAGGGTTACTTTGCCGGCAAACTCATCATGGATGCCGGCCTGCGAGGACACGCCGTTGGCGGCGCGCAGGTAAGCGAAAAGCACTGCGGTTTTATCGTCAACGCCAACCACGCCACCGCCGCCGACGTTGACGAACTCATCCGCGACATCCAAACAACCGTCAAAGACCAATTCGACGTAGACCTAGAACCCGAAGTCCACCGAGTAGGCGAATTTTAATAGCCCGCTCGCCGCGGTCCACTTTAATTAATAACGGGACAAGTGATGTAGCTCACTTGTCCCGTTTTCATTTATTTGCGAAGAACATCGGCCATCCGCAGGATTGAAATCATCGACCGATAAGTGAGTTCCACCTTTTCGCCCGCAAGCAGTCGTTTCGAGCCAATCTCATCTAGCCCCACAAGCCGAGAAAACAGCAAGCTACTCATCGTGCCCTCGTCAATTGATTCCTTTATGGTCTTCAAAACGTCCGTATCATGAAGCGACGCCGAGCTGTAGGGGGCAACACGAGCGGAACTCTCAATTAACGACGAGACAAAAGGATGGAGATGCTTTGGACATAGTCCATCAAACACCACATCCCCATTGTCATCCGAGCCGACTAGTCGCCAACTATAATGATCGACCCAGTCGTCTCCGTCATATATGGTGTCCATGAGCAACTTCCCGTCTAGAGAGAAACCTGTTTGAACATCGGGGCGCAAGACCGCAATCCATATAGGACCCGCAGCAGCTCCAACCCAACGCACCACACGACAATTGTATATTGCGACTATTTTAGATCTACATGATCAGTTCGAGTTCGCAACAAGGCGATTATTGCAGCTAGGTTATATTTCATTTTCCACTTTGATGAGCCGTCGGCTCCAAATTCCAAAACCGAAGTCCACGGAGTCGATAATTTTATTTAAAAAGAAGGCCCCGAAAGGGGCCTTCGCCATCTTTATATCAGACAACCAGTCCGGTGTATCGCGCTTTGAACCCGGAAGGTCCGGGACTGCGGGCGAGGCATAAGGTTGGTCGCGAGTTCCGCACGCAAAGAAGGCCACTTAATGTGGCCTTCGTCTTGCGCAGGACTGTAGAGCAGGCAACCTTATGCCTCGCCCGCAGTCCCGGACCAACCAGCTTCAAGCCGCAGTTACGACAGCGCAATACCGCCGAGCCAGCCCCAACGCACGCCAGAGCCAGTGCCGTAGAACCCAATGAACGAGTCAAGCGACCTCGACGTGATGGCGCCCTCGTTACTCATAACGATGCCGCCGCCAACGTAGATGCCCACGTGGCCATAGATCAGGCCCGGTATGCCGGTGCCGCTATGCGATGAGTCGGCAACAATCATACCCACCTGCAGCGCCGAGCGGTCGGAGCTATAGCACCAGGCGTTAAACATATCGCACGCGTTACCGCCAAAGTAGCCAACGCCGGCGTTACGGAAGACATTGGTAACCCACGCCGCGCACCAGTTCTGACCCGGCGAAGGCGTGGAGTAGCACGCGTTGACGACGGCCTGCTGCTTGCCCGAGCCGGCATTCTGCTGCGGAGTTCCGGGCGCATACGATCCACCACCCGAGCTCGAACCACCCGAGTAGGAATTGTTCTTGTTCGCGGCGGCCGCGGCAGCAGCGGCGGCCTTCCTGGCAGCCTCCTCGGCCTGGGCGGCAGCGAGAATCTCGGAATCACGCTGAGCCATGAGCTCCTTGACGTCGTCGGAAAGACCGCTCAGCACGGTCTGGACTTCTTGCTGCTTGGCCTGCATGTCCTGCATCTGGGCAGTCTGCTGATCCTTGAGCTTCTCCAAGTCGGCCTTCTGCGACTCAAGCTCGGTCTTTTGCGCATCGAGCTCTTCCTGGATGGTCTGAATGTCCTCGATGGCGTCGCGGTCGCTCTTGTTGATCTTCTCAACATAGTGCGCATTGGCGACGAGCTCCTCAAACGAGCCCGAGGCGAGCAGCAGCGACAGGATGTTGGTGCCGCCCGACTTATAGCTGGCGGAAACGCGATCGGAAAGATCGCCGCGCTTCTTTTTGAGCTCGGCCTTCTTTTCGTCAATCTGCGCCTGCGTGCTGTCAATCTGGCCCTGTACGCCCTCGATATCGTTGAGGGTCTGGGCGTTCTTGTTGGCCAGCGCCGCGTATTCATTTGCGATGCTGTCGAGCTGGGCCTGGACCTCGTCAAGCTGAGCCTGGGCCGCATTGAGCTTGTCGGTGGTTTCCTTGGTGGCCTCCGCAGCATGGGCGCGAGCGGGCAGACCAAAAAGAACGGCTGCAGAAGCTGCGCCGAACAGGGCCTTGAGGGCAGTGCGACGCGAAAGCTCCTGGGAAAGGATGGAATCGCTGTTTGGTGACATATCTACTCCGTTACATGTTTATTTATATGTCGCTCAACTCATACATATTAGCGTACATCCGGCGCATCCCAACGATTTCCACGAACGGCAGCAAACCGTATGGTCGGCGGCTCGTATGCAAACGCCAAAGTCAAGGTTACGCCCACGCCAAACATTTCAATGAGTACGTTAGCATGTTCATCTGCTTTTCCTGCCCTGCACCTTTTGGGTGCCCCTGCCTGCGCTATACTCCCCTCAAGAAGTGTTCCTGATTCGATAGGAGACTACATGTCCAAAGCACTCGACCCCAAAGACACCTGCGTCCTCGTTACCGGCGGCGCCGGCTTTATCGGCTCGCACACCGTCGTTCAGCTGCTCGAGGGTGGCTACCAGGTTGTCGTCGTCGATGACCTCTCCAACTCCAGCGCCGTTGCCATCGACCGCGTCAAGACCATCGTGGGCGACGAGGCCGCCAAGAACCTCACCTTCTACGAGGCCAACGTGCTCGACCGCGATGCGATGAACAAGATCTTCGATACCCACCAGATCGACCGCGTCATCCACTTCGCCGGCTTTAAGGCCGTTGGCGAGTCGGTGAGCAAGCCCGTCGAGTACTACCACAACAATATCGAGAACACCCTGGTGCTCATCGATGTCATGCGCAACCACGGCTGTAAGTCCATCATCTTCTCGAGCTCTTCGACCGTCTACGGCGATCCGGACAATCCGCCCGTCACCGAGGAAGACCCCAAGAAGCCCGCGACCAACCCCTATGGTTGGACCAAGTGGATGATTGAGCAGATCCTCATGGACGTCCACACCGCCGACCCCGAGTGGGACGTCGTGCTGCTCCGTTATTTCAATCCCATCGGTGCCCATCCGTCGGGCCTGATCGGCGAGGACCCCAAGGGCATCCCCAACAACCTGGTGCCCTACGTCGCCCAGGTCGCCGTCGGTAAGCTCGAGGCCGTTCAGGTCTTTGGCAACGACTACCCCACCCCCGACGGCACCGGCGTGCGCGACTACATCCACGTGTGCGACCTGGCATCCGGTCACGTTGCCGCCCTCAACTGGATGAACGGCAAGACCGGCGTCGAGATCTTTAACCTGGGCACCGGCACCGGCACCTCGGTACTCGAGGTCGTCGCCGCCTTCTCCAAGGCCTGCGGCAAGGAGCTGCCCTACGTGATTCGCGAGCGCCGTGCCGGCGATATCGCCGCCAACTGGTGCGATGCCTCCAAGGCCGAACGCATGATGGGCTGGAAGGCCCAGTACGACATCGCGGACATGTGCCGCGACAGCTGGAATTGGCAGAGCCATAACCCCAACGGCTTCGCCGACGCCGAGTAGCCACTCCCCCGTGCTAGGTTTTGTGGCATGCCTCAAAACCTAGCACGCGACATGCTCGGCACATGCCGCTTCCTGCATGGGTAGATTTCTAGACATGTCCCAAAAATCTACTGGCCCCGGCCTCCAATGTGAGGTCGGGGCTTTTTAGGAACTCGTTCTCGAGCTCGAGCTCGCGCATGCACTTGCGGCCGCCGCGACCGGGTGGTTGGTCAGCTCCTTCTTCCTGACCGTCACCCATCTTCCCAGGGTCTTCTCGTTGATGCCGAGGTCGGCTGCCACTTGGGCGATGGGCTTCCCCGACGCGGCGGCGAAGTCTGCGGCCTCGGCGCGGTACCCCGCTGTGTAGGAGGGCCCGTCTGCCATGACTGACACTCCTTTCTTTTTGGCGCTGAAACGATTATCGCCGCTCAACGCCATTCCTCTAAGTCAAGTGTCCTTGAATACGATACAGTTCAAATGGACGAGGAGAATCTGGCGCTCCTCTCGATGAGCCCGGAGAGGTCCCTGGTCGTCACCTTCCCCCGCGCGAACGCGAAGCGGACGGCGGCGAGCCATGTCCTCACCGCGCGTTCCATTTAGGGAGTCCTCGAGAAGTCGATCTCTCTGTGCGATAATCGAGCTATTGAGTCTCGCGAGTTTAGAGCTGGTGATATGCATTGAAAATCAAGATGAAAAACATCGGCAGGGTCGCTGAGGCCGATATCGAGATTAATGGTATTGCCGTGATCGCCGGGGAGAACGGGACGGGGAAAAGCACGGTTGGAAAAGCGCTTTATGCGGCCTTCAACAGCATGTCCGATTCGGAGAACAAAATCGACCGCATGAGGCGCAATAGTGTTGAGCGCGCCATCAGGAAGGCATATGTGGGAAGCCCTCTCGACTCCACGTCTCGCCACAGGCGAACTGCTGGAAGAATGAATAGTTTCATCGACAGGGTTTTTTCGGGCGAGTGCACGAGGGACGAGCTTATTGATGAGATAAAGGAGTATTACGGGGAGGAGATCTCCCGTGAGATCGAATCCGATTTCACGAATGGCGTAGCAGGAGTTGCCGATCAGATTATCGAGATCATGGATATCTCCGATGATGAGGTATTTCGTGCGATTGCGACAAACAGGTTCCGAAGCGAGTTCAACGGCCAGATCAATTCGGTTTTCGGCGAAGAGCCCGGGAAGGTCGAACTCCAGATAAAGGACGCATCTACGGTTTTCTCGGTTGCAAGTGACGAGGTGGCGGAGGTGCACGATAGGAGGGTTTTGCGATTCAGGGCGCATTATCTGGACGACCCGTTCCTGATCGATTCTCTCGGAGGACCCTACGGCCCCGCTTTTCGGTTCAAGCCCCTCCTTGGACACCAGGAGGAGCTGCGGCAAGATTTGATTCAGGCGACCATCCGTAACGATGACAGCGAGTCCTCGCTGTTCGAAGAGATCGCGAAGGAGCGACACCTGAAGGTTCTCATGGACAAGGTTTCCTCCTTATGTCCGGGGCATTTCGAGAGGAGCGAAAGTCGCGGTCACCTTACGTATCTCGAAGAGGGCTTCGCTCGGGGGTTGGAGCCTGGGAACCTTTCTGCTGGCTTGAAGACGTTCGCCATCATGAAGGTGCTCTTGAAGTCCGGCGCGCTAGATGCCGGAGGGACTATTATCCTCGATGAACCCGAGATTCATCTTCATCCTGCATGGCAGCTGGCCTTCGCCGAGATAATCGTGCTGCTCCAGAAAGAGCTCGGGATGCACGTCTTAATGAGCACCCATAGTCCATATTTCCTGAATGCGATCGAAGTGTATTCTAAGAAGCACGCTGTTGATGGATTGTGCTCATATTATCTTGCGGAGACCTGCACTGATGGACGCTCTCGCTTTGCCGATATAACCGGCTCGACTGAGGTCGCCTACGAGAAGCTGGCGGCTCCTTTTGATACGCTTGAGAGGGAGGAGTACGGCCTTGAGTAGCGACCTGTGCGCCTCCTGCCCTCATCCGAACTCTCCCGCGGTGCCAGATGGCAGCGATGGTTGCTCCCGTTGCAGGACCTGTATCCTAAGGGACTGCACGTCGACCATCTCCAAAACATCCAGAGACGGGAGCGTCTCTCTTGTGGATGACGATTTGCCTGTTGTCAATTTTGACTCTGTTAAAGAATGCTACTGCAAGAAGGTCAATAGGTGGATGCAACTCCCGCGCTCCGCCGATGCGCTGTATTGCGATCGGGAAACGTTATATCTAGTCGAATTTAAAAACGGCAGTCTGAAGGAGACGCTGGGGAAGAGGCTCAATCCCAAGGATGACGAAGAGCTTGGTATCAATCTTGGCCAAAGGGACGCCCTCATCGAGAAGTGCAAGGACAGCGTTTTGATCTGCTCGGACCTGTGGGGAAAGAGGACGAGATGGTTTCGCGAGCACTGCGTCTTTGTTTTGGTATACAACGAGGACAAGAACAAGACCGCGTTGAAGCGGGTTGCCAGCTCGATTAGGAAAAAAGCGCGTTTTGGGCTTCCTGACAAATTGAAAGGTTTTTGCGTGAAGGATGTCTTGACGCTAACCGAAAAGGAGTTTTCGACATCGCTCCTTTCAACTTGGCGAGACGCAGAAGAAATCGCGGAGGTCGACGCGTAGGAGACCGAAAAGCATCCGGTGGCTATTTGCTCCCGATATCGATCGTTCGTCTGCAGTCGGTTTTCTTTCCGCTGCGCCCGCCAGTTTGCGATGAGTCGCGCACCGTGTGAAGCTCAACACGGATGAAATACAAATATAATCCCCCCTTGCACTGTGTTGATAAATATTGCTCGTCGAACTCATCTGAACTGGGCTTTCTTGCATAGAACTGCCTGAACCTGAGCGTTTTCGGGTATCGCATTGCCCGATCGAGCACCATCGCGACCTTCTCAAGCTTGTCCTCGGGCGGACTCATAGCCACAGCCCCGCATGTCGTCCCGGTTGGAGCCGGGATGAGCCCTCAGGAAGCACTGCATGAAGTAGCGCATCCGGTTCACGGGCCCCAGCGGGTTCTGGCCGTCGGGAACGCCCTTGAGCAGCTTCGCGTTGTAGTGCTGGCTCTTCAGTGACAGATTGTTGACGGGAGCCGTGTGGCGCCCGGCTCCATGTCGTGGATGAGCGTGGAGCCGGGCGCCACACGGCTCCCGAACGTCGCCAAGGTCTTCGCCCTGCTTGTCTTGCCAAGGCCCTCCCGGATGAAGATTGAATTGCCTGGCTCATCGCAGCCGAGCGCGACACGGCCTCTACCCGAGACCATCATCTCTACACATAGCCCATCATTCGACAAGAACGCGCAGTTTGTCCTGCATAGGCGCATGGTGTCCCCCTCCGCCGCAAGAGGTGAGCAAAAGAGAGGCTCCCCTCGCCACTACCGGACAAAGGGACCTCTCTGGGGAAACACGCTATAAAACCTTCTTGCCGGGCGGTCGAGTACAGCACCGACGGCGTACCCGTGGAGACCTACCCAGAGCCCACGCCATTTCAAGTTTCTTGGTCTTCAACGCCACAATCCGATAATCATCCAGCCGTCGAAATGACCTCGTCACAGGCGGCAAGCATCTCCTCGTCATGAGTGACAACGATTACAATATGGTCTCTCTTAATTTCATGAAGCAATTTGATCAGCGCGCCTCGACTCTTCGCATCAAGTGCTGAGGTCGGTTCATCAAAAAGCATAACGTCCGGCGATTTCAACAGCTGTCTCACAATTGCAATCTTTTGCTTCTCGCCGCCGGACACCCCTCCTTTCCCGCCGTCAAGCATCGCCGTTGCCCCGTTCTCCACAGAAGCAACCATTTCGTCTAGCCCCAATATGACAAGCATCCGATTCAGCTTATCCATCTCGTAATCATCAGAAAGCAGCGTAAGATTATCGAGAATCGTCCCCTCAACGATAGGGGGTTCTTGCTCCGTAATGCTGACTCGACACCGCCGCAATGCATATCGATCGATGCAACGCTGTGACACCCCGTTGTAGCGAACGGCCCCTTCTGTGTCATCTGGATATAGCCCCAATATCACTGACAGCAGCGAGCTCTTCCCCGAACCATTCGGCCCCGAGATTCCATATAGCCGACCCCTGGAAAACGCGAGCCCCTCAATGCTTAACGCGACCCTTTCCGCCCCTGGATAACGTAGCTTGATGTTCTCTAGACGGATTTCCTCAATCGGACCAAGCGCCAATTTGCCATTCGCTTCCACCGGGACATCCCAAATTCTTTTCAGCCGCTCATAGCATACGCGATTAGTCTGGTAATCCCTTCCCCAGCCCAACAAATACTGTACCGCTGAGCTTAAGTTCGAATAATATCCAACAGCAGTCACGAGAAAACCAGGCAACAGTCTCCCGCCCATCACTTCAACCGCGCCCACAGCAAGAAGACATCCTTGAGCGGCGGAAGCGACCAACGCGTTGCCAAAGGTAAATCTAGACCCTACTTCCTGATTTGCTCTCATCGTTGGATAGAGCCCATTAAAAGCTTCGACCAGTACAGCGCGGGACCTATCGAACAAAGCATGTTTGCGGATGAAATCAACTTTCTCCAACTGATCTTGTAGACAGGAAAAAAACCTCGCGCTCTGCTCTTGTACGTCAAAACTTCTCTCAAACAGCCTTGCGCGTGAAACCGCATAAAAAGCGGCACTCGCTGCCGCAAGAACAAGGCAGACCACACTCAACTTGATATTCAGGCTACCGAGAACAAACAGGGCGGACAAAAGGGTGATAACGTTGCTTGAAACCCCCACAACCGAGTTGATTACGAAGATGACAAGGTCATTAGCGTCGTGATTGATTTGCTGGTTATAATACGACGCGTTGAAGCCCTCGAAGAATGCCTGGGGAAGGTGCTTCACGTGCTCAAGCGTATCCGCATTTAAGCCGAACCCCGCATGCGACTGAAGGTTGATGTACAGCATCTCTGAGCAATACACTAGTCCCGCTCGAACCGCTTGGACCGCAACCAAAATAAGGCAACAAACGAGAACGGCGGCAAGATCGGCGCTGGCCGGCATCGCCAATCGGTTTACCACTATGCCGGTAAGAAAGGGACCCGCAAGCGCAAGCAGCCCGACCAAAACTGTTACGACAAGATAGGCGTAGAATCGACCGCCCAGTATATATTTTCTACAGAGATTAAGCATCAGCCTCATTTTGCCCCGCACCCCGTTTTGCCGTATTCATCATCTGGGAGAGCAGCATTTTTTGCTCGGCATCATACCGGAAGGAAACGCAACGTTTCCCCTCACCGTTTAAGGCGTGGTTGGGGCACCCTCCCATGCACATGGGAAAAGCAAAGCACTCTTGGCATTCCGGGTCATCCGGCTCATATGCCATCCAGTTAATCATGTTCTTGCTCAACATTGGCGGCTCGAAAATAGTTCCGACCCTCCGCTCCTTCATTCCAATGTCATCCCAGCACTTATACAAATCTCCGACGGGATCAACCACGTACGAGTTGATTCCAACGGCGCAACATATCCCGAAATTCGTCCCACCAAAAGGTTGAACTTTGAAGCCCCGCGCAATTGCCCTTTTATAAAACTCAGTCTCCTCATACGAGAACTCTTTTACAGTAAAGCAGTGGCTGTCGTTCGCACATACCTGATTGATATCGTCAACAGGGGCTAAATAGAAGTGAACCTTATTCATCAGGCCATTTAGCTCGAGATAATCCAATAGCTCTTGAGCGGCCTCGATGTTGGTCTTGTCGACGTTGCTCCTTATCGAAATATCGATGATGTCGGCACACTCTTTGACGTTCTTGAGAATACGTTCGTATGTAGGGCTTCCGTCGTGAAGAATCCTTCTCGAATCGTGATCCGACTTCGATCCATCTATAGTCACTTGCGCGCTCGTCACACCACATGCCGCGAGCCTCCTTGCAACATCAGGCGTCAGCAGATAGCCATTTGTCACTATCGATGCGGAATATTCACACGTTGGCCCCACGACATCTTTCAGATCCGACGTAATCCGTTCGATCATCTTCATTCCGAGCAGAGGCTCGCCGCCGTACCATCCA
Source organism: Coriobacteriaceae bacterium AM100-PB1-1D-6A (assembly GCA_027660625.1). Classification (GTDB taxonomy): domain Bacteria; phylum Actinomycetota; class Coriobacteriia; order Coriobacteriales; family Coriobacteriaceae; genus Collinsella. The sequence continues at coordinate 33,210 of JAQDNC010000016.1, read as the reverse complement.
ACTGAGAGACTTGCGATACCAGGATAGTAATCTTTCACGAACTTGGAGAGCTGTGTCAAAACCTCCTCGCCCATCGTCGTGTACGCCTGTCCCTTTTCATAGCAGTAGGGACAGCAAAAGTTGCAAGCCATCGTTGGCGCAATGGTAAGGGACAGAGCAGTATTCGCAAAGCGCGCGGCGCGACTTTGCAACCTGATCTCCCCAAGCTCGTCCCTCTCCTCATTGACTAGGATGCCTCCCCTTATCAGCTCCGCGACAAGATCATCGGCATCCCGAACGTCCCCTTCTTGAATCCTTTTGAATTTCTGCGCGTATTCCGGATTTAACGACAGGATGCCGCCGGTTCGCGCATTCATGATAAGAAGACTTCCGTTATGTTCATGCACCACATTAAATTGCGACAGTTTCACTTCGCACCATCTCCATTTCCAACCAAATCCATATCGACCCTCAGACGCTGCGCATACGCCAGCGCACTACCTTCTTCGATAAAAACTGCACGAAAGCAGCAATAGACATGCGAGCGACACGATGACCGCATGGCCGCATGCAGCCATCAGGACCGTCCCGCCGGCAGCCCCGCACGCCCTCATCCAATAAGCCATGTGAACCGGGGGTAAAACGGTTGGGAAACTCATCGCGATAACAAGGCCCGCGAACGTTGCGACCAGCAAGGCTCCCGACACAAGAGATCTGATCCTGAACACCTCATATGCAACCGCAACCATCAGCGTATAAGCGGCGTCTATAACGATATTCGACAGGAGTGCCGAGGTCACATTACCAACCGTAAGGCTGTCTAGACCGCTTCCGGAGCACACGGCAAAGACCGCAGCGACACCGAGAGTAAACACGATGTAGGGGCACAGCGTATACACTTCGCAAGCCAATGTCTTTGCCGCAAACAGCTGCCAGCTGCGGAAGCCCCGAGCAATCGAAACTCCCCTTGCCGACACGCTCGTCGCATCACCGAATAGCGTCCCCGCCACAACAACAGAGACGATTGGGAAGAACACCGTATGCGCCATGGAGACGACACTTAGCCAGGAAGAGATACCCGTTGGCCCAACCCCTATCGAGAAAAGATAGCCCGGATCGGCGGAAAAGCCAAAGAACTGGCCCTCTCCCCCTGCGGAGACCCATGCGCCGGACCCGGCAAACACATAAATCCCCGCGATGCCCAAATACATCAGCGCTATTATCACGGCGAGTTTCATTCTCCTTGCGCGGAACAGTTCCGCCCTGACCGACATCCCAAGATTCATCGAACCGCCGTCCTTACAAATAGCGAGACGAGCGCAACTCCAACCGACACAAGCACAGTGCCGCCCGCATACAGCAAAACCTGAATTACACCAACATTCTGCATACTCAGGGAACACAGGTTCATCAGGTAATACACGGGCGAGAGCATGAGCAGCAAGCTGGGCTGACCGCTTCCGTATGTACTTGGGAACCACACCATCACAAATGTCGAAACCGCTATTGCAACGACGCTGCTCGCCACCACACTCCTCGTGAGCAAATACAGGGCGAAGGTAGCGGCGTACATCGAAATGAGCAGCAGCGCGATCATCAGCGCAATCGATACAAATTGGGCAAACCCTGAGCACGAGGCCCCAACGTCCCATTGGGCCATCTTGGTTAAATACAGCGCAGTCGTAGAAAGAAGATACACGGCACCGACCAGAGTGCAGTTCACCAACAGCTTCGTGATCACAATCGCCGCCTGCGACACCCCTCGCGATCTCGATACGGCGTAAGCCACGGATTCAAAGTCTCTCGACGTAGCGTAAACCGCGTAGAGAATCGTCACCGGAATCCAGACCACTGTAGACGCAAAAGACGTCCGGGCAACAGAGCCCAAAACGTCCCCTGCATCCACTAGGTTTCCAATAAAACCTATAGCCCCTCCAAGCGTATACGGGTCATCACCGGCGACCATGATCAGCACCTCAGACGAAGTCGCAGCCGCAACCACATACAGCACAGCCGCAAGCGCAATCATCAGAGCGGTCGCCGGGTGCCTGGCGAGCAACCATACCTCGCTCCGAAAAGCTGAGATGAACTCGCGTTTCATCACAGCTCGCTCTCTCGACCGATGAGCTCCGAATAAAACTCCTCAAGGCTCTTCCTATGAGAATACGCCTCCGCAACCCTCACACCTGCGGTCGAGAGCGCTTCGATTGCAATGCCCCGCCCTTCCTTTTTCTCCTCATAGCGCATAAGGACGCTGCCGTCCGGCAGAAAAGAATGTGAGGTCTCATCTCCGAGAACCGATCTCGTTCGCTCCAGATCGTCCACATGCAACACGAAACCACCGCGGCATGACTTTTCCAGCTGAGGTGCGGTCATCCTTCGAATGAGGCGACCATGACTTATGAAGAGGTAATCAGTTGCCAGCTTGTGCATCTCCTCAAGATTGTGGCTGGATACGAGAATCGTTTTACCTTGATCTTTGTTAAGATGCGTAAGGATTTTTCTTACTTCGACTATCCCCATCGGATCCAGGCCGTTTGTCGGCTCGTCCAGGATCAACAGCTCCGGATCGCCCAGCAACGCTATGGCCAGATCGAGACGCCTCCTCATTCCCATTGAGAAGTTCTTCACTTTCTTCCCGCCGGCCTCCCCCAAACCGACGGTTGATAACACACCGTCGATGGAACGATCGGTGGGAAGCCCCCACTCAATACAGCGAACGACCAAGTTGTCTCGCGCGGTCAGATTAGGATACGAAGCATTGAGGTCGGGCATATAACCCAGCCTTTCCCTGCAGCTCCGTATTTCACGTCTCCCGGTTTGCCCAAACATCGAGATCGTTCCTGACGATGGCTCCGAAAGCCCCGTGATCAATCGAATTAACGTGCTCTTGCCGGCACCATTCTCCCCAATGAGTGCACACAGCTCGCCTTCCATTAAAGAGAACGAGACTGATTTAACCGCTTCAAACCCGCCATATCTCTTGGATATGGCACGCAATTCAACTGGGACTTCCCGCATGGACGACATCCTCCCCGTCAATAAAAAGGGACGACATGGCAATTGTGCGGGGTTATAGGTAACGTCGGTTCGCCCCCCATATTGCAATGCCACATCGCCCCTCAGGCGCTGCTGGCCAAAATATCTTTGAACAGTCTGTGCACGCCGTACGGCGTGCACTATCCGCTAAAAGCGGATAGTGCACTCCTGTGAAGAACACTTGGTGCTGCAGCTGCCGTGCGCGTAAAAGAAGCAATTGCTGCACGCGGGTGCAACGCCTTCCTCCGGCTCGTTAATCCAATCCATCTCTCCCTCCTTTCCTTGCATACCGAATTGATAATGTTATTCTAATTCGATATGTATCATATTTCAATATAAGCTTATTTATATATTACACAAGGTAAGCACCCCCCTGCATCCAGCACAGGAAATGACTCTCTCGTTCCCCAGTGACGCGGCGAGAAATACAGGCCACTGCAGGACGTTGAATGAACAGCCCGTGAAAACCGTTGTTTTCACGGGCTGCACCTGCTCAATACTTTTTTATTCTCCAGCCTCAGTCGTCTCTAAGATCGACCACGTAAACATGATCTGACTCCAGGACCGGGTCATCACCCGTCGCGGTCGCCCTGCTCAGCGCGTTGCGGGCGCGCCGCGTCGCCAGTTCCTCAAGTTCTCTTTCGTTGACGCGCTTAATAAGATCGCCAGGCTGGCAATCAAGCTCTACGCAAATATCCAGCAATGTCTTTAACCTAATTGCCTTCACCTTGCCATTTCGTATTTTTGAGATACTTGCCGGTGTGTGCCCGGTCGCCCGAATGATATCCGTACTCGTCTTTCCGCGTCGAAGCAATAAGCTTTCAAGCTCAATAATCAGATAGTCCATGCCGCCCCTCACACCAAATCCTCGGTCTGGTCTTGAAGCAGAGCTCCGTAGCGCCATATCGCAGAAATCGAGAAGCAGCAAACGGCCCCCAGCACAGCACCAATATCTATGGGCAGGGCCAGGTTTTCAAACATCGAATAGGCGTTCCCCAGCAAGTCGAAGGGGCCAATCACTATCGAAAGAAACCCCGGAGAAAACAAGAGGTCACCTATTGCCGCTGCAACAAACAGCCACCCGATAATCGAGATTCTTCGAGCATGCGAAAGGGTAAAGGGCGATTCGCCATGAGCCATGTCCATGCTGATTCCCCGCAGGGTCCATGTGGCCCCTCCGGAAATCAGAAGATACATCAAAGGAACCACTACGGAAACCGTCTTTGATGGATCATATAGGTTTCCTTGAGCAGCCATAAGCCCAATGGAAATAACCACCACCACCGAACAGCAACACACCGCTATAAACAGCGCCGTAAACAGAATCCCAAGCCTTCTTCCGAGAGTCATCATCTTCTGGATGGACTTATCGATCTTCTGGGCGCTATTCACCACAGCTCCTCCTAAAGCAATCAGAGGTCTTCTTACTTACTGTTTTTCCTACATTGTAACGAACTCGATAAGAAGAGGGTCGCTTCACGCCGCGCAATCCCGAACTCCAAGCGTTTCTCATCAGCATTGCCCATCTTTCGAGTCGAAATTCAAATCCAGTTTCTTATCGCATGCTGAAATCAACCCGAACTGGATGTGACTGGAAAACAGCGCGCTGCGTCGGTCGCGCTTTCCCGAGCGACTCTGGCACAACAGACGATATGAGTTGAACATTGGGGCCTCTCCCCTTGCAGCTCTCTCGTGGGTCGGGCGACAATGGTCGTACCATCAACCGCGGCCGCGCGCTGCGGGCCCTCGGCCTCGGCTGCGTCGTCGGGGCGGTCCCGAAGATGCACCGGCCCGCGGCCGACCGCGGCCGCAAGAACGACCGCCGCGACGCCGAGTGGCTGGCACGCATGCTGGCGCGCCGCAACGTCGTCGAGGTGTGGGTCCCCGACGAGCGCCCTCGAGGACGCGCGCGACGACCTGCAACACGCCAAGCAGCGGATGTCGAAGTTCCTGCTGCGCCACGGCCTCGTCTTCGACGAGACGACGCCGGCCGGCAGGCGCAGGGGCGCCTGGACGGGGGCCTACTGGGACTGGACGGAGTCCCTCTCCTTCGACGAGCCCGACGACGCCGCGGCCTACGAGCACTACATGGACGGAAATGACCTGGTAGAGAACCCTCGCACCGTCTACGTCGCAGGGGACGTAGACGAACTCGTCGAGCACGAGCAGCCTCGCGGGCGACACGTCGTTCAACAGTTTCGACAGCGTTCCCTTGCGCTTCGCGTTGCCGAGCTCGAGAACCAGCTGCGCGGTCTGCCAGAACCTGACCGACATGTCCGCGGCGACCGCGCGCATCGTGAGGGCGACTGCCATGCGCGTCTTGCCGCGCCTGGACTTACCGAAGAAGACGAGGTCTTCGCGCGATTGTTTGTGTCAACGGCCAACTGAATGTGAACCCTTCTTGCATTGTTGCAACCTGGCTGGCAGCCGGTCTTTAATGACGACGACCATTGTCGCCCGACCCACAAAAGAGCCGCAAGGGGAGGAGCTCCCAATGTTCAACTCATATCGTCTATGGCGCACTACCATTCACCGAAAGTCGGCAACTTTTTCATTCTCTCTATACATGTTTAAACAACATGTTCTACAATAGGGACAATAGCAATGGAAACTCGGGACGAGCCGTCTATCCATCTACGGCGCAGCCCCTTATTCAAAAGGACGGTGAGTGCATCCATGGAGCGTGCAAGCGGCGTTCTGATGCCCGTTTCGTCATTGCCCGGACCTTACGGTATCGGCGGCTTTGGCTGGAACGCCTATGACTTTGTCGATTTCCTCGCCTCGTGCAAACAACATTACTGGCAGATTCTCCCCCTTACGACAACGAGCTATGGCGACTCGCCCTATCAGTCGTTCTCGGCCCGTGCGGGCAACCCCAATTTCATCGACTTTGCCGAGCTTATCGAGGCCGGCTATCTGGAGCAGTGCGATATCGACGGCGTGTACCTGGGCTCCGACCCCAGCAATGTCGACTATGGTGCCATCTTTGGTGGCCGTCGTCAGATTCTCGACCGCGCCGCCGAGCGCTTTGCCGCCGACAAGCCGGCCGACTTCGACGACTTTGTCCAAGCAAACGAAGACTGGCTCATCCCCTACTGCGAGTTCATGACCGTCAAGGAGGAGTGCGGTCTCAAGGCCTTTTGGGAGTGGCCCGCAGAGCTCCGTACCCGCGGCGAGGCTTCTGCCAAGGTCTGCGCCGCCCATCCCGCGCGCATGCTCTACCACCAGATGACGCAGTACTTCTTCAATCGTCAGTGGAGCCGCCTCAAGGCCTATGCCAACGAGCGCGATATCCTCATCATCGGCGACCTGCCCATCTATGTCTCGCGCGACTCCGTCGAGATGTGGGCCACGCCCGAGCTCTTTAAGATCGACGCCGCCGGTAATCCTGTGAGTGTCGCCGGCACGCCGCCCGACCAGTTCTCGGCCACCGGCCAGTACTGGGGCAATCCCATCTACGACTGGGACGCCATGGAAGCCGACGGTTTCTCCTGGTGGGAGGGCCGTATCCGCGCCGCCCTCGACATGTACGATGTCATCCGCCTGGATCACTTCCGCGGCTTCGAGGCCTATTGGGAGGTGCCGTTCTCCTCACCCGATTCGTCCTACGGTTCGTGGACGCAGGGCCCCGGCCTCAAGTTCTTCAAGACGCTCGAGGAAAAGCTCGGCACGCTGCCCATCATCGCCGAAGACCTGGGCTTCCTCACCCCCGGCGTCATCGACATGCGCGACAACTCGGGCTTCCCCGGCATGAAGATCTTGCAGTTTGCCTTTGAGGGCACCAACTCGTACTACCTGCCGCACAACTACATTGCCAACACCGTCGCCTATGTGGGCACACACGACAACGAGACGGCGCGCGGTTGGTTTGAGGGAACGGCCACCCCGCGTCAGCGCGAGCAGGCGGCCCTGTACACCCACCAGCAGGCAGGCGAGCCCATGGCCGATGCACTCAACCGCGCCATCGCCGCCAGCGTAAGCGATACCTGCATCTACACCATGCAGGACCTGCTCAACCTGGGCAACGAGGCGCGCATCAACACTCCCGCCACCATGGGCGGCAACTGGACCTGGCGCATGCTCGATGGCGCCATCACCCGCGAGCTCGAGCACAAGCTCACCGGCTGGACCGAGACCTACTTCCGCATCCCGTCGGAAGACGAAATTGAGCTTCCCCAATAGGAGCCACCGCGCCCGACCCCACCCCATCGTGCGGACGCGTCCGTTTTCCCCGCGCGAGGCCACTCCAATCCCTCGCGCGGGCTTCTTTTGAATTTCTGACATGTAATCAACCCATCACAGGAGGAAACATGCCCCGTATCAATCTTGCGGATCTTGCCGAGCAGTCCTTTGGCACCTCGCTCGAGCAGCTCGATGACCGTCGTATTTATAAGCTGCTGGCCAAGCTCGTGCAGGAGCGCTCTGCCGCCTGTCCTCTCAACAACGGCAAGAAAAAGCTCTACTACATCTCTGCCGAGTTTTTGATCGGCAAGCTGCTCATCAACAATATGATCGACCTTGGCATCTATGACGAGGTTAAGGACCAGCTCACCGCCGCGGGCCACGACCTCAACAAGATCGAGGAGTTCGAGGTCGAACCGTCGCTCGGCAACGGCGGCCTGGGCCGTCTGGCCGCATGCTTCCTGGATTCCATCGCCACGCTGGGCTTGACCGGCGATGGCGTGGGCCTCAACTACCATTACGGCCTGTTCCGCCAGCGCTTTGTCGACAACCAGCAGAAGGCCGTCCCCGACGAGTGGCTCGGTGAGCAGGACATCCTAGTCGACGACGACCGCTCCTACACCGTCGAGTTCGGTGATTTTGCCGTTACTTCCAAGCTCGTCAACATCGATGTACCCGGTTATGGCCAGCCCACCAAGAACCGCCTACGCCTGTTCGACCTGGCAAGTGTCGACGACGGCCTGGTCCCCGGCAGCTCCATCGACTTCGACAAGACCGAGATCGCCAAGAACCTCACCTTGTTCCTCTATCCGGATGATTCCGACGAGCAGGGCCGCCTGCTTCGCATCTACCAGGAATACTTCATGGTGAGCAACGCCGCCCAGCTCCTGATCGACGAGGCCATCGAGCGCGGCAGCAACTTGCACGACCTGGCCGACTACGCCGTAGTCCAGATCAATGACACGCACCCCACCATGGTCATTCCCGAGCTCATTCGCCTGCTCACCACCGAGCACGACATCGAGTTTGACGAGGCCGTGACCATCGTACGGTCCATGGTCGCCTACACTAACCACACGATTCTTGCCGAGGCCCTCGAGAAGTGGCCGCTCGCCAGCCTGCAAAAGGTCTCCCCTGCCATCGCCGACATTATCGTCAAGCTCGATGAGATCGCCAAGGCCGAGCACGACGACCCACGCGTCGCCATCATCGACGAATACGACACCGTCCACATGGCCCACATGGACATCCACTTTGGCTTCTCCATCAACGGCGTCGCCGCGCTGCACACCAAGATCCTGGAGGATACCGAGCTTCATCCGTTCTACGAGATCTACCCCGAGAAGTTCTCCAACAAGACCAACGGCATCACCTTCCGCCGTTGGATCCATGGCGCCAACCCCGCGCTCGCCAGCCTGCTCGACGATGTGATCGGCACCGATTGGCGCAGCACCGGCGACCTGAGTAAGCTTGCCGAGTTCGTTGACGACAAAGATGTTCTTGAGCGCCTGGCCGCCACCAAGGCCGAGGCCAAGGCCATCATGCGCCAGTTCATGGCGCTCGAGCAGGGCGTGACCATTCCCTCCAACGCCATCATCGACGTCCAGGTCAAGCGCATCCACGAGTACAAGCGCCAGCAGATGCTCGCGCTCTACATCATCTGGAAGTACCTCGATATCAAGAACGGCAACAGACCTAAGCATCCCGTCACCATCATCTTTGGCGGCAAGGCGGCCCCTGCCTACACTATCGCCCAAGACATCATTCACCTGATCCTGACGCTGTCCCAGTGGATTGCAAACGACCCCGACGTGGCTCCCTACCTGCAGGTTGTCATGATCGAGAACTACAACGTCACCGCTGCCGAGCGCGTGATCCCCGCTGCTGACATCTCCGAGCAGATCAGCCTGGCCTCCAAGGAGGCGAGCGGCACCTCCAACATGAAGTTCATGCTCAACGGCGCTTTGACCCTGTGCACGCTCGACGGTGCCAACGTGGAGATTGCCGAGCTTGTCGGCGACGAGAACATCTATACCTTTGGCGCCTCGTCCAAGCAGGTCGAGCAGCTCTACGCCGACGGCACCTATGACGCCGGCGCGCTCTACCGCAAGCCCGGCATCAAGCTGCTGGTGGACTTCATCACCAACCCCGCCTTTATGGCGACCGGCAACGCCGAGCGCCTGCAGCGCCTGCACGACGACATCATGGGCAAGGACTGGTTTATGGCTCTACTCGACATTGAGGAGTACATCCAGACCAAGGAGCGCGTGCTGGCCGACTACGAGGACCAGGACGCTTGGATGCGCAAGGCGCTGATCAACATCGCCAACGCCGGCACCTTCTCGTCCGACCGCACGATCTCCCAGTACAACGACGAGATCTGGCACCTGAGCTAATTCGGTTTCATCGCCCATCCTCTTGAAAACGGAGCCACGGCAACGCGGCTCCGTTTTTTGTGCTCGCACGTTACCCTGTGATCCGACTCGGCCAAACAATCTCGATCCATAACAACTACTCAACCAAAACGGTCCCAGCTGTTACAGATTGAGACATACCGGCCCCTCCCCTTGGGTTTATCTCAATCTGTAACATCTAGCAGGTGAAATTCGCCTTTGGTGTTACAGATTTAGATGAAATGGTTAGCTCAGCGGAACCGTCTCGATCTGTAACATCTAACGTCCGAAATCGGCCCTATCCGTTACAGATCGAGACAAACGACCGGTCAGGCAGTCCCAACACAAAGAAAGGCTCCCCTCTCGCCCAGTGGACGGGAGGGGAGCCTTATATGTGACCGCGGCAAAAGGATGGCAATACCGCAGTCGCCCAAAGGAAGGGCCTGGTTGCACCGGGCCTAGATAAGGTTCTTGCCAGAGACCTTATCGAAGAGGTGGGTCGCGTTCTTCTCAAACTTGAACCAGATGGGGTCGCCCGCCTTGAGCGCACCCTTGGCCTCGAGGTCGACAACGGGAATGATCAGGACGAACTGGCCATCGGGAGCGGTCACGTGGACATGCTCGGTCGAACCCATGAGCTCGGTCACCTCGACGGTACCCTGGAGCGCGCCCTCCTCGTCCTTGTCGGCAAGCAGAATCTGCTCGGGACGCACGCCGGCCGTGATCTCCTTCACGTCGCCGCCGTCCCAGTTGAGAGCAAGCTGAGCGCAGGTCTCGGGGGCGAGCGCCACGTTCATATCCTCGGTCTTGACGGTAAAGCCGTTGCCCGAGCGCACCAGCTGGGCATCGAAGAAGTTCATCTGCGGCACGCCGATAAAGCCGGCGACGAAGATGTTCGCGGGATGGTTGAAGACCTCCTGCGGGGTGGCGATCTGCTGGACGACGCCGTCCTTCATGACCACGATACGGTCACCGAGGGTCATGGCCTCGGTCTGGTCATGAGTGACGTAGATGAACGTGCCCTTGATCTCGTGGCGCAGCTTGATGAGCTCGGCACGCATCTGGTTACGCAGCTTGGCGTCCAGGTTGGACAGCGGCTCGTCCATCAGGAAGACCTTAGGATCACGCACGATGGCGCGGCCGATGGCGACGCGCTGGCGCTGGCCGCCCGAGAGCGCCTTGGGCTTGCGGTCGAGGTACTCGGTGATACCCAAGATCTCGGCAGCGGAGCGAACCTTGCGGTCGATCTCGTCTTTGGGGACCTTCTTGAGCTCAAGCGTAAACGCCATGTTCTCGTACACCGTCATGTTGGGGTACAGAGCATAGCTCTGGAACACCATGGCGATGTCGCGGTCCTTGGGCGCCACGTCGTTGACGCGCTTGCCGTCGATGAGCACGTCGCCCGAGGTAATGTCCTCCAGGCCGGCGACCATGCGCATCGTCGTGGACTTACCGCAGCCAGACGGGCCAACGAGGACGACGAACTCCTGGTCGTGAACGGTGAGGTTAAAGTCCTCAACAGCGAGCACGCCATCCTCGGTAACCTTAAGGTTATGCTTCTTCTCCTCGGTCTTCTTCTTTTTGCCAAAGAAGCCCTTCTTTTTGGACTCGGTGTTGGGATACACCTTCTGAACATGTTTGAGAACGATCTCGGCCATGTCTTTACCTTTCGATGTGCGGCGCCGCGCTGAGGGGCGCCGCAGAAACTTGCAAAACAGTTACGGCATCAGCCCTTGACGGCACCTGCCACCACGCCGTCGATGATGTACTTCTGGCAGAGGATGTACATGATGACGATGGGGACAACGACCATCATGATGCAAGCCATCATGGGGCCGAGCTCGACGTGGCCGTAGCCGCCGCGGAAGTACTGGATCAAGATAGGAATGGTCTTGTACTTGGTGGAGTCGAGCGTAAGGTAGGGCAGCAGGTAGTCGTTCCAGACCCACATGGTCTCGAGAATGCCGACCGAAAGATAGGTGGGCTTCATGATGGGAAGGACGATCTTAAAGAACACCTGGACCGGGTTGCAGCCGTCGATCATGGCCGCCTCCTCGATCTCGAGTGGGATGTTCTTTACAAAGCCGGCGAACATAAAGACCGCCAGGCCCGCGCCAAAGCCCAGATAGATAAAGCAGATGTTGAACGGCGTGTTGAAGCCGATGCGGTCCGCCAAATTGGACAGCGTGAACATGAGCATCTGGAAGGGCACGACCATCGAGAAGACGAACAGGTAATAGAAGAAGTTCGAGATCTTGCTGTTGACGCGAACCACGTACCAAGCGCACATGGAGCAGCACACCAAGATCAGCACGACCGACGTGACCGTGATGATGAGCGAGTACATAAATGCCGAGGCAAAGCCCTGCTCGTTAAGGGCATGCATGTAGTTTGCGAGGCCGTTGAACGTCTCGGGCGTGAGCAGATCGAACGCCGTGGTGGTGCTGATTGCGGTCGCTTTCTTAAAGGAATTGAGCGCAATCATAAACACGGGGTAGATCCACGCGAGCGACAGGATCGTAAAGAAAATCGAGAGCGCGCGGTTGATAACCTTATCGCGTTTCATTACTGCTGCACCTCCTTGGACCTCGTGGCCTTAAGCTGAATCATGGAGATGGCTACGACCAGGATGCAGAAGATAACCGCCTTGGCCTGACCGATGCCCTGCCATGCGATACCGGCACGCGAATAGAACGTGTTGTAGATGTTCAGGGCGAGCATCTCGGTGGAGTGCGCGGGGGCGCCGCCGGTAAGGGCGAGGTTCTGGTCGAACAGCTTAAAGCCGTTGGTGATGGACAGGAACAGGCAGATGGTGATGGTCGGCATCAGGTTAGGGATCTTAACCTTCCAAAACGTCTGCCATGCCGTGGCACCGTCGACCTTGGCGGCCTCGATGTAGTCGGACGGAATGGACTGCAGACCAGCGATGTAGATGATCATCATGTAGCCGACCTGCTGCCACAGGGTCAGGATGATAAGGCCCCAGAAGCCGGCAGCGGAGTTAAGGGCAATGAGCTGGGCGCCCACGTTGGAGAGCAGGCAGTTGATCAGGATCTGCCAGATGTAGCCCAACACGATGCCGCCGATCAGGTTAGGCATAAAGAAGATCGTACGGAAGATGTTGGTGCCTTTGAGCGCCTTGCGGGTGAGCGCCTGCGCAATTGCCAGGGCGATCACGTTGATGAGCACCGTCGACAGGAAGGCAAACGCCACGGTAAAGAAGAACGACGTGGCAAACTGCGGATCGGACAGCGCGCGCACGTAGTTCGCGATACCGACAAAGTGCGCGTTGTTAATGGTAATAAACTGGCAGAACGAGAGATAGAAGCCCTGGATAAAAGGGATCACGAACCCGATCATAAACGCCAGGCACGTGGGCAGCATAAAGAGCGGCCACCAGCGCTTGAGTGCTTTGCCCATAAAAGGGTCCTTTCAATATGCAGAGGGCGGGCAAACCAACGTCTGCCCGCCCCCTGTCGCTAATCAGATAGCTTGGGCAGCAACTGCTTACTCGGAAGCAGCCTTCTCGGTCTTCCAGCCATCGACGAAGGCGTTCTTGACGCCGTCCCACTTGCTGTTGTCGGCAGCATAGGCGATCAGAGCCTGCTTGAGGTTCTTCTTCCACTCCTCGGAGGGGATGTAAACGAAGTCCCAAGCAACGGTCTTCTTGCCGTCCTTGGCCATGGCAACGGCCTGCTGCGAGAAGACGTTGGTGGTTTCCTTGGCGCTCTTGAACGGAGCGGTCAGACCCATCTTGTCGGCGATGATGCTGGTCGGGGTGTCAGCGGTGACGCACCAGTACATGAAGTCCTCGGTGGCCTTCTGAGCATCCTCGGAAGCCTGGGAGCTCACGCACCAGTAGTTCTCGCCGCCGGAGCACAGGCCCTGGTTCTCCTCGCCGTCGACGCCGATGTAGATCGGCAGCATGCCAAGCTGGTCGTCGGTCATACCGGCCTTGGTGAGGTCAGCGTAGGCCCAAGAGCCGTTCTGATAGAAGACGGCCTTGCCGGTTGCGAACTCGTTGGTGGCGTCGTCACCGGTCTTGGAGGCAAGCTGCGAAGGATCGCAGGTGGAGTCGGTGATATACAGGTCGAAGATCTGCTTGAAGTTGTCGAGATACTCGCCCTTGATCTCATCGTCCTCCTGGTTGTGCTCCTTCTCGAACTCGTAGTAGAGCGGGAGGTTGGCGAGGTGGGTGGTGTAACGCCAGCTGGAGGAGTCATCCATGCCGGCGGAAGTGAAGGCGCCCTCAACGCCAAGCTCGTCCTTGCGGGCCTGAATGTCGTCAGCGCAAGCCTTCAGCTTGTCGAAGGAGTTGATGTCCTCGGCCTTGTAGCCAGCCTTCTCGAGCAGCTGCTTGTTGTAGATGATACCGTAGCTCTCCTGGACCCAGTCGATACCCAGATCCTTGCCATCGGACTGCAGAGCCAGGGAGTCGTCAATGAGCTCACCGCGGAGCTTGGTATCGGACAGATCGGCGCAGTAATCCTTCCAGTTCTTAAGACCGGTGGGGCCGTTGACCTGGAACAGGGTCGGAGCGGAGCTCTTGGACATCTCGGACTTGAGCTTCTCCTCGTAGGTGTTGGAGGCGGCGGTCACGATCTTGACCTCGACGCCCTTCTCCTCCTTGTACGCCTTGGCGATCTCCTTCCACTCCTTGTCGACCTCGGGCTTGAATTGGAGGAAGTAGACCTCGGCAGCGTCACCAGAAGCAGAGGAGCCGGAGCCGGCGGAGCCACCGCAGCCCACGAGACCCAGACCAAGAACCGCAGCCGCGGAACCAGCAAAACCCAGGAACTGCCTTCTGCTCATTTCGTTCTTCATTACAATCCACCCTTTCACACCGTGGCGGCACCCTTTGCCGCCGCCTTCGGAGATTGGCTCGGGGACTTTGCCCCTTTTGCTGATTTGAACGATACGCTATTTGACTAGTTGTTTGAACAAGTATTACTAGAGCGGTAGAAAAACTTCGGTGAACGGTAATTTCAACTTGATACTTGACAAGTTTTGTATAAACAATTATTTGTTATCGAATGCAGAGAAAACGCCCGGTCAAGCCGATGCATCGTCGGTTTGACCGGGCGTTTTCGCTTTGAGGGCATGAGTCTCGTCAGGCTGCGAGCTAGCCGGCTATCGCTTGGAGTTGACGCGGTAGTGGAAGATCTCGGGATGCGTGCGGGCATGCGTGACCTCGAACAAGATGCCATCCGAGGTGTACGACTGGCTCTCCATGACGGCAACGCAGTTGTATTTGCCGAGGTCAAGATAGCTGCAGTCCTCATCGTTGGCGAGCTCGACGCTCACTGTACGGCGACTCGCCATCACCTTGACGCCGCGTTTGTGCTCCAGATAGTCGTAAATTGACTTTGCGGCGATCTCGGGCGTCAGGCCCTTGGCGATTGACTCCAAAAAGTAACCATGGTCCACTTGGCGCGCGTTGCCGTTGAGGCTTCGGACACGCACCACGCGAATCAACTCCTCGCCCACCTTAAAGCCCAGGCGACGAGAGAGTTGCTCGGTGCAAATCAAATGCTCAAAAGACTTAACGTCCGTCGATGCAACGGCATTGTTGCGCTTTGCAAATTCGCCAAACGACTCGACTTCCTCGAGTGCGCCCAGCATGTCGGTTTCACCCTTGAGCCAAATAACGCGCACGCCCTTGCCGTGTATAGGCTGCACAAACATCTGGTCGGCCAGCATGCTCAAGGCGCGTCGAACGGTATTGCGCGTGCAGCCAAATTCCGCGGTCAGCTCGGCTTCGGTTGGCAGCATCTCCTGAAACGCATAAGTCCCGTTAATGATGCGCGAACGGATCTCGCGGTAGATTCCTTCGTAAATCGCTTTTGGCATGACTTCACCTCTAATGAATATGTATGGCTAGGCACGATAGCATTTCTTGAAGTTGTTTAAACCGATTATCGGCAAAGCGACAGGATTTAACCGTTGACGGTTTCTGTCACGCTCAAACCGGTTTCGCTCAAAACTGCCGGTATGACAATCGTCTGGTCCTCTACAATGAATCCATTGTTTAAACGTTTCACCACGCGCAACGCGCCTCGATATTCGGGAGGCAGAACATGCTGCAAAAAATCCAACGCTTTGGCGGGGCAATGTTCGCGCCCGCCATGTTGTTTTCCATATCGGGCCTTATGGTCGGCGTCTCCGCCCTCGCAACGTCTGCGGATATCGTCGGCGACCTCGCCGTATACGGAACCCCTTGGTACGTTTTTTGGACTATCATTCAGCGCGGCTCGTGGACGGTCTTTAAACGACTTCCGCTCCTTTTTGCCGTAGCGCTGCCCATCGGCCTTGCCCAAAAGCAACCGGCACGTTGTTGCCTCGAGGCGCTCGTGGCCTATTTTGCCTATTGCTTCTTTTTGAGCGAGATCATCAAGCTGAGCGGAGACAACCTTGGACTTAAGTACCCGTCGTCTTTGACCTCCGCTAGCGGCATCACCATCATCGACGGCATCAAGACGCTCGACACCGGCATTATCGGCCCGCTGGCGGTGTCGGCAACCGTCGTCGCCATCCATGACCGCTTCTACGATGTCAAGGTTCCCGATTGGCTCGGCACCTTCTCGGGCTCCTCGCTGGTCTACCTCATCAGCTTTTTTGCCGTGTTTGCCCTTGCCGCTATCTCGGCCGCCATCGTGCCCTCCGTATACGCTGTGACCGAAACACTGCGCCACGCACTTGCGGGCGTCGGCCCCTTTGGCGTGGGCATCTTTGTGCTTTTGGAGCGAGCGCTCGAGCCCATGGGGCTGCACCACCTGCTCTACATGCCGATCTACTACGACAACCTGGTCATTAACGACGGCATCTACGCCACGTGGAGCAGCTTGCTCCCCATCCTCTCCCATAGCACGCGCCCCCTTAATGAACTTGCGCCGTGGGCCGGTTTTACCGCCACCGGCTGGGTCAAGCTCTTTGGCCTTCCCGCCATCGCAGCCGCGTTCTACTCCACCGCAAAACCAGAGCGCCGCGCCGGCCTCAGGGCCATCCTTGTTCCCGCCATCATCGCCTCGGTGGTTTGCGGCGTTACCGAGCCACTCGAGTTTCTCTTTATGTTCACCCACCCCGGGCTCTTTTTTCTCTACGCCGTCTTATCGTCTTGCCTTGCCACAACCATGAATCTCTTTGGCATCGTCGGCATCTTCTCGGGCGGCCTCATGGAGATGGCAGCCTTCAACTTTATTCCGCTCATGCGGACGCATGCCGGCTCCTACCTTTTGGCGCTCGGTATCGGCCTTGCCTTTAGCCTCATCTTTTTTGTTAGTTTTCGAGCACTCATCTTGATCTATGACCTTAAGACGCCGGGCCGCGAGGATCATGTCGCCAATCGCGCGGCAATCGATCATTTAACGGGAAGCGGCTTTGCCAAAGAGCAATCTCCCAATGACGAGGTCAATAGTCGATCCGATCAAGATCACGTCCTCGCTGAGCGGGTAATTCAGCTTTTAGGTGGCGTTGGCAATATTGTGGGCGCAACCAACTGCGCCACGCGTCTGCGCGTCGAAGTCGTGGATCCCTCCATCGTCGCGGACAATGCGACCTTTGTCGCAGCGGGTGCCAAAGGCCTCATCGTCACCGGCAAGACCGCTCAGGTAATCATCGGCATCTCGGTACCCCGCGTCAAAGAACACTTTGATCAGATTATGGGACTCGAACCGGGTTTTGCATTCGCCGCCTCGCCTTTTCATGCCGGCGATGGCGCCAAAAAGTATGGCAATGTCTGCTTCTTCGACATCGACGGTACGCTCGCCTGGCAAGATCCCAAACTTGCCCAAGAGCTCCCCGAGGGCGAGCGAGATCTTTCCCCCTATCCCAACGAGACGGTTGCACAGGCAATTCGCACGTTTGTCGCCAACGGCAACAAAGCTTTTATCTGTACGGGGCGCACCCTCAGCTGCATCCATCCCAAGCTGCTCGAACTGCCGTGGGCAGGCGTCGTGTGCCTCGCGGGCGGTTACGCCGAACTCGAGGGGCGCGTCGTGCGAAACGCTGCCATAAGCCCCGGCATGTTACAGCGCCTCGCCCCCTATCTCGAGCAATCGGGCGAGGTCATTCGCTTTGAGGGCATCGATCGCGTCGTGCGCATGAGTGCAGATGCCCCCGAGACGTACGGATACGCACGCACCGTGGGCGACGCCGTCACGCAACTTGAGCACTACAACGCCTATAAAATTCTTATGTCCACACCACTTGCCAACCGCATCGCCCAAGATGAAGAGCTTGGACCTCTGCTCTGCCTCAACGAGCTCGAGCTCGAGGTCACAGAAATCTCGCCGCGCGAGTGCACCAAACGGGCCGGAATCAAGGCTGTGCTTGACGCCCTGGGACCAGACCACGGCACCGTATATGGCATTGGCGACGCGAGCAACGACATCGCCCTCATGGAGGCGGTCGATGTTGGCATCGCCATGGGCAACGCGCCGGACTTCCTCAAGGAAAAGGCCGACTACGTAACCGACAGCTTCGACCACGACGGCGTCGTCACCGCGCTCGAACATTTTGGGCTTATCTAGCCGAGCCCCTTGCCGCGTTTGCGGCCGCAAGACTCAATCGTCTTCAACCGCCGCGCTCGACGCCCCAATGTGGCAATATGTTGTCTGCATAATGCAACGGTGCAACCTAAGAAAGAATGCGAGAACCCGTGTCCAGTCCGTTTACCAGCTTTTTAGCCCAGCACTTTGACCAGATTAACGACTATCTGGCCACGTTCTTTGGCGGACAGGCGACTTCCGCCGATATCGAGCGTTACCTGTATGCCCCGCTCTCGGCATTTACGGCCAATGCCGGCAAACGCCACCGCCCGCTCATCTGCATGCTCGCCGCCACCGCGGTAGGTGGCAGCTTTGAGAGTGCCCGCAGCGCAGCGGCGGCTATCGAGCACTTTCAATCGGGAGCGCTTATCCATGACGACATCGCCGACAACGGCCAACTGCGTCGCGGCAAGCCCTGCATGCACCTTACCGAGGGCACGGGACTTGCCATCAACTGCGGCGATCTAGCGCTCACCATGGTCACCAAGACGGTTCTCGACGACCCCACGCTCGAGGCAGACGTGAAACTCCGTGTACTCCACGAGCTCACCGAGATGATCGTCCGCACCATCGAGGGCCAGGCGCTCGACTTGGGCTGGGTACGCGACGGGCGCTTTGACATCTCGGTCGACGATTACCTGGACATGGCAACGCACAAGACCGCGTATTACAGCGGAGCCACGCCGCTTGCCACCGGAGCCATCATTGGCGGGGGCAGCGAGGAGCAAATTGAGGCGCTGCGCGCCTTTGGCCTGCACACCGGCCTTGCCTTCCAGATCCAAGATGATCTGCTCAACTTAATCGGTACCAAGGAGGTCGCCAACAAGGACTTCCGCACCGACATCACCGAGGGTAAGCGCACGCTCGTTGCCGTGCACGCCCTGTCTGATGAGCGCTATCACGACGAGATTGAAGCGATCCTCTCCTCGGGCACCGAGGACCCCGCGCAGCTCGCGCGTGCCGTGGACATCTTCCAAGAGACCGGCTCTATCGATTACGCCCACGCCTACGCGCTGGACCTGACCGCCAAAGCCAAGGCCGCCATCGAGAACGTTGAGCTTGATCCGCACGCACGCGAGCTGTTCCTCTCCATGGCAGATTTCTTTGTGGAGCGACTCAACTAGCGGGGTTATAAAACCTGTCAGCAGCGTATTTGGGTACAACTTGCTACACTGTTGAGTGCATGTTTATGCATCCCTTTGCGTTGTCTATCCGACACACGCTCAAATAGTACGAATGGTACGCCGAAAGGGGTTCGTTCATGGAACCTATTACAACGGGCATGCAGGGAGCAGCCGTCGAGGACGTCCAGTCCCGCCTTCTGCAGCTCGGCTATACAATCGATGACACCGAGGTTGCCGACAAGCGCTTTGGCACCACCACCGAACAGGCTGTTGGCACCTTTAGGCTCGATAGCGGCCTTGCCGCTGGCTGTGCCGTCGATATCCCCTGCTGGAGCGCCCTGGTCGACGCCTCGTATAAGCTGGGCGACCGCACGCTCTATCTGCGCATGCCCAATTTCCATGGCTCCGACGTTCAGGCCCTACAGCGCGCGCTCAACGTTTTGGGCTTTGCCTGCGGTGAGGACGACGGCTATTTTGGCCCGCACACCGAGGCCGCTCTGCAGCAGTTCCAGGAAAATGTTGGCCTGTTTGCCGATGGCATGGCGTTCCAGGATACCTACGCCTATATCAACCGCCTGCATCACGTGTGGGAGGGTAAGCCCTCGGTTACCGAGGCCGAGTCGCGCATCGGTTTTGCCCGTGCCGCCAACGTGCTCGAGCGTTTCCAGATTGCCGTCATCGGTGAGGACCCCATCGCACGCAGCGTTGCATCGCGCATGTGGAACATCGCCACGGCGACGACCGACAGCAGCGGCATGATGCTTTGCGATTCCGAGGTTCCGACCGACGTGGATCTGGTGCTCGAGATCGCAAGCGATGAGCTGCCCGCAGATGCTGCGCCGCGCGCCACGATCGCCCTTGCCGAGTGTCACAACCTTGCACAGCGCATCCGCACCGCCAATGTCGCCGCGCAGCAAAAGCCCGCACGCATCCGCATTGAGCTCACGGGCATGACGCGCTACAACGGAACCTTCACCGCAAGTGATGCGCAGACACTCGCCGTACGCCTGCTCGATGGCGTTTGCGATGCCCTCGCAGATTAGGTAAACTAAACGGGTTGCTTTTGGGCAACACCACACATTGGGACGTAGTTCAACGGTAGAACTCCGGTTTTTGGTGCCGGCTGTTGGGGGTTCGAATCCCTCCGTCCCAGCCAAAGAAACAAGCCTCTCGGACGCATAGCCGATCGGGAGGCTTTTCTTGTGGGCAAGCGGAGGGATTCGAACCCGCAAGGCAACACAACTTCTCGTCCAGCACGGGAAAATCTACCTTCAAAAGACAGGCGCCCCAAGCCCACTCGGACCAAGAGCGCCTTACATCTAGAAAATATCAGCCCAGTTCCGAAAAGCGAGCCGCATGCAACAACCAAGCCACCACAGGCCCCGGGAGAGCGGGGACACCGGCTTAGGTTTATCGCGAGTTCCGCACGAACAGGAGGCCACGTGACCTCGATGTTTTGGACGTGACAGCGAGAGGGGTCCTGGTATGGCAAGGTGACGTGAAACAAGGCGGCGCTGACCTTCTGGTCGCGCCGCCGAAGTTGAACGTCAGATTGCCGTGCCAGGGCCCCTCGCAGCGTCAAGAAGACCGCCGTTCGGTAGAACGGCGGAACTAATTGTTCAGCATGCGGTCGAAGCTTCCCGAGTCGCCATCCCGATAGTCGGCGGTCATCAGAATCTCCTGCGGAATGCGTCCGCCCTCACGCAGCACGTTGCGGAACTGCACGCGCGTGACCATGGGCAGATCCTTGATCGTCGCCGCCAGGTTCTGCGGTACACCCTGGTTGGCAGCCGCGGGCTCGCACTCACCGCCGGCCTTCACGCGGCGCTTGTGCTCGGCGAGCATGGCGCGATACATACCGGCATGCAGGCGAATCTCAACAACATTGGCATTACGGGTCTGCTCGACAATGCGCGCACCCTCTCGGTCGATGTCGCCCACGTAGTAGACATAGTTAAAGCGATAGCCGATCTCGGCCAGATAATCATCCAGTGCGTGTGAAACGCTCGCCTTGCAGCCGCCGCCAAAGATCACGCCACCCACCTTGGTGCCAAAAAGCTTGGCGTGCTTGCGGCCGCGCAGGAGCTTGACGATCTCGTCATAGGTGTCCAGGTTCTCGACCATAATGAACGGCTTGTCGGCGCCCAGCGTAAAGAAGCCCGTAAAGTGCACAGGACGGTTGGGAGCAACCTTGATTGCCTGCATGCTGATGCCCTTTTCGGTCATACGCCGAATCAGGCGCTCGCCGTGTTTGCCGTCAAAGGCCTTCTCATCGTTAAAAATCTGGTAGGCGCGCTGGCGACGCGAAGCGACCGGCGTGTCGGCGCCGCGATTCTGCTCTATCCAAGCCTGGATGATCGCAATCTCCTCGGCAATCTTGCGGTTGGACATCTCGTTGTGCTGAGTGCGCTGCGGAGCTTTTTTGTTATCCTTGCCCTCGACCTTAACGATTTGAGTCTGCTGCTCCTTAATCTTGGAGAGCGCCGTAGGCGTGGGAACGACCTTGAGCAGCTGCCTGCCCAGGACACGGGCCAGAGCAAACGCCGAAACCTCGCCATGAGCGGGCGGCTCAGGCTGCTGGGCGGCCGCATCGTTTGCAGTCGGTTTGGGCTGCGCCTGGGATTTGCGCTTGGAATCTGCCTGAGCTTTGCGCTCTTGCTTTGGCGCGGACGAGCTCTTTTGCGAACGTTCGGGCTTGTCCCCCTTCGCCGGCTGGCGCTTGGGTTGCTCCACCGGGGCCTCAACCTTCGCATCCTTGCTTTGCGTCGCCGCCTTCTCGGCCGCGGCCTCGGCATTCGAGCCACGACCGCCACGGTGACGACGACGGCGAGGCTTGCTCGAAGCGCTCTCCCCTGCCTGCTTATCAGCGGACTGCTGAGCTTTGACCTCGGCGTCGGCCGCAGGCTGCGACTCGGAAGGTTGCTGCTCGCAAGCCACCGGCTCAACGGTTTTCTCGGTTTGTTCGGCCTTATCGGCCTGAGCGGTCGAAGCCGGCTCGCCCTTCTCCTGACGCTTTACGGGATACGCGCGTCCCGCAAAACCGCGGCCGGGACGACACGAACCCGGAGCCCTCTTGGCAGACTCCTCAACATCGTCTGCAACCTCGGGAGGCTCTTCAACCTCATGCGCGACATCCTGCTGCGCAGCCTTAAAGTGAGCACCGCGACGACGCTTGGGCTCTTGGGCCTCCACGGGCTTTTGCTCCTGCGCGGGCTTCTGCGACTCGGCAGCAACCTTGGTCTCGACAGCCTCGGTATCGAGCTCATCCCTTTGAGCAACGGCGCGACGGAAGCGCTCCTGCTGGGCACGGCGCTGAGCATCGCGCTTGCCGCCCCCGCCAAAACCGCCGCGACCGGCCTTAGCCGTAAAGGCGCGAACGACGCTCTCATCGAGCAGCTCGTCGGTATCGATATGCTCGCGCGGGGCCGTTTCCACCGAAGCGGGCACCTCGACAACGTCCTCGACGGCCTCTTCGGCAACCTCGGCAAGCTGCTCCTGGGCATCACTTATCTCGGCATGAATGGTATAGAACGCCGGACGTCCGTTAATGCCGCTGCCCTCGATCTTGGTAACGATTTTTGCCGCGATGAGTTCGTCGCGCATCGCCTTGGTGTCGCATTCCTTATCGACGGAGCGGAAAATCTGTGCCAGCGCGCTCGACTTGATTTTAAGCGCCTTGCGGCAGAGCAGGTCGTAGGCAACCAGCTTGGCGCGCTCGGCAGAAAGCGACGTCTGGCTGCTTAGACGCTCAGCCAGGGCATCGACATTATTTTGGTTATCGGAATATACCGTCTTGGCCACGGGGCCCCTTTCATATGTACATATATACGTCTATATGGTACATCGCGCGAGCCTATCCACGCAAAACATCTGCGAGGACGCCTTTGCATCACCCGTTCCCGCAAGAAAAAAGACCGAGCCCGCGTCGTTGCGGACCCGGTCTTTCCGAGTCATATGGATGGAACGGTTAGCTCATCAAGTTGACTAGGCCTTGGCAGCCTCGGCGTCGGCGGGAGCCTCGGCGGCAGCAGTGCGGCCATACTCGGCCTTGCCCATCTCGGACCACTCGGGCTCCTCGTCGGGCATGGAACCGGCCTCCTTGCCGAAGAACTCCTTGAGGCAGTTGACGGCAACGATGAGGCCCAGGACCATCAGCAGGACGGCGAAGACGAGCTGCAGACCCTTGGTGGCGGCGACGGAAACGGCAGCCGTGGTGGCGGTAGCCGGGATGGTGCCGAAGAAGCCGTAGGCCTGGACGGCGGTCATGCAGCCCATGGCGCTCTGGACCAGCGAGGTGAAGGTGCAACAGAGCAGGAAGACAACGGGCACGTAGAGCATCCAACCCTTGCGGCCGGTGCACTTGCAGAACACGGCGAGGGTGATCATGGTCATACCGCCGAGCAGCTGGTTAGAAGCACCAAAGAGCGGCCAGATGTTGGCATAGCCGCCAAAGGCGAGGGCGAGGCCAGGAAGCAGGGTAACGACCGTGGCGAACCAGGGGTTACCGAGGACCTTCATGTAGCCGGCCTTGGACTCGATGGCCAGGGCGTCGTTGGTCTGGGCAAAGAACTCGGAGAACGAGGTGCGAGCGATGCGGGCGACGGCATCGAGCGAGGTCAGGGCCAGAGCGGAAACGTTCATGGTCATGAAGACGGTTGCGAGCGTGCCGTCAACGCCGAAGGCCTGCATACCGCGGGAGATGCCAGCTGCGAAGATCTGGAACGGGGTGGAAGCGACGCCGGCGTTAAGGGCGCCGGTACCGGCGGTGTTCATGTCGGAGAACATGATGCCGGCGACGATGATGGCAAGGATGCCGACGAAGGACTCGACGATCATGGCGCCGTAACCGACCTTGACGGCGTCCTGCTCCTTCTCGACCTGCTTGGAGGAGGTACCAGAAGAAACGAGGCTGTGGAAACCGGAGAGAGCACCGCAGGCAACGGAGACAAACAGGACCGGGAACATCATGCCCGAGGCATTGCTAAAGCCGGTGAAGACCGGAGCGGTGATGGTGGCCTGGCCGTTAGCGCCCAGGACGACGATACCGAGGACAGCGCAGACGATCATGACGATCATCATGATGGAAGTGAGGTAGTCGCGAGGGGTCTTGAGCATCTGGATGGGCATGGCACCGGCAAAGACCAGGTAGACCATGACGACGGCGAACCACTGGAACTTGTCCAGGTAGACCGGGAACTGCATGCCGACGGCGAACATGAGGACCATGAGTACCACGCCGGTGACGAACTCGGCAGCGCCGGTGAGGTTGAACTTCTTCTGGGCCCAACCAAAGGCCATGGCGACGAAGGTGAACAGGATGGAGATGGTGCCAGCGCAGCCAGCGGCATAGGACTTGGTGAAGTCGATGGCACCGGTAGCAGCACCAGAAGCGTCAACGGCCGGGGTGAACATGAACGTCTTGCAGACCATGTCGGTGAAAGCGGCGATGACGATGATGCAGAACAGCCAGCAGAACAGCAGGAACAGGCGACGGCCGGTCTTGCCGATGTACTTCTCGATGAGCTGGGCCAGGGACTTGCCGTTGTTCTTCATCGAGGCGTACAGGGCGCCAAAGTCGTGGACGGCGCCAAAGAAGATGCCGCCGACGAGGACCCAGAGCACGACGGGAAGCCAGCCGAAGGCCATAGCGACGATCGTACCCGTAACAGGGCCGGCACCGCAGATCGAGCTGAACTGGTGCGAGAACGCGGTGAAGGCGGAGACGGGCGAGAAGCTGTTGCCGTCTTTCATGCGCTTGGCCGGCGTGAGGGCCTCTTTGTCAACGCCCCACTTATTGGCCAGCCATCGGCCATAGCCCAGATAGCCGCAGGCGAGCACCGCCGCGGCCACAACCATGAGCAAAACTCCGTTCATTACATTTCCTCCTCTAAAAAGAACTTCCCAGACATAAAAAATGAGGGCCGTCGGTTGCGCTCGACGGCCCTCATCTTCATCAGCCGCCCGTTATCGTACGGGCTAGCTGTATGTGCTAACCCGCATCAGATAATTACTACGCTGATAATGTTTAGCTGATGCGTGAACATGTCTAAGAAATCCTCTTCAATCATGATGTGAACGATCCGTGCGTGTTCACATCCCCCAGTGGTTGAAAAGGAGTATGAAACTTTAGTTACCTAAAGTCAACGCAAATATGTAATGAATTTTCCACTTTTTTGAATTTCTCGGTATAAAACGCCACTGACCTCGGACTTTACCCCACGACAGTTTTTGCATGAGAGATGCTCCTCGGGGGCGGGGCGGGCGCCTGCCGCCATATATGAACTTTCCTGCTCGGACAGTCCTGCTCACGACGGAGGCCACATTAAGTGGCCTCCTGTTCGTGCGGAACTCGCGATAAAGTTCATATATGGCGGCAGGCGCCCGCCCCGCCCCCGAGGAGCTCCCATCCCAAATGTGCGGAGCAAAGCTCCGCACACCAACTTATTCTTTCAGCCAAAGCACGCCGGAAATTCGATGCAGGCTGGCTAACCTTGCCGGACGCTGTCGACGCCGAACCAGCTCAGAAGCTATATCGATACAGAAAGGTCCCCGACCGGAGGGGCCGGATATAAGGTTTATCGCGAGTTCCGCACGCAAAGAAGGCCACTTAATGTGGCCTTCGTCTTGCGCAGGACTGTAGAGCAGGAAACCTTATATCCGGCCCCTCCGGTCGGGGACCGCACCCGTACGACTACAGCGTCATGTTTGGATCGGCGTCGACATCGAACGGCGAGATTTCACCTCGGTCGAATTTACGGCGAGCGACCTCCGCGATCATGGCGGCGTTATCGGTGCAGGCAGACAAGGGCGGCACCGTTACGCGGATTCCCTGACGCCCGAGTTTCTTGATCATCATCTCGCGCAGATGCGGGTTGGCCGAGACGCCGCCGCCGATGCAATACTCCTTGCACCCGGTAGCATGCAGGGCGTTTTTGGCCTTCTTGTACTGCACGTCAAAGACCGCCGCCTCAAACGAAGCCGCCAAATCGGGCAGATGAATCGTGCGCCCGGCCTTGGTCTCCTGCTCGATGTAGAGCGTCACCGCCGTCTTGAGGCCCGAAAGCGAGAAGCGGTAGTCGCCCCTGCTGTTCAGCGCGCGGGGGAAATCAATCGCCTTAGGGTTGCCCGTCTCGGCAAGCTTGGAGATGATGGGGCCTCCGGGATAGCCAAGGCCCAGTGCCTTTGCCACCTTGTCGAAGGCTTCGCCCACGGCGTCGTCAAGCGTCTCGCCAAGCACCTCGTAGTCGCCCCATGCCCTTACGTGCACGAGCATGGTGTGCCCGCCCGAAACAAGCGTAAAGATAAACGGCGGCTTGAGGTCGGGCTGCGCCAACAGGTTGGCAAACAGGTGACCCTCCAGATGATTGACGCACACCAGCGGTTTGCCGGCAGCATACGCAAAGCCCTTGGCAAAGGCGACACCCACCACCAAGGCACCCACCAGGCCCGGACCTTGCGTCACGCCCACGGCGGCAAGCTCACTTGGTGCAATGGCTCCGCCCGTAAGGCCCAGCGACGCTGCGGCGTCCTCGAGTGCCGCGTCCACGACGCTCACGATGACCTCAACGTGCTTGCGCGAGGCGATCTCGGGCACCACGCCGCCAAAGCGAGCATGAAAATCAATCTGTGTCGACACCTGGTTGGCCAGTATATTGCCATCCGCATCGATAATTGCCACGGCTGTCTCGTCGCAGGAGCTCTCGATGGCAAGCACCAGGCGGCGGCGCTCGATTTCGGCACGCTCCTCAGCGGTGCGTTCGGGCGCGGGCAGCGGCCATACACGCTGTTCGGCAGCCGTCGGCTCGGGCGAGGCATTGTCGAGAGGAAGCACCAGGGGCAGCGGCGCCGTCATGACGATGGCATCCTTGCCGGCACCGTAATAGCCACGGCGACGACCCGCCTCGGTAAAGCCCAGAGCAGCATAGAGCGCAATTGCGGCCTCGTTGCCGTCCTCAACCTCAAGCGAAGCCGTGGTGCAGCCGAGCATCTGCGCGTCATAGCTCACGTGCGACAGAAGCTTGCGGGCGATGCCCTCGCGGCGATGCGCCGGATCGACGGCAACGTCCATAATCTGCACGTCCCCGTCGACGACCATACCGCCGGCAAGACCCAGCAGACGGCCGTCGTCGTGCGCCACCCACCAGCTACGTGGCGCGGCAACGTCCTCGCCCAGCTCGGACAGGAACATGCCCGGCGTCCACGCCTCGTGTCCGGCGCCTTCAAAGCAGGCGGTCTCCAGTGCGCTCGCGCCCTCGGCATCCGCCGCGCCCATGGGGCGGAATTGCAGATGACGTCCGGCAAGCTCGTCGGCAACACCTGTCACCTCACTCTGCGCGCTCTCGGCAAGGCCCAGACGCTTGCGCTCGTTTTCCTCGGCGTCCGAAAGGCGCGTATAGATCGGCAAGACGCGAGCCGGATCGCCATCGCCTGCGGCGTGCGCCATCAGCAGGCCCTCGCCCGAGGGCCACCACAGGTCTCGCTCCACGCAGCGCGCCGTCTCATCCTCGCCCAGCAGTTTGCCATAACGCACGAGACCGTCACCAGTCAGCTGAACCTGATCCCAGTCCGCGGTCTGGCGCCACTCATCAAGCGCCACGGCGGCCTTGACCACGCGCTCGCGCTCAAACAGACGCTCGGGGCCCTCATCCCCCAGCACATAGAGCGCCGGGTACACCTCGCCGCGCATGGCATCGGCAAGAACACCAAGCTTGCCGCGCACGCCGGCCTTCCATGCCGTCCAGGCGCAAGCATCGAGCGTCGACACGCCCAGCAACGGCACATTGGCACCGTGCGCCAGACCCTTTGCGGTGGAGATGCCGATACGCACGCCCGTAAACGAGCCGGGACCGCGACCGACCACATAACAGCCGACATCGCTGCGATCCAGGCCGGCCTGCTTCAGTAGGTCATCAACAGTATTCACGAGCTCCACGTTGGCATGGCGGCGACACAGATGGTCCCCACTTACCAGCTTTGCCTCGCCTGTCTGCACGTCAATCCAGCTTGCCGCGCAGGCAAGCATGTCGGTCGATGTGTCGAGCGCCACCACCAGCGCGTTGTCGTTATGCAAGCTCATCTTGTACAGCCTTATCTATCAAATGGGAAAGCTCAATCGCGCGCTCGCCGTGTGCCTCGAGCGTTATCGTTCGCACGTCGCTGTCGTCCTCATCGCGCTTAAGCGTCACCGAAAGATACTCATCTGTCAGTTCATCCTGAAACTGCTCGCCCCATTCCAGCAGGCAAACACCCTCATAGCCCAGCACGTCAAAAATGCCCGTATCCTCAAGCTCGTAGGCATGCTCCAGGCGGTACAGATCAAAATGGAACAGCGGAATACGCCCTTGGTCATGAACGGCCATGAGTGCGAACGTAGGGCTTGTGACCATATGCTCATCGCCCAGAGCGCGCGAAACGCCCTTGGTAAAGTGGGTTTTGCCCACCCCGAGGCCGCCGGTCAAGATCAGCACATCGCCATCTTCTAGACACGGTGCGACCAGCTCGCCAAAATGCTCCGTATCGGCAGTACGGGCCGTTCTATAGGTACCTACCCCCAGGCGCTCCAGGGACATATACGCTCCTTATTATTATTCCGAGGCGGTCTCCGGCGCGGGGTGCCGCTCCAGATAGTCGCCCAGCATCTTAAAGTCTTCCTCCAGCAACTCCTGCCACGCCGGATTGCGCAGCGCCGCCGCAGGATGAAACGTCGGCATCACCACAAAGTGGCCCATCTGATGGAACCTGCCGCGCAGCTTGGTAATGCCGATCTCGGTCTTGAGCACAAAGTGCGTTGCGGGGTTACCGAGCGTCACGATGATATCGGGCCAGATGCTTCGAATCTGCTCGCGCAAAAACGGTGAGCAAGCCAGCACTTCCTCGGGACGCGGATTGCGGTTTCCCGGCGGGCGGCACTTAAGCACGTTGGCGATATAGACGTCCTCGCGCTTAAGACCTGCCAGGGACAAAATGCCGTTGAGGTCTTCACCCGCCGCCCCCACAAAAGGTTCGCCCTGCAAATCCTCGTTGCGACCCGGTGCTTCACCAATAAACATGACGCGAGCGTGGGGGTTTCCCACGCCAAACACGATGTTATGGCGCGACTGATAGAGCTGGCAGAGATGGCAGTCGCCTAAAACAGCCTCAATCTCCTCGAGTGCGACCTCACGTGGCGCCTGATGGGTATGGCCGGGAATGTGCATGACGCCCATAGCGGCTCCTACACGTAGACCTTGTCGAGACGCATGCCAAAGCCGCAGGCGACCTCGTAGTTAATCGTTCCGCGCAGTCGGGCCATCTCGTCCATAGTGATCTCGGCATCGCCATCGCGGCCGACAATAATCATCTCGTCACCATACTCGGCCTCGGGAATCTCGTGTGCCGGGTTGGACTGAATGGCGACCATAAACTGATCCATGCAGATATTGCCAACCTGACGCACGCGCTCGCCGCGATACAGCACATCCATACGATTGGAAAGCGTACGCGATAGGCCGTCGGCATAACCGATCGGCAGCGTGCAGATCTGAACGCGCGTACGCGGTACGCGGTAGGTAAAACCGTAGCCCACGCCCTCGCCCATCGCAGGGTGCGCCACGCGCGTCACGCGCGCATGAACGCTCATAACGGGATCGAGCTGCATCACACGGCTACTCAGCTCGCACGGCTGCATGCCATACAAGCCAACGCCGGCGCGAATCATATCAAAATGCATCGAGGGGTCGAGCATCGAGGACGGCGTGTTGGCGCAATGCACGATACCGCACTCAAAACCCGCATCCTTAATGGCCTGAACGGCCTCGGTAAAGCGCTGGCACTGCAGCTTGTAGTCCCAGCCCGAAGGTTCATCGGCCGTGGCGAAGTGCGTAAATACGCCGTCGCACTGAATACCGCGATGGAAATCAATACCGCGGACAAAGTCGAGCACCTGCGTGTAATGTACGCCGATGCGGTTCATGCCCGTCTCGATGGCGAGATGATACTTGCCCACCTTGCCCGCCGCGACGGCACATTCGCCATACGCAAGAGCAAAGTCGGACGTATAGACCGAGGGCATGATATCGAACTCGAGCAACGTCGGAATGGCCTCGATAGGCGGCTCGCTTAGGATAAGGACGGGTTTCGTAATCCCGCCCTGTCGGAGCTCAACGCCCTCGTTAACCGTCGCCACGGCAAACATGTCGGCGCCGGCCGAATACATAATCTTGGCGCACTCAACAGCTCCATGACCATAAGCGTCGGCTTTAACCACGCAGCACAGGCGCTGACGCGGATTCAGCAAATTCTTATAGGCCCTCGTGTTGCGGCGAAGCGCCCCGCGGTCGATCTCGACCCAGGACCAACGCGTCAAATCGGCTTTATTCATAATTAGTCATCCGACCCTTCGTCCGTGATTCCCAGATCATCGAGCGCATCCTTTGCCGCCAACTCCATGGCGGGACCGATCAAGTCGATAAGATCGGTCGCGATAACGCTCTTCTCGCCAAACTCCGTCGCCGCGGCAAAACCGGCATAGCTATGAAGCGCGACGGCATACGAGTACAGCAGCTCCCAGCGGTCCATCTCATCGCGCATGGTGGCTAGCGTGCCGGCCAGAATACCCGCAAGGACGTCACCCGAGCCAGCGGTCGCCAACGACGCCGGGCCAGAGAGCGGCAGCAGCACGCGCTCAACACCGCAAATGGCCGTCGTCGGGCCCTTAGCGATAACAACGAGGTTATCGGAACCGGCGGCCCAGACAACCTTTTGCGCGGCGGCAATCGCGGTTCCAAGGTCATTGACCTCATCACCGGCGACGAGACGCGAAAGCTCACGATAATGCGGCGTCATAACGAGCGGCTGCTCACGACGATACATCTCGGGATTACTGTCGATGCCATCGATTGCAATCTTGGCAAGGCAGTTGAGAGCATCGGCATCCAAGATAAGCGGTACGTCGAGCTCAAGCAGACCCGAAACCACCTGCATGGCACCGGCAGATGTCGTCATGCCGGGACCACACAGCAAGCAGCTATATTTCTTGGCAATCTCACATACCGTCATGCGCGCAGCGGCACCAAAAGAACCGCGGGAATCAGATGGAATAGCAAAGACCGGAATCGAGGGGAGCGCCATGCGGATAAGGTTGGCACACGCATCCGGAGTCGCGACTGCCACATAGCCGGCGCCTGCGCGGGCAGCGGACTTGGCAGCCATAATGGCCGCACCAGGATACTGCGCCGATCCGGCAACAATGAGCACCGAGCCGCGCGAGTACTTATCGATATTCGTAGGCAGCGGAGCAAAATAGTCCACAAGGTCACCGGGTTCCACGATCTCGGCAGCATGGTCGACATCGTCAATAACCTCATCAAGGCGGTCATACAGACCGCCGCAGACCAGATCGCCTGCATATTCGGGACCGTCAGCGCTGTATAAGCCGATCTTGGGAGCAATCATCGTCACCGTACGCTCGGCACGAATGCAGTCGTCATCCACCACACCCGTCTCGGCATTCAGGCCCGAAGGAACATCGATGGAGACAACGCGATCGGCATTTTCATTGACCGTGGGGATCCAGATTGAAAACGGCGCACGAAGATCACCATGAAAACCGGTACCAAAAATGGCATCGACTACAACATCAGCCTTATCAATCAGCACCTCCAGCTCATCACGAGAGGGGCCGACACACACATGCACGTCGCGACCAGCAGTACGACGGGCGACATGACGAGCGAGAGCGGCAGGGATCTCATCCGGCTCAACCGGAGAGACGATATCTACATCAACGCCCTTATGCGTCAGAATGTCAGCGGCAACCCAGCCATCTCCGCCATTGTTGCCAAAACCGACCAATACAAGAACGCGATCGGGGTTGAGCTTTAAAATCTCGTTGGCAGCAAATTCGCCCGCCAACTCCATGAGTTCGGCCTTCGAGGTACCCTCACGCTCGATAATATCTTCGAGGCGAACGACTTCCTCGGTACTCAAAACCGGTTTCATCTATGCTCCT
Source organism: Coriobacteriaceae bacterium AM100-PB1-1D-6A (assembly GCA_027660625.1). Lineage (GTDB taxonomy): Bacteria > Actinomycetota > Coriobacteriia > Coriobacteriales > Coriobacteriaceae > Collinsella. The sequence continues at coordinate 959 of JAQDNC010000016.1, read as the reverse complement.
AGCGCATCTTGCGGATCATCATCCAGATGTTCCGACAAAGCAGATTGTTGCAGCTGTTCGAGCTCGTCTAAGACAGAACGAGCCTCTTTAAATGTCTGAGCAACGCGCTCCTTCGTGCTCACTTTTTCTTCCTTGGGTTTAGGTCGAGCATCCTCGGTGATCGCAATGGCATTAGCGACAGCCAAGTCACCCGTCAGAGTAATAGAAAGAGCAACCTCGACAACGCCCAATTCCTGGGCGATTTCAAGAGCGCGACCCGAAAGCAGCGCTTTTGGCTTGCCGAGCTTATCGCGCGTTACGGAAACGTCTTTACGGCCAACGCCCTGGCTAAAACCCGTACCAAGCGCCTTAAGTACCGCCTCGCGAGAAGCAAAACGACTGGCATAATGCGCGGCAGGACGAGACGAGGCATCGCAATACGAACGCTCTTCATCGGTAAACACGCGCCGAACAAACGCGGGCGTATTCTCAAGGATTGATTTCATTCGCGAAATCTCGACGATATCAACGCCGATTCCGGCTTCGGCCATAATCACCTCCATGCTGCACAGACTATGACATTGTAGCCCGTTCGCAGAAGATGCGACAAACGAGGGTCAAAAACACAGCGAGAGTGGAGTGATGGCCCTATAAACGCAAAAAGGGGGAGGCCGCGAGGCCTCCCCCTTCTACATTCCCAATGGCGGCTCGGTGCCGTCCACCGGTCAGCGGCGCCCTGCCCTCCCACCGGCTGACCCCGCAGTACTCCCGGCGCGATGGGGCCTAGCTTCCCGGTTCGGAACGGGACCGGGCGTGCCCCCCATGCTCTGGCCGCTGACCGGTGGGCGGCGCCCACCGTACCTTCGGTGTCCGGGTGTCTCCCTCACGTGCCCTGGGGGCCGCATGGCGCATAGGAAAGGTCTGACTCGGGGGCATCCTCGTGCCCGGACCGCGCTTTCGAGCGCATGTCCCGCGGGCCG
>JAQDNC010000015.1 GCA_027660625.1 Coriobacteriaceae bacterium AM100-PB1-1D-6A | reverse complement strand
TAGAAGAGGACGGGGCCGGAGACGGCTAAATCAATTTGCGAAAGAATCTTGACGGTACCCGCAGACGACATCTTTGGACAGATTTCGAACAGTATGTACTTCGGATTGAAACCGCCACAGAACGTTTCACGAATGGCCGAAAAACTGTTTCACAAAACGCCGTCAAATTGTTTCATATAATATCGTAAATTTGTTTCACGAAATACCGTCAAATTGTGTCATGGTTTTTCGTCAAAATGTTTTACGCGCTGGTAAGATGCTATAAAACGAGATGTTTCTTTGAATGGCGGGAAGTAGGATGACTAGGTATATGAGTAGATGTATCGATCGCTCAATCGAACGCGATCTTGGCATTTTTGGTGCCGTGCTCATTCAGGGACCGAAGTGGTGCGGAAAGACGACTACGGCCCAGCGATTCGCTGAATCATCGCTGTCTCTCTCCGACCCTGCCGGAGACTTTGCCGCACTGCAGCTTGCCAGGATCGATCCAGCTCAAGCAATAGTCGGCGCAACGCCGAGACTCATCGATGAGTGGCAGGAAGAGCCAAAACTGTGGGACGCGATACGTTTCGAATGCGATCGTCGGACCGGTGAGCCAGGGCAGTTTTTGCTTACGGGGTCAGCAACACCAAACGACGCCGACCAACCGATGCACAGCGGCATCGGGCGCATATCACGCTTGCGCATGGAAACAATGACTCTGGCCGAACTCGGGGTTTCCTCAGGGGCGGTCTCGCTCGAATCGCTGCTTAACGGATGCCCCATCAAAGCGGCACTTGGATCCATCAACGGCATCGCCGATATTGCCGATTTGCTATGTCGTGGTGGTTGGCCTCAGGCGGTTGGCAAGACGACTGCCGATGCAATGCGTATATCCGCTGCCTACATCGACGGTGTCTGCGAATCGGATGTTTCGAGGGTTGACGGCGTGAAGCGTGACCCGGAGAAAGTCAGAGCTCTTCTGTCTTCGCTTGCGCGCAACGAATCCACTCTTGCCGGCGAAAAGTCTCTTGAGAAAGACCTCGGCGGTGATGTATCGAGAAGTACGCTGCGGCGCTATACGGATGCCTTGCGCAGAATACACATCATCGATGATATCCCGGCCTGGCATCCGGCGCTCAGGTCTCCGGTAAAGCTGCGGCAAAGTGCGAAAAGGCACCTCGCCGACCCTTCGCTTGCCGTCGCACTGCTCGGAGCAAATCCGGAGTCATTGGCATCCGACCCGAAGACGCTGGGACTGCTCTTCGAATCCCTCGTCCTGCACGACCTTAAGGTCTATGCAGCCGCAAATGACTCATCGGTGTCCCACTACCATGACGCCGACGATCTCGAGGTCGATGCCGTTATACATAGGCGCGATGGAACTTGGATTGCCGTGGAAGTAAAACTCGGAAGTCCGCAGATCCCCGAGGCATCTGCAAACCTGCTTCGGCTCGAGCGCAAACTTGTCGAGCGTGGCGAGAGACCACCCGCGGCCAAGCTCATCGTCATCGGGTTCGGCATGCCGGCCCATACAACGCCCGAGGGCATTATCGTTGCCCCCGTTGACACACTCGCGCCCTAGCGCTGCGTTACATGCCCCACGGGCTTGCTCACTGGGCGAATTGGCTGCGGTAGAGTTCGGCGTAGAAGCCACCTGCCGCTAGCAGCTCGTCGTGCGTGCCGCGCTCGATAATCTCGCCGTCGCGCATCACCAGAATGCAGTCGGCGTTGCGGATGGTGCTCAGGCGGTGCGCCACGACAAAGCTCGTACGACCGGCCATGAGCTCGTCGAATGCCGCCTGCACCTGCAGCTCGGTGCGCGTATCGATACTCGAAGTCGCCTCGTCCAGCAGCAAGATGGCCGGGTCGGTGAGCATAACGCGCGCAATGCACAGCAGCTGCTTTTGGCCCTGGCTAAACGTGCCGCCGTCCTCGCCGATGACCGTATCGTAGCCGCCTGGCAGCTGCACGATAAACTTGTGCGCATGCGCGCGCTTGGCGGCTTCGATAACCTGCTCGCGCGTGGCTCCTGGGCAACCGTAGGCGATGTTTTCCGCCACCGTGCCCTCGAACAGCCAAGTGTCCTGCAGCACCATGCCAAAGGCGCGGCGCAGGCTTGCGCGCGTGTAGTCGCGCGAGGAGCGACCATCGACCGCAATGCGGCCGGCATCGATATCGTAAAACCGCAGCAGCAGGTTGATGAGCGTTGTCTTTCCGCAGCCCGTGGGGCCAACGAGGGCAAAGCGCATGCCGGGTTTGGCCTCGATGCAGATATCCTGCAGCAGCTTGCGGTCGGGTACATAGCTAAAGTCCACGTGTTCAAAGGTCACCTCGCCCTGCGGAGCAGCAAGCTCCACGGCATCTGGCGCATCGGGTTCCTGCTCGCGGGCATCGAGCAGCGCAAACATGCGGCGCGCCGAGGCGTACGCGGTCTGGATCTGCGTGATGACGTTCGTGACCTCGTTGAACGGTTTAGTGTACTGGTTGGCGTAGGACAGGAAGATCTGCACGCCGCCCACCGTGAGCGCCGCAGGCACGCCCGTGATCACGCCCGCGCAGCCGATCACGGCGACCACGGCGTAGATGATGTTATTGATAAAGCGCGTACCGGGGTTGGAAAGCGAACCCATAAACTGTGCGCGCTCGCCCGCCGTATAGAGCTCGGCATTGAGGGCATCAAAGCGCGCTTGGGCGTGCGGGCCGTAGGCGAAGGCGTCCACGAGCTTTTGCTCACCCACATACTCCTCGATATGACCGCCGAGTTGGCCCTGGATGCGCTGTTGAGCAGTGAAGCTCTTATTGGAAAGCTTGGCGATGGCACCGGCCGCAAAGATGGAAAGCGGCGTGACGAGCACCACCACGAGCGTCATGGTCAGGTTAATGGAGAGCATAAACGCGAGCGTGCCAACGATGGTGATAACGCCGGTGAAAAGCTGGGTAAAGCCCTGCAGCAGACCGTCGCCCACCTGATCGACGTCGTTGACCACGCGGCTCATAAGGTCGCCGTGGGCATGGCTGTCGATAAAGCTGAGTGGCATGCGGCTGAGCTTATCGCTCGCCTCCACGCGCATGTCGCGCACCGTTTCGTAGGACAAACGGTTGACGCAGTAGCCCTGCAGCCACTGGAAGGCCGCCGCGCCCACCACGACAATCGCGAGCTTGGTAACGAGCGGCAGCAGCGCGTCAAAGTCCACCTGCCCGGCGGCGACGATCAGGTCGATGCCCTCGCCGATGAGGATGGGCGTATAGAGTTGCAAGATCACCGAGATGGCGGCGCTCACAAACGACGCCGTAAACGAGACGCGGTGCGGACGGACGTAGCCCAGTAGGCGGCAAGTTACCGCGCCCACGGGATAGCGCTCGGGGTTGCCGGGCTGACGCGGGCCGTCACCCAAGTCGCTGAGGTTATCGTTGCCGGACACGTTGGCCGTCATCGTGGCGACCGAACCGGAAGAAGTATACGGATTCATTTAGCAGCCCTCCTTTGCGCAGACGGATGCGGGGGCGCACGCGGCGCCTGGGACGGGCGCGGGACTTGGAGCGGGCGCGGGTGCCGCACTCCCCTGCTGGCCCTCGAGCTCCTCGCGGCGAAGCTGCGACTGGCAGATCTCTCGGTAGAGCTGGCAGGTCGTGTACAGCTCATCGTGCGTGCCCAGGCCCGCAACCGAACCGTGGTCGAGTACGCAGATCATGTCGGCGTCGCGCACGGTCGAGACGCGCTGGCTCACGATGACGGTCGTCAGCGGCAGCCCGCCCTCGGCGGCACCACGCACGCTGCGCTCGCGAATGGCATGGCGAAGCGCCGCGTCGGTCTTAAAATCGAGCGCCGAGGCGGAGTCGTCCATGATCAATATCTGAGGCGAACCCACTAAGGCGCGCGCGATAGTCAGACGCTGACGTTGGCCACCGCTAAAGTTCTTGCCGCCCGCCTCGACCGGGGCATCTAAGCCCTGGGGCTTGTTGCGCACGAACTCGCTGGCCTGCGCCATATCGAGCGCCGCCCACAGCTCCTCATCGGTTGCCGACTCGTCGCGCCAGGTTAGGTTGCTGCGGATCGTGCCGCTCACGAGCGACGCGTGCTGCGGTACGGTCGCGACCACATGGCGCAGCTGATCGAGCGGCCAGGCGCGCACGTCGGCACCCATTACGCTCACGCTGCCGACGCCCGTGTCGTACAGGCGCGGGATGAGCGAGACGAGCGTCGACTTACCGCTGCCCGTGCCGCCGATAATGCCGAGCGTTTTGCCCAGCGGCAGCTCCAGGGTCACGTCATTGACAGCGTTGGCGGCGCCCGCGCCAAAGGAGAAGCTCGCATGGCTCAAGCTCAGCGCGGGGACCGGAACGGCGTTGCCCATCGCGCTCGGCTCGGGCAGCGCGACCGGCTGGTTGCCCTCGTCGGTGATGCTCGGCTCGCAGTTGAGCACCTCGTTGATACGCGACGCGCTCGCGCTCGCCTTGGTAAAGACCACGACCAGGTTGGCGACATACACGATGGAGGTCAGGGTCTGCGTCATGTAGTTCACAAACGCCATGACCTGGCCCTGCGTGAGCTCGCCCACGTTGACCTGGATGCCACCCACCCACAGGATGGCGCACACGCCCAGATTCATCACCAAAAACGTGACGGGGTTAAGGACCGACGAGAGCTTGCCCACCGCGATGGCGGTATAAGCCTGTTCATCGGCGGCTTGGGCAAAGCGCTCACGCTCGTGATCTTCGCGCACAAAGGCGCGAACCACGCGGGCGCCCGAAAGCCCCTCACGGCAAATGAGCGCAATGCGGTCGAGCTTTGCCTGCAGCTGCTTGTAATACGGAATGCAGCGCGCCATAACAAACCAAAACACCAAGCCGATGGCGGGCGTGCAAATCAAAAAGATCACGCCGAGCTTAAGGTCGATGGCGAGGGCCGCGCACATAGAACCCACTGCTAGGAAGGGCCAGCGGATGAGCATGCGCACACCGAGCGCCACAGCGAGCTGCACCTGGTTGACATCGTTGGTGATACGCGTGATGAGCGACGGCGTGCCAAAGCGGTCGAGTTCAGCATAGCCCAGCTTATTGATGTGCTGGTAGAGTGCACCGCGAATGTCGGTGCCCATGCCCTGCGAGGTCAGCGCCGCCATCTTTTGGCAAACAAGCGTAAACGAGATTCCAATCACAGCCATGGCGGCAAGCAATGCACCGTAGTGGACGACAGCGTTCACATCGTGTGCGCCAATACCCTTATCGATCATCTGGGCAATCACCAGCGGCGTAAGCAGGTCAAAGATCACTTCGATCAGCTTGCACGCAGGGCCAATCACCATATACCGGCGAAACTTACCACCAAAACGCCTGAGCAGCTCAATCATGTATAGGCGCTCCCTATCATCATCTCTATTCAATCTGATTCATGATAGTACGGAGAGCCCTGGAGATGCGTAAGCAACTCGTTACAGGTGTTAAGGCGAAGCAGGCACGAAGGCCACTAGTGCCCAAGGCATGTATCCGCCGCTGTTTTGGAAAAGCCAGCGAGCAACATAACGCCAGGGATTCAATTATCAGATAAATGTGACCCTTCAGGCGGTTTTGGTCGGCTACCCGCGAGTGCCGGCGGGGCGCTTGGTAGTCGAGCGATCCCGCAGGCGAAGCCGAGGACCAGCGAGACACCAAATACCTCGTCACCGGCCGGGCCATGTCGCGGCACCAAAAAGCGCCCGTGCGCTCGATGGATCCGGATGCCCGACAGAGGCTCCTTATGGCTGCTTCCTTCCGGACCTGACCAGATTCGGAACATGTCGTCATCCGAACCCATCGAACGCGCTAGGCGCTCGGTATATCTTACCCGCTCCAGCCCGATGGGGCAAGGTAGCTAATTTGGGACAGGGCTTTTTTGACTACTTTTTGGCTATCCAAGCTAAACCGAACGATCATTTTACTAGAGTCGGCCGAGGTCGTAGGATCGGGCGGCGGATTCACCGGCGCAGATGAGGTTGGTTATGGCTTCCTGGGAATCGATCGCCAGCTCAAGGCCCATGGGTCTGCGACAGACTGGCAAAACCAGGTCGATGCCCTGCCCATACACCGCATCCAGGTTGTCAGCACGACCGCCCACGACAGCGGCTACCGACTTGCCATATCGCTTGGCGCGACGCGCCACGCCCACCGGTGCCTTACCGGCGGCGGATTGCTCGTCCATATTGCCCTCGCCTGTAATGACCAGGTCGACATCACGCACGCGCTCATCAAACCCCACGAGATCGAGCACCGTCTCAACGCCCGAACGCAACTCCGCCCCGAGCGCCAGCAGCGCGGCACCCAGGCCGCCAGCAGCACCGGCACCGGGCACGCCGAGCACCGAGCCAAATGTCCGTGCACCCTCGGGCACGCGCAACAACCCCTGAGCCCGCGCCCCGGTAATCGCTGCATCGAGCAGGCGGCCGTAGCCGACCATCCAGCTGTCGTACCTGCTCAGCACCTCGGCATCACCCGTCGGCAGACCCTTCTGCCCGCCAAACACCGCCAGTGCGCCTCGACGCCCCACGAGCGGATTCTCGACATCGGAAAGCACGATGATACGCGCGCCATTCAGCGCCCGAAGCGCCGGTGCCAAATCGATACTCGTCACGTGTTCAAGGCCCGCGAGACCGGGGGCGATATTGCAGCCACACTCATCGACAAGGTGGGCGCCCAGCGCCTGCAGCATGCCGGCGCCACCGTCGTTGGTGGCACTGCCGCCCAGACCAATATAGATAGTCTTTGCACCCGCGCGAAGCGCACGAAGCATCAGTTCGCCCACGCCATAGGTTGTGGCCGCCAACGCCGCCGACTCCGTGCAAGGTGAATACCCAATACCCGCCGCCTCGGCCATCTCGATGACCGCGGACTCGTGCTCGCCGTCCACCAGCATCCGGGCAGACACGCGGTCGCCCAAGGGACCTGCAACCTCGCAGGTTGAAAGCTCGCCACCGCGTGCGGCGATGGCGTCGAGCGTTCCCTCGCCACCATCTGCCAGCGGCAAAGCGCCCAGCTCGGCATCGGGCCACACACGGCGCACGCCTTCGGCAACGGCCTCCTCCGCCTGCGCACTCGACACGCTGCCCTTGAAGGAGTCGATCGCCAGCAGCACACGGCGGGGCCGCCGCTGCACGGGGCCAAAGTCGACCGTCTCGTCGGTGAGATCTCCAACACCCGCGAGCGCCTCGGCGTGAGACGCATGCGCCTCAAGGTTCAAACCGCAACCGACGCCGTCGACACCGCGCAGGCCAGCAAAATAGCTGCTCAGCACTTCACGGCACTCGCCTGCCAGCACGCCGGCGGTCACATTAAACCGATGGTTCAGGCGCGAATCGGCATTGAGGTCGTACAGCGAACCCAGCGCGCCCGCCTTGGCATCGGTCGCGCCATACGCGCAACGCCCCACGCGCGCGTTAACCATAAGCCCCGCGCACATACAGCAGGGCTCGAGCGTCACGTAGACCGTGCAATCGGAAAGGCGCCAGCGTCCAAGCGTCTGAGCGGCGGCACACAGGGCCAAAAATTCGGCATGCGCCGAAGGATCCTGGTCGAGCTCGCGGCGATTATGCGCCCTCGCGACAATCTCGCCCGCGCGCACTACCACGGCACCAATCGGTACCTCGCCCACCGCAGCGGCGGCGCGCGCCTCCGCCAGCGCCTCGCGCATGAACTTCTCGTCGATTTCGGTGATCGTCATCGTTCGCCTTCCCTGTTGCAAATTCAAAACGATGCTATCATTACGACTCACGGAGAGATGGCAGAGCGGTTGAATGCGGCGGTCTTGAAAACCGTTGAGCGCGAGAGCGTTCCGGGGGTTCGAATCCCCCTCTCTCCGCCACCTTAGTGATTCACCGGCGTCATGGTGCGCTCAAACAGCGCATCGACCACGTCGGCTATCTCGGGTCGACGCTCAAGATCGTGACCCGACTCCCACCAATTTGTGAACAGTCGAATAATGCCACCGGCGATAAACTCCGATGTCGTCTCGAGCGAAACGGGCGCCAGGGCATCTTCGGCAAGCGAGCTCATCACACGCTCGCGGATGGAACGCGCAATGCGGTCGCAAATCATGCCGGTCAGCATGCCCGACATGCTGCTGGCCAAAAGGTTATCCATGAGCTGCTCATGCGCCAGAATCATATTCATGGCATCGTCAAAGACCTCATGGCGAAGCGCCCGTACGTCATCAAGCGGCTCCGCGTCCGCTGCATCGGTCCGGTTTTGCGGCAAGCCCGTCATAAGCTCATCGATATAGAAGGCAAAGTAATCGTTTTTATCGCGAAAATGCTTATAGAACGTCGTGCGGCGAATCAGGGCCCGGTCGCAAAGCATGGCAACCGTCAAATCCTCAAACCGATGCTCTTCCAAGAGCTCGGTAAAAGCATCGAACAGGGCACGATAGGTTTTCTTGATGCGAAGGTCCATCCATATCGCCATCCTCAAGGTGTAGACAGCATTCCTTAATTTGTCGCATATCTTACACCTGTACCACCCGTTCCATATTGGCGGCCCCTCCTTGGCGGAAACATAACGCTTACCGGAAAGTTCGGTATCGCCAAAGGTTGCGGGTATACTAGTAGCGTTACACCAACGGCAGCCGGCGCAAAACGCCGCTGCCATTCGAAACGGAGACATCATGCTTCCCGTCATCATCGGTATCGTTGTTGTCGTTGTGATCGCCAGCGCCATCGCCGGCATCTACAACAACATGGTCACCAAGCGCAATCGCATCGATAATGCCTGGCAGAACATCGACACGCAGCTGCAGCGCCGCAACGACCTGATCCCTAACCTGGTCGAGACCGTCAAGGGCTACGCCAAGCACGAGCAGGACACGCTCGCCGCCGTAGTCAACGCGCGCAACGCCGCCGTGAGCGCCACCACCCCCGAGGCCAAGATGGAAGCGGACAACGTGCTGACCGGTGCGCTGCGCCAGCTCTTTGCCGTCGCCGAGGCCTACCCCGACCTTAAGGCAAATACCAACTTTACGCAGCTCCAGTCCACGCTCGAGGACACCGAGAACAAGGTGAGCTACGCGCGCCAGAGCTACAACGATTGCGTGCTCAGCTACAACAACGCCATCCAGACGTTCCCGGCTGTTATCTTTGCCGGCATCTTCCAGTTTAAGGAGCGCCAGGGCTTCGAGGCCGCCGAGGCCGCCCGCCAGGCACCGACCGTCAAGTTCTAGTGAGCCGTTGACGCATCCACAACCGTTTTTGCATAAACCGCCCCGTCGAATGCATACTTCGACGGGGCGGTTTCCTTTGTCGCGAAGGTCCCCCTCAAGGCGCCGTGCATTTTTGTGAGTATTCAGCATGCCCGACAGCTTCGAGCGCCACGATAAATGCCAAAGACCGCGAATATTCCTGCAAATCAAACGCTATCAGCCCATAGCCCCGCCCATCATTCGTAGAAAACATCGATAAATCCCGATTTTTCGCCCGAGGTCGGTATGCAAGGGCCTTCGATTGCAGAATACTCGCAAAAATGCACGTCGCCACCACCCCCCCACATGGCTCGAAGCAAAACAAAAGCGCGGCCAAAAGGCCGCGTACCATCTTTAATTCAGATCTATATTGCCCGTAACGGCAGTACCGAGGTAACGCAGTCCCGAGGGCAACCTACCTTTCCGGCGCACTCCGCAGGACGAAAGAACCTCCGCCGCACGAAGTGCGCAGCGGAGGTTCTTTCATGTCCGAGGACGCGCCGGAAAGGTAGGTTGCCCTCGGGCCGGACATACAAGGCAGCTTATGCGACGGTGTAAACCCAGTTGTGCTTATCCTCGACAGCACCGGACTGAATACCAGTCAGGGTCTCGCGAAGCTTCTTCATCACGGGGCCGATCTCGGTGCAGCCAGCCGGGAAGGTCACGGTCTCATCGGCACCGTAGACCTTGTTGTCGATCTCGCCCACCGGGGAGATGACGGCAGCGGTGCCGCACAGGCCGCATTCCACAAAGGTGCCGGCCTTGACCTCGGCCCACTCGACGGGACGCTGGTCGACGGTCATGCCCAAATCCTCGGCAACCTGAACGAGCGAGCGACGGGTGATGGAGGGCAGGATGGAGTCGGTGTGCGACTGAGGAACGACGAGGGTGCCGTTCTCCTTCACGAACAGAACGTTCGCGCCACCGGTCTCCTCGACATAGGTGCGGGACTCGGAGTCGAGATACAGGTTCTCGGCATAACCCTCGCGATGGGCCTCCATCGTGGGCTTGAGGGACATGGCGTAGTTCAGGCCGGCCTTGATATTGCCGGTGCCGTGCGGTGCGGCGCGGTCGTACTCGGAAACGCGCAGCTTGACGGGCTTGAGGCCGCCCTTAAAGTACGGACCGACCGGGGTCACGAGAATGCGGAACGTGTACTCAGGAGCGGGAGCCACGCCGATCACGTCACCGGAGCCGATCATAAACGGACGCACGTACAGGGTCGCACCAGAACCGAAGGGCGGAACCCAAGCGGCGTTGGCAGAAACGACCTGCTTGACGGCCTCAACAAACTTATCCTTGGGGAACGGGGGCATCTCGAGGCGCTGGGCAGAGTTATACATGCGCTCGGCGTTCATGTCGGGACGGAAGCAGACGATGCTGCCGTCCTCGGCGGTGTAGGCCTTCAGGCCCTCAAAGACCTCCTGGCAATAATGGAAGATGCCGCCGCACTCGGAGACATGCAAGGTGTGGTCGGTGGTCAGGCCGCCCTCGTCCCACTCGCCGTCCTTCCAATGAGCCTCGTAGCTGTAATCGGTCTTCATGTAGCCAAAGCCGAGGCTACCCCAATCGATATCCTTCTTCTCGACAGTCATATGTCGCTCCTTACATACACAGTTGCATACTCGCGAACTCGCACGCAAGGACCGAGGCCGACCGCGTCGCAACGTCGCACGCCCGGAGCGTAGAGCCGGACGGGACACGCGAACGGCATCAAAGCCAATGGCACGTCGATTCGCATGCACGAGATTGTACTCCGCACGCGCGTCGGATAAAACGTTTTTCTTTAACTAACTAAAGTATTTTCATTTGACCGAAACTAAAGAGGCCCGCCACCGTAAACGGTGACGGGCCTCAACGACACGATTTGTGAGCCGGCTCGAGCTATGCGTTCTTTTTGCCCAGCTTAGCCTTAACCAAGCCGACCACGGTCGGGATGATCGACACGGCGACAATGCCGATAATCAGCAGCTCAAAGTGCTCCTGCACAAAGGGAATGCCGCCAAAGAAGTAGCCCAGCAGCGTAAAGACCGTCGACCAGGTAATGCCGCCCAGCACGTTAAAGACAACGAAGTTGCGCCAATGCATGCCGCCCATGCCGGCGATAAAAGGCACAAAAGTGCGGATGAACGGGAAGAAGCGGCCGAGGAAGATGGCCAGATGGCCCCACTTATCCAGGAAATCCTCGGACTTTTTGATGCGCTCGGGCGTCATGGCCTTTACCTTGCCCGAGGCGATGATCTTGCGGCCAAAGAAGTGGCCGATCATAAAGTTGCACTGATCGCCCAGGATGGCTGCGGCCCATGCGGTGGCCAGAAGCGCCACGATGTTAAAGCCGCCGTTGTGGGCAAAGAAGCCCGAGGCAAACAGCAGCGAGTCGCCGGGAAGGAACGGGAAGAACACCACGCCTGTCTCAATGAAGATGATCAGGAACACGCAGCCGTAGGCCATAAGCGGGCCGGCGGCGATCCAGCTGGCGATCGCAGCGCGCGGATCCTTAAGCAGCTCGGCAATGAAATTGATGAAACCCATGAAGTAAAACCTCTCAGTTGTGGGCGCGGATACGTCCAAGTTGACCAGTATACGGTTGCGGCGCGAGCACGGGCCAAACCCCTCAAAAGTCTTACTTCATTACCAGCAAGTTTGCATAACTGACACCTGTCGCGCAAAGCCGCCAAGATTGTTCTTCCTAATCCCTAGCGAATCGCTATACTTTATTGAATCGCATTGCCATGGCGCTAAGGGAGGGCGGCCGGTGAGCTTTATCAATACCATTCGCGAGGACATCAAGACCGTCCAGGCGCAGGACCCCGCCGCGCAAAACGGTCTAGTCATCTTCCTTTCCTATCCTGGCCTGCACGCCAAGTGGAACCACGTGCCCGAGCACTGGCTGTGGGAGCACGGTCATCGCTCACTCGCCCGTGTGCTCTCGCAAATCACCCGCCACATCACCGGCGTCGAGATTCACCCTGCCGCGCAGATCGGCAAGCATCTCTTTATCGACCACGCCATGGGCGTCGTCATCGGCGAAACCACCATCGTGGGCGACAACTGCGTGCTCTACCAGGGCGTCACGCTCGGCGGTACCGGCAACGAGACCGGCAAGCGCCACCCCACCCTGGGCAACAACGTCACCGTGGGCACGGGCGCCAAGGTGCTCGGCAACATTCGCATCGGCAACAACGTCAAGATCGGCGGCAACTCGGTTGTCGTTAAGGACGTGCCCGACAACTGCACCGTCGTTGGCGTGCCGGGACGCATCATCAAGCGTAACGGCTGCCGCGTGTTCGAGGAGAGCTTCGACGCCAAGCAGCATCGCGAGTACATGCCCGACGCCGCCGCCGAGCAGTCCGCGCTCAACCGTCAAGGCATCGCTGAGAACGCCCGCCGCGTCAAGGAACTCGAGCGAGAGGTGGCCGAGCTCAAGGCCCTCGTCGCCAAGCTCGTGGACGAGCGCTAGGGCCGCGGGCAACCGCCACAGCATTAACGCCAGCACAAAAGGCGCGCCAGGGAATCCGCCCCCGGCGCGCCTTCTTTTCGATGTGGCATGCGGGACTGCCCCTTTGTCACCTTATGCGAACTGGCTTAGGTAGAGGTCGGCATAGGCACCCTCGGCAGCCAGCAGCTCCTTATGCGTGCCTTGCTCGATAATGTTGCCGTGATCCATAACCAAGATCAGGTCGGCATCGACGATCGTCGACAGACGGTGCGCGATCACAAAGCTCGTGCGCCCGCGCATGAGCGCGTCCATGGCGCGGCCGATGGCGAGCTCGGTGCGCGTGTCCACGCTTGAGGTCGCCTCGTCCAGGATGAGAATCGCCGGATTGTTGAGCAGCACGCGCGCGATGGTCAGCAACTGACGTTGGCCTTGGCTGATGCTCTCGGCATCGTTAGCCACACGCGTGTCGTAGCCCTGCGGCATAGTGCGCACAAAGAAGTCGACCTGCGCGGCGCGCGCAGCCGCCACGATCTCGTCGCGCGTTGCCTCGGGGCAGCCGTAGGCGATGTTTTCGGCAATCGTGCCGTCGAACAGCCAGGCGTCCTGCAGCACCATGCCAAACTGCTGGCGCAGCTCGCCGCGGTCCATGCGGCTCGTATCCACGCCGTCGAGCGTAATGCGGCCGCCGTCGATCTCGTAAAAGCGCATAAGCAGGTTGATGAGCGTGGTCTTACCCGCACCCGTAGTTCCCACCACGGCGATCTTCTGGCCCGGCTCGGCGGCAAACGACACGTCGCGCATAAGAGGTTTGTCGGACGAATAACCAAAGCGCACGTGCTCAAAAGCGACGCGGCCCTCAACGCGGCCCGGCAGCTTGGCGGCCTCGTCCGACAGCGGATCGGCCTCCATCTCGGGCTCATCGAGCAGGTCGAACACGCGCTCCGCACTCGCTAACGCGCTCTGCAGCGAGTTGAAAGTAAACGACAGCTGCGTCATGGGTTCGGATGCCTCGTAGATAAACTGGAAGAACGCCTGGAACACGCCGACGGTCATGTGACCGGCGACCAGCATGCTGCAGCCCACCAGCGCGATCACGATCTGCGCCAAACGGCCGATAAAGCGCACCGCAGGACCGACGGCATTGATCATAAAGTCGGCCTTGGTACTCACGCGCGCCAGCTCCCTCGAGGCCTCATGCACTTCGGCAGAGCTCTGACGCTCGCGGTTAAACGCGCGAATCACCAGACGGCCCGAGTAGCCTTCCTCGACCGCACTCGTAATCTTGGACACCCACTCCTGGCGCTCGCCGGTCACGTCATGTGTGCGAGACGAGACCACTTTGGTCACCAGCAGCGACAACGCCGTAAAGAACAAAAAGACCAGCGTGAGCGGCACGCTAAACACGAACATCACGCCCACGGCGCCCACCACGGTGCCGATCGACACCAGCAACTGCAGCAGTCCGCGCTGCATGCTTTCGGACATCTTGTCCAAGTCGTTGGTCGCGCGGCTGACGACCTCGCCGGGACGATGCGCGTCAAAATAGGCGAGCGGCAGACGGTTGAGCTTTTGAGCGATGCGGTTACGCAGACGCAGGTTGAGGCGTTCGGCCACGCTCGACATCAAAAAGCTCTGGAGCGCGTAGAACGAGGCGGCGGCCGTCCAGATCATAAAGTAGATGAAGATGGTCCTGCCGCAGTTCTCCCAGGTGATACTGAAGGTGGTGTCGTTGGCAAACGCCAGCTTCACGTGTCCCCACAGCTCATCGATGACGCGAGCGCTGTACGCCGGCGCCGCGGTGTTAAAGATGGCGTAGAACACGATGCTCGCGAACACGAGGTAGAAACGCCAGTGATCGCCGGCGGCCTCGCTCCACAGACGGCGCACCGTCGCCCAGGTGTCACTGGGTTTCTCGTCCTCGTCCTCGTCGCCCACATCGCGCATGCGCTCTGCCTCAGCACGGGCGCGCTCGTCCTCGGCGCGTTCGTTTTCCTCGTAGAGCGCTTGGCGGCGAGCCTCGCGTTCGGCTGCAGCCTTGGCGGCATCGTCCAGACCGGGCGCGACCGCCGTCTCCTCAGCCGTCCCTGCTGCCACGACGCCATCAACGACGCCCTGATTCTTGAGCTCCTCGGTCATGCTACTCACCTCCCTTCATCTGCGATTCCGCGATGGCGCGGTACACCTCGCAGGTCTCCATCAACTCGTCGTGCGTGCCCAAGCCCACGACCTCGCCATCCTTGAGCACCACGATCTGGTCGGCATGCAGAATGGTCGAGATACGCTGCGCGATGATGAGAACCGCGGCATCGCGCGTCTCGTCCTGCAGCGCATGGCGCAGGGCCGCGTCGGTCTTGAAGTCCAGGGCCGAAAAGCTATCGTCGAAGATATACAGATCAGCGTGCTTCATGAGCGCACGGGCGATGGCCAGACGCTGACGCTGGCCGCCCGAGAAGTTCGTACCGCCCTGCGCCACCGGGGTATCGAGCCCCTGCGGCTGATCGAGCACAAAGGTGCTCTGGGCAACCTGCAGCGCGTGAAGCATGTCGGCCTCGGTCGCATCCTCGTTGCCATAGCGCAGGTTGCTCGCCACCGTGCCCGAGAACAGCCAAGCCTTCTGCGGCACGTAGGCGATATGCCCGCGAATCTCGTCTTGCGAAAGGTCGCGCAGGTCAACACCATTGAGGCGAATGGCACCCTTCGTGGCATCGTGGAAACGCAACAAGAGCTTGGCCACCGTCGACTTGCCCGATCCCGTCGAGCCTACAATTGCCGTGGTCTGTCCGCGGCGGCAGGCAAAGCTCAGGTCGCACAGGGTGTCCTCGTCGGCGTCGTCAAAACGGAACGACATATGGTCGAACACGGCGACCGCGTCTGCTCCGTCCTTTGAGTCGGACGCGCCCGCGTTGAGCGTTCGCTCGCCATCGACGATGCTCGGCTCAATCTGGAGCACCTGTTGTGCACGGTTGAGGCACGCCGCGGCGCGCGGAAGCGTCAGAATCACCATCTGCGCCATCATCACAAAGAACAGGATCAGAATCGCGTATTCCAGCACGGCCGAGATGCTGCCGATTTGCATGGCGTGGACGCCTACGCGGTTGCCTCCCACCCACAGCACCGCCACCTCGGCGATGTTCATCAGAAAGAAGCTGGAGCTATCGAGGCCCACAAACAGGTGGTTGACTTTGATGGCATTGGCCGCGTAATCGCTAAACACCTCGTCCAGGCGCTGCTCCTCATGACGCTCCTTGTTAAACGCGCGGATGACGCGCACGCCCACGATGTTCTCGCGCAACACCACGTTCATACGGTCGATAAAACTCTGCAGGCGCATAAAAATCGGCGCTGCGTTGGCGACCGTAAAGACCGCCGCCACCAGCACAATCGCCACGACTGCGCCCAGCAGCGTACCCATGGCGGGATCGATATGCCAGGCGAAGATGATGCCCGCCACGGCCAAAAACGGCACCGGCAGCACCAGCTGGATCGTCTGCAGAATCGCCTGCTGGATCACGTTGATGTCGTTGAGCGATCGTGTGATCATCGAGCCGGTGCCAAAGCGCTCAAAGTCGCTGGCAGACAGCTCGAGCGACTTGTCGTAGACGGCGTTGCGGATGTCACAGGCCACGTTGGCTGCCAGGCGGGCCGAAAGATAGCAGCCCAGCACCGCGCCACCGCTGGCCATGCCGGTCGCGATAAGCATGTACAGGCCGTTGCGCAGGATGTAGTCGACATCACCCGTCGTGATGCCGGTATTGACCATATTCGCCAACATCGTAGGCACCAGCAGCGTGCCGACGTTATCTATCAGCAGCACAAACAGTGTCACCGCAATCAGCCCGCGATACGGCCTCATAAACCTCATTAAGAGTCGCACGTCTCCCCCTCTTCTTGTTTTTCCACTTGGCTCTCGGCGGCTATCTGCTGTTTAAACGCCTCGCACTCCTCGTTGAGCACGTGGGAAAACTTGCCGACCAGGCGCATAATCTCACGCTGTTCCCAGGGCTCGAGCGCGCCAAAGGCACGCTGCCCGGCTTTAACCGCCGGCAACGCATAGTGCTCGGCGAACCGCCGGCCCTCATCGGTCAAACAAACGACCTTATTCTTGCGGCTGCCTTCGGCGAATTCCAGCGTCGCAAGCCCTCGCGCCGTCAGGGTTTTAATTGCCGAGTTAATGGTCTGCTTGCTATAGAACCATTCGCTCGTGAGTCGGCTCACGGCAACATCTTCATCCGCCGTGCTGATATCGACGAGCATCCAATAGGCGCAATCCGAAAGGCCGCAGGCACGCGCGAACTCTGAATAAATACGGTCGAGCCCGTTGAGCATCCGGTCAAAATCGACCGACGTAACCGCGCAATCCATCTCTCCCACCATTCGATAGTCCGAATTTTGACTAATTGAAGTTTCAGATTAGTCCGAGTTTTGACTATCGTCAAGGGCTTCGTTCGCAGCGCGCAGGCTATACAACATATCGACAAAAAAGACCGCCGGCGCGGGGGCAGCGCCGGCGGTCATGAGAGGAAATCGATTATTTGCTGCTAGGCGGCGACGGCCTCGTAGACCGTAGCGCCCGAGAAGCTATCGTGCAGGCTCTTGCCGCAGATCCAAGGCAGCTCGACGACCTCGCAGACCGTGTTGACCAGCTCGGAGCAGTCAGTAAAGTGGCCCTTATCGTTGAGGGCCTCGCAATCCTGAACACGCCAATAGCCATCGGTGTGCGTGATGTAGTACTCGTGATCATTGATCGACACGAAAGCGCGCGTCTTGGAACGCAGCAGCTTCAGAAATCCTTCGAAATCGGTCTCGACGACATCTCCAGCCTGGAACATGATAGTTACCTCCTGGCCCGGCGCCACCACGGCGCGTTGATAAACGTTGGTGCTTCTTTAGTAAAACCTTTATCAGGGGTTATGCGGGCATCATTTAGGCAAGTGGTAAAAAACCGCAGGGTAGACGGGATAAAACGTTTAACCATCCCATTGGTTTATCACATTCTTGCTGCAGTTTTATGCAGACCCACTTTTCTCATTGGTAGCCAGAGCCATTCGAAGCGCTTCGCGCGATTACGGTCTTGAGCCGACGGGTATGAACGTGGCATCTCAATCAACGTCAGGAGGACTCATGGAGACCATCGAAGCGCTCATCCACCGCCGCAGCTGCCGCAAATACAGCGATCGCCCCGTCGAAGCCGAAAAGCTCGCACGCATTATCGAGGCAGGCCAGTACGCGCCCAGCGGCATGGGACGCCAGCCGGTGACGTTTGTCGCCGTCACCGACCCCGCGACCGTCGAGCGCCTCTCGCAGCTCAACGCCCAGGTTATGGGCAGCGATGGCGATCCCTTCTACGGGGCCAAGACCGTTGTGGTAGTGCTCGTCGACCGCAGCGTGCCCACACATCTGGAAGATGGCTCGCTTGCCATGGGCAACCTGCTCAACGCGGCGTATGCGCTGGGTGTTGATTCGTGCTGGATCCACCGCGCGCACGAGGTCTTCGACTCGCCCGAGGGCCTGGAGCTGCTGGCCAGCTGGGGTCTGCCCGCCGACGGAAGCCTGCGCGGCGTCGGCCACTGCATTCTGGGCTATGCCGAGGGCGCGCTTCCCGAGGCAAAGCCGCGCCGCGACAATGTGGTGTATGCAAGGTAATTAGTTCCGCCGTTCTAACGAACGGCGGACCCGCTGACGCTGCGCGGGCCGCTCGCTGTTGGTGACTGACATCGGGTGCGTCGCTGGTGACATCTGGCACTTGGGCAGCTAAAAGGCCCCATCCCAAATCTGCTGTCCCACTCGAAACTTATCTTGCCGATGGAGTTGTCGTCGCTTCGTTCGTGTGAGTCGTTTCGGCGCCGTCGTCTTGTTCGTCCTCGTCCTTTTGCGCATCGGCGATGGTGGAGGCCGCCGCAACGATACCGCGCTGGGGCGCGACGCCCGTCTGGGTCTGAACGCCCTCGACAACTTCTGTGCCTGCATGCGCGAGCTCGGGCGACTTAAACATTGCGTCCAGATTGGCCCCGCCGCCGGCGTAACCAAGCGCCGCGAGCGCGATGACAATCACCGCAACAACGACCGCGATCGGAACATAGCGATGCCAGCCTGCGGGATTGAGGCCGCTACGGCGAGCAGCGCCACGGCTAATGTAGCCAAGCGTTCCATCGTGCTTGAGCTTTGACCCCACCACACGCTTACGGCCCCACAGCGACGATTCGGCCTGCATGGCCAAGCGAGCGCTTGCCGAAGGATAACCATATTTAGTGCGTTTGAACGAACCGTCGAAGCCCGAGGCGCTTTTGCCCCACGTCCGCGAAGTCGTGCGACGGTTGGCCGGCGCCGCGGGCTTTCGAGCCCGATTTGTTTTTGAAGTCTCCGCCATACGCCCCCGCACGCCGTAACAGAATCGAAACAATGCTGCTTTGGACTGTAGCACACGTACCGCACGCGGTCACGGGAACCTCGCTTAACGGTCGTCGTCCTTCAGCAGGCGCCACAGGGTCGTACGGCTTATGCCTAGCACTTCGGCAGCACGGGTCCTGTTGCCGTGAAGGTGACCTACGACCAACCGCGCGATATCGCGCTCGGTATCGACCAGAGGCCGCAAGATATACAAATCGCTTTCGAGTGTCGGGGCACCAAAGGTCGCGGTCTTGATAACGTCCTCCTGGGCAAGCACCTCTTCTGCCACCGCCCGCTCGGCCGTGCCCGTCCCCACTAATATATAAAGTCGTTCCGAAACCTCGCGCAGCTGTAGATAGTTACGGGGCCATCGATAGGCATCGAGTGTCTTTGCCGCCGCGGACGACAAGGCAGGTGTTGCCGTCTCAAACATATCTGCCAGATACTCCAGATAGCGTGCAACCTTTTCCGACGCGCCGCCCTGCTCGGCAATCGCCGGCGCCACACTCACCGCACAGGCCAGACGCTCGGTTACAAAAGCAGCCTGATCGCTTTCGCCGCCGCCCGGCATATCGTTTGCCGTCAACACCACATGGCAACGAGTTGCGAGCGCCGTGTCGATCATTGCGGACACGAGCTCGCGCAGGCGCTGAGGCCCAACAGCATGCCAGCCGCCCATGCAAAGTGTCAGCCCCGTTTGGAATAGCGGCGATTCGGAACTTTTGAGCAGATGGCGCCAACCGCGATCCGTAAGCTCATCGAGCGCAACGGAAACAAAGGGCTGATCGGCATAGGGTCCATCCAGGTACAAACGTTTTGCAATCTGATCCTGCCCCGCACCCAGCTCGCCCTCGAGCATAAGGGGTACCCCGCGCGCGTAGCTCTCCCGTACGGGGGCAGCGACCGCCGCCGCGTCTTCGACGATGCCGTACGTGCTCGACTCGTAACGAGCCTCGACCTCGTCGGCATTGAGCCACTCGATGCCCGCATGCGGCGCGGCGGCGCGCACCTCATGCGCCACGACCACCCAAAGCGCCCCGTGCTCCTGGGCCGTCGGGCGCACCGTCAAGCTCAACCGCATGCCCTCGCGGCCCATTACCAGGCGCGCTCCATCGCCCACGCGAGCGAGACGCTCGGAAACAAAAGCGGCGACATCCTGCTCGAGCGAAGCGTCGCTCATAGTCGAGATTACAACGCCACCGCGCTCGTCGATTGCCAGCGCCGATGCTCCGGCTGCGGACAATGCCTCGATCAGAATCTGCAGCTTGACATCGCTGTCCATGGTTCGCCCCGTCTCCAGCCACGACCCTTATCTGTGGCTTGGCATCTCAAGTGTTTCAAAATTGAACGATAATGTTCACCAAACACTATAGGGCCTACGGCGCCTTCTTGCGAATATATGAATTGCCCCGCATCGCCATCCTGGCGGGGCGATAAGAGCTCTTCGGGACCTATTAACCTGCGGACAAGCCATACCCGCAAGAGCTCCTATCGCTCCACCGCAGGCATGCGCCCACCAGCAACTAGCACGCAAATAAGCTTCTTCTCTACCAGATTCCCAGCACGTGCTGCATTCCCAAGCTCATGCACGCAATGCCAATCCAGCAGCAAAAGCCCAATGCGATGGGCTTGCCGCCCTTTTTGACCAGCTCGACGATATCGGTATTAAAACCAATAGCCGCCATGGCCATCACAATAAAGAACTTCGACAGTTCCTTGATGGGCGCCGTAAAGGACGCGGGAAGCTGAAGCACCGTGGTGATCACGCTCGCCAGCACAAAGAACAGCACAAACATGGGAAACGCGCGTTTAAGCGAGAACGTGCTTTTGGCGTCGCCGCCGGCCTTCCGCGCCAGATGCATCTGCCAGCATGCTAGGACCAACGTGATGGGAATGATGGCCAGCGTCCTGGTGAGCTTGACCACCGTGGCGCTCTCGAGCACATTGGCACCGGGATGCATGCTGTCCCAAGCGCTCGCCGCAGCCGTTACGGACGAGGTGTCGTTGATGGCGGTGCCGGCAAACAGGCCAAAGCCCTCGTTGGTCAGCCCAAGCATGCCACCGAGCGTCGGAAACACGAGCGCCGCGATGACGTTAAACAGGAAGATGACCGAAATAGCCTGGGCAATCTCGCGATCGTCGGCATCGATGACGGGTGCGGTCGCGGCGATGGCGGAACCGCCGCAAATCGACGAACCCACACCCACAAGCGTCGCGATCTTGCTCGGCACGTTCATAACGCGGCAGAGCACAAAGGCGATGACAAGCGAGGTCGAGATCGTCGCCACGATAATCGGCAGCGACTGGGCGCCCTTGGACAAAATCTGGGAGAGGTTCATGCCAAAGCCAAGCAGGATAACCGCGTACTGCAAGACTTTTTTGGACGTATAGGTGACGCCGGCGGCGAGCTGTTCGCGACGATTCTTGGGAAAGACGAGCGCCAGGACCATGCCAAAGAGGATGGCAAATACCGGTCCACCGACCACCTCAATTTGTTTGCCGAGCAGCGTCGCGGGGATAGCGATGATCAGGCAGAACAAGACACCCTTCCAGCGCTCGCGTACGATATTCGCCAGTTGCATATGGGATTCCTTCTTTCTATTTCACGTTTGCGACGGTTTATGATAAGGCAACATTGAGTGCAACCTTGCGTAAACAACGACTAAGACGCCGCAATAGTTCTCAGGCAACAGCCGAATCACCCACCACGGAAAGCTGATTCGCGGCATAATTAACAACTGACATATGAGTGTGATAGAACAGTTGCGAGGCGCTATGGAAGAATCGATGCACGTTGGCGAGCAGGAGACGAGCCTACAGGACCAGTCCTACCACACCATTCGGCGCAAAATCGTCTACCTGGACTACAAGCCGGGCGAAAAGCTCGGCGTCAAACAGCTTTGCGACGACCTGGACATGGGTCGCACGCCCGTGCGCGAGGCTTTGGTTCGCTTGGCGCAGGAAGGCCTGGTGCGCACCGTGCCCCAAAGCGGCACCTATGTCTCGCCCATCAACCTCACCCTTGCCGAGAGTGCCTGCTACATTCGCGAGCACCTGGAAAAACAGGTGATTGTAGAGTGCTGCGCCCGTGCCACCTCGGCAGGCATCGAGCAGCTCGACCGCGCCATCGCGCTGCAGGAAAAGGCCATGGCCGAAGAGGACCGCATCGGCTTCTTTTTGAGCGACAACCTCATGCATCACATGATTTTTAGCATCGCATGCCGCAGCACCGTGTGGTCGTGGCTCGAGGAGACCAATGCCGACCTGGAGCGCTTCCGCTGGCTGCGCGCCGCCACGCAAGTTCTCGACAATCAGGACATCGTGAACGAGCACAAGCAGATTCGCCGCGCTATCGCCGGTCGCGACCCTATCGAAGCGAGCTTTTTAGTCAGCAAGCACCTGCACATGATGTTCCGCAACCAGACCGAGGTCCTGGACCAATATCCCAAGTACTTCGAGACCAGCAAGCTCCGCTAACCTGCCAAAAAGGGACAGGTTTATTTTGGCAGGCTTTATCTGGCCAAACGCAAAAGGCCCGACTCCGCTTGATGTGGAGCCGGGCCTTGGTCGTTAGAACGGCGGAACCAACTACTCTACCGTGACGCTCTTTGCCAGGTTACGGGGCTGGTCGACGTCGCAACCGCGCAGGATGGCCACCTCGCGGGCGAGCAGCTGCAGCGGAACGCTCGCCGTGATGGGACTGAACACGTCGCGGACGGCCGGCACGCGAATGATGCAATCGGCAATCTTGTTGATCTCCTCATCGCCCTCGGTGGCAACGACGATAACCTTGGCGCCACGCGCCTTGCACTCCATGAGGTTCGACACGGTCTTGTCATAGGTGGCGCTCTTGGTGGCCACGGCGATGACAGGGAAGCCCGGGTCGATCAAGGCAATGGGGCCGTGCTTCATCTCGCCGGCGGCGTAGGCCTCGGCGTGCAGGTAGCTGACCTCTTTGAGCTTGAGCGCGCCCTCGTAGGAGATAGCGGCACCCATGCCACGGCCCACGAACAGCGCCGACTGCGCGTCCTTGCACAGCAGGGCGGCCTCATGCACGGACTCGGTCTGGGTATCCAAAATCCACTGGATCTGCTCGGCCGTATCGGAAAGCTCGCGGAACAGCATACGCGCCTGCTTGGTGGTCAAGCGGTACTTGACCTGCGCCAACAGCAGAGCCAAAAGCGTCAGGCTCACGACCTGGCCGATAAAGCTCTTGGTCGAGGCGACCGCGATCTCCTTGTTGGCCTTGGTGTAGATAACGCCGTCGCTCTCACGCGCCACCGGGCTGCCCACCACGTTGGTGATGCCGAAGACCTTGGCGCCCTTGATGCGCGCGTCACGAATGGCGGCAAGGGTATCGGCCGTCTCGCCCGACTGGGACACGGCAACGACAAGCGTCGTCGGCGTAATGATGGGATTGCGATAGCGGAACTCGCTGGCCGCCTCAACCTCAGTAGGGATGCGAGCCCAGCCCTCGATAAGGTTCTTGGCAATGAGACCGGCATGGTAGCTGGTGCCGCAAGCGATCACGTAGACGCGGTCGATATCGTTGAGTTCCTCGAGCGAAAGGCCCAGCTCATCGATATCAAGCTCACCGGCGGGGGTCATGCGGCCCACCAGGGTATCGCGCACGACGCGCGGCTGCTCGTGAATCTCCTTGAGCATAAAGTCGGGGTAGCCGCCCTTTTCGGCCATGTCCAGATCCCAGTCGATATGGGTAACCTTAGGCTCAATCACATTGCCGGCCTCGTCGGTATACTCGACGCCTGCGGGCGTGAGCTTGGCAAACTGGCCGTCCTCGAGCACCACGACGTCGCGGGTTGCGTCGATGAGCGCGATGACATCGGAAGCAACATAAGAGCCGGTTTCGCCCGCGCCGACTACGATCGGGGAATCCTTGCGGGCCACGGCGATCACGCCGGGCTCGTCGGCGCACACGGCGGCCAAGCCATAGGCGCCCACCACGTGGGTGCAGGCCTCGCGCACGGAAGCCATCAGGTCGTGCGTCTCGGCATAGGCCTCTTCGATCAGATGCGCGAAGACCTCGGTATCGGTCTCGCTCTTAAAGTGATGGCCGCGGCCCTCCAGCTCTTCGCGCAGCTCGGCGAAGTTCTCGATGATGCCGTTGTGGACGATGGCGATACGGCCATCGCAGCTGGTGTGGGGATGGGCGTTAACGACGGAAGGCTTGCCGTGGGTAGCCCAGCGGGTGTGACCGATGCCGCAGGTAGCGTCGCTGTCGATGTTGGAAAGCTCGCTCTCCAGGCCCGCGACCTTGCCCACGCGACGGATGACGTCGAGGTGCGCCGCGGCGCCCTCGCCCACCTCGAGTGCGACGCCCGAGGAGTCATAGCCGCGATACTCCATACGTTTAAGACCCGTGACCAGGATGTTCTTTGCAATATCAGAGCCGGTGTAGCCGACGATTCCGCACATAGGATAAATCCCTTCGTCCGCGTGACTGCAAAACGTCCACGCACATGGGGCGCTGAGACGTATAACGTTCGAGTATTGTACTCACGCAGACGCAAGCTGATATACCAGAAGTGGTATCCCAACTTAGATACCACCCGATGCACACACGTCCAGCCGGTCCAAACCACCACAATGGGAACAGGCACCTTTGTGGTGGCTTGGTCTGGCAGCATCGTTTCCCCAGATAAAACCTGCCAAAATAAACCTGTCCCTAATTGGCAGGTTTTGCCACCCCAGGGGCGGGCGATGCTACAATCTGGCTTGTACTTGAAACGCATCAAAGGGGCCGCTATGGCAAAGGTTAAAATCAGCGACGTCGCGCGCGAAGCCGGGGTTTCGTTGGGCACAGTTTCCAACGCGCTCAACCATCCCGAAAAGTTGCGTCCCGAGACCCTCAAGCTCATTAACGAAACCATCAATCGACTGGGCTACCTGCCCAACCAAAGCGCTCGTCAGCTCGCGGGCGGTGCCACCAAGTCCTTTGGCCTGGTGCTCCCCCGTCTCGATCACGGTTTTTCGCTCCAAATCGCCAGCGGCGCCCACAACGAGGCCCGCAAGCACGGCTACGACCTGCTCATCGCCAACGCCGATAACGACGATATTCTCCAGGACCATTACCTGCGCTATTTTATGGGCACCCAGATGTCCGGCGTTATGGTTCAGCCCATGGCATCCCCCGACTGGCACCCCGCCATGACCAAGATGCCCGTGCCGATCGTCCATCTGGACATCCATTGCTCCGAGCCCGGCTACTACGTAGCGGCCGACAACGAGGCCCAGGGTCGCATCATTGCCGAACTCGCCATCGCCCGTGGCGCGCGCCATATTGTCGTCGTCGGCCGAGCAGCATTTATGCAACTCACCCTGCGCGTCCTTGGCATTCACAAGGCGCTCGCCCTACATCCCGACATCAAGATCGAAGTCATTGACGCCGGCGAGTGGAACACGGCGGCCGACGGCTATGGTATCGGCAACCAAATCGCCGAGCGTCCCGCCGACGAACGCCCCGATTTTGTCGTCGGTCTAACCGACGTGCTGGCCTCTGGCGTCGTTTCGGCACTGGTCGACAAGGGCATCTCTGTCCCCGGGCAAGTACGCGTAGCAGGCTGCGATGGTAACCCGCTCGCTTGGAGCGGATCGGTCCCGCTCACTACGGTAGCGCCCCCGGGCTACGAAATTGGCCGCAAGGGCGTCCAACTGCTGATGGAGCAAATCGAGAACAAGGCCCCGGCAAAGACCAAGCATATCCGCGTCGGCTCTGCAGCGCGCACCGTCACCGCAGTCACGGCCACCGAGAATATCAACCGCCAAGAACTGGTACGTCCGTTCCTACTGGAGCGCGCCAGCACCCAGGCAAGCACCCAGACCGACGCCACGGCCATCAACCTCGGCGCGTATCTATAGCACGCCCGCAAGTATGCTAAGTCGCCGCTTAAGCAAAAGGGGCCCGACCATTGCCGGGCCCCTTTTGCTTAAGCGCAAACGTGGGTAATTGCTCGTTTCAACACCGCAATTGTCTAGCGCACGGCCTTGACCACCGCCGTCAGATCGAACAGCGTATCGAGCACGGCCTCGCAGCCGTCCACCACGTCCTGCGGCAGCGGCACGATATCGGGGACGACACAGACGTGGCAACCGGCCGTAATGCCCGAGACGCAGCCGTTGCGCGAATCCTCGACCACGGCACACTCCTCGGGAGCAAAGCCCGCGCGCTCGCAGGCGAGCAGATACATCTCGGGGTCGGGCTTACCGTGCACGACGTCCTCGCCGCAGGTCACCGTCTCAAACTTGTCAAAAAGACCGACCATCTTAAGGTTGCGCTCGGCCGTAACGAGACGCGACGACGTCGCCAGGCCCACGTGATAGCCCGCAGCCAGCAGCTCGTCTATGCACTCGGCGGCACCGGCCTTAAGCTCCAAATCGGTCTTAACTATCTCGTCGCGAATCTCCTTGTGGCGATGATAGATCGCCTCAGCGGTTTCTCTGCTGCCGTAATGCGCCTCAAGAATGTCCATGACATCGGGCAGCGTGCGACCGATAAACTGATGGATCAGCGCATCATCAATCGCGACCCCAAGCTCGGCAGCGCCCGCTTTCCATGCCTTAATGCCCAAACGCTCGGTATCGACCAGCGTTCCGTCCATGTCAAAAATAACAGCCTTAATCATATCGGTCCCCTTCATCGGCTTGCGTTACCGCCACTCTACCGCACTTTACAAACTTGTATATAACGTATATAGCATATTGAACTTCCGTTACATAGATAGAAGTCTTATGGCGAGCTGCTCGGTAGGATTATAGTTTTCGACCGAGTACTCAACGGTAAGGAACGTTTCATGTTTTCAGATAGCACCGCGTCCACAAAGGAGCTTCAGGACAAACTCGCAGCGCTCGAGCAGCTGCTTTTGGCATACGGTCGCGTCGCCATCGGCTTTTCCGGCGGCGTCGACAGCAGCTTTTTGGCCGCGGTCTGCGCCCGTATCATGCCCGCCGACACGCTTCTCGTTCACCTCACCACGCCGCTCATCGGCACGCCCGAACAGACCTCGTTTGAGCGCTCCGTTGATGGACAAGCCAATGAGGGGCCGCATTTTAAGCTCCCCGTGCTCAATCTTTCGGTCGATCAGCTGCAGCTCCCCCAAGTAGCCTGCAACGATGCCAATCGCTGCTACCACTGCAAGCATGCCGGCTTTACCGCTATCGTCAACCACGCCAAGTCGCTCGGCTTTCTCACCGTCATCGATGGCAGCAACGCAAGCGACCGCGGCGATTATCGCCCCGGCATGCGCGCCGCCCAGGAGCTCGGCGTACGCTCCCCTCTCATGGAGGTCGGCTTTACCAAGGACGAAGAGCGCGAGCTGCTGCGCGTATGGGGCTATCCCGTTTGGAACCTGCCGGCGGGAGCCTGTCTTGCCACGCGCGTCCCCACGGGCGAGGAGCTTACGCGCGATAAGATCGATTTAATCCGTACCTGCGAGGACTACCTGCACGATCTTGACCTGGCGCAGGTTCGCGCGCGCTTGGTCGGCGGCTGCATGCATATCGAGGCCGTTCCCGCAGATATCACCAAGATTGCCGCTCTAGGCGGTAGTACCGTCGATGCCGAGGGCAAGACCCCGCTGCCCGCCGCCATCGAGTCCGCGCTGCGCGAGCTGGGCTGCGGTCACATCTCCCCCGAGGTCACCCCCTACATCCACGGCAACATGAACCTATAAGTTACGCCGTTTTACAAACGGCGTAACCGCTCGGCGCTGCGCAGGCCCCGGGCACGGCAATCTGACGCTCAACTTCACGGGCGCGACCAAAAGGTCAGCGCCCGCTTGTTTCACGTCACCTTGCCGCACCCGACGCCCGCTCGCTCGCGTATGCTCAACCTGATCTACATAAGTAAACTGTCACCAACCTACCAAAAAGGGACAGGTTTGTTTTGGCAGGTTTTATCTGGGGAAACGCAAGCAGGGCCGCGACGCCTATATGGCGTCGCGGCCCTTTTCCTTGGAGAAGGATCGATTGATTGAACGGGATGACCGTTCTAGTCTTCGAGTCCGCTATTGATGAGCTCCGCAATCTCAACGGGATCGGTGCTCGCGCGCACCTTGTCACGGAAGCCGGCGTCCATCAGCATCACGGCAGCCTTGGAGAGCAGACGCAGATGCGTGGTTCCAGCCTCGCCGGCGGGCACGTACAGCGCGAGCGCAACATCGACGGGCACCCCATCGAAGCTCGGCCATTCAACGGGCTCGGCCAGTTTAAGCACGGCAACGCCCGGCGTGTGGATCGCGTCGCTTTTGGCATGCGGAACGGCAAAACCGGCGACAAGGCCGGTCTCGGCCTCGTTCTCGCGAGCGATAAAGGCAGCCTCTACGGCAGATGCGTCATCGGCAAAGCCGAGCTCGATGGCCTGCTCGGACAAATAATGCAGGGCGTCCTCGCGCGAGGCGGCGATATACCCAATCGTCACTTGGTTGGCAGATACAAATCCCATGGAAACCTTCCTTACAACACAGACCTGACCGCAGCTTCGATGCCGTCGGCATCCAAACCGTACTTGTGCAGCAAATCGACCGCAGGGCCAGACTCGCCGTACACATCGCGCACGCCGACGCGACGCATCGGCACCGGATGCTGCTCCGCGAGCACCGAGGCCACGGCCTCGCCAAGACCACCGATAATCGAATGCTCCTCGGCAGTGACCACACGACCAGTCTTCTTGGCGCTGGCAACCACCAGGCGCTCATCAAGCGGCTTGATCGTGTGCATGTTGATGACCTCGGCGTCAATACCATCGGCAGCGAGCGCCTCGGCAGCCTCAAGCGCCTCGGCGACCATCAGGCCGCAGGCGATGATGGTCACATCGGACCCCTCGCGCACGACCACGCCGCGACCAATCTTGAACTCATAGTCCTCGCGGTCGTTGATGACCGGTGTTGCCAGACGGCCGAAGCGCATGTAGACCGGACCTTCAAACTCATAGGCGGCGCGCACGCAAGCACGAGCCTCGATGTCATCTGCGGGAACGATCACCGTCATACCCGGAATAGTGCGCATGAGCGCGATGTCCTCGCAGCACTGATGCGTAGCGCCGTCTTCACCGACCGAGATGCCCGCATGCGTGGCGCCGATTTTGACGTTGAGGTGCGGATAGCCGATGGAATTGCGCACCTGCTCGTACGCACGACCGGCGGCGAACATGGCAAAGGTGCTCGCAAAGGCGACGTGGCCCGTGGCCGCAATGCCGGCGGCAAGCCCCATCAAGTTGCTTTCGGCAATGCCGGCATCGTAGAAGCGCTCAGGGTGCGCAGCCTTAAACTTACCGGTCTGCGTGGCGGCGGCTAAATCAGCATCGAGGACCACAAAGTCATCGCGCTCATTGCCCAGCTCGACAAGTGCCTCGCCGTAGCTAACGCGCGTGGCAACTTTCTTGACGTCTGCCATTAGAGCTCCTCCCCTGCTGCTGCGAGCTCGGCCATGGCCTGCTCAAACTGTTCATCGTTGGGTGCCTTGCCATGCCAGCCCACCTGGTTTTCCATAAAGGAGACGCCCTTGCCCTTCACCGTCTCGGCGATAATGGCCACGGGCGAGGCACTCACTTTGCGAGCCTCGGCAAAGGCGGCGGCAATCTGCGCCATGTCGTTACCGTCGGCGAGCTCGATCACATGCCACTTAAAGGCGCGGAACTTGTCGGCAAGCGGCATAGCCGAGTTAACTTCATCGATACTGCCGTCAATTTGCAGGCCATTGTGATCGACGATAGCAACGAGGTTATCCAAGTCGTGGTTGCCGGCGAACATGGCCGCCTCCCACACCTGGCCCTCCTCGCACTCGCCGTCGCCCAGCAGCGTGTAAACACGGTAGCTGTCACCCCAGTGCTTTGCGGCGAGCGCCATTCCAACCGCGGCGGAGATACCCTGACCGAGCGATCCGGTAGACATGTCGACGCCCGGAGTGTCATTCATATTGGGATGGCCCTGCAGGCGGCTGCCGATATGACGGAGCGTCTCGAGCTCCTCCTTGGGAAAGAACCCGCGCTCGGCGAGCACGGCATAGAGTGCCGGAGCGCAGTGTCCCTTGGAGAGCACAAAGCGATCGCGCTCGGCGCAGCTCGGATTCGCCGGGTCGACATCCATTTCCTCAAAGTAGAGGTAGGTCATAATGTCGGCGGCGCCAAGCGATCCGCCCGGATGCCCCGACTTGGCAGCGTGGACACCCGTGACAATACCGCGGCGAACCTCATTGGCAATCTTGGCCAGTTCCTGATCGGTCATGGAGTTTCCTCTCTTGAGCACGCCGGCCCGGCATAACAAATGCTGGGCCGGCAGAACCATCGTTACTGTGCCTCGACGACCTTTTTCCAGTCGGCCTCGAACGAGGCAAGGCCCTGGTCGGTCAGCGGGTGATGCAGGCATTTCTTAAGAGCAGCCATGGGGACGGTCGCAATATCGGCACCGAGCAGCGCCGCCTGGGTCACGTGATTGGGCGTGCGGACGGATGCGGTGATGATCTCGACGGTGTCGTCGACGTTCTTGCCAGTCCAGTCATAGTTCTTAATGCAGGTCACAACGTTGTCGAGCTGCGAAATACCGTCCTCGGCGATGTCGTCAAAGCGGCCGACGAACGGGCTGATGTAGCGGGCACCGGCGTTGGCGGCCATGAGGGCCTGGGTCGGCGAGAAAACAAGCGTCATGTTGACGCGCACGCCTGCATCGGCCAGGGCGCGGCAGGCGGCGAGGCCGGCCTCACAGACGGGGAGCTTGACCACGATGTTGGGAGCCAGGGCGGCAAGACGCTTGCCCTCCTCGATCATGCCCTCGGCAGTAGTCGCGGTGGACTCGGCGGACACGGGCAGTCCCTCGCAAAGCTCGGCGATCTTGAGCATGTGGGGCTCAAAGTCGGCCAGCTTGCCGCCGGTCTTGGCGTACAGGGACGGGTTGGTGGTGACGCCGGCAAGGCAGCCCCAGCTCTTGGCCTCGGCGATCTCGTCAAGGTTGGCGGTATCGATAAAGAACTTCATGGTGCAAACTCCTTCGGAGGAATCCAAAACTCAAAAAATAGGACAAAGGGGATGTCCCTTTGTCCTATGTGCCGGGCCTGCAGCTGGGACATGCCCCAGGCCCGGCGTCGTGTAGGAAAAGCTACTTAGAGAGCCTTCTCGATGCGGCTCGTGACGCCCTTGAGGTTAAGACCGACGACGTACTGCTTGATCGGGCGCTTGATGTGCTCGATCACAAAGCGCTTACCGTCGATGTCCTGGGCAGCGAGGTTGCGATAGAGCTTCTCGACCTGCTCCTTGACCTCGGGATCGTTAAAGGCGTAGTGACCGGAGACATCCAGAATCTTCAGGCTGAGCTCGTCGTCGGCCAGAATGTCGTCAACCTGCAGGTTGACATCGTCGCCGGTCATCCACTTGCGCCAGCGCTCGG
This sequence comes from Coriobacteriaceae bacterium AM100-PB1-1D-6A, assembly GCA_027660625.1. Classification (GTDB taxonomy): domain Bacteria; phylum Actinomycetota; class Coriobacteriia; order Coriobacteriales; family Coriobacteriaceae; genus Collinsella. The sequence continues at coordinate 20,733 of JAQDNC010000015.1, read as the reverse complement.
TCTTGATAGCCTTGACCAGCAGCGTGTGATACAGGTCGGAGGGATCGTCGCACAGGCCGTTGTCGACCAGAATCTGCTCGGTAGCGCAGAGCTTGAGGTAAGCGCGGGTCTCCTCGGTGCCGTACTGGGGAGCAACATTGGAAGCGGTCACGTGAGCCGGAATGTGCTCGAGCAGCGTCGCGTCATCCAGGTAGTCGGCGTTGTGCTCCTTCAGGCCCACGCCATAGCGCTTGGCCATGTCGGCGAGCTCGCGGGCGTTCTTAAAGTTATAGTGACCGACCTGCTCGGTCCAACGGGTGAGTGTACCGGTCTGACCGACGATAAAGGTGGGCATGGGGCAGCCACGCTTCTCGAGCTCGGGCTGCAGCTGAGAAATGAACTCCTCGTACTTATCGGTAGAGGTCAAGCCGCCATTGGTCTCCTCGGTACCGACCTCATAGGCAACCTCGGGCAGATTATGCTCGCGACGGTACTGCTCAAGGTAGTCGATAAGATCGATCGTGCGGCGAAGCACCACGTCGAGCGGAATAACCTTGCCGATCTGATAGGGGTCCTTGGTGGGGTCGACCATCAGCAGGTCAAAGCCTGCCTCCATGTCGGCGACGAAGGACTTGCGGGCGAGCTCCATGGCCTCGTCCTCGGGCAGGTGGGCATTACGCTCCTCGTCGCGCTGCCACGGACCGCCGTGATCGCGGCACAGGTAGTACGGACCGGTGTAACCCACCTCGTCGGCAACCTTCTTGATGTCGGCGGCAAAGCGCGTCTGGTCCCAACCGTTAACGTAGCCGGCGCCCATCTCGTCCATATCGACCTGGTTGCGGCTGGCGATAAACATGGGCGGGAAATCCTCGTCCTTGGCAAGCTCGAACACGGCCTGAATCAGGTTGGGGCTCATGGGGCCAATGCCGACCATGGTTGCGTGATCGCCGCTATCCTGCAGCTTGAGCATGCCCTGAACGGCCTGGCGGATGGTGAGGTTGGACATTTTGTTCTCCTTCTCCAGAGGATTTTTGACAAAAGTTCCCTGGGACCCAGATGTGGGCCCTATCAGTACGGATGGATTTTGTTGTGTAGGGGCGGTTGTGCGGAGTCAAATCCATCCCTCCGCACAACCGGAGTCCTTAAAGGTTTACTTGGCCTGCTTATCGAGCGTGGGCTTCATGGCAATCAGGATTGCAGCGGCGACCACGGAGCCAATCACGATGTCCAGGCAGAACAGCGCGACGTTGTTGGTGGCCAGGGCGACGATAAAGCCACCGTGCGGGACGTAGCAGTCGATACCCTGGAAGGCGGCAAGCGCCGCACCCACGGCAGAGCCGATGCAAATGCCGGGAAGGGTGTGACCGAGGTCCTTGACCGCGAAGGGGATAGCGCCCTCGGTGATACCGATGCAGCCCATGAACAGCGCGGAGATGCCCATCTGACGGTCAGCGTCATCGAACTTGTTCTTGGCGATGAGTGCAGCGAGGCCACAGGCGATCGGGGGAACGGCAACGGCGACGCGGAACATACCATTAGGACCGTAGATGCCGGAGGCCATGATGGCCATGGTGAAGGTCGAGGCGGTCTTGTTGATGGGACCGCCCATATCGAAGGCGGTCATAACGCCAATGACCAGACCCAGGACAACCGCGGAACCGCCCTGCAGGCTGCCGAGCACGCCGGTAAGCCAGTCCATCACAAAGCCAAGCGGCGTGGCCAGGATGTAGATATAGGCCATGCCCAGGACAAGCGAGGTCAGAATCGGGATGATCAGGATGGGCATGATGGTCTGGATGGTGTTGTTGACCTTCCAGGTCTTCATCCAGCGGACAAAGTAGCCGCAGATGACCGCCATGATCATGGCACCCAAGAAGCCGGTCGAAACGCTGTTGCCGTTAGGAGTAACGACTGCGTTGTTGACCAGGTAGCCCAGGACAAAACCGGGGGCGAGCGCGGGCTTGCCGGCCATCGAGTAGGAGATGTATGCCGCAAGCACCGGGATCATCATGGAGATGCCGGCCATGCCGATGGTGTTAAGACTCACCATCAGCGGATTCGTAACCTCCATGCCGTTGGCGCCGGCGGTACCAGATGCCAGCGAGAAGGCGAGAAACACGCCGCCGATAACGACGATGGGGATAAAATAGGAAACGCCGGTATTGAATGCATTGAGCAGCGTCTTACCAGGATCGGCAAAGATAGACTGCTTGGACGCCGGTGTCGGGGCCTGCGGGGCAGCGGAGACGGCCTTCTTCTCTGCCTTGGCCTCGGCCTTGGGCGCGTCAACGGCGCCACCCGTCGCCTTGATGATCTCAACGGCCTGGTCGATGATCTTCACCGGATCGGCGATTACATCCGAGGTGCCGACCTTCAGGAACTTGCCCTCGGCCATCTTCTGCTCAAAACGATCCTCGTTCTCGACGCCCACGTCGACGGACTCGAGCACCAGGTCGGCGGAATCCACGTCTTCCTGCGTCAGCTCGTTCTCGATACCCAGGCCACCCTGAGCCTCGACTTTGCACTCGATGCCACGGGCGGCGCATTCATCCTGAATCGCCTTCTGGGCCATATACGTGTGGGCAATACCCACGGTACAGGCGGCAACGCCTACGATCTTCATTGCTTCCCTCTTTTCATAGAGTTGCGTGCGCAAGACACCGTTTGCGGAGGCCTCCGGAGCATCCCCTGCCGTTTGGACTTGCTGTCTTTTCGACAAGACCAATATAGGTGCTCGTTTTTCTTAATGCCAGCTTATTTCGGTAAACGCGCAGGTCAGAGCGTTGGTTATGCTATTTGGTTATGCGTTTAACCAAAAATGAATCCTGCGGTTTTACCCTCGATTTCAAAAGTCAAGAAGTATTTGATTTTCTCGGTAGACGGCAGATGCGCATGCCGGTCACAAATTTCGACCCCACCCGTATACCGCATTTGTTGCATACTCATATGAAAGGAAAAGGTCGCTCACCGAAGCGCATCCCTCACCAAGACTCAAAGTCATCATGTTGGAAAATGCTCATCTGTCGGAAGGAGTCGCTGTGGCAAAACAGCGCGTTACGATCGCAGACGTCGCTCGAGAGGCGGGAACCTCGACGGCAAGCGTCTCGTATTACCTCAACGACAAACGAGAAAAGCTTAGCGAGAAGACGCAGGCAAAGATTGCGCGCGTCATCAAGGAACTCGGATACGTTCCCAACGCCCAAGCGCAAACGCTCACCGGCAAGCAGACCCACGTCATCGCCATCATCATTTTGGATAACACCAACAAGTGGGCGGGCCTCGTCCTCAACGGCATGGAACAAGTCATGCTCCCCGCGGGCTACCAGACGGTCGTTTGCACGAGCAACTTTAACCCCGAGACCGAGCTCATGTATGTCGACAAAATGCTCTCGCTGGGCGTCGATGGTTTTATCATCCAGCCCACGGCAAATTTCAAGGCCGTCCACGACCGCATCAAGCGCGCCGGCAAGCCCGTCGTCTTTTTTGACGCGGCCATCTACAGCCCAGGCACCAGCTGGATCAAAACCAACCTCTACGACGGCGTGTACAATGCCACGCAGGCGCTTCTCGATGCCGGCTACGAGGACTTTTTCTCCATTGCTGCCAATATGACCGAAATGCGCACCCGCATGGAACGTTTTCAGGGATATGCCGAGGCATTGGCCGCGAATGGGCAACTCTACAAAGCCATCCCCATCGATCACAACAAGCCGTCAATCAGCGAGCTCACCGAATACTTTAAATACAAGCTCAACCCCGCCAAGCGAACCCTTATCTTCGTGCAAAATCAGTGGGCACTCCCCCGTGTCTACAAGGCACTCCAGCCCATGGCCCATCTGCTTCCGCAGCAAATCGGCCTTTTGGGACTCAACTGCGAAGACTGGACCAACCTCACCACGCCGACCGTCTCCACCATCATCGAGCCTGTCGACCAGGAAGGTCGCGAAGCAGCCGAGATGCTGCTCGCCCTACTTGACGGCAGCAGCGAACCCGGCGAGCAGCGCATTCTCGAGTGTAAGCTCAACTGGCTCGACTCCACCTCGATCTAGCCATACGTCAAATATGAGGCAAATGAATCCGTAGCGTTTGTCCCAAATCTTAAGTATTTGTTCGACAGAACGGCCCCTGTCGGCTCCTGCTAGACTGGTAGATTCCCAACCGTCCATCCAGGAGCCTCCATGTCGCGCAAGTCCGCTTACAAGCAAGTACTTTCCATCGGCACCGCCGTGGTGCTGGGGTTTGCGCTGTTCACAGGGTCGCTCGACGGAGCGCCCAAGCTGTTGTCGCCGCAAAGCGATGAGCAGGCGGCAGCCCTGGCCGAAAAACAAAACGAGAGTCCCAGCCGCACCGACGACGAGGCAGACCTGGTTGCCCGGCTCGAATCAGGAACAGCGAGCTCCTCGGACTCTCAAAATAGCCAAGACTCTGGCGATGGCTCCGATTCCGCCGCACCCGACACCGGTGACGACGCTTCCGCGGACAGCGCTGCCACCCCCATCGACGAGGTCGAAAACCCCGATCTCGACCGCGCCCGCGGCGTATATCTCAGCAGTATTCCCGACTACGCGGGTAACCCCTATGTTGCCCTGCGCGCCGATAGCACCCACCCGCTCGGCACGCCGTCATTCACACTCGATGAATACGAGCGCGCTACAGAAGAGGGCTGCTTTAAGAAGTTCTCCAAGCTCGACAGCCTGGGCCGCACCCGCAAAGCGCTCGCCTGCGTGGGCCCCGAATCGCTCGGTCAAGGCAAGCGCGGCGATATCTCGCGCATCCACCCCGCCGGATGGCGCCAGCAGCGCTACGACTTTATTCCGGGCCAGAGCCTCTACAACCGCTGCCACCTTATCGCCTGGTCGCTCTGCGGCGAAAACGCCAACCGCAAGAATCTCCTCACCGGTACGCGCTATCTCAACGAGACGGGCATGCTGCCGTTTGAAGAACAGATTCTCGGCTACATCCGCGACACGGGCAACCACGTGCTCTACCGCGTCACGCCCATGTACAACGAAGAGGAGCTCGTCTGCCGCGGTGTGCGCCTGGAGGCACAGTCGGTCGAGGACCACGGCAAGACGCTGTGCTTCCACGTATATTGCTACAACCTGCAGCCGCATGTGCAGATCGACTACGCCACCGGCCGCAATCAGGCCTCGGGGGACTAGGCCCGACCAAGCTGCCCCAAAACCTAAAATGATCCGTTTTCCTCCGCCCCCCAGGGATCAAAAAGGGCCGCCCCGGATTACCCAGAGCGGCCCTTGCGTCGGCATGTATCTTACGGGCAAAGCAACACGCTACTTGGCGCGACCCTCCTCATAGCGCTCGACCAGCTTGGCCTGAACGTCATAAGGCACCTGCTCATAGCCCGCAGGCTTCATGGTAAAGTCGCCCGTGCCGCGCGTGATAGAGCGCAGACGCGTCGAGTAATCCGTCAGCTCGGCGAGAGGTGCCTGGGCGATGACCACGGTATCGCCGCGCTCATCGGTCTCCATACCCGTCACGCGACCGCGCGAGGCCGAGATGTCGCCCATCACGGCGCCGGCGTAGCTCTCGGGGATCGTCACCGTGATTTCCTCGATGGGCTCCAGCACCACCGGGTCGGCATCGGCGCACGCCTTGCGCAGGCCGATGCGAGCCGCCGCGCGGAACGCCATCTCGTTGGAGTCGACGCTGTGATACGAACCGTCATACACAGCCACGCGAATGCCCGTGAGCGGGTAGCCGGCAATGATGCCGTCCTTCATGGTCTCCTGGATGCCCTTGTCCACTGCGGGAATCAGCGAGCGCGGAATACGGCCGCCCACGACCTCGTCCACAAACTCATAGCCATCGCTCGTGCCGTCGGGCCCGATGAGCGGCTCAACGCGCAGCCAGCAGTCGCCATACTGACCGGCACCGCCAGTCTGTTTCTTGTGGCGGCCCTGGGCACTCGCCGTGCGGCGGATGGTCTCGCGATACGGAATGCGGATCGGCACGCTTTTGGCCACGACCTTGGTGCGATCCTCCAAACGGTTGAGCAGCACCGAAACCTGCGCCTCACCCACGGCGGAGATGATAGTCTGGCCCGTCTCCTCGTCACGATCGATGCTCATGGTCGGATCGGCCTTGCACGCCTTCTCGATAAACGTGTAGAGCTTCTCTTCGTCGCCGCGGTTCTCGGCCTCGATGGCAATGCGGTACTGCGAGTTGGGGAACTTAAACGCCGCCGCCTCGACCTTACCGGTAATGGAGAGCGTGTCACCCGTCTCTGCCGCCAACTTGGGCGCCACGATAATGTCGCCGGCATAGGCGTGACCGACCTCGGTCATGTCGCGGCCGCACATCACATACAGGTGAGCCAGACGATCGCTCTTGCGGGTACGCGCGTTGATCAGCTCAAGGCCCGGCTCAAGCGTGCCCGTCAGCACCTTGATAAAGCTGATGCGACCCTGCTGCGGATCGGCCAGTGTCTTAAACACAAACGCCACCGGGCGGTCATCGTCACTCGAGATCTTAATCGAATCACCGTCGATGAGCGGCATCTCGCCGTAGTCGGTCGGCGCTGGGAAGTATGTCGCGATGTCGTCCATCAGCGAGTTGACACCCTGCTCCTTAATGCAATCGCCCGCAAAGACCGGCACAAAGATGCGCTCAGCGATCGCCTTCGACAGTAGGCCTTCAAGCTCCTCCTGCGTCAGCGTCTCCTCGCCTTCCAAGTACTTCATCATCAGCTCGTCGTCAGCCTCGGCCACCAGCTCGCACAGATGGTCATGGGCCTCCTCGGCCTGGGCGCGATACTCCTCGGGAATCTCCGACTCAACGGCTTCAGTGCCGTTGCAATGGCGTGCCTTCATGCGCACCAGATCGATGATGCCGTCGAAGTCCTCGCCCTCGCCCCAGGGAAGGGTCACGGCGCCCAGGCGCATACCAAAGCGCTCCTGCAGCAGATTCATCGTGGTCGCAAAGCTGGCCTCAGAGCGCGACAGGCGGTTTACGAACACCGCACGCGCCAGACGCAGGTCCTCGGCGGCATACCAGAGCTTAACCGTCGTAGGCTGTGGGCCGGCCTCGGCATCGACCACAAACAGAGCCGTCTCGCAGACGCTCATCGCGGCAAAGGCGTCGCCGATAAAATCGGGATAGCACGGGGCATCGAGCACATTGATGCGCGCGCCCTTCCAGTCGATCGGCGCAATGGTCGTCGAGATGGAAAATGCACGCTTGACCTCCTCGGGGTCATAGTCGAGCGTGGGCTTGGTGCCGTCGTGGCCGCCCAGGCGGGCGGTCTTGCCAGAAAGGTGGAGCATGGCCTCGGCGAGTGAGGTCTTGCCCACCCCGCCTTGGCCTACGAGCACCACGTTCCTTACGTTACCGGTCTTGGGAGCACCCATGATGACCTCCTTGCAGGGCCGCGCGCAATGCGCGACGCCAACGGGGAGAGTTCGCGGTCGGTGCCATCCCGGGAGCAGCATGGTCGGCAGCCGAGCCGACTCACCCTCCAAATGTCCTATGCCACCACCCTACCCTCACGGGCGACCGTCCATGCATACCTTTCGGCGCACGTATGAATACAGGCGGCGAGAGGAAGAAGAGCGCATGCGAGGCGATTATTAAACCCCATCGATACAAATAAAAGCCGCCGCAGACCATAAGACCTGCGGCGGCTTTTTCTCAATATATAGCTGAGCCTAGCCCTCGATACGGCTCAAGAACTCACGGGTACGTTGCTCACGCGGGTGATCGATAACCTGCTCGGCAGGACCCTCCTCGACAATGCGACCGCCGTCCATAAAGACCACGCGGTCGGCAACATCGCGCGCAAATTGCATTGCGTGGGTCACGATCACCATCGTCATATTCTGCGCGGCAAGGTCTTTAATGACACGCAGCACCTCGGCCGTTAGCTCGGGATCGAGCGCCGAAGTCGGCTCGTCAAAGAACAAGATCTCCGGGTCGAGCGCCAAGGCGCGGGCGATACTCACACGCTGTTGCTGACCACCCGAAAGCTCACATGGCACCTTGTTCTCGTTGCCCGTAAGCCCCATCTGCGCGATCAACTCACGCGCACGCGCTTCGGCCTGCTCGCGCGGACGCTTGAGTACGCGAACCGGAGCGTCGGTGATGTTTTTCATCACCGTATAGTGCGGGAACAGATTGTAGTTCTGAAACACCAGACCAAACCGCGAGCGCGCCTGTTTAGGCACATCGCCCTTTGCGTACACCGCGCCCGAACCCGCATCCGTCGCGACGGCAAGGTCGCCAAACGAAAGCGAGCCACCGTCGAGCGTCTCGAGCAGCGTGGCGCAGCGCAGCAGCGTGGACTTACCGCCACCCGAAGGCCCGATAATCGCCACAACCTCGCCACGCTTTACCTCGAGTGAGATATCCTTGAGCACCTTATTGCCGCCAAACGCCTTGCGCGCGTTCGCTATATTCATTACCGAATTAATCATGGTAGTAATCCAATTTTTTCTCGGCGGCGCCCAGCAGCATCTCGACCACAAAGTTAAAGACCCAGTAGATCAGCGCCGCAATCGCAAACGGCACCATGCTCACCTGCGAGGCAACCAGCGCCTTGGCGGTCGAGAACATCTCACCCACGCCAATGGCAAACGCCAGCGACGTGTCCTTGACCAGCGTGATGATCTCGTTGCCCATCGCCGGCAGAATACGCTTGGCGACCTGCGGCATCACGATATACAGAAACGTCTGCGTGCGCGAATAGCCCAGCACCTCGGCGGCCTCATATTGACCGCGCGGAATCGACTGCAAGCCCGAGCGATAGATCTCGGCAAAGTAGCCGGCGTAGTTGATGATGAACGCCACAACGCACGCCGTCCATTTGGAATCGGGCGTGAGCGAGATGCCGAACACGTAATACGGGGCAAAGTAGATGGCAAACATCTGCAGCATGAGCGGCGTACCGCGCATGACCGAAATGTAGATGCGCGCAATCCAGCGCAGCGGCGCGACCTTGCTCATGCGCATAAACGCCACGGGAATTCCCAGGGGAATCGACCCGAGCAGCGTCAGCACAAACAGCTGCAAACTGACCAAGAATCCCTGGCCAAGCATCTGCATCATGACTTGGATAGACATTATTTCAAAACCCAGTTGTCGAAGGATAGACCGTAATCTGCATATTTATCACACAGGTCCTTGACCGTGCCGTCCTCATAGAGTGCCTTGAGCGACTCAGTCACGGCATCGGCCGACTTGGTGTCGCCCTTCTTAAAGCCGACGGCGTAGTGCTCGCTGGACAGCGGCTCATCAAGCTGTGTATAGGCATCGGGCTTGGCGGCAAGCTGATACTGGGCAATCGAGAGGTCACAGGCGACGGCATCGACTGCACCACTCTCGAGCTGCATAAACGCCGTGTTGTACTCACCGATGGTATCGAGCGTGGCAAACGTCGCGGCCAAATCCTTCTGGTCGCCCTCGAGCACATCCTGTGCAGCGGAATCAGTCTGGGTAATCACGGTCTTGCCGGCAAGATCGTCCCAGCTCTTGATGCCTGCATCCTTCTTTACCACCAGCACCTGCTCGTTGAGCATGTACGGCTCGGAGAACGTGTAGTCGTCCTCGCGGCCCTCCATGGTAAAGCCGTTCCAGATACAGTTGATGGCGCCCGAGTTGAGCAGCGTATCCTTGGCATCCCAGTCGATGGCCTCGTATTTGACCTCCCAGCCCTGCTTATCGGCAACAGCCTTGGCCAAATCGAGATCAAAGCCGGTGTACTCGCCATCGTCGCCCACAAAACCATACGGAGGATAGGACTTATCAAAGCCCACCACGAGCTTCTTGGACTCCGCAGCGCCCTTCACATCCTTGGCCGCGGCAGAGCCAGCGGCGGAGCCCTTGCCGGCGCCACCGCCGCAACCGACAAGACCAAGGCCAAGCACCGTGGCGAGCGAGCCGGCTAGACCAACAAACTGACGACGAGACATATCGGTGTTCATGGTATTCCCCCTTGATGACACTTTAGTTAGGTAAAGTGAGTCATGTAACGTTCAGAATCATACACTTTAGCGTGATAGAGCACAAGGCGAGTTTGCCCGCCGCGTGAGGGGTGTGGGGGTTAAGTTTCCTGCTCTACAGTCCTGCTCACGACGGAGGCCACATTAAGTGGCCTCCTGTTCGTGCGGAACTCGCGATAAACTTAACCCCCACACCCCTCACGCGGCGGGCAACCGTCGTTGGGCTTATCACTGACACGAATAAACCGCTTGTATATCGTCTGCTGGCTTGGCACGGTACAATACTTGCAGCTTTAATTCATGAATTAGTGGAGTTATTGATGGCAGAATCTCGTGCGGAGCGTAGGGCTCGTCGTGCTTTGATCGAGGCGGCTGAGGGGTCGGAGGAGAAAAAATCTTCTAAGAAATCCAAGTCGTCTCAGGATGCGAAGGGCAAGTCAGCCAAAGGCAAGGCTAAGGCCAAGCGTCCCGGCTCTCGTCGGAGCGAGGACAAGGCATCTCAGACTCGCTCCAAGCGCTCGCATATAGATCAGGTTTCGTCTGCGCGTAAGGCTGTGGATCCCAAGTCTCCCTGTCCGATCATGAAAGCTTGCGGGGGGTGCACGGCGCTCAATCGTCCTTATAAAAAGCAGTTGGCAGCTAAGCAGGCTGTTATGGAGGAGCTTTTTGCTGCTCTTTGCGAGCGCGAGGGTATTAGCGTCGACCCCATTCGCGGTATGGGCGTCACCCTGGGCGACCCGGGCAAATATCCTGCGCCGCGCGGGTTTCGCCATAAGGCCGCCACTCCCTTTGCCCCCGGCAGAGAGGGCGCTGTCCGTTGCGGTTTCTTTGAGCGCGGCACGCACAAGATCGTTGCCGTACCCGAATGCCCCGTCGAGGCACCGGGTGCCCGTCAGATTCTCAACGGCATCGCACGCGAAGCTGAGCGGCTGCATATTCCCGCCTTTAATGAGGACAAGCATCTTGGTTTGCTTCGCTATGCCGTCGTCCGCTGCGGCTGGCGTACCGACCAGGTCATGGTCACGCTCGTGACCGCTCAGCGCGACTTGCCGCATGCGCAGGAGTTCTTTGAGGCTGTCGCCGCACTCAATCCGCACATCGTCACCGTCGCCCAAAACATCAACGGACGTCCCGGCAACGCCATCCTCGGCGAGGAAACCCGCATTGTATATGGCGCCGAGTGCATGCGCGACCAGCTGCTCGGTTGCGAATTCGATATCTCCCCTACCGCGTTTTATCAGACCAACCCGCAACAGACCGAGCTGCTCTATCAGCTCGCTATCGACGGCATGGATTTGCACCAGGGCGATGTGCTCATGGATGCCTACTGTGGCAGCGGTACCATCGGCCTGTGCGCAGCCAAAGCCGCCCAGGACAAGGGCATCGGCATTATGCTGCTTGGCGTGGAGCGCAACCACGCCGGCATCGCTGACGCACGTCGCAACGCCGAGCTCAACGGCCTTACTCGCAACGCATGGTTTATGGCCGACGATGCCACCGATTACATCCTAGATGCCGCCGACAACAACGAGCGGATCGATGTCCTTTCCATCGATCCGCCGCGCGCCGGCTCCACCCCCGAGTTCCTCGAAGCTGCCTGCGCACTTAAGCCGCGCCGCATCACCTATATCAGCTGCAACCCCGTGACCCAAGAGCGCGACCTGCATCAGCTCTTCGACGGAGGCTATCGCCTGCTCAAGATCACGCCCGTCGACATGTTCCCCCATACCGACCACACCGAAACCGTAGCGGTCCTCGAACGCCGCTAACCAACCTCAGTAGATTTTTGGGACAAGAAAGGGGGCGACCCGTCTGGGCCGCCCCCTTTCTTGGTTTATTAATTCCGCTACATCCCCTTGCGCAGGTCGCACACGCCGGCTGCCGCCATCTCGCGCAGCAGCGTCTCGCGATCGCGCGTCACGATCAGATCCAACGGGAAGTGAATCTCGTCGAGCATCTTGCGAGCGTAATCGAGCTTACCAATGGCCATGCCAATGTGCGCATCGGTCGAAACGCCAATGCCCACGCCCAGCTCGGCGCAGCGCTCAGCGATCTTGCGGCATACGGCCCAATGCTCAGTGTCAACACCGTGTTCAAGACTATGGTTGTTGATCTCGATAATCTTGTGCTTGGCCTTAGCCGCCAACAGCACCTCGTCGATATCGAACGGCACGCCCGAACGCCCCGTGTGACCCAGCATGAACACCTTGGGGTGCTCCAGGGCATTGATATACATCTCGGTCGCCTGGGCCAGCGTCGCGCCCTCAGCAATCTGTGGATTATGCACGCTTGCAACCAAATAATCCAAATTACGCGTAACCAAATCGAACAGCGAATGCTGACGACTGTACGAATCGCCAGCGATATCGAGCGTGACAGGAGTGTCCTCGCCAAACAGGCTTCCGTCCAGCGAAACGATATCGGCCTCGGCACCACGCAGCACCAGCACGCCGCTCCAAATGCGCGGCCAGATATCCTGGTTGATAAAGAATTGGTAACTGCGCAGGTCATTGGGACAAGCCGTAACCATAGAGCTCAGATGGTCGGCAGACCCGAGCACCTGCAGGCCACGCTCTGCCGCCCAGTACACATTCTCCTCAATGGTCGAATATGCATGCGCAGAGAACATCGTATGGGTATGAATGTCACAAGAAAGCAGGTAGGGCATCAGGTCTCCTTATCTGGCACGGCCGTCGCTTATATTCATTGTACGCATTGCCTTCGATAGTCGTAAAACCACTCCATCCCAAAGACACAACGTCCATGACAACGGGGTCCGGCTTAACACCAAACCCCGTTTCACGTAAAACATTGTAGGCAGAGCGCTTTACTTTTAACGATACTCGTCCGCCAACTGTTTCCAAGCGGGTAGCGAATTGACAATCGTTTCGTAACTCACGCAATAGCCCAGGCGGAACCAACCCGGCATACCAAAGCTGTCCGAGGGAACCGCAAGCAACTCATACTTCTTTGCGCGCTCGCAAAACGCATTCGCATCGGGCTCCAATGCTTTCACCCATAGGTAGAACGCGCCATCCGGCTCAACATAGGTGTAGCCATACTCCGCTAGTGCGTCGGTAAGCGCGGTGCGGTTGCGTGCATAGGCCTCAACGTCACTCGGCTCATCGATGCAGTCGATAATTACGCGCTGAAAGAGCGCCGGCGCGCACACGAAGCCCAGCGTACGGGCGGCACCGGCAACGGCCGGCATCAGACGGGCAGCCTGCGGATTGGTGTTGGGAACCAAGATCCACCCCACGCGCTCACCCGGCAGCGACAGCGACTTGGAATACGAGTAGCACACGATGGTGTGCTCGTAGATCGAGGGCACCCAAGGCACCTCGGCACCGTACACGATCTCGCGGTACGGCTCATCCGAGATGAGCATAATCGGATTCTCGGGATCGCGCTGAGCGTTGGCCTCGCGCAGAACATTGGCCAGTCGCGTCAGCGTGTCGCGCGTATATACGGCACCGGTCGGGTTGTTGGGCGAGTCGATAATGACGGCTGCCGTCTTGTCGGTGATCGCCTTGAATACGTTATCCACGCTCAGCTGGAATGTGTCCTCGTTGGCAAGCGCCTCGACACACGTGCAGCCGGCCTTCTCAATCCAAACGCGATACTCCGGAAAGTACGGGGCGATAACAATAACCTCGTCGCCCGGATTCGTAACGGCGTTGAGCGCGCAGGTGAGCGAAGCCGCGGCACCCACCGTCATAAAGACGTCTTTGCCCTCATAGCTCGTGCCAAAGCGGCGGTTGAGCGATTCGGCCACAGCGGCACGACATTGCGGCAGGCCCGGTGCGGGCGTGTAGCCGTGCAGCTGGTCGCTCGGCAGCTCCAGGGCCTTCTTAATGGACTCCGCCACAGCAGCGGGTGCCGGAACGCTCGGATTGCCCAGCGAAAAATCGAATACGTTTTCCGCACCGATCTGCGCCTTGCGCTCAAGGCCATAGCTAAAAATCTCACGGATGATGGAGCTTTCCGCACCGCGAGCATACATGGTTTCGTTGATCATCTGTTCCCCTTTCGCATAGGCGGTATTGTACGCTTTAGTTGAGCAAAGTGCCGCAGCAATGTTAATTGGGGACAGACTTAAATGCGTGAAAACGCTCATTTAAGTCTGTCCCCAATCAACAGATGGCCCCATATCGCTAAAAAAAGCCTCCGCAGGTTTCCCCGCGGAGGCTTTCGCCACAAAGACTATTTGTCGTCGTCGGCGTCGGCATCGGCGTTGACGGCATGGTCATCGCCAGCGCCATCGGATGCCACTTCGGCATCCTCCTGCATGGCCGCCTGCGCAAAAGCCGCGGCATCAGCCGCCAGCTCCTCCTCGCTCATACGAGGCGCGCGCTTTTTGGTCGGCATACCGGCCGCCTTGGCATTGCGCTCCTCCTTGGCCGCCAGGATATCGCCCTCGCGCTCAAGGTAGGCATCCCACTCGTTGTCGAGCAGGGCATTCACGGCGTCGCCTTCGACGGTCTCGCGCTCAAGCAGCACCTTCGCCATCAGATCAAGCTGATCGCGACGGGCATCCAGAATCTCGACCGCGCGGCGATGGGCCTCGCGCATAATGCGCTGGACCTCGATATCGATGCGACGCGCCGTCTCCTCGGAGTAATCCTGGTGATCGGCGTAATCGCGGCCAAGGAACACCTGATGCTGCGCCTCGCCAAACACTTGCGTGCCGAGTTCCTCGCTCATGCCCAGGCGCGTGACCATCTCGCGTGCCATCTTGGTCGCGCGCTCCAGGTCGTTGCTCGCGCCCGACGTGATGTCATCGCACATGAGCTCCTCGGCAACGCGGCCGCCCAAGAACACGGCAAGCTCGTCGAGCATCTCGTTCTTGGTCTTGAGGAAGTGATCCTCCTGCGGAAGCTGCAACGTGTAGCCCAGAGCCTGGCCGCGGCTGACGATCGAAATCTTATGAACCGGATCGGAGTGCTCCAAGATGTGACCCACCAAAGCGTGACCGCTCTCATGATAGGCAATCGTGGTGCGCTCGGCCTCGGTCATCACGCGACCCTTGCGTTGCGGTCCGGCAATCACGCGCTCCATCGACTCCTCGACCTCGTCCATCGAGATCACGGAACGATGGCGGCGAGCGGCCAGCAGCGCAGATTCGTTGAGCAGGTTTGCCAGATCGGCACCGGTAAAGCCAACGGTCATCTGGGCGAGCTTCTCAAACTTAACGTCCTCGTCCATCGGCTTATTCTCGGCATGTACGCGCAAGATCTGCTCGCGACCCTTTACGTCCGGACGGTCGACCGTGACCTGACGATCAAAACGACCGGGGCGCAGCAATGCCGGATCCAGAATATCGGGGCGATTGGTTGCGGCGATCAGGATGACCGACTCGCTTTCCTCAAAACCGTCCATCTCGACCAGCAGCTGGTTGAGCGTCTGCTCGCGCTCGTCGTGACCGCCGCCCAGACCGGCTCCGCGCTGACGTCCCACGGCATCGATCTCGTCAATAAAGATGATCGACGGAGCCTGAGACTTGGCCTCCTTAAAGAGGTCGCGCACGCGGCTGGCACCGACACCCACGAACATCTCGACAAAGTCAGAACCAGAGATGCTAAAGAACGGCACGCCCGCCTCGCCGGCAACGGCCTTGGCCAGCAGCGTCTTACCGGTACCCGGAGGGCCCACCAGCAAAACGCCGCGCGGGATCTTGGCACCCAGTTTGCGATAGCGGTCCGGATCGCTTAGGAAGTCGCGGATCTCCTCGAGCTCCTCGACGGCCTCGTCCACGCCGGCCACGTCCTCGAACTTGACCTTGGGACGCGTAGCCTCGTTGGTCTTGGCATTGGTCTTGGCATTGGTCTTGCCAAACTGCATGTTCCTGTTATTGGCGCCCATCATCTGGCGCATAAAGTAGAACATGATGGCGATCAGGGCGATCGTCGGCAGCACGCTCATCGCCAGGTCGCCCCAAAAATCGGGGTCGTTGGTGTTGACGATGTACTTGGTATCGGGGTGCTCCGCCATAAGCTCGGCAAGCGAATCGGAGCCGACATAGGTCGAGGAGAAGCTCTTGAGCTCGCTCGTATCGCCCTTGTCCTTTTTCGTCTTCCAGTAATGCCCCGCCACGCTTCCGTCTTGAACCGTATAGGTCAAATCTTCGACGCGATCCTGCTTAATGGCACTGACCATCTCGCTCGTCGCGAGCTTAACGGTATTGCTGGAGTTGGCAAAGCCGGAACCCATATTAAAGAAGGCATAGCCCAGAAGCGCGCAAGCCAAAAGAAAATACAGCCAGCCCGTACGCGTGGGCTTCTTGCCTCCGGGCATCCCCGGAATCTTTGGGTCCCGGGGAGTCTGGGGATTGTTGTCGTTACGGTCGTCGGGCATCTTACGAATAAACCTCCGGTTTCAAAATGCCCAGATACGGAAGGTTGCGATAGCGCTCGGCATAGTCGAGGCCGTAGCCCACCACAAAGGCATCGGGGCAATGGGTTCCAACATACTTGGGCGTGATGGCCGAGGTACGGTCCTCAACGTCCTTCCACAGGAAGGCAGCGACCTCCAGCGAAGCGGGCTTGCGGCTCTCGAGGTTCTTCATCAGGTACTTGAGGGTCAGGCCCGAGTCCAGAATGTCCTCGACGATCAGCACGTCGCGACCACGGATGTCGATATCCAGGTCCTTAATGATACGCACGATGCCCGAAGACTTCACACCGTCGCCATAGCTCGAAACAGCCATGAAATCGATGTTGGTCGGCAGCTCGATCTTGCGCATCAGGTCGCCCATAAAGACAACGGCGCCGCGCAGAACCGCGATCAACACCAGATCCTTACCAGCGTAGTCGCGCGTAATCTCCTCGCCCAGGCGAGAAACGATACCTTCGATATCCTCCTGCGTAAACAGAACCTTCTCGATATCCGGATGTTGAGAAGCCATGACAACCCTTTCTTGTGCTTAATCGCCCACACACCGCCGTATGGACGCGAACTACACATTCTAGCAGCGCACGGGGTATATTTTCCAGCCCGCGCATCATCAGCGCGGGAATACCGTCAACGCCGCACAGAAAAGCTGGTACGAGGGGCTAATCCGCGTCAACCACGCGAAGCAGATAGGCCACACGCGTCGCCGCCGTGCACTTAAAGCGTTCGTCCGCGCGAACTCCGGCGACCCACACCACGGCACCTCCCGGCGCCGTCCTCACCATGGGCACGCCGGCGCGCTCGGAAACGGGAATGCGAGCCTCTCCTAGCAAGTCGGATACCTTCTTGCTTCGGCCACTCATTCCTAACGGGCACATCACGTCTCCCGGTGCGGGACCGTCCACCCATAGGCGCGCCAATCGCGCCTCGGCAGGGATCTCGCCACGCGAGCCCGCCAGGATCCGCTCGCTATCGCTGTCGGCAAAACCCAGGGCAGCCGCGTCTACCAAAGCTGCCACTTCCCCGGCAGCCGCAAGCTCACGGGCGCGGCGCACGATATCGCATCCCGGTTCAACGGCCATCGGCTCTGCGACCAGCATACGTCCCCCGCCCAACGGCAAACGACCGGGTACGGTAACCCAGTCCGCGACCAGGCCCTCGCGAGCCACCGGAGCCTTAAACGCCAGCATGCCAAATTCGACGCGTGCGTCAATCCCCGCCGGAAGCGTGACCGAGCCTGCGCCCTCGGCAACGCAGGAAAGGACTCGCTCCACATGTCGCATCTCTGGACGAGCGTCCGGATCGATGCGTTTGATCGCCAGTCGCACGATGCGCCGCGCGATTACCACCTCGGCCGCAGCAAGGCGTCTGGCATCGAGCACTAGCGCACCCGCCGCCTCCTTGCGCAGGCAGCTTCGAAACGCCTGTGCCGACAGCTGGGATAGAAACGCATCTTCGTCACCAAGGATCTCGCAGGCGGCGCCAATCGTCTTGCACACGCTCGCATTACGCTGTGCCACCACTGGCATTACCCGATGGCGCACGTAGTTTCGCAGATACGAGATATCCTCATTGCTCTCGTCCTCACGCCACGGCTGACCATGCACCTGTAGATAGCCCACGAGCTCGCCATGAGTTAGGTCGAGCAAGGGGCGCACCACGATATTCCTCCGGTGAGGAATGCTCGATAGGCCAGCGGGCCCTGAACCCTTAATCGCGTTCATCAAAAACGTTTCCGCGCGATCCGAAGACGTGTGCGCGGTGCAGATACGAGCCGCCGTTCGCGGTGCCCCCGTCTGGGCGCAGAGCTCGCGAACATACCTCCGCGCCGCGGCATAGCGCACCTCGCGGGCCGCGGCCTCAATATTGCCCGACTCCCCATCAAAATAAGCGTGCTCCACGCACAGCGGTAAACCATATTTCGCGCAGAGCTCACGCACAAAGGCCTCGTCGCCATCGGACGCCTTGCCGCGCAGATGATGGTTTACATGCAGCACATGCAGGCGCTCGCGAGCAATGGGGGCAACACCGCGTCCGTCTTGGATATCCAGCTTTGATGTGCACGCCATAAGAAGCAGTGCCGTCGAGTCCGCGCCGCCTGATACCATGAGCACGACAGGAGCAGCCTGCTGCCTCGTCCGGGTCTCATCGACTGCCCCAGGCACGGCATGGTGTCCATAATGCTGAGATACCGTAGGCATTTGCTTCCTCCTCTATTCGTCCGCACCCATTGTATCCTTTGGAATCTTATGTCTCGTCTGCACCTTCATATCCTCGGCAGTGGCTCTAAAGGCAACTGCGCACTCATCGAGGGCCCGCAGGGGCTCATTATGGTCGATGACGGACTGTCTCGCCGCGAAACGCTCAAACGCATGGCGGAACTCGGACTGTCGGTAGACGACGTGTACGCCCTTGTTGTCACCCATGAACACAGCGACCACATCAAGGGGCTTGAGGTATGGTGCAAGCATTGGAATGGCCCAGTCTTTTCCAGCAGAGGAACGCTCACGTCCAAAGAAAGCCTCGCACATCTACCTGTCGAGGAATTCGACCCAGGTGACGCCCTCTCTATTGCCGGAGTCCACATTCAAACATATTCGACATCCCACGACGTCGTTAATCCCGTCGGCTACCGGTTTGACGCTCAGGGTGATTCAATTGGCTTTGCCACCGACACCGGCGAGTTGTCGAAGCATGCCATCGATACGCTCAAGGACTGTCGCATTCTCGCACTCGAAAGCAACCACGATGTAACCATGCTGCGTCAAGGCGACTATCCTCGCTTTCTTCAGGAACGTATCCTGTCTGTAAAAGGGCATCTCTCCAACGATCAGGCCGCCGATGCCGCACGCGCGTTGGCAACCGATCGCACCGAGCAACTTATCGCGATGCACATTAGCCAAGACAACAATCGCCCAAGCCTGACCGTCAAAAGCTACGCAAGCTCCCTCGACGCAACGCTCGACAACGAGCTTGGCAGCACCGCCACCCGCGTTGAGGGGCTGCATAAACTCACGATACGTCCCGCCGGACAATATCGGCCCATGACCATACAGTAAACAGCAAAGGGGGCTGGGAATCACTTCCCAGCCCCCTTAACGTAGGCACCGATTTTAAAAGCCGATAGCCTTAATCGATGGAAATCTTCGTAACGTTCTTCTTCTCGACAATCTTAGGAACCGTAACGGTAAGGATGCCGTCAGCGTACTTTGCAGAAAGGCCCTCGCTCGAAGCATCCTTCAGGTACACGCCGCGCGTCGCGCTGTACGAGCTGAACTCCTTCTGCAGGAAGTTCTTACCCTCGTTCTCCTCGTCTTCCTCGACATTCACGCTAATGGACAGACGGCCCTCGTTAAGCTCGACATCGATATCGTCCTTGGCGACGCCGGTCAGATAAGCCTTGACCTCATAGCCATCGCCCTTATCCTCAACGTCAACGGGGAACGCCTTAGAGGCAATCGAGCTGTTCGCTAGGTCGCTCATATCATCAAAGAGATCAAACAACGAGCTAGCAGAGGGACGAACACCAAAAACCGAACGATAAGGAACCATGCTTGCCATGACTACCACTCCTTTAAGGGACTGCCGAGCCATCTTCTAGGTGGCAGGGACTTCTTTTGACGCTCTAATATATGCCCATCCATTTCTTATATATACATTTTGATATAAAGTTTTTTAAGTCTATTTCTATAAGCATATCTAAGTCTGGTCGACTAAGGTTTTAACGAAGCTAAAGTTCTTTGAACCGTGCCTTAAATACCATATACGCGGCCTGTCAAAACGAAGCGGAGGGCTTACAATGAGCGCATACACGTTGTTAATGACAACCTAAGGGCATCATGGACGATCAGACCTCCGACAATTCGCTTGAGTCGCTGCAGAACGATAGTTCTGCCTATTCACAGCCCATACGCTACCATCGTCCCCATATTTCCCAAGAGCCCATTAACGATGCAGAGCCTGAGTATGTAACTCGCAATCGATATCAAACCCTAGAAGAATCTCAATCAGCGCGCAGACACATGGGTGTCGCCTCGAGCGATCCGGTGTATCTAAAAGATGCCCCCTTATCCAAAAACAGCGCAAGCAGCCAGGAGCAGACACAAACACCCACAAAGCAACATCGCAGAGGGCCCCGTCCCAAGCAAACTCTAACGCATTCCGCCCGCTATCTCGAGACGCCTAAGCAGGGGAAATCGATATTTACATCGTCAAACAGACGGCGCAGACAGCACCGTCTCCAAATTGCGCTCTTGATCATTGCCATCGTGGCAATCGCGCTGGTCATTCATTTTGTTTTCTTCAAATAGAAAAGGCTATTAAGCCATAGAGGCGTTTAGCTCATATCGACCAAACGCAAAAAAGGGGGAGGCCGCGAGGCCTCCCCCTTCTACATTCCCAATGGCGGCTC
>JAQDNC010000014.1 GCA_027660625.1 Coriobacteriaceae bacterium AM100-PB1-1D-6A | reverse complement strand
GCGCGGGCCGTGTTCCGCTATGCGGTTGTCAATTTGCGAAAGAAATTATGCGTCACCCGTCTGCGTCGCCAATCGACAGACGGTGGTTTACATCTGTCACGTTAGTACTAAGATATTCATCTAATAAATTGCATTAGTGGCTTTAGTTTTGGGGGAAACGAGGCAACGTGACTATGACGTGCTCTTTGGTGGTTAACAGCAAGAGCGGTAATACCAGGATGGTTTCGGGCGCGATTAAGCGCGCTCTGCAGGCTGCGGGCGTTGAGTTTGTCCATGCCGCGGCGTTGAGCGACGATGCGGATGCAGATCAGGTTGCGCTCGAGGCGCAGGGCGCCTGCGCGGCCGACATGGTGCTCGTCGGTTTTTGGTGCGACAAGGGCGCGTGCACGCCTTCGGTCGCGGCGTTGCTCTCCGCCTTGCACGGCAAGCGCGTGTTCCTGTTTGGCACCTGCGGCTTTGGCGCCGATCAGAGCTATTACCAGCAGATTATCGATCGCGTGACCTCCAATTTGGCCAATGATGCCGAGCTTGCGGGCTGGGCGATGTGCCAGGGCAAGATGGGCCCTGCGGTCAAGCAGCGCTACGAGGCCATGCTCGAGCAAGATCCCGACAACGCCCGATTTAAGATGCTGCTCGACAACTGGGTTGCCGCGAAGGACCATCCCACCAAGGAAGACCTGGATAACATGGCTGCAGCCGCCAAGAAGGCCGTGCTGGGAGAGTAGCTTCGCCGTTCGTGGTCCTTCGTGCAAAACAATACAAATGTGAAAGCCTCGAAGTTCTCGAGGCTTTTTTCGTGACACGAGGGCGCCCCTTTATTGATGGAAGGCCTAATAAGCTGATTGCTCTATGCCCGGATGTGTGCGGAGTGGGATGGGATTTCCGGATGGGTGGAGTTGCGGAAGCTGCGTCCCGGAATTTGTCTTTGGAATGGGATGCAGTTTCCGGTTGAGGGGCTCTGCGGAAAATGCATCCCAGTATTCGGTCGAGAAATGGGATGTAGTTTCCGGTTGAGGGGTCTGGCGGAAAGCGTGACCCGGAATTTGCGGCCGAGGTGGGATGTGGCTTCCCAACGGGGCCGCAAGCGGAAACCACATCCCACCTCGCAAGCGAATTCTAGGACACGGTTTCCAGCGGGTTATGGGCTGCGAACTAGTTGGGGCAGCCATGAAACTCAGATAGGGGGGTTAAAAACAAATGGTACATCCGGCAGTTAATTTTAATGTGGGGGGGGGTACGATTCTTTTGGTTGCGCAAAATATCGGACCTCCTATTGAGGAATTGAGTAGCGGGTCGATCACAGGTATTGGATAAAGCAGGTCATTTTGGGGATAAATGACCGCTTACGCCAAAATTAGTAGCATTAGGCGATGAGATATTGATAAAACTGTAGGACATCACTATGTTTTCTTAATAAGAAGAGATTCCAAATTGGCTTATTTCGGACTCACTTTTCAAGCGCCTTGCGGTTCCTGTTGAAACTTGCTGACCTTTGGATGGGTCGAATAAGGCCTCAAGGGGGATGAATTATCACTTTGACGGCGCGTAGACTCAAACGATTTATTGCACTTTTGAGTAGCTTGGCGTTCGCGCTTGTCATAGCCCTTGCCGTTGTTTCTTTTGTTCCTCGTGCATTTGGATACATGCCCTTTGCTGTGCTCTCGGGCTCTATGGAACCCGAGCTTCCCGTTGGCTCCATGGTGTTTGTTCGCCAGGTTGAGCCAGCGGATATTGCCGTGGGTGACAATGCAACCTTTTACCGATCGGATGGCGCCGTGGTGACGCACCAGGTGTACGAGATCGACCCTGCCGCGCAGATGATCGGCACGCAGGGCATTGCAAACAAAAATGCAGATGGAAGCATCATGCACGATGCCGGGCAGACGCCATTTTCGCGCGTGATCGGCACTGTTTCTTTTTGTGTCCCTTACCTGGGCTTCGTCAACGCTTATTGCACGACGATGCCCGGTTTGCTTGTTGTGGTGGCCGTTCTGGCGCTGCTGATCACGGCGTCGATAGTGCTCGATCGGATGGTTCCCGACGAGCCTGCGGGCAAGCATGCCCGCGTGCATGCGAGGGAGCGGCGTTCATAGCGGCAGGGAAAAGCGTCGGCGGCGGTAGGGGCCGTTGCCGGGGAAAACGATTCTCGAAAGGAAGAGAACGATGGAAAACAAGAAGAAAAAGCGCTACGGCATCATTGCCGCCCTGCTGCTGTTGGTACTGGCTGCCGGTGTGGGTACCTATGCATGGCTGACGGCGCAGGAGCACATTGACAACGTGTTCACGGTGGGTAGCTTTGGCCACCCGGAAAACAAGCCTGATCCGACCGATCCCGAGAAACCGGACCCCGATAATCCGAACACTGAAAAGGCCTACCTGTTCGAGACCCAGTGGGTTGCCAACTCCAAGATGGTTCCTGGCGCCACTGTGGCCAAGAACCCCAATGTCGGCATCAAGGCTGGCTCTGATGATGCATACGTATTCATTTACGTAAAGAATGCCATCGTCAAGCCTGGCACCAGCCTTGAAAAGACCCCGTACTTTACGCTCAAAAATACGAATTGGAAGCCCGTTGAGGGTCAAGTCAAGACCAACCAATCTGACAACTCTGGCAACCAGTACGTGAGCGGTCTGTTTATGTACTCCAAGAACTCTGCCGCAGAGAACCTGCCTGCAAAGCTCGAAGCCAACAAAGCAGCGCAGGACGTTTATACCGATGAGCTTTTCACTGCCGTGACGATTCCCTCTGCCATGAACAACACCGATGTTGTCGAGACTACTACTGACCCGAAACAGGCTCCCACGATGACGGTCTCTGCCTACATCTTTGGCGCGGGCCAGAATGGCACCGAGCAGGGTGAAAATGCTGACGCGCAGAATGCCCTTAAGCAGGCCAAGGAATGGGCTAAGACTCAGGCTTAATCCCCCTCCACCGAGATCCCGGCCCGCTCCCCATCCCCATTTTCGGGCCGGGATCTCGATCCCCTTTTTATCGACGACTGGCGAACGTAATGCTCAACAATCTTTCCGACAATCAGAAACGCACCTTGGCGCTTGCCGCGATGGCGCTGTTGGCCCTGGCGTGCCTGTGCGGCACGCTGGCTTTTACCGTTGATATGGTTCCGGCGAACAACGTCCTATCGTTTGGCAGCGTGAAGGTACGAGTCTGCGAATACACCCTCAACGTGCAGGGCGAGGAGATTCCGTTTGATCCCAACGAGCACGGTGACTATCCCGACACCAAGGCCGGGGGTTCTGACATCAGCCGCATTGTGCGCGTGGAGAACGTCGGCGCGCAGCCTGAGTACGTTCGCGCGCGTCTGCGCATGACGTCGGTGGCGCCCGACGGTTCGAGCGCGGATGCTTCGGGCAGCGTTGCGTTTCATGTGAACGCGGGCGAGGGGTCCCCGTGGATCGATGGCGGCGATGGGTGGTACTACTACCGCGGATTGGCCGGGCGTGGCGGCACGCTCGACCCCGGTGCCATGACGGAAAGCCTCATGGACTCGCTGCGCTTTGTGGGCGACTACCACGATGCCGCGCGCGGCGGCTCATTCAGGCTCGATATCGATGTTCAGGCCGTGCAGGCCAAAAACCAGCAGGCAAGCGATACCGTCCTCGACGTGCTTGACGTCGCGGGCTGGCCGGAGGCGAACTAGCCTATGAAGATCAAGAACATGAACCGGGGCGTGCTTAGCAGGCTAGTTGCCGTCGCGGCGATTGCCCTTTGCTGCGTTATGGCGCTGCCGACGGCGGTGCATGCCGAGGATGTGCCCGAGGCCAAAACCGAATTCCACATCAAAAACGAGGCTGACTTTTTGGCGTACGTGGCGCTGTCGCGCGAGCGCGATACGTCCGGCTGGCACGTTTATCTCGATAACGATATCGTGCTTAATGATGACGACATGAAGACCATTGTCTCGCACACCGTTAAGCATCTGTCGTTTGGCAACAAGGAGCATCCGTTTAAGGGCGTGTTCGATGGTCAAAACCACACCGTTGAGGGCCTGAACTACGATAAAGACGCTTTTGACCCCGAGCGCGATACGGGATTTTTTGCCGAGACCAACGGTGCCACCATCAAAAACTTCCTGGTCAAGGACGCCAACGTGTGGGCGGACTTCCGCGGTGGCATTATCGTGGGCAAGGCCGTCAATACGCGCTTCGAAAACGTTATGGTCATGGAGAGCACGCTGCACGTGACCTGCGCCAACAATGCTCTCAACCTCATTACCAACGCAGGCTTTGAGGGCGGTCTCATCGCCGGCGAGCTCGACGGCTGCACCCTCTACAACTGCGAGGTCCGTGGCGGCCGTGCCGTCAACAATACGACCTCGGGCGTGCAGGCGCTCGGCGGTGAGGGTCTGTATATGGCGGCGTTTGCCGGTTACGTTAAGAACTCGACTGTCGAGTACTGCCGCGTGACGCCGACGCGTAAGGACGACGGCTCGATTGCCGAGAAGGGCATGACCGACGTCACCAATAAGTACGACGTGGCCATTGGCGCCCTGGGCGGCAACAACGTGTACGCCTCGGGTTTTGTGGGCTGCATGGCGGGTGACGCCAAGATTATCGACTGCTTCTCGACGGCGCAGTGCTACAGCTATGCCGCGTCGTACGTGGGCGTCGTCGCCGTGACGCGCGCGTGGACGGGTGGCTTGGCGGGTCGTATTCTAACCGAAAAGGGCAACGAGCTCGTCCGAAGCCATTTTGCGGGTGACTTGAGCTCGCGTCAGTATAATCCCATCGCCGTGATCCCCATCATTCAAAACGATGTGAACCTGGGCGGTATTGCTGCGCGCGCCAACAAGGGTGACGCCACGGTTACCGAATGCTACTTTAAGCCGAGCGTGAGCCTAAACGGCAGCAGCCAGGGCAACCCTGCCAAAAAGAAAATCCCCTCGTTTGGCGGCGACGGCATCATCAAGGGCGATGGCTATGGTCCGTGGGATGACGAACGCTACACCACGCGCGAGCTGTGGGAAGAGCACGACTACGACTTCTGTGCCGGCACCATGCGCTCGACCGCTAACGACAAGGCCCTGGGTGCCCCGCACCCCAATGAGTGGGCGATGGATTACAAGCTGAAAATTCCCGTGCATGGCCAAAGCGTTAAGGCGACGATCGATTTTCCCGGTGCGGGCACCGCGACAATCGAGAAGACCAAACTTGGCAAAGACCAGGCGACCTCGGATCCGTACGCCTTTGCCGTGAGCGCCGTGCTGGCGGGAACGGCCCAAGGCCTGGCCCAGGGCGATACATCGGTAACGTTTAAGCAGGATACCTCCGCAAAGCCAGAGGGTTTGACCGAGGCCAACGGCGGCTACCGCTTTATGGGCTGGTTCCGTGAGCCCGGAGTCAATGTGAACCGTATCGATGCCGATAACGCCTGGTTTAACGGCAAGACCGATGCCGATGCCGTTAAGGCTGGCAAGCAGGTCCAGAAGAACGAAGCGCACGAGATAACGTCGAGCTATACCGCCGATAACGCGAAGGGGGCCGAGGCCTTTAAGGGCAACGACCTGTTTATTGCTTCGTACGAGGCGCAGGTACTGTTCTATAACGTCAAGGGCGAGACGCTCGCGTGGCAGAGCGGCGAGGAGCACGACAAGTCGACGGACTGGTACCGCTATGGCGTCGGTTTAACGCCGGCTGCCCCTGCGGACCGCGGCACTCTTTCTGCCAGCGCCACCTTTATCGGTTGGACGACGCAGCCGAGTGGCGAGGCCGGGATGCATGGCGGTTACGCGGCCATCACCTCGCCTGAGCTTGCCGAGTTAAAAAACGCCGGTGCGTTCTATCCTGCCGGCACCGAGATCACTGTGCTTGGCCCTACCGATTTTTATCCGGTGTACACCGACTATGTGTCGAACATCATGACGGTGTTTGAGGGCAATGAGCAGGATGCAACCGACGATCAGACTCGGCGCGACGGTGTGGGCAAAACTGACGTTAAGGTTGAGACTGCAGAAGATGGCACAAGCGCGTATACCGTACAGGTGCTCGACGTATCCGGTAAAGCTATATCCGAGGAGGGCCAGCTGCCCGACGGCTATCGCTTCCTGGGCTGGTACGAAAACAAGGGAACCGAGGATGCTCCGCTCGAGGTGCGCGTAAGCCGCGATCCCAGCTATACGCTCCCCGCAGATGTCGATTTAACCGTGCCGCATACCTACATCGCCCGCTTTGAGTACCGCGTGGACTATTACGTCAAGTCGATGACGAACGATGCCTATAAGGATTCTAGACTCCTCTGCTCTGTGTGGAACGGGTACCAAACTTCGTTTAACGAGCAGGTCGGATCGAGCTACGTGCGAGAGAATATCGTGCACTGGGGTTCCGAGCACGTCTATCACGGACTGAAGGAAAACTATAAGGACGAATGCAATGAGGGGCGCTTTGGGGCAGAGACGCTCATCGTTGCGCCTTTGAAAGCGTATTCGCATACGGTCAAAAACGATACAGGTGTGGATACCCGGAAAAATGTCATTGCCGATACGGATTTCCCGGGTTCGGGCACACTGGATGACGAGTGGGTCGCAGGAGCGCTGAAGTTTTACTTTAGGCCGGCGAGCAAGCGATACCATTTAAATTTCTGGACCCTCGAGCGCCAAGGCGGGTGCTGGACTTGCGTGGGCAACCCCGTTCAGAGCGAGATTGGCATCGATTCGGAGTATTACATGCGTGCCATGGTGACGACAAGCGTCAGCTTTTATGGCAAGGACGATGTCTCGGTTAAGAGCGTCACGCGACGTTATGAGGCTCCGTTGCTGCTGGACTCCGATAGCACCTACACCTATAAATATCCGTTTATCCATACCGAGCAGACGGTAGACAACACGCCCGAGCACGGAAAGGAGGGTGACGTCAATCCCAACCTGACACTCGAAGCTTCTCCGACCGATGCGGAGATGGCGGTGCCGGGCTATAAGTTCCTGGGCTGGATTTCGACCGCCGAGGTCCAGAAGGGTTCTGACGTCTGGAAGTATATCTATGATGTTGCCGGTGACCCCTATGTGACAAGTGATCCGGAAAAAGCGACGCCGTACTTGGCGACCAACGCGTCCAAGGTTACCCAGTGGCAGGATGCCTATCCCGTGTACGTAAAGTACGACGTTAGCTACACCACCAACCTGCACCGCAAGGGCTTTGATGGAACGCCGGGCATCAATGTTCCGCGATTCGACATTACGCCCAAACTTGATCCCCAGCAGAACGGTGACGTGGTGGCTACGGTGAGCCCCGACATTACGACGACGGTGTATGCCGACGGTACTGGTGGCGCCTATCAGCTTAAGAAGCTCGAGATCGAGCTTCCCGACGGAACGGTAAAGAAGCTCGATCCGACGGGCGAAGGCGGCAATACCTATTCCTATACCGTGGAGCCGGGTAAACCCTATACGTTTGTGGCCTACTACACGCCCATTGCGGTGGTGTATCACCTGAACGACACCGATATCGATGGCAAGCTCGCGCAGGAGGGCAATACGCTCGGCAGCCTTAAGGATGGCATGCCGCTGCCGACGTATAACGTTGGCGACATCGATGCTGCAACGAACGCATACAATGCCTTCGTAGGCTGGACGGAAACTAAACCGGCATCCGGCAACGGTTATGTCGTTTGGTCGGACGGCCTCCCCATGGTGAATACAAACACTGTGGTTAACGCCCCCATGGAGCTGTACCCGGTCTACCGTGCCAGCGCGGTAATTGTCCAATCGAATATCGATGCCAATCTGGATAACCCCGATTCCGTGCGTTCTCTTTCGCGCACCGACTCTGGCGATCAAATTTCGCTGGAAGTAAGAGCTGCAGCTGAGGTTGTCGGCAAGGATGGCACCAAGTACGACTTTGTCGGCTGGTCGCGTGACTATGAATCCGATAGTAAATACACTCTGATGACCGAAGACGATAAGTATCCCTTCGAGGGTAGTGAACCCTTTAAGGGCGCGACGTATACCGCGGTGTACAAGGTCACGCCGTATAAGGTGCGCTATCACAGCGTCGACGGGGCGGTCATCTTTACGGCGACGGTCGACTCGGGCGACGAGCGCGCGCAGGACGGTAAGCCTGGCTTTGTCTACACGGTCGATGTTCCCAAAATGGGCGAGAGCGGCAACCCTGTCTACGACAACGACGGCAATCCTGTGATGGAGCAAAAATCCGTGGCGTACGACCCGGACGCCCACTCCAAGATCGTCGCGCTGCTCGATGAACAGGCTGCTGCCAATGGCGATAAGCGCGAGCTCTTCTTGGAGTGGCGATATGTGGGTGCCGATGGCACTGCAAAGTCTTGGGATGAGTTCAAGGGCGAGCCAGTCAAGGGTGACATGGACCTGTATCCTGTGACGTATCGCGTGGTTGCCAACGATACGTCTGATCCCGCGAGCCCCGTAACTATGACCGCGCAGCTTAAGTGGCTGCTCGATCCCGCCGCGGCCAACACCGTCGGTGACAGTGCCGACAATGCGCCGTTTAAGGTCTGCTTTGCCAAGCCGTTTATGGGGACGCAACTGACTGTTACGGTAACGCAGGCAAGCTACGGCCCTGGTGCAGAGGGCGTTTCTGCGGCGGAAAAGCCTGTGAACGGCAAGTTTGTCTCGCTCTACAGTCTGGGTTCGGGTGGCGGCTCGTTCGACCTGGTCAACCGCCTGGAGTCCAAGAAGACAGGCGAAGGCGAGCAAGGTCCCGGTAATGCCGTGTTCAAATTTACCCAGACTCATGCGCTGACGATCGTTAAAAAGACTACCGACGCCAGCGCAATGGGGAAAACGTTCCGCTTTAAGGTAACGCGAAAGGCGTCGGAGGGTTCTCCTGCCGAGACGCGCATGGTCGAGGTGAAAGTTAGCGAGCAGCGCGATGAAAACGGTGAGGTCTGGTATGTCGGCAGCGTGCAATTTGCTGCTCCGGCGGGCGCCTATACCGTCGAGGAAGACACGGCTTGGGCATGGCGCTACGAGGGTGAACTGAGTACGCCGGGCAAGGCGCCCGGCAAATCTGCCGAGCTCATCATCTCGTCTGCCTCGAGTGCGGGCGACACCGTGGTGACGTGCGTCAACACGCGCGCGAATGACAAATGGGTCGATGGTGGCTCGCGTGCCAAGAATGTTTGGAAAAACGGCACGCTGAAGAAGGAGGACTAGGATGACTAAGCGCAAGCAAATCGTCGCCCTCCTTGTTGGCGTCCTTCTGTTGGCTGGCGCTGCCGGTACCTTTGCTTGGCTTTCGGTTACGGGCGTGCTGGTCAACGAGTTTGGTTTTGGTTCGGTGGCGCCCTCGGTAGATGAGAAGCTCGATGGCAATGTGAAGAGCAACGTCATGATTACAAACAACGGCTCGGCCCCGGCATACCTGCGTGTTGTGGTGGATATCTACTGGCAGGACCAGAATGGCGCGCGCCTGTGGGATGAACCAGTTGCCGGCACCGACTACGTCATTGCGTGGGGCAGTGTGTCCAATGCCTCAACTACTGGCAGTGCCTCGTCTTGGGTTCGCTCGGCCGACGGGTTCTACTACTGGACGTCTCCTGTTGCGCCGCTCGACAAGACGGGCGTGCTCATCAAGGGCGTGTCCGAGAAGAAGGCAGATGGTAAAAACCTAGTTGTTGACATCTCGACCCAAGCGATTCAGTCTACGCCCGACGATGCGGTCACCGAGGCATGGAACTGTACGGTCAAAGATGGCGTGCTGGTGCCGCCGCACGGAGGTGCGTAAGCATGGCTTTACCGATTTTCAAAGACGTTGCGCGTTCCTTGCGTTGTGTGGTCGCGGCCATTTTCTGCGTGGTCGCGCTCGCCGTTCCTGCCCGTGCGTTCGCCGATACGCCCTCGATTGCCTATGACGGAAATGCACGCCAGCTAACGGTATCGGGAGCGACGGACTCCTCGGGGGAGCCCGATCTGTTTCCAGCCTTTAAAGATCTAATGCCCGGCGATGTACGCGAGCAACAGATTGGGGTTCGTGCCACGGGTGTAAAGTCCCAGGTACGTGTGTTTGTGCGGGCTGTTGTCGATCACGAGACGGCACATCTGCTGTCGCCCATTACCCTAACGGCGTCGGCGGCCGATGCGTCTGCCGGTTGGCTCCAGACGGGAACGCCGGGCAGCGTGTTTGCCTATCCCACGCAGGTCGCAACGTTTACGAGCGATGGCAGCACGGTACTCAATTTGCAACTAAGTGTCCCGACGTCGGTGGGCAACGAGCTTGCCGACGCAAAAAAGGCAATTCGCTGGGAAATCACCGCCGAAGACGATGGCGAGAAGATCCCCGTACAACCTGCTGGCAGCAAGAAGCCCGGCTTGCTTGGTCTGGCGGCAACGGGCGACAACACGCTCGCTTTGCTTTTGGTGTTGCTGGCGCTTGCCATCATCGCTTTTATAGCCGCGCTTCTTTTGTCCCGGAGGAACAAGCGCTAGGTCCATCTTCTAAACGCAACGCCCTCCTGGGCGGCGGGCACGAAGTTCCCAGCTCTACAGTCCTGCGCAAGACGAAGGCCACATTAAGTGGTCTTCTTTGCGTGCGGAACACGCGATGAACTTCGTGCCCGCCGCCCGGGAGGGTGTCTCTTTATTGATAGAAGGCCTAATAAGCTGATGATTTCATGCCTGGATGTATACGGAGTGGGACGGGCTTTCCGGATGGGCGGGGTTTCGGAAAGTGTGTCCCAGAATCGGCGCTCAGAGTGGTCCCCACTTTCCGGTTGATGTCTTGTCCGGAAACTATGTCCCGGAATTAAGGCTTGGAATGGGATGCACTTTCCGGTTGAGAGCCTTAGCGGAAAGTGCGACCCGGAATTTTCTCTTGAAGTGGGATGCGCTTTCCCAACAGGCCCTCAAGCGGAAACTGCGTCCCATTCCGAAGGCAGATTCCGGGACACACTTTCCGAATATAAAGAAGGCCACTTAATGTGGCCTTCAACTTATATATGTTGCGGATGCTTTCATGACAAGCCGCGCTTCAACACCGAGGCGTCTGCCTGGCGACGCGGAATGTAAGGTTCATCGCGAGTTCCGCACGAGCCGGAGAGCACTTAATGTGCTCTCCGTGCGAGCAGGACTGTCCGAGCAGGGAACCTTACATACC
Organism: Coriobacteriaceae bacterium AM100-PB1-1D-6A; assembly: GCA_027660625.1. GTDB lineage: Bacteria > Actinomycetota > Coriobacteriia > Coriobacteriales > Coriobacteriaceae > Collinsella. The sequence continues at coordinate 45,682 of JAQDNC010000014.1, read as the reverse complement.
TCCGCCCGGACAGACGTTTCAGTTGTGAACTCGCAGCTAGTCGCTACTTGATCTTGGTCGTACCCGGTGCCAGGTTGGGGTCGGTCTCGTTGGCCTCGGTCTGGAAGTGCTCGGTGTAGACGTTCTTGCCGTCGCGGAACATCTCGTAGTACTGCATCTTGGCGTAATCCTCGCGCGCCTTGGTTGCGGCTGCGGCAGCGGCGTCGTCACCGGTGACGTTGGAGGAGAGCGCCCAGCGCAGGCTGGCGTCCTCGTAGCCCACCGAGTTGATGGCGGGCAGCGACTTACGCAGCGTCATGTGCGCCTTCTGGTAGTCGGTCAGCGGGGCGCCGATCAGCTGCATAAGCTGCGTGGACAGGTAGTTGGTGGACAGGTCATCGATCTCGCTCGTCTGGTCGCAGCCGGCAACGGCGTAGTTGGCCCAGATGATGTAATCGGTCTGCCACAGGCGCTCCTGGTGGGTGGCGTCGTCCTCGCCGGCAAACCACTTGTCGTTGAACTTGGACGGGAAGAACGGCTGGTGGTCGCCCCAGAACACCACGACCACCTTGCGGTCGAGTTTGTTCAGGGCGTTGAGGAAGTAACGCAGCGCCTGGTCGGACTGCTCAATGCACGAGACGTACTCGTCGACATCGGAGAGCGTGCCGTCCTCGATGGTCTTGGCGTCCAGGTCGGTCGTGTCGATGTTCAGGTGCATCTGCTTGTCGACCGGCAGCAGACCCGTATCGTAGCCCGAGTGGTTCTGCATGGTCACGTCGAAGATAAACTGCGGATCGGTGTTCTGGTCGAGCAGCTCAAGAATCTTGTCGTAGGTAGCCTGGTCGGTCACCATGCCGCGCAGGGTGTCGGCTCCCTGGAAGTCGTTGATGGACAGGAACTGGTCAAAGCCAAAGTCCTTGTAGACGTTATCGCGGTTCCAGTTGGTTGCGTGGTTGGGGTGCATGGCCGTGGTGGAATATCCGAGCGACTTGAACTGCTCTGCCAGATTCCCGGTCGTTTCCATGTTGTAGATGGTGTAGGGGTACACGCCCGAGCCCAGGTTTGCCATGGAGTTGCCGGTCATAAACTCAAACTCGGTATTGGCGGTGCCGCCGCCGTAGGCGCTCACGTAGAGCTTGCCGCGGCTGAGGCAGTTGGACAGGCTCTTAAAATACTGCGGGCCCTCGTAGCCGGCGCGCATGTTCTGGTAGATCGACAGATCCGAGAACGTCTCGTTCATGATGGCGATGACCGTGGGCTTCTCGCTGTCGAACTGCTCCTTTGCGGCGGCGCGCTCGTCGCTCTTGGCGGCATCGGACTTGTCGTAGGCCTTGGCGTACTTTTTGAGCGTGGCCTTGGCATCGTCGACGGAGTAGTCGGCGGGTTTGGGCGGCTTGATGGACTGCGCTGCGCTAATGAAAGCGGGCATGTAGCCCTCGCGCCAGTAGCTCTCGAGCGGGCGCCAGGTGTAGACGGTGATGCCGAGGGTGTTGTAGTAGTCGATAAGCGTGACGTGCGCGGTCACGCCGCCCAGGCACAGCACGGCGACGAGCAGGTTGGTGAGCAGCATGCGCTTGGCATTGACGGCGCCCTTCTGGCGATGCGGCGCCACGAGGCCAGCGTACTCGCACAGCAGCATCGAGATGGCGGTAAAGCCCATGGACAGCACGCAGAACAGCGAGATCGAGAAGGTGTAGCCGTTGCCGGCGACCGCGGCGGCGGTGGAAATGGCCGAAAGGTCGCCCGGCTGGATGGGCATGGATTTAAACGTAATGACGAAGAACTCGGCAATGCCCAGGACAAAGAGGGCAAAGGCCAGGACCGCGGGAGCTGCACCGTGGCGCTGGAACAGGAAGAACAGGCCGCTCATGAGCGCGGTGATGATGGCCCACTCAAGCAGGATGCACAGGGGGTAGACCCAGGTAAAGTCGTGGTTGGACGAGACCTCCATGCCCAGCAGCGCAAAGACGCCGGCGAGCAGCAAGCACAGGACGGCCGCGACGAGCGGTTTGCCCACGAAGGCGCCGCGCAGGCGGGCAAGCTTGCCGGTGGGGGCGGGGGCATCGGTAGCAGCGAACGCAAAGACGCGCGGGGCGATGCGGTCGCGGGCGATGCTGGCCCAAGCGCATCCGGTGAGGATGGCGTTGGTCAGAATGAGCATCACAAAGGCGAGCGGCTCGTTTTGGGCGACGAGGCCAATGGCGCCCCAAATGGTCAAAAAGAGCTGGAACAGACCGAAGGCGACGCTCCACCCAAGAGCGCTTTTGGTAACGGTGCCCGACTGAGCGCGAATGGCCTTGGCCTCGCGCAAGACAAGGTAGACGGTCGCCGCAAGACCGACGAGCGAGATGGCGGCAGCGAACATGCTGAGACTCCTCACAAACTTAAAACCTACGAAAGCGGGGGTTTACCCGATTGTTACCAAGATATGCGCTGCAATTGGTGACTGCGCACAACAACCAGCCATATTAACGCGCGTGTGGCGGTGTGGCGCAATGTAGTGGCGACCTGCGCGATAATGGACGGGAATTACACGGAAACGTAAAGGCTTCTTAAAGAAATGGCAGGGATGGGGCTATGAGCGAGCAGGTTTGCACCAAGGCTGTGGATACGTACGGCTATCCGGTCGAGACCACGGGCAACGCGGTGCTGGACACGTTGGAGCACCGTTCCTCCACGCGTGCCTTTGCGCGCGATGACGACGACCGTCCCGTGGCGGTGACCGACGAGCAGCGGGCGGCGATCCTGCATGCGGCGAGCCGTGCGCCGTCGGCAGGCGCCATGATGATGTATTCCATCGTGAGCATCCGCGAGCAGGCTACGCTCGATCGCCTGGTCGACCTGTGCGACCACCAGCCCATGATCGCCAAGGCGCCCTGGGCACTAATATTTGTGGTCGATTATGCCAAGTGGATCGATCTGTTTGAGCACGTGGGCTGCTTTGAGCCCGAGTTTGTCGAGCGTATGGGTAAGGCGCCCCGCCGCGCGCCGGGTTTGGGCGACTTTGCCATCGCGGCCCAGGACGCCGTGATCGCCGCGCAAAACGCCGTGGTTGCCGCCGAGGCCCTGGGGCTGGGGAGCTGCTACATCGGTGATATCGTCGAGAATGCCGAGGAAGTTGCCGAGCTGCTCGATCTGCCGCCCTATACCATGCCGCTATCGATGCTCATCATCGGCACGCCCCGTAAGGAGCGTCCGGCAATCGCGCACCCCGTGGTGAACCTGGTGCACGAGGAGCGCTACTGCCGTGCGGATGCCGCGACCATGGACGCGCAGGTGGCCGAGATGGACGCGATGTTCCGTCCGCATGCCCGCGAGGCGGGGGAGCGCGTCGTGGATATCTACACCCGCAAGCACACGAGCCCCTTTATGGCCGAGATGAGCCGCTCAATGGAGTGGTGGTTCAAAAATTGGCTCGGAAAATGACGAATGTGACAAGGGGACGGTCCCTTTGTCACATTCCATATCGCCGCGGTAGTCTAAAGACTGTATAAATCTTTATCTAGCTGGGAAAACAGTGCATTAAAACATGGGCCGATTACCTATAATCCCTTCGAACGTTAAAGTTGGGAGGAAACCGGCTTATGGAACAGAAGGCCAAGGAGGCAGCCTCACACGCTGCGATTCCTGTGAGCATCTCGGCGATGCTCGTCACGCTAGGCGTGGTGTACGGCGATATCGGCACCAGCCCTATGTATGTAACCAAGGCGCTCGTTGCCGGCAACGGCGGTATCGGAAGCGTGACGGAGGAGTTCGTACTCGGCGCGCTCTCCCTTGTCGTGTGGACGGTCACGCTGCTGACCACCATCAAGTATGTGCTCATCTCGCTGCGCGCCGATAACCATGGTGAGGGCGGCATCTTTGCCCTGTACAGTCTGGTCAAGCGCTGCGGTAAGTGGCTTATCATCCCCGCCATGCTGGGTGGCGCCGCGCTGCTCGCCGACGGCATCCTGACGCCGGCCGTTACCGTTACCACGGCCATCGAGGGCCTGCGCACCATCCCGGCGGTCCATGCCGTGCTGGGCGATGACCAGGGCCGCGTCGTCGCCATTACGCTCGCCATCATCATCGTGCTCTTCTTGGTACAGCGCATCGGTACGGCCAAGATCGGTCACGCCTTTGGCCCCATCATGACGCTGTGGTTCCTGTTCCTGGGCGGCACGGGTCTGTTCTTTGTCTTCCAGCACCCCGCCGTGCTGCTGTGCCTCAACCCGGTGCGTGGCATCGCCTTTTTGCTGAGCCCCAACAACCACGCGGGCATCATGATTCTGGGCAGCTGCTTCCTCGCCACCACCGGTGCCGAGGCGCTCTACTCCGACATGGGCCACGTCGGCCGCGGCAATATCTACGCCACCTGGCCGTTCGTTAAGTGCTGCCTGCTGCTTTCCTATATGGGCCAGGGCGCTTGGCTTATGAACAACGCTGCCAACCCCGAGCTCATGGGCATTGCCGACCTCAACCCGTTCTACCAGATGCTCGCCCCGGGCCTGCGCCCGTTTGCCGTAGGCCTTTCCACCGTCGCGGCCATCATTGCCTCGCAGGCGCTCATCACCGGCGCGTTTTCGCTGGTGTCCGAGGCCAGCCGTCTGGATCTCATGCCGCACATGCAGGTCTTCTACCCTGCCGAGACCAAAGGCCAGCTCTACATCCCCATGGTCAACAACGTCATGCTTGTCGGCTGCGTCATCGTGGTGCTGCTGTTCCAGAACTCGGCGCATATGGAAGCCGCCTACGGCCTTGCCATTACGCTGACTATGATGTGCACCACGCTGCTGCTCTTCTTCTACCTGCATGAGGAGCGCAAGCTCAAGGTTGCTCCGTGGATCTTCGCGGCCTTCTTCCTTTTGCTCGAAGGCTTCTTCTTCGTGAGCTCGCTCACCAAGTTCTTCCACGGCGGCTACTTCACCATCCTCATGGCTGCACTCATCATGGGCATTATGGTGTGCTGGTACAACGGCACGGCGGTCGAGCAGCGCCAGTTTACGCTGCTGCCGCTGCGCAGCTACCTGCCGCAGCTCAAGCGCCTGCGCGACGACGACCGTTACGAGCGTATGAGTGACAACATCGTGTACCTGACCAAGGACACCCATACCGACTACATCGACCGCGATATCGTCTATTCGATTTTGGACAAGCATCCCAAGCGCGCCCGCGCCTGGTGGTTTGTGAATGTCGAGACCATGGACGAACCGCACACCTTTGCCTATTCGGTCGAGACGTTCGGCACCGACTACGTGTTCCGCGTGCATCTGTACCTGGGCTACAAGATCAACCAGCGCGTCAATGCCTACCTGCGTCAGGTTGTTCAGGACCTGGCTGCCACCGGCGAGCTGCCGCCGCAGACGCATGACTACTCGGTCTACAAGGATCCGGGTAACATCGGCACGTTCAAGTTCATCCTGATTCGTAAGCTTCTGGCGCCCGAAAGCGATGTGGAGCCGAGCGAGCGTACGGCCATCACGCTCAAGTACATCATCCGCCGCGCCGCCGGCACGCCTGCACGCTGGTATGGCCTGGAGAACTCCAACGTGAGCTTTGAGTACGTGCCGCTGTTCACCAAGTTCAAGGCCGTGAACAAGATGCATCGCCTGGCCCCCAACGAGCGCCCGTAGGCGCCGACAGGTTGCATGGAGTTGGTTTTCGATGGACAAGGTTGAGACCGGGGAGGCAAACATGGATGCAAAGATGCTTGATGGCCACGAGGTAGTTGCCGAGATGGTGCGTGAGGCACGCGCCGACGCCGCCGAAGATCGGTTTTTGACGAACCGTGCCAACATGGACATGGCCGATCGCGTAATTTCGATCGTGGCACTGGTATTTGGAGCGGTGTGCGTGTGTGCCCTGCTCGCGCACGTGCTGTTTGTCTAGCGACTGCCGGTCGTAGAAGGCTTTACACTTGGAACCACCACAAGGGAAACCACCACAAAGGTGCCTGTCCCCTTTGTGGTGGTTTTTGTTTATGAGAGAGGGGCGGGGCGCTGATGGACGTCCGTACGGACGGCGATATTGCCGATAGCTTTTGGTGGCGGCGCACAACGCTGACGCGCCGCACTCCTCTGTATGACGCCTGCGTATCGGCGGGGCTGCTGGTCGCGGCGACGATTGTGGGCGCGCTGCTCGACCATCCGGGTCTCGCGCCGAGTATCATGATCGTCTATGTGTTCGCCGTTCAGCTGTGCGCATTCTTTACCTGGAGTCGCCTGTATTGCTTGCTGAGCTCGGCTGCCGCCGTGGCGCTCTACAACTTCTTGTTTGTCGACCCGCGCTACTCGCTGTCGCTTATCGACCGCGTCTATCCCGGCATGTTCTTCATCATGTTCGTGGTCTCGCTTGTGTCGAGCTCGATTGCGTTGGCCCTGCGCCGCGCCTTGGCACAGGCTGCCGCTAGCGACCGCCGCACGCATATGGTGCTCGAGACCAACCGCATGCTGCAGCGGTGTGCCGATCAGCAGCAGATTGTGCATGCCATGGCAACGCAGCTGGCGCGTCTTTCGGGCTGTCCGGTCGTATGGTACAGCGCCGACGCCGACGATGAGGACCTGCTGCCGCGTGCGACGTACACGGCCGTGGGCGATGCCGCGCCGGTGCACGAGCTGGCGCCGCAGATGCCGCCGCGACTCTCGGCGTCGGCTTACGTGGGAACCCCGCTCGATGCCACGTTTGGCGGCTCGGCGTTTTATGGCATCTACCTGACGGTTCGCACGGGCGACGGCTTCGTGCGCTCGGGCGACCCCGCCTCGGTGGTGGGCGTGCTGGCTATCGTTGCCGAGCCCGACGTGCTGACGCACGAGGAACGGGCGCTTGCCGATGCCATCGTGAGCGAAGGCGAGCTGGCGCTCGATCGCGCCCGCGCCATGGAGGCCCGCGAAGAAGCGGCGGTGCTTGCCAAAAACGAGCAGCTGCGCGCCAACCTGCTGCGCTCCATCTCGCACGATCTGCGCACGCCGCTCACCAGTATTTCGGGCAATGCCGACGTGCTGCTCGACCAAGGCTCGACTGGCACGGCCGTGCTCGATGCCCAGACGCGCCGCGGCCTGCTCCTGTCCATTCGCTCGGATGCGCAATGGCTCAACGCTACCGTCGAGAACCTGCTCGCCATCACCAAGCTCGAGGGTGGCGGCATGCATCTGTCGACTACGCTCGAGCTCATGGATGATATCGTCGAGGAGGCACTGCGCCACGTAAATCCGGCCGTGCGCGAGCACGACCTTAAGGTGGTGGCGTGCGATGAGCCGGCACTCGTCAACGTCGACGCGCGCCTGATGGTGCAGCTGGTGGTCAATCTGGTGAACAACGCCATCACCTATACGCCCGCAGGCTCGCATATCATGATTTCGATTAGCGTCGACGATGGACGCGTGGCGTGCTCGGTGGCCGATGATGGTCCGGGCATCGCACCCGAAGATCGCGAGCGGATCTTTGAGTCGTTCTACACCGCCAACCATGGTCTGGCCGACAGCCACCGCAGCGTGGGCCTGGGTCTTTCGCTCTGCCGTTCCATTGCGTTGGCGCATGGCGGTAGCATAGAGGTTGCCGCGGCGGACCCGCACGGCTCGGTCTTTACGATTGAGCTTCCCGCCGCCGACGTTTCGTTTGATAAGGAGTAGCGCTGTGCCGAACTCTGCCGTAAAACCGCTCATCTTGGTCGTTGAGGACGACCCCGCCGTTCGCAATCTTATCGTCGCTGCGCTCGAGGCGCACGGCTTGCGCCATATGGCCGTGGAGACCGCCCATGCCGCCATCGCCGCCGCCTCATCGCAGGCACCGAGTATTGTGCTGCTCGATCTGGGCCTGCCCGATATGGATGGTGTCAAGGTGGTGGAGTCGGTGCGCGCATGGTCGGGTATGCCGATTATTGTGGTTTCGGCGCGCAGCGAGGATGCGGACAAGATTCGCGCGCTCGATGCCGGCGCCGACGACTACCTGACCAAGCCGTTTTCGGTCGAGGAGCTGCTCGCGCGCATTCGCACGACGCTCAGGCGCCTTTCGTATGCGCAGATTGGCATGGGTGCGTCCGAGGGCTCGTTCGATACCGGTGAGCTGCATATCGATTTTGATGCCGGCATCGCCACGATGGATGGCGAGGAGCTGCATCTGACGCCGATCGAGTACAAGCTCCTGTGCCTGCTAGCGCATAACGCCGACAAGGTGCTGACGCACCAGTTTATCCTGCACGAGATTTGGGGCACGGCAACCAAGAGCGACCTGGCGAGCCTGCGTGTCTTTATGGGCACGCTGCGCAAGAAGATCGAGTCCGACCCCGCGCATCCGCGCTATATCCAAACGCATGTGGGCATCGGTTACCGATTGGTCACCCAAGGCTAGATTGCCAACCACCATCCCACTATGAGTTGCGGTGAAATACGGTCTAAATTTGCCTAATTCCAGGCAAAACAGTCCGTATTCCACCGCAACTTTGTTATTTGCCCTTGGGCTTGCTGGCGTAGAACTTCTTCTTTTTGGGCTTACCTGCGCAGGCAGGCTTGTCGCCGCCGCGCGGCCCTCGGTCGCCGGTCTGCGCGTGCGCGGGCGCCGTTGCGCGAGGCTTGCGGGCTTCGGGGTTGCGTAGCTCCTCGGTTCGCTCGGCAATCTCCTCAGCGCTAAAGCCGACTTCGGCCATGGCGTCCTCGATGGGCAGGCGGCGCACGATATAGCAATGATGCACCTTCTGGTTGCGTGCGAAATCCTCGGGGATGGTCTGCGCCGTAATGTCCTCCAGCACGACGCCCACGCGCGCGAGCTTGCGCGTTTCGGGGCGGAAACCGCGCAGGTTGCAGCTAAAGATGGCATGCCCGCCCTGTGCGAGCAGGCGAGATACGCCGGCCAAAAGCTCAACATGGTCGCGCTGGACATCCCAGGTGCGGCGGCCCATCTTGGACGAGTTCGAAAACGTGGGCGGGTCGACAAAGATCAGGTCCCAGCGGTTGCGCGTCTGGCGCTGGTCGCGAATCCAGGCGAGCACGTCGTCGCGCACAAAGTGATGCTGTGGCCCCACAAAGCCGTTCTGGCGCATGTTGCGCTCGGCCCAGTCCAGGTAGGTGTTGGAAAGGTCGACCGTCACAGTTTCCTCGACGCCGCCGTCTGCCGCATAGCAGGTGGCGGTGCCGGTGTAGGCGAACAGGTTGAGAAAGCGGCGCGCCTGCTTGGCGTGCTCGCGCACCAGGTTGCGGGTGACGCGGTGGTCCAGGAAGATGCCCACATCCAAATAGTCGTCAAAGTTGACGGCAAAGGTGAGCCCGCCCTCTTCGATGAGCGGCAGGCGACGGCGCGCGATGTTGGAGCGCTCGCCCGATGCGCCCTTGCCGGCGCCCTGCTTGCCGTACTGCGAGCCGCCGCGCGAACGCATGCGGGCCTTGGCGTGCACGTGCTCGGCCGGAACATCCAGGATACGCGGCGCGATGGCCAAGATGTCGAGCATGCGGGCCTGGGCTAGCGCGGGATCGATGGTCTTAGGCGCGGCGTATTCGGCGATGACGAGCCAGCGGCCCGGCGTCTGCGGACAGCCCTCGTACAGGTCGATGGCGGCGGAGTAGTCGGGCAGGTCGGCATCGTAGACGCGGTAGCAGCTCACGCCCTCGCGCTTTGCCCACTTGCGACGCAGGCGTGCGTTCTTGCGCAGGCGGTTGGCGAACTGCTCGGACTCGGGAATGAGCACGGGCAGCGGCTTGCCGTCGCCCAGGTCGAGCGTGGCGGCAGGTTCGGGCATGGGAGTGTCGGCGGCTTCGTCTTGAGCGTCTGCGATCTGCTCCTCGGCATCTGCGCTGGTCGCAGCTTCAAATGCCGCGGCGGCGTGGTCGAGCGAGGGCCAAACCTCAATAGTTGCCTCTTCGTTATTGGGCATGATGGCGATGGAGCGTGCAGGCTCGGCATGGAGCGCGCGGGCCATAAGGCCATCGCGGGTGAGCGCGGCGACCGGCGCGGCGGTAAGCTCGGGCGCGCGGCGCAGCTCGCCGATCAACGTCATGGCGTCGTGCATGAGCGAAAGCGGGGTCTCGGTGGTGTCTGCGACCACGGCGGCGCCGGCGACGGCGCCCGCATGGTCCAGCACGGTGGCGGACTTGGCGGCGCAAAAATCGACAAAGCGCTTGTAGCCGGCGCACTTGACCATGCGCTCGGCGGTCTTTCGGGCAGCGGGGTTGATGTCTGCGGCAACGATGCGCGCCTGGCGCTCGCGCGCTGCGGTCTCGCGCTCGCGCGCCTCGGCAAGCAGCTGCTCCCACAGGGCGGCTTCGTGCAGTTGCCAGCCCTCAAAGCCCCAGCGCTCGCGTGCGGCGCCCGGGGCGCGGTCGGTCAGAATATTCACGGCCTCCAGCAGCAGGCCGCCGCCGGCGCACGAGGCATCGATCAGCGTGGGCAGGGCTTCGTTCTCGTAATCGTCGGCCGTCAGCTCGCGCTCGCACAGTGCGGTCCAGCCGACCTGCGCCAGCACCAGGGCGGCGTAGTCGGGGCGCAACACGTGCGCGCCCTCGCCGGCACGGGTCGCCGCGGACGGCAGGCGCTTGAACAGCGGGTCGCCCGAAAGGTCCAGGCTTATGCTCGCGCGGCGCTGGCGCAGCGAAAGCAGTAGGTGAACATCGGGGTCGGCGGCATCGACGTCGGCGCGACGGCCCGTGGTCTCGGCCAGACGGTCGCACAGCGCGTCTTTGGCGCGCAGGGCCGAGAAACGTGTGTTGCGCAGCTGCTCGGTCACGCCATGGGCGGTGATGGCGATGGTGGCGCCGGGGCGGACGATGCTCTCCCAGGCGATGTCGTAAACGCTATCGTACAGTTCATCGGCATCCTGCGCCTCAAAGCGCCCGAGTACCACGAACACGCGGCTCGCCAGGCGCGACCACAGACAGGCGCGATAGCCTTCTTCGAGCTCGCCCTCAAACGTAGCGCGGCCCTTCAAGCGGCGGACATGCGAAAGCCCGAGGCGTTTAAGCTCATCGGCGAGTGCGGACTCAAAGCCCTCGGGGCAGCTTGCGTAAAATTCCATGGGTGACCTCTCTGGTTGCGTCGCTCCATTATATGATGGATACTTCGTTTACTCTCGCCCCGAAAGGAACCCATATGATTGATGCGTGCCCCGAACCCGCTGTGCTCTTTTTTGACGTGGACGGCACGCTGACGTCGTTCGATCCCGACGATATGACCGATAAGGACTTCAATGCAGTCCATCCGTCGAAGGCTGTTGTCGATGCATTTGGTCGTCTGCGCAATGCGGGTCACCAGGCATTTATCTGCACGGGTCGTCCCCTGTGGCTAATTGCCGATGGCCTGCGCGCTTTGGAGCCTGCGGGTGTCGTTGCCATGGCGGGAGCGACGCTCGAGGTCGAGGGCCGCGTGGTACACGAGGACTGCTTTGACGAAGACGTTATCGAGGAGCTTGTACGCCGTATGGCTGCGGCAGGGATTGAGGCCTTTTTCGAGACCAACGTGGCTACTTTTGCCCTGGAACCCGCGGGTGTTGAGCAGTCGTCTCTGATCGGCACTTCTGTGGTGCACAGCGCCGAGGGAATGCGCGTCGACGGCCGTCTGCGCGCAGGCAAGGTGTGCATCGTCGCGAGCGACCTGGCTCGCGTAGCCAACGATGACGGCTTTATCGATCGCGAGTTTGAGCTGTGCAACACTGGCGGTTCGAATCGCGAGCTGAGCCCCAAAGGCATCGACAAGGGCGTGGGCGTGGCGCGGGCGCTGGAGTACCTGGGCCGCACCGGCAACGCGCGCACCTTTGGCTTTGGCGACTCGGGCAACGACCTGGGCATGCTCGCCGCCGTTGAGACAGCTGTCGCCATGGGCAACGCCATGCCCGAGGTCAAGGCACTCGCCGACTACGTGACCGACGATGTCGCACACGACGGCACCGTCACAGCGATGCAGCATTTCGGCCTCATCTAATGAATCCCGCGTTCTGACGTTTGCTCAAACTGCGACTCTTTGCTTTTGCATGCTCAATCGATTTATCAATCCAAACACTAAGGTGTTTATACCGTTCGCCGAGAAGATAAAAACCTGCAGCTCACGCCTTGATAAACGTAGGTAAAGTGTTTAGCAGTGCAACGCCCATGTGCAGACGAAAGGAATCAGGCAGATGGCAATCAAGGTGTTCGCTGACGGCGCAAACCTCGAGGGCATGCTCGACATGTACGAGAACGGCAACGTTCAGGGTTTCACGACCAACCCGTCCCTTATGAAGAAGGGCGGCGTGACGGATTACCGCGCGTTTGCCAAGGAGGTCCTGTCCCACATCACCAATGTGTCCGTGTCGTTTGAGGTCTTTGCCGACGACGCCGAGACCATGGAGGCCGAGGCTCGCGAGATCGCTACCTGGGCCGAGAACGTCTACGTCAAGATTCCGTGCGTGACCACCAAGGGCGAGTCCACTGCCGAGCTGGTCCGCAAGCTTTCGGCCGACGGCATCAAGGTCAACGTCACTACCATCTTTACGCCTACGCAGGTCGACGAGATGGTCGAGGCTGTTGACGCCGAGACACCGTCCATTATCTCGCTCTTTGCCGGCCGTATCGCCGATACCGGCGTCGATCCCATTCCGTTTATGACGGAGTCGGTCAAGAAGGCCGCCGCCAAGCCCAACTGTGAGGTCCTGTGGGCGTCCACGCGCGAGCTCATCAACATTTACCAGGCGGAAGGATGCGGTTGCCAGATCATCACGGTGCCCAACAGCATTCTGGCCAAGCGTAAGAACATCGGCCGCGACCCGTACGAGGTCTCGCTCGACACCGTGCGCGGTTTTGCCAAGGATATCGCCTCGCTCGGCTTCCATATCCTGCCGTAGGGCGAACACTGGCTGCGCCGTGGGCTGTTCGCCCCGGCCTTCCCTTTCCCTATCGCTCACGCGCTTTGCGAGGGTCGCGCTAGGGAAAGGGAAGGCCGGGGCTGCCGGCACGAGCTTGCCAGTAGGTTCTGAGCTGAATGAGACTTTGTTGGTGCCGCCTCTTTGATGGGCGGCACCTTTTTGTTGTGGTGTGTACGGAGATGTGCCTGTTAATCGGACAAACGAGCCTGGGCTTGTTTGTCCGATTTTCATGCCGGATTATTTGCCCCGCACCATGGTGAGGGAGATCTTTTTGCGGTCGCGATCAACCTTCTCGACCCAAACCTTGACCGTATCGCCGACGCGCACCACGTCGCTCGGGTGCTTGACAAAGCGGTTGGCCAGCTTGGAGATGTGAACGAGGCCGTCCTGGTGCACGCCCACGTCGACGAAGGCGCCAAAGTCCACAACGTTGCGCACTGTGCCCTTGAGCTCCATGCCGGGCTCCAGGTCGTCGATGGAAAGTGCCGAGCGGCTAAAGACCACCTCGGGCGCGTCGTCGCGCGGGTCGCGACCGGGCTTCTTGAGCTCGTTGACGATATCGATGAGCGTGAGAGTGCCGCAGTCCAGATCGCTTGCCAGCGCCGAGATGCTGCCCAGGCGGCGCTCGATGTCGGGCACACCGCCGCGGCTGAGCTCGCTGGCTTTAACGCCTGCGCGCTCCAGGACGGACGTGGCGACCTCGTAGCTCTCGGGGTGGACGCTTGTCGCGTCGAGCGGGTTCTTGCCGCCGCTGATGCGCAAAAAGCCCGCGGCGTTGAGATATGCCTTGGGTCCCAACTTGGGGACCTTCTTGAGCTGGCGGCGATCGGTAAAGGCGCCGTTTTCCTCGCGGTAGGCCACGATGTTCTTGGCCACGCTCGGCGTAATGCCCGATACATATCCCAGCAGGCTCGCGCTTGCGGTGTTGACGTCGACGCCCACACGGTTGACGACGTCTTCCACCACGTGGCCCAGGGTGCGCGAAAGCTCGGCCTGGTCAAGGTCGTGCTGGTACTGGCCTACGCCGATGGACTGGGGCGGAATCTTGACGAGCTCTGCCAGCGGGTCTTGCAGGCGGCGGCCCAGGCTCATGGCGCCACGTACGGTGACATCCAGGTCGGGATACTCCTGGCTGGCGAGCTCGGAGGCGGAGTACACCGATGCGCCGGCCTCGTTGACAATGGTGTACCGCAGCCCGGGCGCCTGCTCGGCAATGAACTCCGAGACGACCTCCTCGGTCTCGCGGCTAGCGGTGCCATTGCCGATGACGATGGTGTTGACGCCGTCCTTCTTGACGAGGCGGGCGAGCTCGCGCTTGGTGCCGGCGACGTCGTGGCGCGGCTTGGTGGGGTAGACCACGCCGTGGTCGAGCAGCTTGCCGGTCTCGTCCATGACGGCGATCTTGCAGCCGGTGCGATAGCCCGGATCGAGCGCGAGCACGCGGGCGCCGCGCACGGGGCGCGCCGAGAGCAGGCCCTCGAGATTCTTGGCAAAGACGTTGATGGCCTCGGTCTGGGCGCGAACGGTGAGTTTGGCGCGGGCCTCGCGCTCCAGCGAGGGGGCCATGAGGCGCTTGTAGCCGTCGGCGATGGCGGCATCGAAGATGGGAGCAAACACGCCCTGACGGCGGGGCCAACGGCTTCCGAGGCGTGCCGTGGCGGCGGCGCCGTCGACGTTCACGCGCACGCGGAGCTTGCCCTCGCGCTCACCGCGATCGATAGCCAACACGCGGTGGTTGGGTATACGGCGCAGCGGCTCGTCATAGCTGTAGTACGGCTCGTAGGGGGTCTTCTCGGCGGGGTCGGTGGCCTCGACGACGATATCGGCGGTGTTTTGCGTAAAGGCGCGCAGGTCGGCGACGTTCTCGGGGTCCTCGGCTACCGTTTCGGCCACGATGTCGGCGGCACCGGCGAGCGCCTTCTCGGGCGTGTCGAAGCCGGCCTCCTCGTTGACGTATGCCGCGGCGGCGTCGAGCGCGCTGCCCTTGGCCGAGGCCTGCATGATGATCATGTTGGCGAGCGGCTCCAGGCCGGCCTCGCGGGCCTTCTGCGCGCGGGTCATGCGCTTTTTGCGGTAGGGCTTGTAGAGGTCCTCGACACGCTGGAGCTGCGTGGCCTCGCGAATCTGCTGCTCGAGTTCGGGCGTGAGTTTGCCCTGGGCATCGATAAGCAGGATGACGTCCTCTTTACGCTGCTCAAGATTGCGTAGGTAGGACAGGCGCTCGTCGAGGGCGCGCAGGGCGACGTCGTCCATGCCGCCCGTGGCCTCCTTGCGGTAGCGCGAGATAAAGGGAATGGTGTTGCCCTCGTCGATGAGCTTGACGGCCGCTTCGATGTTGGCGGCCTTAAGGTTGAGCTCGCGGGCGAGCTGGGCGATAAGATCCATGGGACTCCTTGCGTTTAAGGTG
This sequence comes from Coriobacteriaceae bacterium AM100-PB1-1D-6A, assembly GCA_027660625.1. GTDB lineage: Bacteria > Actinomycetota > Coriobacteriia > Coriobacteriales > Coriobacteriaceae > Collinsella. Next base: position 30,497 of record JAQDNC010000014.1, on the reverse strand, counting down.
CGTTTGCAGCACAGGGCTACCAAGGATACCACCCGTCTCAAAAGACTGTTTTGGAGCCGCGCCACGAAAACGACCTATCTACTACGACGTTTAAACCGCATGGGTCGACCATGCCTGGTTTTACCGAAAATCGGCAAGCCGTCTACCTGCGGTTTTTATTTCGCGAAATTTGGCGTGGTCGAGGGCGATCGGTTAAACGTAGTAGATAGGCGCATTTCGTGGCGAACGAATCAAGCCGAGGTGCAAAAAGCCCCCGTCCCAGAAAAATCATCGGCAAGGTAGCAAAATGCCCCGCGGGCAGGAGGCTGCTCGCGGGGCAAAGAAGAGGGGCTTATTTGCGGCGGTCCGAGGTGCTCGGCGTGGAGTTTTATCGTGGCCCACCCTAAGGCATTACAGCTCGACGAGCTGGCCGGTCTCGGCGGCCTCCTTGATGGCGTTGAGAAGTGTGAGCGTCTTGACGTTATCGGCGGGGGTCACGACGGGCTCAACCTCGCGGCGGACGACCTTCACAAAGTGCTTGAGCTGCATCTTGTGCGGTAGTGCCGGGTCCACGGCCGGAATCTCCATCTGCAGCGGCTTGTGCCAGTTGGAGGCGCCGTCGTAGGAGAACTGGTGCAGGCGGGGCAGCGACAGGGCGCCCAAGGTTCCGCCGATAAAGTAGGCGTCGGCGTCGAAGGGACGGTACTGCGGATCCTCGCGAGCGGTTGCCTCCCAGTTCCAGGGGCTGGCGGTGGCGTCGGAGATGGTCATGCTCGCGAGCGCGCCATCGGCAAAACGAACGTTGACCACGGCGGAGTCCTCGGTCTCAAAACCGCGGGCGGCGCTGGACTGCATACCCTGGACGGCAACGGGCTCGCCCAGCAGGTAGCGGAGCAGGTCGACGTCGTGCACCAGGTTGACCAGGATCGGGCCGGCACCCTTCTTGCGGCGCCACTCGACATCGAAGTACTCGTCATTCTTATAGATCATGTAGTGGAAGCTCGACACGGTGAGCTTGCCCAGCTCGCCGGACTCGATGATCTCCTTAGCCTTGTTAACGAAGGGGTTGTGGCGACGGTGCTGACCCACGAGCACGGGCACGCCGGCGGTCTCGGCCTCGGCGGCGAAAGCCTGGGCATCCTCAAGGTCGTTGGAGATCGGCTTTTCGACCAGCGGCACGATGTTGCGCTTGATGGCCTCGCGAGCAACGCCCAGGTGCAGGTCGTTGGGGGTGGCGATAATGACGGCCTCGGGCTTGACCTCGTCCATCATCTGGGCGGGATCGGTATAGAACGGCACGCCGGCGGCCTCGGCCGTGGCGCGGGCGCCCTCAAAGGCGTCGGCGATGGCGACGAGCTCGGCCTCGGGCTCCTCGGTGACAAAGCGGATGTGGTTGCGGCCCATGGCGCCGGCGCCGATAACGGCAATGCGGACGGGGTTGAGCTCAGACATTTCGACTCCTTAATACTGGTGACCGGTGTAATGCGACAAAGGGGCTGTCCCTTTGTCGCATCGGTAAAACTAGGCGGACTTCTTCTTGCTGTCGGAGACCATCATGTAGACGGTGAGCACGACGGCGATGGCGGCGATCACAATGGCACCGTAGAAGGACTGCTGGTAGGCGGCGCTGCCGGCCTCGGCGTGATACAGCACGGCGGTGATGGGCTGGCTGATCCAGGTGGAAGCGGCGTAGCCCAAAAACATGATGCCGTAGTTGACGCCGATGTTGCTGGTGCCAAAGGCGCCACCGGTGAGCGGCGGGTAGATGACGAGCAGAGCGCCAAAGCTAAAGCCGAGCAGGGCGAGCGCCACGAAGAACATGCACTGCGTAAAGCTCATCGACATGATAACGAGGGTGACGATGGTGACGACAAGGCTGATGAGCAGCGACTTGTAGGCGCCGAGCTTGTCGATGATCTGGCCAAAGGACAGACGGCCAACCAGGTTGGCGCAGGTGTTGACGGAGACCACCACACCGCCGAGGGCGACGGCCGCGGCGCTCGTGGGGTCGGAGAAGAGCTGAACGGCGGCGATGGAGGCAACCTTGCCCACGAGCAGGGTGCCCGCGGTGGCGGCAAAGGCGAAGGTGACGATGAGGACCCAGAAGCGCGGGGTCTTGACCATCTCGCCTGGGGTGAGGTCACCGAAGGTACCGGCATGTGCGCCGCCCTTAGGGGCCTCGAAGCCCTCGGGCAGCCAGCCGGCCTCGGGGGCCTTCAGGAACAGGGCGGAGGCGGCAATCGTCACAAAGAAGATGACGCCGAGCGCCTTAAGGGCGCCAAAGATGCCCAAGCTCGGGATGAGCAGCGAGGCGAGCACCGGGGACAGCACGGCGGGGCCGGCGGTCGAAGCGGCCAGGGTGATGCCGGAGGCGAGACCCTTCTTGTCGATGAACCACTTTTGGCCGGTGGTGAGCGCCGGGTTGTAGCCCAGACCGTTGCCGACGGCGGCGACGAGCGAGAACCAAAGGTAGAACTGCCACGGCTCGGTGACGGTGCCGGACATGAACCAGCCCACGCCGTAGCACACGGCGGCGGCGATTACGACGTTGCGCGGGCCGATCTTGTCGGAGATACGGCCGGCGAAGATGCCCGTCACGGCCATGATGGTCTGAAAGACCGGGAAGGCCCAGGTAAGGGCGCTGGACCACTCGGGGTAGGCGGCGAGCAGGTTCTTGCTCACGACGGAATACAGCGCGATGGAGCTGATGAAGAACATGGTGACGCACGCGGCGGAAAGCACGACGGCGCGACCCTTGTTGGAGTTGGTGGAAGCCATTGGACTCTTTCTAATCAATACGGGGGAGGAGTGGGCGTATCCGCGGGTCCTCCCTGTCAGGTTGGTTTACTGGTCAGTCGGCTTTGCGACGCCGGACTCATCGGACCAGAGCTCGACACCCTTGTTCTTAAGGTAGTTGTCGGCATAGGCGCGACGGCCGCCGGGCTTGGCGGTGAGGTCGCCCATCATGTTGGAGAAGCCACCATCGACCTTGATGGCGTCGCCGGTGGTAAAGTCCGAGCGCTTGGACGCCAGGAACATGACGGCGTTGGCGATATCGCTGACCTCGCCGATGCGACGCGTGGCGATCAGACGGCTGCGGCTCTTTTCGACCTCGGGGTCGGCGTAAAAGCTTGCCGACATGGGGGTCTTAACGAAGCAGGGCTCGACGCAGTTGGAGCGCACGCCGTAGGGGCCCCACTCGGCAGCCAGCATCTCGGACATCATGTTGACGCCTGCCTTGGTGGAGCTGTACACGCCCGAGAAGGTCTCGGGGGAGTGGCTGGCGACGGTCGAGATGTGCACCAGGCGACCCTGGCCGGCCTTGATCATTTCGCGACCAAAGCGCTGCGAGGTGATGAAGTAACCGGTGAGGTTGACGTTGATGACCTCGTTCCAGTCGGAGAGCGGCAGGTCCTCCATGGCGGCGAAGCGCAGGATGCCGGCGGTGTTGACGAGAACGTCGACGCAGCCGAAGTCGGCGATGGTGGCATCGACGGCGGCCTGAACCTCGGCCTCGTCGGTGGCGTTCATCTTGTAGCCCTCGGTGTGGATGCCAAACTCGGCGGCGAGGTCAGCGGCTGCGGCCTTGACCTTTTCCTCGTCCAGGTCGAGCAGGACGACGTTGGCGCCGTTGCGGGCGAACTCGCGGCAAATCTCGACGCCCATACCGCCGAGTGCGCCGGTCACGGCGCAGACATCGCCCTCGAGCTTAAGCCAGTTGCTCATAGGATCTTCCCTTCTTGTGCCTCCCTGTGGGTCGTTCCCATTAATCGACCCACGTGGTTTTCGCAGGTTATCGTATGCTTTGCATTTGCGCAGATGAATTGCATATTTGTTAGAATGGCGTTAACCGTAGGTTTACACTGTGCGATGCAGTTTATGCTCAACTGAGCGCGTGACCTGCGAAAACAACCCCCTGTGGCACCATGTGGCCACGGGCGCGAAAACGGGAGATTGACGTGTACGATCGACGACTTGAGGCCATATCGGCCGCCGCGGAGCTGGGAAGCTTCTCGCGTGCAGCGGCAAAATTGCGCGTGTCGACCCCGGCCCTCGTCAAGCAGGTGTCGGGATTTGAGGCCGAGTTTGGTATCACGTTGTTCGAGCGCTCGCACTCGGGCGTCAAGGTGACGCCGGCCGGCGCACTGCTGGTGGACGACGCGCGCTCGATCATGCGGCAGTCCGAGGACGCGCTGCGCCGTGCCCGACGCGCGGCGGGCGATGGCGGTGCCGTGCGCCTGGGCGTATCGATGATGTGCCCAGGACGCCAGACGCTGTCGATGTGGTCGGGCATCCACGATCTGGAACCGTCGCTACGATTTGAGATCGTGCCGGTAAGCGACCTCTATGACGAGCGCGAGACCGTCATGCGCAGCTTGGGCCGCGAGGTCGATGTGGTGCAGTCGAGTTTTTCTACCCCACGCTGGGGCGACGCCTGCCAAAAGCTCCGCATTGGCAACGTGCCGTTTTATATCGACGTGCCGCGCACGAGCCCGCTGGCGCGCAAGACACGCATTACGGTTGCCGACTTGGAGGGCATGCGCCTGCGCGTGCTCCGCCACGGCAACGACGCTATGGACAGCCTGCGTATCGATCTTTTGGCAGACGGCGGCGTGGACGTGATCGATGTGGACAGCTTTGACTTTGCACTCTTTAACGAGGCCGAGGAAAAGGGCGATGCGGTGCTCACCTGCGGAGCGTGGTCGGGGGTGCACCCGGCCTTCGTGGGCGTGCCGTTCCTATGCGGGCGAGAGGTGCCGGTCTTTCTGCACTACCCGCTCGAGCCCACCCTCCAAGTCCAAAAATTCGTCAACGCCATGGCCCAACTTCTCAAATAGCTCATTTGGGACGGGGCTTTTTGACTCCTTACAAAATGAGGCCCTGGCCAAACGGCCAGGGCCTCACCACTTCTTTTCAGGCTGCGAGAAAAGACTGTGTGCGTAGGACCTCCCCGAGGGAGACGGGGTGTTTGCTCCGCGCGCAGTTTCGCAGCGAAGCGAGAATGTTTGAGCACGGAGTAAACACCCCGTCTCCCTCGGGGAGGTCCGTTGGGAGCGTAGGGGCTGTTTTGAGCTACTCCAGCTCAAACGCTCCGGTGTAGAGCTGGTAGTAATATCCGCGCTTGGCGATCAGCTCGTCGTGGTTGCCACGCTCGATGATGCGGCCGTGGTCCAGGCAGATGATCGCGTCGGAGTTACGCACGGTGGAGAGGCGGTGTGCGATGACAAACGTCGTGCGGCCCTCCATGAGCTTATCCATGCCCGCCTGCACGATAGCCTCGGTGCGGGTGTCGATGGAGCTCGTGGCCTCGTCCAGAATCATTGCCGGCGGATCGGCGACGGCGGCGCGTGCGATCGAAATCAGCTGGCGCTGGCCCTGCGACAGCTGCGCGCCGTTGCCGGTGAGCATGGTGTCGTAGCCGTCGGGCAGGCGGGTGATAAAGTCGTCCGCGCCCGCGAGCTTGGCCGCCGCGATGCACTCCTCGTCGGTGGCGTCCAGGTTGCCGTAGCGGATGTTGTCCATCACGGTGCCGGTGAACAGGTTCACGTCCTGCAGCACGACGCCCAGCGAGCGGCGCAGATCGGCCTTGCGGATCTTGTTGACGTTGATGCCGTCGTAGCGGATCTTGCCGTCGGCGATGTCGTAGAAGCGGTTGATGAGGTTGGTGATGGTCGTCTTACCGGCACCGGTGGCGCCGACAAACGCGACCTTCTGGCCCGGCTTGGCAAACACGGACACGCCGTGCAGCACCTCATGGTCGGGCGTGTAGCCAAAGTCCACGTTGTCCATGACCAGGTCGCCGCGCAGCGGCACGTACTCGATCTCGCCGGTCGCGCGGTGCGGATGCTTCCATGCCCACATGCCGGTGTGGTGGTCGGCCTCCTCGAGCTGCCAGGTATCGGGGTTCACCTGCGCGTTGACGAGCGTCACATAGCCTTCGTCGGCTTCGGGCTTCTCGTCGATGAGCTCAAAAATGCGGTCGGCGCCGGCGAGGCCCATGACCACGGCGTTGATCTGCTGCGAGATCTGACCGATCTGTCCGCAGAACTGCTTGGTCATGTTGAGGAACGGCACTACGACGGCGATGGACAGTGCCATGCCCGAGATGCTCAGGTTGGGCACGCCCAGCGCCAGGAAAATGCCGCCGGCAAGGGCCACCAGCACGTAGAGCAGGTTGCCCAGGTTCATAAGGATGGGCATGAGGATGTTAGCGTACATGTTGGCCTTCTGCGAGACCTCGAAGAGCTTTTCGTTGCGCTCGTCAAAATCGGCCTCGGCGGCGGACTCGTGGCAGAATGCCTTGACGACCTTCTGGCCGTTCATGACTTCCTCGATATGGCCCTCGGCCACGCCGAGTTCGGTCTGCTGTGCAATGAAGAAGCGCGCGGAGTTGGAGCCGAGCAGCTTGGTCATAAAGGTCATAAAGGCGACGCCGGCCACAATGACCAGGCACATCCACACGCTGTAGTACAGCATGATAAAGAACACCGTGACGATGACGATGGTCGTCATGAGCAGGTTGGGCAGCGACTGGCTGATCATCTGACGCAGCGTGTCGATGTCGTTGGTGTAGTGGCTCATGATGTCGCCGCGCTGGTGCGTGTCGAAGTAGCGAATCGGCAGGTCCTGCATGCGGTTGAACATCTTCTCGCGCAGCTTCTCGAGCGAGCCCTGCGTGACGATGGCCATGGCGCGGTTCCAGAACAGCGAGGATAGGATGCCGACGCCGTAGATGCAGGCGAGGGTGGTCACAAGCTTCAGAATTTTGGGCTGCGCGGTCGTCCAGTCGCCCGACTGCCACGAGTCGCTAATAATCTGCAGAGCGCTCTGAAGGAAGGTCGCGCCGATGGAGTTGATGATGGCGCAGAGTACCACGCCGACGACGACGAGGGGCAAAAGCACGGGGTAGAAGCCAAAGAGCGTCTTGATGAGGCGCGACATGGTGCCACCCTTGCGGTTGAGCGCGCGCTCGGCGGTCGTTGCCTTACTCATGTGCCTCGCCTCCTTCCTGGGTCTGAGCTTGCGTTACGGATGCCTCGGTGTCGGCCTCGACGGCCCCTTCGCCCTCGGCAGACATCTTGCTTTGCGAGGTAAAGGTCTCGCGGTAGATCTCGCTCGTCTTAAGCAGCTCATCGTGGTTGCCGATCTGCGCGATGCGGCCACCCTCCATGACGATGATGCGATCGGCGTCCTGCACGGAGCTGATGCGCTGGGCGATGATGAGCTTGGTCGTGTTGGGCAGATAGCTTGCCAGCCCCGCGCGGATCTTGGCGTCGGTCTTGGTGTCGACGGCGCTGGTGGAGTCGTCCAGGATCAAGATCTTGGGGCGACGCAGCAGGGCACGCGCAATGCACAGACGCTGCTTCTGACCGCCGGAGACATTGGAGCCGCCCTGTTCGATCCAGGTGTCATAGCCCTTGGGGAAGCCGTCGACAAACTCGTCGGCGCAGGCCAGATGTGCCGCCTCGCGGACTTCCTCGTCGGTGGCGTTCGGGTCGCCCCAACGCAGGTTCTCGGCAATCGTGCCGCTAAACAGCACGTTTTTCTGCAGCACCATGGCCACCTGGTGGCGCAGGGCGTCCAAGTCGTAGTCGCGCACATCCACGCCGCCCACGCGCACGGTACCCTCGGTGGTGTCGTACAGACGGGCGATGAGGTTTACAAGCGTGGACTTGGCCGAGCCGGTGCCGCCGATGATGCCGATGGTCTCGCCGCTCTTAATGTGCAGGTCGATATCGTCGAGCGCCTGGCGCTTTGCATGCGCGGAATACTTAAAGTTCACGTGGTCAAAGTCGATGGAGCCGTCGGCAACCTCGAGCATGGGCTCGGCGGGATTGGCGATCGTGGGCTCGGCGGCCAGCACCTCGGTAATGCGGTGCGCCGATTCGTCGGCCATGGTCACCATGACAAAGATCATCGACAGCTGCATCAGGCTCATGAGGATCTGGAAGCCATAGGTAAAGATCGAGGAGAGCTGGCCCACGTCGAACAGCGTGCCCTGGCTCGTGATGATGAGCTTGGAGCCCAGGTAGATGATGACGACAAACGCGCCGTTGACGCAGATATTCATCATGGGGTTGTTAAAGGCGAGCAGCTTCTCGGCGCGGGTGAAGTCCATCTGGACGTCGCGCGCGGCGGTCGCAAACTTCTCCTTCTCAAAGTCTTCGCGCACGTAGCTTTTAACCACGCGCATGCCGGTGACGTTTTCCTCGACGGACTCGTTAAGGGCATCGTACTTGTGGAACACGCGCGAGAAGATGGGGCGCACCTTAAAGATGATAAAGAACAGTCCAAAGCCCAGCAGCGGAATGATGACCAGGTAGACCATGGCAACGCTGCCGCCCATGATAAATGCCATGGTAAAGGCGAAGATCAATACCAGCGGCGCGCGCACGGCGATGCGGATGATCATCATAAAGGCCTGCTGCACGTTGTTGATATCGGTGGTCAGGCGCGTGACGAGCGAGGAGCTCGAGAACTCATCGATGTTGGCAAAGCTGAACGTCTGGATCTTGTAGAACAGGTCGTGACGCAGGTTCTTGGCGAAGCCGCAACTCGCATGGCTGCAGGTGATGCCGGCAGCGGCACCGAAAGCAAGCGACGTCAGCGCGATGAGCACCAAAAAGCCTGCGGTGGGAAGCATCTCGGCTACGGTGGCGCCGTCTTTGATGGCGTCGATCAGGTTGGCGGTGATAAATGGAATCAGCATCTCGCAGAGCACCTCGCCAAGCACGAGCAACGGCGTGGCAACGGTGACTTTCATATAGTCGCGGATGCTGCCCATGAGGGTTTTAATCATCCAGTTCCTCCCAAGTTTTGCGGATTTTCTCGAGCATTTCGGCGAGGTCCTCGCGCTCGTCGTGGGTGAGCGCGCTAAAGGCCCGTTCTCTAAAGCGAATGCGGGCGGCCTGGTCGATGCGGGCGTTTTCCCGGCCGGTTTCGGTCAGGCGAATGGTGAGTTGCCGTCGATCCTTGGGGTTACGGCTGCGCTCAATGAGGCCGTTGACCTCGAGCTTGGACAAGATCTCGGAAAGCGACCCCGGCTTGAGGTCAAAGTGCATGCCGAGTTCCTGCTGCGACATCTCGCCGCCGGGCTGCTTGGCCAGCAGGCAGATGATGGGCGCCTTGCCGGATACGCCTCCGCCATGAAAGTGCATGTAATGGCCGCAAAAGCCCAGACCGCTCAGGATGCGCTTGGCGAGTTTGTCTTCGGCGCTGACCGCTTCGGGTATGTCTACCGGTTGCGACGGGTCACCGCCGGGCTCATGCGGAAGGACGAGTGGTTCAACACACATATCTATGCTTCGCTCCTCTCTTTAGTTAGGTAGTGAAATTGTTTTGTGCCTAACTAATTTAGGAGCGTGAGAAATGAATGTCAAGGTACCAAACTTATTAAGTTACGGCGTTTTACCAAACGCAGTAACCGCTCGACGCTGCAAACGTTCCTAAGCGGCAATCTGGCGTTCAATCGTCGGGCATGGCCACAAGGCCTATGCCCTCCTCTTTCACGCCACCTTGCTCGCTTAGGAACGCTTTCGCTGTCCGTCCTCAATCTGCAGCGCTGCCTGGGTTGGCATTTGAGTGATCCGTGGGGGACGGAGGATAACGGATCATTTTGGGCTGCGGTGACACCCTTCCGAAGTTGCTTTGTCCAAAACTATGCCGGATTACTACGATGAATTCGAAATCTCAGACCTCGGCATTGTTTTTCGGAAAATCACAAGCTGTCTATCTGCGGTTTTGCCGGAGTGCAATTTGTTGTGGTTGGAGACTGACGGTTTACCGTAGTAATCCGGCATAGTTTTGGAATGGTAGTAAATAGATGGCAGCTACCGTGCCGCCACCGCCGCGATTTGCCTCTCATCTCCGAAACCTTTCCGCAACAATTTGCCCTTCGTACCGCTCGCCTTCGCTCGCAACGCCCCCTGCGCTACACTTAGTCGCACTATGGCGCCGTCGCGCCGCGCCCGACCCAAGGGGGACACTCATGAAGAACACTCAGCTGCTGCTGATCAACGATATGTGCGGTTACGGTAAGGTTGCGCTTTCTGCCATGCTGCCGGTGCTGTCGCACATGGGCTATCGCATCCACAACCTGCCGACGGCCCTCGTTTCCGATACGCTCAACTACCCCAAGTTCTACATCCACGACACCACGGAGTATGTCCGCCAAAGCCTCGCTATCTGGGAGGAGCTCGGCTTTGAGTTCGACGCCATCTCGACCGGCTTTATCGTGACCGAGGAAGAGACGCGCATTATCTCGGACTTTTGCCACCGCCGTGCGCAAAAGGGCACCAAGGTGTTCGTCGACCCCATCATGGCCGACAACGGCAGGCTCTACGCCGGCGTGCCCGAATCGACCATCGGCCTTATGCGCAGCCTGGTCGAGTGCGCCGACTACGCGGTGCCCAACTATACCGAGGCGTGTCTGCTCACCGATACGCCTATGGCCGAGCAGATTACGGCCGATGAGGCTCGTGCGCTCGTGGACGCCATGCTCGCGCTGGGCGCCAAGTCGGTGGTCATTACGAGCGCGAAGGTCGACGGGGCGAGTGCCGTCATCGGCTACGACCATGTGGCGGGAGAGTACTTCACGATTCCCTTTGAGCTGATCCCGGTGTATTTCCCGGGCACGGGCGATACGTTCTCGTCGGTGCTCGTGGGTCGCGTTATGGCCGGCTGGAGCTTACAGCGTGCGACGACCGACGCCATGCGTGTGGTGGCCGAGCTTATCGAGCGCAATGCCGACCAAGAAGACAAGTCGGCCGGCCTTCCCATCGAGGCCTGCCTGGATGTGATCGACCATGAGTAACGCCGGCGAGGGCGGCGTCAAGCCTGCGGGCGAGAACGGGCCGCTCGGTGCGCCGCGTGGCAAGCGTCCGCGTATCCGCGTGAGCTGCGTGGACCAGCTGGGTGCGTGCCGTTGTCACCATGGTCACAAGCCGGGAGACGTCTTCGACTTCGATCGAGACCGCGGCAAGATGTGCGCTATGGCCTGTCACGTGGGCTTTCCCTATATCGATATCCTGCGCTACGGCGGAACCGTGCCTGGCAACGAGCCCGGTACGGCAAAGTTCTGCTGCCCCGAGGTCGATACGCTGAACGTTTGGCTTGCCGAGGTCGTCGACGAGTAGCTGAGCGCAATGTGACAAAGGGACAGTTCTTTTGTCACATTCGCGGGTGGTGTCCCTTCTTTTTGCTTATAATCTCAAATCTCTGCATTTCATCAGATTTTAGGTTCTAAAAATTCTGCGTTTCATTGATAATCAAGCGTATAAAACTTTGCATTTCATTTGATGACACCGAGGGGAGAGCCTATGCTGCGCAGGAAAATAGCGGCAGAGCTGGAGCGTTGGCTGAAGTCTTCCGAGCAAAAGGCCTTGTTCATTACGGGTTCTCGCCAGATTGGCAAAAGCTATTCGATTCGCGCATTTGGCAAAGCCAACCATGCAACCTACATCGAGCTTAACCTCATGGAAAACCGCCAGGCAAAAGATGCTCTTCTCGAGGCGCGGAATGCCGATGATTTCATCAGCAGGGTGACGCTTCTTTCGGGAAAGTCGATTGCGCCAGGCAAAACGCTCGTGTTTATCGATGAGGTCCAAGAGGCCCCCGACATCATGACGATGGCAAAGTTCCTTGTTGAGGACGGGAGGTGCCGCTGGGCGTTTTCGGGGTCAATGCTCGGGACTCAGTTCAAGGGCGTCAGGTCCTATCCCGTGGGGTATGTCCACGAGCTTAGGATGTTCCCGCTCGATTTTGAGGAGTTTTGCTGGGCAACCGGGGTGAGCGAGGGGGCTCGCCAAACGATACGTGACGCGTGTATCAGCGAGAGGCCCGTTCCTGATTACATTCATGACGCGATGATGGCAAACTTCAGGACCTATACCGTTGTCGGCGGAATGCCGGAGGTCGTGCAGCGTTTCCTTGACACGCAGGGCGACCTTGCCTCTGTTCGTCAGCTACAGTCAGAGCTCAACGAACAGTACCGGCGGGATATCTCCAAGTATGCAAGCGGGCGAGCCCTTCAGGTGCAGAGCATTTACGATCAGCTCCCTATTATGCTCGAGGGCGAAAACAAGCGCTTCGTGCTCAATTCCATTGACCCCAAGGCTCACTACGAGAAGTATCAGCGAGATTTTGTATGGCTTGTCGATGCCGGCGTTGCTCTCAAAGCCGATATCGTAACCGAGCCAAAATCGCCCTTGCTCAAGACGGCACGGCCATCGCAGTTCAAGCTATATCAATCGGATACGGGCATGTTGATGGCGCGCTACCCCGTCGGAGTCGCCCAAGCGGCGTATCTTGATAGCAAGGAGCCCAAGCTGGGCGGCATTTACGAAAACGTGGTGGCCCAGCAGCTGGCTGCCCAAAATCGCCAGCTTTACTACTATCAGACAAAAAAGCGCGGTGAAGTGGACTTTGTGGTCGATGGACCGGATGGGACGGCTGTTCCGATCGAGGTTAAATCGGGCTCCTATTACCACGCGCACGCTGCGCTCGGTCATGTGCTTGATACGGCTGAATATGGCGTAAGGCTCGGGATTGTTTTCTCGAGAGGCAACGTTGAGCGCAACGGAGCGGTTCTCTATTTGCCGCTATATGCGACCTGGGCCCTTTCGGATGTTTTGGGCGACTCCTGCGCCGAGGGGATAAAGCTGGAGGTCAAGCCGGTCTAGGGCTAGTCCCGGATGTGACAAAGGCGTGGCCCGCGACCTCGATTGCCTACAGCTGCTCGAGCATAGCGGTGCAGCCGTCGAGTACGTCGCGGTAGGTGGCATCGAAATTGCCGGTGTACCAGGGGTCGGCCACGTCGCCGGGGCGCTCGGTCCAATCGAGCATGCGCGTAATCTTGCCGTCGGGGTCGTCGCCAAAGATGCGACGCAGGCCACGCGCGTTCTCGTCGTCCATATAGACAATGTGGTCCCAGTCGCCATACTCCGCGCGACGCACCTGACGTGCACGATGTGCGACGACGGGAATCCCGACCTCGCGCAGCTTGGCAACGGTACCGTGGTGTGGCGGGTTGCCGATCTCCTCGGTCGAGGTCGCAGCGGAGTCAATGACAAACTCGCCCGCGCGCCCGGCGCGCCGCACCAGCTCGGTAAACACCGACTCAGCCATCGTCGAGCGACAGATGTTGCCATGGCAGATAAACAGTATGCGTTGCATGAGCGGTTTCCTTTCTAGGCGGTCGTGCAGGGCTTACAGACTGCTCTTGAGGCAGTTTGCTCCAATAAAGCCCGCTGCGTACAAGGGGAGGTGGCGTAGCTCGCGCCCGTCATCGGTTTCGCTGCGGAAAAAATTGTTCTCGGACAAAATGTAGGCATATGGCGATCGGGCTTTGTCCATGAACGACCCGAGGGTTCTCGCGCGCACGTTGCGTGCGGACTTTACCTCGACGGGCACGATTTCCATACGGTCGGTCTGAAGTAGAAAATCGAGCTCGCCGGTCGTCTTCCAAGACGACGGCGGCACCCAGTAATACGTCTGCAAGCTGTTACCCGAAAATGCTTGCATGACCGAGTTTTCCGCCAGGGCGCCTCGGAAGTCGGAAGATAGCGCTATGGCGGAATCTTCTTTGAGGTCGAGCCAGAGCCTCGGGTTGATGCCGAGTTTGTAGAACATGAGGCCGGTATCGAGAAGATAGACCTTAAAGAAACTTCCATCTTCGTCGTCGAAGGGAACGAGGGGAGGCTCGATGCCTTCGGTCAGGTTGTTGACCGATATGATACCGGCGCCTTCGAGCCAGTCGAGCGGCTCGATAAGCTTGGCGCGACGGCCTCCGCGTTCGACCTCGGAGTACTTGAATTTTTTTGTGGACGATCTCAGCAGCTGGGACGGAATGGAGCGCCAGACCTTGCGTGCCGCCACGCCGCTGATCCCGTTTTCGGGGTCGGTCATATCGGCGGTATAGGTCTCGTTGATTTCGCGCTGCTCGACGCGCGCATCCTCGATGGATAACGTCTTGCGATATGCGTTGACGGCGGCGGGCATGCCGCCCACGATCTGGTATCGATGAAACAGGCTGAGCGCGGCTTGGTGCGCGGCGTAGGTCTCGAGCGTGCCGGCGTGGGTACGAATGGCATCGGCCATCTGCTCCTCATCGAGCGCCCAGAGAAACTCCTCGAACGACATAGGATGCATGGTCTCTTGACGAACGCCGCTGGGAAAAGGCAGCTTACGTTTGCGCGTGGCGACGCCGAGCTGACTGCCGGTCGCGCATATGCGCCAGCCCGAACCCGAAAAAAAGCGAAGCGAGTTGAGCGCCCGTTCGCAGAGCTGCACCTCGTCAAACAGGATGAAGGTGGTTTCTTTGCGAATGGGGGCGCGTTTATAGTCTGAAATCCGCGCCACGATGGTGTCAACGTCGTCGGTGGGACAATCGAACAGCGGAGCGATCAGCTCAAGATCGGTCTGAAAGTCGAGTTTGACAAACGCATCGCCGGCGATTCGCCTGCCGATTTCCTCGGCAGCGTACGTTTTGCCTACGCGTCGCGCACCACGGATGAGGAGGGGGCGTGAGGCGTCCTTTGTCGCCCATGATTCGATAACGGACTCGATTGATCTGCGCATGGGGCCGCCTTTCCAATTTCGTGTACTTCAGATACATAGTTTAGTACGATTTCATGTACTTGAAATACACGAAATAATAGAAAAGCGTGTATCTCAAATACACGAAATTGCACTGCTGAAGCTTCCAGGCGGATAAACATACTCATATTGGGCGGTTTTCACCGGTTACTCGCCACCTTGGGCTATGTTTGCCCCTATGCCCGTATTGAGGGCCGTGCTGATTGACGACGGCGCTCCCAGCGAGCCAGCTTAATCGTCACCAGCGTGAGGGCCCAGGCCACAAGCGAGAACGCGGCGCCCACTGCGCCCACGTACGCAATGCCAACGCTGCTTACCACGGCGCCGCCCACTGCGGTGCCAAACGAGATGCCGACGTTAAACGCCATGGGCTCAACCGAACTTGCGAGTACCATCGACTTGGGATGGCGGCTGCGTGCCACGTCCATAAAGTGCGTGATGCATGAGACCGAGAACAGGTACATGAGCATCGCCAGGCTAAAGACAAAGACCAGCGCGAGCGGCATGGCGGCGCCCACGGCAAACAGCCCGAGCAGTGCCGCCGCCTGCAGCACAAACGTAACCAGCAGCGCCTTCATGCCAAAACGCGCATCGATCCATCCGCCCAGGATGTTCGAGATCAGGCAGAACACGCCATAGGCCATAAGTGTGGTGCTCGCCTGAACGGTATCCATGCCCAGCACCTGCTCCAGATAAGGCGTCACGTAGCCGTAGAATACGTAGACCGAGCCCACGCCAAACAAGAAGATGAGCATGCCGGTGATGATACTCGGCTCGCGTAGTAGCCCCGCCTGCTCGCGGAAGGTGGCGGGCTCATCGGTCTGCCCGGCGCGAGGCATAAACGCCACGAGCGCGCTACAGATCAAAACGGCAAAGGTCAGCGTGCCGTACATGGCCACGTGCCAATCGAGTGTGTCGGCCACAAACTTGCCAATCGAGGTCACAAAGACCATCGCCACGGAAAACGCGCCGTACACGACCGAGATGGCAAGTGAGGTTTGCTGCGGGGATAGCAGCTCAGGGATGTACGTCACGCCCACGGCGAGCAGCGCACCCGAGACAGAGCCCAGGACAATGCGTGAGATAAACAGCACCTGGAAGTTGGGAGCCAACGCCATGACCAGGTTGCCGAGCACAAAGACGACGCTATAGCACACGAGCAGCTGGTAGCGGCGGAATCGCCCCGTGCTGAGCGCGAGCACCGGCGTCGCGATAGCGTAGACGAGCGCAAACACGCTGATGAGCTGGCCCGCAGTGGCAAGTGATATGCCGAGTTCCGTTGCCAAGTCGCTTTCGATGCCGATGACCACGAACTCGGAGCAGCCGAGCGAGAATCCCAACAGCACGAGCAGCGCCAGGCAGAGCTTGGTGCGCGCGGGGGAGAGCGCGGCGGCGGTTGGCTTACTTTTAGGCGTGGTTGCGGCGGTCAAGGTTGTCACTCCAATGTCGCATGAATAAGCGGGATTCAATCCCTGCAACTCTAACAGAATGTGACAAAGGGGCAGTCCCTTTGTCACATGGAGGGCTTGCCTGTATAGTCGCAATACAGGCGAAGATGGTCTCAGGTACATCGCGGGCGGCAGGAGATCCCATGGGTATGCACACGACAAAGGTTGCAGTGGGCGAGGGCAAGTTTGCGCTCGAGGCCCAGCTGACGGTGACGCCGCGAGGCATGGCGGTGTACGCCTGCTCGCCGGAGTTTGCGCACCTGGGCGCCACGGCGCAGGCCATTCCGCGCCCCGAGCCCGGCCGTACGGCAACGGTGAGCATCCTGGCCGTTCCGTGCCATCGAGACGAGATCCCGGCGCACGATATCGCGGCGGCGCTGGCCACGCGCTTTGGCGTGCCGGTAGTTGCAAGCACGGGTTTTCATGTTGAACAAGCGAGCGGTGACGACCTGCAGCGCGTGCTCGACACCACCAAGGAGCTCATCGCCGCGCTCGAGGAAGCCGCAGCCCGCATTCTGCGCGCCGGCTGGGATGAGGGCGGTGCGGGCGCCGAGGTCGTGGCGGTCGATGCTGCGACCGGCGAGGCGCTTGGCTCCGTCGACCGCATCGAGGCCCATGCTGGTGAGGGCATCCTGCATCAGGCATTTCTGACGCTTTTGGTCGAGGGCCGGGGCGAAGACGCGCGCCTGCTGCTCTGTCGCCGCAGTCCGCTCAAGCGCCTGTGGGGCGGGGTGCTGGCCGATAGCTGCGCCGGCCATCCGCTCCCCGGGGAAGACGTCGCGGCCGCCACGGCGCGCCGCATCAACGAAGAGCTCGGCATTACGCGCGAGCCCGATCAGCTCAAGCACCTCGGACACGTGGTGTACCGCGAGGACCACGGCGACGGTCGCTGCGAGTGCGAATGGTGCGAGGTCTACCTTGCCCATGTTGAGCCGGGCGAGCTGCATATCAACCAAGAGGAGACCTCGGAAGTGCGTCGCGTGGCTCCGTCCGAGCTCAAAGGCTACCTGCAGGGTCACCCCGAGCAGCTGGCCCCCTGGCTCCGCGAGGCCCTCGGCGACCCATTCATCCGCACGGCCCTCGCTATGTAAAAAAGACAGTCCCTTTGCCACATCCAAACCGTCACAACATTCGGCGAAAATCTCGAAAACGAGGAAAAGCGTCGAATGTTGTGACGGTTTTTGTCTAGGGAATCGCTTCTCATCCAAAAAATCCGCTTGACTGTATTGCCGCAACACAGCGCAACGTAAGGGGTGTCCGATAACGGGCGCCCCTTTTTAAGCGGCAACATGGCTGCGAATTCGGAGCGCCCCCAACAAGAAAGGTGGGGAGATGGAAGCGGAAAAGAAGGCGTTTAAGATCACCAAGCGCGAAATTGGCTTTGTGCTGGGTATCGTTGTCTTTTTGCTGGTGAAGTTTCTTCCTTTGGCGGAGCTGAGCTCGACGGTCGAGCTCACGGTCGGCGGTCAGACCTGTCTGGCACTGACGCTCGCCACGGTGGTGTTCTGGGCATGCGGCGTGGCACAGCCGGGCTTTGTGGGCCTGCTCTACTGCGCACTGCTCGTCCTGTTCAAGGTGTGCGTGGACGACACGGGCGCCGCGAGCATCTCGGCGACGGTCGCCTCCACGTTTAGCTCGTGGACCAAGGCCACCATGTGGCTCGTCATCGGCGCCTACCTCATCGCCAGCGCGGTCAAGGAGTCGGGCCTGGGCGAGCGTATCGCCTACGCGTTCATGCTCAAGTTCGTGCGCGACGCCAAGTCGCTCATCATCTCGATCTTCGCGCTCACCTTTGTGCTGTCGCTGCTGATCCCGCATCCGTTCCCCCGCGCCTTCCTCATCCTCGCCGTCGTCTCGGTCATCGCCGAGTCCGCCGGCTACGGTGACGACGACAAGGGCAAGCTCGGCTTCCTCGTGTTTGCCGCTGCCGCCCCGGGTTCCATGTTCTTCCTGACGGGCGACTCCACGCTTAACCCGCTCGTTGCGCAGTACAGTGCCGAGGCCGGCGGCATGAGCCCGTCCTTCGTCGACTGGTTCCTGTACATGAGCGTGCCTATGCTGGTTGCGCTGCTGTGCACCCTGTTCCTGGGCCTTTTCCTCTTTAAGCCCAGCAAGGAGCTCGTCTACGATCGCGAGCAGATCGTGGCCAAGCAGGCCGCGCTCGGCAAGCTCTCCGTCAAGGAGATCCGCACCATCGTGTGGCTTGTCATCGCCATCGCGCTGTGGCTCACCGTCTCGGGCGACTATATCGGCTGGGTCACCCTGGCCATTGGCGTTGCTCTCGCCATGCCCATCATCGGCGAAGTCCTCACTCCCGCCAGCTGGAACGCTGTCGACATCAAGTCCCTCATGTTCCTGACGGCCGCCATGGCCGTGGGCTCCGTGGGCGGTGCCACCGGCATGAACGCCTGGATCGCCGACGTCGTGCTCCCCAGCTCCGTGCCTGAGAACATCTTCCTGTTCGCCCTGCTCGTCGCCGCGCTTTCCATGATCATCCACATGTTCATGGGCTCGGTCATGGCCGTGCTCGGCGTGTGCGTGCCGGCATTTATCAGCTTTGCCGCCGGCTCCAGCGTGAGCCCACTCGCCGTGGCGCTCATCGTCTTCACGTCCATCAACATCCACTACATCCTGCCGTTCCATAACCTGCCGATCCTTATCGGCGAAGGCAAGGACGCCGGCGGCTACACCTCCAAAGAGGCTATGCGCATGGGCATCCCCCTCACCGCGGTCGTCTTTGTCGTCGTGCTGGTCGAGGCCGCCTGGTTCCACCTCTTTGGCCTGATGTAAGCGGTCGAGCGCCCCGGCTGTAAGCAGCCAAGCGCTTGAACTTCGAGTGGTCGAGCGCTCCATTTGTGAGCGCCGCGGCCCCATTACGTTACCCCGTCCGGCGGCACCCCGTCGCCGGACACTCTCCCGAAAGGAGTACGCCATGTCCACTACCGATGCTTCCCAGATCCACGACCTGCGTTCCGCGCTCGACTTTTTGCGTGAGATGCCGGGCCAGCTGCTCGAGACCGACACCCAGGTCGATCCCGATGCCGAGGTCTCGGGCGTCTACCGTCACGTCGGTGCTGGCGGCACCGTCATGCGCCCGACCAAAGAGGGTCCGGCGATGGTCTTCAACAACGTCAAGGGCTTTGACGACGCCAAGGTCTGCATCGGTATGCTTGCCAGCCGCAAGCGCGTTGCCGCCCTGCTCGACCTGGACGAGGAGCACCTGGGCCTCGAGATCGGCAAGCGCTTCGAGAACCTGATCGCCCCCGAGCAGATCGCCGAGGGCAAGCACGTCGACTGCCAGGAGGTCGTGTACAAGGCGACCGACGAGGGCTTTGACCTGCGCAAGATCGTTCCCGCTCCCACCAACACGCCCGTTGACGGCGGCCCCTACATCACCATGGGCCTCGCCTATGGCACGAGCCCCGATGGCACCCAGTCCGACGTAACCATCCACCGCTTCTCCTGCGTCGACAAGGACAAGCTCGCCATGTGGATCACCCCGGGCAGCCGTCACCTGGGTGCGTTCTTTGACGAGTACTGCCAGCGCGGCGAGGATATGCCCATCTCCATCTCCATCGGCCTGGACCCCGCCGTGTACATGTGCTGCGGCTTCGAGGCTCCCACCACGCCGCTCGGCTTCAACGAGCTGCAGATCGCCGGCGCCCTGCGCGGCCGCGCCGTCGAGCTTGCCGACTGCGTCACCGTTCCGCAGAAGTGCATTGCCAATGCCGAGTACGTGCTCGAGGGCTACCTCATGCACGACGAGACCATCAACGAGGATGTCAACGGCCACGGCTACGCCATGCCCGAGTTCCCCGGCTACACCGGTGGCGCCAAGGTCTGCCCGGTGATCAAGATCACCGCCGTCACCACGCGCGTCAACCCCATTATGGAGAGCTGCATCGGCCCTTCGCACGAGCACGTGTCCATGGCTGGTATCCCCACCGAGGCCTCCATCTACAAGATGGTCGAGACCGCTATCCCGGGCCGCCTGCTCAACGTTCACGCCGCTCCCTGCGGTGGCGGCAAGTTCGTTGCCATCATGCAGTTCAAGAAGTCGAGCAAAAATGACGAGGGCCGTCAGCGCAACGCCGCCATGCTCGCCTTCTCGGCGTTCTCCGAGCTCAAGCACGTCATCCTTGTCGACGAGGATGTCGACATCTTCGATATGAGCGACGTGATGTGGGCCATGACCACGCGCTTCCAGGCCGACGTGGACCTCATCACCATCCCCGGTTGCCACTGCCACGTGCTCGATCCGTCCAACGACCCCGCGTTCGATCCTTCGATCCGCGAGCACGGTATCGCCTGCAAGGCCATCTTCGACTGCACGGTTCCGTTTAACCTCAAGAAGAACTTCATCCGCTCGCAGTTCATGGAGATCGATGAAGAGAAGTGGGCCGCCGAGCTCGCCTTCTAGTAAGTAGCCCTACCAAGTAGTTAAGGAGTTGTCATGCCTGAGTCTTCTGTTCGTCCCCGTCGCATTGTCGTTGGCGTGTCTGGCGCCAGCGGTGCGGCACTGGGCCTTGAATGCCTCAAATGCCTGCGCCAGGCCGGCGCTGAGTCGGCGCTTGTCGTCACGCGCGGGGGAGAGATCACCATCGAGCAGGAGCTCGGCATGACGCTCGACGAGTTTGCGTGCTATGCCGATGTGGTCTACGACAACAAGAACATTGGCGCTGCCATCGCAAGCGGCACCTATCCGGTCGACGGCATGATCGTGGCTCCCTGCTCCATGAAGACGCTCGCCGGCATCGCGAGCGGCTACAGCGAAAACCTGTTGCTGCGTGCGGCCGATGTGCAGATGAAAGAGCAGCGCCGCCTGGTGCTTATGGTGCGCGAGACGCCCTTCAGTGCGATCCATGTCGACAACATGGCACGCCTGGCGCGCGTGCCGGGCGTCATGCTCATGCCGCCCATGCTCACGTTTTACAACGGCCCCGCCACGCTCGATGAGGCGGTGCATCACATCGCCGCCAAGGCACTCGAGGCCGTCGGCGTGTCGTGCGCCAACTATAAGCGCTGGTCATAGGCATCTTTAGGGTAGGATACGAGTAGTGTTTGAGCCCGCTGCCCCTGTGGGCGGCGGGCTTTTCGTGTCAAAGGGTGTGTCGGGAGGACCTATGCAGACGGGTATGTATGCGATTAGCGAGATGGCGAGCTTGTTTAACGTTTCGCGCCAAACGCTCATCTACTACGACAAGATCGGTCTGTTTAAACCCGCCGTGGTTAACGAAAAAGGCTACCGTTTCTATTCGCCCACGCAGATCCCGCTCATGCGTCTGATCTGCATGCTGCGCGACTTGGGACTGGAACTCGATGAGATCGATCGCCTGACCTCGACGTTCGACATTGGAGAGATGACCGATCACCTGCGCTCGCGGGTGCAGGCGCTCGACGAGCAGATTGCCGGGCTCAAAGCCGAGCGCGCGAGCGTGCAGGAGCGGCTGAGTTTTTACGACGAGGCGGTCTATTGGCGCGAGCGCGAGGGCAAACCGGAGCTCAAGCAATTCGAGCGCCGCTACGTGGTCTTTGAGGAGTTCCCGAGCGATATCGAGCGTGGCCGCTCGATGCTGCACCCCACGCTCATGCGGGCGATTCTGCGCATGCGTGCGCTCACGGGCACACGCCCCATGCGCGGTTGGGGCGCCATGCTGCGTCGCGAGGCGCTGCATTCCGACGACCCCATCGCCGGTGCCGGTTCCTTTGCCGTGTTGCCGCGTGGTGCCGAGGAAATACTGCCGAGCGATCCTGCCGAGCTGGCGGAGATTGGCGTCGAGGTGCTGCCCGAGGGCGCGTACCTGTGCATGAGTCGCTGGGGCATGCCGTACGAGCCCGAGGGTATCCGCGCCATCGTGGCCTGCATGGACAGGCACGCGCTCCAGCCCATCGGCAATGCTTTCGATTTTTGCTACCTGGACACCACGAGCTACGACGAGTCTCACCAAGAGGACTTCTGCTGTATCCAAATCCCCGTCGCCCTCAAATAACTTGCGGTGAAATAGTCCCTAAATAGCTCGAGTGGGCGTGCAAACAGGAACTATTCCACCGCAACTTCGATGCGACAAAGGAGCAGTCCCTTTGTCACATTCCATGCGAGCTCCAGCGCTGTCTGGGGGTATAAGGCTAGCAAGTGTTTATTTGCGAGGCCTAAGGGGCGCCCCGTATGGATATCGATAACTTTGAATGGTGGTATAGCGAGGGTGAGGCTCCGGACGAGGAGTGGGACGAGCCCATGCCGCGTGACGTGTCGAGCGACGAGGACGAGACCGGCAACGACGTCGCCGCCGATTCGGACGCCGCCCTCGACCCCGTCGAGCCCCTGACCTTCGAACAAGCTTGGGCCCAGGCCGAGGCAGACGAGGCCAAGGCCGACGCTACGGCCACGCTCGGCGAGCCAGCCGACATGTCCATCTCGCCGGCAAAGATCCCGCAGCCGCGTCACACCATCGACCCCGACAGCACGGCATCCTTCAGCATTCTCGACGTGCCCGCGCAAGGCGCCCAGGCGCCTGCGCCCACACATCGCCCCGACCTGGCTCGTGAGGAAGACGCGGGCCGCCGTTCTCCGCTCGGCCCCATCCTTATCGCCTTCATGGCCGGCGTTATCGCATGCTCGGTAATTGGAAACGTCTGGAGCCATGTTGAACAACAGCGAAAAGACGCCGCCAAGGTCGAGATGTCTATCGAGCAATCGCTCGGCCGCACGCGCTCGGTACATGTGTCGGTCGAGGTCAAGGACGGCGCGACGTGGGACACCGCGCGTGGCGACAGCCAAATGCTCATCCACATCGTGGGGCGTACGCTCAAAGGGCAGACGATTGACGAGTATCAATACGTCAATTCCGCTGGTGACGGCATCGAACTTAAGCCCGGCGACTACGAGCTCACCGTCGATGAACCGCCCGTCGCCACCGACGGCACGCGCTTCCGTGCCTCAAAGCGCATGGTCCCCGTGAGCTTTAACTCACAGGCGCCCGACACGGTCGACACCACACCGCAGGGCAGGTTCGACCTTTACGTGGATACCCAGTAGGCACTCGCCGCTCATTCCGCTATGGCTACTCAATAATCGCCTGCCGTCCCGTCCCGCCGCCAAGAGTGGGACAATAGCCCTCGACACTATTGTTTACTTTTGGAGGAAGTAGCATGTCTACTGTCACTACCATCAAGCGCGGCGGCCTCACCGCGGCCATCGATTCCATGGGTGCCCAGCTCACGAGCCTTGCCCTCAACGGCAATGAGTATCTGTGGCAGGGCGACCCGGCCTTTTGGGGCAAGCACGCGCCCATCCTGTTCCCTATCGTGGGATCGCTGCGCAACAACACGGCGACGTCTGCCGCCGGCACCTGCGAGATGGCGCGCCACGGCATCGCACGCATTGTCGAGCACAAATTGGTCGAGGTATCGGAGGACGGCTCCTCGGTAACCTACGAGATCACCGATACGCCCGAGTCGCTCAAGGCCTTTCCCTTCCACTTTAAGCTCAACATGACCTATGCCCTGACCGGCGATGTCACGCTCACGCAGACCTTTGCCGTCACTAACACCGGCGACGTAGACCTGCCGTTCTCGGTGGGTGGCCACCCTGCGTTTAACGTGCCCGCCCCCGGCGCCGAGGACGAGGCGTTCGAGGATTACGAGCTGGCGTTTACCGAGGCTTGGACTAACGAGGCCCCCGTCATCACGCCCGATGGCCTTATGACGTTCGAGGGTAGCTACAAGGCCCCCGATAACTCGGACGTGCTGCCCATCACGCACCGCAGCTTCGATAACGACGCCATCATGTTCACCGATACCCCGGGCTCCACGCTCACGCTGCGCGGCCGCAAGTCGGGCCACGGCGTCAAGATCGACTTTGAGGGCTTTAAGTACATCGGCGTGTGGTCTGCCGCCAACGACGCTCCGTTTGTGGCGCTCGAGCCCTGGACCGGTCACACCACCATGGACACCGAGGACGATGTCTTTGAGCACAAGGTCAACACCATCACCTTGGCTCCCGGCGCTACCGATAAACGCAGCTTTAGCGTCACCTTGCTCTAGAGGTTCCGCCGCTCGGTCGATGCTGCGTGCCGTCCAGAGCGATAATTTGTCATTCAAAAGGCAAGGCATAGACCTTCTGGTCATGCCTTGTCTTTTTCATGCCACTTGTTCGCTCTGGACGTCGCTCGCCGGCATTGCCAAAACATCGACGTCTCCAATGACTACCATGTGTCTATTAATTTTTCGAGCTTGTGCTGCACTGCTGGTCGCTGGCGTATATCCTGTTAAGTCGTCAGCATACGATTCAACAGGGAAGGCAGATTATGCATTCTCCCCATCAACGCGACGCGCATCCACAGCTGGTGTGCAGCCGTCGCATCTTTTTGGGTAGCGCTCTCGCTGCGAGCGCTTCCGTCGTCGCCGGCGCGCTCGCCGGCTGTCAGCGTCCGTCCACGCTCAAGGTGGTTCAGCCCACGACGGGTAGCGGTCGCGACGACCTGTCCGATTCCGTGATCGGCAAGGACAAGATCCGCATTGGCATGGAGGCGGCCTACGCCCCGTACAACTGGCAGGTTTCCGAAGCCAGTGAGTACACTATCCCCATCGACAACGTGCAGGGCGCCTATGCCGATGGCTACGACGTGCAGATCGCCAAGATCGTCTGCAAGGCCCTCGGTGGCGAGCCCGTTGCCGTCAAGCAGAGCTTCTCGGGCCTCATCGATTCGCTCAACAACGGCCAGATCGACCTCATCATCGCCGGTATGAGCGCCACGCCCGAGCGCGAGGAGTCGGTCGGCTTCTCCGACCCGTACTTTATTGGCTACTTTGGCCTGTTCGTAAAAGAGGGTTCCCCCTACCAAAACGCCACCAAGCTCAGCGACTTTAGCGGTGCCACGGTACTCGGCCAAAAGGACACCATGCTCGACACCGTCATCGACGAGATTCCGGGCGTTGTGCACAAGAACCCGGTCGACTCCGTCCCCACGGTGTTCTCGAATCTGCTGCAGGGCACGTGCGACGCCGTGACTTACAACACCGAGAACGAGAAGGGCTATATGGCCCAAAACCCGGGTATCGTCCCTATTCATTTTGCCGAGGGCGAGGGCTTTAAGCAGGAGGTCGCGGCAAACGTCGGCTGTCGCAAGGGCTCGGACAAACTGCTTAAACTCATCGACAAGACACTCAAGGGCATTAGCCAAGAGGAACGCGACCAAATGTGGGACGCGTGCCTCGACCGCCAGCCGGCATAGGGAGGCAGCATGAAAACCATCAATCGTCTGGCCTCCTTTATCAAGGCCGACCACCGTTATGTGTACCTGGGCACGAGTGTCATCGCGGCGCTTGGCCTGGCGTTTAGCCAGCGCAACCCCACGCCGCTGAGCTTCTTGGCGCCCACCGGTATCTTCCAGGATTGCCTTTGGGCAATCCTTTGGGCCTGGCTCGTCGTGTCGGCGGCGGCGCTCGTCACCAAACTCATGCACTGGAATGACTATCGCGAAACGTCGCCGTTCGCATCCGAGCGCTTCCGTCGTGGCGCACGCTTGGGCAGCTATGTCGTGGTTGCCATCGCGGCGATCTTTTTCGTGGACCGCTGCGTCATGTCGTTTATCGACCTGGTACAGGTGAGCATCGTCTCGGACTCCAACCCCAGCGACTTTTTGTCGAGCCTGGTCTACATGACCTACAAGAGCGGGGACTTCTTTATCCGCGGTATCGAGATCACCATCGCGCTTGCCACCTTCGGCACCGTCATCGCATTCTTCCTGGCGTTGCTCTTTGTGTTCCTGCGTATTCAGACCTTCGATCGCGTGGACAACGACCTGGTGCGCTTCTTTAAGAGCATTGGCCGCGGCTTTGCGACCATCTACTCCACCATCGTGCGCGGCACGCCCATGATGGTCCAGGGTCTGCTCATCTATTACGCGGGTTTCACCGTTTTGCGCGGCATGGGCTTCGAGACCGCCCAGGCCAACCAGATCTGGAGTACCTTCACCGCCGGCCTCGTCACCATCTCGCTCAACTCCACCGCCTACATGATGGAGGTCCTGCGCGGCGGCATCGAGTCCATCGACCCCGGCCAGGCCGAGGCAGCGCGCTCGCTGGGTCTTTCGCAGTGGCAAGCCATGCGCAAAGTCGTGTTCCCCCAGGGCATTAAAAACGCGATTCCGGCGCTCACCAACGAGCTCATCATCAACATCAAGGACTCGTCGGTGCTCTCGGTCATCGGCGTGTTCGACCTCATGTACGCCACCACCACCGTCGCCGGCGTGTACTACCGCCAGATGGAGGTCTACTGCGTGGCGCTCGTGGTCTACCTGATCCTGACGCTCGTGGCGAGCCGCCTGCTCGAAGCCTTTGGCAAAAAGCTCGGCGCCGAGGCCCCTGCCACGCTGCCCAGCTCTAACTAGGCTTAAGACGAGGAGAATCATCATGGCAGATACCGCCACTACCGGCGTTGCGGCCGCCGCACAGACCAATGAGCCGCTCATCCGCGTCGAGGGCCTGCGCAAGAGCTTCGGCTCGCTCGAGGTACTCAAAGGCATCGACCTGTCCGTCAAATCAGGCGAGGTCGTCACCATTATCGGCGCCTCGGGCTCGGGCAAGTCGACCTTCCTGCGTTGCCTCAACCTGCTCGAGACCCCGGACGCGGGCCACATCTGGTTCCACGGCCAGGACCTTACGGCCGAGCGCTGCAATATCAATAAACTCCGCGAGGACATCGGCATGGTGTTCCAGGGCTTTAACCTGTTCAACAACATGGATGTGCTCGACAACTGCACGCTCGCGCCCGTCACGCTCAAAAAGATGAGCAAGGCCGAGGCCGAGAAGGTCGCGATGGAGCATCTGACGAGCGTGGGACTCGAAAAGTTCGCGCACGCCGCCGTGGGCCGCCTGTCCGGTGGTCAAAAACAGCGCGTGGCCATCGCTCGTGCCCTGTGCATGAATCCGCAGATCATGCTGTTCGACGAGCCGACCTCCGCGCTCGACCCCGAGATCGTGGGAGAGGTGCTCGAGGTCATGCGCAAGCTCGCTGCCGACGGCATGACCATGGTTGTCGTCACGCACGAGATGGCCTTTGCCCGCACCGTGTCCGATCGCGTGGTCTTTATGGACAAGGGCGTGGTGCTCGAGGACGCCGCGCCGGCCGAGCTCTTCGGCAATCCCAAGCACCAGCGCACCCGCGAGTTCCTCTCGCGTTATCTCGAGGACAAATAACCGACCGCAAACGCTTACGTGGCAGGGCCGCTCCGGTGGGGCGGCCCTCGTCATCACAGTCGAAAGGATGTCATGGCCGAGGTTTGGCGCTTCTTTGCGCATGAGGACGATTTTGCTGATTTGGACGAAACTGGCGCGTGCGAGCGCTTGGGCCGCGTGCTGTCATTTCCGACCATCTCGAGTATGGATGCCGAGGCGGTGGACTGGCAGCCGTTCGACGACCTGCGCGCCTATATGCAGCAGGCGTGGCCGCGCGTGTTCGCGGCGGGCGAGGTCGACCTTATCGACCATTCGCTATTGGTGACGCTTAGCGGTTCCGACCCTGACCTCAAGCCCATTATGCTCATGGGCCACATGGACGTGGTTCCCGTGGTGCCGGGTACCGAGGCCGACTGGACGCACGACCCCTTTAGCGGGCACGTGGACGACACCTACATCTGGGGTCGTGGCGCTATCGACATGAAAGACCAGGTCGCAGGCATTCTCGAGGCGGTTGAGTATGCGCTGGCGCACGGCTGGGAGCACGAGCGCACCCTGCTGCTCGCCTTTGGCCAGGACGAGGAAACCACGCAGTACGGCGCGGGAGCGATCGGTCGTGTGCTCGAGGAGCGCGGTATTGAACTTGAATACCTGATCGACGAGGGCGACTACCGCATCGTTTCGGATGCCGAGTATGGCGCGGGCGAGGGCTGGCTTATGCATGCCGACCTCGCGGAGAAGGGCTATGCCGATATCGTGCTCAAGACGAAGAGTGAAGGCGGGCATTCGTCTAACCCCTACGGCGGCACATCGCTCGAGATGCTCAGTCGTGCCATCACCGCAATCTGCGATATCGAGTGGCCGCCGCGCGTGACCGACTTGCTTGCCGCCCAACTCGTCGAGTTGGGGCTCTACACGGCCGATGAAATTGCCGCCAACGGGGATGCCATTGTCTGCGATTGCCTCGCCAGCAAAAAGCTCTATCCGCTGGTGACGACCACCTGCGCACCCACGCAGATCGAGGGTGGCAGCACCGGCGCCAACGTAATGCCGCAGGATATGTGGGCCAACATCAACTTCCGCATGCTCGAGGGCACGAGCGTGGCCGACGTTGTGGCGCGCTGCCGTGAGGCGGTTGCCGGGGCGGACCTTGCCGGTCGTGTCGAAGTGGAGCTGGGCCCCGGTAGCTCCGAACCCTCGCCGTCCCCGCGCATCGGTGGTCCCGGCCTCGAGGCGGTTCGCTCCATTGCCGCCCGCTATTTCCGTGATCCAAAGGGGACGGAGGAAAACGGATCATTCGAGCCGGTAGCAATTGTGCCCTCGACCGTAATCGGTGCGACCGACGCTGCCAACTACCAGCACATTTGCCCTGAGTGCATTCGCTTCTCGGCCTTTGTGGTTGATGACGACGAGTGTGAGTGCGGTGTCCACGGCACTAACGAGCGCATTACCCGCCGTGCCTACCTCCAGGGTGTTCGCTTCCTCATCGCCCTGCTTCAAACGCTCTAGCCAAAAAGCAAGCCCTTGATGCAATGGGGTCAGGTTTGTTTGCACCAATCATTCCGTGCGGGTTATATGCAGGTTTGTCTGCGCACGCTATCATGTATGGGTTAGACCGCAACTATGTACCCCACACGCGAAGGGATGCGCATGTATCTGAAGATCGACATGTTCTAGCTGGGCTTACCCCCGCAGTGGCGCCATGCGCCCCATCAACTCTGCCGATTTTCATCTTCACGCATATAAAGGAGTCCTGCCATGCGCGACAAGCTCGAAAAGATCATCAAGGCCTACGAGGAGCTCGAGAAGAAGCTGTCCGACCCGGCCGTCGCCTCCGACATCAAGGAGTTCACGCGTCTCAACAAGGAGTACGCGCACCAGTCCGACCTCATTGCTGCCTCGCGCGAGTACATCGGCGCGCTCGACGACATCGAGGCTGCCAAGGAAATGCTCCACGATACCACCGACGCCGATGAGAAGGAGATGCTCCAGATGGACATCTCCGAAAACGAGGCTAAGCTTCCCCAGCTCGAGGAAGATATCAAGTACATGCTCATCCCGAGCGACCCCAACGACGACAAGAATACCATCGTCGAGATCCGCTCTGCCGCCGGTGGCGACGAGGCGGCCATCTTCGCCGGCGACCTGTACAAGATGTACCAGCGCTTTTGCGAGTCTCGCGGCTGGAAGACCACCGTGCTCGATTCCAGTCCCAGCGAGGCCGGCGGCTTTAAGTCCATCGAGTTCAAGGTCGAGGGTGACCGCGTCTACTCCGTCATGAAGTTCGAGTCCGGCGTGCACCGTGTCCAGCGCGTTCCCAAGACCGAGTCCCAGGGCCGCATCCAGACCTCCACGGCAACCGTCGCCGTGCTTCCCGAGGCCGAGGAGATTGACGTCCAGATCAACCAGTCCGACCTGCGCATCGATACTTACTGCGCTTCGGGCCCTGGCGGTCAGTGCGTTAACACCACCTACTCCGCCGTGCGTATCACCCACCTGCCCACCAACACCGTGGTGCAGTCGCAGGAGCAGCGCTCCCAGATCCAGAACCGCGAGGTCTGCATGCAGATGCTGCGCGCCCGTCTGTACGAGATGGAGCTCGAGAAGCAGCAGGCAGAGCTTGGTGCCGAGCGCCAAAGCCAGATCGGCCACGGCAACCGTTCCGAGAAGATCCGTACCTACAACCAGCCCCAGGACCGCGTGACCGACCACCGCATCGGTTTCAACTCCACCTACAACGGCGTCCTTCTGGGCGACCAGCTCGGCACCGTGATCGAGGCGCTCGCCGCCGCCGAGCGAGCCGAGAAGCTGGCACAGGCTGTTTAGGTTACGCGGTTTTACCAAACCGCGTAACGGCTCGACGCTGCAAACGCCCCTAAGCGGCAATCTGACGTTCAATCGTCGGTCGCGTACCGAAGTACGCTTCCCTCCTCTTTCACGTCACCTTGCTCGCTTAGGGGCGTTTTCGCTGACTTATGCTCAACCTGCGGCGCCTTAGAGGTGGTCATTGGGGACGTTCTTAAACGACTAGGTTGGGCTTATTGCTTTGAGATGTTATTCAATCGTCTTTGATAGACTTCAAGCTGTCTACCTGCTGAAAGCAATTAACGGTATGCATCTGCAATTGAAAATATTGCTTGAAAAATCGTCCAAGAAGTCGCGGGGTGATTTTTGACGCGTTGCGCGTCAAGTGATGTGGCAAGCGTTTGGTTAGATATTGGTTAGTTTTGGGGCAACCTGGTACCGTCAAGATTCTTTCGCAAATTGATTTAGCCGTCTCCGGCCCCGTCCTCTTCT
>JAQDNC010000013.1 GCA_027660625.1 Coriobacteriaceae bacterium AM100-PB1-1D-6A | reverse complement strand
GGCGGAATCGGCTAAAGTGCGATGGCGAAATTGGTTGTTTTTACAGTAGCGCTAACACGGGGCCTCACCAGGCACCTCGCGTCGCTTGGGATGCCCGTGCGCGAGGCGCTCTCCCCGGCGAGGATGCAGAGGAGGCGCCCGGGGCAGGGAAAGTGCGACGAGTCGGACGCGGAGAGGGCCGCCCGCGCGGCGATGTCCGGCTCAAAGCTCGGGACCCCCAAGAGCCAGGACGGGTGGGTCGACGGGGTGCGCTGCATGCTCGCGGCGCGCTCCGGGGCGGTGAAGGCGCGGACCTCGGCGATCAACACCGCGAGGTCGCTGCTCACCACCGCCCCGGAGGGGCTCAGGTCGAGGTTCCGCGGGATGGCGGGGCCGAGGCTGATGGAGGAGCTCCCCTCCGTGCGCGCCGAGGGCGCGCTGGGCGCCGCGCTCGGCGCGCTGGCGGACCTGTGGGCGGCGGCGCGCGACGCGGCGCTCGACATGGAGCGCGCGATCGAGGCGTCCCTGGAGGAGAACTGCCCCGCGCTGCTGGCGATGTACGGGTGCGGGCCCGTGAGCGCGGCCAAGCTCGCGGTCGCGGCCGGGGACAACCCGGGCAGGCTGCGCTCCGAGGCGTCGTTCGCGGCGATATGCGGCGCCTGCCCCATCCCCGCCTCGAGCGGCAAGACCGTGAGGCACAGGCTCAACAGGGGCGGCGACCGGCAGGCGAACAGCGCGCTGCACGAGATCGCGAGGCAGAGGGTCATGCGCGACCCCGAGACCGCCGAGTACGCCGAGAGGGCCAGGGGGCGGGGAAAGAGCGACAGGGAGGTCATGAGGTGCCTCAAGCGCTACGTGGCCAGGGAGGCGTACCGGGCGCTGATGCGCCCGCACGAGATCAGGAGGCCCGAGGACGCCTCGGAGCTCGTGGCGGCCAGGCGCGCGGCGAAGGTCAGCCAGGTGAGGGCGGCGTCCATACTGGGCACCAGCGAGAAGTACATCTCGATGCTGGAGAGGGGCCAAAGGGAGCTCAAGCCCATAAGGAGGGCCTACGAGGCATGGGTCGAGGCCGGACTTCCGCTCGATTGGGACAGGCAAGCCTTCGAGGCCGAGCGCAAAATGGATTCTAAAAAACACCTTGCCAAATAGGAGCGTCAGCACGAGGCCCGCTTATCCGCAGCTCCGAAGGAGCAGGATAAGTAGGCCTCAAGTGCGAGGACGTTTTTAAGGGGATGCCCCTGGGTGGCCCGGACAGACCGATCGGCGATGTCTACAGGTACTCGATTTGAGCGCCTTCCGTGTCGCACGTCAGAATATGCGTATCACACTTAGGGAACTGCTCGCGCAGCTTGACCTGCAGGAACTTTGCCACGATGGTGTCGTCGGTCACAGCCATAAGGGTCGAGCCCGATCCGCTGATCCAGATGGTCTTGGCGCCGCCGTTAAGGCAGGTGTCGCGCACGGCGTTGTAGTCGGGAATCAGACGGCGACGATAGGGTTCCTGGATGCGGTCGTCATTGGCGGCGGCAATCAGGTCGAGGTTGCCGGACTCAAGACCGCGCGTCATGCCGGCGATGCGGCCCATCTGCCATACGGCGGTGGAGAGCGGAACCTCCTGCGGCACGACCTTGCGCGCCTCGCTCGTATGCACCTCGTAGGGAGGAATCACGGTAATAAAACGCAGGCGATCGCTCACCTCGTAGCGCAGGCACTGGGGGAGCGAATCGGTCGGCGTAAAGGAGCAGACGGCGCCGCCCAGGATAGCGGGGGCGACGTTATCGGGATGGCCCTCGACCTCGGTGGCAATGCGGACGAGCTCGGCGCGGTCGACGGTGTGGCCCGTCAGCGCGGCGGCCGCCATGATGCCAGCGACGACGCAGGTGGAGCTGGAACCCAGGCCGCGGGCGACGGGAACGTCAGTCTGAATGTCGATGGCGACGGGGAAGGCCGGCTCGCCCCATGCGGCCAGTGCATCGACAAAGCTAACGTAGACCAGGTTGTTCTCGTTTTGGAATTCCTCGGGGCAGCCCGTGATGGTGAGCTTGTCGGCGCGCTCGAAGGTGAAGTGCGAGTAGAGGCTGACGGCCATGCCGAGGGTGTCGTAGCCGATGCCTAGGTTGGCGCTGGTGGCGGGGACGGTGATTTTGATCATGGGAATCTCCTGGGCGGTCTGACTGTTTAGTTCGCTGCTCGGGCAGTCCTGGCTCGCTCGGAAAGCACATTAAGTGCTTTCCGGCTCGTGCGGAACTCGCGACGAACTAAACAGGCAGACCCGCATGTCAGCTCGTCATTATCCCGGTGAGTATCTGATAAAAGAAGGTGCGCCGGCTTTCGCCGGCGCCTAGTAAGGGTTTAGTTGGTAGCCATCTTTTTTGCAGCCTGCTCTACGTAGTTGGCCATGTCGGCTACGTCGCAGACGTCTTCGAAGCGGACGGGCTTGGACTCGAGCTCGGCGAGCTGGACCGGGGCAACCGTGTTGGTTGCCTGCTCGAGCACGCGCATGGCCTCAAAGTCGTCCTCGGGAACGTCGAGGCCCAGGGCGTCGCAGCAGGCGCGCGGGAACTTGTAGGGGCTGGCGGTCGAAAGCAGCACGCGGGCCTTGGCGCCCTCGGCGGGAGCGACCTGCTCAAAGACGTGATAGCCGCAGGCGGTGTGCGGGTCGATCACGTAGCCGTTCGCGTCCCAGCAGCTCTTGATGGCAGTGCGTACCTCGTCCTCGCTGGCCCAACCGCAGCCAAAGACGCTCTGAATCTTTGCCAGCAGGTCGGCGGGAACTTCGTAGCGACCAGTCCGCGCCAGCTGCTCCATAAGGCCGGCAACGAGCTCACAGTCGCCATCGGACAGGAAGTAGAGCATGCGCTCCAGGTTAGAGCTGATGAGGATGTCCATCGAAGGCGAGATGGTCGTGAAGAACGGGCGGTTGCGGTCGTAGACGCCGGTGCTCAGGAAGTCAGCCAGCACGTTGTTCTTGTCGCTCGCGACGATGAGCTTGGCGACGGGCAGACCCATGCGCTTGGCATAGTAACCGGCCAGGATATCGCCAAAGTTGCCGGTCGGTACGCAGAACTCCACGGCGTCGCCGGCCTCGATGGCGCCGGCGCGCAACAGCTGCGCATAGGCGGCAAAGTAGTAGACGACCTGCGGTACCAGACGGCCGACGTTGATGGAGTTGGCGCTCGAAAGCACCGTGCCTGCGGCCTCCAGACGCTCGGCAAGCTCCTTATCGGCAAAGATGCGCTTGACGGCGCTCTGGGCGTCGTCAAAGTTGCCGCGGATGCCGCAGACGGCGACGTTATCGCCCTCCTGCGTGGACATCTGCAGGTTCTGGACGCGGCTGACCTTGCCCTCGGGATAAAAAACGGTGATGCCCGTGCCCGGAGTGTCGGCAAAACCGGCGAGCGCGGCCTTGCCCGTGTCGCCCGACGTGGCGGTGACGATCATGATGCGCTCGGCGCCGCCGTCCTGGGCGGAGGTGCGGGCCATGAGGCGGGGGAGCATCTGCAGGGCGACGTCCTTGAAGGCGCTCGTGGGGCCGCCAAAGAGCTCCATCACATAGGTCTGAGGGGCGTCGGTGCCCGGTGCTGCGTCGAGCTTGACGAGAGGCGTGACCTCTTCACTCGCGAACGTGCCGCGGTATGCCTCGTCGACACACGCCGAAATTTCTTCGTCCGTGTAATCGTTCAGTAACATTCCCAACACATTTTGAGCGATTTCAAAGTACGATTTATCAGCAAGCGAGCTGATATCGACCTGCTGGGTGCCAAGCTCGTCCGAGACAAACAAACCCCCGTCGGGAGCGATGCCGGTACGGATTGCCACCTTACTTGAGCATGATAAAGTGCGTCCTCGTGTACTATGATAAGTTCCCATATAACAGTGCTCCTCGGATACCTTGGTCCCAATCGGTGAAACCATGGTATCAGAGCGCGCAAAACAGGTTTGCAGAGGCTTTTAGAAAGGTAACCTCCACGCCATGATAAAAATTGCCAAGTTTGGCGGCTCGTCGGTCGCCGACGCCGAACACTTCAAGAAGATCAAGGCCATCGTCGATGCCGACCCTGCCCGCCGTTTTGTGGTGGTTTCCGCCTGCGGTCGCCGCTTTAAGGGCGACACCAAGGTGACCGACCTGCTCTACCTGGTTAACGCGCACGTTAAGTATCACGTGTCGTGCGAGGAGCTGCTCGAGGACATCGGTCAGCGCTATTTTGATATCGCTGACGAGCTGGAGCTCACCTATCCCATCCGCGAGGAGTTCGCAGCCTTTGCCGAGCGCGCCCGCTCGGGCGGCTACTCCACCGAGGAGCTTGTGAGCCGCGGCGAGTACTTCACCGCTCGCCTGATGTCCGAGTACCTGGGCCTGCCGTTCCTGGACGCCGCGACGGTTGTGGCGTTCCATCACGATGGTACGCTCAGCATGAACCGCACCTCCGAGCTGGTGCAGGAGTACGGCCAGCAGGGTGGCTTTGTTATGCCCGGTTTCTACGGCGCGACGCGTGAGGGCCAGATCAAGCTGCTCGATCGAGGCGGTGGCGATATTTCGGGCTCGATTCTGGCCAAGTGCCTTGGCGCCGATCTGTACGAGAACTGGACCGACGTTTCGGGCTTCTATTCTGCCGATCCGCGTATTGTTCCCGAGGCTCAGCCCATTGCGCGCGTTACCTACGAGGAGCTGCGCGAGCTTTCGTACATGGGCGCAAGCGTCCTGCACGAGGAGGCCGTGTTCCCCGTGCGCGAGGCAGGCATTCCGCTGGTCATCAAGAACACCAATGCGCCGCAGGACCCCGGCACCATCATTAGCGAGACGGCTGACGAGGGCGAGGCGGAGCCCATCATTACCGGCGTGACCGGCAAACGCGGCTTTGTCGCCATCAATGTGGCCCGCGACCGCACCAAGCCCCGTGTCGGCTTTATGCGCCGCGCGCTTTCGGTGTTCGAACGCTATGACGTTTCCGTCGAGCACATGCCCACCGGTGTCGACCGTTTTGGCGCTGTGGTGCAGGAGCAGGACGTTCACGATTCGCTGTACTCGCTCGTGGGCGACATTCAACAGGAGGTCGAGCCGCTCGAGATCGAGGTTGTCGAGGGCTTGGCGCTCATCGCTACCGTCGGTCGTAACCTGCGCGGCCGCGCGGGTATCTCGGGCCACCTGTTTGGCATGCTTGGCCAGGCCGGCGTGAGCGTGCGCATGATTTCGCAGAGCTGCGACGAGATCAACATCATTATCGGTGTTGAGGAGAAAGACTTCGACCTGGCGATTCAGACCATTTACCGTGCCTTCTCCGACGAGAACGGCATTGTGAAGGTCTCCGACTTGGAGGCTCCCACGCCGGTCGATCCCACCCTGGCTGCGCTCAAAAAGTAGCGACTGCTCGGTAGATTTTTTGGGTCATGTCTCAAAAATCTACGGCGGGGCGTTTCGTTTCGGTTTCGTTTCGACGGGGCGGGTTTCGTGCCCGCCTCGTTCTTGTATACACTGGCAACAATAATCGGCCTGCTCGGCGTGCGGGCAAAAGCCATAACCTTTAAAGGGGGAAGCATGAAACAGTACACGGTTGCTATTTTGGGCGCGACGGGAGCCGTGGGCACCCAGATGCTCGAGTGCCTAAACGAGCAGGAGTTCCCGGTTGGCAAGCTCAAGCTGCTGGCGAGCGCGCGTTCTGCGGGCAAGACCGTCGAGTTCCGCGGCGAGCAGATCGTGATCGAAGAGGCTTGTCCCGAGGCCTTTGAGGGCTGTGACATTGTGCTTGGAGCCGCCGGCGACGACATCGCGAAGGAGCTACTGCCCGAGGCCGTCAAGCGCGGCGCCGTCGTGGTCGACAACAGCCACGCCTTCCGCATGGATCCTGAGGTGCCGCTGGTCGTGCCCGAGATCAATGCCGACGACATCAAGTGGCATCACGGCCTTATCGCCAATCCCAACTGCGCGACCATCATCGGCCTGGTTCCCACCTGGCCGCTGCATCAGCTCGCCGGCGTGAAGCGCATGATCGTCTCCACGTATCAGGCGGCTTCGGGTGCCGGCGCTCCCGGTATGGCCGAGCTCGAGGCTCAGCTGGCCGCCCTGGGCCGCGGCGAGGAGATTCCCGAGCCGCGCGCATTTGCCGCCCAGCTGGCGAGCAACCTGATTCCGCAGATTGGCGGCGTCAAGGAGGAGGGCTTTACCTCCGAGGAGATGAAGCTGCAAAACGAGGGCCGCAAGATCATGCACCTGCCCGAGCTGCGCGTGAACTGCACCTGCGTGCGCGTGCCCGTGCTGCGCTCGCACTCCGAGAGCATTACGCTTGAGTTTGAGCGCGACATTACGGTTGACGAGGCCCGTGCTGCGCTGGCTGCCGCTCCGGGCGTGAAGCTGGTTGACGACATGAGCGCCGAGGATGCGCACGATCGCTTCCCCATGCCGATGGATACGTCCGACCAGGATTTGATTTGGGTCGGTCGCGTGCGCCGCGACATCTCGAACCCCGAGGCCGCGCGTGGCATCACCTTCTGGTGCTGCGGCGACCAAATCCGTAAGGGCGCGGCAACCAACGCCGTCCAGATCGCTAAGCTGCTCTGCGAGTAGTGTGACCTGTCCGGCGGGGGCCGGGCTTAGTTTTCAGAACGTCCTCGACCATGTGTGGCGCCTTGTCCTGCTCCTTCGGAGCTGCGGACAAG
Organism: Coriobacteriaceae bacterium AM100-PB1-1D-6A; assembly: GCA_027660625.1. Taxonomy (GTDB): domain Bacteria; phylum Actinomycetota; class Coriobacteriia; order Coriobacteriales; family Coriobacteriaceae; genus Collinsella. Next base: position 50,352 of record JAQDNC010000013.1, on the reverse strand, counting down.
GCGCCACACTGGTCTGCGGAGTGTTCTGAAAACTAAGCCCAGCCCCCGCCTGCGGCGACGCTGCTGCAAGCGATCTGCGATGGGGTCGTTGTCGGTTGGGGCCGCTGGGCTGATGTGGGGGCACGTGGCTGTTGCGGGCCCTAGTCCCGGCGGCGACCCCGGCGCTTCGCGCCTGCCGCCTTTTGGGACTGTGGAGCGCCGCCGGCAGCTGCGGCGCTGTTGCGCCTGCTGCCTGCGGGAACTTTGGGGTTGAGGCGGTAACTTTGGCGCGCCTGTGTTTGTTGCTTGTGAGGGCTTAGGGGTTGATGCGAATCGAAGGTGAATGGTTTTCCGGGAAGTGAACGACCTATTTTGGACCCTTGAAGCATCGGCATATTTTGGCCGCCATTTCCTGCGGTTTTATCGCATGAATCCTGCTGTTTTGCAATTAAAAAATGCGGATGCTTCGGGGCCCTAGTTTTACTCGTCCACTTCTCGGAAAACCATTCACCTTCGTTTTTGCCGGACATCGTTTTGGGCGTTGCGACTCGGTATCGGCCGATATTGAGAGGGAAAACGCCCTCTCTTGGACAATCGAGTCTGTCCGGACGCATCTGCGGGAGTTGTCTGCACAATTCGCGGTATTATGGAGCGGAGTTTTGAAAGGAGCCGCTGGTGGTCACGACGACGTTTGCTTCGCCTTTGGGCGAAATCTTGCTTGCCGCTGATGGCCGCGGTCTGACGGGGCTTTGGTTTGAGGGGCAGGAGCACTTTGGCTCCACGCTTCTCAAAGAAGATGCGGAGTACGTTGAAGGTGCCGATGCGGTTTCTGGTGCTGGCGGCATGTCGTCGGTGAGTCCCGCAAATGGTGTAGCCTCTTCGGTGCTTGAACGTTCCTGGGCTTGGCTGAATGCTTATTTTGCAGGGCAGGAACCTCGGTTTACGCCGCCGTTACATATGATCGGCACGGCGTTTCAGCGCGAGGTTTGGTTTGAGCTGCTTTCCATTCCGCGTGGCGAGGTTGCCACGTATGGCGAGATCGCCCGGCGTGTTGCGGCTCGACATCGTGTACCGGGAAACGAGGCGCCCGTTGTGTCTCCTCGTGCGGTGGGGGCTGCGGTCGCACGTAATCCCATTTCGATTATCGTGCCGTGCCATCGCGTGGTGGCGGCCGACGGATCGCTCAACGGATATGCCGGCGGCCTTGACCGCAAGGAGTGGCTGCTGCGGCTCGAGGGTGCGTACGAGGAGTAACGTCAGGACACTTTGCATAGCCAAGACGCCGTGAAAGAACGAGTCGCCGTCTTTTCGCGACCGGCATGCGTCCAAGCGCTCGGCATCTGAGCCTTAAGTTTGGTTAAGCCATATCCTGCGTATTTGAAAACGTGCAGGTTGAGCAGCTAAGGCTGCGCTAAGACGGCTGGCGGTGCGCTATCATCGGCGGTATCGAAACCTGTATAGCCGTGCGCCAAAGGAACAACTATGAAGCTGATGCTTGCCGAGGACGAACCCGGCCTCTCCCGTGCCCTTACCGCGATTCTTCAACATAGCGACTACGAGGTCGATGCCGCCCTCGACGGTCTGACGGCGCTCGAATATCTGCTCGCCAACGACTATGACGCCGCAATCCTGGACATCATGGTGCCCGGCATGGATGGCATTGAGGTGCTCAAGCGCACACGCGCCGCCGGTAAGCGACTGCCCATCATCATGCTCACGGCCAAAAGCGAGGTGTCCGATAAGGTTGAGGGCCTGGACGCCGGCGCCAATGACTATCTGACCAAGCCGTTTGCCGCCAAGGAGCTGCTCGCGCGCATTCGCGCCATGACGCGCGCCGCGACTGCGATCGATGCCACGACGCTCAGTGTGGGCAACGTGCGCCTCGATACGGCGGCTTGCACGCTTGTGGGTCCCTTGGGCGAGGAACACCTAGCCAATCGCGAGTTTCAGCTTATGGAACTCTTTATGCGCAACGCTGGCACGCGCATGCCCACCGAGCGTCTGATGCTCGAGGTTTGGGGTGAGGACGCGCCCGAAGGCGCCAACGTGGTGTGGGTCTACATCTCGTACCTGCGCAAAAAGCTGGCGGCGCTGGGTGCCAATGTGGCCATCCGCGCGTCGCGCAACCAGGGATATTCGCTTGAGGTTGTCGAGGAAGGCGAGCAGGCGTGAGCGTGCGCACGTGGTGTAAACGCATGACGGAGCGGTTTCACGCCGCCTCGAGTAGTACGGGGCGGGCAAATTCTGCTGACGCATTGGGCCGCCGCCTGCGTCGCAAGTTCATCCTGGTTGCCATGGGCGCCGTGACCGTGGTGCTCACGCTCATCATCGCCGGCATCAACATCGTCAATTATTCGCATGTCTGCAAGATGGCCGACGCTCGCCTGGACTATATCCTGGCGGGCAAGGACGGTATCGATTGGGGGAACGAGCCTAAAGCCGATCCCGGCCAGGATGCGGTTGCCGGCAAGGTTGCTACTGGTAACCGGGCGGCTGTTCGCGACGGGCGTTTTGAAGGCATGACGGCGGAAGCTCCCTTTGACACGCGCTACTTTACGGTGACGATTGCCGCCGGACAGGTTGCCGATGTCAACACGGCCCGCATTGCCGCGGTGGGTGCCAAGCGCGCCGCCAGTATTGCCGCAAAGTTGCATTCCAAGGGTTGGGTCTCGGGTTTTTCTGGCAATTATCGCTATACGACTGACGTTCAAGACGGTGAGACCACCTATGTGTTCGTGGACTGCTCGCGTGAGCTTGCAAGCTTTCATTCGTTTTTGAGCGCGAGCGTGGCAATCAGTTGCATTGGCTGGTTGGCAGTGCTGGCAATTGTGGCGGGCGCCTCGGGTGCGGTGATTCGGCCGATGGTCGAGAGCTACAGCAAGCAAAAGCGCTTTATTACCGATGCAAGCCACGAGATCAAGACGCCGCTAGCTGTGATCGACGCCGCCAACGAGGTGCAGGAAATCGAGAGCGGCGAGAGCGAATGGACGCAGAGCATTCACGAGCAGGTCGCGCGGCTGACGGCGCTGACGGAGCGTCTGGTGTTCCTGGCGCGTATGGACGAGGGTTCGGCCGGCTTTACCATGACATCGATCGATCTTTCGGAGGCCGTGGACAAGGCGGCGGCGCCGTTTGAGTCGGTGGCGGTTTCGCGCGGCAAGCGTCTGTCGACGTCGATTGCGAGTGGCGTGCGGGCCCATGCCGATGCTGCGGCGGTAGCGCAGGTGGTTGAGTTGCTGCTGGACAACGCCACACGCTACGCAAGCGAGGGCAGCGTGATTGAGCTAAGCCTGCGCGCAGACTCGCGCGGTGCGGGCAAAGGCTCGGCCGAGCTTGTCGTATCGAATGCTGTTGATGAGCTGCCCGAGGGTGACCTGGACCGGCTGTTTGACCGCTTCTACCGCGCAGATGTCTCGCGTAACTCCAAGACGGGCGGCTCGGGCGTGGGCCTATCTGTGGTGCGAGCCATCGCCGAGGCCCATGGCGGGAGTGCTTCTGTCTGCGGCCACAGCAACCAGATTACCTTCATCGTCCGCTTCTAAAACCTGCCAAAATAAACCTGTCCCTTTTTGGTAGGTGGGAAATGGGTAATACTAAAGAGTTATCCGACCAGATGGGAATTAATCGATGGCCTATATCGAATTCAAAGACGTCATCAAAGCATACGGCGAGGGCGATGCCCGCATCCACGCGCTCGACGGCGCGAGCTTTACGGTCGAGCGCGGTGAGCTCGCCATTATCCTGGGCGCCTCGGGTGCCGGTAAAACCACGGCGCTCAACATCCTGGGCGGTATGGATACGGTAACCTCCGGCACCGTGACGGTGGACGGACGCGACGTGAGCTCCGCCAACGAGGCGCAGCTCGTGGAATACCGCCGCGCCGACGTCGGCTTTGTCTTCCAGTTCTACAATCTGGTCCCCAACCTGACGGCGCTCGAAAACGTCGAGCTCGCAGCTCAGATCTGCCCCGATTCGCTCGATGCCGAACAGACGCTTCGCCAGGTTGGCCTGGGTGAGCGTCTCGCCAACTTCCCCGCGCAGCTTTCGGGCGGCGAGCAGCAGCGCGTGTCCATCGCCCGCGCGCTGGCCAAGAACCCCAAGCTGCTTCTGTGCGACGAGCCCACGGGTGCACTCGACTACAAAACCGGCAAGCAGATCTTGCAGTTGCTGCAGGATACCTGCCGCAAGCAAGGCATCACGGTCATTATCATCACCCACAACTCCGCGCTGGCGCCCATGGCCGATCGTCTGATCCGCTTTAAGAGTGGCCGCGTGGAGAGCGAGACGGTCCAGCAAAATCCCGTGCCTATCGAGACGATCGAGTGGTAGCGCCCATGGACCAAGATCGCCAAAACAGCCAAAACCATGATACGGAGCACGCGGGCCGCGACCGGGAGTTCGCGACCTACCGTACTGCCCAAAGCTCAAACGATATAGTGCCGACGGTTTTTCGCCGCGGCATCTACCGCACAATCCGCGGCAGTCTTAAGCGCTTCTTGTCAATCGTGGTCATCACCGCGCTTGGCGTGAGCGTGATGTGCGGTCTTAAGGCGGGCTGCGAGGACCTGTGCGATTCGGTTGACGCCTACTTTGACCAACAGAATGTCTATGACATTAACGTGCAGTCGACCTATGGCCTTACGCGCGACGATCTTGCGGCTATCCAAGAGGTCGACGGCGTCGAGACGGCCGAGGGCATCTACACCGAGACCGCCTACACCGCCGTGGGCACAACGCGCGAGCGCGTGGTCGTGCAAAGTCTCTCCAAGGAGAACATCGATCAGCCAGTGCTCGTGAACGGCGATTTGCCCGAGAGCGCCGATGAGGTCGCGGTGACTTCGAAGTTCCTGAAGGCTTCGGGCAAAAAGCTCGGCGATACCGTGAGTTTTGCCGCCAATGACGCGAGCTCGTCCAACCAAAGTGCCAAGGATCAATTTGCCGATGGGGACTACACCATCACGGCCGAGGTTCTCGATCCTACCGACGTGAGCTCCGACTCGACCGTCAACGCCTTTCGTGCTGCTTCGACTGCGGACTACAAGTTCTACGTGAGCGAGGATGCCGCGACGTCGTCGTCCTACTCCGCGGTCCACGTGATCGTCGAGGGAGCTAAGAGCCTCAACTCCTATTCGGATGCCTACGCGGCAAAGATCAATGAGGTCAAGGGCAATATCGAGAAGATCCGCGAGGAGCGTGAGAAGGCGCGCGCTCAGGAGCTGACGGTCGACACACCGGCAAGCTTGGATGCGGCCGAGCGCCAGGCGAATATGCTCTTTGGGATCGAGCAGGACAACATCAATCGCATGGCCGAGGGCAGCGACGAGCGTGCGCAGGCGCAAGCCGACCTGGACCAGCGCCGTGCCGCCGCCGACCAGCAGTTTGCCGATGCCCGCGCCGAGCTCTCTGACCTGGGCGAATGCACCTGGTACATCCAGGACCGCGATAACATCGCAAGCTACTCGAGCGTGGAGAGCGATAGCTCGTCAATTGAGGCCATTGCCACGGTGTTCCCGTTCATCTTCTTTATCGTCGCCGTGCTCATCAGCCTCACCACCGCCACGCGCATGGTCGAGGAGGAGCGCACGCTTATTGGCCTGTACAAGGCGCTCGGCTATTCGCGCGGGCGTATCCTGTCCAAATATGTGGACTACTCGCTGTGGGCGTGTCTGATCGGTGGCGTGCTCGGCAACATCATCGGATTTGTGGGCCTGCCGCTGTTCCTGTTTACGGTGTTCGATGATATGTACTCACTGCCCCAGATGCTGCTTTCGTACGATATCGTGTCCTCAATTGTCTCGGTGGCGCTGTTTGCCGTGGGCGTGGTGGGCGCCACGATTATCGCCTGCCGCCACGAGATGGCCGAGACCCCGGCCTCGCTCATGCGCCCCAAGGCCCCGCGCGCCGGCTCGCGCATCTTGCTCGAGCGCATCGGCTTTATCTGGCGCCGCATGGGCTTTTTGAACAAGGTGGCAGCGCGTAACCTGTTCCGCTATAAAAAGCGCGCCTTTATGACCATCTTTGGCATTGCGGGCTGCACGGCGCTTGTGATTTGCGGCATGGGCATTCGTGATACGTCGGTCGCGCTGTCGCCCAAGCAGTACGGGCATATCACGCGCTATGACTTGCTGGCGGTCGCCAATCCCGACGATTTTTCGCAGACGTGCGCGGCATTGGATGAGCGCAGCACGGCCAATGATTCCAACGTGACGGTGACCTCGACCCTGCCGATTGTGACCGACAACGTCACCTTTACGTTTGGCGGCAAGAGCGAGACTGTGCAGCTCATCGTGATTCCCGACGACCGCACGGGTGACTTGGGCGATTACGTGCGCCTGGAGGATGAGTCCAAAGAACCGCTCGCCCTGCGTGACGGAGACGTGTATTTGAGCAAGAGCTCTCAGCTGGTGCTGGGGATCAAGCCGGGTGACACGGCTCACGTCCAGGATTCGTCGCTCAATGTTGCCAAGGTCAAAGTCAGCGACATCTCGCTCAACTATCTAGGCAACACGCTTTACATGACGCAGGGCACCTATGAGCGCGCGTTCGGTCGAAGTGCACGCCTTAACGGCGTCTTTGTGCTGCTTAAGGGTTCGTCGGCCGACCAGATTGCGTTTAGCAAGAATCTTAAGAGTGACGGTTGGCTTACGATTTCGAGTACGGCCGAGCATTGGGAGAACTACGAGGCGAACTTTACGATTATCAATTCGGTCGTAGTGCTCGTGACCTTTATGGCGGCGTGCCTGTCGTTTGTGGTGGTGTTTACGCTGTCCAACACCAACATCTCCGAGCGCGAACGCGAGCTGGCGACTATTAAGGTGTTGGGCTTCCGTCGCGGTGAGGTGCACCATTACGTCAACAAGGAGACGTTGATCCTCACGGCGATCGGCGCTGCGCTGGGCGTGCCGCTGGGCGGCTTGCTGGCCGAGAGTTTTACGTACATTTTGCAGATGCCGTCGCTGTACTTTGACGTCGAAGTCGAGCCGCTGAGCTACGTGCTTGCCGTGGTGCTTTCCTTTGGCTTTACGTTTATCGTCAACCTCGCTACCAATCGTACCCTCAACAAGATCGACATGGTCGGCGCCCTCAAGAGTGCCGAGTAACCTGCCAAAAAGGGACAGGTTTATTTTGGCAGGTTTTATCTGGGCAAACGCCGGACACCTACGGGCGATCCGGCGTTTGCCCCGTTTTGCTGGGGATGTCTGTCGTTCAGTGCTCTTACTGGCCAATCCAGTGTTACGCATAGCTCTTAATGTCCTCGGTAAAACCGTCAAGGTCGTCAAGGGTGATCACGCTGTCGATAAGCAAATTGGCTATCTCGCGGTGCATTGTGCTGCGGCGAATGTCGTTTGCAATTACGCCTGAGGACAGCTTGTCTCTATTGAGGTGCTCTTCTAGTGCCCAAAATCTACTGGACGCTTCGCTGTCGCCGTTCAGCATCTCAACGTACTGGCCGATGAGCTTTTCCATATAACGTTCTTGCCATTGAGGAAGCATTTTCTTAAACAGCTTCCAGTCGCTTTCGGCTACGTCGCGCATATGTCCTCCGCTCGTCAAACGGGCTTTCCATTTGCCTTTCATTCTATTTGGTTTTCGCTCGCAGGCGTGGATGAGAGGCTCTCTTTAGCCTTCGAGATTGGGCTTGAATGGGTCGTATGCCACAAAACGGGCCTATCTACTACGTTTAATTGGATACTCTCAATCATGCCGGGGAAACGAAAAATAAAACCGCAGGTAGAAGGCCTGTCGATTTTCAAAAAAGGCAGGTATGGTCGGCTCTCTCGAGTTAAACGTAGTAAATAGGCCCTTTTCTTGGCGCGTGGTCAGCTCAATGCTAATCTCCGTGCCGGAACTGGCCCAGTTGTTTGTAAGTTGCGGTGATATAGGGACTGTTTGACGCTTTGGAGCCTCAAAACAGTCCCTATATCACCGCAACTTGGAAGGGGCGGGCGGTGTCGGATGAGTGGCGCTGGCTGGTTGGGGCGGTTTAGGCCTGTTTGCGGCACTTCCATTGTTTGCGACACCAGCGCATGAGCGCCTTTACGATGGGAATCGTGATGAGGATGATCCATGCAGGATGGGGCTGTCCCAAACAGAGCCACATGTAGAGGAACCAAGCGATGGCGGCTGCTGGATAGACGCATTCAGTGAGCTTTGACAAATGGCGTCGATCGATAAAGTCACCAATCGCGTAGTAGACGGGAACCAAAAAGACGAGGAAAAGCCCCATGCCCCATGTGCCGTAGACAATGCCGAGCACCAGATAGGCGAGAGTGACAAGTGCGGGGAAGGGGAATTTGTTCCATGCACGTCCGACCTTGGTGTGGAAATGCTTGCCATGATGGTCGAGCTTGTCGTGTGCTTCCTTCCAGCTGGAAAACGTCTCGCCGTCGATGGTGACGGTGCCGTCGTCATTGGTACGCACGCTATGTCCATCGTCCTCAAGCGTATCGATATGCACGCCGCCCGGCCCCACATGCACCTCTTCGCCCTTGCGCTCGTTGGTCACATGGATGCCGCTCCAACCAACATGGACTTCCTCGCCTTTATTGGGATCAATGACGTGGATACCGCGCGCGAGGGAAATATCGACAAGTGGTTTGTCACCGCAATCGACGTGCTCGGCAGAATCCTCAGCCTCGTCAGCCACATCCGCCGTCTCGGTGTCGGCACTACCGTCCTCCGGGCCGTCGGCATCGTTGGCCGCCTCCCCATATAGCAGCTTGTCCAACGACACGCCATACAGCGCGGCGAGCGCAATGAGGTTATCGGTATCGGGTGAGGACTCGCTGCGCTCCCATTTACTAACAGCCTGGCGGCTTACGCCCAGCTGGGCAGCAAGCGCCTCCTGAGAAAGCCCGGCAGCTTTACGGCGATCGACGAGGCGCTGTGCCATCGCAAGATCCATGGTGGTTCCTTTCGTTTGATGGTCGAATCGAATGAGCCGAGTATGCCGAGAACAACCGGTAGCGACCACCATTTCTAGTTAGAATCTGCTCAAACCCTACCGCAACTACCGGTAGCAACCCCTAACGACCAGCCATTTTAGGACAAATGTCAATGCAAGTAGCAGCCAAGAGCTCCCACTCAGTAAATTGCGGTGGAGTAGTTCCTAAATTCAGCCATTTGCGGACTAAGCAGGAACTATTTCACCGCAACTGAATTTCAGGTCAGGCATCCGCAGCAAGAAGACGAATAGCCTCGGCCTCCCTAGTTACCGCAGGAGGCCCCAGGGCTTACCTCCCAAATCTTTCCGCAGGACGGAAGGACCCCGCCGCGCGAAGCGCACGGCGGGGTCCTGACATGTCCGAGGACGATTTGGGAGGTAAGCCCTGGGGGCTCCGATGGGGGCGGTTCCAGCCGAGGCTATTCGTCGCCGAAGCTGATGCCCAGCGCCTTGGCCTCGCGCACCAGATCACTCTGGGGGTCGACAAACTTGAGCTTGCCGGCGACATCCTCGAGCGGCATGTGGCACATTTTGCCGTCGCGCAGGGCAATCATGTAGCCAAACTCGCCACGCAGGCAGCCAAGCGCGGCCTCGACGCCGCACTGGGTCGCAAAGATGCGGTCCTGGGCGTCGGGCTGGCCACCGCGCTGCGTGTGACCGGGGATGGCGACGCGGGTCTCGCGACCGGTCTTGGCTTCGATCTCCTTGGCGATGTCGTACACGATTGACGGGCTCGTGCGCTCGGCGAGCTTCTTCTTGTACTCCTTCTTGGACAGTGCTGCGTCCTCTTTGGAGATGGCGCCCTCGGCGACGGCCACGATGGTAAAGCGGCTGCCGGTCTCCATGCGATGCTCAATGGTCTTGATGACGTTATCCATGTCGTAGGGAATCTCGGGAATCAAGATGACATCTGCGCCGCCCGCGACGCCGGCATACAGCGGGATCCAGCCAACCTTGTGGCCCATGATCTCGATAACGAACACGCGCCCGTGACTCGACGCGGTGGTGTGGATGTCGTCGATGCACTTGGTAGCGACGTCGATGGCGCTCGTAAAGCCAAACGTCAACTCGGTGCCCCAGGTGTCGTTATCGATGGTTTTGGGTAGGGCGATAACGTTGAGGCCCTCTTCGCGCAGGCGGTTGGCGGTCTTGGTGGATCCGTTGCCGCCCAGCATAAACAGGCAGTCGAGCTGCAGCTTGTGATAGGTGTGGACCATCGCGGGCACCTTCTCGACGCCATCGGCTTCGGGAATGTCCAAGCGCTTGAACGGCGTGCGGCTCGTGCCCAGGATGGTGCCGCCGCGGGTGAGGATGCCGCTAAAATCGGCGGGCGTCATGACGCGGAATCTGCTGTAGATAAGGCCCTGGTAGCCGTCCTCAAAACCATAGATCTCGATAGGTTCTTCGCTATTTGTCATAAGCGTTTTGACGATGCCGCGCATAGTGGCGTTGAGCGCCTGGCAGTCGCCGCCACTGGTAAGAAGACCGATCCTAAGCATGATGAATCCTTCCGGGCAAGTTATAACATGCGCATAAGTTTACCCCCGCACACTGTTGACGCGGGGGTAAAACGTGTTAGCTCAAGCGTATGGAAATGTAAACAACGTCAGGCGGGCGTAAGGTTGACGGGCCTGGCTCCTTACAGTGCGAAGGCGTCGACGTCGCCCCAGTGGCGGCGCAGCGTGATGGCGGCAGCGGGCTCGGTGTTGTCGAAGACGACCGACCATTGCGTATTGCTGGTGATGTCTTCCGGATTGGGTTCTTGCGCTGCGGCACGCAGGGCTTCCCAGACAATCGTTTCGTCCTGGGCACCGACATGGGCGTCAAGGACATCGGCGATTGCGACGGCGCGCTCTTTACCATGGCCCAGCTCGCCATTCTTTTGGTTGGGCAGCACTTCGTCACCATAGCAGGCGTAGAAGTTCGTGACCTGGCGTACAGGAGTCGCCTTGAAAGCGCGGTCCGGATCGCGCGGATCCCACTCCACCACCCGCGCGTCACCGGCGGCGTCGTTGATAAAGAAGTGGTAATCGCGTCCTGCCATGGCGTGCATGTCGTAGGCGGAAAGCAGGTCGACAGCTTCTTGCGTGGTGGCGGCACGGTCGAGCGCCAGGCGGATGGCGAGCGAGGTATTGATGACGGGGCGCTGCGTATCCTGATCACAGGGTTTGGAATCCAGGGTGAGTACGGCAATGGACACGCCGCATTCGTTAACACCGTCGAGCTGGGCAAACGGGCCCATGAGTGCGGCGGCACGTCCGGCGACGGAGTCAAGCGGAGTGTTATCGCCCAGGTTATTGAGAGCCGCAAAGCCGATGGAGGCATAGCCGTCGCGCGGGTGATTGCGCACCAGCAGCGCCGAGGTGTCGTCCTTAAAGTCGTAATTGCGACCGGTGCGCACGCGGCCTTCGGCATCTACGGCGGCAAAGGCGCTGCAGGCAAACTGGGGCGCCTGGACATGTGCCGGCACGCCGGGCAACACCTGCGCCACCACAGCATCGATGTAGGCCTGGTCGTCGCGCACGCCAGCGGAGATGATGCGATCAAGATCGTAGTCATAGGCGATGTCGATTGCGTACAGGTCATGGCCATCCGCGTAGCCGGTCAAGCGTTTGAGCGACGTGGCGGACTTGATTTGTTTGTGATAAACGATACCGGCGGCAATGGCGATGCCGACGGCGGTTCCTGCAACACCGCAGACGATGGCAATGTTACGTGGCTTCATGACGGCTCCTCTCGTCCTGTTAGCGTAATTGTCGCAAAAGGTGCACGGGCATGATGGCTCAACTTGGCGAGCGGCGTGGGATTAAACATGGAATGAAAGGCGCGGCGCTGGCGCGGCGGGGTATGCTGGAGGGGACCATCAACCCAGCGAAAGGGGAGAGCATGACGGATCAGGAAACGCCCGAGCGCGTGCACGTGACTGCCGACGATATCGAGGCCGCCAACGACCTCATCGACTTTATCGAGGCATGCCCCAGCATGTTCCATACGGCGGCGACCATTATGGCCGAGCTCGACGAGGCGGGCTTTACCTACCTGCCCGAGAACGCGGCATGGGATATCGAGCCGGGCGGGCGTTATTACACGCAGCGCAATACCTCGAGTGTCATCGCCTTTAAGGTGGGCGAGGACCTGGCCGCGACGTGGGGCGAGGACGGCGTTGCCGGCGACTATCATTTTCAGCTGACGGCGTCGCACAGCGACTCGCCGACGTTTAAGGTTAAGGCCGTGCCCGAGCTCGACGGCGCGGGCGAGACGCTGCGCCTGAACACCGAGGCCTACGGCGGCATGATTGACTACACCTGGTTCGATCGCCCGCTGGCGCTCGCGGGCCGCGTGCTGGTGCGCGAGGGCGACCGTATTGAGAGCCGCCTGCTTGCCACCGAGCGCGAGGTCGCTATTATCCCGAGCCTTGCTATCCATATGAACCGTGGCGTCAACGAGGGCTTTGCTCCCAACCGAGCTGTCGACCTGTGCCCGCTCATCAGTGCCGGCGAGCTTAAGCAGGGCGACTTTGATGCCCTGATCGCCGAAGAGCTGGATGTTGAGCCCGAACAAATTTTGGGCCGCGATCTGTTCCTGGTCAATCGTCAGGATGCGCGCATTTGGGGCTGGGCCGACGAGTTTATCTCGACGCCCAAGCTTGACGACCTGGCCTGCGCCTATACCTCGCTACAGGCATTTTTGGGCGCCGAGAACGCGCACGATGTCTCGGTCTTCTGCTGCTTTGATAATGAGGAGGTTGGCTCCGAGACCAAGCAGGGCGCCATGTCGACGTTCTTGGCCGACGCGCTGCGCCGCATTAACGGATCGCTGGGCTTTGACGACGAGTCGTACCATCGCGCCCTTGCCGCCTCGATGCTTGTAAGCTGCGACAATGCACATGCCGTGCACCCCAACCACGCCGAGAAGTGCGATGCCCGCAATCAGGTTGTACTCAACGGCGGCATCGTCATCAAGGAAGCCGCCAACCAGCACTACTGCACCGATGCCTTTAGCCGCGCGGTGTTCCAGGCTATTTGCGATGACGCCGACGTGCCCACGCAGGCCTTCGCCAACAAGAGCGATATGGCGGGTGGCTCCACGCTCGGTAACCTGTCGAACATGCAGGCGAGCATGCACGCCGTGGACGTGGGCCTGCCGCAGCTGGCCATGCACTCGAGCTACGAGACCGGCGGCGTGCGCGACGTGATGTACGCCATCCGTGCCCTCACCGCCTTCTACGAGCGAAACCTAACCATCAACGGCGCCGAAAGCGTGGAGCTCTAAAAACCTGCCAAAAAGTGACAGGTTTATTTTGCCAGGTTTTATCTGGGCGAATGCAAAGGGTGAAACCGAGCTAGATCTGTGATATGTGGCCGCCGAGGTGCAGTGTGCCTCGGCGGCTTTTTGTGTACAGAGTACGGCTAATGCTTATAAATGCTATACATGCTTTACGTATCTACCATAGAGTTTTATGATAGTTTTGAAGTATTAAGGAGGGGTCATGACCACAACAGCCGCTCAGATCAACGTGCGTCTCGATGCCGATCTTAAAAGGAGTGGGGACGCCGCTCTCTCCAGGGCCGGTATGACGCCGAGCCAAGCGGTGCGTGCGCTCTGGCAACTTGCGGCATCTCTGGCTGATCGGCCCGGCGCGCTCGAGGATATCCTGCTGCCCAGTCGTGCCCGGGCGGAACAGCGCGAGCGCGAAAAGGCCGCCAAACGTAAGCTCGAGCTCATGGATCAGGGGTCGAAGCTGTTCGCTGCCGCTTGCCGTGAGTCGGGAATCGATATGGTCAGGGCTCAGCCATCGGACGACGAAGAGCTCAAACGGAATGCCTATGCGGATCGCTATGGCGAGGAGATGAGCTGGCTCTATGAGTGAGGCTCCAAGGCGTATCTTGGTTGACACCAACGTGTGGCTCGATTACTTCATTCCCTCACGACGTGGTCGTTCGGTGGCGATTGAGTTTTTACGCGATGCATGCACGGCGCAGGTGGATTTGCTGTATGCGGCGACATCGTCCAAAGATCTGTTCTATTTGATTTCAAGCGAACATAAGGCATGGTATCGGCGCGAGCATGGCTCACTATCCCAAGATGCCGCCGTGGCGGCGACATCACTTGCATGGGATTGCCTCGACGTGTTGTCGCAACTTGCCACGCCGGTACCCTGCGACCTGAGTGACATATGGATGGCGAGCAAGCAGCGTAATCTCCATAGCGATTACGAAGACGATTTAATCATTGCGGCAGCGATGCGCTCCCAAGCAGATTTACTGGTCACCAACGATGTCAAACTCTGTTCACACGCGCCTGTCGCAGCAATGAGCGTAGAAGACGCAAAGAATTACTTAGCAACGCTCTAACAATTTGAAGACCCCACAGGTTGAGCAAAAGTCAGCGAGAGCCTGCCGTTTGAGCCAAGGTGCCGTGAAATGAAAAGGCGCTGACCTTCTGGTCGCGCCTTTGAAATTGAACGGCAGATTGGCCAAACGGCGGGCTCGCAGCGTCGACCGGTCCGCCGTTCGTTAGAACGGCGGAACCCATGGGGCTCGCAGCGTCGAGGGGTTCCGGCGTTTGGTAAAACGGCGGAACAAGATTAGTGCTCGATCCAACAACGTAAAGTTTCGCCGGCCTGCAGGTGACGCAGATTCTCCGCGGCAATGTCGACGACGTTGTTGAGGGTGGCGGCTAGATGGAACCAGCCAGAGACGTGCGGTGTGATGAGCATGTTGGGCGCATCCCACAGCGGGCTTGTCGCGGGCAGGGGCTCGGGGTCGGTGACGTCGACCGCGGCGCCGGCGAGATGTCCCGACTCCAAGGCGGCAACCAAGTCGTCGGCGACCACAAGGTCGCCGCGGCCGCCGTTGGCAAAGAAGGCGCCCGGCTTCATCGCGGCGAAGAACTCGGCGTTCGCCAGGCCGCGGGTCTCGGGTGTGCTCGGCATAAAGGATGCGACGATGTCTGCCTCTGCCAGGCGCTCAGGTAGAGCGTCCATGCCGTCCATGTCCTCAAACACAATGGGGTAGACGAGTGGATGGCGCTTGATGCCGCGGACGTGCGCGCCCATGTTGCGGCAGAGCGTGGCAAAGTGGCCGCCAATGTCGCCCGCGCCCAGCACCAGCACGTTGGCATTTTTGAGCGAGGTAACCGGCCCCAAATCCTCCCAGCGATGCTCGCGCTGCAAGTCGTGATAGCCGGGCAGGCGCTTCATCATGGAAAGGACCATGGCAAACATGTGCTCGCTCACGGCCTGGCCGTAGGCGCCGATCGAGCAAGACAGCTTGGCTTCAGCCGGCACGGTGCCGGCGGCCAAGTAATCGTCATAGCCGGCGGTCTGCAATTGCAACAGCTGGAGATGCTCGCATGCGGTAAGCAAGGCAGGGTCTATGTTGCCCAAGATTACGTCGGCGTTGGCGACCTGCTCACGCGTGATGGCGTCGGAGCTCGTGTAGATAAAGTCCTCGCCCGGAGCGCTCGACTCAAGAATTGTGCGATGACGGTCGTTGACGGGCAACAAAACCAGGATGTTCACAAGCAGTCCTCTCCGCTCGACCTGCCAAAAAGGGACAGGTTTATTTTGGCAGGTTTTATCAGGCAAAACGCTCAAACAAAAACGCCGGATGCAAGACGAGCGTGCCCGTCAGCATCCGGCGCATCCACGGCTACCAGCTCAGCAGCTCGTAGCCGTCCTCGGTCACCACGAGCTGTACCTCGCACTGGGCCGAATCGCTGCCGTCCTTGGTGCGCACACACCAACCGTCACCCTTGCTAATCTTGATGTCGGGCGCTCCGGCATTGACCATGGGCTCAATGGTAAAGACCATGCCCGGAGCCATGATGGTGTCCACATCGGGTGCCTCGGTGGTAAAGCCCACAAACGGGTCCTCGTGGAACTCCTTACCGATGCCGTGTCCGCCGTACTCGCGCACCACGCTAAAGCCGGCGTCCTCGACCGTCTTTTGTACGGCCTCGGCCATAACGGACAGCGGCAGCCATGGCTTGACGGCCGCCAGGCCCGCCTCCACGCTGGCGCGGGTGACGTCGACCAGGCGCTGGCGCTCGGCAGAGACCTCGCCGATGCAGAACATGCGGCTCGAATCACTAAAGTAGCCGTCCAGGATCGTGGAGCAGTCGACGTTGATGATGTCGCCCTCGTGCAGCACGTCCGTATCGCAGGGGATACCGTGACAGACCACGTCGTTGATCGAGGTGCATACGCTCTTGGGGTAGCCCTCGTAGTTGAGGTCGGCCGGCGTGCCGCCGTGCTCGACGGTGTAGTCGTAGATCATCTGGTCAATCTGGTTGGTGGTCATGCCCGCGGCGATGTGCTCGCCTACGTAGTCGAGCACGCCTACGTTAATGGCGGCCGAGCGCTTGATGCCCTCGATATCGGCGGGCGTCTTGTAGAGCGTGCGGGGCAGAACCTCCCAGCCCTCTTCCCACAAGCGCTCGAGGCGCTCATCAAAGGTGCTATGGCATTTCTTATATTTTTTGCCGCTGCCGCACCAGCAAGCGTCGTTGCGGCCGGGCACGGGTCCTTTGTCAAACATGGCTAACTTCCTTTCATCCGCAGCTAGTATAGCCCACCCACGCGTCTATAAAAGTTGCGGTGATATAGTTCCGATTTAAGCGGTTTAACAGCACAAATAGGAACTATATCACCGCAACTGATGGGGCGGGATGGCGGGCACTGGCTGCTGCGTGGTTTTGCTAGTAGCTCACCTGGCAGGGGATGCCGAGGGCGCGCACGCGTGCGGCGATCGTGTCGAGTGCCTCGGGCGCTGCTTTGGCAAGGCCGGCGACCGGTGTCTCGCGCGCCACCGTGTAGATGGTCGTCTCCTGCGGGCGAATGCGCTCGAGCGCCGCGAGCCAAGGGCCGACGTACTCCTCGCCGGTGTTATCGAGAGACTTGCCCCGGTACTCGCCGCTCAAAAACATCGTTTGGATAATAACGTGACCGTCAAAGCTCGCGAACGTTTCGATCTGGTGCTCTACATCGTAGGGGCCAACGGGCTGGTCGAGCAGCTGGATAAATGCCGGGTCGACCGTATCGAGCTTGAGGATGTTGTCGTCGACCATCATGAGCGCATCGTGCACCTGGGGACGGTCGGCGCGCGTGCCGTTGGAAAGCACGGCAATCTTGGTGTTTGGGGCCAGCTGGTCGCGAAGTGCGACGGCACCGGTGATGGCCTGCGGAAACTCCGGTGCGGCGGTGGGCTCGCCATTGCCGGCAAACGTGATTACATCGGGCAGCTCACCCTCGATTGCCATCCCGTGCAGCTTGGCCTCGAGTGCATCGAGCACCACGCCGGCCGTGTTATACGGCTCGTGGCAGGGGCGCTCAGCGTTGAGGCCGTTCTCGCAGTAGATGCAGTCGAACGTGCAGATTTTGCCGCTCGCCGGCATCATGTTGACACCGAGCGAAAGGCCCAGGCGACGGCTGCGGACGGGCCCAAAGATGGGGCTGGCATTTAAAAACGTAGACATAGGCATATGCTCCTCAAGACAATTGTGCCTAAGCATAGCATCGGCTCCAAAGCAAGGTGCGGGCTCTTGCTTTACAAGTTTCGTTTTTTAACGTCGCTCATTATGCGGTGCCATGAAAAGCCTTGGGTCGGGTACAGTTAATCTGTTAACAAGGCGTAAGGCAATGCGGGTCCATCCAACCGTACTGATGTACAGCTGGATGGGCGTTGATGATGGGGGCACAACATGGATTTTACGGTCGAGAATGCGGGCACTACGATCGCCTGCCGCGAGTATGCCGGCCCGGTTGTATCGTCCGATGCACCCGCCTTGGTTTGCGTGCACGGTGCCTGCGTCGACGGCGTCTTTTTTGACGCCATCGCCCGCGAGCTCGCCTGTGACTATCGCGTCATTACCTACGACCGGCGCGGTTGCGGCGAGAGCGGCGACGCTGCAGACGGACGCTACGACCTCGCCGTCCAGGCCGCGGACCTGCAGGCCGTTATCGAGCATATTGGCACTCCGGCAAACGTGCTCGCGCACAGTGCCGGTACGTTGGTGGCCCTGGAGCTTCTCCGTGCAAACCCCGCCATAATCTCGCGTGCGATTCTGCATGAACCCGCCGTGACGGATGAGGGTGCCGGTCTGGGCGCGGCCCCGGTTTTGCTCGAGATGATCGCCGCGGGAAAGGTCTCCAGGGCATTACGGGCCTTCCTGGGCGCCATCGGCGATTCGGACCCTGAGGCCCCCAAGTTAACCGAGGCAGAAGCCAAGCATGCCCTGCGCAACGGCCGCAGCTTCATGGCAAACGAATACGGGATTACTATGACCTGCGTTCCCGATTGGGATAGCGTTCGTGCGTCGAAAACGGTGGCCGCCGTGCTCCTGGGCGAGCTCTCGATTGGCACGCCTCGCGAGGCGGGCACAAGGGTGGCGGCTGAGCTTTTGGACTGTCCACTCGTAATGGTTCCCGGCGCGCACAACGGCCTGCGCGATCGCCCGGGAGCGGCTGCCCAGACTGTCCTTGGCATCCTGGGGCTCTAACACCCGCAATAGCCAAAGCAGACTTCACCCGCAAACGTTTCGGCCTTGTTAACAAATATGCTTAAAACCTCACGTCTGCGGCTTCAATCGCGCCGTCTGCCAACTCATAAAAATGTAACAGCATTCACGTGCTTACCTGCATCGGCAAGGTGTTACCCTTGTAGGATTTGGAACCCACCGCTACCATGCGAAGCTATCGAAAGGGCCCCATATGCTCAATAATCACGAGGTCAATCTAACCGACGAGGAGGCTGCCACCGAGGTCGCCCGTGTCGCGAAGACCTACCCCGTGGTACGTTTGCTGTCGGCCGATCAGATTAAGAGCGAGCCTAACTGCCTGCTCGCCGGTGATCGCTGCCCTTGTTTGCGCCAGGCAAGTCTTGAGGCCTTGACAGATTCCGATGAGGTGTCGGAGCAACTGCTCAACGATGGCGTTGAGTACCGCGCCCATCTGCGCCCTCTGAAGGTCGAGGGCGAGCCTCATGTCCTGCTGATGGTGCGTCCGATCGATGGGCAAGAGGCTGCAAAAGAGGACCTTGTCTACACCGACGTGCTGACGAGCGTGCACAATCGCCGATATTACGAGGAAAAGCTCCGTAGCGCCCGCATGAATGCCGGCGTTGCGATGATCGACCTTGATGATTTTAAGGTCTTCAACGATACGTGTGGCCGTCATGCCGGCGACCTTGCGCTCGGTGCCGTGGCGACAGCCATGCGCAGCGGAATCCGTTCGACTGACGAGCTTGTGCGCTATGGCTGCGACAAGTTTGTGGTTGTCATGCCCAATATTCCCTCCGATGACTTCACCCGTCGCCTGCATCAGGTGTCCGATGCCGTTCGTTCCACGATTATTCCGGGCCATGAGTACGTGAGCTTGACGGCATGTGTTGGTGGCGTTCGCATTCATGGCGAGACGGTCGATGAGGGCGTTGGCCGCGCTGTCCAGTTACTGAGCCGCGCTAAGGCAAAAGCCGGTACGGTCGTGACCGATGCCGATTCCATCGAGGCCTTCCAAAGCGAAAAGCCTTTGGTACTTATTGTCGATGACTCCGAGATGAACCGAGTCATTCTCAGCGAGATGCTCAAGGACGAGTATTGCATCCTCGAGGCCGACAACGGTCGTACGGCGCTCGACATGGTCGACCGCTATGGTGATGAGTTGTCGCTCGTGCTGCTGGATATTGTCATGCCGGGCATAAGCGGCTTTGAGGTGCTGGCCGGTCTGTCGCGCCGATCGGTTAGTGACAATCTGCCTGTCATCATGATTTCGAGCGAAGATTCCGATGATATGGTTCTGCGCGCGTACGAGCTGGGCGCCTCGGACTATATCAACCGCCCGTTTGACTCCCGTGTCGTGCGCCGCCGTGTAAGCAACACCGTCCGCCTATACGCCAAACAGCGCCGTCTGACGAGCCTGCTGTCCCAGCAGTACAACGAGCGTGTCAAGAACAGTCGCATGCTCATCGACATCATGGCTGGCGTCATGGAGCTTCGCAACGGCGAGAGCGGCAGGCACGTTACGAACATCGAAAAGCTGACCGAGCTGCTGCTTGGCTGTCTGGTCCAGCGTAGCGACACCATTTCCCTTGACAATGAGGAGCGCTCCACGATTGCCCTGGCTTCGGCGCTGCACGATATCGGCAAGATGTCGATTGACGATGCGATTCTCAACAAACCCGGGCGCCTTACGTCCGAGGAGTTCGAGATTATGAAGACGCATACCACGATCGGCGCCGACATGCTGCTTGAGCTGGGTAGCCATCACGCCGGCAATGCGCTTATGGAATATGCGTACCAGATTGCGCGTTGGCATCACGAGCGCTGGGACGGCAAGGGTTATCCCGATGGCCTTAAGGGCGACGAAATTCCCATTGCCGCACAGGTGGTTTCGGTGGCCGACGTGTACGATGCTCTGACGAGCGTGCGCGTGTACAAGGACGCTATCCCGCACAAGGAGGCAATTCAGATGATCCTGGACGGTAAGTGCGGCACCTTTAACCCGCTGCTGCTCGATTGTCTGCTTGAGGTGCAAGACCAAATTGCCGAGACGTTGGCACGCCCCGCCGACGTTGTCGCGTTTCCCACGATTTAGTTTGACCAAAGGAGTTTTTAATCCATGATTTCCATGCGTGAGGCGTATGAGAAGATCGGCGCCAATTATGATGACGCGTGCGCTCGGCTGATGGGCGAGGAAATGCTCGCCCGCTTTGCCCTCAAGTTTTTGGATGACGAGAGCATGGACAAGCTGGAGGCCGCCATGGCGGCGGGAGACGCCGAAGGTGCGTTTATGGCAGCGCACACGCTCAAGGGCGTGAGCCAGAACCTGGGATTCGATAATCTGTACGAGCCGGCGGTCGTGGTGACCGAGGCGCTGCGCGGCGCCGATGCCGTTGACGGCGCTCGCGAGGGGATGCATGCGCTGCAGCAGCAATATGCGGCTACGATGTCGGCCCTGCGCGAGACGGCCGAATAAGAGCTTGCGAGCCTTGGGCTGCGCGCCTGTCGCGTATAGGCAAAAGGGCGCCCCGTCGGACCATGTGGCCGGCGGGGCGCCCTTATCTGTTATGCGGTTCGCGAACTAGCGGGTCTGCTTTACCTTGGCCGCCGCCTCGACAAACGACTTCCACAGGTTAAAGTCGGTCTCGAGCGTCTGCCAGGTGTACTCGGGATGCCATTGCACACCCAGACAGAACGGCTGGCCTTCGACTTCGATGCACTCGGGAACGCCGTCGGTTGCCTTGGCGACCAAGCGCGTGCTCTTACCCAGACGATCGACGCAGCAGTGATGTGCGGAGTTGGTCTGGATCAGCCTGTGCCCGCCAACCGCGCGCTCCAGCAGCGAGCCCGGCACGACCTCGACAGGATGCACAGGGTCGTTGAGCACGTGGGTATGGCGCCACTGCGTGCGGCCCTCGCGCGCGCCCAGGCTCGGCACGTCCATGCACAGGGTGCCGCCGGTGGCGACGTTGAGCAGTTGCGTGCCGCGGCAGGTGGTAAAGAGCGGCTTTTTGGCACGGAGCACCTCGCTGACCAGCTTAAACTCAAAACTATCGCGGATCTCGCAGCAGAGGGTGGGGTCGTAGGGTCGATCATCGCCCCAACGTTTGGGATTGACATCGGGGCCGCCGGGAATGGCGATGCCGTCGGCGATATCGACGTAATGACGGATGACCTCAATGTCCTCGGTGATGGACATCTGCAGCGGCAGACCGCCGGCGGCAAGAATGGCGTCGACAAATACGCTCGCAATCTCCTCGTTGGGGGAGAGCGTCTCGCTCAAATAGGGCTTCGCTTCTTCCCAGCGTGGTGCTACCAGGATAAGCGGGCGGTCAGCGGGATCGACGTCGACGTGCGGAGTGTAGGACGATGAGGTGCGGGTTCCGATCATGGGTGCGGCTTTCGAATCTGAAGGTGACAGGGCGCATGAGAGACGTGGGACAACGCTTCCGATGGATTTGTGTCCCACGGGGTGGCTGGTTAGTGACCCTTGATGGAGTTGAGGAAGTCCTGGGCGCGCTTGGTCTGGGGGTGGTCGAAGAACTCGTCGGGCGTGCCGGTTTCCACGATCTGGCCGTCGGCCATAAACACGACGCGGTCGGCCACGCGGCGGGCGAAGTTCATCTCGTGTGTGATGACGATCATCGTCATGCCCTGCTGTGCCAGACGGACCATGACCTCGAGCACCTCGTTGATCATCTCGGGGTCAAGAGCGCTCGTGGGCTCGTCGAAGAGCATGGCCTTGGGCTGCATGGCAAGCGAGCGGGCGATGGCTACGCGCTGCTGCTGGCCGCCTGAGAGCTGCGCGGGCACCTTATCGGCCTGTTCGGCAACGCCCACGCGGCTCAGCAGGTCCATGGCGCGCTCACGAGCCTCCTCCTTGGACACGCCCAGCACATCGACCGGTCCCAGCATGACGTTCTGTAACACGGTCATATGTGCGAACAGGTTGAACTGCTGAAACACCATGCCCAGTTCGGCGCGCATGCGGGCAAGATCCTTGCCTTCCTGCGGCAGGGGCTCGCCCTCGATGAAGATCTCGCCCGAGTCGATGGTTTCCAAGCGGTTGATGGTGCGGCACATGGTCGACTTGCCCGAGCCCGAGGGCCCGATCACAACGACGACCTCGCCGCGGTCGACCGAGAGATTGATGTCGTTGAGGACGTGTAGATCGCCATAGTGCTTATCGACGTGTCTGAGCTCGATCAGCGGCTGATTGCCGGTGGAAGAGGTGCTCTGTGCCATGGTGCTCGGCTCCTTATGACTCGAAATGGTAAAGCGTTAGCGGATGATGGTCGCGCCGGTCTTGTGCGAAACATAGACAGCGGCCTTGTTGATCGCGACGTTGATGAGGATGTAGATGACCGCGATAACCAGGTAGACCGACACGAGGGCGTCGTAGTTGGTAATGAGCACGCGGGCATTTTGCATAAGGTCGGGGTAGCTCACCACGTAGGCCACGGTGGTGTCTTTGACTACGACCACGAGCTGCGAAATCAACGACGGAATGATAAACCGGATAGCCTGCGGCAACACGATTTTAAAGGTGATTTTAGCTTTGGAGAGACCGAGTGCCTGGGCGGCCTCGACCTGGCCGCGCGGCACGGCGTTGACGCCGGCACGGAAGATCTCGGCCAGCACGCCGGCTGCGGCGAGCGCGACGGGAAGCGTGAGCATCCAAAACGATGGCAGCGCGATCTTGTACTGGGGCAGCACCAAAAAGAAGAAATAGATGAACAGCAGGCTCGGCACGCCGCGGAAGAAGTCGGTGAGCACGCGGCAGACCAGCTGCAGCGGCTTAATGTCGCTGGTGCGACCGAGCATAAGGGCAAGGCCGAGCACTAGCGCGATGGCGCCGGCGGTGAGTGCGACTTTAACGGTGCCCTCAAAGCCGGCAAGCAGGAACTTCCAGGTGGTGAGGTGCGTAAAGAAATACCAATAGTGAACCGAAAGCTGGCCGGTCACATAAAAGCGCTGCAACACAAGGGCGACGAGAACGGCGACGGCAACAAGTGAGATGGCGGTGCCGATGCGAATCTTGGCGCGCATCTTGGGGCCGGGAGCCTCGTAGAGCGCATCGCGCATGGTGAGCGCGGAGGTGGAGTGCTTGCTCATCGGAGGATCCTCACCTTCTTATCGATGTAGTTGCCAATGTGGCTCACCACAAAGGCCGTGCCCAGGTAGCCGAGCGCCGAGATAAAGAACGCGGCGACGCCGCCGAGCGAGCGCGTGTTGATGTAGCTCACCACGCCGGTGAGTTCCTGCGGTTTAAGCGGCACCTGACTGCCGAGCGCGGTGGTGAGCATGACGGCGATAAAGAGGTTGGTCATGGGCAGCACGCTCGAGCGCAGCGCCTGCGGAATCACGATCTTGGCGAGGATGCGGCTGAAGCTCATGCCCAGCGAGCGGGCGGCTTCCACCTGACCGACGCCGACGGTGTTGATACCGCTCATAAAGTTCTCGGAGCCAAAGGCCGAGCCCAAAAGGACCGTGGCGACGATAACGCAGGTGCGGTAGGGCAGGACGACCTTGAGCGGCGGCAGCGCATAGACGACGATGATGAGCAGCGCGATGCCGGGGATGTTACGGAAGACCTGAACATACAGGTCGCCAAAGATGCGCAGCGGCTTGAGCGGCGACACGCGCATCACGGTGACGGCGACGGCCAGCACCATGGCGATGGCAAACGACTCAAGCGTCATGCCCCAGGTTGCTAGCAGCGCGTCGATATAGTTCTGGCCATAGAGCGACCAGAGCTCGGAGAGACTCATGCGGACCTCCTGCCGGTAAGGAAAGGGGCTCCCGTGTGTACGGAAGCCCCGACAACTCAGTGAGGAAACAGTTTAGCGCAATAAAGCGCGCCGTGCGTTTCCATATGGTTTCGTTGCGGTCGTTACCAGGCTCGCTGCCTAGGCGCCGATCTCGGGCAGCTCGGGAACATTGGTGTCGCCCGTACGGTCACCGATGCAGATCTGCCACAGCTCGGTCCAGGTGCCGTCGTCCTCGATCTTCTTAAGGAAGTCGTTGACAAAGGCGACGCCGTCGGAATCGAGCGGCAGGCCGATGCCATAGGGTTCCTTGCTGCCGAAGGGCTTGCCGGCGATCTTGTACTTGCCCGGCTCGCGGACCAGGGCGCTCTGCTGCATGTTGTTGTCGATGACGTAGGCGTCAACGCGACCCTGCTGGAGTGCCTGGCGGGCTTCCTCGTCGGTCTTGAACTCCTGCTGGCTGGCCTTGGGAGCGAACTCCTCCAGGATGGCGGGGCCGTTGGAGCCGGACTGGACGGCGACGTTCTTGTCGGCCAGGTCATCGACGCTCTTGATGTCGTCGTTATCGGCGAGTACCAGGATGGCCTGCTGCGTGTAGTAATAGGGACCGGCAAAGGAGACGAGCTTCTTGCGCTCATCGGTGATGGTGTAGGTGGCAAAGACAGCGTCGACCTGGCCGTTCTGCAGGACGGACTCACGCGTGTCCGAGGTCACCTGGGTGATCTCGACCTTGTTCTCGCCCAGAATGTAGTTGGACAGGAGCTGTGCGATACCGGCGTCGAAGCCGCGGGTCTGACCGTCCTTCTCGTTGAGGAGGGAGAAGAGCGTGGAGGTCTGGACGCCACCGATCTTAAAGACGCCGGCGTCCTTGACAGCCGTGGCCCAGGTGCTGGCGGCGATGGCGTCGTCATCGGCCTTGGGGCCGTTGTCGACGAGCTTGTCGAATGCCTTGGCGTCGAGTGTGGTGGAAGCCTCGGCATCATTGGAACTCTTGGAAGAGCCGGCGGCGGAACCCTTGTCGGTCTCGGCACTGGTGTCGGAGCAGCCGGCAAGACCAAGGCCGGCGACGGTTGCGAAGGTGGCGGCAACGAAGCCGCGGCGGTCGAGAACGACCTGCTGGGAGAGGTTCTTGCTCATGGTAGAACACCTTTCTCAATAAAATCCCTAGCGGTTGAGTAGAGTTATACCCTATCGCGCTCAAATGGGTCAACACGAAATAACTCAGAAACATACTTACCTTATGGGTAATTCTACCTACCAAAAAGGGACAGGTTTATTTTGGTAGGCTTTATCTGGGCAAACGTTGATTATTACAGCTAAGAAAGCGTTTTGCGGGCGGCCGGTCTCGTTGTTTTGTCTCAATCTGTAACAGGTAGACGAGGAAATGGGTTCTAGCTGTTACAGATCGAGATTATCTCTTCAGGGGGATTCGAATGTCTCGATCTGTAACATCTGGACGGACAAAAGGTCTCTATCTGTTACAGATTGAGACAAAGGTCTGGGACTAAGATGTCTTATCTAGATCTGTAACATCTGGACGAGGATTTATCCTCTAGATGTTACAGATTGAGATAATCGCGTCGCGAAAATAAAAACCTCCGCAGGGGTGCTTCCCTTGCGGAGGTTATTTACTCGTTGAGTAGCCTTACGGCTTCGGCGGCCATGTTCTCGACCGTCATGCCGTTCTGCGCGAGCAGCTCGTTGGGGTCGTAGCGGTCGGGGAAGCCCTTGGCGATGCCAAAGGTGCGCGTGCGCACAGGCGTGCAGGCCAAGTAGCACGCGACACGCTCGCCCCACCCACCGTCCAAGATGCCGTCCTCGAGGGTGACGACAACGCGATGCTCGGCGGCAAGGCTGTCGAGAAACTTGCGGTCAAGCTCGGTTGCAAAGCGCGGGTTGACGAGCGTGGCCTCGATGCCGTACTCGGCAGCCAAGCGGTTTGCCACGTGCTCGCCCAGTTCAAAGAAGTCGCCAAGCGCAAGCACGGCTACATCGCGGCCCTGACGCGCGACGTCGTAGCGCACGATGCCATAATCGGCGCCCTCGGCGGGCGCCAGATCGGGACGGCTTACCAGGCCGATGCCCGGTACGCGGATTGCCACGGGATGCTCGCGGTGGTCGAGCGACCAGCTCAGCATGGACAAGTATTCTTCCATGCAGGCCGGTGCCAGGTAGCGCATGTTGGGAAGTCCGCCCAGCATGGAAATATCAAAGAACGAGAGGTGCGTCTCGGACGTTGTGCCAAAGACCGAAGCGCCAAACACCAGGATGGTTGCGGGGGCGTCGTTGAGGCACAGGTCGTGCCACAGTTCATCGTAGGCGCGCTGCAAAAACGTGCCGTATGCGCCAAAGACCGGCTTGGCGCCGGCGCTGGCGAGCGCGGTGGCAAAGGTGACGGCGTGCTCTTCGGCAATGCCCACGTCGACAAACTGCTTGCCTGCCGCGGCGCGAAGCTCGGGCGTAAAGCCCATGATATAGGGCGTGGCAGCCGTGATGGCGACAACCTGCGGGTCGTTCGCGATAGCGGCGTTGAGTGCCTCGCTCGTAATATCGGCATAGGTGCGCGGCGCGGGCTCGCTCGGGTGGCCCGGGCAAAGTTTGCGACCGGTTGCCATATCGAAGGGCCCCACATGATGCCAGTGCTCGGGGTCGCTCTGGGCCGGCTCAAAGCCCTTGCCCTTGGCGGTGGAGACGTGCAGCACGATGGGATGATCGATATCGCGCAGCTCCTGCAGCGTATCGACCAGCGCTTGGACATCGTTGCCGGCGTCCAGGTAGCGATAGTCGAGCCCCAGCGCGCGGAAAACGTTGCGCTCGCAGGTGCCGTTGCTGGCGCGCAGCTCGGCCAGATTGCGATACAGACCACCGTGGTTTTCGGCAATGGACTGGTCGTTATCGTTGACGATAATGATCAAGTTACTGTCGAGATCGGCGGCATTGTTAAAGCCCTCAAAAGCCAGACCGCCCGAAAGCGAGCCGTCGCCAATAACGGTAATGACGTTATACGTGTCACCCGCCAGGTCGCGCGCGTGGGCAAGACCGCAGCCCAAGCTCACCGAGGTCGAGGTGTGACCCATGGCAAACAGGTCATGCCCGGACTCGTCGGGATTGGCAAAGCCAGAGGCCTCGCCATAACGCTCCGGATCGATATAGGTGTACGCGCGCCCGGTCAGCGCCTTGTGGGCGTAGGTCTGGTGCGAAACGTCAAAGACAAGCTTGTCGATGGGGGAGTTAAACACGCGATGGAGTGCGACCGTGAGTTCAACGACGCCTAGGTTGGGGGCAACGTGTCCGCCGACAGCGGCGGAGCTTTCGAGGATGGCGTGGCGAATCTCGTCGCAGAGCTGCGGGAGCTCGGCGCGATTAAGAGCCTTGACGTCCTCGGGCGTTGTCGTTTGCGTAAGCAGCATCGTTGTGGGTTACTCCATGCGAATCGAGCGCCGGCGCTCCCTCGGCCGGCACAATTGCACAGAACAGTCTCGCACATTTTGGCGTTTGATATGTGACGGCGGCGCGGTAATTCGCCAACTGGCGGGGCAAAACGTTTTGTCCGATGCCATACTGGTAGATTCGATGTTGATTTTATTCAATGCGTGCAGGCCGTGGCTTGCCGCCGTGAGCCGCTGGAAGGAGGCAGCATGTCTGATGCCGTTCGTGCCGAGAAAATCGCGCACGAGGTCGACTATGCCGCCCACCAGCTGGCCCAGGCGGGCCGCTTGGACCTGACGCACGAGTTTATCCAGCATGGCGACGTGACGGTCTATGCACATGTGACTTCGGTAGCGCGGGCGAGCCTGTCCTTTGCCGAGCGCTTGGGCCGTGCTGGCATTTCGGTCGACCGTGCATCGCTGTTGCGCGGAGCCTTGTTACACGATTACTTTCTCTACGATTGGCATGACCCCGATCCGAGCCATCGACTGCACGGATTTCGGCATCCATTTTTTGCCCTGGCACGTGCCGAAGAGGATTTTGAGCTGACGCCGCGCGAACGGAATATTATCGCGCGACATATGTTTCCGCTGGTGCCAGTGCCGCCGACGTGTCGCGAGGCATGGATTGTGTGCCTGGCTGATAAGTGGTGCGCACTGTGCGAGACGGTCGCCGGCCGTCTGCCGCGCAAGGATGAGGCTGACGATGGCATGAGTAAAGCATCGAGCGAAAAGAGGAGAGGGTAGACGGTGGGGACCGCGATTGATATGGCATTTGACGGCGCGACGCTTGCCGCCTGTCCGCTCTCGGCGCTGGTGCTCTCGTTTGCCTTTTACGGGTTTTGCGGCTGGGCATGGGAGTCGACAGTATGCGCCATGCTTAACCAAGGACGCTTCGCCAACAGCGGATTCTTGCTGGGGCCGTGTTGTCCTATCTATGGTGTGGGCGGCATCGCCTGCTGGCTTTTGCTGCGCGGGATTCCGGATGCCTCGGGCCAGTTTGTCGCGGCGGCGCTTGTATGCAGCGTAATCGAGTACAGCGTGGGCCTTCTATTGGAAAAGACAACAGGCGCGCGCTTTTGGGATTACTCGCACCTGCCGTTTAATTTGCATGGACGCATCTGTCTGTACTGGGCCTGCGCGTTTGGCCTGGGCGCGCTGTGCATTTGCCGTTTAGTGGAGCCGGCATTGCTGGGGCTGCTCGGCCATCTGCCGGTGCTGATTGTGCGGCTGGCGGCCTTTATCGTCGCGGTCGCGATGATGGTCGATGCGGTGTGCTCTTTGGCCAGCTGGCGCCGCCTGTCCGATCAGCTGGAGCGTGTGCGCGCCGACCTTGCCGACCGCATCAACGAGTCGCTTGCCGACGCGTCTGACTCCATGCTCGAACGTATTCCCGATTCGGCGATCGACTCGGTGGCGCAGACGCATATCCGCAGCCGTGCCGTTAACGCGTGGCTGGCCGAGCTGGGCGACGCAACGCTCGATGCCCTGCGTGAGAGGGCTTCGATGCCGACGTTTATCTCGGACGGCGCTCATGGCCTGGCGCTTGCCGCCCGCCGCGTGGCCGATGCCGCGCCGAGCGTGCCCCATCCATCGCTCGCCCGTCTCCGTGCCGGCAGGCGCGCGAGCCGTCCGGTGCCGAGTGTGTCACTCAGTCGTCGCGACCTGCGCTTCTTCAATGCCTTCCCGCGTCTGCGCATCCATCGCTACGAAGGTGTCATTCGAGCAACTAATCTCCGCGACCGAGCCCGCGAACTGTTCCGGCGCTAAGAGCTGGAGTCGTAGAGGCGCCTTGCAAGTGCGTGTTTCCTAGGGAAGTCACCTTATCGCTCTGCCCAATCGTGATCTCCCTAGGGAAAACACGCTACTGCCGACGCCGACTGTGATTCCCTTAGGGAAAACACGCTAAAGAGCTCCTAGCCGTGTTTCCCCTAGGGGAATCACGTTTGAACTGAGGCTATGAGGCGTCATTGATGCCAGAGGGCCTAGAGAGGGCAAGGAAACTGCCGCCTGCACCTCGAGGACAACCGTTCACCGAGCGACGTAGTTGTGGTGCGCGCCGGGATGACGTCTTTGACCTGCGGCGTCAAGCAGTACGTCAAGCTTTTGGTCAGTTAATGGCAAGAGATTGGCAAGGTGCCTTTTGGCTATGCTGCCTCTATTGGGAGGTGGCTTTCGTGAGGAATACCAGCGCACGGCAAAGGATTGAAGAACAGCTTGATGGGGCGGAGCGCTTGCAGCGTTGTCTAGTGCCCAAAACCAGGGCGGATCGCGAAGCGCTTCGTCGCGCCGTAGCGGCAGGGGTGGCCGTGCGTCCGTTTAGTGGGATGTTCATGCGCGCCTCCACGTGGGATGCGCTCAAGACGAGTCCGCGCGTTCGTTGGCGCTATGTTCAAAATACGTTTCTCGACGAGCACCCTGACGAGGCCGTCTGCTCCTTTTCTGCTGCGCTTGACCATGGACTTTGGGTTTCGAAGAAATATCTGGACACAATTCATCTTGTAGCTAGCGGGCGCTCGCATGGTAGGTGCGGTACGGGAATCCATCGGCATGAGTGCCCTCTAAATGAGATCGAGCTAAACGGCACCGTGAAACGAACGACGCTAGAACGGACGGTGCTCGACTGCTCACTTGTTGCTTCTTTTGAAGACGGTCTGGCTATAGCTGATAGCGCCCTGCGGTTCTGCAAGCTTGATATCCAAAAGTATCGCGACTATGTTGAAGCGCTGGCGCGATGTCGCTCTGGGGCCTTGTGCGCTGAGATGGTAGCGCGCTATGCCGATGGCGCTTCGGAGAGCGGCGGCGAATCCATCGTGCACGGATTGATTATCGCGCTGGGTTACCTTCCTCCGACCATGTTGCAAGCCGAGTTTGTTGACCCGATCGATGGCGGTGCGATTCGTGCCGATATGTACTACGAGTTGCCGAATGGGATTCGCTTAATTATTGAGGTCGATGGTTTTGGCAAATACGTTGGTGCGGACGGCCTGGGAAAAGAGATACAAAGGCGCTTGGTTGCAGAGCGTCAACGAGAGTCGCACATTACGGCTCTGGGCATTCCGGTCATGAGGGTGCAATTTAGTCGCGTGTACGAGGACGGTTATCTCGAACACCTACTGAGGCGTTTCGATGTGCCAAAAGTCGCTCCTCATATGTAGTGTTGGGCAGTGGAGGAGAGGCTGATAAGGGTTGTTTTGCGTGGTATGGCTTTTTGATATGGTCGTCAGCTTCGTTTTCCTTAAGGGGGCGTCACCCTGCTCCGCCCAGGTGTGATCTCCCTAGGGAAAACACGCTACTGCCGACGCCGACTGTGATTCCCCTAGGGAAAACACGCTAAAGAGCGCCTAGCCGTGTTTTCCCTAGGGGAATCACGGACGAATCTGATGCGGAGTCTGCCTTGGGACTGCCTTGCCTCTGCATATAGCTGATTTGAAATGCGGACATAGATGGCCTCTTGATTTACGCGTTTCCCCTTCGTTTCGCGTCCGTTGCCGTGCCGTTTCCAAGATTGCGGCACCGTTTCCATTCGACAACGCAGCGTTTAACAACGCCGTATCTGGTCTACACCAGTTGCCCCTCGGCCGCATTATGGGCGCCGACAACGTCCACGCGACCAAGGGAGAGCGAATGTACGATACGGGATCGACAACGTTTATGCTCATCTGCACCATGCTCGTGTTTTTAATAACACCGGGTCTGGCGTTTTTCTATGGCGGCCTGTCCAGGCGCAAAAATGTCATCAACACCATGCTCATGTGCTTTGGCGCCATTGGCCTGGTTGGTGTGCTGTGGATTGTTGCCGGCTGGTCGCTGGCCTATGGCGGAGACGGCTCGAGTCCGTTTATTGGAGGCCTTGACCAGCTGCTGTGCCTGCCGGTGCTCAACCAGGTGCTGCAGGCGGCCGAGGGCAATGCTGCGGATGGCGCCGTCTACCCTCAGATTATCAACATCGCTTTCCAGATGGCGTTTGCCATGATCACGGCTGCTATCGTCACGGGCAGCCTGGCCGGCCGCGTTAAGTTTGGTGCCATGACGGCCTTCCTGGGCATTTGGCTGCTTGTGGTCTATGCGCCGCTCGCCCACATGGTTTGGGGCGGCGAGGGCTCCTTTATCGGTGACATGATCGGCGCGCTCGACTTTGCCGGCGGCGACGTGGTACACATTTCGTCCGGTCTGACGGGCCTGATTCTCTGCTTAATGCTCGGCCGTCGTCGTGGTTTTGGCATGGTGAGCTACCGTCCGCATAACGTGCCGTTTGTGGCGCTGGGCGCCGGCCTGCTTTGGTTTGGCTGGTTTGGCTTTAACGGCGGCAGCGAGTTTAATGCCGACGCCGTTGCGGCACTCGCCATCCTCAATACCGTGACGGCCAGCGCGGCGGGCATGGTCTCGTGGCTCGCCGTTGAGCGCGTGCACACCGGTCGTCCCACGCTGGTGGGCGCCAGCACCGGTTTGGTTGCGGGCCTTGTGGTGGTCACGCCGGGCGCGGGCTTTGTCGAACCGTGGGCAGCGCTGGTCATGGGCCTGATTGTATCGCCCGTCTGCTACCTGGCCATCAGCCATCTTAAGACCAAGTTTGGCTACGACGATGCGCTCGACGCGTTCGGTTGCCACGGTATCGGCGGCATCTTGGGCGGCGTGCTCACGGGCCTGTTCTGTGTGCCGGAGCTCTCGTGGACCGGTAAGGGTGGCCTGTTCTACACGGGTGACGTGTCGCTGCTCGTCTCGCAGGTCCTGGGCATTGTGGTGACGGTCGTTATTGTGCTGGTGCTCGACTTGGTGATCGCCGCGGTGGTCAAGGCGCTGTTCCATGGCAGCCTGCGTGTGGACGAGGCCGACGAGGCGCTGGGCCTGGATGCGAGTCAGCACGGCGAGAGCGCGTATCCTTCGTTCTCCGGGCTCGATTAGCGGCTTCCCCAGGCACCGCACCTTGGGTTTCAAACCGTCGCTTGCGTACAAAAGTACGCGGCGCTCCTCGTTCAACCCAATCTGCGGCACCTGGGAAACCCGCGTCATTGAATGGCAACTCATTTCTTTTATTGAAGAGAGGAATTCACTATGAAGAAGATTACGGCGATCGTTCGTGCTGAGAAACTTGAGGTTCTTAAAGACGCGCTGTTTGCTGCCGATGTTCGCGGCATGACTATCAACCAGGTGCAGGGCTGCGGCGCACAGCATGGCTGGAAGGAATACGTGCGCGGCAACGAGTTGCTTGTCAACACGATTCCCAAGGTACAGTTCACCCTTATCTGTGCCGATGAACATGTTGATGGCATTGTCGAGATTATCTGCAACGCCGCTCGCACCGGTGCCGTTGGAGACGGTAAGATTTGGGTCGAGCCGGTCGAGGAAGTCATCCGCATCCGTACCGGCGAACGCGGCCCCGCCGCGGTGTAGAATCGACCGCCTGCCATCCGCAACGTTAAAATGCTGCAATGAGGCACAAGACTTGCGTTGTGGATGGACGGATTATGGGTCGTAATAAATATCCCGAGGAGACGGTCGCGAAGATTCTCGACGCGGCGCTGGAGCTATTCTGCGTACAGGGTTATGAGGGGACGAGCATTCAAGACATCGTCGACCGCCTCGATGGCATGACCAAGGGTGCTGTCTATCATCACTTTAAGAGCAAAGAGGAGATTTTCAACGCCGCATTTGATCGGGCAACGGCTCCGATTGCTGAGCACCGTCGCGCGACACTCGGTGCTGGCAATATGACGGGAGCTCAAAAGCTCAAACGACTTTATGCGCCCGAGTCCGTCGTTCCGCAAATCGAGCTATGGGCTCGCATGCATCCTGCGGCAGATCCGGTAAAAAGCTCGCGGCTGCTGGCGATGCAGTACCAAGGTTCGTTTGACGAGTCGGCCGATGGCAATCTCTTGCCAGTAATCGAGGAGGGCATCGCCGACGGCTCCATTGCGTGCGAATGCCCGCGCGAAGCAGCGGAGGCCGTATCGTTGTTAGCGAATCTTTGGCTGCTGCCATTGTTCCGTCCGCTCGAGCCCAAGGAGCGAATGCTTGCTCGCGCACAATGTTTGGCGCAGATGGCGGCCGCGGTGGGGCTTGATTTGGGTAATGAAGTGCTCCAGACAACGGCCCAGATTTGGGACGTATGGAACCGTGCCGGATGGTAATATAGATACCAACGGTATGTAATTGATTTGTGAGGGTAGCCACGGCAGCCCTTTTCAAGTCATTAAATACATACTAACAGTATGTATTTGGGGGCAGGCTTATGGCTGGGATGCGAAGAATTAGCGTTTCATTGGCGCCAAAAACAGTGCGATCTATCAGGCTATTTGGTCTTCTTGTTGCACAGCTGTGTGCGTATTCGATGCTGTCGGCACTGTGCTTTGCGTGCCCGCTTTACTTGTTCGATTGCAGCGGCTCCTCAACGTTATATGGCGCCGTCGCGGCGATAGCGTTCATACCGGGCGTGCTCGCGACTCCGGTTGGCGGGATTTTGGCGGATCGGGGAAGACATCGCGGGGTTCTTGTGGTACTCGGCATTGTTCTGATGGCTGCATCACTGCTGTTTATCCCCATGAAGCGTTCGCTGCCTCTTGCGGTTGTCGTGGCAGCAATGCTTTGCGTCCAATATGGCATCCAATCGCTGCTGAAACCGATGCTTCAAATTGAGGCGGTGCGCATGACGGGCCAAGAAAAGGTTGAGCGTGCCACTGCGTTGGTCTCGCAGATAATCATGATGAGCAATATCTTGGGGCCTGTAGTCGGGACGGCAGTCTATGGGTGCTTTGGTATCGATACTCTATGCGAAACCGCGGCGTTGACGTTTACGATTTCAGCCCTGCTGTTCGGGGGCGCACTCAAGCAAAATGCCTCATCTGAAACGATGGGAGACGGCGCGACTCGTACGACACGCCGAAACGATTTTCGGGAGTTGATTCGGTATCTGTCTCAAAACTCATCATTGCTCGTTGTGTTTTTGATTGCGGCTATTTTGAACCTTGCGTTAGTTGGGTTAACGATTGGTGCTCCCGTTATTGTTGCAAAGCATCTCGGAATGCAGTCATCCTTTGTTGGGATTATTGAGGTGGCTATGGGCTTAGGTGGTCTTGTCGGCAGTGGTTTGGTCGGTATTTGGCCGCATCGTTTTTCCTTCAAGGGCATATGTCGATATGTTGCGATGATCTGTTTAGGAGTCGTACCGATTATTGTCACGCTACTGAGCGGTCCCAACGAATTTGCGTTTGTCGCGCTTGCGGCCGGCTCGGCATGGGTCATGGCGTGGGCAAGCATTACATCGGTCGAAATCGTTTCATTTGTTCAGCGGTCAGCGCCAAAGGAACTTTGCGGAAAAGTGCTGGCACTCGTTTATATGACGCTTTCTTGTGCGACGCCTATTGGCCAATTGGTTTATGGGCTCGCATATGATCGATGGACACCGGCGATTGTATTCGCAGGCATGTTGGCGGTGCTGACGTTGACGACGGCGCTGTTTTATCGGCTGAAAAGTCGCTTGTGGCGATTGTCTTAACGCGTTGGGGCACCATGAATTTGTGGAGGCAGTGGCACGCCGCGCCGGGACGCCATTGTTTGGGCACGCCCGTTCTCGTCTACAATATCGTGCAGACGAAGGAGAGGCGTGCCCATGATCAAGATGTTTGCGAGTGACTTAGACGGAACGCTGCTGAACGCCCTGCACGAGGCCGACGGAACCATCCGCCGCGCCATTCGCGAGCTGACCGAGGCTGGCCTGCATGTGGTTCCCGCGACCGGACGCTCGACGCTGCCGATCGGCGAGCATGGCTTTACGGGCCTGGCGCTTGACGCCTGCTGCTCCAATGGATCAATCGTGCGCGACAGTCATGGCGAGGTGCTCAAAACCTGGACCATCGATCCGCAGGTTACCGAGGAGCTGCTCAAGGCATTCCCGGGCATTTGCTTTGATTGCTCCACACCCGATGGCATGTTCTCGAGTGGGTCGTTCGAGATGCACCAGGCGGGCTTTAAAAAGGACAGCCCCATCAAGCGTATTGTGATGCGCGGCATGCGTGCGCGCGGCGGGTATCACGAGGAACAGTATTTCGACCAGTCGATCGGCGACATCCTGCGCCACGATGTGTGCAAGATCAACTGCCGCGTGACCTCGCCCGAGCTGGAGCGCGACCTTAAGGCGTATTTGGCCGAGCGCTCGGACCGCGTGGTCAACGCGCCGTTCGATCCGGTGATGTTCGAAATCACGGACGTGGCGTGCAACAAGGGCGAGAGCGTGGCCTGGCTGGCGGGCTACTACGGCATTGCCGAGAACGAGGTCGCGGTCTACGGCGACGGCGGCAACGACATCGCCATGCTCAAGCGTTTCCGCCACAGCTACGCGACCAAAAACGCAAGCGATGCAGCTAAGGCCGCCGCGAGCGCGACCATCGGCAGCTGCATGGTCCACGCCGTCCCCAAACACATGCTCGCCACCATGCGCAAGCAAAACTCTCGCACCGTCATCGAATAATGTGACAAAAGGACAGCCCCTTTGTCACAGGTGACCCTGGTCTCTTGAAATACGAACAAACATTCGCATACCTAACTGCGCTTTGATAGAATTGATGCTGTTGGCGGCAGTTCCATGTGCCGGGCAACGCCCTCCATCTGATGGGAGGTGATGCCCATGACTGATCTGATTGATTTCGTGAGACTTCTGACCGCTCTGGTCTCGTTCTTCACGGCGCTTGTCGGCCTTTCCGAGGCACTCAAGCAGCGTTCGAAGCGCAACAGAAGGGGTCGCCGCCGCTAAGGCGTTGACCCCCTAATGCAAACAACGGCGCTGCCCAGCTTTCCAGAACTTGGGCTGCCGTCGACACTATTCTACCCACGAATGACATTTTGAACAATCGGCAATGCCGCTCCAAAAGCCAGGCGGGATGTGACAAAGGGGCTGCCCTTTGTCACATCCAAAATATTGCCTTTACGTGTTGGTGCACACGGTGTGCAATAATACTCGCACTGTGCAATAGCGCACAGGCTGAGTAACAAGGAGGACGCTTGTCCCAGCTCGAGAAATGCGATCGCCGGTCCCTTCGCTCGCAGCGTGCCCTTCGCCAGGCGCTTGCCAGCGAACTTGCCGAAAGCGGCGATCTTTCGCGCATTAACGTCGCGTCGCTCACCGAGCGTGCCGGCCTTACGCGCCGCACGTTCTATTCGCACTACCGCGATATTCCCGACTTTATCAATCAAATCGAGGACGGCTTGCTGGCCGAGATCCGTGAGCGCATTGAGCTCATCACCGCAGCTCAGCTGCCCGATCTCTATCACAACATCGATGAGCTCGAGCCGGCGCCCGGTTCGGTTGATTTGCTGCGTTATCTTGCGGCCAACCGCGACTTAATCGGTGCGCTGCTGGGTCCGGGCGGCGACCAAGCTTTCATTAAAAGGATCATCGACACCGCTCGTGAGGCTGTGGTGCCGCGTGCGCAGACGGGCATTTTGGGCTTGGCGCTGGGCACGTTCTTTGACTACTACGTCACCTACGTCGTGAGTGCCGAGGTCGGCATGATTCAGCGCTGGTTTGAGCGTGGGCTCACCGAATCGCCCGAGGCCATGGCGCGCATTATGACGGTGCTCGCTTTTGTGCGCCCTGGTGACTTGTATGGCCAACCCATCGATATCAACGTTCCGGAATACGGCATGAAGCTATTGAACTTGCAGCTCGAGGACGCGGTCGACACCGCCGCAACCGTCGAGTCCAACAACTAAGAGGAGAGACAATGAGCAAACTCGTCGAGGGCATCAAGGACCGCATGGTCGCTGCCGCACGCGAGGCCGCGCCCGCCGTGGTGGACGCCGCGCAGAAGGCCGCGACTGCCGCTGCCGAGAAGGTCGCCGAGGCAGTTGCCGATGCCAAGAACGCGGCAGGGGAGACGTCCATCGCCAGTGAGCCCGCCACCGCCGCTGAGCCCGTAGCCGCCGCCCACGCCCCCGAAGGCGCGATCTTCAACCCCGAGAACGCTCGTGGCAACCTGCACCTGGGCATCGACGTGGGCTCCACCAC
The DNA here is from genome assembly GCA_027660625.1 of Coriobacteriaceae bacterium AM100-PB1-1D-6A. Lineage (GTDB taxonomy): Bacteria > Actinomycetota > Coriobacteriia > Coriobacteriales > Coriobacteriaceae > Collinsella. Next base: position 12,732 of record JAQDNC010000013.1, on the reverse strand, counting down.
CGTTAAGCTCGCCGTGCTTAACGACGACAACCAGATCGTCTACGCCAAGTACCAGCGCCACCACACCGACGTCCGTGCCTGCGCCCGCGACCTGTTCGAGGGCGCTGCGACCGTGCTGCCGACGGCCCAGATGACCTGCGCCATCACCGGCTCGGGTGGCCTGCTGCTGTCCCAGTGGCTCGACCTGGAGTTTGTCCAGGAGGTCATCGCCAGTAAGCGCGCCGTCGAGACCCTTATCCCGGCCACCGACGTCGCCATCGAGTTGGGTGGCGAAGACGCCAAGATCATCTACTTCGACAACGGCATCGAACAGCGCATGAACGGTACCTGCGCCGGCGGTACGGGCGCGTTCATCGATCAGATGGCAACCCTGCTGCACACCGACGCCAGTGGCCTCAACGAGCTCGCGGCCAACGCCACCACCATCTATCCCATCGCCAGCCGCTGCGGCGTTTTTGCCAAGACCGACGTGCAGCCGCTGCTCAACGAGGGCGCCCGCCCCGAGGACGTGGCCGCCTCCATCTTCCAGGCTGTCGTGACCCAGACCATCTCGGGCCTGGCGTGCGGCCGCCCCATCCGCGGCAACGTCGCCTTCCTGGGCGGCCCGCTGCAGTATCTTTCCGAGCTGCGCCACCGCTTCTACCTCACGCTCAACCTGGACGAGGAGCACCGCATTGTGCCCCAAAACGCCCATCTGTTTGTGGCAAGCGGCGCCGCCATGGCGCACGAGTCCAACAAGCTCAGCACGTTCCCGCAGCTCATCGAGGCTATCGACAGCTTAGGCGACACGCAGGGTGCCGAGGTCGAGCGCCTGGATCCGCTCTTTGCCACCGACGAGGACTTTGCTGAGTTCAAAACCCGCCACGACCAGGAAGTCGTCCCCAAGGGCAAGCTCGACGGCTACACCGGCCGCGTGTTCATCGGCATCGACGCCGGTTCCACCACCATGAAGGCTGCACTCGTGGGCGAGGACGGCCAGCTGTTGCACACCTGGTACGGCAACAACAACGGCGACATCCTGGGCACGGCCAAGGTCATCATGGCCGATTTCTACAACCACATTCCCGCGGGCTGCACCATCGGCCACGTGACCACCACGGGCTACGGCGAGGCGCTGCTCATCGAGGCTCTCAAGGCCGACTCCGGCGAGATCGAGACTGTCGCACACCTGCGCGGCGCCAAGGCGTTCCTGCCCGGCGTCGAGTTCATTCTGGACATTGGCGGCCAGGACATGAAGTGCCTGCGCGTCAAGGACGGCGTCATCGAGCACATCATGCTCAATGAGGCCTGCTCGTCGGGCTGCGGCAGCTTTATCGAGAGCTTCGCCGTCTCCATGGACATGGACGTGCGCGCGTTTGCCGATGCCGCCATCCACGCCAAGGCCCCGGTCGACCTGGGCAGCCGCTGCACGGTCTTTATGAACTCGCGCGTCAAGCAGGCGCAAAAGGAAGGCGCCACGGTGGGCGACATCGCGGCCGGCCTGTCCTATTCTGTCATCAAGAATGCCCTGTTCAAGGTCATTAAGCTGCGCGACCCCAAGGAGATCGGCAGTCAGGTGATCGTCCAGGGTGGCACCTTTATGTCCGATGCCACGCTGCGCGCGTTTGAGCAGCTCACCGGCGTGCATGCCGTGCGCCCCGACATCGCCGGCTGCATGGGCGCCTACGGTGCGGCCCTGCTCGCCCGCGATCGCGCCGGCGCCGACGGCACCTCGACCATTCTTTCTGCCGAGGATATCGCGCACCTCACCGTGACGCAAAAACACGTCCGCTGCGGACGTTGCTCCAACAACTGCCAGCTCACCGTCAACGACTTTGGCGGCGGCAGGCGCTTCATTACCGGTAACCGCTGCGAGAAGGGTGCCGGCCACAAAAAGCAGAAGACCGAGGCCCCCAACCTCTTCAAAAAGAAAAACGAGCTGCTCTTTAACCGCGAGGTGCTGAGCCCCGACGAGGCCCCGCGCGGCACCGTGGGTATCCCGCGCGCGCTCAACATGTACGAGAACTACCCCTTCTGGCACGCGTTCTTTACGCGCCTGGGCTTTAGCGTGCAGTTGTCCGACCAGTCGAGCAAGAAGACCTACCAGGCGGGTATCGAGTCCATGCCGTCCGAGAGCGTATGCTATCCGGCCAAGATGAGCCACGGCCACGTGATGAACCTTATCGACCGCGACGTCGACTTTATCTGGATGCCGTGCGTGCGCTGGGAGCGCAAGGAGGATCCGACCGCCGGCAACTGCTATAACTGCCCCATCGTCATGAGCTACCCCACGGCGCTGGCGCTCAATATCGACGAGATTCGCGAGCAGAACATCGAGTTCCTGTACCCGTTTGTGCCCTATCACGACAAGACCGAGCTCAAGCGCCGCCTGTACCAGGTGCTCGCCGTCGACCGCGTGGCCGATGCGCAAGCCGGTCGCGGTCGCGTGCGTGGACCCAAGATCACGCGCTCCGAGGTCGATGCCGCCGTCAACGCCGCCTTTGAGGCCGATGCGCGTTTCCACGAGGACATCCAGACCATGGGCGAGGAGGCTCTTAAGTGGGTCGAGGACCATGGCGGTCACGGCATCGTGCTCGCCGGTCGTCCCTACCATAACGACCCCGAGATCAACCATGCCCTGCCTGAGCTTATCTCGAGCTTTGGCTTTGCGGTCTTTACCGAGGATTCGCTCGCGCATCTGGTGAAGCCCGAGCGCCCCATCCGCGTCGTCGACCAGTGGATGTACCACAGCCGCCTGTACGCCGTCGCCCGTTTTGTGACGATGCGCAACGACCTGGACCTGATCCAGCTCAACTCTTTCGGCTGCGGTCTGGACGCCCTGACCACCGATCAGGTGCAGGAGATTCTGGAAGCCAGCGGCAAGATCTACACCGTGCTCAAGATCGACGAGGTATCCAACCTGGGTGCCGCGCGCATCCGCATCCGCTCGCTCATGGCCGCGCTTAAGGACCAGGAGGCCGAGCGCCTGGCCGAGGCCACGGCCGCGGGCGAGGCCTACGAGCAGGGCGATGCCGCGCCGGTGGCTCCCTCCAAGGATGCCCCCGCGTTCGCGAGCCGCAAGTACACGTTTGAGGCTCAGCGCGAGAGTGCTTCGACCGCGTGGCCCAAGGTGCCCTTTACCGAGCAGATGCGCGAGGAGGGCTACACCATCCTGTGCCCGCAGATGGCGCCGATCCACTTTGACCTGGTCAAAGAGGTGTTCCGCGGTGCCGGCTACAACTTGGAGCTGCTGCCCTCGACCGATCACGATGCCGTCGAGGCCGGCCTGCGCTACGTGAACAATGACATTTGCTACCCGTCGATCCTGGTAACGGGCCAGATTATGGAGGCCATCGAGAGCGGCAGGTACGATCTGTCCAAGACGGCCGTGGTTATCAGCCAGACCGGCGGCGGCTGCCGTGCCACCAACTACATCGCGCTCATCCGCAAGGCCCTGCGCGAGAGCGGCCACCCCGAGATCCCGGTGATCTCGCTTTCGGCCGTGGCGCTGGGCGAGGACAACCCCGGCTTTAAGATTACGCCGGCGCTGCTTAAGCAGGCAGTCTACGCGGTGCTCTTTGGCGACGTGATGATGCAGATGCTCTATCGCTGCCGTCCGTACGAGGCCACGCCCGGTGCTGCCAACGCACTCTACGAGGAGTACATGGCGCGCGCCCGCAAGTTGGCGCCCAAGTTCAACCGCCACAACTACACCAAGCTGTGCCGCGAGGCCATCCACGCGTTCGACACCATGCCGCTCGTGGGCGAGGGCACCAAGCCGCGCGTGGGCGTGGTCGGCGAGATCTTGGTCAAGTTCCACCCCACGGCTAACAACCATGTGGTCGACGTGATCGAGCGCGAGGGCTGCGAGGCTGTGGTGCCGGGCCTGCTCGACTTCTTCCTGTACTCCATGAGCAATGCCGAGCTGCAGAAGGACGAGCTGGGAAGCTCTGCCACTACGCGCGCGGGCATGCAAGCGCTTATTAAGCTCGTGGACTGGATGCGTACGCCGGTGGAGGAGATGCTCGAAAAGTCCAAGCGCTTTGAGGCGCCCGAGCGCATCGGTACCATGGCGGACAAGGCCCGCACGGTGCTTTCGGTGTGCAACAACATGGGCGAGGGTTGGTTGCTCACGGCCGAGATGCTCGACCTGATCGATCACGGTGCGCCCAACATCATCTGCACGCAGCCCTTTGCGTGCCTGCCTAACCACGTGGTGGGCAAGGCCGTGATCAAGGAGCTGCGCCGTCAGCACCCCGAGAGCAATATCGTCGCGGTGGACTACGACCCCGGCGCGTCCGAGGTCAACCAGCTCAACCGCATTAAGCTCATGATCAGCGTGGCGAAGGAGAACATGCGCGCCGGTAAGGGCTTTAAGCTCGAGAAGGTGGCGCCGCTCGCGATGGACGAGGTTACCGGGCAGATGCGCGCCCACGACGGCTGCGTGAGCTGCGGGCCGGCCAGCGAGGAGGCCGTTGCATCGGTCGCCAAGCGCCTAGGACGCGGCATTAAGAAGTAGACGGCCCGCTTTGGGCTAGATGTGAGGCAAACGGGTGGTAGCCGTACCGGCTACCACCCGTTTTTGCTGGACATATGTTGCGTAAACGCCCCAACTATCACCCCTTGCGAACTTGGATTTCGGAAGTATGCGGCAAAATCTGAATAGGTCGAGCACACCGGATATATCCAAGCTCTGTACCTGCGGTTTTATTGGCGAAAAACTGGGGTGCGCTCGAGAGTTCTAGAATTTGCCGCATACTTCCGAAAACGACGTTTCTGCGGCACCAAAAATCGCCCTCGGAACCCTGAGATAATGAACATATGTAGCCGTTTTCCGCGAAATACCATCCGTTTAAGGAACCCGTCCCCAACGCGCGTCATCTTTACGGTTGAATAAATACACATCTATGGAATTACGTAAGAGAGGACCGTTCCATGAGCTACAAGACCGTTTGTGTTGCCGGCGGCGGCGTGTTGGGAAGCCAGATTGCCTTTCAAGCTGCCTACTGCGGCTTTGATGTGACGATTTGGCTGCGCAGCGAGGGCAGCATCGGCCGCACCCAGCCCAAGATCGATCATGTGCGCGAGGAGTACATCGCGGCAATCGAGGGCATGGCGGATGGCACAGGCGAGTGGTGCGCCGGTATCGCCGATAGCGGCCAGCCCTTCGACAAGGAGGCGGCACTCGCCGCCGTCGAGCGTGCTTACTCCACGCTCAAGCTGGAGCTCGATCTTGCCAAGGCCGTAGCCGACGCCGACCTGGTCATCGAGTCTATGGCCGAGGACACCCAGGCAAAGATCGACTTCTACAAAAAGCTCGCCCCGGTTCTCCCGCAAAAGACCGTCGTCGTGACGAACTCCTCTACGCTGCTGCCGAGCACCTTTGCCAAGTACACCGGCCGCCCCGAGAAGTACCTGTCGCTGCACTTTGCCAACTCCATCTGGAAGAACAACATGACCGAGGTCATGGCGCAGGACCAAACCGACAAGCGCTACTTCGACGAGCTCGTCGACTTCGCCAACGACATTCGCATGCTTGCCCTGCCCGTCAACAAGGAAAAGAACGGCTACCTGCTCAATTCCATGCTGGTACCATGGCTGCTTTCGGGCCTCGACCTGTATGTCTCGGGCGTGAGCGATCCCAAGAGCATCGACCTCGCATGGACGCGTGGCACCGGCGCCCCCAAGGGTCCGTTCCGCGTATTCGACACGGTTGGTATCCAGACGGCTTACAACATCGTTATGCAGTACCAGAAGGTGCCGGGCCTGGTGAGCCCGTTGCTCAAAAAGATGATGATGCCCTACAACTTTAAGGCCATGGCATCCGTCCTCAAGCAGATGCTCGACGAAGACAAGCTGGGCGAAAGCTCGGGCGAGGGCTTCTTCAAGTACTAAAAAATGATCCCTCGGGGACGGAGGAAAACGGATCATCGCATTCCTGCGTCCCCTGTGCATCTTGCGGCTAACAGCTCCGGCTGCCTCGAGCCTAAGCTAGCCTTAAGAGGCGTTTGTTAAGCTTCGAGTCATAATTGGACAGAGCTTGGCAAGTGCCCTGGAATATGAAGGAAGCGGCAGCGATGGAATTCTTCGATGGTGACGACATGGGATCGAGTAGCGAAGACGGCTGCGACGAAACTGCCCCGTTTGTCAAAGTCGACCCCTTTGGCGCCGATACCCTGAGCTGCTATGTGCGCTTTGCAACATCCCGCGCCGGCATCACTCCACGTCAAACTCCACGCGACCGAGTTCGGGCACATTGAGGTCGATGAGCTTGCGGGCAACGCGGCGGTCGTGCGCCCCGAGCGCCTCGCTTGTCGTCACATGGGCGACAATCTCGCGCTCGACGATGCCCTCCTCGTTCCCTTCGGTGGCCGAGGTCTCGACGGCGACGGTGTAATCCTTAAAGCCCGGCAGCACCGCGGCAAGCTCGCGTGTGGTCTCGGTGACGCCGTAGCCGTCCTGCACGCCGACCTGCGCCGAGCCAATAGACCCCGCGGTCATAACGATGCAGGGGATGGCAAAGATCACCGTGCCCACAATAATGCGGCGGCGCACCTTGCGTGACAGCTCGTCGACCTCGGCATTTTCCTCAGCAGTCACAATACCGTCGCCGTTGAGGTCGCGCTTGAGCGGCACACGCAATAGAAGTAGTACGGCTTCGGCAGCCAGTGCGATAAAGACCACGTTGATGCCAAACTCGTAAAGCGCCGAGAGAAACAGCGACCCGCTTGCGATGGCGATGCCGTAGCCCGCCGCGCACAGGGGCGGCATCAGCGCGGTCGCCACGGCCACACCGGCGATGAGCGTGGCGGGTTCCTGGTCGCGCGAGTTGCCCAGGCCGCCTGCAAAGCCGCCGGCGAGCGCGACAGCGAGGTCCCAGACAGTTGGTGTCGAATTGTCGATAATGGCGGCCGTGGTGGTGCCAAGGGGCGAGAGCTTAAAGTACAACGTGGATGTGACCAGGCAAAAGGCCATTTGCAGCGCAAGGCTGGCGACGGCTTCGACGGTAATCTCGCGGTCGAGCGTGGCAATGCCGTATGCCATGGCAAGAACCGAGCCCATGAGCGGGCAGATGAGCATGGCGCCCACGATGGCGATGTCCGAATCGATATCGAGGCCGATGCTCGCGATCAACATGGCGATGATGAGGATGCATAGGTGGGAGCCGGTCAGACGCGCCCCGTTTACAAAACGCTTGCGGATCACGTGATAGGGCGCGCGTCCCTCGCGAATGTTGAATGCGCGCTTTAGGAAGCGGGTGGCGTTCTCCATGGCCTCACTATGGGCAGGGCGGATGCCGTGGCGCCGGTGATGGCGTTCGCGCAGCCGCTTGATCTGTTGTTTATCGAGTTCCATGCTTACCTCGTTTAGCTTCTGAGCCGCTTCTTGCGTCTGTCGTCTTTACTCTACACCGCGTTAGGCGAGGTGTCAGACAAGGTTTGTTGACCTGGAAGTCAGGCCAATCGACATGGCTAAAACGCCGTGAGGATCATAAGAGTCAAATAGACAAAAAAGCACGGGGCCGGTTTGATTCCGACCCCGCGCTCTGCGCTGGTGCGTTGTTGTTCGGCCTACCCCAGCAGGCTCAGACCAACAGAGACAAACGCCAGGATAACGCCGACGATGGACTCGCCGCCGAGCAGGCCGCTGGCGACGACCAGGCCCTGCTCCTGGAAGGCGGCATCCTTGGAGGCCTTCTCCTCGTCCGAAAGACCGGCAGCGGCGTCGCGGCGTGCGGCCCACTTGTCGTAGGCGAGCTTGGCGCAGGAGCCCAAGAAGGCCGTGAGCGACATGTAGAACGGCAGGTACACGCCCAGGCCGATCATCATGGCCGGAATGCCGAGCCAGTACATGACGATGCCGGCGATAAAGCCGCCTGCGAACCACGGCACGCTCGGGATGCCCGAGACCATGGTGGCGACGACGCTTGCCTGCGCGGCCACAAAGCTCTTGTCGGGGCCGAAAGCATCCGGACCATAGGCGGTGACGAGCGCGACCATGACGGCAGCGGCGACCAGGGCGCCCACGATGCCGCCGATGGCCTGGCCGATCCACTGCGCACGCGGATTGGTGCCCAGCACGGCGCCGGCCTTAAAGTCGTTCATGACGTCGCCCGCAAGGCCGCATGCCACGGCCACGATGCCGGCGATAAAGAACAGCTTGACCTGGGCGATCTGTGCGAAGGCAGCCACGATGAGCATGACGATGAGGCCGAAGATCTCCATGGGGTCGATGCCCGTCTGGCCGCAGCTCTGCGCGCTCATGATGGTGGTGACAAAGGTGAACAGCGTGACGATGACGGCCGGGACGGGGCCAAGGTCGAGCGCGATGGCGACGATCACGGCGATGGCGGCAGTACCCAGGCCGATGATGCCGGCGTCGAGCTTAAGCGAGCCCGAGATGAGCGACTGCTCGTCGGTGTCGCTGGAGCTGTCGGCGGCGAGGCCGCGGGCGATGCCGGCGACCTGCGGCAGGATGTCCTTGAGGACGACGGCGACGCCAAAGCCCATCATGAGGCCCATGCCGAGCGATTTGACGATGCCCTGCGCAGTCACAACGTCGAATAGACCGGCAGCGGTGCCGCCCACGATGATGCCAAAGTTACCTAGCAGCGCGCCGGCAAACCAGAAGGCAACCGGGGCGAAGCCAACCAAAAAGCCGATGGAGAGCAGCATGGGCGAGTTATAGATGGCAAAGGTCACGCCGGGGATATTGAGCGTGCACAGCATGCTGGGCACCACGCCCAGAGCGTCGCGAAGCACGCTGTAGATGCCTGCGATGGCCATGGAGCCAAAGAGCTGCTTGCCGGTCTTGCCGCCGGCCTCGGTGGCGCGCAGTGTCTGAGCTGCGGCATTGCCGGTGGGAAACTCCAGCGCGGCGTCCACGATAAAGTGGCGGTGGATGAGCGCCGTTGCCAGCAGGCCCAAGATCGTGCCGGCGAGTGCCACGATAAACATGTCGAGCCAGCTGATCTGGTCGGCATAGCCCAGCATCCAGGCGCCCGGGATGGTAAACGCCAGGCCGCCGGCGACCATGGCGCCCGCGGACATGATGGTGTGGGTGACGTTGGCCTCGTTGAGGCTGGCGTTGCCCATGAGCTTCAGGAAGAACAGCGAGATGACGGCAGCGAAAATAATCGGCCAGGGGAGTGCACCCATCTTGAGGGCCGTGTAGGCCGAGCTTGCCGTGATGATCACGCAGCCAAGGACGCCGATGACGACGCCGCGCAGCGTGAGTTGCCCGCGCATCGAAGCGCGGTTCGAGGGATTGCTCATATAGAACTCCTTTGCGTATATCCGCTTCCCCCGGGAGCGCCGCTACGGATACGGCGCGGGAAGTCGGGTTACCAAGGGCCGCCGCGTGAGCTCGCAAACGACCGCGCACCAGTATAGCCGCAAGGCAGCCCATTTGGGAGGGGCGTCTTTTAGCTGCCCCTGCTTGCCGGATGGAGTTGCGGGGATATACTGCTGGGCAGACGAAAGGAGCGCCGACGATGCTTAATGGGTGCGCATATATATTGACGGTCGACGTGGGCAACACGTTTATTCGCTTTGGCCTGTTTGCAGAGGATTCGGCCGCGGCGCAGGAATGTCCGCTTGCGACATGCGAGATCACGACGCCGTCGAGCATTACGGCCGACGAAGCGCGCATGCGACTTGTGCAGGTCATGGGCGCGCTCGCCGCCGATGCAGGTGTGCCCGGGGTGCTTGCACCCGCCGCGGCCGTGCTGAGCTGTGTAGTCCCGGCGCTCGAGCGCCCGTGGAAGGCGGCACTTTCCCGCACCTGCACGGGGCGCGTGCTCACCGTGGGGCCGGGACTTAAGACCGGCATACCCGTGCACTACGACGATCCGGCCGAGATCGGCCCCGACCGCATCGCCGATGCCGTGGCGGCCCGCGCCGTCTACGGCTCGCCGTGCATCGTGATTGACCTGGGCACGACGACCAATATCGAGGTCACCGACGCGCACGGTACCTTTGTGGGCGGCGTTATCGCGCCAGGCCTGGCCCTCGGCGCCCGTTCGCTTTCGGCGGCAGCAGCGCGCCTACCCCAGGTTGAGCCCTCGGCGCCAACGCACGTCATCGGACGCAACACGCGCGAGGCCATGCGCTCGGGTGTGGTTTTGGGCGAGGTAGCCCGCATCGACGGCATGCTCGACATGGTGCTCGCCGAGATGCGCGCGACCAAGGCGGCGGGGGAGGGTGGCGTGCCCATCGTCATCACCGGCGACGATGCCGAGGCACTCGCGGCCCTTGTCGGCCATACCCTGACGGTGGATGACGCGCTGACGCTGCGGGGTCTCGCCGAGCTCTACCGCATCAACCAAAAGCCCCGCCGCGTGTAAAGGTGAGGGCGCCGGTGGGGGAGGAGCTGGCGCCCATCGTGATCACCGGCGACGCCGCACGCGAGATGGCGGGTCTGCTGCGCCATGGCCTTGTTCCCGGCGCCGCGCTCACCCTCCGCGGTCTGGTGGAGCTCTACCGCGTGAATACGCAACGGCGTAAAGTGTAGCGTTATTGACATTTCGATTGTTTATATATTTGCAACTGAGTTAAGAGGTGGGGGCAACATACAAGTTGCCCCTATTCTAAGTCGATTTATTTCATTGTGATTAATAAGGTATTTGGGGCGGATCAACGCGCTCGTTGCCTTATCGAATCATTGTTAGGAATCGTTGATACTCGCTGTTTTTAGCAATGATTTGAGTATTTGATGCGGCATATGCTGCGTCTAGTTGAATCGAATAAGCGGAATTTGAAAGACTGTTAACCGCTTGACTCATATTTTGGATTGTTTTATCCGAGGCTTCAACGGCTTCGTAAACGAGTCGTTGTTGAGAGCTAATCTCGTCTAACTTATCGATGACAATATCTAGCTTATCGATAATGGTACCTAATTTACGTTCCATTTCAAAGATGTTATAAGCTTCACCGAGCGTCGAACATCTGCCTGCTTCGAAATATTCGCTAATTGACGCCATGGGGATAAGAGAGCGATATTTTGGATAGATCAAACCAACGCTATAGAAATCGTTCAAAAGAGATTCGGATTCTTGTAGTTTAGCCCTCATTTTAGGTCAGTTTACAAGGAACTACACGCAGACCGTGAAACGGGCTGCTGACAACAAACGGCGGTATGCTCCCGGAGAGGGCAGCATACCGCCTGTTTTGTTGTCCGGGGTTTCCAAAGGGGTGCCCCCTTTGGCACACGACTTTGCTTGCAAAGTGTAGTGTGTTATACCTGCTGGCGTGGCTGACGGGGGAAACGGGGTGCGGTGCTTCTTGCGCCCCGTTTGCTCCGGCAGGAAAACAGGCTGAATTTTTGCGAATGGGAATGAGCAAAAAATCGGCCTGTTTTCAGAGAACGGCGGCAGGTATATGAAAGCCCCCGTCCCTCGTCCTACGCTCCGACTTGTGGACAAAGTGTCCCGAAGTTGTGGCCACACTCCCGGAAAAGTAGCAGGACAGCGGGCAACCGTCAAGGCTGAAATGAACGGGGTTACACCCGGCCTTGACCGCCGCCCGCCGCCCCGCTGGATGGGTGGACAAGGCGGCCAATCCCTCAAAGTGCTTGTCCGCGCTCTTTCTGATTTTGAGGTATTCAGTTTTTCAAAATTGAATAATCAAAATAAATTTTTTCGATTGAAAAAATTTTATTTGTTATCATCTTCAATGCCATATTTTTTCTTTTGCCGAATCACATAATTACTGATTTTTTCATCATATAGTGGATACTGGTAATCCAACTGGCATGCCACTTCTGACGAAACCTCCCGGAACAATGCCATACATTGTTCAAAGGATTCCCACATATGGGGATAGGAATCCATATTATAAGTGGACATAAGTCGTTCCCACAATTCCTCTGGGACATATTGCTTCATAAATTTATAGTTTTTTCCCAAACTGAAATGAAATCCCTGTTTGATACCAATCAGCCAGGAAATCATGCGAAGCAATTCTTTTCGTACTATATCATTCATATGGTCAATAGCAAAAAGAATTTCTTTGCGGCATAAGCCCTTTACTACATACCTTGATTGGCAACTTCATCCGAACACTTCCCACATTCATCCGCACATGTGCGGGTGAATGTGGGAATCCGATACCCTGAGGGCCGGACCGGCCGGCCCCGGGAGATCGGAGGACGGCATGTCCGGAAAGAGGAAGAAGGGGGCCGGGAAGGCGGCCCCGAGGGCCTACGGCAGGCTCACCAGGCACGAGCGGGACACGGTCCAGAGGATGCTGGAGCGCGGGGCATCGTGCAGGCAGATCGCGAGGGAGCTGGGCAGGTCGCCCTCGACGGTGAGCGCCGAGGTGGCGTCGCACAGGTTCGTGACGGCGCCGAAGGCCAGGCGCGGCGAGCGCGTGGACGCCTCCGCCGACCTGTCGGCGGCCTGCCCGCGCCTGGCCGCGTGGCCGCGCTGCTGCAACGGGTGCGGCCGGTACCGCGCGATCGGCTGCAAGCGCCGCCCGCACGTCTTCTACGAGGCCCGCGCCGCGCAGCTGTGCGCGGACTCGGTCCTCGTCTCGTCCAGGCGCGGGATAGACGCCGACGAGCCCGCCGCGGCCGCGGCGCTCGCCCTCATCCGCGACGGCCTGGGCCGGGGGCTGTCGCCCGAGCAGCTGTCCGCCCGCAACGGCGGGCCCGTGGACCTGTCGCCCTCGACGATCTACCGCTGGGTCGCGGCGGGCTGTTGATGTTCACTAAGAAGTGGTCCGAGTGATCACTGGGAAATGAGCACCGTGAGCA
>JAQDNC010000012.1 GCA_027660625.1 Coriobacteriaceae bacterium AM100-PB1-1D-6A | reverse complement strand
TGCTCACGGTGCTCATTTCCCAGTGATCACTCGGACCACTTCTTAGTGAACATCAACAGTCCCGCCGTTCACGGCCCGCCGGCGGCGGCCCGGGGTTCCAAGGGGACTCGTCCCTTTGGCGCGAAGGGGTCCGGGGATGGCGCGAGACATCCCCGTGAAACGCCGCGACGGGCACGCCCCTGTTAGCGTCAATCTAATTTTCACCAGTTTCACTAATCAAACGCGCCGTTCGCGCAAAGGCGGCTTCACCGCTTGCGCTAACGTATTTTCACCGATTCCGGTCACGCCTTGACGGGTCCGTCCCTCGGCAGGTCCTTCAGCCTGTAGGACCTGCCGGCTATCTTGACCAGGTGGCAGTGGTGGCAGTGGTGGCACACCCTGTCCGCGATCGCGCTCGCCGCCACGTCGTCCCCGAACACCCTGCCCCAGCCGCCGATCCCCACGTCGGCGGTGATGATCGTCGAGCGCTGCTCGTAGCGCGTCAATATCAGCTGGAACAACAGGTCCGCGCCCACGCTGCCGACGTCGAGGTAGCCGAGCTCGTCGATGATCAGCAGCCTCGAGTGGGCGTAGTACTTGAGCCTCTTCTTGAGGATGCCGCGCGACGAGGCGTCCTCAAGGTCCTCGACGAGCCGGGCGCAGTCCACGAACCTGACCTCGCGCCCCGCCCTGACTGCCTCGATGCCCAGCGCGACGGCGAGATGCGTCTTGCCCACGCCGGGGCTTCCCACGAACAGGACGTTCTCGGCCCGCTCCACGAACCTGAGGGTCGCGAGCTCCTCGATCTCGGCGCGAGGGACCGACGGCTGGAAGTCCCAGTCGAAGTCCGCCAGCCCCTTGACGTAGGGGAACCCCGACGACCGAATGCGCTGGTTGGTGATCCTGACCTCCCGGGCGGCGACCTCGACGCGCGTCATCTCCTCGAAGGCGGAGGCGAAGCCCCGCTCGCCCGCGGCGACCATCCTCACGTAGTCGGGCAGGGACGCCGCCATCTCGTGCAGCCCGAGCGCGGAGAGGTCGACCTCGCCAGGTCCATCGCGCGCCACAGCCGCGGCCTTGGCGACCTGTCGTAGCATTCGCTGCCCTCCCGCAGACGGGGCACCGCAGCCCGAAACTCGTCCACGGCCTGACGCCGACGATTATCCTGCCGCCGTCGATGCTGGCGTACTCGATCACGGTGTGGACCAGCGCGAGCGCGCGGCTTAGTATCCTGTTCATGCGTCAGGGCCTTTCCGGTAGGTTGATGTAGCAAGCGAAATCCTACCCTGCCCGGCGCGGAAACGGCCCCCTCTCGGGGCCGTTTCCCTTATATGCGGAACTTTTTTGCATCCACCTGCGGAAAAATTGATGTCTCGCCCACAGAAACTACCGAAGAGCCTAAAATCGGCTCATATTCAAACAGACACAAGGAGGGATTAATTATGGAATGGAGCTTTGACGAAATAAGGGGATTTATCCCGAAATCGATTTCTCTCCCATACTCAAGAGAGGAAAAGAACGGGTACCGCTCTGTTCTAACCGGACGCGATGAGCTGAACTATATCATGTTGAACGGAAGCGGGAGCTACATCGTCTCTCTGTGCGATGGTAAAAACACCGTCGAAACAATCCTTAATCGGATGTGCGACAAGTTTCCAGACGCCAATCCGGACATGCTCAAATCTGACTTAGCCTCGGCAATGAGAGGTTTCAGCGTATCGAGACTAATAGGATGGGTCAAAACTCCGACCGAAAATGGCACACCCATTGCCGATGAGATTTGCGTGGACAATGGGACCCATATACGGCTTGCCCAAGAAAACGATATTCGCCTGATTTGCTCCCTGGCAAGCCAGGCGAGCTCATCAGAACCAGAAAGTCCCACAATTGTCTACGGTTGGCCTCTTTCCGTCGAGCAGTATGAACGACCGCTAGAGGTGCGAAACGGATTGTTCAATCTGAGCAAGGAATTTTTCATTGTATATGAGTCAGGGAGACCAACCGGTCTACTCGGCCTCGCCCCCTCCAGCAATCCCTTACTCAGATACGCAGACATCTGTCTTCTTTTGTGCCCCGCAAGCATCGCCGTTCAATGTATTGCCGCTGCGGCCAGCTTCTATCGTCAAGAATTTTGCGATGTTCCCAATTTTTTCCACCTGAACCTAACCAGCAAGGAAATTGCATCAAACGAAGGAATTCGAAATCTTATCAATGAGCCAGAATTCACTTGCGCTGGCACTTTTCCAGGTGAGTGCAGCGACGGCGACTGCATGAATGTATACTGTTTTTCAGAAGTCTGTTAAGAGGAACCATGGGACGAGTTTCGGAAAACAAGTACACCAACGTTCTCAGAGCGCCACATCACGTCGCCCTTGACATAACAAACAAGTGCAACTTGAGATGTCTGCACTGCTATAACAGCAGCGGCGAGAATGAGGTCATGCACGACGAGTTGACCTCAGATGAACTTTTTGTTTTCGCAAAGGAAATGGCAGACATGTCGCTTTACAGCATGTGTTTCTGTGGAGGAGAAACCTTGTTGCGCAGTAAAGATATCTTGCGCTGCCTTCCCATATTGCGAGATGGGAATGTTGCAGCGAGCCTGGTAACCAACGGGCTTCTCCTCACGGAATCCCTTCTCCGAGATTTAGAAGATTCCGGACTCAAAAGCATCCAATTTAGCCTAGACGGCATTGGGTCAGCTCACGATAGGCTGAGGGGACATGAGGGAGCCTTCGAAATCGTCGAAGAAGCAGTTGCCACCGTACTCAACCATTCCGATTTGCACCTTGCTATCGCATTTACGCCCACGTCGTTCAACACCGAACAGTTTCCCGATGTCATCTCACTATTAGATGAGATTTTCACCAAATCTAACAGGCCGAAGAGGACGCCGGGTGACTTTATCGAACTACGTGTCCAACCCCTCATGGTTTTGGGCCGTGCGCGAAAGAACACATTTATTAGACCGGACTATTCCCAATACCGTACGTTGATTCACGCCATTCAAGAGGACGACTTCCTTCGGAAGCACCCGAATGTCCGACCGCAATGGGGCGACCCCGTCGACCATCTAATTCGCTTCTCTGATAACCGATATCTATTAGATCAGGTTTCAGTGCACGCAAACGGCGACATCGTCGTTTCTCCGTATATCCCGTTAGTGGTTGGCAACATCAGAAACCACCCTCTTGAGGATTACTGGAACAACGGACTTAGCTCAATTTGGTCCACAAAACTGGTTCAAGACCTCTGTAACCACATGTGGACCATTGACGACATGGAGCGTATGTCCGACACAATTTGCGATATAGATATGGGAGGTGATCTACACGTTGACCTGATTGATGATACCGCGGATGAACTGTTGAACTCATCGTTGAAGGAGATGTTGGGTTAAATGTACGAGAAGCCCGTAGTAGACAACATGAATCCGACCAGAGCATCGACTCTTGGAACGGAAACTTGGTTCGACATGTATTACATCGTGTGGGGAGCAAATGTGGCGGTCGGAGTCACCGCAGTTGGAGCCTATGAACTGGTCCTCATCACTTTTGCCGCAGCACTTCCCCTCAGCGAGCAAGGTGGCCAAGACGAGCAATGAGTCCTGAAGCGCTAAGATCATCCATTGGCGGCATGGTAGGAGGAATCTGCTTTCTCGTTGTCGGGGTGTTAATGGTAAAGACCGGCAATCCCGGCCTGATTCACAGTTACCATATCGCTCATATTCCAAGCGAGAAGATTCCTCTTGTTGCCAGATTGGTCGGACTCGGAATAGCGTTGACGGGAGCCGGTCTCGTTCTCGCGGGCATCATTGCCTTTGCGTCCCAAATCCCATTATCGGCATCGGCGGCTTTCATTCTGCCGCTCATCATAATCTTTGCCGGTCTTGGCGTCTCCTTGCTAACGATCGTAGTGTTCACATTTCGACCATGGTCATAATGGATTTCCTATTGCATGAAACTTCAGGCGCATGCCCAACAAACAATGAAAAAATTTACAGCTTTAGTCGGACGGCTGTTTTATTTTTCAGCCGTCCGACTGCCGTGCGCGGCCTATTGATCGAACATAAAATTCCCGTTTCTATGAGGATCCAGCTCGCAAAGACTCTCTATGGAAGCGCTCGTGCCGATTAGTCGCCGCTTCGTTTCCACCGAACCGCGGTGTAAGGTGTCATCAGTTGGTATTTCATACCTGATAGATTGGGGCCATTCTTGATTCGGTACGTCTTATCGAAGTTTAGTAAAACAAAGGGTGCTTTCACGTTCATTGCCATCACGACGATTGGAATCGCCCTTTCCTATGCCGCACCATATGTGAACGGAAAGTTCTTAGATTTCCTTCTTGCCAATCGCAGCGAGAAGGATGCTGTGCTTTTTGCGCTCTTCGTAGCTTCAATAGGGGTCTTTTCTGCCTTATTTTCATATTTTGCAGGAACGTTATCTATCCGTATATCCACAAAGCTTTCTTTTGACCTACTCAGGGAAACCGTCTTGCGCTTTGAGCGAGTTAATTTTCTGACGAACCGAACAACCGACTCAGCCTATACGACGCAAAGGATTTTCACTGACTCAGGTGTTGTTTCTTCTTTCGTTCTAACAAACTTTATCAGCGCTCCCCTGTCTGTTGTCGCCATTCCTTTCGTGTTGCTCGTCATATGGTCGGTTGATCCACTCCTCGCACTATTCTCCATCCTCCTTCTTGTGGCATATCTCTTCGTTATTACCGGATTGCGAAAGCTTCTATATAAAGTCATGTACGAGAAGAAGGAGGCAGATAGCGCTTTCTATGCCGTAATAGCATCGCAGTTGAATCAGATTCTCAACATTCAGTTAACGTCTTCATACAATAAAAGCGAGCTAGCACTTGACACCGGATTTGAAAAGTATTTTCCAAAGGTCTTGCACTCGGGAAAGCTCTCATTCTCACTAACATCGATTGACAGCCTTTTTGCTGCCGTGTTTCAAGCGATAATACTCATCGTATCCGGAGTGCGAATCATCAATGGAACCATGACGATAGGCGAATACACCATCGTCGGTGCATATTTTGCCGTCCAATTTAAAACCTTGAAAAACACGATGAACCTGTTCAAGTCCTATCAGGATGCCAAGGCTTCGTGGGACAGGATGAGCGCCATGGGAAAGGTAGGACCGGAACCAGAGCAAGATCAGACAGGTTTAGTCAAGATTGACACAATAAATCGCATTTCTGTTTCCAAGTTGGATTTTACGGTACCCCTTCCAGACGGATCTCCCCGAAAGGTTCTTGACGGATTTTCCTTCGATTTCTCCGGCCCTGGAACATACTGCATAACCGGAGAAAATGGAAGAGGAAAAACGTCGCTCCTTTACCTGCTCCTTGGGCTGTATCCATCGGCAGGCAAAGTAACATACAACGACATGCCGATTGAAAAATGCAATTTGGATTACATACGTTCAGACACGATATCGTGCTGCCCCCAACCGTGCTTCGCTCCAGATGAGACGGTTCGGGACCTGTTGGATTATTTCAACACCCCATTTTTTACAAAGCACCAGCATATGAATGAGCTACCGTCGTTGACAACCAGCATAGAGGGCTTGCTTGAGAAACGTTGTCCTGAACTTTCGGGTGGTGAGCTGCGCCGTGTATACTTGTGGTCGGCAATTTCCCGTAATCCATCAGTCTTGGTGCTCGATGAGCCTACAACTGGATTGGATGAAACAAGCCGAGCCGAACTCGCTTCGTATGTCAGAAACAACAAATTGAAACAGCTCATTATCATTGTTTCACATGATAATGAGCTGGCAAATGCAGCGGAAACGATCGTCAGTCTAGATAACGCGTCACACCGTTGCGCAAATCGATAGGACCGCATCGAGTCGCAGCAATTGCAGAAGGCTAAGCTATAATGATTGCCCTATACCCATGCGTATCTCAAGGCCTTCGATGATGATCCTTGATACCGTGGTGTTGTGTTCCGCCGCGTAGGTGCTCATCTCTTGCTTCTGCTCTTCCGTAACCCAAAAGGTGATGCACTCCCCTTTCTTGCGACTTGTCGAATCCCCTTTGTTTCGTGTGTCTTGATTACCCATGAGGGTCATGCTCGCCTCTCCAACGGGCATGACGCGGCGAGTTGGCTTCTTAATTGCCACCGTAAATCTCCTTATCCTCCTCGATGCCCTCCTTCACCTGTTTGAGTAATTGTCCTCTTTGACACCGGCGATATTGCGCTTACACACCGTCCGCTCACATCCCGAATATTGCCGTTCGGCACCGCCGATATTCCCGTCGGCAACGTCCCTCTGGTACGTTCCGGCTGTCCATGCAGCCGAGACCAAGGAGGTACAGCATGGCGAGAAGGATAAGGGCCAGGGAGGCCCTCAGGCTCCGTGCGTCCGGCCTGTCGCAGAACGCGATAGCCCGCGCGGCGCATTGATTGGAAGGCTGTATGGACGTCAGGCTGCTTGGAAAGAAAAACGAGGGCGAGGGCCTTGGGGTCGCTGTTCTCGTTGATTCGGCTTTTGCAGAGTTAAAAGACAAGAGCGATGAGCAGTTGGCGGAGGCCCAGAGATTTTTGATTGACTTTATGAAAAAAGTTGCTCGGCTAAAGGGAGTGAGAATTGATCGGCCCCATTTCCTCCGCTCGGAGCTGAGGAGGAAGGGTGTCCATAAAGATGTCGGCGAGTTTGCCGTGGAAACGACCCCCGTTACCGCCGGAATCGATGTGGGCCTGATCGATAGAATTGCTAGAGAAGTAATTGATTATGAGGCAAAGAAGTCAACCGCCTTTTCCTTTGCAGCGGGTCTTCCCGGAGGTGTCGCGATGGTGGGCACCATTCCTGCCGATATTACGTAATACTACGTGCACGCATTCAGGATTATGCAGAAACTGGCATACCTGTATGGCTGGCAGACCTTTTTTGAAGAATGTGACGACGTTGATGACGAGACTCTCTACGAAATGGCAGTGTTGCTCGGTGTGATGATGGGTGTAGGCAGCGCGAATTCGATGCTAACCGTAATCGCCAAAAACGCCCAAGAGGCGGTCGCGAAAAAGGTCGCTCGCCAGTCGCTAACCAAGACCAGTTGGTATCCGATCCTGAAGAAGCTCTTGAGCTTCATGGGTATCAAGATAACAAAGCAGACGGTGGGGGATGCCGCTGGCAAGGTTGTTGTGGGCGTCGGTGGCGTAATCTCTGGTGCTATCACCTTTATGGGTCTTTCAAAGGGGTCGGCGCGCTTGTGTAGGCAGCTTAAGTGCTTGCCGCAGGCAAACGAGCGGATTCCTGGCACTGGGTACTATGAAAAGGATGAGGCCGCGGTTGCCAAGAAGAGGATTGACGTAGCGGAACCCCTCTTTATCGAAAAGTTCGGATTTTACTCCCATATTCTACGGCTCTATTGTTGAATATGCTGACCGGCTGGAGGAGTCACTGGCGACTGGAGAAGCGAAGCTGGATGCATATAATCCGGACGTTCTTCTCTGATACTCAGCGGAATTAGGCTATGCGTAACAGGATTGTTGTTCGATCTAATGTGAACGTTGGATGATGCTAACTATTTATGGAAAACAGTTAAAAAAGTTTTTCACCCCTTTTTCACTCCTCGGAGAAGGAGGAAAGAGACGCGAAAACAAAAAAGCTCAGAAGCAATTACGCTTCTGAGCTGCACTAATGCAATGGAGCCAGCGACCGGGCTCGAACCGGTGACCCCCGCTTTACGAGAGCGGTGCTCTACCAACTGAGCTACGCTGGCGGTCATGTGATGGCGCAACTGAGGCGTCAACGGCTGTATATGATACGGGACATCGCACATCCGCGCAAGGGTTCTGACGGCTTTTCTCACTTTAAATGCACTAATATTAGAGGCGTGATGTCTGCGGCGTCCATCTGGCGCTTGACCAGCTGTTGAGTTGGTGGTCGACGTCCCGCTCGTATGGGTCTCAAACAGAATGGGGCAGCCATGGCTCAACCCAAGATCCTTCTCACACGTATCGACGACCGTTTCATTTACGGACAAGACGTTGAGCTGTGGAACGAAGCCGTGGGTTCCAACCTTGTCCTAATCGTCAACGATGAGATCGCGGCAGATTCGCGCCAATGGGCACCCATGAGGGTGGCGGCGCCAGAAGGCGTTTGGACGCGGTTTTTCTCGGTACAAAAGGTCATCGACATCATTCATACCGCAACGCCTCGCCAATTGATTCTGATCATGGTGGCCTCACCCTCCGATGCGCTCGCGCTGGTTAAGGGCGGTGTGCCAATAACCAAGATTAGTATCGGCCATATGCGGGCGGGGGAGGGCAAGCGCTCTGCAACGCCTGCCGTTGCCGTAGGCGATACAGACATCGCCGCCTTCAAAGAGTTGCAAAAGCTCGGTATAGAGCTAGAAATCCGCCATCTCCCCAGTTCCGCCCCCGACCCCATCGGCAATCTGTTCAACTGATCCCTTGGGGACGGAGGAAAACGGATCATTTTGCCTTCGTAGGGGATCTGTGTGGCGCTGTCCGCCAAAACTATGCCGGTTTACTACGATGAATTGCTTATCGCCGAGCATGCCAAATTTGCAGAGAATAAAACCGCAGGTAGACGAGTTGCTAATTTTTTATAAACCAGCGCGTGGTCGGACATAGTGGGTTCATCGTAGTAATTCGGCATAGTTTTGTTATGTCACCAATTCGGTGGCATCGAAAAGAAGGATTTAGGCATGAAGCAGCGCCCGTTGGCGGTGGTGCCGGCGGGCGTTGCTGTGCGAGATGTCGCGTTGTGGGCCTAGTGCCTCATAAAGCGGTATTCGATCATATTGCTGTAGGGGTGACCCGGACCCACAATGCCCTGCGGGAACAGCGGCTGGTGCGGCGTGTCGGGGTACATCTCGGCCTCGAGGGCAAAGCCGGCGCCCCAGCCATAGTTGGCATCGTCCTTGGCGTGCTCGTCGCCCAGCCAGTTGCCGGTGTAGAGTTGCACGCCCGGGGCGGTGGTGTAGTAGTCCAGCTCACGACCGGTCCACATCTCCTCGACATGTAGGGCGCGACGCAGGTTGCGGCCGTACTGATAGCCATCGATGCACAGGCAGTGATCGTAGCCACGGGCCTGCTTAATCTGCGGGTCGTCGGCCTCCATGCCGGGTGCGACGGGGCGCAGCTCGCGAAAGTCAAACGGTGTTCCCTCGACCGGAGCGATTTCGCCGGTGGGGATGTTCTGCTCGTTAATGGGCAAGTAGTGGGCAGCGTTGGCGATAAAGAAGTGCTCACAGTCCATGCCGGCGTTATGGCCGGCAAGGTTAAAGTACGTGTGGTTGGTCATGGACACGTAGGTGGCGCGGTCGCTCTCGCAACCATACTCGATGCGGAAGACGCCGGTGCGCGTAACGGTAAACACAGCCGTAAAGATTCGGTTGCCGGGCAGGCTCAGCTCGCCATCCTTAAGCGAGGTGGTCATGCGCACGGCGTTGTGAGTCTCGTCGAGCTCAACGTCCCATACGCGCTTGTGCAGACCATGCTCAAGATCGCTGTGCAGGTTGTTGACGCCTTCGTTGGCCGGCATGTGCCAGTCCGTGCCGTCGATGGTGATCGTGGCGCCCGCGGTGCGGTTTGCCACGGGGCCGATGGTCGCGCCAAAGCAGGCGGGGTTGTCAAAGTAATCCTCGAGCTTATCGAAGCCCAACACCACATCGCGCACGTTGCCGGGAATATCGGGCACATCGATACCCAGCACGGTGGCGCCATAGTCCATAATGCGAACGCAGATCTCGGGCCCGTTGAGGGTATAACGATGAACGGAGGTGCCGCACGGCGCGGTGCCGAAAAGCTCGGAAGTGATCATTTGGTTCCTAACATCGAGGTATTTCGGACAAACTGTAGCGCGAACAGGTGAGATTATCACTACACCCCACTAAAGCAGGGGGTATTTTTCTCAAAAAAGTGATGATTGGAGCTGTGCGGGTGTTCATTTTTGACGCGCACGAGTCTGATACAATTTGTTCGTTACTGTTTGAATGATATGCGCGCAAAGAACGGCGAGGATTCATCGTGATTAAGGCAGAGCGACAGGATAAGGTTCGTCAGCTGCTCGAAGAGCAGGGCACGGTTTCGGTCAAGGAGATTTCGGATGCGCTGGGCGTTTCGGATATGACGATTCGCCGCGACCTCGAAGAACTTGCGAGCCTGGGCGAGATCGAGCGCGTGCACGGTGGCGCCCGTAGCGCACAGGGACGTCCCCATGCTATGTTGCGCCATGAGTATTCGCACAGCGAAAAGCGCACTAAGCATGCCGAGGAAAAGCTGCAGATTGCGCGCCGTGCTGTGGAGCTTATCGAGGAGGGCTCGACCATCTTTTTGGGTACGGGCACTACGGTGGAACAGATGGCCTCGATGCTGCCGGCGTGTCGCCTGCGCATTGTGACCAACTCGCTTTCGGTGTTTAACCTGCTCGAGTCGCGCGAAGACTGCGACCTGTGCCTCGTGGGCGGTATGTACCGTCGCCGCACCGCCGCTTTTGTGGGGCCAACGGCCGAGGATACCCTGCGTGCGTTGGGCATCGACGCGGCGTTTATCGGCGCCAACGGCATTCTGGATGGCGACGTATCTACGTCCAACATGGACGAGGGCCGTATCCAGCAGCTCGCCTTTAGCAAGGCCGACTCACGCTATCTGATCGCCGATTCCAGCAAGATCGGCAAGCGCGACTTCTACACCTTCTGTCGCTTGGACAGCCTGGATGCCGTGGTGTGCGAACCGGGTATCGCCGCCGAGAATCGTGCCGCCATCGAGGAACACACGCAGGTCATCTGCTAGCTAACGCTATGGGATTGCCAACAGGCGATGCGGGAGGACTTTTACCTCCTGTCATTGTGGGGAATCAGCGCGTCAGCGCTACGCGATATGACGCGTAAATGAGGACTCCACTATCAAATTGTCTCAATCTGTAACAGGTAGGGGCGAAATCACCAACCAGATGTTACAGATTGAGATTGAGAGGATTGTCCTGTGCATTTGTCTCAATCTGTAACAGCTAGGACCCAAAAACTCGACTAGATGTTACAGATCGAGATTTTGTCTACCCAGCCATCATCTTTGTCTTGATCTGTAACAGTTAGACGGCCAAAAGCGAATCAGATGTTACAGATCTAGACATTTCGAACCGGGTGCCCCCGTTCATCTCAATTTGTAACAATTGGGGCCAAAAATCTCTGCTAGATGTTACAGATCGAGACAAATGGCCTGCTCGGGCCGAGCCAAAACAAAAAGGCCGCATGCGAACCCGTGGAGGAAATCACATGCGGCCGACAGGGGGTATGCGGCTTGAATTAGGCCATGAGCAGGCCGGTTTCCGCGATGTTCTTGTACCAGTACGCGCTTGCCTTGGGATAGCGCTTCTGGGTCTCAAAGTCGATGTAGAACAGGCCGTAACGTTTGTTATAGCCGTTGGTCCAGGAGAACTGGTCCTGCAGCGACCACACAAAGTAGCCGTCGACGTTCACGCCGCCGTCGATTGCCTTGAGGATCCATGCGAGATGCTGGCGCATGTAGTCGATGCGAGGGGCGTCGTCGATAAAGCCGTCCTCGAAGTCGTCCTTATAGCCCATGCCGTTCTCGGTGATGTAGATCTTCTTGTAGTTGGGGTAATCGTTCTTAATGCGGAGCAGCAGGTCGTAGAGGCCCTCGGGATAGATGATCCAGTCCCAATCGGTGGTGGGTACGCCTTCGCGCACGCATGACTCGCCCACGCCCTTGAGGAACCAGCGCGAGGAGCCCTTGTCGCCGGTGCCATTGTGGTTGATGTCGTTTTCGCCCTCGGCGGCACGCAGGAACTGGCACTTGTAGGTGTTGACGCCCAGGCAATCGTTGTAGGGGAGCGCGGCGGTCAGCGCGGCGATGTCCTCGTCGCGGACGTCGAGCTCGCCGCCGGCGATATGGGCCAGCTTGGTCGCGGCCTCCATGGTGTCGGCTGCATAGTGGCCGCGGAAGGTGGCGTCGAGTACCCAGCGGTTGTTGATGACGTCGGCCATACGAGCCGCCTCGCAGTCGGCAGCGCTGTTGGGATCGAGGGGATACTTGGGCTCCAGGTTCTGGACAATGCCGATCTCGCCCTCAAAGCCGCCCTCATGGAAGGCGACGACAGCCTTGGCGTGGGCCACCATCATGTTGTGCATGAGCTGGAAGGCCTTGTCCAGGCGGTACTTCTCGCCGTGCGGCCAGTTGCCGACGATAAAGCTGCCCTCGGCGGTTGCGGGAATCTCGTTAAAGGTAAACCAGTGCTTGACCTCGGTGAACTCGGCAAAGCAGAACTTGGCGTACTCGACGAAGGCGTCGATGGTCGTGCGCGTCAGGAAACCCTCGCCGCCGTTCTGGTAAAAGGCCTCGGGCGTATCGAAGTGATCGAGCGTGACATAGGGGATAACGCCAGCTTTGTTGCAGGTGGCGAAAAGCTCGTGATAGAAAGCGACACCCTCGGGGTTAATCTCGCCGGTGCCACTGGGGAAGATGCGGCTCCAAGCGATGGAGACGCGAATGCCGTTAATGCCGAAGCGCTGGCACAAGTCGATATCGACCGGATATTTGTTGTAGAAGTCGCTTGCGGGGTCGGGGGAGAAGCGACCCTGAGCAGCCAGGAAATCGTCCCAGGGCACTTTGCCCTTGCCGTGCGTGCGGGTCTCACCCTCAACCTGGTAAGCGGCGGTGGCGCCGCCAAACACAAAGCCGTCGGGGAACTGCATGGGGTTGGTCATGAGTCATCCTTTCTGTGGGATACGAATAGGGAGAGGTGCCCGAACTGGGGATCCGGGCACCAACAGAGGGAGGAACTAGTCGAGGTTCTCGCGGAGCCACTTGATGGCGCCAGCGGGGTCGCGAGTAAGGTCGATATATTCCTTACCGCGCGGGGCGAGCAGCTTAATGCCCAGACGATCGGTGTCGGCCTTCATGTCGTTGTAGTAGCTACGAACCTGCGGAGCGAGCACGATGACGTCGTACTGATCCATGATGGCAGTGTGCTGGCCATAGGCGCCTGCGGAGGAAGCGATGTTCTCTCCGGTCTGTGCGGCACCTTCCTTGATGGCGTTGGCAAGCATGGCAGAGGTGCCGGCGCCGGCGCACAGGACGAGGACCTTCAGGCCATCGACATCCTTCTTGGCGGATGCATCGGCAGCGGGCTCGGGCTGATCGGCGACAGGCTTGCTGTCGGCGGCGGCAACGGTCGTCTCGACGGAAGCGGTGGCCTGCTCGACAGCGGGCGTAGAGGCGTTGGCGGCGACGGAAGCGGCACCATCGGACTCGAGTCCCAGCTCGGCGGCGCGCTCGGCCTCCTGGTCGCAGAGCAGCTTATCGTATGCCTTCAAGAACGGCAGGTAGATGATGGCGTCCAGCAAGATGATGATCGCGACAAATACCAGGGCGATAAGCTGGAAGTTCGTGGTGATGAAGATGCCGATGGGGGCAGGGGTAGCCCAAGGCACCACGAAGGAGAAGCCGTTCATACCCACATTGTCGATAAAGAACTTGGCAACACTCACGTTGACGCAGCCGGCGGCAACAAAGGGGATGAGCATGTAGGGGTTAAGGATCATCGGCGCGCCAAAGAGCAGCGGTTCGTTGACGGCGAAGGCAACAGGGACAATCGAGGCCTTACCGACGGCTTTGAGCTGCTTGGACTTCATGAAGAGAATCAGCAGAAGCGGCACGATGAACGTGGCGCCGGTGCCGCCGAACTCACCCACGAGCGACATGTTAAAGGTGAGGGAGTGGGCGGGGTGGCCGCCTGCCAGCAGAACCTGCAGGTTCTCGGCCTGGTTGGCAAGACGGATGGGGTCGATGCCCGGCTGGACGATCGAGGGGCCGTGGACGCCGATGAACCAGAAGAACGCGGTGGCTGCCTGGATAAGGATAAGGCCAGGATAGGTTTCTGCAGCGGTAAAGAGCGGGGAGAGCAGTTTGATAAGCAGCTCGGAGAACGGAACGCCCATGAGGTTGCGCACGACGACATCGATGATGCCGCAGATGATGACGGCGCCGCCAAAGGGGATAATGTCGCGGAAGTTCTGAGCGATGGCGCCCGGGACCTCCTTGGGCAGCTTAATGGTCAGATCGCGCGAGACGCAGAATTTGTAGACCCACACGGTGATGAACGCGGCGATATAGGCCGAGAACAGACCGCGCGTGCCCATGCTGGTGCAATCGAAGACCGAAAGTTCGGAGCCGTTGAACTTGGTGGTGAACTGCGTAACGGCGAGCAGCAGCATGCTGCACTGGGCGGCCACCATGGTGGAACCGTCGTTGAGCACTTTGCCGGCGGGCATGCGACGGTTCATGGAAGCCGTGAAGTTCTTGGCAGTGGTGCCAGCAACCATGATGCCCATAACGCCCATGGTGAAGTTGTACAGCTTGTTGCACCAGTCGATAAGCGGCTGGGGCAGCGTGATGCCGACTACGCCGGGAAGGGTGGCGATCAGCAGGAAGATCGAAGAGGTGAGGACGATGGGCATGCACCCAAGGAATCCGTCCTTAATGGCCTGGAGGTAGACGTTCCTCGAGATCTTCTCAAAGAACGGTTGATGCTTTTCGAGCATCTTTACGATGGCGTCCATAGAGCTCCTTTGCTACTTAATGCGCGACGCATGTGGATGGAACTGGTCGTCGATGGATGGTCAGGACTGCCCGGAAACCTTCCTGCTTAAGGAAGGCATTGCCAAATGACAACGTTGTCATTTCGTTAATGACAACGTAAGACATTTTTGGAAGAGCAACAAGGATTTACGGGTGAACGGTCGATATTGTCCGATAAACGGCTGATTTGTCAGTCGGGCAGGTAGTGTATGCTAGAACACAAAAAACAAGCGATGCAAAACCGACTGGAGAAGCAGTGGCAACGATGGACAAGAAAAACGTCTCGATGAACGATGTGGCGATTGCCGCAGGTGTTTCTCTCAAGACGGTGTCGCGTGTGATCAACGAGCCCGATAGCGTGCGAGAGTCGACACGCGATAAAGTCCATTCCGCAATGGAGGCGCTCGGGTTTCGAACCAACTTTGCCGCGCGTTCGCTCAAGTTGGGCCGTTACGGGTGCATCGGCGTGGTGATGTTTCACTTGTCGGGCGGCGCCGTGGACATGATTGACGGTATCGCCGATGCCGCCGAAGAACGCGGCTTTGCGCTCACGATGATCAAAAAGCGGGCAGGGGAGAAGATGACCCTTGCCGACGCAGCGCGCAGGATGTCGCAGCTGCCTGTTGATGGCATGATCTTCAATCTGCGCCAGATGGTCGATGACTTTGATACTTTTGAGGCACCGAAAGACCTCAAGACGGTGATTATCACACCGATGGAACATCCTACCTGCTCCACCGTCAGTGACGACCAAGAGGGCGGCGCGCGCATGGCGTGCGAGTACTTCTTGAACCACGGGCATAAAAACGTGTACTTCGTCTCTGGTAAGAAAGAGTCGTTGTCGAGCCAGTGCCGTATGAAAGGTTGGCGTGCGGCACTCGAGGCGCGTGGCATTGAGCCGCCCGAGCCTCTGCAAGGCGATTGGAATGCGGATAGTGGCTATGCCGCGGGCCTTGTGCTTGCCGATAAGCCCGATTGCACGGCGGTCCTCGCTGCTAACGACTGCATGGCAAACGGCGTGATGATGGCTCTACGTGACAAAGGGCTCAGTGTGCCCAATGATGTGTCCGTGATCGGCTTCGACGATGAGCTCTATAAGACGATTCCCAACTCGATTCTGACGTCGGTGAAGTTTCGCCACCGCGAGCTGGGCGTCCGTGCGCTCAACGAGGTCGTCGCGGGTCTGGAAGCTCCGAGCTCCAGAAGCCGTACGCTCGTCTCGGGCGTGTTGGTCGAGCGTGCGAGCGTGCGGGATTTGCGGGCGTAGGCGTGCTCGGCTCGTTCATCTCAACCTGTAACAGGTAGGGCCGAAAATCTCAGCTAGATGTTACAGATTGAGATATCTCTGCTCGGGCGTTCTGTTTGTCTCGATCTGTAACAGCTTGGAGCGAAAAACTCAGCTAGATGTTACAGATTGAGACAAACGTGCGGTACGGTCTGCCCAAAAAAGGCCGGGGGGCGGCGCGTCGTGTGACGTGCCGCCCCCGGCTGAGAAATGGGGACAGGTTATGTGAGCGGGGCAATTCCGCTGGTCGCAAGCCGCTAGTCCAGACGACGGGTCTGCGCTACGTGCTTATACCAGTAGGCGCTTGCCTTGGGCGTGCGCTTCTGGGTTTCAAAGTCAACGTAGAAGAAGCCATAACGCTTGTTGTAGCCATTGGTCCAGGAGAACTGATCCTGCAGGCTCCACAGGAAGTAACCGCCCACGTTGACACCCACCTCCATGGCCTTGAGCAGCCAGCGCAGGTGCTGCTCGATGTAGTCGATGCGCGGCTGGTCGTCCACAAAACCGTCCTTGCAGGGGTCCTTGTAGCCCATGCCGTTCTCGGTGATGAAAATCTGCTTGTAGTTGGGGTAGCGCTGCTTAATGTAGACGAGCAGGTCGAACAGGCCCTCGGGATAGATGATCCAGTCCCAGTCGGTGGTGGGGATGCCGGGCTTGTTCACGTGCTCGCCAATACCCTTAACGCGCCAGCGGCCGGTGCCCTTCTCGCCCGTACCGTTGTGGTGCAGGTCGTTCTCGCCATCGTAAGCCTTGAGGAAGCGACACTGGTAGTTGTTAACGCCCAAGTAGTCGTTGTAGAGCGCGGCCTCGCGCATGATCTCGAGATCCTCGTCCAGGATCTCGATGGTGCCGCCCGAGACGGCAGCCAGGCGGTTGGCGCACTCGAGGGTGTCGGGAGCATAGTCGCCGCGGAAGGTGGCGTCGAGCAAGAACTGGTTCTGCAGCACGTGCTCGTTATTGGCGGCTTTGATGTCGGCGGGGTCGTTCTCGTTGAGCGGATACTTAAACTCCAACGACTGGATGACGCCGATCTTGCCCTTAAAGCCGCCGTTGTGGAAGGCCAGTACGGCCTTGGCGTGGGCGAGCATCATGTTGTGCTCGCACTGGAAGGCCTCGGCAAGATGCGCCTTGACGCCACCGGGGAAGGTGCCCTCGATGTAGGTGTTGGAGGCGTTCGCCCAGATCTCGTTAAAGGTGAACCAGTAGGTCACCTGGTCGGCGTACTCCTTAAAGCAGAAGGTGGCAAAGTCCACAAAGGCGTCGATGGTCTCGCGGTTGAGGAAGTCGCCCTTCTCAAAGAGGGGAAGCGGCGTGTCAAAGTGATGCAGCGTGACGAACGGCTCAACGTGGTGCTTGTGGCACTCGGCGAAGAGATCGTGGTAGAACTGGACGCCCTCGGGGTTGATTTCGCCGGTGCCGTTGGGGAAGATGCGGCTCCAGGCGATGGAGAGGCGAATGCCGTTGATGCCGAACTCCTCGCACAGCTCCAGGTCGACGGGGTACTGGTTGTAGAAGTCCGAAGCGGGATCGGGGGAGAAGCGCCCCTGGGCCTCCAGAAAGTCGTCCCAGGCAACCTTGCCCTTACCGTGAGTGCGGGTCTCGCCCTCTACCTGGTAGGCAGCGGTGGCGCCGCCAAAGACAAAGTCCTCGGGAAACTGCGCGGGCGGGTTGGTGACGCTAGCAGGATTAACGGACATGATGATCCAATCGTCTAAATCGAAGGGCCAGCCGGTCTTGGATGGTCGGCTGGCCCTGGGCGTTACTTACTTCGAAAGTTGCTCACTCACGAAGGCGAGAGACTTGTCGCCGTTCTGGGAGAGCTCGATGTACTGCTTGCCACGGCAGGCGACGCACTTGTTGCCCACGCGCTCACAGTCCTTCTGCAGGTCGGCCAGGTAGCTTGCGGCCTGCGGGGCCAGGACGACCAGGTCAAAGTCGGGGAGCATGTCCACGTGGTTGCCATAGGCCTCGGCAGCGGTCTCGAGGTTAATGCCGCGCTCCTTGGCGGCCTTGGCCAGCGCGTTGGCGAGCAGGCCCGAGGTTCCGCCGCCCTGGCAGAGCACGAGCACGCGCTTGCCGTTGAGGTCGCTGGCGGTCGTTGTCTCGGCAGCGGGTGCTGCGGAAGCGGCGGGGGAGTCGGCCTTCACGGCCTCGGCAGCAGCGCCGGCGGCAACGCTCTTGGCGTCAGCCTTGCCCTGGAAGGCATCGTTGAGCTTGGCGGCCTTCTCGGCGTTCTTGGCGGCGAGCTCCTCCTGGGAGATCTCGGCCTCCTCGGCGCACTTCTGGGCGTCATAGGCACGGAAGAACGGGTAGTACAGAACGAAGTCGACGACCAGGATAAGGGCGAGCATCACAAAGGCGAGCGGCTGGAAGCCCAGGCCCATGATGGTACCGATGGGACCGGGGACGGTCCAAGGCAGGGTGTACATAAAGCCGTTCATGCCCAAGAAGTCGATAAAGATCTTGAGGATCCAGATGTTGGCGATCGGGGCAAAGACAAACGGGACAAAGAAGACGGGGTTGAGCACGATGGGCGCGGCGAACAGCAGCGGCTCGTTGACAGCGAAACAGACGGGAACGATGGCGGCCTTACCGACGGCGCGCATCTCCTGGGACTTGGCCAGGAAGCAGAACATAAAGACCAGGACAAGCGTGGCGCCGGTGCCGCCCATGCAGACGACGAAGTACTGGGCACCCTGGGTCAGGACAGCGGAAGCGTGCTGGCCGGCCTGGAACGCAGCCAGGTTGTCGGTCATGTTGGCAACGAGGGCGGCGGCGATGGCGGGCTCGACGATCGAGGGGCCGTGGACGCCCACGAACCAGAAGAGGCTCATGGCGCCGTAGATCACAGCAAGGCCGATGTAGCCGTCGGCAGCGGTGAACAGGGGCTGGAACACCTGGATGACGCCCTGGGCAAAGCAGAAGCCAAAGGCAGCGCGGAAGACGATGTCAAAGACCCAAAAGACGGTGATGCAGACGGAGAAGGGGATGATGTCCTTAAAGGTCTGCGAGATGTTAGGCGGAACCTGCTCGGGCATCTTGACGGTGATGTTGCGCTTAATGAAGAACTTGTAGATGATGCCGGTCACAAACGCAGCGATGAAGGCGGTCAGCAGGCCTTTGGAACCAAGGTAGGTGGTGTTGAAGCCGCTGGCGGCGTCCGTGGCGATCGTGTCGCTCGAAAGGAGCAAGAAGCCGATGATGGCCGCGCACATGCACGAGATAAAGTTGATCTGGTTATTCTTGGGCAGATCGCGGTTCTGGGCGTCGGCGAAGTGCTTGGCCGTGGTGGCGGCGCAGGCGATTGCCAGGATGCCCATGGAGTAGTTGTAGCACTTCCACAAGGCGTTGTTGATGTCATCGGGCCAGTAGAAACCCCAGATGTTGGGGACCGAGGCTACGAGACAGAAGATGGACGAGAAGATGATGATGGGGATGACGGAGATAAAACCGTCGCGGATCGCCTTGAGGTACTTGTTGCGGGCGATCGCGTTGAAAAAGGGCTGGCCCTTTTCGATAGTGGCGATGAGTTGCTCCATGCAAAGCTCCTAAGAGTCGGTGGGTTAGCAACGATGGTAGCTTTTGACGTTTGCTTGCCAAAATGTTGACGTTGCCATTTTGGGACACAAAAAAAGACGCGAACCGGTGGTTCCTGTGCCTGCGAACCGTCGATTCCTTGCGCGTAAACGTTTGAGCCGCCCGGTGGCTCTGTGTTTGCACAATGGTAACGTTAACATTTGGGCGCCAAAAGCCGTTTGGGGAAGCAAAAATGTCGGTGAACGGTAGGTTTTGGGTGGTGAGCGTATGGTGGGGGAGGCGTTGGATATACTTGAAGGCGTTAAAAATGACTGCGTAGGGTGCCACCAATGGCATCGTCGACATAGAAAGATCGACCTATGGCCGCTGTTAAAAAATCGGTTTCCGTTAAGGATGTGGCGCGTCTCGCGGGCGTCTCGGAGCAGACAGTCTCGCGTACGGTGCACGATTCGCCCAGCGTGCGCCCAGAGACCAAGGAGCGCGTGCGTGCCGCCATGCGCGAGCTGGGGTATCGCCCCAATTTTGCCGGTCGATCGCTGCGCCGCGGTAAGTTTAAGACCGTCGGCGTCGCCATGTTCAACATTACCGGCACCGGCAACCTCGACCGTATGGAGGGCTTTGCCGCCGCCGCCGACAAGCACGGCTATGCCATCACCCTTACTAAAGTAGATGGACATCCCTATACCCTGGAGAGTGCATCGTCACGCATGAGCGCGCTGCCGGTGGATGGCATGGTTGTGATTATGAATCGCATGCCGGCGGACTTTGGCACCTTCGAGCCGCTGCCCGGCATGCAGACGGTGCTCGTTACGATGTTGGAGCACCCGCTGTGCTCTACGGTCGATAACGACCAGTTCGATTGCTCGCGCCAGGTGGTCGAGTACTTGCTGGGGCAGGGGCACAAGACCGTGCACTTTATCTCGTGTCCCGAGCGCTCGCTTTCGGGCATGCAGCGCGAGGAAGGCTGGCGCGAGACATTGCGCGCACATGGTATTGAGCTGCCGCGACTCATCCGTGGCGATTGGACGGCGCAGAGCGGATATGCCGCAGGCCAGGCTCTGGCGGACGATCCGACCTGTACTGCCATCTATGCCTCCAACGACGCCATGGCCTACGGCTGCATTCGCGGGCTCGAATCGCGCGGAAGGCGTGTGCCCGAGGACGTGAGCGTGGTGGGTGTTGATGACAGCCTGGGCGATATCGTGCCCGACCGTCGCCTGACCACCGTGCGCTTTGACAACAGGCGTGTCGGCATGTGGGCAGTCGATAAGATCGCCGGTGCCGAGGGGGGTGCGTCTGGCGTGGAGCACATGCTGATCCCCGGCGTGCTCGTAGAGGGCGATACGGTGCGCGATTTGCGCTAGGGCGCGGTCCTGTTTGGGTTTCCGTTAATCATGTTTGATATTGTTCGAAATGGTTTGGAAACCGTTCACGGGCGAAAATTGACCGTTCATAGCTTGAAATTATGTTTTGCGTTGTTCTTTTTTGTTTGAATGTTAATGTTTCTGCCATACAGAACGCAGCGCGTATGCCCGGACGCGATGCTCTCCATTGGTTCATATGTGAAAGGAACGCAATATGGCAACCAAAGAAGAAATCTCGATGGTTGGATTCGAGATCGTCGCATACGCAGGTGACGCCCAGACCGATCTGCTTGCAGCGCTCGATGCTGCTCGCGAGGGTGATTTTGAGAAGGCCGAGCAGCTGCACAAGGATGCCAGCGATGCGCTCATCGGTGCCCACGACACGCAGACCAAGCTGCTTTCGCAGGAGGCCGGCGGCGGCGAGATGGAGATGACCTTCATCATGGCTCACGCTCAGGACACTCTCATGACCACTATGATTCTGGAGAAGCAGACCCGCTTTACCATCGATGCCTACAAGCGCATCGCCGAGCTCGAGGCCAAGCTCGCCTAACGAGCCCGCACAACCAAGTCCCCTTCCAAAAGCTCTGCCGCAAACTCGCGACAGGGCTTTTTCTTTTTACCCGGCACTTGGGGACGTTCCTTATCTGCCGCAGTTAGGGACACTCCTGCCATGCATTTGATCCTTTGAGGATGGAAGAAAACGGGTTATTAGGTTTGCTGCGGTGCCGACTCGGCCTGTCGGTTACAAAACTATGCCGGTTTACTACGATGATTCGCATTCTTTCAACTATGGAAAGAACGGCGTTATCAAAGCCGCAGGTAGAAAGCTTGTCATTTTCTGCTAATAGCAAATGTGGTCGGTCCTATCGGTTTTATCGTAGTAAACCAGCATAGTTTTGAAATGGCACTATTCGACTAGCAGCGTTATGGAGCTTCTGCACGCCCTCCCGTTCGGTTTTTCGCTGGGTGGGGTATACTTCCATCCGCAATACAGGCCGGAATAAGGAGGTATCCAAATGCCGGGCAACGGATTGATTCAAAAGGGAGACGCGCACGAGATGACTCATGGGCGTCCTGTCCAGATAACCGAGCACACGACGGTAACCGAGCTGCAGCCCAGCCTGTCCGATGTCGTGTGCGCAAACAAAAAACTGCAGATTGGCTTTATCGTTGCGCTCGTGGTACTGGCGCTGTTGTCGGGCTTTGTAGCTCGTCCGCATTTTGCCGATACCAAGACCTGGGACTCCACCATCGAGGTCATCGATCAAAAGAAGGGCAATGTTTTGGCGCTCACGACCTCGTGCGTCGCCCTATCTGCGGGTATCACTGCGCTGCCGGGCGATACGGGAACGCCAGTTGCCGAGCAGCTCGCGCAGCTTTCAGGCAACCTTGGTATCGTGCTTGCCGTGCTCTACCTAGAGAAATATTTGCTCACGATTTTGTGGTCGGTTGGCTTGGGCATCTTAATCCCGTTTGCGTTGGTACTCTTTGCGGTGTCGCTCGGCATTCACGGGCGCTGGAGTACGAGCACGGTCATTCGCCGCGTGGCAACGCGTGTGCTGGTGGTTGCCGTGATCGGCATGGCGCTCGTGCCCGCGAGCGTATGGGTGTCGCAAAAGGTCGATGAAACGTATCGCGTTAGCATCGAGGCGGCCGAGCAAAAGGCGGCCGACGCTGCGAGCGCGGCAGATAGCGATAGCTCCAAAACAAGCAAGAAAAAGACCGAGTCCACAGAGTCCAAGAACGTGCTTGAGCAGCTTGCCGACGGTGCCTCGGGTCTCGTCACGTCGGTGACCAGCGGCGCCAAGCAGATGACCGATGAAATTGTGCGGCAGGTGACCGATCTGATCGAAGGCGTCATCGTGATGATCGTGACCTCGTGCGTGATTCCATTGCTGGTGCTCGTGGCGTTCCTGTGGCTGGGACACGTACTGCTGGGGATCGATATTTCCGGCCCGGCGAACTATTTGACGGGCCGCTTTCTGAGTGCTCCGTCCAAGCACGCCAAAAAGGGTGGGCAGTCCGAGTAGCTAAAACAGCTGTATATACCGGGGAATACCGCCGAAGGGCGGCCGAGACACGTTCTTGGCCGCCCTTTTGTTTGTTGAACACATGGTCGCTACGTCCGCGCCCGGCTCAAACGGTCAGCAATCATCCGTGAACGATATTTGTTCAAAAAAGAACAAAGATAAACAAATAGTTGTTGCAGTTACTGTTCGAATGTGTTCAAATAAACATGAACAGTGAAGAACCGCACATTCAGATGCCCGGACCTGAACGCGATTCAACACTTCCAAACAGAAACTACGCACCTGCGTATCTCTCAAGGAGGATGTCATGAGGGTTGTAATCGCTTCCGATGCCGACGGTATGTCGATGAAGGAGTCCATCAAGGAGATGCTCATCGCCGACGGTCACGAGGTCGTCGACTATTCCGAGACCCCTGCCGCGGACTTTGTCGATTCCGCGACCGCCGTTGCCAAGGACCTGCTGGAGCACAAGGATTCCCAGGGCTTTGCATTCGATAAGTACGGCGTCGGCTCCTATATGGCCGCCGTCAAGATCAAGGGCATGGTCGTCGCCAACATTTCCGACGAGCGCTCCGCCTACATGACCCGCGAGCACAACGGCTCGCGCATGGTCACCATGGGCCCGGGCGTTGTGGGCACCGAGGTCGCCAAGAAGATCGCCCGCGAGTTCCTGCGCGCCCAGTACGCCGGCGGCCGTCACCAGATCCGTGTCGACATGCTCAACAAGATGGCCTAACGAGAGCCACCGAGAACTCGAACTTCTACCTCAACTTGTGAATTCAGACGAAAGGACGTTCTGATGAAGAAGACCATCGCAATCGGTTGCGACCATATCGTTACGGACGAGAAGATCTATCTGGCCGACCGCCTGGAGCAGGCTGGCTACAAGGTGCTCGACTGCGGCACCTACAGCCACACCCGTACGCACTATCCCATCTACGGTAAGGCCGTGGGCGAGGCTGTTGCCAGCGGCAAGGCCGACTTTGGCGTGGCCCTGTGCGGCACCGGCATCGGCATCACCAACGCCGTCAACAAGGTCCCCGGCGCCCGCTGCGCTCTGGTTCGCGACATGACCTCTGCCCTGTATGCCCGTCGCGAGCTCAACGCCAACATCGTGGGCTTTGGCGGCAAGATCACCGGCGAGTTCCTGATGGCCGATATCATGCTTGCCTTCCTGGAGGAGCCCTACGAGAAGACCCCCGAGCACGATGCCCTGATCGCCAAGATCGATGCCTGCAATAAGGCCGACGCCGAGGCTCAGGCTGACCCGCACTTCTTTGACGAGTTCCTCGAGAAGTGGGACCGCGGCGAGTATCACGACTAAGGAGGTTCTGGCGTTCTACCGAACGCCAGACCAGTCGACGCTGCGAAGCCATCTGGCGGGCGAGTTGCTCTGATAACACTTTTGCTTGCTGAGCTTGGGTGCTTCGTTTTGGCGGTACCTGGCATTCTGCAGCTTTTTAATTGACGGCTCGCGTTTCTGTGATGGGGCGCGGGCCGGTTTTCTAAACAGGAGTCCAACATGATTCTGACCGTTACCATGAACCCGTCGATTGATACGCGCTATCAGCTCGACAAGCTGATTATCGACGATGTTAACCGCGTGACGCCCGAAAAGACCGCTGGTGGCAAGGGTCTCAACGTGAGCCGTGTGCTGCTGCAGTTGGGCGACGATGTGCTCGCGACCGGCCTGCTTGGCGGTCACATGGGTGCCTATATGGCCGAGCTCATGGATGCCGATGGCGTCAAGAACGACTTTGTGCCCATTGCCGGCGAGACGCGCATCTGCCTGAATATTCTGCACGAGGGCAATCAGACCGAGCTGCTGGAGAGCGGCCCGCAGATCGCCCCCGCGGAACTCGAGGCCTTTACGGCCAAGTTCGCCGAGCTTGCAGCGAAGGCGGACGTTGTGACGCTTTCGGGCTCGCTGCCGCGTGGCGTCGATGCCGGCTACTACGCCGAGCTCGTAAAGATCGCCGAGGCTGCGGGCGCCAAGGTGCTGCTCGACACCTCGGGTGCATCGCTGGAGGCCGCGCTGGAGTCTAACGCTAAGCCCGAGCTCGTAAAGCCCAACCTGACCGAGATTAACGGCCTGCTGGGTACGTCCTTTACGACCGACGATGTCGATGCCCTGCGCGAGGCTCTTGCCGCCGACGGCCGCTTTGCCGGTATCCCCTGGGTTGTCGTTTCGATGGGCGCTGCCGGCTCGGTGGGCTTCCATGAGGGTCGCGCGTTCCGCGCCAAGACGCCCGCGATTGCGGCTGTGAACGCGACGGGTTCCGGCGACTCGACCATCGCCGGCTTTGCGCATGCCATTGCTGCTGGTGCCGACGACATCACGGTGCTCAAGACCGCCAATACCTGCGGCAAGCTCAACGCCATGGATCCCAAGACCGGCCACCTGGTCATGGACCGCTGGGACGAGATCTACAACAGCGTTGTCGTGACTGAACTGTAGGGTTACGGCGTTTTACCAAACCTATTGGTTCCGCCGTTCTACCGAACGGCGGACCGGTCGACGCTGCGCGGGCCGCATTTGGACAATCTGACGTTCAACTTCAAGGGCGCGACCAGAAGGTCAGCGCCCTTTCGTTTCGCGTCACCTTGTCTCAAATGCGACCCGCTCGCTGTCCGTCCTCTACCTGCGGCGTTGTCTTGCTCCGGATGCGGCAGTTAGGGACGTTCCTTTTCTGCCGGCAGTCTGGGATATTCCTTGGGGTAGTCATTGGGGACGTTCTTTAATGACTAGTCGTTTAAGAGCGTCCCCAATGACTACACGCAAAAACGGCGCCCGTCGGCGATGTTGCCGGCGGGCGCCGTTGTCTTGAAGACGAAGTGATCCGTTTTCCTCCGTCCCCAAGGGATCATTACAGTGAGTCGATAAAGCGCTGTTGGGCGGCGCGGCCGGCTTCGTCCCACTTAAAAACGCCGGCGTTGTCGAGCACGTGGCCAAACACCACGCCGACCTCCTCGTGCAGGATGTCGATGGCGTTGTCCGCCGTAAGCTCGTCGGCGCGGCGGGCAAAGACGTCCTCGGCCCATGCGGCGTGGCTGCGGCAAAGGTCGTCGCCCTCGAGCGCACCGGCAAGGTCGTAGCTGGCATCGGTCTTGGCCGCCAACAGGTGCTCACGGACAGCGCCGAGCTCGGGAACCAGGCGCGGCGGCAAAATGGCCAAGCCCATGACCTCGATCAGACCGATGTTCTCCTTTTTAATATGGTGATACTCGGCATGCGGGTGGAAAACGCCCAGCGGATGCTCGTCGGTCGTGATGTTGCAGCGAAGTGCCAGGTAGGCCTCGTAAATCTCGCCACCGGCATTGCCGCGGAAGTCGACGCGGCGGATGACGGGCGTCACGGTGTTGTGCGCTACGCCGTCGGCCGTGTGCGCGATAACGCCCACAGACTCATCGGTCCACTCGCGCCAGGCGAGGATAATCTTCTCGGCAGCGTCGAGCAACTGGGCGCGGTCGTGCGAGCGCAGTCGCAGCACCGAAAGCGGCCACTGCAACACGGTACCGCTGACCTGGTCAAAGTCGGGCACGCTAAACTGCGAGACTTCGGTGGCATGCATCATGGGGAACTCGTGCGCGCCGCCCTGGAAGTGGTCGTGCGACAGAATCGAGCCGCCCACGATGGGCAGGTCGGCGTTGGAGCCGATAAAGTAGTGCGGGAACAGGTCCACAAAATCGAGCAGGCAGGTCAGCCCCTTGCGGTCGACGTGCATCGGACGATGCTCGGAGCTCATGGCAATGCAGTGCTCGTTAAAGTACGCGTACGGGCTGTACTGGAAGCCCCAACGCTCGCCGTCGAGCTGGATGGGGATAACGCGCAGATTCTGGCGGGCGGGATGAGCGCCGCCGTCAGCCGCGGCGGAGCGTCCGGGGTAACCCTCGTTCTCGATGCAGAGCTGGCAGGCGGGATACTTCTCGCCCATGTTCTTGGCTGCACCTGCCGCGGCGATATCGCGCGGGTCCTTCTCGGGTTTGGACAGGTTGATGGTGATTTCAAGATCGCCCCAGTTGGTGGGGGTGCTCCATTTGATGTTGCGCGCGATGGCGGCACGGCGCACGTAGCCGGCGTCGCAGCACAGGCCGTAGAACCAGTCGGTCGCGGCGCGGGGCTCGTTGACGCCCATGCGGCCGTTGAACTCCTCGTTTACAACCGAAGGCCTCGGCATGAGCGCGCCCATGATGCGCATGGCGATACGGTCGCGGCCCGATGCCGTGTCCTCGGCGGCGCCGTTGGCAACAGCCGCCTCGGCAAGCGCGGCAAGTGTGCCTTCAAGGTCAAAGTTGGGCAGGGTATCGGGGTGCAAGAGCGAGAGTTTCTCGACCTGGAGCGCCCAGGCCATGTCGAGCGCCGGGCCCGTAGCACCGATGCACTCGAGAATGGTGTTATACGCCCAGATGCGATCGTCCTGGCCGATCATCGATCGGTGGATGGCGTACTCGATCAGGTTCTGCGCGGCCTCGCGCACGTCAGTCATTACAGCCATGCCGCGTAGGCCCCCTTGTCAGAAATTGCGTAGTGGCGGGCAGAGCCCTCGCCCAGCCAGCCGTTCATCTTGGCGATGAAGGTGTCGACCAGGTCGAGCGGCACGAAGGCCTGGATGGTGCCACCAAAGCCGCCACCGTGGATACGGACGGCGCCTCGGCCGTCGAGCACGTGCTCGGCCAGTGCCAGGGCATACATCGAGGGCTGCTCGGAGCCTAGCTTGGCAACGACATTCTGTAGGTACATGGCAGAGCTGGCGCCGGACTCGCGCGTCAGGACCAGGAACTGATCGATGTCGCCGGCGTTCAGGGCAGCCCAGCGCTTGTCGACCAGGCCGTTTTCGTACCAGTAGTGAACGGCGCGCAGACAGGCGCGGTCGCCCAGCTTGGCGCGCAGCTCGGGGAGCTTGGCGTCAAAGTCGGCAACATCGACCTCGCACAGGCGTTCCTTGCCAAACTCGGCGGCGACGTCCTGCATTTCGCGCGGAACGGCGGCGTAGTCGTCGGTGGCGGCCACGTGGTCGGCACCGACCTTAACGAGCACGAGCGCGTAGCCGTGATCCTCAAAGTTGAGCTCGAGCTTCTGGGTCTTAGGCTGGGCTTGATCCTCAAAGTCCATGTAGGCAAGGCCGCCCAGGCACACAGCGGCCTGGTCCATAAGACCGCAAGGCTTGCCGTAGTAGTTGTTCTCGGTGCGCTGGCTCATCTGGGCGAGTGCGACGGGCTCAATCGCGGGCGCGCCCCAAAGCGTCTCCATAGCGCGGCCGTATGCCGCCTCGACAGCAGCGGAGCTCGAAAGACCGCCGCCCGAGGGGACGGAGCAGGTAAAGGCGAAGTCGAAACCCTTGGGCTCAACACCAAGCGCTGCAATCTCGTGGGCCATACCGCGCACGAGGCTTGCGGACGTGCCCTTCTCGGACTCCTGAACATCCAGCGTGTCGAGCGTGATCTCAAAGGTAGGGTAGCCCTCATCGGCAATGCGGACCTTGTTGGAGTCGGTTGCCACGGCGATGCCGTCGACAGCGACATCGAGCGAGCCAGCGATAACGTGGCCACCCTCGTGGTCGGTGTGGTTGCCGCTGATCTCGGAACGGCCGGGCGCGTGCACGTAGAGCACCTGGCGCTCGTCGATGGGGCCAAACTCCTCCTCAAACAGCTTGGTGAGGGTGGCGAGTATCTTTTCGTCGGGGGCGGTCATACGGGTCCTTTCCTTGACGCCGGAGAGACTGGTCCGTTTCATTATGAGTACGTTAACAATATTGAGCACCACAAACCAGACGTTCGCGGCGCCGCACGTTAAAGGGTATGTTAACGTACTCATAACACAATGTATCTCCTTTTTTGAGAATCTGGTAATCGGTAGATTTTCGGCCGTGAACGGTGTGGCCGTATGGACATATGGAGCAAAAGAACCGCTGATAGAAAAAGTAGAGTACGTTAACATGCGTCCGACGATAGCGGGCTTCGGCGCGGGGTGTGTTTCTGCCCGGGCCGACATTCGCACTATTCAGATCTTGCGAGAGCGAAGGTGATTTTGTGGCAAGGCGCCCTTTCAACGATACGGGTACGCGTCCGGTATCCATGGCCGACGTTGCCCGCGCTGCCGGTGTTTCGCAACAGACGGTTTCGCGCGTTGCCAACGGATTGCCCAACGTTAACGAACAGACGCGCCAGCGCGTGCAAGCCGCTATGCAAGAGCTCGGCTTCCGTCCGAGCTATGCCGGCCGTTCGTTGCGTGACGGCCGTTACCATTCGGTCGGCCTGTGCGTCAACGATGTCACCAAGTTTGGCAACCTTTCAATGATCGACGGCATCGCCAGCGCTGCTCGCGAGCATAATTGCGCCATCACACTGGTCGAGATGTCCAAGACCGAGGAATTCTCTCTTGCCGAGGCAACACGCCGTATGGCCGCGCTGCCCGTGGACGGCATCATTATCGGCATGAGCCGTATGGCTCCCGATTTTGAGACGTTTGATCCACTGCCGGGTATTGGCACGGTCATCGTTACCATGTATGCGCACCCGCGGGTGACTACGGTTGACTCCGATCATTACGGCTGCTCGCTCTTGCTTATGGATCACCTGTTTGAGCTGGGGCACGAGCAGATTCGCTATATTGGCGGCCCGTCGTTCTCGGTCGACGAACAATTTCGTCGCGCCGGTTGGCAGGATGCACTCGAGCGTAAACACATCGAGCCGGCAGAGCCGCTCGAGGGCGACTGGTCTGCCAACAGCGGTTACGAGGCCGGTAGGTACCTGGCCGAGCACGATCGCACCATGACGGCGATCTATGCGGCAAACGATCAGATGGCAAATGGCGCCATTGCAGCGCTGCGCGATAGCGGCTTGCGCGTGCCCGAGGACGTGAGCGTGGTGGGCGTCGACGATTCGCTCGATGATTTTGTCGCACACAACGAGCTCACGACCGTTCGATTTGATTTGCATCAGCGTGGACGCGAGGTGTTCGAGCACGCGGTTCCCAAGGCGGGGGCAACGGACAAAACCGTCGCCATTCGCATCCCCGGTCAGCTCATCGTTCGACATAGCACGGCAGAGCCTCGCGCATAGTTTTTGCAGGTAAACGGAGCTTTATCGCATTTCAATAACAATCGGTAAGGATGCCGGCAGATAGCTGTGGCTCTAAAGGCGAGTGCTATGATAGACGGGTTCTTTTGTCTATCTAGGAGGCTTTGCCTGATGGAGATCACCAAGGATATCCGCTACATTGGCGTCGACGATCACGACATCGATCTGTTCGAGGGCCAGTACGACGTGTCCGAGAACGGCATGGCATACAACAGCTATGTTATCTTGGGCGATAAAATTGCTGTCGCCGATTCGGTCGACGCTGGCTTTGTCGACGAGTGGCTCGGCAACCTCGAGGCCGCGCTCGATGGCCGTACGCCCGACTACCTGGTTGTCCATCACATGGAGCCCGATCATTCCGCCGGTATCGCCGCCTTTATGGAGCGCTATCCCCAGGCGCAGATTGTGGCTAGCATGGGTGCTTTCCGCATGATGGTCAACTACTTTGGCACCGACTTCTCCGAGCGCAAGATGGTCGTCAAAGATGGCGACGTGCTCGACCTGGGCGGCCACAGCCTAACCTTTGTCGGTGCCCCCAATGTTCACTGGCCCGAGGTGTTGTTCTCCTACGAGGCCACCGACAAGGTGCTCTTTAGTGCCGACGGCTTTGGCAAGTTTGGCGCCAACGACATCGAGGATCCCGAGGGCTGGGCTTGCGAAGCGCGCCGTTACTACTTTGGCATCGTGGGCAAGTTCGGCAAGTTTGTGCAGGCCGTGCTCAAGAAGGCCGCCAATCTGGACATCCAGATCATTTGCCCGC
The DNA here is from genome assembly GCA_027660625.1 of Coriobacteriaceae bacterium AM100-PB1-1D-6A. GTDB lineage: Bacteria > Actinomycetota > Coriobacteriia > Coriobacteriales > Coriobacteriaceae > Collinsella. Next base: position 29,036 of record JAQDNC010000012.1, on the reverse strand, counting down.
TTCACGGCCCCGTGCTGACCGAGAACCTGGGCTATTACCTCGACACCTACAACACCTGGTCGAGCTACCAGCCCGAGGACGAGGGCATCACGATTGCCTATGCGAGCGTGTATGGCCATCTGAAAGCTGCCGTTGAGGAGCTCGCATCTGCGCTCGAGGCCCGCGGCCAGAAGGTCTCCGTCTTTGACTTGGCTCGCGATGATATGGCCGAGGCCGTTGAGGACGCGTTCCGCTACGACCGCCTGGTGCTCGCCTCCATCACCTATCAGGGCGAGATCTTCCCGTTCATGAGCACCTTTATCCATACGCTTGCCGAGCACGCCTATCAGAACCGCACGGTTGCGCTCGTCGAGGCCGGTTCCTGGGCGCCTGCCGCTGCCAAGGTTATGACCAAGGAGCTCGAGGGCATGAAGGACATCGCCCTGACGCAGAACAAAGTGACCGTCCTGGGTTCGCTCAACGACGCATCGCGCGCCCAGATCGAGGCCCTCGCCGACGAGCTTTCCAAGTAGCGATATTTCGCTTTTGACGTTCAACCACCACAAAGGGGACAGGCCCTTTGTGGTGGTTTTTGTTTAAGCGTCAGCGATGAGGAGATTTGGGCGGGCGTCGTCGACGATCTCGGCGATTGAGGTGGCAACGGCATGATCGGGGTCACGGTCCATCACGATGGTGTCGACATCTGCCAGCTCGGCAAAGCGGTACATGCCACGTCCGTTAACCTTGCTGGCGTCCATGAGGGCGACGCTTTGACGGGCGGCGCCGACCATAGCCGCTTTGGTCTCGGCCATCTGCGGAAAGTCGGTCGTAAAGCCGCAGCGGGGGACAAAAGCGCCGGGGCACATGACGGCAAGGTCGGCGTGGACCATTTGGAGCGCCTGCATGGTAAGTGGACCGTACAGATAGCGATGACCTTTGCGCAGTGCCCCACCCAGCATGACGACATCGACCGAGGGCATGCTCTCGTCGATGTAATCGGCGATGGTAATGTCGGCCGTGATGACGGTGATGCCGTCGCGCTGATCGAGGAGCCGGACAAACTCGAGCGCCGTGGTGCCCGAGTCGACAAGCAGCGTGTCGCCATTGCCGACGAGCTCGATGGCGCTTTGCGCGATGGCCTGCTTGGCGGCGACATTGACGTTGATGCGGCGATCCTGGGTGGATACGGTCAGTCGCTTCTGGAGAGACACGGCGCCACCATGCGTGCGGCGCAACTTGCCGGACTCGGCGAGCGCGTCCAGGTCGGCGCGGGCGGTAACGGAGGACACGCCAAAGGTCTGGGCGATTTCTGCCACTTGCACCGAGGCGTTATGTTCGAGCATTTCCATGATGGCGGAACGACGCTCATCGGCGAAAGCTCGGGTTGTTGCGTGGGCCATGTTTGCTCCATTCTCGGCTAAATTTGTAGGAATTGTGTTGAGTCTATTTTCGTTCATTTTCTTTTTGAGTAAGAAAACACCTTTCGATTACTTATCTTTTCTATAAAAAAAAGACGCTGAACGCCCAAAATTCAATATCGAACATGTCCACTCGGCTCAAATTCCTTCCGTTTACTTTTCAAAAACGACTGTATTGACCTGCATGGGCTCAATATCTCGAGCGTGTAAAGCCGCTGAATTTCATACAATGAGCGCAGCAAAACGCAAGGTAAAACGCCTTGTGAACAACTACGCCCGATGTCCAGATGCGGGCGAGGGAGAGGAGCAAACGCTCATGGCACTTGTTACCACCGAAAAGATGCTCAAGGACGCTCAGGCCGGCCACTACGCCGTCGGCGCGTTCAACGTCGAGAACCTCGAGTTTGTTATGGCCGTTCTGGCCGCTGCCGAGGAGACCAAGTCCCCCGTCATCATGCAGACCACCCCGGGCACCATCAAGACCGCTGGTCTGGACTACTTCTACGGCATGGTCAAGGCTGCCGCCGAGCGCGCTTCCGTGCCCGTCGCTCTGCACCTCGATCACGGCGATGGCTATGACCGCTGCATGCAGGCTTTCCGCACCGGCTACACCTCCGTTATGATCGACGGTTCGCACGAGTCCTTCGAGGACAACATCGCCCTGACCAAGTCCGTCGCCGATGCTGGCCGCGCCATGGGCGTGCCCGTCGAGGCAGAGCTCGGCAAGGTTGGCGGCAAGGAGGACGACGGTCCCGCGGTTGAGGGCGAGAGCCCCTACACCGATCCGGCCGAGGCCAAGGAGTTCGTCGAGCGTACCGGCTGCACCTCCCTCGCAATTGGCGTTGGCACCAGCCACGGTGTGTACACGAGCGATCCGCACATCGAGCAGTCCGTGGTCAAGGCCATCCGCGACGCCGTCGACGTGCCGCTGGTTCTGCACGGCACCTCCGGTGTGCCCGATGAGCAGGTTGCCGAGGCTGTGAAGAACGGCATCTGCAAGGTTAACTACGCCACCGAGCTGCGTCAGGCCTATACCAAGGGCTTCATGGCCTACATGGCCGAGAACCCTGCCTGCTTCGATCCCAAGAAGCCGGCCAAGGAGGGCATGCGTGAGATCACCGAGCTGGTTAAGATTCGCATGACCAACCTCAACTCTGTGGGCAAAGCAGAGTAACAGCAAGGGTACTCTGATTCCACCGGGCCGTCCGGAAACGGAAAAGGGCCTATCTCTCAGAACGTCCTCGGACATGTCGGAAGCCCCGCTGCGCGCTACGCGCTGCGGGGCTTCCTCCGTCCTGCGGAATGTTCTGAGAGATAGGCCCTTTTCCGTTTCCGGACGGCCCTGCTCGATCGCCCTTGTGGCGTTGGGGCGGAAATGGGTGGTGCGCGAGGGGCGCTTTGTTGATGAGGGGTTAGTATGCCCGGGCTTGGTTGGGGAATGACTTGTTTAGGGATGCTTGGAGCTTTTCGAAGGATGCTCGCAGGTTGAGTTCCTGGTCGGTTGAGCGTTTGGTTTTTGTGGTGGGGGAGTCGAGGAGGCCGTTTCTCTGTGTCGGGGGGAAGGAGAAAAGGTTTGCATATGTTAGGGATGGCTGCTGTGCTGCGTTATTGGAAGAATGCATGCTTATGCGGCCTCCTCGATGTCCACCAAAAGATTGCGCTCGGGGTGTGCTGCTAGGTCCCGTGCGCTGGCAGTATTATGCCGCGAGTGCAGATAAGAAAGCGCTAAAGAAAGGCTTAATCGGGTTTGATGTAACCATGAAACCGCAGGTCAGAGGTATCGAGTAACACTCTTGAAAGGTTTTGAGCTTAAGGGCTTTCTAAGGTTTGTGGCGCGGATGTGGCTCGCCTGTGTGGGGCGTGTGGATGGCTCGTTCCTAGCGCTGCGGCTCTGCGGCGCGCACCTGCTCGATGACCTTTTCCATGGTGGTATCGATGCGGTCTTTCTTGAGCTCACATTCCCAGACGGTGATGGGCGTCCAGCCCATTTGGGTAAGCGCGTCGATGGCAGCGCGGTCGCGCTCGACGTTGCGGCGAAACTTTGCCTCCCAAAATTCAACATTGCGCTTGGGCTGGCTAGGGTTGCACTTGGGGCAGCGGTGCCAAAAGCAGCCGTTGACGAAGATGGCGATCTTGCGCCCGGGAAAGGCGATGTCGGGCTTACCGGGAACCTTCCATTCCAAGCGATAACCCGTAAGGCCCGCTGCCCGCAGGCGCTGGCGAACGAGCAGCTCGGGTTTGGTGTTCGCACGCTTGTTGCCCTTCATGGACTTTTTGATGGCGGCGCGACGGCGGACCAGTTCGCGCTCGTCAGCGGAGAGGTCCGAGGTATCGATGCCGTCGAGCAGGCCGGGCTTGGGACGCTTCTTGCTGCGGCGCTTAGGTGCGCGCTTGGGTTTGGTGGCGGGCTCGTCGGTCGCGGTGGCCTCGGCGTTGTTGGCAGTGCCGTTGGCCTCAAGCCGATCTTCCTTCAACTCAATCAGAGCATCGATAAGCCCTTTGTCGGCGGGCATCCACTCAACGGTGGCAAGCGAGGTGCGCGGAATCCAGCGGATATCAAGCTGACGGTCATGCTTCTGGGGCTCGCCAGACTCTTTGGCCAGCGAGCAGTAGTAGCACTCCATGGAGAGATGGAAATCGGGGTAGTCGTACTCAACGGTATAGAAATCACGCAGGTTGGTGACTTTGACCTGCAGCTCTTCCATGAGCTCGCGGCGTACGGCGTCCTCGGGCGTCTCGCCGCGCATGAGCTTGCCACCGGGGAACTCCCAAAGTCCCTGCATGTCGCCATAGCCGCGCTGCACGGCAAGCAGCTCGTCAGATCCTTCCTTGCGGATGATCCCAACGGCAACATGAACAGTCTTCAACAGGAGTCCTCTCTCAATATCAAGACGTGGCAGGCTAGCTACCCGTGCCTTACACAACGGTAAGGCAAGCGTAAGCCATATCGATGGTAGCCGACTCGTCTTCTTGCGACTATAGATGCCGTAGACTAATTGCAAGAAAGGACTCGGTATGCAAACCACGCACATGGCGACCCCGGTACTGGAGGTCGCGCATCTCGAAAAGGTATATGGAGCGCTGGGCAACGTGACCCGCGCGCTCAACGACGTCAGTTTTACCGTCAACCGCGGCGAATTTGTTGGCATCATGGGCGCTTCGGGCTCGGGCAAGTCGACGCTGCTCAACTGCGTGTCGACCATCGATAGCGCCACGAGCGGCACCATTCGCATCAACGGGCAGGACGTTACGCGCATGAAGCAGGCCAAGCTCTCGCAGTTCCGCCGCGAGGAGCTCGGCTTTATCTTCCAGGACTCCAACCTGCTCGATACACTCACGGCACGCGAGAACATCGCCCTGCCGCTCACCATCGCCCGCACAAACTCGGCAGAGATCTCGACCCGCGTGCAGGATGTGGCAGCGCGCCTGTCCATCAGCCAGGTGCTCGACAAGTATCCCTACCAGATGTCCGGCGGTCAGCAGCAGCGCGTTGCCGCGGCTCGCGCGCTCGTCACCGATCCCACCATGATCATGGCCGACGAGCCCACCGGCGCCCTCGATTCCAAGAGCGCTCGCCTGCTGCTTGAGAGCCTGGAGGCCCTCAATCGCCGCCTACGCGCCACCGTGCTCATGGTCACGCACGACAGCTTTGCCGCCAGCTACACGAGCCGCGTGCTGTTTATTCGCGACGGCAAGATCTTCACCGAGCTGCGCCGCGGCGACACCGACCGTCGCGAGTTCTTCGACCGCATTATGGAGGTCGTTGCCATGATGGGCGGTGAGGGCTCCGATGCTCTGTAAACTCGCTTGGGGCAACGTCCGCCGCGCCGGCCGCGACTACCTCGTCTACCTTTTGACGCTCACCCTGGGTGTCACGGTCTTCTATGCCTTTAACACCATCTCGATGCAGGTCGACATCGCCGGAATCGATGAAAAAGGCTTGGCGCAGGTAATGGGCAGCATGCTCGGCGACCTGACGTACTTTTTGGCCGGTGTCATGGCCTTTTTAATGGTGTATGCCAATAACTTCATCATGAAACGCCGCAAGAAGGAGTTTGGCCTGTACCAGGTGCTCGGCATGGGGCGCGGGCGCGTCGCCACGATCATGGCACTCGAGACGGTGATTGTCTCGGTCGGCGCCTTTGTCGCCGGCATTGTGCTGGGTGTGGGACTCTCCCAGCTCATGACGTTCTTTACGGCCTCGCTCTTTAAGACGCAGATCGCCAATTTCCACTTCTTTTTCTCGGTGCATGCGTTCAACCTGACCCTTGTCTGCATGCTCGTGATGTTTGTGCTCACGCTACTGCTGAACCTTCGCGCCGTGCGTCGTACCAAACTTATCGAGCTTATGGGTGCCGAGCGTCGCAACGAGAGCATCAAGACACGCAACCCCTGGATTGCGATTGCCATCTTTGCCGTGGGCGTGGCGCTTGTGGGCGTGGCCTATTACCGTCTGCTACGTGATGGGTTCCCGCTAACCGCGACGGACAGCAAGCTGCAAGAGGCCATGAACCAGTTTGGTATTACGACCGCTATGGTTACCGTGGGCACCTTTGCCCTGTTCTGGGGACTCTCAGGCATGCTCATCAAGCTGCTGCAGAGCCTGCGCGGCGTGTATTGGCGCGGCCTCAACATGTTTACCGTGCGCCAGCTTGCGGCCAAGGTCAACACGGTGTGCTTTTCGATGGGCGTCATCGCGATGCTCCTGTTTTTGGCCATCACCTCGGTGACGTGCGGTATGTCGATTGCCAACGTGATGAACGAGAACCTGGAGCGCTATAACCCTGTTGACGTGTCTCAGACGTATGTCTATTACACGCCCGATACGCTTGACTACTACAAAGAGTACATCAATCCGTCTGAAGCCGATCGCATGGTGCTGGCCGATACAACGGTCGATTTGTACCCCGCATGGCACGGCGATCCATGGCACGGCGATCGTATCGATTCCGATAACGTTGCGGACGGCATTAAGGGCAAGTCGGCGGACAACAACGACGAGACCAGCAAGAAGGTCAATATCGCCGATATTGCCGGTGAGCATGTGCAGATCGATTCGTATCTGAGTTACCCGGTTGGCGGCTCGAATCCTTCGGTGACCCCAAGTGAGATGTGCAAGATCATGGGCGAAAAGCTTCCCAAGGCGTTCGGGGGTAGCAATGCCGATGCGATGGGTCTGTTTGTGACGCCGGCGAGCCAGTACAACAAACTGCGCCAGATGATGGGCGAGGAGCCGGTGCACATCGGTCACGACCAATATCTGCTCACGTGTGATATGGGCGGCGAGCTGGTCGACCTGTACACCAAATACATGGCCGACGGCCATACCCTCACCTTGGGCGGGCATACACTCAAGCCCGCAGCCGATAAGTCGGACGAAGATACGGCGGCCATCGCCAACTCGGCGATGGGCAGTAATCCGGGTACCGTCGTCGTTGCCGACGAGCTGTTGTCCCAACTTAATCTGCAGCCGTATTCCAGTAGCCTGCTCGTTAACTACAAACAGGGGATGGATACGACCGAGGCAGACGAGAGTATTAAATACACTGTGCTCGACAATCTGCTCGTTGACGGCAAGGAGCCGGGGTCGTGGGGAACCTTCATCACACGCTCCGAGATGTACGTGCAAGCAGCGCAAATGAACGGTCTTATTAGCTACCTAGCCATCTACATCGGCTTTGTATTGGTCGTTGCATGCGCGGCGATTCTGTCGATCCAGCAACTCTCCAACGTGGCCGACGGCAGCCGCAGCTATCGTGTGCTGGCACAGATCGGCTGCGACGACCGCCAGATTCGCCATTCGGTGATGGCGCAGCAAGCGGTATTCTTCCTGTTCCCGCTGGCAGTGGGCCTGGCACACTCCTTTGTGGCACTTAAGGTGATCATCGAGCTGGTGAGCATTTTCGGAAATATGAGCATCGGCGGCACCGTGGGCCTCACCTGTGCAATCTTCCTGGCAGCCTATGGTGGCTACTTCCTGGTGACCTATCTCATGAGCACCGGCATGGTACAAGCTGCCATCGCCACCCGTTACAGCGAGTAACAAGCGGGCAAAATCGTCGCAAAATCAGAGGCGTATGACCGCCGCGAAGGGACCAGGGACCCTTTCGCGGCGGTTTTTGCCAATCTGGTGCGTCTCAGATACAAGTGAGTAGACTTTTTTGAACCTGCCGAGCACATTGCGACAAATGATCGATGAAACCGCAGGTCAGAGCTGTGGCGTTTTAGGGCGTGCTTGGCCTTCTGCAAAAAGCCTACTCACTTTGTTTTTCTGCTAGAAGACCGCCACGAGGGAAGGCAGCTCCCTTGCGGCGGTTTGGACGTTTGCCCAGATAAAAGCTGCCCAAATTAACCTGTCCCTTTTTGGTAGGTGGTTTCAGCTGAACGGCGGGCCGTGCGGCTTGGGTATGCGGGCTCACAATCTGGGGAAACCGAACAGATTGGGGGGCTTGTATGATCGATTCGAAGGGAAACGTGCGACCCGAGGGCATGTTTGACAGAGTGATAGTCGTTGGGGACGTTCTTAAACGACTAGTCAAACAAGAATGTCCCCAACGACTACCCAAGGAGTGTCCCAAACTGCCGGCAGAAAAGGAGCGTCCCTAACTGCTACATCCGGAGCAAGACAACGCCGCGGTTAGAGGACGGACAGCGAGCGGGTCGCATTTGAGACAAGGTGACGTGAAACGAAAGGGCGCTGACCTTCTGGTCGCGCCCTTGAAGTTGAACGTCAGATTGTTCAAATGCGACCCGCGCAGCGTCGGCCGGTTACGGCGTTTGGTAAAACGCCGTAACCTACACCCGCTCCGCGATTTCGTGGATGAGGTAGTCGGTCTTTTCCCAGCCCAGGCACGGGTCGGTGATCGACTTGCCAAAGACGCCGCCGTCGACCGGCTGATTGCCGTCCTCCAGGTAGGACTCGATCATAAAGCCCTTGACTAGCTTAGAGATGGACTCATTGCGGCGGCAGCTGTCGAGCACCTCCTTGCAAATACGATACTGCTCCAGCGGACGTTTGCCCGAGTTGTCGTGGTTGCAGTCGATGACCGCTGCCGGGTTGGCATAGCCGGCATGCTCGGTATAGCGCTCGGCCAGGCGCTCCAGGTGCTCGTAGTGGTAATTGGGGTAGGTACGACCGTCGAGACCGATGTAGCCACGCATGACGGCGTGTGCGAGCGGATTGCCGTCGCATTCAACCTCCCAGTTGCGGAAGATAAAGCTCTGATGTGCCTGGGCGGCGTAGATGGAGTTGAGCATGACGGTGGTGGAACCGGCGGTGGGGTTCTTCATGCCCACAGGCACCGAAATGCCGCTCGATACTAAGCGATGCTCCTGGTTTTCGACCGAGCGGGCGCCTACGGCGACGTAGCTCAGCAGGTCGACGAGGTACTGGTAGTTGGACGGGTAGAGCATCTCGTCGGCGGTAAAGAAACCGGTCTCCTCGATGACGCGCAGGTGCATGTGGCGAATGGCCTTAACGCCTTCGAGCAGGTCATCGGGCGCCTCGGGGTCGGGGTTGTGCAGCAGACCCTTGTAGCCGGTGCCTTTGGTGCGCGGCTTGTTGGTGTAGACGCGCGGAATGATGATGAGCTTGTCCTTGACCTCTTCGGCGACCTTGGCCAGCCGGTTCATGTACTCAAGCACCGAATCTTCGCGGTCGGCAGAGCACGGGCCGATGATGAGTACCTTGCGCGCGTCCTCGCCGGTAAAGACTTTGGCGACCTCGGCGTCAAATGCCTGCTTTTTGGCAGTAAGCTCGGCGGAAAGCGGCATCTCCTCGCGGATCTCCATGGGGATCGGCAGCCTGCGTTTGAAATCCATGGCCATGCGGGGCCTCCTCAATCTATAGAAAGAACAATAAGCGTATTGTCGAGTGTTCGGCATTATCCGCTGTCGCACGCTAAAGTGCAAGCCCTTGTCACCCCGAAACCTGCCAAAAAGGGACAGGTTTATTTTGGTCGGTTTTATCTGGGGAAATGTCGGCACTCGCCGGAAGGGGAGGACTGGCGTACGGCACGCTGGAGCAAGTTGGATCTTCTGCGGCATACCCCGTGGACAAAAAATGGCAAATATGAGTACTGTTGCTAGCTTAGTATCATATCGACCTTACAAGATAATAGACACAACAGTAAATATGTTCATTAACGTTGGCACACAGAAGCATGCTACCGGGCGTTTTGATCAATTTGAAGGCATGTCTAGGCCGCAAAGACGTCGTTTGGGCAGTTTTGGCTGTTACTAAAAAGATGACAGTACTCATATTTGCCATTTTTTGCCCACGGGGCCTTGAGGGAGAGCGTCAATCAGGCCCCAGGGGAGGCGTTTCGAGACCCAAAGGACACAAAACGGGGGCGCAGTTCATTCTGCGCCCCCGTTTTTGGGCATTGCGGTTGTTTGCCGCCGGTTTTACGCCGCCTCGTCGAACTGCGAGTTGTACAGGTCGGCGTAGAAGCCGCCCTGGGCGAGCAGCTCGTCGTGCGTGCCCTTTTCGACGATGTCGCCGTCGCGGATCACCAGGATCACGTCGGCGTTGCGGATCGTGGACAGGCGGTGCGCGATGACAAAGCTCGTGCGGCCCTGCATTAGCGCATCCATGGCACGCTGAATAAGCTCCTCGGTACGAGTGTCAACGTTGGAGGTCGCCTCGTCCAAAATCAGCGCCGGACGGTCGGCCAAAATGGCACGGGCGATGGTCACGAGCTGGCGCTGACCCTGCGACAGGTTGGTGCCCTCCTCGTTGATCATAAAGTCGTAACCGCCGGCGAGCGTATGGATAAAGTGGTCGCAGCGTGCGGCGCGTGCGGCGGCCTCGACTTCGGCATCGCTCGCATCGGGGCGTCCGTAGCGGATGTTTTCGCGGATGGTGCCGTTAAACAGCCAGGTATCCTGCAGCACCATGGCAAACTCGCCGCGCAGCGCCGCGCGGTCCCAGTCGCGCACGTCGACGCCCTCGACACGCAGCGAACCGTCGTCCACATCGTAGAAGCGCTGCAGCAGCTTGATGAGCGTGGTCTTGCCGGCGCCGGTGGGACCGACGATGGCGATGGTCTGGCCGGGCTGCGCCTCGCAGCTAAAGTCGTGGATGATGGTCTTGTCGGGCGTGTAGCCAAACTTGACGTGGTCGAACTCCACGTGACCGGGGCGCTTCTCGGGAATCTGCGCGTCGGCCTTCTGCTCCTCCTCGGGCGCGGCCAGGAACTCAAAGACGCGCTCGGTGGCAGCGGCCATCGACTGCATCGTGTTGCTCACGTTGCCCAGCTGCTGCACGGGTTGCGTAAAGTTGCGAACGTACTGGATAAAGCTCTGGATGTCGCCGGGCGTGGCATTGCCGGTCAGCGCGAGCTGTGCGCCCACCACGACGACGCCCACGTAGCCCATGTTGCCCACCAGGCTCATAAGCGGCATCATCAGGCCCGACAGGAACTGCGAGCGCCAGCCACTAATAAAGAGGCGGTCGTTTTGACGGTCGAACTCCTCGATCGAGGCCTCGGCGCGGTCGAACACCTGAATGACATTCTGGCCGGCAAAGTCTTCCTCGATAATGCCGTTGACGGCGCCCAGGACCTGCTGCTGCTCGCGGAAGTACGGCTGCGAGAAGTGAATCATCACCATCAAGATAATTGCGGCTGCCGGCAGCGTGAGCACGGTGACGCCGGTGAGCGGCAGGCTGATCGACAGCATCATGACGAGCACGCCGATAATCTGCGTGACGGACGTAATAAGCTGCGTCACGCTCTGGTTGAGCGACTGGCCGAGTGTATCGACGTCGTTGGTGATGCGGCTGAGCACATCGCCCTTGCTGTGACCGTTGAAGTAGCTCATCGGCACGACGGCAATCTTGGCGGCGATTTCCTTGCGCATGCGGTAGCAGATCTTTTGCGTGACGCCGGTCATGAGCCAGCCCTGGACCAGGCTGCAGACAGAGCTCGCCAGATACAGGCAGAGCAAAAAGCCGAGCGTCTTGGCGATCCAGTCAAAGTCAACGTCGCCGGTGCCGTTGACCTTGGCGACCAGGCCTTCGAACAGCTTGGTCGTAACCTGGCCGAGCACCTTGGGCCCCACAATGTTAAAGATGACCGAACACACGGCAAAGGCGACGGCGGCAAACACGGCAATCTTGTGCTGGCCGATATAGCCGAGCAGCTGCCTCATGGTGCCCTTAAAGTCCTTGGCCTTTTCGCCACGGCGCATGCCACCCATGCGGCCCATGGGTCCACGCTGACGGGTGGGCTTGGGAATTTGGGTCTTGGTCTCGTCTGCCATTAGCGCTCGCCTCCTTCCGTGACGGCTGCAATTTCTTCTTGGGTAAGCCCCAGCTCCTCGGCGGAAAGCTGCGACTGTGCGATCTCCAGGTACGCCGGGCAGCTGCGCAGCAGCTCCTCGTGCGTACCGGTGCCCACCACGTGGCCGTCGTCGAGCACGATGATCTGGTCGGCGTGCATGATGGTCGCGATGCGCTGGGCCACGACCACGAGCGCGGCGTCGGTGACGTTTTTGGCCAGCTCTTCGCGCAGGCGCGCGTCGGTCTTGTAGTCGAGGGCGCTAAACGAATCATCGAACACCACGACCTCGGGCTTTTTGGCCAACGCGCGGGCGATGGCCAGACGCTGGCGCTGACCGCCCGAGACATTGGAGCCGCCCTGGCTAATGGGGGAGTCGTATCTGTCCTCGCGCTCGGCGATAAAGTCCTCCGCCTGGGCGACGTGTGCTGCCTGGCGCATATCCTCGTCACTCACCATGTCGCCGGCAAACTTGAGGTTGCTCTCGACGGTACCCGAGAACAGACGACCCTGCTGCGGAATATAACCGATGCGGCGGCGCAGCTCAGAGAGGGTCATGTCGCGCACGTCGATGCCGTCGAGCGAAATGCTGCCGCCCGTGACGTCGTACAGGCGCGGAATCAACTGTACAAGCGTGGACTTGCCCGAGCCCGTGGAACCAATGATGCCGAGCATCTGGCCGGCGTGCGTGGTGAAGTTTACGCCGCTAATGACGTCGGCGCGGGCATCGGGATACTGGAAGCTCACGTCACGGAAGGTGAGCTCACCGCGCGGCGCGCTGGCAGCAGGCAATTTGGGTGAGACAGGGTCGTTGATGCTCGTGGGACAGGTGATGACCTCTTCCACGCGCTCGGCTGCGACCTCGGCGCGGGGCAGGATGACCGAAACCATGGTGAGGATCATAAACGCCATGACGATCTGCATGGTGTAGGAGATGAACGCCATCATGTTGCCGACCTGCATCACGCCGTCGGACACGCCCTGCGCGCCAAACCAGACGATAAGCACAGTGACGCAGTTCATGACGAGCATCATGAGCGGCATCATAAAGCTCATGGCTCGGTTGGTGTAGAGCTGCGTGGTCATCAGGTCGAGCGAAGCCTTGTCAAAACGCTCGAGCTCATGCTCCTCGCGGTTGAACGAGCGGATAGGCATAAGGCCGTCGAGCAGCTCGCGGGCGGTAAGGTTCACGCGGTCCACGTAACTTTGCATCTTTTTGAACTTGGGCATGGTGAGGCCCATGAGCACGCCGACGACGGCCGAGACCGCGATGATGGCAACGGCGATGGTCCACTCCAGGCCGGTATGGTTGGCCAGGACGCGCATGACGGCGACGATGCCCATGACGGGGGCCATCAGACACATGCGGATAAACAGGGTTGCGGCCATCTGGATCTGCTGAATGTCATTGGTGCAGCGGGTGATGAGCGAGGCCTGGCTAAACTTGCCCACCTCGGCCGGCGAGAAGTGCATAACCTTGTTGAAGGTCTCGCGGCGCAGGTCGCGGGCGATGGAGCAGGCAGTGCGCGAAGCAACGGCACCGGTCAGGATGGTGGCGACCAGCGACACCAGACACAGCCCAAACATCGTGGTCGCCATGCGGCCCAGGTAGGCGTTCTGCACGTCGGCGGGGTCGATGCCCTGTGCCTTGTACTCGTCCTGCACATAGCTCACGGCGCGTTGGGTCACGATGGAGCCCGACATGGAGCCCATTTTGTCCGCCATATCGTTGGCGCCCTCGACGAGCTTGCCCTGGTCGATTAGGCCGCCTTCAACGCCTAGACGCAGACCCTTCATGGTGATCTTACCGCCGTCGGCGTCGATCTGCTTTTGCATATTCTGCGCCGCTGCGGCCTTCTGCTGCATCTCGGCGAGCTGCTCGGGCGTCATCGCTGCCATTTGCTCGGGCGTGGGCATGGCCTGAGCGGCGTCGCTGTCTTTCTCGCTGGACGTGCCGGTCATGTCTCCCATGGAGTCGGCGTCGATGCCCTGGTTGAGCGAAAGGACGACGGTCTCGGGCAGGCTCATAATGTCGGTAATTTTGCCTCCATCGGCACGCTCTTCCTCGGTGCCCTTGTACGTTCGAATGCCGTTTTTGTCAGCCTTGCCAAACGCAGCCTCTACCGTCTTGGCGTCTTTGGCGCTCATAAAGAGTTCGAGGTCGTCGAGCGATTCGGCGCGAATGGTGTCGGGCACGGGCGAGGCGATGCCGCCTTGCTGCACGCCCACGTCGACGATATCGCTCATGTAGGTAGGCAGTGCCAGATCGGCGTTGCAGCTGATTACGATAAGTACGATAGCTGCGAACAGTGCCAGGACATGCTTTTTAAAGAGCTTGAGAATCCTCACTCGGCATCTCTCCTTTCTTGATTGCGGTCGATAATTTCGTTGGCACGTCTAAGAAGGCGCACCATCTCTTGGGTATCTGTTTCGCCGAGCTGCTCGAGGAAAGCCGCGGTGCGCTCCTCGAATTCCCGGCGTTTGATTTCGAGATCCTGGAATCCCTTGTCGGTCACTATGACGTGTACGCGACGACGGTCGGTCTTTGAGTGCTCGCGCTCAATCCAACCCTTGGCCTCGAGGGCGCGCAAGATATTGGCGATGCGGGCGCTCGAGACCCAGGCACGATCGGCGAGTTCGCTCGGCGTGAGCGAACCGCCAGCGAGCATGAGGGCGCGCATGACGGCCATCTCGCCGCTGAGAGCTTTGTCCACAAAGCGCGAAACGCGCTGGTGAATGCCGCCAAACTCAGTAAGGAGCTGACGTCCAAGCTCATGGAAATCGGTATCTTCCACCGAAAACCCCTAACACTAGAAACTATTTTCGGTGAAAGATGATACCCTTGCACGCGCACCCTATACGGTAGATTTTGGGTCATGCCTAGAAAACAACCTTTAGGCGACCTCCGTACACCGTCGGTATCAGCAAAGTAAGGGGTAGATCGTAAGGCATGTCCCAAAGCCTACTCAGAGGCACTTTACTCTGCTAAAGCTGGCATAACAGCTAGAGCGAACGTCGTACAAAGGCAAGGAAAAATACCAAACAAATCGGTGAACGGTAGTTGTTCACGCTCGCATTTCCTGCGGGTTTGTAAAAAACGCCCTTATGATATAAAAAAAGAAACATATAACAGCCCAGATGGAGAGGGTCGCTATGTTATCCTTCTCAAACGGGTGAAATCTTGGGTTTTGGGTTGCAGTTCCAAGGTGGACAAACGTTTTTCCCTGCACCAACATGTGGTGAAGAACGGAAGAAGCCGGTAGTGCAAGCCGAAAATTCAAGAATTCAATAAGCAGCGGTGTGAGAGAGCGCCGCATTACACGTAACTAGGAGCGTGGTTACACAATGCAGGAGGCATGGGAAGGCTTCAAGGAAGGCATTTGGACGGGAGAGGTTGACGTCCGAGACTTCATCCAGAAGAACTACACCCCTTACGAGGGCGACGAGTCGTTCCTCGTAGGTCCGACCGAGCGTACCAAGGAGCTGTGGGGCGAGGTTCTCGACCTGCTGCTTAAGGAGCGCGAGCAGGGCGGTGTCCTCGATATGGACACCAAGACCGTCACGGGTATCGTGAGCCACCCCGCTGGCTACATCGATAACGCCCACCGCGAGAAGGAGACCATCGTCGGCCTCCAGACCGACAAGCCGCTCAAGCGCGCTCTGCACGTCAACGGCGGTATCCGCATCGCTTGCCAGGCTGCCAGCCAGCACGGCTACAAGGTCGACGAGAGCGTTGTCGAGCGCTACACCTTCGAGCGCAAGACTCACAACGCCGGCGTCTTCGATGTTTACACCCCCGAGATGCGTGCTTGCCGCTCGGCCCACATCATCACCGGTCTGCCCGATGGCTATGGCCGCGGCCGCATCATCGGCGACTACCGTCGTGTTGCCCTGTACGGTGTCGACTACCTGATTAAGGACAAGGAGGCCCAGAAGGCTTCCACCCCGACGGTCATGACCGCCGACAACATCCGCGATCGTGAGGAGCTGCAGGAGCAGATCCGCGCCCTCGGCGAGCTCAAGATGATGGCCGAGACCTATGGTTTCGACATTTCCAACCCTGCTACCAACACGCAGGAGGCCATCCAGTGGATGTACTTCGCCTACCTTGCTGCCGTCAAGGAGCAGAACGGCGCCGCTATGTCCATCGGCCGTACCTCTACGTTCATCGACATCTATGCTGAGCGCGACCTTGCCAACGGTACCTTCACCGAGGAGCAGATCCAGGAGTTCGTGGATCACTTCATCATGAAGCTCCGCATGGTCAAGTTCGCCCGTACTCCCGAGTACCAGGCCCTGTTCACCGGCGACCCGCAGTGGGTCACCGAGTCCATCGGCGGCATGGGTGTTGACGGCCGTACGCTCGTTACCAAGATGAGCTACCGCTACCTGCACACGCTCGAGAACATGGGTACCAGCCCCGAGCCCAACATGACCGTTCTGTGGTCGACCCGTCTGCCCGAGAACTTCAAGAAGTTCTGCGCCAAGACTTCCGTCGCCAGCTCCTCGATCCAGTACGAGAACGACGACCTCATGCGCGTCTATCACGGCGACGACTACGGCATTGCCTGCTGCGTGTCCTCCATGCGCATCGGCAAGGAGATGCAGTTCTTCGGCGCCCGCGCCAACCTTGCCAAGTGCCTGCTCTACGCACTCAACGGCGGTGTTGACGAGGTCTCCAAGAAGCAGGTCGGCCCCAAGTATCGCGCCGTCGAGGGCGATACGCTCGATTACGACGACGTTGTGGCCAAGTACAACGACATGATGAAGTGGCTCGCTGGCGTGTACGTCAACTCGCTGAACATCATTCACTACATGCACGACAAGTATTGCTACGAGCGCATCCAGATGGCTCTGCACGACAAGCACGTGCACCGCTGGTTCGCTACGGGCATCGCTGGCCTTTCCGTCGTGGCTGACTCCCTGTCCGCCATCAAGTACGCCAAGGTTCACCCCGTCCGTGACGAGAACGGCATCATCGTCGACTTCGAGACCGAGGGCGAGTTCCCCAAGTACGGTAACGACGACGACCGCGTCGACCAGATTGCTCACGACGTTGTGCACCAGTTCATGGAGTACATCCGCATGAACGACACCTACCGCAACTCCGTGCCCACGACCTCGGTTCTGACCATTACCTCCAACGTCGTGTACGGTAAGAAGACCGGCTCCACGCCCGACGGCCGCAAGGCTGGCCAGCCGTTCGCCCCGGGTGCTAACCCCATGCACAAGCGCGATAGCCACGGCGCCATCGCTTCGCTGTCTTCGGTTTCCAAGCTCCCGTTCCGCGATGCTCAGGACGGCATCTCCAACACCTTCTCCATCATCCCGAGTGCGCTCGGCAAGGAGGACCAGGTGTTCTTTGGCGATATCGACCTTGATCAGCTGGGCGAGTAACTATTGTTAGTGCTATACTAACAATAACGATTACTGATTAGTGCGCCGGTTTCGGCCGGCGCCTATTAATCGAAGGAGACACATTATGAAGGTTTCTGAAGTTTCCGAGACTCAGGCCGATAACCTGGTCCACATGCTCGACGCTTACGCCGAGAAGGGTGGCCACCACCTGAACATCAACGTCTTCAACCGTGAGACGCTGCTCGACGCTCAGGCTCACCCCGAGAAGTACCCGCAGCTGACCATCCGCGTTTCCGGCTATGCCGTGAACTTCCACACGCTCACCAAGGAGCAGCAGGACGAGGTCATTGCGCGTACCTTCCACGACAAGTTCTAAAGGGATTTAACTCCCGCAGGATCGCCGGGGCTGTTTGGGCTACCTCCCAAAACGTCCTCGGACATGCAAGAAACCCTCGCTGCGCACTTCGTGCGGCGAGGGCTTCTTGCGTCCTGCGGAATATTTTGGGAGGTAGCCCAAGCAGCCCCGGCGGGGTCCTGTGTAGTCACCCTTTAGGCGAAACTCTCCTAATTATTTGGATGAGTCGTTTACTTACTTGTACTGTTACCGTCTTCCCGCTGTTGTTGGGGTATGCTTTGTTCGTATGTAAACGTATGACATGTTGATGGGGGAGGGTGCTATGGCTCGCGAGGGCGCTCGTTCTAAGGATTCTGCTAAGCCTGGCATCAAGGAAGTTGCAGCGGTGGCGGGGGTTTCGCCCACTACGGTATCTCGCGTGCTTAATAATCGCGGCTATATTAGCCAAGAAACCCGCGATAAGGTCCATGCCGCGATGGAGCGCATCAACTATACGCCCAACGATATCGCCCGTGCCATGCTCAACGGTCGCCTGAACCTTATCGGCATGATCGTTCCCTTTGTGAGCAGCCCGTTCCATGCTCAGGTTGTGCAGGCGGTCGAGCGCACGTTGGCGGAAAACGGCTTTAAGATGTTGCTGTGCAACAGCGCCAATCGACCTGATCTTGAGCGTTCCTATATTGACATGCTCCGCCGCAATATGGTCGACGGCGTCATCGTCAACTCCCTCAATATCGGTGCCGAGGCGTATGCCGAGATGGGCTTGAGCCTGGTTGGTATCGACTGCGACCTTGGCGAGGCCTCTGTTCAGATTGCGAGCGACAGCTATAGCATCGGCGAACTTGCCACGCGTCGCCTGATCGATGACGGGTGTTCGCGTATCTTGTGCCTGCGCAACAATAGCCGCATGCGTATGCCTGCCAATAAGCGTACCGATGCCTACTACGATGTTGTGGAGCAGGCCGGTTTGCCCGCGCTTGTCCGCGAGGTCGAGTTCGTTAAGTCCGACGACGAAAAGAGTGCGGTCGTTGCGAAGATCCTCGATGAGAACCCCGATATTGACGGCATCTTTGCGGGAGACGACACGATGGCGGCCATCTGCCTCAACGTTATGAAGCAGCGCGGCTTGAGCGCTCCGGATGATATTAAGGTCGTGGGCGCGGATGGCGCCCGCCGCACTATGACGTTTATGCCTGACTTAACAACCGTACGTCAAGATATCGATCGCATCGGAGAGCTCGCGGCGCAATCCATCATCGCTCTTGTTAACGGTGAAAAGCCCGAATCGAATATCAAGCTTCCCGTCGAACTTATCGAGGGCAAAACCGCCTAGTTCATTCCGAGCCAAAAGAATCCCTCGAACGCTTCTGATGACCGTTCGCCGGCATATGTCAACCGTTTGCCGACGACTGGAACTGCGAAAAGACGTATTGATGTGAAAACGTTTGACATATGAAAACGATTGACATATCTTGCAGTTGTACCGAGTTAGTATCTCGTGGGAAAGGAAGTCTCGGATGCACAAGGTTTATTACCAGCCTGAGGGAATTTGGGTAGGCGACATCATGCCGTACGGCGAGGACGGCACGTTCTATCTCTATCATCAGCGTGACACGCGTAACCCCGGACCTTTCGGAGAGCCGTTTGGCTGGGCACTCGCTACGACCAAGGATTTCGTCAACTACAAGGACTTTGGCGAGAGCCTTGAGCGCGGCGGCGACGAGGAAGTCGACCAGTACATTTATGCCGGCACGGTGTTTAAGGTGGGCGACAAGTACCATGCGCTCTACACTGGTTGCAATCGCGATAAGGTCCGCGCACGTTTGATGAAGCAGGTTCTTCTTCACGCAACGAGCGACGACGCCGTCAAGTGGGAGAAGAACATCGCCGAGACGCTGCTTCCGCCCCAGGAGGGTTACGATGACCGCAACTGGCGCGATCCCTTTGTTCTTTGGGATGAGGAGAACGAAGAGTACATGCTCATCCTCGGCACGCGTGTGGGCGAGGACAAGCGTCTGATGACCGGCCGCCTGGTCAAGTTCACCTCCAAGGATCTGACCAACTGGGAGTTCCAGGGCGACTGGTGGAACCCGGGCCTGTACACCATGTTTGAGATGCCTGATCTCTTTAAGATGGGCGACTGGTGGTATCTGGTGTTCTCTGAGTACAGTGATGGCAACAAGACCCGTTACCGCATGTCTCGCTCTATCAACGGTCCTTGGATCACTCCTGCGGACGATTCCTTCGATGGCCGCGCGTACTATGCTGCACGTACCGCATTTGACGGCGAGCGCCGCGTTCTCTTTGGTTGGGTTCCTACGCGCGACGAGGGCGGCGACCCCAGCTCTTACCTGTGGGGTGGCACTTTTATGCCTCTCGAGATCGTTCAGCGTGCCGACGGAACGCTCGGCACCAAGCTTCCCGACAGCATGCTTGGCGCCTTTGGCGAGGCTAAGGCAGTCGAGGCCTTTGAGCTTTCGTGCGAGTCGGGCAAGGTCGAGCAGGTGCTCGCCGCGGATGCCGGTTCTACCTATATGCTCGACGCCGACATCGAGCTCGCCGGTGACGCTGCCGGCTTCTCGGTGAAGCTTGCCGAGGACGCCGAGTCCGGTCTTGCCTATGAGTTCCGCGCCAACCTGCGTGAGGGCAAACTCGAGTTTACGGCGGCCCCCCAGTATCCGTGGTTCCAGGTCAACAACATGGGCCTCGAGCGTCCGTTGTTCTTTAAGGGCGAGGGCACTCACCATGTGCGTCTGGTCGTCGACGACGACATCGCGACCATCTTTGTCGATGATGTTGCGCTCAACGCTCGCTTCTGCAACAAGCAGGGCCAGGGTGTGGCGCTTACCGTCACCGACGGTGCGCTCAAGTGCGCAAACGCAACGATCGCGTCTCTGTAGCGGCAACGAACCGTTTTATGATTTAGAAAAGGAATGGAGAGGAACATGGACTACAAGGCAGTGTCCCAGCAAGTCGTCGACAACGTCGGCGGACTGGAGAACATCGAGGGCGCCACGCATTGCGTGACCCGTCTGCGTCTGGTGCTCAAGGATACGAGCAAATACAACAAGGCCGAGCTCGAGAACATCGATGGCGTCAAGGGCGTGCTGTACAACAGCGGCCAGCTCATGATCATCTTCGGTACCGGTACCGTCAACAAGGTTTACGATGAGTTTATGGCTCTGACGGGCGTTAAGGAGATCAGTGCTTCCGAGGTCAAGGGCGCCGAGGCGGACAAGAAGGGCAAGTTCTTCTCGGTCCTCAAGGTATTCTCGGATATCTTTATCCCCATCATTCCTGCCTTCGTCGGCGCTGCAATCATCATCGGCCTTAAGTCGCTGATCGTTGCCAACGGCCTCTTTGGCATGGAAGGCAGCCTCGCCGATCACAGCGAGTTCCTCAAGAACCTCGCAAGCTTCTTTGCCATTATCGCCACCACGTTCGACTACCTGCCTGTCCTGGTTATGTACAGCGCGGTCAAGCGTTTTGGCGGTAACCCGATCCTGGGCATCCTCGTCGGTATCGTCATGGTTCACCCGAGCCTTATGAACCGCAACACGTTCGTTATGGACCCGACGGGTGCTGAGTACTGGAACTTTGGTCCGCTATCCATTCCCATGGTTGCTTTCCAGGGCGGCGTGTTCCCTGCAATCCTGACTGCCTGGTTTATGGCCAAGGTCGAAAAGATTGCCCAGAAGTACATCCCCGAGGTCGTTTCGTTCGTCTTTGTCCCGACCGTTACCCTGATTCTTGCTAACGTCGCCCTGTTCACCGTGTTCGGCCCGCTCGGCAACCTGATCGGCGACGTCCTCGGCGGCGTAATCGATATCCTGTACAACAGGATGGGCGTCTTTGGTGCCTTTGTCTTCGCCGCGTTCCTGCAGCCGCTTGTCGTTACCGGTACGCATCAGTTCATCCAGGGTATCGAGGCAAACCTCGTCGCCACGACTGGCTTCAACTACATCCAGGCCATCTGGTCGGTTTCCATTATCGCCCAGGGCGGCGGCGCCATCGGCATGTACCTCATTCATAAGAAGCATTCCAAAGAGCGCAACATCTGCATGTCGTCCTTTATCCCGACGCTGGTCGGAATCTCCGAGCCCGCTATCTTTGCTGCAAACATGCGCTATTCGATCATTCCGTTCATCTGCGCATGCATCGGTGCAGGCTGCGGCGGTGCCTTCGTGAAGTTCTTTGAGGTGCGCGCTATCGGTCAGGGTCTGACCGGTGTGCTTGGCCTGCTCATCGTTACGCCCGAGACTCTCGTGTGGTATGTGGCTGGCAATCTCATCGCCTTTATCGTGCCGATCGTCTTGATCTTTGCCTACAACAAGGCAAAGGGCGTTCCAACCACCGATGAAGAGGGCGCTGGCGCAGGCTTCGATGTCAGCTTCTAGTTGAGCCATTCAGTGTAATGTGCGGATAAGTCCATTTGAGGAAGGGCGTTCGGCTCGTGTGAGTCGGGCGTCCTTCCCTATAGACGAGAAGGTCAATGGCGATGTTTAATCAAAACAATAAGGTGACACGCGCGGACTATGAGCAGTGGCGTGCCGGACAGGATGAGACGGCGGGTCGCATCGCGTCTGACCCCGATAGGCTCCTGTTCCATGTGGAGCCTGAGCTTGGCTGGCTCAACGACCCCAACGGTTTGGTTCAGATTGGTGATACGTATCACATCTATCATCAATACGATCCGTTCGATGCTGCGCATGGCGGTCCAGTGCTTTGGAACCATCTGACGACAAAGGATTTTGTGACGTACGAGAATCACGGCCCCGTGCTGTTCCCCGATTCCGATTTGGATTCGAGCGGAGCGTATTCTGGTTCTGCCTTTGTACGTGATGGCAAGATTCACTACTTCTATACCGGCAACGTCAAGCATTTTGACCGCGATGATTACGACTACGTGTTGACGGGCCGTGAGCAAAACCAGATTCATATGGTTGCCGAGAACCCCGACGAATTGGGCGAGAAGCGCATGGCTGTTGGACCAGTCGATTACCCCGACGATATCGGTACGCATGTGCGCGACCCCAAGATCCTTGAACACGACGGTATCTACTACATGGTTCTGGGCGCTCGTACGAAAGACGATCGCGGCTGCGTGCTTGTCTATACCTCGCGCGATCTAGAGGTCTGGAGCTATGCGACGCGCATTGAGCTGGGCGAGAAGCTTGGCTTTATGTGGGAGTGCCCCGATCTGTTTGAGCTCGATGGTGAGCTTATTCTCGTTTGCTGTCCGCAGGGTGTGCCTGCCGATGGTTGGCGTTACCGCAATCCACATCAGTGCGTGTGGTTCTCCATCGAGGCCGATTGGGAGGCGCCGAGCTTTAAAATCGTCAGGCAGGGCATGCCTCCGATGGTCGATGCCGGTTTTGATTTCTATGCTCCGCAGTCCTTTGAGGATGCTGCAGGCCGGCGTTTGATGATCGGATGGTCGGGTTGCCCCGACGCGACGGCAGAAAACCCGACGGTGGCGCGCGGGTGGCAGTGCGCGTTGACGGTGCCGCGAGAGCTGAGCATACGCGATGGTAAGCTCTGCCAGCAGCCGGCGTACGAGATTGAGAG
The DNA here is from genome assembly GCA_027660625.1 of Coriobacteriaceae bacterium AM100-PB1-1D-6A. Classification (GTDB taxonomy): domain Bacteria; phylum Actinomycetota; class Coriobacteriia; order Coriobacteriales; family Coriobacteriaceae; genus Collinsella. Next base: position 6,078 of record JAQDNC010000012.1, on the reverse strand, counting down.
GATGCGCGGCGGCTGCGTTCGCGCGACAGGCGGTGAAACCGTTGAGGAGCCGGGCCGCCTGTTTGATCTTGTGGTTTCCTGCGAGGGCGCCAAGATGGTCGAGCTCGAAATCCGCAAGGGTGTCTTTGTACGTTATGCGGACGGGATGCTTACCCTCGACATGGGTGACGAAGGCTATGGGCGCGACCAAAGGTCGATCGAGCTCAGCGAGCTTCGCGACCTGCGCGTGCTTTCGGACACTACGATGGTCGAGATTTTTGCAAATGGCGGCGAGGCGGCACTTACGAGCCGTACCTATTCGCCGGCGGTTCCGGCGATGGGGTTGCATGCCGAAGGTGCGGCGTCGATGGAGTTCTACCGCCTCGCGCATTAACCGTGCGTGGACACGATTGGACTTGCTGGGCGGAATGTGTTGCAGTTGCCGCAGCGAACTACCGTTTATCGCGTATAGCTACCGTTTGCGGAGTAAGTAACACCTATTAATAAACCGTGTAGAATCTCAGATAAGCACGGAGTTTTCCAGGGAGACGCTGTCCTTTGTTGTGTGCAAGGGGCGGCGTCTCTTTGGCGCTCTGCCGCCGTTGTGCAACAGTGCGGCGGCGCGTGCCATGTATTGAAAAGCCAATGTCGAGATGGGTCGTGATAATAATGGGCAAGTACGTAATCGTGGTTGAATCTGGTTCGGATGTGACGCCAGAGCTCTGCGAACGCTACGGCATCGTGCGCGTGCCTATGCATGTCACGATTGGTGACGAGACCGTCGAGGACGGCTCCATCGATCCGCTCGAGATTTACTCGCGCTGCAACGAGTTTGGCGTAATGCCCAAGACCAGTGGCTGCGCGCCTGCGGATTTTGCTCACGTGTATGACCGTATCCATGCCGAGCAGCCCGATGCGACCATTCTGCATCTTGCGTACTCCGAGGCCACGACCTGCTCGCATCAATCCTCCAAGATTGCGGCCCAGGGGCGCGACTACGTGTTCTCCATGGACACGCGTTTTGTCTCGGTGGGCCAGTCGCTCGTTGTCGTCGAGACCGCTAAATACATCGAGGCTCACCCCGATGCCACCGTCGACGAGATCTTTGCATATACGAATTCCGTCATGGACCGTGTGCTGCTGGGCTTTGTTCCTACCGACCTAGCCTTCCTTAAGGCGGGCGGTCGTCTGTCCAACGTGGCATTCCTTGGCGCCCACCTGCTCAAGATTAAGCCCTGCATTGAGGTGACGGGCGGCAAGTTCGTGGCAACCAAGAAGTTCCGCGGCTCTATGCTCAAGTGCGCCCGCGCCTTTATTGACCACATGGTTGCGAAGGGCGAGATTGACTACTCGCACATTGGCCTGGCGTATTCGGTAGGCCTTTCCCAGGAGCTGCGCGACGACATGGAAGTCTATGCGCACGACCTGGGCTTTAAGGACATTTCCTGGACTCAGGTCGGCGGCGTCATCTCGAGCCATTGCGGCCCGACCGCCTTCGGCGCGGTGCTCACGCTCAAGGCGTAAGGCCTGGCGTCTATCGATTTCTATTGCCTCGGCGGCGGGCGGGTTGCGACAACCTACCCGCCGCTCTTGCGTGGGGTCAAATAGAACAACCCAATTGGCCGCTAAACCGTTTCGCCATCATGCGTATGGGCTAGAATGGCTCTGGTATTTATGTAACTAAAACCAAAGAGAGGCAAGGTAGCGGGAATGGCTGAGATGACGCTCGAGGGTGTGGACGCTCGTCCCGAGGACTCCGCGTTTGCCCTGGGCCGCGTACATTCGATTGAGACGATGGGTACGGTCGACGGTCCCGGCATTCGCTTTGTGGTGTTTGTCCAAGGCTGTCCCATGCGCTGCGCGTATTGCCACAATCCCGATACTTGGTCTGTTAACGGCGGCACCATGGTGACTGTCGAGCACCTCATGGACGAGTTCCAGAGCAACCATGAGTTTTACCGCAGCGGCGGCATTACGGTTTCGGGTGGCGAGCCGCTCCTGCAGCCCGAGTTTTTGGCCGATCTGTTCCGTGCAATGCACAGCAATCCCGATGGTCGCGTGCATACCTGCCTCGATAGCTGCGGTTATGCGTTCGATCCCAACCACCCCGAGAAGTTCGATACTGTTCTCAACGAGACCGACATGGTGCTGCTCGACATCAAGCATGCCGATCCGGTTGAGCATAAAAAGCTGACCGGTTGCGATCCCACACGTATCCTGGCGTTTGGCGATGAGCTGGCGCGTCGCAAGATTAAGGTTGTTATTCGCCACGTGGTGGTGCCGGGCATTACCGACACGGTGGAGGAGTGCGAGGCACTCGGCCGCCTGATTGCCCCGTGGCATAACGTGGTCGGCCTGGAGATGCTGCCGTATCACACGATGGGTGTCGTCAAGTACGAGCAACTGGGCATTTCCTATAAGCTTGAGGGCGTGCCCCAGATGGATACCGCGCGCATGCCCGAGCTGCGCAATGCCGTTATGACCGGCATGAAAAAGCGCCGCACGGAACTCAAAAACGCCATCGGCTAGCGAGCCATATTCGCTCCCCAAAGGCACTCATTGGGGACAGACTTAAATGAGCGCCCCCGGGCACCTAGTTGATTGCTAAAGAGCCCCGTCAAGTTGCGGTGGAATAGTTCTTGTTTTTCGGCTTATGCCGCCCAAATAGGAACTATTCCACCGCAACTGCGTTTTGGGCGGAGATGCGCAACAGAATCGCGCCATTTGGATAAATACGCTTGTGGTTTCTTTAAAGACGCCTTAAACGCCGCTGAATATCTTTGGAAAGAAATGCCTGCTCGGTATTATGCTGCTCGTATATGAACGGTAGCAGTCAGGAGACCACGTGCGAAACAACGCATCGCGGGACGAGTATGTGCCGCAGCATAGCAGCAGATATGAGACGAAGGGCACGCCTTCGCGTGGCCTTGCTGACGCTCGCATCCGCGTGACGAAGATTGCCGCCATTGGGATGCTAACGTTGGCGATTATTATCCTCGGAGTTACCGCCAAAACCTACGCGTCGGAGCGAATGGCACACTCAGATGCGTCAACGGTACAGACGCAAAACGAGAAGGTTTCAAAGTCCAAAGCGTCGGCAGATCTCAAGACGAGACTTTCGAAGGCGGACTTCAACGATATCCCTTCGGGTGATACCGTTCAGACCTTCTCGTTGGTGGATAACAAGACTCCTACCTTGGAGGATGAGAGCCTTGCCTTGCTCCAGGATGCCCTGAGTCGGGCGCAGGAGCTAGGCGATGTGGGTGTGGTGTTCTACGACCTGTCAAGCGGCAAGGGCGTGACGTATAACCCCGATGTCGAGGTTTACGGTGCGAGTAGCTACAAGGCGCTCTATGCGTTGTACATCTGCGAATCTCTGGTCGAGACGGGTCAGGTTTCACTCGATGATTCCCTTGGCACCTATGGTGGCTACAACATGGGTTGGCAGACGGTGCGCGACCTGATCGATGCTGCGGTCGTTAATTCGGACAACGATTCGTTTATTGCGTTACGCGCGGCGTTTGACCGTGTCGGTTACGAGGATTGGATTGCCAGTCTTGGCATCGATTACGATACCGCACTCGATCCGATGAGTGATTTTCCCACCTATTGCCCGCGCACCTCGGCCAAGTTGTGGCGCGAGATGAGCGAGTATTTGAGCCGTGATAGCGAGATGTCGCAATGGCTGTCGGGCCTTCTGGCCTCTACGACCCGGTCCTTTATCCGCGACGGCATTGCGGACGACCATGCCTTGGTGCGCAACAAGGCCGGCTGGATTAGCGAGGCAGGTTGCAATGCGACGTGTGATGCTGGCCTCATCTATGTCGACGGTGACATCTACATTATGAGCATCATGACATCGATGCCATGGAGCGATCGCTCGAGTGAGCTGGTGACTGTGATTGCTAAGACATTCTTTGATACCCGAGCTGCGCTGGCCTAACGTGTTCGTTTGACGAGGTCAAACAAAATGCTGGTACCATACCGTGGTTGAGAATTTCGAATAGGTTTGGGGAATGGCATGGCTACCATCGCGATTATCGGTGCGCTCGAAAAAGAGATCATGCAGATTAAGGAAGAGTTGGCCAACGTTTGCATGGTACAGGAGGCGGGCTTGAACGTTGTGACCGGCGGGCTCGACGGCCTGTCGATTGTCGCCACGACGGCGGGTATGGGCACGGTAAACGCTGCCGCCGCAACACAGCACCTCATTAGCAAGTATGCTCCACGGGCAGTTGTGTTTTCTGGTATCGCAGGTGGCCTGAATTCCAAGCTCCATATCGACGATGTCGTCATTGGCAAATGCCTGCGCTATCTAGATACCGATACCGCGCTTATCGCCGAGTCTGCACCAGGGCTCGAGGAGTTTGTCTCGACGCCTGCGCTGGTCGATATTGCCGCCGATGTGCTTGCTGAGCGTGGGTTTGTTGATGCTTCGACAAATGCGACCGCTTCGAACGAGGGCGCAAAGCAGTTCCTGGTCGGCACGCTTGCCACGGGTAACCGCTTTGTGACGGGCGCCACTATGCGCAATGATGCCATCGAGGCGACGCATGCCGATTGTGTCGGCATGGAGGGCGCGGCAATTGCCCATGTCGCAACCAAAAATGGTGTCGATTGCCTGGTGCTGCGTGCTATCAGCGATAATTGTGACGAGGCGTATGATGCGATTTGCGACCGCGAGTTCGATTTGTTCGAGTATGCGCGTGCCGCAAGCGATATCACGCTCGATATCGTTCGACGCATTGCCGCTGCGCAATAGCGCGTTTTTTGCAAGATCCTACGACCAAGGAGTGTCCATGGCCGATTCCATTAACTACCAGCTTGCCAAGTTCGTCGCCAGCTACGGCAAGGTTTCGCAGATCCCCGAGTCCACCTGTCCCGAGGTGAGCTTCGTTGGCCGCTCAAATGTGGGCAAGTCGTCCATCATGAACAAGCTCTTTGGCCGCAAGAACCTGGTGAAGGTTTCGAGCACGCCGGGCAAGACGAGCAACATCAATTTCTTCGAGGCCGACGACGTGCACTTTGTGGACCTGCCGGGCTATGGTTTCGCCCGTCGTTCCAAGGCCGAGCGTGACCGCTGGGCCGAGCTCATCGGCGACTTCTTCGACTCCGAGCGCAGCTTTAACTTGGTTGTGTCGCTAGTGGACATTCGCCATGACCCCAGTAAGCTCGACCATGACATGATCGACTACCTGCAGGGCAACGAGTTCAACTTTATCGTCTGCCTCACCAAGGCCGACAAGCTCAGCCGCACCCAGCAGGCCCGCCAAGCGGCAGCCATCAAAAAGCAGCTCAACGTCCCGGCCGAAAACGTAATCATCACAAGCTCCCAAACCGGCGTGGGCATCGACGAACTCAAGCGCCGCATCGCCGAAGCCTGCCTCTAATAAGTGCCCCAGCCTAGCAAGAGCCCCTATCAATAAAAGGCCATGATTTCAGCCTGGCGCCCCTTCAAAGCGTGGGTCCCTGTAGACATCGCTAGCTACGTTGCCATAGGGCCACCCAGGGGCATCCCCTTAAAAACATTCCGCACTGATTTTTTCTGTATTGAAGACGTCGATGATGCACCCGTATACCATTGACGTCGACACCATCAGATGCGGACCGCGCGGTGACCCCACATTCCGCTGGCGCCCACAGGGCTGCCCTCGTTTCCTGACATGTCCCGCGCGGGCCGCGGCGAGCCGAGACCGCCGCATGACCTAATAGGAGCATGGAGCGATACCGCGGACCCGAACAACCGCATTCTATCGCGCCCCGTCAGTGTGCCGTCTGCCCGGTCCAGGCGAGCACGGAAAGAACGGAGCGAGACATGCAAAACGAATCGACACCCGGCGCCCGCGGGCCGGTCTTCTGCGGGGTCGACACCCACGCCGACTCGCACTGGCTGTGCGTCCTGGACTGGAGGGGCCGCAAGGTCCTGTCCCGCCGGTTCCCCGCCGACGCGGCGGGCTACGAGGCGCTCGCCGGGGCGATCGCGGCGGCCGGGGAGCCGGCCTGCGTCGCGATGGAGGGGACGTCGTCCTACGGGGCGGGGCTGTTAGCGTCAATATAATTTTCACCATTTCCACCAACGCATTTTCGCCAATCGCGCCA
>JAQDNC010000011.1 GCA_027660625.1 Coriobacteriaceae bacterium AM100-PB1-1D-6A | reverse complement strand
CCGATCTCGGAAGGCACGTGCAGACCTTTCGTCATGGCCTCCTACCTTTCTTTCGGGCCTTACTGGCCGAATGTATCAGCGCCCCTCCATATGGGACACTGCTTGCTGACAGCTCTAGTTATATCCAAATTCCATTCGTAATGCTACCTCGCCCCCGAACGGTCAGCAAAGTACGATGAACGGTATATCGCATATGATTTCCCATGATGCACTTCAGTTTCGTAAAGCAGATTTTCCTAGGTAAACGTTATTTTTCTAGGAAATCAAGCTTGAACACTCAAAGTTATCCATGATTCAAAATTGCATAGTGAAAACGGTTTTCTGCATATAAATGACGCTTGCCCTCGATTCGACCTACATTCGATTATATTCAGCTTGCTATCATTCTTATTCATACATTCTCACCAGTTGAGTGAGGATATAGATCGCTTGCTCAAAGCACCGGACGTTAGTGCTTCGGCTTGTCAGCGTAAGAAGTAGGTAAAGATACCGTTCACGCGATACGTCCGTGCCAGCGGTCGACTAAATTGAGACAATAGTGAATTAGAGTTAGGCTACCGTCCCCTGCGGGGACTGAACGGACAGATGCATATGCCGAGCAAAATCGAAAAGAAACAAAAGGCCGCTAAGCTGCGCAAGCCGCCGCGCGACTTCTCGTACACGCAAAACCGAGAGCTTAGCTGGCTGCGCTTTGACAACCGCGTGCTTGACGAAGCCTTCGACGAGACCGTTCCGCTGTTCGAGCGTCTAAAGTTCGTGTCGATTTTCGAGTCTAACCTCGACGAGTTTCTCATGGTGCGTGTGGGCGGCCTGTCCGATCTTGCAGAGCTCAAAAAACAGCCTGTCGACAACAAGAGCAATATGACCGCCTCCGAACAGGTCGATGCTGTCATGGCAGAGCTGCCCGGGCTCCTTACCCGTTGGGAGTCCATCTTTAAGAGCATCGAGGACAAGCTCGACGCTCTGGGCGTTCACCGCGCCCGCATCGATTCGCTTACGCCCGAGGAGCGCACCTTCGTAACCCGCTACTTCCAAGCCTACGTGTCGCCGGTCATCTCGCCGTTGGTCATTGACCCGCGCCATCCCTTCCCCAACCTGCGCAACGGCGCACTCTATCTGGCTTGTGGCCTGGACGGCGTCACCGACGAGGAGAGCCTGCTGGGCCTTATCGAGATTCCCACCTCGATGAACCGCGTGGTCGAGATCCCCTCGCCCACCGGCACCTACTCCTACATCTTGCTCGAGGACGTCATCCTCGCCTGCCTGGACAGTTGCTTTGGCTCCTATAAGCCGCTGGACCGCGCGCTGATCCGCGTCACCCGCAATGCCGATATCGACCCGGACGGCGAAGGCGTCGAGGAGGAAGAGGATTACCGCCAGCACATGAAGCGCATCCTCAAGAAGCGCCTGCGCCTGCAGCCGGTGGTGCTCGCCGTATCGGGCTCGCTCGAGAAGGCAACGCTCAAGACCATCCGCAAGGCGCTCGAGCTTTCTCGCCGCTCGGTCTTTACCTGCGATATCCCCCTTGACCTTGGCTACGTCTTTGGCATTGAGGGTAAGATTCCCGAGCACCTGCGCAATGAGCTCCTCTTTACGCCGTTTAAGCCGCAGCCCAATCCCACCATCGATATGGCCCGCTCCATCCGCGAGCAGGTGCTGCAGCACGACAAGCTGCTCTTTTACCCTTACGAGACAATGAACCCGTTCTTGGACCTGGTGCACGAAGCAGCCTATGACCCCGAGTGTATCTCGCTGCGCATCACGCTCTACCGTGTGGCAAAGCAGAGCCGTCTGTGCGAGTCGCTCATCGATGCTGCCGAAAACGGCAAAGAGGTCACGGTGCTCATGGAGCTTCGTGCCCGCTTTGACGAGCAAAACAACATCGAATGGGCCGAGCGCCTGGAAGAGGCCGGCTGCACCGTTATCTACGGCTCCGAGGGCTTTAAGTGCCACTCAAAGATCTGCCAGCTCACCTATCGCGAGGGCATGGCGCTTACCCGCCTGACGCTTTTGGGTACCGGCAACTTTAACGAGAAGACGGCCAAGCTCTACAGCGACTTTATGCTCATGACCGCGCATCCCGGCATCGGCGAGGACGCCAACCTGTTCTTCCGCAACCTGTCGCTGGGCAACCTGCGCGGCGACTACCGCTTCCTGGGCGTGGCGCCCGTGGGCCTCAAGCCGCTCATCATGCGCGGCCTGGACCGCGAGATTCAGCGCGCCCTTGTCGGCGAGCCCGCCCGCGTGTTCTTTAAGCTCAACTCGCTTACCGACCGCGAGGTCATCGACAAGATTGCCGAGGCATCGTGTGCCGGCGTGCGCGTGGACATGATCATTCGCGGCATCTCGTGCCTCAAGCCCGGTGTTCCGGGCAAGACCGAGAACGTGCACGTGCGATCCATCGTCGGACGTTTTTTGGAGCATGCGCGCGTCTATGCCTTTGGCGTGGACTCGGACATGATCTACCTGAGCTCGGCAGACATGATGACGCGCAACACCGAGCACCGCGTGGAGATCGCCTTCCCCGTGCTCGACCCCACCTGCCGCGCCCTGGTGCACGAGTACATGGGCATGCAGCTGCGCGACAACGTGAAGGCACGCAGCCTGACGAGTGACGGCACCTGGGTTCCGGTGGAGCGCAAAGAGGACGAGAAACCCTTCAACTCGCAGGAAGCTCTGCTGGAGCGCGCGTATCGCAACGCCGAGGCCGCCGCGCAGCAGCGCGCACAGGAGAAGGAACGTGTGGCCGAAAAAGTTATCCAGGACGAGATTGAACATGGGGCGGCTGCCAAACCGGAAGCGGTTGCCGCTCTCCCGGTGAATGAGCCCGAGGCTGCCGCAGAGCCCGCCGTGGAGAAAGCGCCCGAGGCCGCTACTGCGACTCCGGAGCCCGCCGCCGAGGCAAAGCCCGCCCCTGCTCCTGAGCCGCAGCCGGCCACACCCAAGGTCCAAGAGGTCCAGGCGACCGTCATTGAGCCCAAGCCTGCACCTGCACCTCAGCCCGAGCCGCAGGTCACCAAGCCCGCACCCGAGACGAGCGCCCGTCGCGATAAGCCCGCCGGCAAGACCAAGGCCATCGAGCGCCATCGCCCCGGTCGCGTGCGCATAGGCCTGGGCCTGATCGGCCTGGGTCTAAAGACGCTCATTACCGGCAAGACGAAATAGTCGTTTGTAGAAGCGCCCCGCATTTGAGGAAAGCCTCGGATGCGGGGCGCTTTTCCCTGCTACCATGGTGCGAATAACAACGCGAATGACAGGCAGGAATATGAAGCTCACTATAGAATCGATGACCTACGGCGCCGACGGGCTGGCGCACGCCGACAACGGCAAGGCCGTCTTTGTGCAGGGCGCCGTGGCAGGCGACACCGTCGAGGCCGAGGTCGTACAGGACGGCAAGTCGTTCATGCGTGCCCGCACCACCGAGATTCTGGAGCCAAGCCCCGATCGCATTCAGCCTCCCTGCCCCTTCGTGGGCATCTGCGGCGGCTGCTCGTGGGGCAATCTCTCACGCACGGCACAGCTCGCCGCCAAGGAGCAAAACCTGCGCTCCACGCTCGAGCGCATCGGCAAGTTCGCTCCTGAGCAGGTCGATGAGTTGGTACAGCCCATCTGCCACACCAAGGACGACTGGGGCTACCGCAATAAAATCGAGCTCGAACCGACCGTCGTCAACGGTCGCGTGCGTCTTGGCATGCACGGTGTCGACCCCAGCAAAATCGTGACCGTCGATACGTGCCCGCTGTTCGACAAGCGCTTCCCGAAGGCGCTCAAATCGGTCGTCGGCGCACTCAACTATCTAAGCGGCAGCCATGACTTGGGGCTCGAACGCGTGGGCATTCGCGCATCACGCCGCACCAAGGCACTCGAGGTCGCACTCTGGACGCCCACAGGCTCTTTTCCGCGCTCGCAGGTCTCCCGCGTGCTGGCGGACGCCGCTCACCCCACGAGCATCGTGCGCGTGATGAGCAAGGGCGAAAAGAAGGCCCGCCGTGTCTCCAAGGTCGAAATGCTCGCCGGAGAGGGCTCATGGACCGAGAATATCGCCGAGGGTCAGATGCGCTTGTCTGCCCCGTCTTTTTTCCAGGTCAACACCAAGGGTGCCGAGATTTTGATCGAGCTTGTCATGGAAGCACTCGACCCGCAGGAAGACGAGCTTGCCGTGGACCTGTACTGTGGTGCCGGCACCTTTACCCTGCCGCTCGCCCGCCGCTGCGACTTTGTCGCCGCCGTCGAGGCCTACGGCCCCGCCGTGCGCGACCTGCGCCGTAACCTGGAGATCAACAAGCTTGATAACGTCGACGTCATTGGCGGAGACGCGGTGCGCGAGTTCCCCGACCAGGATGCCGACGTCTTGGTGGTCGACCCGCCACGCGCAGGCCTCGCCCCCGAGGCGATCGACCTTATCGCCAGCACGAGTGCTCGCGATGTCGCCTACGTGAGCTGCGACCCGGCCACCCTGGCGCGCGATCTCAAACGCTTTGTCGAAGAAGGCACCTTCTTCCCCGTAAAGATCACGCCAGTCGACCTGTTCCCACAAACCTTCCACTGCGAGACCGTCGTCCACCTTAGGCGCAACTAGACTGTTTGCCCAAGGCCACGCCCGATGATTTTTCTGGGACGGGGATTAAATAATCAATTTGTACCAAATGATTATTTAATCCCCGTCCCTTTTTAAACATTGGGAAATCGAGCGTGGCAAGCGCATGTCTTCGGGGTATAAGACGCCTAATTGTATGCCGCCTTACGAAAGGAACTCTCATGCCCAGCGTTGCCGTTCTCGCCGCCGATGGCTTTGAAACGATTGAATGCCTGACCATGGTCGACGTCATGCGTCGCGGCGGCGTGCGCGCCACGCTCGTCTCGATCATGCCCACGCGCGAGGTCGTGAGCTCGCTGCAGATTCCCGTAACCTGTGATGCGCTCTTTGACGAAATCAACTTTGACGAGTACGACTGCGTCGTGCTGCCCGGCGGCCTGCCCGGTGCCACCAACCTGCGCGCCGACCAGCGCGTCTGCGACGTAGTCTGCGATTTCGCCGCGACCAAGCACGTTGCCGCCATCTGCGCCGCCCCGTTTATCCTGGGCGAGCTTGGTCTACTCGAGGGACGCCGCGCCACGTGCTTCCCCGGCTTTGAGAAGAGCTTCCCCGAGGGCACCTATACCGGCGAGAAGGTCACGCAAGACGGCAATATCATCACCGCTAGCGGCATGGCACAGTCACTCCCCTTTGCCTTGGAGCTGCTGCGCACGCTCGCCGGCGAAAAGGCCGTCGAGAAGGTCGCCGAGGGCATCCAACTATGATTTTGGCTTCGCAATCGCCGCGCCGCATAGAGCTGATGCGCGAGGCGGGCTATAACATTCGCGTAATTCCCGCAGACATCGATGAAACGCCTTTTGATGGCGAAGCTCCGCTTACGCTCGTCGAGCGCTTGGCGCGTGCCAAAGCTGCTGCCGTCGCGGCCGAGCATGCCGAGCCCAACGAACTGACCGTCGCGGCCGATACCATCGTCACCTTCGATGGCATGATTTTGGGTAAGCCGGCAAACGAGGACGAGGCGCGCACCATGCTCCGCGAGCTTTCGGGCCGCACGCACCAGGTGGCGACCGGCGTCTGCATCGTTAAAGCCGGCGACGCTACAGCTCCGCATGCCGCCGAGAGCCTGTCGTTTGTCGATGTGACCGACGTGACGTTCTATGAGCTTACCGAGGAGCAGATCAAGCGCTATGTTGCCTCCGGCGAACCCATGGACAAGGCCGGAGCCTACGGCATCCAGGGCACAGGCGGCCGCATGCTCGTGCACGACATTTCGGGTGACTTCTACAACGTGGTGGGCTTGCCCATCGCCCGCGTCGCACGCGCGATTCAAAAACTCTCGTAATTGCATCTGGCGCTGGGTATCCCCCAGCGCCTACAATTTTGCCGTACCGTACGGATCCCGACCGGGCATAAGGCCCGGCGGAAAACCGATAGGAGATAATATGGACACACTGCTCGAAGCCATCGATGTTTGCAACGTCGATGGCTTTTGCTTTGGCAACTATACGGACGAGGAGGCTGGCACCGGCTGCACCGTAATCGTGGCGCCCGAGGGTGCCACCGGTGGCGTTGACGTACGCGGTGGCGCTCCCGCTTCGCGCGAGACCGACCTGCTGCGCCCCGAAAACACCGTCGATAAGGTCCACGCCGTCTGCCTTTCGGGTGGATCGGCCTTTGGCCTCGAGGCTGCAAGCGGCGTCGCTCGCGAGCTTGAGAGCCGCGGCATCGGCCTTCCCGTCGGCCCCACGCAGGTGCCTATCGTGTGCTCCAGCTGTATCTTCGACCTCGCCTTTGGCGATCCCACCGTGCGCCCCGACATAGAGGCCGGCATCGCCGCCGTGCATGAGGCACTCGACAACACCCCCACCACGCTCGAGCAGGGCAATGTAGGTGCCGGCACGGGTGCCACCGTCGGAAAGCTCATGGGGCCCGCCACCTGCATGAAGGCCGGTCTCGGAGCTGCCGCCGTGGCGCTCGGCCCCGTCAAGGTGGGCGCCGTGGTCTCGGTCAACGCCTGCGGCAACGTCGTCGACCCCTTCACCGGCGAGTGGGTCGCCGGCATGCGCGCCGCAGCCGATAGCGACCAGATCGTCGACATGGAGCTCGCCGCCTTTGCCGCCGCCGGCTCTATGCAGATGCCGCTCGACCGCACCAACACCACCATCAGCTGTATCGTCACCAACGTGGAGCTCACCAAGGCCCAGGCCACCAAGGTCTCCCAGATGGCAGCAGACGCCTACGCGCACGCCATCCGCCCCACACACACCACCAACGACGGCGACACCATCTACACCCTCGCCAGCGGCAAACTGGGAGCCCAGGCAAGCGCCGCCGTTCCCCTAGACCTGCTGGGCATGCTCGCCGTAAGGGCCCTACAGACCGCCATCGTAAACGGAGCCAAAAGCGCCAAAACCTCCCACGGCATCCCCGGCGCCGCGAAGTAATCTCACTCGACCGTCGGTCGGAGGCGGGCGGGCATTACGTTTGCTGCTCTACAGTCCTATGCAAGACGAAGGCCACATTAAGTGGCCTTCTTTGCATGCGGAACTCGCGACAAACGTAATGCCCGCCCGTCTCCGACCGACTTCCAACCTAATTCTTTTCAGCCCAGGCCCCTGTGTACCGCGCGTCTAAGATCTTCAAAATTCAGCTGCCTGACAATCGATTCTTATAGCAGAGGCCCCTTGGCCTTTAGTTTGATACAAGTTCCGCACGAGCCGGAAAGCACTTAATGTGCTTTCCGTGCGAGCAGGACTGTTCGCAGTAGCAAACTAAAGGCCAAGGGGCCCAGTCAACCCATCAGCAGCGATTACTCAGCAGCTAGTTGAATTTGAAGATCTTTGAGGCAAGACGGTATAGGCCGAGTGTGGTTTTGTCACCAGCCCGACCGCGCAGGTTGGTGAAGAAGCCGACCACACCGTAGCGTGCACGACGATACATACGCTCGTCATAGGCCTTTAAATCACTCCACAACGTCTTCAGGCGCTCGTCGGCACAATCCTCGTCGGAAAGCTTAGTGAGCACCGAGCAGATTGCCATCATCATGGTGAAATAGCCCATCATGTACGAGCGCAGACGCGACGACTCGACATCGCTGTACAGGTGGAACGACTCCATCATGATGCGCGTCACGCGAAACTGTTGGTCCAGACGCTTGACCATCGTGGCCTCGTTGACGCTTTGGCCCTCACGGCCGATAAAGTAGCGGTAGAGGTCGATGTCGGCGTAGTACATGGTCTTGCAGCGCGGTAGCGGCACGTAGGCGTAGATGTTGTCTACATAGAACGTGTGCGGCGGCATAGGCAGATTGGACGCGCGCAGCACATCCGTGCGATAGCACAGGCTGTGCATGAGCAGATTCTGGTCCAGACGGAAATGACCAATCTGGTCCCAGGTAAAGATCTTTTTCCGCGGCAGGGCAAACTTGTAGCCAATAGCGGTGTGCGTACCCTCGTAAACCTTCTCGTACACATAGTTCGAGATAAAGAGGTCGACGCGCTGGTCGCGCTCCTCAAAACCGCGAAGGATCGAAAGCATGGTCGACAGGGCTGCGCCATCGAGCCAGTCGTCCGAGTCGACAACTTTGTAGTAGGTGCCCTGTGCCTCGCGCAAGCCCGAAAGGACGGCAATGCCGTGGCCGCCGTTCTCCTGATGCACCGCGCGGATGATTCCGGGGTAACGCGTCTCCCACTCATCGGCCTTGGCCGCCGTCTCGTCCTTGGAACCGTCATCGACGATGATGATCTCGATATCGGTGGCGTAATTGCTCCCCTCCAGAATGGAGGTGATGCAATGGTCCATGTCCTTGGCGGCGTTATACGAGGGAATACCGAATGATATGACTTTATGCATGGCAGGCGATAATCTCATCCGAAAGATCGAGGGCGGAGTTGGTCACGGCATCCATATCGTAGTAACGATACTCGGCCAGGCGACCCACCGGGTGGAAGTTCGTCAGGTTCTGAACGCGCTCAAGATAGCACTCATAGAGCTCACGGTTCTCGGGCTCCAGAATGGCGTAGTACGGCGTCTCGCCCGAGCCGGGCGTATAGGCCTTGGAGTACTCCTTCATGATGGTGGTCTTGCCGGGCAGGACCTGACCGGTCATGTTCTTGAACTCGGTGATACGCGTGTAATCCTCGCTCGTGGTGTAGTTGACGGTGCCCACGGGCTGGAACTGGTCCATATCGAGCGTCTCGAACTTCATGTCGAGCGTACGGTACGGCAGAGCGCCCAAGTCGAGGTTGAACAGCTCGTCGAGCGGACCGGTGTAGACGATCTCGCCGCCATAGACCTTGCCGTCGATCTTGACGGTGGTCTCGTCGATCTCGAAGAGATCGCGGGCGTCCACGTCGCAGAACACATCAATCAGATCGTGGTCGAGCATGTGCTCGAACAGCGCGGTATAGCCGTCCTGCGGCATGCCCTGGAAGGGAGCCTGCGGGAAGTAGCGGTCATCGTCGCCCACAAAGACGGGAACGCGACCGGTGATCGAGGGATCGATCTGGTCGGGCGTCTGGCCCCACTGCTTCATGGTGTAATGCAAAAAGACGTTCTCGTAGACGTAATCGGCGACCTCGGCAAGATCCGGGTCGTTCTTCTTGCGCAGCTCCATGATGGGCACCTTGACGTCCTTGCCAAAGGTCTCCACGAGCTTCTGATACAGCTCCTCGCCGCGCTCGTCGCCAAAGGCGAGCTTGAGGCTCGCGTGGTTAAAAGGCACGGGCATGAGGGTGCCGTTGATGTTGGCAAGCACCTTGTGCTGGTAGTCCGTCCACTTGGTAAAGCGCGACAGGAAATTGTGGACGCGCTCATTAAAGGTATGGTAGATGTGCGGACCATACTCGTGGACCAGGATTCCGGCCTCATCAGCGCAGTCGTAGGCGTTACCCGCAATGTGGCTACGGCGCTCCAGAACGGCAACACGATAGCCGATGGTCTCGGCGAGACGGCGGGCACAAACGGCACCGGCATAACCGGCACCGACGACAATCATGTCGTATGCGCCGGCGTTAAAGCCTTCAGGCAGGCCTGAGGTAATCTGCATCGATACTCCTTGTCAAAAGCCACGGGCTCGTTAGCTGGGCTTTTCTCGAACATTCTTCGAGACATATTTATCAGAGCGATTATAGCGCTAATGCGTCCTATAATGAGCTTGCCACACAAGGAAAGCTCAAGCACCGCGGCGAACATAATTGAAAGGTAAACCCGCTAGCAGCGGGTTTATTCGTGAACAGCCGGGCGCCTGGAGCTTAGCGAAACGCTTGTAAGGAGTAACATGAGCGATTTCCTAAACCGTATGAAGTCTGCCGCCAAGGCCGACCTTAAGACGATCGTCCTGCCCGAGGGCGAGGATCCGCGCACCATCGTCGCAGCCACCAAGATCATCGAGGAGGGCCTGGCAAAGATCGTCATCCTGGGTAACCCCGACGAGATCAACGTTCCCGGCGCTACCGTCATCGATCCGCGCAATGCCGAGAAGCACGAGGAGTACGCGCAGAAGTTTGCCGAGCTCCGCGCCAAGAAGGGCGTCACCATCGAGCAGGCTCGCGCCCAGGTGATGGACGCTACCTACTTTGGCACCATGATGGTCAAGATGGGCGATGCCGACGGCCTGGTCTCCGGCGCCTGCCACTCCACCGCCGACACCCTGCGCCCCGCGCTGCAGATCCTCAAGACCGCCCCGGGCACCAAGCTGGTCTCGGCCTTCTTCGTGATGTGCACCGACACCCCGCAGTTCGGCACCGACGGCACGCTGATCTTCGCCGACTGCGGCCTCAACATCAACCCGTCCTCCGACGAGCTCTCCGAGATCGCCATCGCCTCCGCTCACTCCTGGTCCACCTTCATGGGCAACGTTGAGCCGCACGTGGCCATGCTCTCCTACTCCACCATGGGCTCCGCCGGCGGCGAGGTCGCCAAGAAGGTCCAGGAGGCCGTAAAGTTCTGCCACGAGAAGGCTCCCGAGCTCGCCATCGATGGCGACCTGCAGCTCGATGCCGCTATCGTCCCCACCGTCGCCCAGCTCAAGGCTCCCGGCTCCTCCGTTGCCGGCAAGGCCAACGTGCTGGTGTTCCCCGACCTTGAGGCCGGCAACATCGGCTACAAGCTCGTCCAGCGCTTCGCCGGCGCCGACGCCTACGGCCCCATCCTGCAGGGCATCGCCAAGCCGGTCAACGACCTTTCGCGCGGCTGCTCTGCCGACGACATCGTGGGTGTCGTTGCCATCACCGCCGTCCAGGCTCAGATGGCTGAGTAGCGGACATATCCCCTCGGGACCCTACAGGGTAAAGCTCTGAAAACGTCCTCGGACATGTCGGAAGCCCCCGCTGCGCGCTACGCGCGGCGGGGGCTTCCTCCGTCCTGCGGAATGTTTTCAGAGCTTTACCCTGTAGGGTCCCTGCCGCTACGTAGCAATCAGGGCATCTGGAGTGGACGGCGGCTTGACTACGAGCTGGGGCTGAAGATCTGAATGGATGGGTGCCGTTGCTAGGGGCGCAAGCGTTGCTGGCGATGGTCACTTTGGGACTGGTATTTCCGCCTGCTAGTAAAAAGGCCTCCGGAGCTGTTGCTCTGGAGGCCTTTCGTTTACTTGTAAATGCGCGCGTTAGTTGTTCTTGGTCAGACGCTCGACGTCGTGGGCGATCATGTATTCCTCGTCGGTGGGGATGACCATGACCGTGACGGCGGAACCGGCGGCACTGATGACCTGCGGGCCGCTGCCCACGGCCTCACGGTTCTTGTTGTTGTCGATGCGCACGCCCAACCACTCAAAGCAGTCGCAGAAGGCCTTGCGGATCGACCAGTCGTTCTCGCCGATGCCGGCAGTGAAGGTAATGGTATCCACGCCCGCCATAGAAGCGATCATGGAGCCGGCCTGCTGCATAGCCTTATAGGCGAACATATCGAAGGCGAGCAGGCAGCGCTCATCTCCCTCGGAGGCGCGCGTGCGAATGTCGCGGGCGTCGTTGGAGATACCCGAGATGGCGAGCAGACCAGACTGCTTGTTCATCATGTCGTCGACTTCCTGGTAGCTGTAGCCGCCCTCGCGCTGCAGGTAGCACACGGTAGCCGGGTCGATAGAGCCGCAGCGGGTTCCCATCATCAGGCCGTCAAGCGGCGTGAGCCCCATCGTGGTGTCACGGCATACACCGTCCTCGATGGCGGCAAGCGAGGCGCCGTTGCCCAAATGGCACGAGAGCAGGCGGTGGCAGCGCGAGCCCAGGATCTCCTTGGCCATCATCCACTCGTAGCGGTGGCTCGTACCGTGGGCGCCGTACTTGCGCACGTGGTACTTGTCGCACACGTCCTTGGGCAGGGCGTAGGTGTAGGCAACCTCGGGCATGGTCATGTGAAACGAGGTGTCGAAGACGGCCACGTTGGGCAGCTCCGGATACTTCTCACGGCAATACTCGATTGCTGCGGCCTCGCCATAATTGTGCAGCGGGGCGAGCGGGGCCACCTCGAGAATCTTAGCCATGACCTCGTCGTCGACGACCGCGGAATCCTTAAAGTGCCAACCGCCTTGAACAATGCGATGGCCAATGCCATCGATCGTAAAGTCGGTCTTCTCGAGCTCCTCGAGCACACGCGCGATAGCCGAACGGTGATCCGGGAAGGGAACCTCCTCGGTTTGCTTGGCGCCACCGTTCTCGGAGTGGCCAAAGATGCCCATGTCCGAACCGATACGCTCGCAGTTGCCCTTGGCGAAAACCTCGCGGGTATCGGTATCCAAAAGCTGATATTTAAGGCTTGAGCTACCGGCGTTGACAACAAGTACGTTCATGAGACTCCTTTGCAGTGCGATACGGTCGGCGCAGACCCCTTAAGGCGGCCGCATGTTAATAAGAAGTTATCACACCTTGATAAATAGCTATCAGGCATATCGCCCAACGAGCACAAAAGAGGGGCCGAACGGCGCTCGGTCGTCCAGCCCCTCCCCTCTTGCAATTACTTGCCGCTGACGATGCGCTCGACGTCGGAAGCGATCATGAACTCCTCATCCGTGGGGATGACGAAGATCTTAACCTTGGAATCCTTGGCAGACAGGCACCAAGCGCCGTCGCCACGCAGGGCGTTACGGGCATGGTCCATCTTAACGCCCATAAAGGCCAGACGGTCGGCCACACCGGCGCGAACGGCCGGAGCGTGCTCGCCGATGCCGGCGGTAAAGACCAGGGTGTCCATGCCGCACATGGAAGTGGCCATCTCGGCGGCCTTGGCGGCAATCTTGTAGACGAACATATCGAAGGCGAGCTGGGCCTCGGAGTCGCCGGCAGCGGCGAGTTCCTCGACGTTGCGGCAGTCGTTGGTCTTGCCACCGGTCACAGCCAAAAGGCCGGACTTCTTGTTCATCATCTCGTCGACCTCATCGAAGGTGTAGCCGCCTTCGCGCTGCAGGTAGCACACGGTGGCAGGGTCGATGGAGCCGCAGCGGGTGCCCATCATGACACCGTCGAGCGGCGTCAAGCCCATGGTGGTGTCCATGCACTTGCCGTCCTCGATGGCGCACAGGGAAGCGCCGGAACCGATGTGGCACACGACGACCTTGCGAGCCTCGCCGTTGGTCATCTCGGCAACCTTCTTGGAGATGTAGCGGTAGCTGGTGCCGTGGGCGCCGTACTTACGGATGTGCAGCTTGTCGCAGACGTCCTTGGGCAGGGCGTAGGTCTTGGCGACCTCGGGCATGTTGAAGTGGAAAGCAGTGTCGTAGACCGTGACGTTGGGCAGGTCGGGATACTGCTCCAGGCAGTACTCAATAACGTTGGCCTCGGGGTTGTTGTGCAGCGGAGCGAGCGGGGCAACCTCGCGGATCTTGGCGAGGACGTCCTCGTCGACGAGGGAGGAATCGCCAAAGTACCAACCGCCCTGAACGATACGGTGGCCGATGCCCTCGATCTTGACGCCGTTGGCCTCGAGGTCCTTCAGGACGACCTCGATGGCGACCTTGTGGTCGGGGAACTCGATGTTCTCGGTCACCTTCTTGGAGCCGTTGGCGGCGTGGGTGAAGGTACCGCCGGTAAAGCAGACGCGCTCGCAGGAGCCCTTTGCGGACACCTTGTGGGACTTGGTATCGATGACCTGATACTTAAGGGTCGAAGATCCTGCGTTGACGACCAGAACGTTCATGTGTCTCCCTACTAACAGGCGGTGTGGCGCCGCCAGATTACATACGCTTCAATAATAAACCCAAACGCCCTCGCGCTCGGGTTTATTGCGTTGATATATAAGTTATCGGTGCCCAAATACTCACGACCTTTGACTTGTAAGACGAAAGAGCGCGGGAATATACGCCAGGGAAGAAATCCCGAGCGCAACAAGCAATACGACTCGAATGCCCGCAACGCTACTCAATACAGCGTTGAGCAGATAGAAAAGAACGGCACCAACCGCCACCATCTGGCTTTGAACCGAAATCAGCGAACAGCGCATCGCTGAATCGGCAGCATTTTGGAAAACTGAGTATTTGATTGGGGCAAACAACGAGTACGCAACCGTCTGCAGTACATAGAACACGGGCAGTAAATTAGCCGGAGTAAGGGGAATCAAAAACAAAGCTGTCAATGCTAAGCGAATGATGCCGCAAATACGCGCAAAACGGCCCTTGTCGACACGAGCAATCACACTGGGCACAATAAACCCTATGGAGGCGGAGACAAGGAGCTGGATCGCAATGGTCACGCCCGAATCGACGGCATTCATTCCGCGGCTTGCAAGCAACAGTGAGAAAAAGTCTTCCAGAGCGACGAAGGCAAATGCCTGAGAACAGTCCATGATGAACGCTGACCGAAGAATGCCATTACACGCAATGGCAGCACCGATCATCTTCGGGCCAATCCCACGCTCAGGTGTCGCCACAGTGCCCCCTCTTCGCATCTCAGGAATGCAGACAACGACAACCAACGTCAACACCATTGCGATGACATCTGCCGAAAGACCAATGAGGTATACACCGACGGACGAAATGAAACCGCCCACACAAGCGGAGATGGCATAAGAGGCATAGAAAACAAATCGCTCAACGACATTAAGTCTTACGAGCTGGTCCTGAGAGACGCTGTCAATGTAAATCGCTTCTATGGATCCGCTCACGCATGCAACGGCAAAACCTTTGAGAGCAAACGCGCCGATTAAAAGCAGAGGAGAACGGACGAGAAGCAGGGCGGCGTAGTACCCAAGCATCCCCACAATGCCAACGAGGCCGCTCACCTTTCGTCCAAACCTATCAGCAATATAGCCAGTGGGAACTTCAAGGATGAACTTGCTCACTTGATATGCAATCATCATGCTAGAAATCGCTACCATCGAAAGCCCGACGAACTCAAGGTAGACAGTTAGAAAATACAAGATGGTGCTGAAGTTCGACAGAAAAACGAACGTCATATAAAGCAAAACCGTACGGTTTTTCATGCTCCGCCCTCCAAGAGCCAGCAATCTAAATCGGAATCTTGGAAAAGCATGAGGGCAAAGCTGTCAGCTATGTGTTACAAGGCGTCAATAATCACTTGACGTTTCGAAGCCAATAAATTTCACGAAGCAAGATGACGCAATAGGTGCAGAAAAACCGTCTGGTGTCGATCAGTCCAGGAATTTTGCCGATAGCAAAAGTAGATAGGCAAGGTTACATCACGCGAACCCTCAATGGAGCACTCACTCACTTCTGATCCATCCGATGCGAGAGAGGACCCGGACAAACTCAATATCAATCCCCCGGCTTGAAGAAACTCAGCCTGAGCCCTGCTTCCGTATTCAACATCACGGAAGCGAAAATTGACGAGCTGGGCTTCAGGGCATTGGTTGATCGCATTGAGACAGGGTGACAAATTAATGGGAACAGCGAGCCTGCCGCCCAGTAACTCACGAACGGTCATAGCGCCCACGGATTGATGACCCGCTGGGCAGGAAAGAACCTTGAGCTCCTTTTCACCCAAGTATTTCGAAGAAAGGACACTATCCCTTGGTTCCTCAAATGAGATGGCCGCATCCGAAATGCCAAGCACAAGTGATTCAAAGCATGTAGCCGTTGGCTGATGCCACACATCAAGGTGAATATGAGGGTGCGAGCTTTCAAACGAGTCATACCAGTTTTCGGCAAAAAGTCGCCCCCGCCCATGAAGGCAGGGGGCGTAAAGACGAAAGTGGCCGTCGGGCGAGACGCCGTCGTCCCTCGATTGAGCGTACTTTTTGAGATCGTCGACTTGTGCCAGGATCACGCGTGCACGACGCGCAAATTCTCTGCCCGCCGAAGACAAAACAGCCTCACCCGCCGATCGGTCAAGCAAAACAATCTGATACTCAGATTCCAACTTTTTGATTGCCGACGAAACGGCCTGCGGACTCACATGAACGGCGCGAGCTGCTTTGCGCACGCCGCCATAGTTCGCTACCGCTTGAAGGTATTCGAGTTGAGAAAGCTGCATAGACTACTCCAAAGGCAGCCAAGTCGACGGGCTACGCGTCCTCAGATGAGGTTCTCGCCCAGGTTTTTGCCACCGAGGACGTGCATGTGGAAGTGCATGACGGTCTGGCCGGCGTTGACGCCCTTGTTGGAGATGACGCGGAAACCGTCCTCCAGGCCCTTGACCTTGGCGACCTCCTGGATGGCGTGAGCCATGGCGCCCATGGTCTCGGCGGGCACGTTGTCGGCGATGTCGCTGTAGTGCTTCTTGGGGATCACGAGTGTGTGGACCGGCGCCTGGGGGTTGAGGTCGTCGAAGGCGATGACCTGGTCGTCCTCATAGACAACGGTTGAGGGAATCTCGTGGTTGGCGATTTTGCAGAAGATGCAATCACACATGGCTGGTTCCTTTCTCACAGACCAAGGTAATTATATTTGGTCGGGATGGTTAGAACGAAAGCTTGTCGTCGGTGTTGGCGGCCTCGCCGTCGGCGAGCACGTCGTTGCCGTCGACGTCCTTAAGGAGCACCGAGACCTTCTGCTCGGCATCGGACAGGCGGGTGCGTAGGCTCTTGAGGAGCTCGACGCCGCGGGTATAGCTCTCGAGTGACTCCTCGAGCTCCATATCGCCCGACTCCAAGCTGCGGATGATGAGTTCCAACTCCTGCGAAGCCTGCTTGTACGTAAGCTGCTCGACCGGGGTCTTCTCTGCCATATCTGTTTCCTTTCCTAAAGGCTTATCGCTATGTAACGCGGCCTACTCGACCGCATCGACCGTTGCCGCCACATTGCCGTCTGCCATGCGCACGCGGATGGCGTCGCCGGGCTTAAAGGTCTTGGCGGTCGTAGCCACCCCATCATCGCTGTACGCGATGGAATAGCCACGGGCAAGCACCTTGAGCGGCGACAGGGCATCGAGCGACGCGGCAGCTCGGCCTAAGTCGGACGCAGGCTTGCTGAGCATCGTGCGCCCCTGATGCTCCAGACGGGAGCTCGCAAGTGTGAGCGCATGGCGCTTGCCATCGAGCCCTGAGGTGCTTGCGATCAAGCGCTCGGGCAGACGCTCGAAGTTGGAGCGGAAGGCCCCAACCGAACGCGTTATGGCGCCGGACAGACGATCGGCCGTCAGGGCAAGCTCGGACTCGCGACGCTCGACCATAAACGTGGGGTCGTTGAGGCACGGGCGGCATGCGGCTGCATCGAGCGCGTCGCCCAGACGAGCCGTATAGGCATCCCAGGCTCGACGACCGCGCTGGTCGAGCATTTCCAGATCGACCTGATCCGACCCGATCATCGAAGCCATCGCGGCGCCCAGACGCTGATGGCGCGTCTCGAGCACGTCGGCCAACTCCGTCATAGCCGGCGCCACCGATTCTGCCGCTGCCGTTGGCGTGGAGGCGCGACGGTCGCTCACCATGTCGCAAATCGAGGTATCGGGCTCATGGCCAATACCGGTCACCACGGGCACAGGACAAGCCGCCACTGCGCGGGCAAGCTCCTCGTCATTAAAGGTCATGAGGTCCTCAAAGGAGCCGCCGCCGCGCACCAGCAAAATACAGTCGGGCGCCGGCGTAATGGAAGCGGCGCGGCGCAAGCCCTCGATGAGCTCGGCCGGCGCACCCTCGCCTTGAACCTTGGCGCCCACGCAGACGAGCTCGACGAGCGGGTTGCGACGACGCAACGTGCGCTTGACGTCGTCGATTACGGCACCCGAAAGCGAGGTGACGACCGCCACGCGGGAGCAGAACACCGGGATGCGGCGCTTGCGCGCTTCGTCCATCAGGCCCTCGCGGCGTAGCTTTTCGGCCAGTTGCGCCACTTGTTGACGCAGCAGACCCTCCCCCGCCAACGAAAATGAGCGGGCAACAAAGCTCATGCGACCCGTGGGCTTATAGAGATTGAAGCTGCCCTTAAAGCTCACCTGCATGCCATCGCGCAGATCGAAGGTGCGCTTGAGATAGGCGCCCTTCCAGATAATGCAGTCGACGGCGGCCGAGTCGTCCTTGATCTGGAAGTAGCAGTGACCGCTTCGGGCGTTAGGACCACGAAAACCTGTGACCTCGCCCAGAACGCTCAGCTGCGGAATGGCATCGAGCGCACCGGCGGCGATCTCCACTGCCTGGCTCACGCTGAGCTCCTTGCGCTCCTGATCGTCCGAACCGTCGAACTCGGCGGAAACGGCATTGCCGGTTAGATTCCAGCCTGCCACGCAGCCTCCTTTCGTTATCGAGCACAAGGGCTTCGACCCTGCGCAGATTCAAGTCCAACACATAGTACAGCGCCGCGGGGACAAGAATCTCCGCGGCGCCTGTCAAGCCAATTTGTTATCGGTTGGAGTTTCTGTTGTAGCGGGCCATCAGGTAGAGCAGCTGAATAATCGAGGTGAGCGCCGCCGCCACGTAGGTGAGCGCGGCTGCCGTCAGCACCTTCTTGGCACCGTTGACCTGCTTGGAACTCATGCCCGACTGCTCGATATACGCCACGGCGCGGCGACTGGCATCGATCTCGACAGGCAACGTAACGAGTTGGAACAGCACACTAAACGAGAAGAAGATCAATGCGAGGGTCGTGAGCCCGGCGATGTTCATAAACAGGCCCAAGAGCAACACGATGGTCCAGGTGTTCTGGGTAAAGTTGACGACCGGGACCAGGGCGGTGCGAACCTTCATCATGGCGTAACCGCTCTGACGCTGGGCGGCATGACCCGCCTCGTGGCAGGCCACGGCAACGCTTGCGACCGATCCGCCCGAACGGTTAGCGTCCGAGAGATACAGGTTGTTATCCTGCGGGTTGTAGTGGTCGGTGAGCTCACCGGCAACGCCCTTGATACCCACGGCGTTGCAACCGTTGGCGTCGAGCATGCGGCGAGCGACCGTGGCACCCGTGTCGCCGTCCGAGCGAACCTTGGACCAGGTCTTGTACGTCGAGTTGATATAGCTCTGCGCCGCAAGACCAAGCACCGTACAAACAAGGACAACCAGCAGGTACAGCGGGTCGATGCCAAAGCCGTAACCATAGTAATAGGGCATGCGAATTCCTCCGAATCGAATTACACGTTGGAGGCATTCTACCCAATCAAGCGGCTAGGCTTCCTTACAGCAATTCAATTTTGCCATCTTTGACCGTCAACCCCATGTTGCCGGAAAGCAGATCGTCCAGGCGCGAGCCCACAAGCTCAAAACGCCAACCTTCGCGCAAACGGCTTTGCTCAGGATGCTCAATGTAGTCGGCCAGGTCATCGCGCGAGGCAATGACCGAGGTCGCCACGCCCGAGCGCTCGGCAACCAGGCGGATGAGCGCGTACATGAGATCCGTCACGCTCTCAAGCTCCGGCGAAATCTGGCGATGCCCGCGCACCATGAGCGGCAGGCGATCGTGCGGACAGCTTGCGCCGCGCTTGATGGCCATCAACGCGCCATCCACGTCGCGCTCCCCCAGCTGGTCGGTACCGCGGATGCTACGGAACTCCTCGACACGCACGGGATTGCGCTTAACCAGGGCCAGCAGCGTATCGTCGGACATGACCCACTTGCGCGGGATGTTGCGACGCTCGGCGCGGTCCTCGCGCCAAGCGGCAAGCTCGCGCGCAATGCCCAGCTGATGGCGGCTACACGAGTTGATGCGTTTGACCTTGCGGAATGCCTCATGGCGGTCGGCGCGGTAGTGCGACTCGTCGGCCAAAGGACGCAACTCGTCGAGCACCCAGTCCACGCGGCCCAGCTCACGCAGGCGGCTCATCATCTCGGTATAGGCGACGATTAAGTACTTGACGTCATCGATCGCGTACTCGATCTGCTTATCGCTCAGCGGGCGGCGCGACCAATCGGTCAGCGACTCGGTCTTGGGCAGTGATACGCCGCAGAACGTCTGAACGAGCGCACCATACGAAATCTGCTGGCGCTCGCCCAAAAAGGCGGCGGCAACCTGCGTGTCAAAAATCGGTCGCGGCAGTGCGCCCACGGTATGGAGCATAACTTCCATGTCCTGTGAGCAAGCATGGAATACCTTGACCACGCCCTCGTCGGCCATAAGCTCGGCAAGCGGCGACAGGTCGTCGATCACCAGCGGATCGACAGCGACACTCTCGGCGGGGGTGGCAATCTGGACCAGGCACAGGCGCGGATGAAACGTGCGCTCGCGCAAAAACTCGGTATCGACGGCGATCGCGTCGAACTCGCGGGCGCGCTGGCAAAAGTCGACCAGAGCCTGATGTGTGGAAATGTACATATCAACCCATCGAATAAGGTTAGGCCCGAAAAACACGGGTAGGATATCGGCATTGCTCTACAACTATACTCGGTTAGTCACAGAACGGGAACGTAAGTATGCGCTGCCTTATCATCCACAACCCGGCATCGGGCCCCAGCTCAGATGAAATCTACGCGTTCACGCACGCCCTCGCGCAGGGCGGCGACGAGGTCGTGATGCGTTTTATCGGCGATGGCATGGAGCCCGAGGACGCGGTAGCGGACGTTCGCGAGTTCGATCGCGTGGTCGTTTCGGGCGGCGACGGCACCGTCTCCAACGTGCTCGACCAGATGCGCGGGTGCGGTGTCCCCACGCTTGTCTTCCCCTCCGGCACGGCCTGCCTGTTCTTTAACAACATCGGCAATGCCCCCGAGGCGGCGGCACTCGCCAAGGCTTGCCGCGACGGCCGCACGGTCAAAGTGGACATGGGTGAGCTCTTTTGGCTCGACGAGAACGGCAACGAGAAGCGCCACGGCTTTATCATCATCGCCGGCTCGGGCTTCGACGCCGAGATCATGATGAAGGCCGCTCCCACCAAAAACGACATTGGCGAGATCGCCTACTTCCTCTCCGCGCTCGCCACGCCCAACCCCACGGTGGCGCACTTTACCATTGAGCACGACGGCATTGTCGAGGAGCTCGACGGCATCTGCTGCATGGCAGGCAATACCTCGGTCATCCAAAACGACATCAACCTGTTCCCCAACTGCCGCATGGACGACGGCATGGTCGACATCGTCGTTATTGAGCCCGTGCGCACGATGCAGCTGCTCCCCACGGTAATTACCGCCGCGCTCGACCCCGCTGGCAAAGTGCTCGGCCGTCCGCAGTTTAAGATCATCCAGACCAAGGAAGCCAAGATCACCTGCACGCCATCGCTGGGTATGCAGTTCGATGGAGAGATCATCTCCAGCAACTCCGGCGTCTTTGGCGCTCGCGCGCTGCCGCAATGTCTCGACCTCATCGTCGACGATTTTTCACCGCTCGGAAAATAGGAGGACCCCATGAACGACAATCCCCTGATTGGCTTTATCGTCATCGTCTTGGCCATGCTCGTTGGTTACGCCATCAATGTGATCCACCGCCGAAAGAAGTAAATCCACATTGGTATGATATTCATCCAGTTATCGACTCTCCCGTTGTTTATGCAAATCCTAAACAGCGGGAGAGTTTTCTTTTTGAGCATTGTCTGGCGCTTTATTCAGCTACAGTAAATGCAGGGTGCCTTTATTTAACTAAAGCAATAAAATGAGTATTATTATCCGCTCATCGTATATTTCTTCACGCTCATCGAGTAAAAGCTGTTGTCGAATGAATACTCTTTACACTTCCTTTAGGCTAGTAGATGTATTTATTAGCTGAAACTCCGTACGGTTTCGCGGGGTTTCAACAGTTGGGAGGGATCATGAGGTTTACTCATCCTGTCAACACGCTCAAGAAGCTCGGCTGCGGCCTTGCATTTGGAGCAGCGGCCATTATGGCCATGCCGACTTCGGCGCTCGCTTGCACCCAGATCTACATGGGCAGCCAGCTCACGGCAGACGGCAACACGTACTACGGACGCTCCGAGGACTTCGGCCCGCGCTACATCAAGCACTTTGGCATCGAGCCCGCACACAAGGACGGCAGCAAGTACACCTCGGTCGAGTCCGGCTTTGAGTACAAGTCCAAGGGCGCAACCTACCGCTACACCTTCGTTCGCGACAACCCCTCTCAGTGGGAAGATCGTTACGACGCATATTCCGAGGCTGGCATCAACGAAAAGGGCGTTTCCTGCTCTGCCACGCTGAGCACCTCCTATAACGAGAAGGCAGAGGAAGCCGACCCCGTCACCGAGGAGACCGGCATCGGCGAGTACAACTACGCCAGCGTCATTCTGGGCGAGAGCGCCACGGCCCGTGAGGGTGTCGAGCTCCTCGGCAGCCTGATTGACGAGCAGGGCGTCTGCTCCAACGACCAGATCATCATTGCCGACAACAACGAGACCTGGTTGTTTGCAGCGCTTTCCGGCCACCAGTGGATCGCTATGAGGCTCACCGACGATATTGCCTCACTCAACCCCAACATCGGCAACCTCACCTATGACGTCGACCTCGACGACACCGAGAACTGCCTCCACTCCGAGGGCATCGAGTCCATGCCTAAGGAGAAGGGCTTTGCCGAGTACACCGACGGCAAGTTCGACGTCGCCAAGACCTACGGCGAGGAGATTAGCGAGGCCGGTATGCACCAGTGGTCGCGCTATGTCCAGGGCCGCGATTACTTCATGGCTCCGCTTGCTGAGGGCACCGACTATGAGATCGTCAAGGACGAGCGCGAAGACGCTCGTGCGACGACCGGCGCCCTGGTCCACGAGATGCAGCCGCTGTTCTTCCAGCCCGGCAAGTCCGACTGGAACACCTTTGAGATGATTCGTTCCTTCGCCGCTCGCGGCGAGAATGTCGCCGGCCTCAACGCCAACACCGACGGCGCCTATGCCATCGGCTCCAACCGCAACACCGAGATCCACACCTTCCAGATCCGTCACGGCATGGACCCCGAAATCGCGACCATCCAGTGGGAGATGCTCTCCAACGCCGAGTTCTCCGTCGCTATCCCCCTCTATTCCGCACTGCTCACCGAGGTCAGCCCCTACTTCAGCGATCAGGATGTCTCCTCCGATCACTGTGAAGAGGAAGACGTCGTGAACAACGAGGAGCCCAAGAACTCCATCAACTACGTCCTCATGGACATCAACACGCTCGCCTATGAGAACCGCGACAGCTGCGCCACCGGCGTCCGCGCCTATCTCGACGCCCTGCAGAAGGAGCTCATTGAACAGAACCTGACCGTCGACGAGGCCATGCAGGCCGCCGAGGACAACGAGGCCCGCACCGCCCTGGCCAACAAGGCCGGTAAGGCAGCGACCAAGAACACCTACGTCAAGTGCAAGGCCATGCTCGAGGAGATGCGCGACTACCTCAAGGAGGGCGACTTCTCCGAGGAGTTCGTCCCGAGTGACTACGATGCCGACAACGACTGCCTGGTCGAGTCCATCACCTACGCCGACGAGGCTCTCTCCGATAAGGACGTTGCCGAGCCCGAGGCTGAGGAAGAGGCGACCGAGGAGAAGTCCGAGGGCAACAACATGGCCGCCATGGCCGTTGGCGCCGTCGTCATCATCGGTGTCTGCGGCTTCGTGCTTTATCGTCGCAAGAAGGCCTAAGGCCCTTGCGTTCCAAGAGACGGGCGGGGTCGCATGAGTCATCCCGCCCGCTCAGCCTGCCCTTTTGACCGGCAGGAAACGCCGCCGAAATCTTTTCAAAAAAGATTTCCCCGCACACACTTCGCTGTGCTATAGTGCAGCGCAACAGCAACGAGGTGCGACCGCGCCAAGGCATCACGAAAGGAGCCACCAAGATGATGAACACGATGAAGTCCCTCAACAACTGGTGGTGGCGTGATGCGAATACGATCGGTCGACAGTGAGTCCCTCACGCCTGTTTTTGCGCTCTAGGTGATTGGAAGGCCTCCGGTTTCGACCGGGGGCCTTTTTCTATCTCGAGCCCGATCGCGTTCGCATCACGCGCCTCCGCTTTCTTCTCTTGTACTTCCCTTCCGAAAGGACTTTCACCATGTCTCAGAACACCACCGCCACCGCCCAGCCCCGCACCGTCCAGACCGCCGACCGCGGTAAACTCGATATTCGCGCCCTTGTCCTGCTCGCCATTCTGCTTGCCGCCGGCTTCATCCTCAACTTCACCGTCGGCAAGGCAATCTCGGGCATCTCGGGCGGTATGATCAGCCCCGAGTTCATTATCTCGGCCTTCTGCCTCACCATCCTGGTCATTCGTCCCAACATTGGCCAGGCGCTCGTCATTGGTCTCATCTCGGCGGCCGTAATCCAGATCACTACCACCTCGCCGTTTGTCGATTTTGCCGCCGAGGGTATCGCCGCCATGCTCATGGCCGTCATTGTCAACGCCGCCGCCAAGGACGGCCAGGTTAAGCCCGTCGTCGCCATCGTCGCAACATTCGTGACCACCTTTGTCTCGGGCGTCATCTTCATGGTCATCAAGATGGCCATGCTCGGCGTGGTGGGCGAGCTCGCCGCAGCCATGCTGCCCGTCGTCGCCATGACCGCCGTATTTAACGCCATTCTGGTCGGCGCCCTCTACCTGCCCATCCAGAAGGCCCTGAAGCTCAACTAACCCGCTCGGCTTTACGAGCCACCCCATCTTGGCGTTCATTCGTCGCTCGCATACCCAAGAACGCTTCGCTCCTCTTTCGCGCCAACCTGGGGCACCTCGTAAAGCCGTATCCGTGCTTCACCACCAAAGACTGTCCCAAACAACGAGCTTTTGGGGACGTTCCTAAACGACTAGTCATGTAAGAACGTCCCCAATGATTATGAAAGGTATCCATGGAAACGATCATCAACGTCGACGATGTCTCGTTCTCCTATGGCACGCAAACCGAGCAGGCGCTCAGCCACGTTTCGCTTAGCGTGAACAAGGGAGATTTCATCGGCATCATCGGGCCCTCGGGTGCCGGTAAGTCCACACTTGTCGCCTGCCTGTCGGGCGCCGTGCCTCACCACTACACCGGCGCCTTTTATGGCTCCGTGTTAGTTGACGGCCACGACACCTGCGAGGTCTCACTCACCGACATATCGCAAATCGTCGGTAGCGTGTTGCAAGACATTGACACGCAGATGGTCGCTTCGGTCGTTGAGGATGAGACGCTCTTTGGTCTCGAGAACTTTGGCGTTCCGCATGACCAGATCGAGCAGCGCTTGTGCGAGACGCTTAAGACCGTCGGCATTAGCGACCTGCGCGACCGCGAGATCGCCACCCTCTCGGGTGGCCAAAAGCAAAAGGTAGCTATCGCCGCCATCCTCGCCATGCGTCCGCGCGTCTTAGTGCTCGATGAGCCAACCGCAGCACTCGACCCCGCCAGTTCCACCTTGGTCTTCGAGACGCTGCGCGAGGCAAACCGCGCGCTCGGCATCACCATCGTCGTCGTTGAGCAAAAGGTCGCTCTGCTTTCGGAGTACTGCAACCGTGTGTTGGTGCTCGATCACGGCCAGATCGCGCTGCAAGGTGAGCCGCACGAGGTCTTCGCACGCACCGACGAGCTTCGCACCATCGGCGTCGATTGTCCGCGCGTCACGCGCATCTTCAACAGTCTCGAGGCCGATGGCTTGGTAAGCGGCACGCCCTGTCTGGATGTCGACGAGGCAGAACGCCTGATAACGGAAATCGTCGACCCCGACCGTGCGACAAGCGATACCCAGGCGCCCGCAGGCTCCCCGCACGCGCCGTCGCTGCGCCCGCATGCGA
This sequence comes from Coriobacteriaceae bacterium AM100-PB1-1D-6A, assembly GCA_027660625.1. Taxonomy (GTDB): domain Bacteria; phylum Actinomycetota; class Coriobacteriia; order Coriobacteriales; family Coriobacteriaceae; genus Collinsella. The sequence goes on along the minus strand of JAQDNC010000011.1, from coordinate 39,006 downwards.
AAGACGCCGAGCCGGTGCTCACCTTTGACCATGTCGAGTTTTCCTACCCCCATGGAGGCGCCGCCGTCCACGACCTCAACTTGACGCTCTACCCCGGCGAGCTCGTGGGCATTGTCGGCCAAAACGGAGCCGGCAAAACCACGCTCACCAAACTGCTCACGGGTTTGCTCAAGCCCGCATCGGGCAGCGTACGCGTTACGGGCTTGGACACGGCATCGGTTCCCACGAGCCGCATCGCACGCGAAGTGGCAACGCTTTTCCAGAACCCCGACCGCCAAATCTGCAAAGACACCGTGCTCGACGAGGTCGCCTTTGGTCTAGAGCTTGCCGGCATCGACCGCGCCGAAGCCCTGCGTCGCGCCCAGCTGGTCATCGACCGCTTTGGCCTGCCCGCCGACGAGGCACCGTTCTCGCTGTCACGCGGCCAGCGCCAGATGGTGGCGCTGGCATCCGTTGTAGTGATCGAGCCCAAGATCGTGGTGCTCGACGAACCCACGAGCGGCCTGGACTACCGCGAGTGCATGACCGTCATGGAAACGGTGCGCACCATGGCAGAGCGCGGTTGCGCCGTCATCATGGTCTGTCACGACATGGAAGTCGTTTCCGACTTTGCCGAGCGCATCGTGGTGATGGCCAACGGTCGCATCCTCGACCGCGGCCGCACGCACGAGCTATTCTCGAACATCGAACTCATGCAGCGTGCCTACGTTGAGCCGCCCCAGGTCATCGAACTCTCGCGCCGTCTGGCATCCACCGTCTCGCCCTCCTTTACGCAGGTGAGTGAGGTCACTGATATCGTTCGCATTACCGAGGAGATGGTCCGCCGTGGTTAACGTCATCGACTACATGCCGGGCGACACGCTGCTACACCGCCTGAACCCCGTCATCAAACTGGGCCTCGCCGCCGCCATCATCATCGGCATTTTCTTGTCCGACACCTATGTGGCACTGCTGGGCTTTCTGGCACTCACGCTCGCGCTGGGAGCCTACGCCGGCGTCGTCGACCGCCTGCTCGCGCTGCTCAAGCTACTGATTCCGCTCGCGCTCATCATGCTGGTACTGCAGCTGGCTTTTATGCGCGATGGCAACGTGGTGTGGGGCTTCGTTACCGACACTGGTCTCATCACCGGTTCCAAGGCCTGCCTGCGCCTGCTGGGCGTGGCGCTTCCACTCATCCTGATGCTCATGGTGACCAAGCTCAACGACCTTGCCAACGCCTGCGTGGAGGTGTTGCACGTGCCGTATCGCTACGCCTTCACCTTTACCACAGCGCTGCGCTTTGTGCCGGTGTTTGGCCAGGAGATGAACGCCATCATGGAGGCGCAGACCGCACGCGGCGTCGAGTATGACACCAAGAACCCCATCAAGAAGCTTAAGCTCATGCTGCCGCTGTGCGTGCCGCTACTGATCTCGAGCGTGGGTAAAACCGATTCCACGGCCTTAGCGGCCGAGCAGCGCGGCTTCTACCTGCGCACGCGCGCGAGCTCGTACAAGCGCTACCCCATCAAGGGCCTAGACGTTGCCATACTTATTGTTAGCATTGCCCTCATCGTTTTTGGCTTCTTGTTCTAACCTATCGCCACCGGCAACCGACAAACGCAAAAGGCCCCAGCTCACATCAAGCGAGCCGGGGCCTTACTGTTTTCCCAGATAAAACCTACCAAAATATACCTGTCCCTTTTTGGCAGGTCGAGGGCTACAGGCGGTAGGGGGCGCCGCTGCGGATGATGGATTCGCGCACCAGGACGTCCATGGCATCAAGGGTAATCTCGGGCATCTCTCGGTACTTTTTCAGCACCGAGAGCTCGGTGCAGGCCAGAATGACGCGGTCGCAGCCGCTGCGGGCGAACTCCCACATCACGCGGTCAAACTTGTCCATATCGGGCTCGCGTCCGGCCTTCACGTCATCATAAATCAGCGACATCACGTCGGCCTGGCGCTTCTCACTGGGATAGACGACCTCGACGCCCGCGGCCTCGCACTCGCGCCCATAGACGCCTGCACCCACGGTGCCGTCGGTGCCCATGATGCCGATCTTGCACACCGGCTCGGACGGCATGCTCAGGTTGGGATCGAACTCGCACTCCCCCATCACCGCGCCCGCCAGGGCATAGCGCACCGACTCGCGCGGCATGTGGATAATCGGCACCTTGGTAAACGACTGAATCTGGTCGTAGAAGTAGTGCGATGTGTTGCAGGGAATGGCGATATGAGCACAGCCCAGCCCCTCGAGTGCCCGTGCACATTCCTTCATGGTCGCCAGCAGCTCGGCATGCTCGCCGGTCTTGATGGCCAGCGTACGGTCGGGCATGGTCGACTTGGAAAGTACCACCATGTCGATATGCTCCTGATCACAGGTAGCAGCCGTATGACGCACGACCTGGTCGTAGTAATACGACGTGGCCTCGGCGCCCATGCCGCCGATAACTCCCAGCTTTTCCATCGCCGCCTCCTTGGTGACGCCCATGCAATTGCTCGTATCATGCCCGCGCCCGTCCGATGCAAACCGGGCGGGCGCCGCGCTCATCTACTTGTAATACGTCTTGAACAGCTTAAAGTGACGCAGCTTGGTGTGCCACATGCGCAACCAGCGGTTAAAGACAAAATCACCCTTCATAAACGAAGGATCGGCAGCCTTGCCCTCCTTGGCCAGACGATGCGCCTTCGCACGTAGCTCGGGGTCCTTGACATACTTGTCAACGACGCCCATGGGGACGACCATCCACAGCGCCTCGTCTTGCGCCGTCACAAACTCAGGCTCAAACGGGCGGTTGTACACGTACTCATCCACCACGTATTTAGCAACGTTAAAGCCGCTGTTGGTGACGTAGTAGTTACTGCGGCCCTGACGCGTGTTGAAGTCGAAGAACTTAAACGAACCATCGCGTTGGTCGTACTTGACGTCGAAGTTGGAGAAGCCCGTGAACTTAAGGTCCTCAAGCAGCTTGCGCACGCCACCCATGAGCTCGTCGTTGGGCTCGGTGATGATGCAGGCGTGGTTGCCGACACCATGGGGCTGATGCTCCTCGAGCAGCACGTGACCCAGGCACATCATGCGAACCTTGCCGTTGCGGTCGGAATAACTGGTAAGCACGCGCATGTACTCGTCGTTGCCGGGCACGCGGTCCTGCAAGATGAGGTCATCGGTGTAGCCACTGGCGTACACATCGCGAATGACCTGCTCCAGCTCGGCGCGATCGGCAATCTCGTAGGCCTTCTTCTGGCCCTCGAACTCGTGCTCCCACCACATGATGCCGTCAGAGGGCTTCAGAATCATCGGGAAGGGAAAGTCGATCTGGTCGAGCACCTCGGCGGAAGCCTCGCCCTGGGCGTTGAGCATCGCCATGGTAAAGGTAAACGTGTGCGGATAGGGTACACCGTGCTTCTCGCACAGCTCGTAGAAGATCTCCTTCTTCTGGCACTGCTCGAGCATACTGTAGGGCGCATAGGGCGCGATGACGTTGGAGGCAAGCTGGCCGGCATCCTGAGCCTGTGCGGCAAGCGCGACGTAGTTATCGCCGCAGCCCATGAGGATAATCTTCTTATCGGGATTGGCCTGTGCAATGCCGTTGACGGTCTCGATCATGACCGGCATAGTGTCGATATCCACATTGGGCGTATAGTCGATAATCTGGCTGCGGTATGCAGGGCCCGTCTGATACTTGCCAAAGACCAGGCTCTTGACCTGATACTCCTCGTAGAAGGCGCGCGCCACCGAATAGGCGTTGATATCGCCGCCGAGCAGCACGGGTATAAACTCGCGCTCTGTAAACTGCAATGCCATGGAAACTTCCTATCATCAACTGCCCGTACGATGGGCGGTCTTTATGCAACTGGTTTATTCTAGCGTGCCAAACTGCCGCTTCCCAAAGTTCCACCATATCTATGGCAAGCAGGCGCTTATGATCGAGCCCGCAGGGTTCCGTAACGTTAAAGTTGAACTCTATGGTTTCTTAACAATTCACTATAACTGCAGGTCAAGACCAAAACCTCAAGTTCAACTTGACCCTTTAGAACCTTTAAGGTTCAAGTTGAGGTCGAAAGCAGTAGTAGAATACCTTTCGAATTATAACCTACGATTGATTGCAGAGGGACTGGATGCAGCATTCGAACCATCGCACCGCAGCGCTCATCGCGTCGAAGCCGGCTCGTATCATCACGAGCGCCGCGCTTGCCGTTACACTGACGGCCGCGCCGATGCTCTCCCCCGTCGCAGCCTATGCCGCCTCGCAGGCAACGCAGGATCAGCTTTCCGCTGCCCAGCAGAAAATCGAAACCGCCACGAGTGCCTACAACGAAGCCCGCACCAAGCTCGAGGATCTGCAGAAGCAAATCGACACTAACGAGGCAAGCATCGAGAAGATCGAAGCCGAACTTCCCGATCAACAGGCCAAGGCGAGCTCCGCCATGCGCGATCTGTATAAGTACCAGAAGGGCACCAACCCCATCGTGAGCTTCCTGGTCAACGCGCAGAGCCTGGGCGAGTTCATCACCACCTGCAAGTACACCAACCAGATCACGAGCTCGAGCGTCGACGAGATCGAAGAGCTCAACAAGATGCAGACCGAACTCGAGCAGAACAAGACCGAGCTCGAGCAGGCCAAGTCCCAACTCGAGACCGAGCAGAAAACCGCCGAGGACGCACTGGCACAGGCCCAGCAGCTTCGCAGCGAAGCCCAGGCAAAGGCCGAGCAGGAGAATGCCGCCGAGCTGGCCAAGCTCGAGGCCGACAAGGCCGCTGCCGCCGAGAAGCTCTCGGGCGAGGGCGTGAGCGGCAACAACTCCAACAGCCAGGCCAATAACGCCAACACCACTATCGACACCACGGTGAACAACTCCAATACCGGCAACTCCGATTACGACTCGTTTATCAACGAGTGGACGAGTCGCATCGACAACTACCTCGCCGGCTCCCCCATGGCAGGCCAGGGTTACAACTTTGCCGTGGCAGCCTGGAACACCGGTGTTGACCCTCGCTGGTCTCCCGCCATCGCCTGCATCGAGAGCAGCAAGGGCCTCTATTGTGCCGGCTCCTATAACGCCTGGGGCTGGAGCGCCCGCGGCGGCGGCTGGCGGAGCTTTGGTAGCTGGAGCGAGGGCGTCTCTGCCCACGTTGCCTACCTGGGCGCCAACTATGGCTCCACGCTTACCCCGGCAGCCGCCAAAAAGTACTGCCCGCCCACGTGGCAGGACTGGTACAACAAGGTTGCAACCCAGATGAACCGCATCTAAGATCAACGTCAAAGGGCCCCAATTGGGGCCCTTTTTCTTTTACGCGACGGAGGTATCGACGACGCCAGTCGCGTTTGCAATGGCAACGATGATAATCATTGCCAACAAGAGCACACCCATAGCCTTGAGCCAGAGCTTTGCAAGCTTTTTACCGTGGTATCTATCGAGTAGCTCAAACCGCCGGCGAAGGCGGCGTTTGTCGAGCATCACAAAATGAATGAGCACTGCGAGACCGTCGACGAAGATAAAATACTCAATCGCGAGAAACCACATCGGGTAGTTTTGGTTGGCGCCCGTAGGATGAAAAACGGCAAAATGGCTTCCGGCAAAGAAAACAAGTAGCGAAAGATAGACGAATGCGTTCCAAATGCGCCCAACGGTGTCGGGAATGCGGGAGAGTAAATTCGGGCGCTCAGGCACCAACGGCAATCCACCCTGAGACTGATCCGTGGGGAGCACGGGCGCAGGGCACATGGCTCGCCGCTCGGGAGGCTCTTGGAAAGAAGCAGCATTCGGCGCGCACGACGGCGTCGGCGCGCACGACGCATACGATGCGCGCGCAGCGTGCCCTAGCGCCTTCGCGCTTGCAAAGCGCTTGTCCGGATCGAGCGCCATCGCCATGCAAATAACATCGGCAAGCGAGGCGGGGATATCATATGCCTCGCATTGCTTGCGCATGCCCCGACCCGGCTTGGGGTCGGCCCCCGTCAGACAAAAGAACAGCAGGGCACCGAGCGCATAGACATCGCTGCGCACGCTCGTCTGACCAAAACCATACTGCTCGGGCGGCGCATAGGGACGCGTGCCAAACTTAACGGTATCGGCATCGGCTCCCTCGCGCCACACGCGAGCGATTCCCAAATCGATAATCACCAGCGATGAAAACGTCATGCCCGTATCGGGCGTATAGCTCGCGCCCGACACGATGATATTCGAGGGCTTTAGGTCGCGATGGATCACCGGAGCGGCCATCTCCCCCGCCGACGCAAAGCCGGCATGGAGCTCCGCAACTGCATCACAAAGGGCGCCAAACAGCTCACAAGCATAATCGGGCGTCGCACCCAAACGCCCCACCAGGGCCCCGAGCGTTTCGCCTTCGATATATTCCATGACCACGCAAAGCTCGTCGCCCACGCGGCGGCAATCGACAATCCGAGGCAAGTGCTCGTAACGTCGCCCGGCATGCTGGGCCGCAAACAGGCGTTCATACGCCCCGCCAATCTGGGCCGACGCGTCGATGCGCTTGCGAACAAAGGGGCCAAGAGATCCCCCGCCAGAGCCCTCAAAGTATACGAGCTCGGTCGTCTCGACGTCGGAGTGCTTGAGCACACGGTCTACGCGATAACTGTCATCACGCTCAAGTGACGCCAGGTGTCCGGCGAGCGCAGCGGTCAACTCATCATCGGAATATGTTGGGCTCTGAGTATCCATAGCGTCCATAATAACGCAGGGCACGGACGCCCCATGACGCCCGTGCCCTGCACGTTCAAAATGTCGTGAACGGCGCTTCCACCGTCAGCTAACCGTTAGCTCACCGTCTCCTCACCAAAGCGATACAGCTCCTCGTTCACCTTTTGCAGGCTGCAGCCACGATCGATGCAGAAAATGATGATGGCGTCACGGCGGTCCTTGCAGTTGAGGACATTGGCGCCCGCCGCCGTCAAGACGCGGTCGGTCTCCTTGAGCGTCAGCGCCATGGCAAAGGCAATCTGCAGCACCTTATTGCGGCTCGGATGCCGCGCACCGGTAAAGATCTGATAGCCAAACGTCTCGTTGAGGTCGGCCATACGCACCACGCGCGAACGCTCCAGCCCCTTTTCTTCCAAAAGCTGTTTCAGATACTCCGAAAGCGACGGGGCGGTAAAGTCATGCTCTTTGATATAGCCCTCGATACTCGGGGCATCAAGCAGCTCGTTGAGCAACTCTTCGGTTAACTTTTTATTGGGCATATGGCCTCACCCCCAGCTCGCATAGTAACCATGTTTTTAATTCTAGTTAAAAGCCGCTCACGTCAGAACGTTCCCAGCTGGCAACCTGGTCGGGAGATACCGTGCTTATCGCTTCGAACTTCCAGGTGCCACCCGCTTTGAGATGGTTAGTATTTGCAAGAGCCGTTCCCACCTGATTGCCGTCTGCGTCATACAGAACATACTCAATCTGAATGTAGCTTTGCTCTTTATCCGTATTATTGGTCAACGTGCCAGTGATCTTATACGCGAACTGATTAGACGTATCACCGGCCTCATCCGAAACCGTATAGGGCTCTTGTGCCTCTTTTTGTTCTTCGACTTGCTGGGCCTGTTCGGCAGACTTTGCTGCATCACCCGTAGACGAATCAGACGAGTTGCCGCCCATAGACCCTACGACGCCGGCAACAACGAGCACCACGATGACACCCAATACGATCTTGCCGATCGGCTTCTTTCCCTCTTTTGCCATTATGCATCCTTCCTACGATCCGGCTACCGCGCCGGCACACAGCACATCGTAGGAGGCAGCGAGCTCAAATTCATTAGCTGGCAGCTAATGCAGCAACACAGCTTGCCATCCGACGCTCATCGAGTCCTTTTTTCCTTCACCGAACTCATGCCTTTGTTGTTGACTATTAAACATTTAGACGTAAACTGCTTTGTTACCTTGTCAACATCAGAAAGGAACCTCATTGGGAAAAGACGTACTGGTGCAGCAACTCGTCGACTCATTCGACAGCTGGCCCGCCACAAATTCCGGTTGCGGATCGTCCCGCATGACACAAGAGCTCTATCCTTTTGACAAGCTCTTCTCTCCCATCAAAATTAACAAGCTCACCGTCAAAAACCGCATCGTCATGGCGCCGATGGGCAATATCGACATGTGCGAGGAAACTGGTCGCCCCAGCGACATGATGCTGCAGTACTTTTTCGCCCGCGCCAAAGGCGGCTGCGGCCTCATTACAACAGGACTCGTACCGGTAAGCCACGGCATCGATACCACGGTCACCGAGCTGGACAAGCTCACCTATTTCCCGCGCATCGATCGAAGCCGAACCGTTATGGCAGGCTGGCGCGACCTTGCCCAAGGTGTCCATGCCTTCGGATCGCGCATTTTTGTCCAGCTTACGGCTGGACTCGGCCGCGTGGGCAACCCGCAATGCCTCATCACGCAAAAGAAGTTTCCGGTCTCGGCGAGTTTCTTGCCTAACTACTACATCCCAGCCATTCCATGCATGCGCCTCTCGAACCAAAAGCTGCGCCGTATCGTAAACAGTATCGGCCAAGCGGCGGCCGATGCCCATGCCATGGGCATCGATGGCGTCTATTTGCACGGACACGAAGGTTATCTTATCGAGCAGCTCGGAAACCCCGCCTTTAACCATCGCAAGCTCGGACGTTATGCCGATTGGCGTCAATTTGGCCTCGATATGGTCAAAGAAATCCGTCGCCGCGTTGGGCCCGACTACCCCATCATGTACCGCATCGACCTTTCGCTTGCACTCGAGGAAACCTATGACGAGCAGGTCATGAATTCGACCTATCTGGGACGCATGCGCGGCGGCCGTACCGTCGAACAGACCCTGTGCTATATGGAAGAGCTCGTGGCGGCGGGAGTAGACATCTTTGACGTCGACCTTGGTTGCTATGACAACTGGTGGATGCCCCACCCGCCTGCGAGCATGCCCGCAGGCTGCTTCGTTCCCGTGGCGCGCGCCGTTCGGGAGCGCTTTGCCGCCGACAATATCCGATCCAATGCCGGCCTTCCCGTACCCGTTGTCGCGGTGGGTAAGTTGGGCTACCCCGACATTGCCGAACGCGCCCTTCGCAATGGCGACGCCGATATGATCATGCTCGGACGCCCGCTGCTTGCGGATCCCGAGTGGCCCAACAAGGCGTACGCCGGTCGCGTGGCAGATATTCGCCCCTGCATCGGATGCCAGGAAGGATGCCTCAACGAGTTTGTCGAAGGAGGCCACCCGCAGTGCGCCGTCAATCCACGCTGCAGCTTTGAATACCTCATGCCCCAGACACCCGCTCCTGCCATAGAACCCAAACGCATAGCGGTGATAGGAGCCGGACCCGCCGGGATGGTCTGTGCGCTAATCGCCGCGCGTCGTGGCCACGACGTAAAGCTCATCGACGTCGAAGATGAACTTGGAGGAAAACTCCTCTCCGCCAGCGCCGCCCGAATCAAGTTCGACCTCGATAACTACCGATCATATCTTGTTCGACAGGTGCGCGAGCAGGCAGAAAAACCCAACGGGAACCTGACACTCGAACTTGGGCGGGCAGCACGCGCCGAAGATCTTGCAAAGGCAGGCTTCGACGCAATCGTGTGCGCAACAGGCACTTCCAATGCGATACCGCCCATCCCCGGCCTTACGGAGCTTGCAGCATCAGGCCATGCCGTACAGGCAACGCAGCTGCTGCGCCAACCCGCGCTGCTTGGCAACGCCAAAACCGTCGCCATCATTGGCGGAGGGGCCGTGGGCTGCGAGGTTGCCCAATGGCTCACCGTCGAACACGGCATACCACAGGTCAGCGTAATTGAAATGCTGCCTCACATGATGCAGGGCGCCTGCACGGCAAATCGTGGCCACCTACTCCATGCGCTCAGGGGACGCAATGTGCGGCTCCTCAATATGACACGCGTCGAGCGCGCGGAAGTCGGCGGCAAACGCGAGTCTGGAGCCCCATCGAGGTGTGCGCGCCTCCACTTGAGTCGCAACTGCCACAAAAACGTTCCCGACCCCTACGTCTCGTGGTCACCGGTCTTGCCCGAGAACGTCGAAAACCCACTTGCACCCAAAATCGGCAACGACTGGAAGTCACTCGAGCTAACTTGCGACCTAGTAATCATTGCCTGCGGCGGACACCCCGACGACGCGCTGTTCTACAAACTGCAGCAGGCACACGCCGCAGACGAGCTGCATAACATCGGCGATGGGTTTGCACCCGGCCGTGTGCTCGAAGCGGTCCGTGCGGCATACCGGCTCGGCACCAATATCTAACACGAAAGGATGGGCTCACAGATGAACCTGACCTCCCAACAACAAGCCCTGCTCGACGGTGCCAAGGGCCCCGCCATGGCCAAAGTGGTCAAGACCCTCGTTATGTACGGCGAATGCTTTGGCGCCGAGCGTATGGTTCCCGTGACCGGCGCAAACGGTCATCTTGTCACAAGTTTTGGCCTCTCCATGCTCGGTCCAGTCTATGACCTTATGGATGAGCTGCTGAAAGACGGCGCCCTGTCCGGTCAGTCATTCTCGGTCGACCCGAGGCCCCTCGACCCCGCCGTCCCGGCCAACCCGCTGCAAAAGCTGCTGTTCAAGATTATGTATTCCAAACAAGACGATTATGAGGCACAGCTGCGCAGCATGGGCCTATTGGACAACGATGCTTTCACCTGCACCTGCTACCAGCCCGAGGTTGGCAATCGACCTCGACGTGGCGACATCCTAAGCTGGGCAGAAAGCAGCGCCGTGGTCTTTGCCAACTCCGTGTTGGGCGCTCGCTGCAATCGCAACTCCGGCATCATCGAGATGTTCGGCTCAATTGCCGGCTTTGTCCCGGAATTCGGCCTGCTCACCGATGAGGGCCGCAAGGCGACCTGGATCATCGAAGTCGACTGCAAGCGCAAGCCCGAAGCGCAAGTGCTTGGCAGCGCCATTGGCATGAAGGTGATGGAAGACGTCCCTTACATTAAAGGCCTCGACCGCTGGCTTGGCCGCGAGCTCACACCCGGCACGCAGGACTACCTTAAGGACATGGGCGCCGCCAGCGCATCGAACGGCGCTGTCGGGCTCTACCACGTGGACGGCATCACGCCCGAGGCCGTCGAGCAAGGCGAACAACTCATAGCACCAGACACCCAAATCTATCGCATTGACGACGCCGAGCTGGAACGCATCCGCTCGAGCTACCCCGTCATGTGGAAGAACCCGGGCGCGCGCCCCAAGCTTGCCTTCATCGGCTGCCCCCACCTCTCGTCTGTACAACTCGCCCATTGGGCAGACGCCATCTGCGATGGGCTGAGCGCCTCCGGCAACTGCCGCGTGCAAGTACCCACCGTACTGACCGCCGCCCCATCCGTGGCAGACGCCTTCCGCAAGACTGCGGCATACAGACGCCTCTCGACTACCGGCGCCGTCGTCTCGAGCATCTGCCCGCTTATGTACACCAACAACCCGCTGTGCGGCAGCATGCCCATCATCACCAACTCCAACAAGTTACGTACGTACTCGGCATCGCGCTACTACACCGACGACGAGGTGCTCGCCTACGTCACCACCGGAAAACCAGTCAAATAGGAAGGCGACTCCTCATGGAAAAAATCTTTCACGGCCGCGTCGTTGTCCCCGGAACTGCCCACGCCAAGGCACTTGTCTCTCACGGAGGGCTCAACACACTCGCATCGTTTCAGAAGGCACTGATGTTTGGCGACAAAAAGGCCACGTGTTCCGACCAAAACAATCCCGACTTGTACGGCAAACCTTTGGCGGGATGTGCCTTGTGCCTTCCGCAGACCATCGGCTCCACCACAGGTGGCATGGTGCTCTTCTGCGCCACCAAAATGGGGCGCCAACCCGCATGCCTGCTGTTTTCCAAACCCATTGACAGCCTTGCCGCCGCTGGCGCGATCCTCTCGGGTGTATGGACCGACACCCCCATGCCCACCATTGACAACCTGGGCGATGAGTTTCTCGATGCCGTGTCGACGGGAGACGCCATCACCGTGGCCGAAGACGGCACGGTCATCGTCGGCTAAGGCTATCCGACCCGCCGCCCGCAGATGAACAACGTGTTTCGCCGTTTCCCACGCGCGGTGCGGGCGATAATCTTGACGTATTCGATATACAACACGAAAGGAGTCCCACCATGGGAGCATCGGTATCGGTCGCACAGGGTGCGCCTCTTGATGCAGGCACCTACAAGGCAGACGAGGCAGCCGTCGAGCGCTTTTGCGAATTGCTACGCATTCCCACCGTTTCGCGTGAGAACATCGCCGAGCGCGACGACGAGCCCTTCGGCCAGTGGATTCCCACGCTCCAGCGGCTTTATCCGCGTTTCTTTGACATCGCCGAGATCACACGCATCGACGATTTTGGTATGCTCCTGCATTGGCCTGGTGCCGATTCCGCCTTGGACCCCATCGTCATGATGGCGCATCAGGACGTCGTGCCCGTCGAGGGCCAGGACTGGGAACACGATCCCTTTGGAGCCGAGATCTTCGACGGCGAGATCTGGGCCCGCGGTTCACTCGACACCAAGTGCATCGTCTCTGCTTTTCTCGAGGCCGCCGAGCATTTGATTGCCCAGGGCTTCGTTCCCCCGCGCGATGTCTGGTTCTTCTCGAGCGATGGCGAGGAAATCGCCGCGCCTACTGCAACCCATGCAGTGCAGTGGCTTCGCGAGCACAACATCCATCCCTATATGGTGCTCGATGAGGGTGGCGCCGTGGCAACCGACGCCCCGCTCGGTGTCACCGAACCCGTTGCCATGGTAGGCGTGTCCGAGAAGGGCCATGTCGACCTTACCGTCACGGCGCGCGCCGACGGCGGCCACGCCTCTACGCCTGCGGCAAACGATGCCTGCCGTCTTCTCTGCCGTGTATGCGAGACTATCTCGGCCAACCCCGGCAAGCCGCAGCTCACACCCGCCGTCGAGGCCACACTGACCGAGTTGGGTGCCCGTAGCAGCGCGACGTATCAGGCAGTCTTTGGCAACCTGTGGCTCACGCGCCCCGCAGTTACCAAGATCATGGCCGCCAGCCCCGAGACCTCGGCAATGCTGCGCACAACCTATGCGCTCACGCAGCTCGAAGGCTCCAACGCGCACAACGTTCTGCCACCGGTCGCTCGCGCCAACTTCAACGTGCGCATCGCTCCGTTCGAGACCATCGCCGATGCCGTTGAGCGCGCCCGCAAGCTCGCCGCCCAGCAGTGTCGCGCCTCGGGCGTAAGCCCCGACCATGTCACCGTCGAAATCAACGAGGCGATTCCCTACACCGAGCCCGCGCCCATCTCGCCTTACGAAGACGATGCCGCCTTTAACTACATCCATCGCTGCGTGTCGGGTGTCTATCCCGAGGCCGGCTTTGCTCCCTACGTGCAGAACTCCTGCACCGACTCGCGCGAGTTCAACGAGATCTGCGATCGCGTCTACCGCTTCTGCGGCTTCATCTACTCGGGCGAGGCGCGCAAGCTCATCCATGCCGCCAACGAACGCATCGGCGTCGACGTCTACAAGCGCGGCATCGAATTCTATGTGGCGTTTCTCGCCAACCTTGAACAACTGTAGGACGGGAGGGCTGATAGCGCCCCTCCCCGCTTTTATCCCCGCTTTTACCGACCAGGAGAACCAGCATGACCCAACCAAATCTTAAGCGGGCGGCCCGGCTCGACACCAAGGCCGTCGCCCTCGCCTCCCTACCCTTTATGGGCATGATCAGCTTTTGGCAGGTCTACGACGGCATCGTTCCTAAGATGCTCACGGGGACCTTTGGCCTATCCAACTCGCTCACCGGCGCGATCATGGCCATCGATAATGTCTTTGGCCTGTTCCTGCTTCCGCTCTTTGGCATCCTCTCGGACCGCTGCGCAAGCAACCTCGGGCGCCGAACGCCCTTTATCTTGGGCGGCTCCGCGGTGGCAATGCTCTCCGTCCCGCTCATCGCGATCGCCAACAACATGGGCAGCCTAACTCTGCTCATTGGCGCGATTATCCTCACGCTTTTGGCAATATGCGCCTACCGCACCATGACGGTTGCCATCGTGGCCGATATTACGCCTCGCCCACTTCGAACCAAGGCAGACTCGATCGAAAAGATCGTCGGCTATGCGGGAACGGGCCTTATGCTCGTCGCCATCTCGGTCATGGTTCCCAAGGCCGACAAGCCCGATTATCTTCCGCTCTTTATCTTGCAGGCCGCCTTTATCCTCGTGTCGGCCGTTGTCTACGGCATCTTTGTCCGTGAGCCCGCCCTCGTCGAAAAGATGCGCGAGAAATCGCTGTCCATGGGCATCGACGAGGATCAGATTGACAAAGATGACTCCCCCGAGGCTGGCGGCAAGGAACGCGTTGCAGACACCGGCGTGCGTCGCTCCATCATCATGCTGCTCGCCGCAACGTTTTTCTATTACATGAGCTATAACGCCATGACCACCAATATCAGCCGCTATGCCGATATGTTCTACGGCATGGAAGGCGGTTCCTATGCCGTCATCAATATCGTGACGATTGCAGGCGCGCTGCTAAGCTACGTACCCCTGGCAAACCTTTCGCTCAAAATCGGCCGCAAAAAGGTCGCCCTGGGCACCGCCGTCATCATGGTTTTGTACCCCGCGTTTCTTTGGCTGGCACCCGGCTTCTCACCCGTGCTGTACGGCGTCTTTTTGCTGATGGGCGTCGCGCTGGGCGGTGTGGACTTGTGCGTGTACACGATGATTCTGGAGTGCTGCAGCTCCCAAAGCGTGGGCCGCTACTCCGGTTACTACTACACCGTGAGCATGGCGGCTCAGGTGGCGACACCGATTCTCTCCGGCATCGTTATGGACGTGGCGCCGTCGATGCTCTTCGCCTACATCACGGCAATGGGCATGTTTATGGCCGCAAGCATTGCCGCCGCCAAGCACGGCGATGCTATCTTGATCGACGAGGTCGCTCGCCGCGAGGCAGCCGAGTAGAAGCGCATGCCAATATTGAGCAATGGAGCCGGATGGGGGTATTTCCCATCCGGCTCCATTTTTGTTCCATCTTCAAGAGGCTCGTCGAAGCCTACCCCACCATGACGGATTCCCCGGTAAAGGTACTCACAAGCAACAAGATAAAGAACGCCAGATAACTGATGCTCAATAGGTAGGCGACAACCAAAAAGATGGCCCATCCGGCATTGGTCTTGCCGTCGGCACGACGTTGCTCGCGAGAACGGCACAGCCAAATCGTCACGCCAATGGCCACGATCAACAGTACAAGTGCCGCCGCCGCCAGTCCAGCAAACGCAAACATCACGCCAATGCTCACAGCAATAACCGGGAGTAGCAGCAAGCCGCACCCGCACCCACCAGGACTATACACGGCAGTCTGTCGGCGCTTCATCATCACTCCAAGTCAAGCAATCGTTTGTAGACATCGAGGCCCTTGAGCAAAATTTCCTCATCAAAGAGCATGGTATCAGTGTGAAGAGTGCTCATCGCATAGGCTGGGCAGCCGTCTGCGTCGATCGGGTTTTCTTGTCCCTCCGGCACGCCCGTGCCCAGCAGGAAGAACACGCCCGGCAGATGGCGCTGATAGAAGGCGAAATCCTCGGCAATCAGCAAAGGCTCATCCACGAGCTGCAGCTCGGGCAAGGCAGGCGCGACATTGGCAAATAGCTCGGGGTCGTTGTCAACCGGCGGATAGCCCTCGGCAAAGTCGAGATCGTACGTGCAGCCCGTTGCAGCGCATGCCTCATCAAGCACGCGGTGCACACCCTCGCGTGCACGGTCGAACATGTCGTCCGTAAACACGCGCAGGCTGCCGGCAACATGGGCCTCCCCCGCCACGGCGTTGCAGACGGTACCGACCTGCAACAGACCAAACTTGCCGATACAGGGCTCGTCGGCGCCCAGCTCGTCCATCAGCTCGCGCTCGGCAACCAAAAACTTTGCTGCCGCCAAGGCCGCATCGTGCGACTCCTCGACCGGCACACCATAAGTCTTAGCAATATGGATACTCGTACCGTGAATGTGGATATGTGTCTCGCTCGAGCGCGCCAGCAGCGGGCCGGAACAACTCGCCAACGTGTTCGCAGGCAGATCGGGCCACACGTGAAAGCCAAAAATGCGGTCGACCCCGTAGCGCTCGAACACACCGCTCTCGCATACCGTCTTGGCGCCACCGGTCGTCTCCTCGGCAGGCTGGAACACAAAGAGCACGTTGTGTTTGATGGCACCTGGCTGCTCGCGAATCGTACGGTCGACATACGTCGCGGCGGCAAGTGCCATGGCCATGTGTCCATCGTGTCCGCAAGCGTGCATCTTTCCGGGATGCGTCGAGGCAAAGGCCGCACCCGTCGCCTCCGCGATGGGCAGCGCGTCCATATCGGCGCGAATCGCCGTGGCATGCGCGGCGCCCGTGCCAGCGTCGAAGAAAGCACAGACGCAGCTGGGGCACGGATAGGTCACCTCGCAGGTGAGCGGCGCCAACACGCCCTCGATATAGGCTATGGTTTGAGGAAGATCGAAATCGAGCTCCGGAATGCGATGAAGATCGCGGCGATAGCGACGGAGTTCTTGGAGCTCGGTCATAGAGGATCCTTTCGTGAGACACATCAGTTTCACTTATTGTGATGCAGAATTGTGAAGCCCTTGTTTCTAGCATGTCCCTGCATTTTTTAAACGTTATATACGAATACTCTTGTTTGGTAAAGTGCAACGTGGTAGGGTCTTTACCACTTGATAGAGGCGCGGGCACGAAGAACCGCGGGCGAGCCGGCAGGCTTTGACCCCGTGGGGAGGCGAAACCCGCCGAACTGGGCTTTTCGGGCACGAACAACCTGGTGGGCCTGCGGGAAACACCCGCAGGACTGTCTGCAGCAATGCGGGAGCGCTATCCGGACATTGGGTCCACGCTATGCGGATTCGATGCGCAGGTGGCGCCGTCTGGATAGCGAGGTTTACGGGACATGGCATTGACCCCCAACGAGGCATATGCGGCCAAGCAGCCGTTTGTGGACAAGGAGGCGCTCGAGCATATCGTCGAGCAGTTCCCCACGCCGTTTCATCTATACGACGAGGCGGGCATCCGCCGCAACATGCAAGAGGTGCGCGACGCCTTCGCATGGAACCCGGGCTTTAAGGAATACTTTGCCGTCAAGGCAAATCCCAACCCGGCGCTCATCTCCATTCTCAACGAATACGGCTGCGGCTGCGATTGCTCGAGCTATACCGAGCTCATGATCGCCCGCTCGCTGGGTATCACGGGACACGACATCATGTTCTCGTCCAACGACACGCCGGCAGCGGACTTTGAGCTCGCCGACAAGCTGGGCGCCATCGTCAACTTTGACGACATCAGCCACATCGAGTTCTTTGAGCACGTTGCGGGGCCCATCCCCAAGACGGTCAGCTGCCGCTTTAATCCGGGCGGACTGTTCCAGCTCTCCAACGGCATCATGGATAACCCCGGCGACTCCAAGTACGGCATGACCACCGAGCAACTCTTCGAGGCCTTACGCCTGCTCAAGGCCAAGGGCGGCGAAAACTTTGGCATCCACGCATTCCTTGCCAGCAACACCGTCACCAACGACTACTACCCCAAGCTCGCGCGCATCCTCTTTGAGCTTGCCGTGCGCCTGGAGCGCGAGACCGGCGCACATGTCGCCTTCATCAATCTGTCCGGCGGCGTCGGCATCCCCTACCTGCCCGAGCAGCAGGCCAACGACATTCACGCCATCGGCGAGGGGGTGCACGCGGCCTACGACGAGATCCTAGTTCCCGCCGGTATGGGCGATGTGGCCATCTGCACCGAGATGGGCCGCTTTATGATGGGCCCCTACGGCTGCCTGGTCACCAAGGCTATCCACGAGAAGCAGATCTACAAGGACTATATCGGTGTTGATGCAAGCGCCGTCGATCTGATCCGTCCTGCCATGTACGGCGCTTACCACCACGTTACGGTGATGGGTCAGCCGGGTGGCGCCGACAAGACCACAGCACCTGTTACGGACACCTACGACATCACGGGCAACCTATGCGAGAATAACGACAAGTTCGCCATCGATCGCGAGTTGCCACATATCGATATGGGCGACCTGCTCGTGATCCACGATACCGGCGCGCATGGCTACTCCATGGGCTATAACTACAACGGCCGTCTGCGCTCCGCCGAGGTGCTGCTGCGTCCCGATGGCTCGGCCGAGCTCATCCGCCGCGCCGAACGCCCGGGCGATTATTTTGCCACGCTCGACGTGCTGCCGAGCGGCCGAGAGCTGCTGGCCAAGTCGCGCGCCGAAAGTGCCCGCCGTCGCGCCCAAGACGAGCGCTTGGCCGTCGCCGCCCAATGGAACAAACGCATCCAGATCGCGGACGCGAAGGAGAAGAACATGGACATCCGCAATCTTGAAGGCTCAATCGTCGCCCTTGTTACGCCGTTTAAAAAGGACGGCAGCGTCGACTTTGACGCGCTCGGGCGCCTTATCGATTTCCACCTGCAAAACGGCACCGACGCCATCCTCACCCTGGGCACCACCGGCGAGAGCGCCACGATGACCGACGACGAGGACAACTCCGTTGTCGCCGCCGTGGTCAAGCAAGTTGCAGGACGCGTCCCCGTCATCGCCGGCTCGGGCTCCAACTCCACGCAAACCATGCTCACCAAGTCGCTCACTTACCAGGGCTTGGGAGCTGACGGACTGCTGCTCATCACCCCCTACTACAACAAGTCCAATGAAGAGGGTATCTATCAGCACTTTAAGACCGTCGCCGATGCCGTGGACATCCCCTGCATCCTCTACAACATTCCCGGCCGCTGCGGCTGCGGCATCAGCGAGCGCAACGTAGAGCGCTTGGCCGCGCACCCCAACATCATGGGTATTAAGGAAGCCTCGGGCAACGTCGCCTACGCGGCCAAGATCGCCCACCTGCTGTCCGACGACTTCCGCATGTACTCAGGCGAGGACGCGCTTACCGTGCCGCTCATGAGCCTGGGCGCCTCGGGCACCATCAGCGTGTGGGCCGACGTTCAGCCGCAGCTCGTGCATGACATGTGCCGCGCCTATCTGGACGGTGACGTGGCACGCGCCCGCGATATCCAAATTGCCGGTCAGCCGCTCATCAATGCCCTCTTTAGCGAGGTCAACCCCATCCCCGTCAAAGAAGCACTCGCCCAGATGGGCATGATCGAGGCAAACTATCGCATGCCGCTGTGCCCCATGGCAGACGACACGCGCTCTGCACTTACCGATGCTCTGAAGGGAGCTGGTCTGCTTGATTAAGACCGTCATTATGGGAACGGGCCGCATGGGCTCGCTCATTCGCACTGCCGCCGAGGGCATTGTCAATGCCGCCGGTCAGCCCGTTTTCGACATCGTCGCCCAGATTGGCTTCGACTTGTCCGAGCTCGAGAACGCCCCGGCAGCCGACGTCATCATCGACTTCTCAAACGTCGTGACCTTCGATGCCGTCGTCGCCTATGTCGAGCGCACGGGTGCGGCGTTGGTCTCGGGCACCACAGGCTATACGCCCGAGCAGATGGATCGCCTGCGCGAGCTGGGTCAGAACGCCCGGGTCATGCACTCTGGCAACTACTCCATCGGCATCGCAGCCCTGCGTCATCTGGTGGCACAGGCCACACACGAGCTGCCCGGCTTTGACTGTGAGATCGTCGAGACGCACCATAACCAAAAGGTCGACGCCCCCAGCGGCACTGCAAAGTTGCTGCTCGACGCCGTCGTTGAAGCCGAGCCCGAGGCAGGTTACCACCCCGTCTATGGCCGCGAGGGCATGTGCGGAGCACGCGACCCCAAGGAGATCGGCATGCACTCGCTGCGTGGTGGCACTGTCGCCGGCGTGCACGAAGTGAGTTTCTTTGGCCAGGACGAGGAGGTTACGCTCACGCACCGCGCCACGAGCCGTCAGATCTTTGTCAACGGCGCCCTGGCAGCCGCGCAGAAGCTCGTCACCCACGAGCCTGGCTTCTATACGTTCGACCAGGTCATGTTTGCCTAACCAGGTATCTACCGTACCCACGCAAAGGAGAGCCAGCAAATGAGCAATGCAGCCGAGATGGATGCACAGGAGATTATCAACTACATCGCCACCGCGCCCAAGAAAACGCCCGTCAAGCTGTACGTGCGCGAAAAGCCCGATATGGAGGTCCAGTGGGGCGACGCGCACATCTACGGCGATTGCCACGGCAAGACCGTCTTTGGCGACTGGGATGAGCTCAAGGCAATCCTCGACGCCAACGCCGACTCCATCGACTACTACGACGTAGAGAACGACTGTCGCAACTCTGCCGTGCCCATGCTCGACCTCAAGGGCATCAACGCCCGCATCGAGCCGGGCGCGATCATCCGTGACCGCGTCGAGATCGGCGATCGCGCCGTCATCATGATGGGTGCCATCATCAACATCGGCTCCGTCATTGGCGAAGGCTCCATGATCGACATGGGCGCCGTGCTGGGCGGCCGCGCCACCGTGGGTAAGAACTGCCACATCGGCGCCGGCACCGTACTGGCAGGCGTCGTGGAGCCCGCGAGCGCCACGCCCGTCATCATCGAAGACGACGTCATGATCGGCGCCAACGCCGTGGTCCTGGAGGGCGTGCGCGTGGGCAAGGGCGCTGTCGTTGCCGCCGGCGCCGTGTGCGTCGAGGATGTCCCCGCCGGTGCCGTCGTGGCCGGTGTCCCCGCCCGCGTCATCAAGATGCGCGACGAGAAGACCGACAGCAAGACCGGCCTCGAAGAGGGCTTACGTCAACTGTAGTGTTACGCGGTTTTACCAAACCACGTAACTAGCCGACGCTGCAAACGACCCAGAGCGGCAATCTGACGTTCAATCGTCGGGCATGACCAGAAGGTCAATGCCCTCCTCTTTCACGTCACCTTGCTCGCTCTGGGTCGTTTTCGCTGACTTATGCTCAACCTGCGGCGCAATTCAATCCCAAGCAAAAAAGGCCGAAGCATCATCGGAGCTTCGGCCTTTGTTTTCTGCAGCGTCCGAGCGCAGTTTATCGGTTCTCGATGCTGCCGATATTCTTGAGCTCGATGGAGATGAGGCCGTTGGGCTCGTTAACGAACTCGATGTACTCGGAGTTCGAACCCATCTCGGCCGGGAAGCTGATCTCGATACCCGTGTCGGTACGAATCTTATGATTGCGCACGGCTGCGCGCTCGACCTGCTTGCGTTCCACGGGCACGCGCTCGGGAACCTTCTCCTCGGTCAGCGCCGCGCGCACGCTTTCCTTGATGACCGGCTCGTCCTCAAAGACCTCATCGACGATATCCCAAGGCGGCAGCTCCTCGTCATCCTCAACCTTCTCGGCCACAGCGGCCTTAACCTTGGCGAGCGCCACGGCCGTGTTGGCGCCGTGCTCCTCGGCGACTTCCTCGACCACACGCGTCACGGTGTCGATGACCTCCTTGCCCGACACGCCCGTGTCGCACTGCAGCAGGCCATCGGGAATGAGCATACGGTCCTCGCCGGCAATCTTGCGCTTCTTGTCCACGTAGCCGATCTCCATGGTGCTCGCGCGCACGATGGCATAGCTCGGCACCTTTTGCGAAGGGTTCGGCAGAATAGCGTAGTGGCGCGCGATGTCGTTGCGCACCTCCCCCTCCTCGCGGCCCACCTCGTGCATAAAAGCCTGCTTGGAGCCCAGCAGCATCACGGCAAACCAGCGGGCATCCTCATCGTCGTCAAAATCGGCCACAAGCACGTCAGTGGACTCGGCTTTCTCGGCTTTGGTGAGCTCGGAAGAGATAAACTCCGCAATCTGCTGCGACAGGTCCACAAACTCGCGCTCGCCAAAGAAATAGCCCTTGAGCTCGCCGCCAAACGCAGAGTTCTCGGCAAACGTGGCACGCTTGTTATCGGCCGAGGTACGTGCGCGGCGCAGATGCGTGGTCACGAAGTTGCGCACGGTACGGCTTTCGATATCGAGCTCGCGCTGGCTCATGACGTTGACGGCAGAGTCAAAGTCCAGGATATGCAGAATCGCGTGATTGATTTTCATATACGGCATTCCGTTCTAGATCGATTTCGGCACGAACCAGTATAGCGGTCGAGCCCGCCCCAAGCGCATCGAAGATTGATGCATCGGGGACAGGTTGCTTTGCACCTGTGGCTAGTGCAGGAGTTCGGACTGCCATGCCTCGAGCTGCTCTGCCAGGCTCTTGCCGGCAGCGGACATGTCGATCTGGGGTCGTTTGGGCAGCAGTGCGCATTTAAGGATTGCCACGATGGTCTGCGAGACAAAACGGCGCGTATCCTTGTCAAAGCCTTGCGTGGCCTGGAGCATCACGGGCAGGCTCTCGCGCAGATTCCCAGCGATATCTGCAAACCGCTCAGCACCCGTAGCCTCAAACACGGAGAACAACGCATCTACAAAACGCTCGCGCTCGCCAGGTGACACCGCAAGCAGCATCTCGCGAATGGAGCCATCAACATATCGAGCACCGGCGGACAGACGCTCACAGTACACGAAGTCGTGACCATCAACCACCCAGCTAAAGGGATTGTGCTGCAGCAGGCTGAACTCGGTGCTCTCAACGATGGCATAGTCCTCCTGTGTCTCGAACATCATGCCAAAGATCGACGACCGAGGTAGCGTCTTGTCGATTCGACCGGAAAGATCAGCAAAGGCGTTGCCGTTCAGAAACTCCTCGACGAAGCCCGGACCATCATGGGAATACGCCCGTTCGATTCGCTCACGGGCGACATCGGAGCACATCGCCGCACCGTACACCGCAAGGTTTCCGCCCTTGGAATGACCTCCGCACAAAAGCGGCCCGTCAATCGCATCCGCCGCCTCGTCCACATAACGCGCCGCGGACTCCTGGGCCGGCACAGGACATCGGAACGCCATGTTAAAGTCCTCTTTCCAGCCCACAATCGTGCTGTCGGTCCCCCGGAAAGAAAGATAACCAAACCCCGCCGGAAACCGGAACGCCATGGCTGCAAACTGCTCTGTCGCCACCACATCGCTCACGGCACGATAGCCGCAAACGCGCACGCCACGGTAGCGAGGGCTTGCTGCCACGGCCTCCAACAAGGCCCTGCTCCCCTCTGGGTCCCACAAGTCGCCAATCATGTCCCGGTAGCACTCGGCACGCAGCAGCTCGCGCACGTCTAGGCCCTGCCAGTTCGTCAGCTCCGCCATATCACCCGGCAAACGCAAATAGGACAACCACGCAAAGACCAGGCTATCCACCGCGCAGAACGGCCGCTCCTCAAACGAATCAAACGCCGTCTGGGCATAGGTCAAAAAATTAGGCGAATCCGACATGGCCCTCCCATCAACTATGGCGCATTGGGGTCAGGTTACTTTGCACCAAAAAGGCGCCCGGGTCACATGGACCCAGACGCCTTCATTGTAGCCTGTTGCTTAAACGAGCCGAATTTAGCAGGAGAAGTCGACGCTATCGATGATGTCCTTGAGGGCCCTTGCAGAGGCGGTGAGCTCATGTTGCTCGTCATCATTCAGCGGCACGGGGACGCGGCAGACAACGCCGTCGCGGCCAACGACGGTCGGCATGGAGATGGCAAGATCGGACAGGCCGTACTCGCCCACCATGAGCGAGGAAACGGGCAGAACGGTCTGCTCGTCACGCATGACGGCAGTGCAGATGCGCTTAACGGCCATGGCGACGCCGTAGTAGGTGGCGTGCTTCTTCTCGATGATGGTGTAGGCGGAGTTCTTGACGTCCTCGGCGATGCGCTTCTCGGCAGCCTCATGCTCCAGATGACCGTGAAGCTCACAGAAGGTGTTCAGCGGCACGCCGGCAACCTGGGCGCTGGACCAAGCGACAAACTCGGAGTCGCCGTGCTCACCCATGACATAGGCCTGGACATCGCGCGGGTCAACCTCGACGTGAGCGCCGAGCATCTGCTGCAGACGGCCGGTGTCGAGCACGGTGCCGGAGCCGATGACATGGCCCTCGGGCAGGCCGGACATCTTGATGGCGGCATAGGTCAGAACATCAACCGGGTTGGAGACGATGAGCAGAATGCCGTCGAAGCCAGACTTCTTAATCTCGGGGATAATGGACTTAAAGATGTTGACGTTCTTGTTAACCAGATCCAGGCGGGTCTCACCGGGCTTCTGGGCAGCGCCAGCGGTGACGACGATCATGGCGGCGTCGGCGACATCGGAATAATCGCCGGCGTAGATCTTCATCGGCTCGGCAAACGTCATGCCGTGCGCGATATCCAGGGCTTCACCCTCGGCGCGGTTCTTGTCCACGTCGATGAGGACCATCTCGGAGAACAGACCGCTCTGCATCAACGCGAACGCCGACGACGAGCCGACGAAACCGCAGCCGACAATAGCGACCTTCTTCTCGTTAACCATTAGAAACTCCCATCTCTCTCCACAAACAAGCCGCCCGGGAACGACCCGAGCGGCTTGCCGTAATCCCAATACATCCAATCGGGACTTTGATTATGCTCCTATTCGCATCCAAATATCGACCGTTTACCGAAATTATTTGCAGGATTCGTAAAATAACTGCACGAAATCGGTTTCGAGCTATTGACGAGTCGAAATAGCCTTCTAATACAGGCCCGCCTCGCGAATGGCCTCGACAGCCAAAGCGATCTGGTCGGGCGGCAGGACCAGCGCCATGCGCACGTGCCCCTCGCCCGAAGGACCAAAGCTCGCGCCCGGCGTCACCACAACGCCGGCCTTCTCCATAAGTTCCTCGCAAAACGCCATGGAATCGGTGCGGCCACCGGGAAGCTTGGCCCACACAAACATGGAGCCATGCGCGTTGGGACGCTCCCAGCCCAGGCCCTCAAGACCGTCGCACAGGGCATCGCGGCGCTCCTGGTACTTCAGACGCTGCGCCTCGACCTCATCGCGCGGGCCATTAAGGCACGCGATGGCGGCCTTCTGGATCGGGAAGAACATGCCAAAGTCGATCTGGCCGCGCAGCTTGGCAAAGGCAGAGACCACGTCCTCGCGGCCGACCAAAAAGCCGATACGCGCACCGGTGACGTTAAACGACTTGGAGAGCGAGAAGAACTCCACGCCCACCTCAAGCGCACCGGGATACTGCAAGAAGCTGCCGCCCGGCTCGCCGTCGAACACGATGTCGGAGTACGCGTTGTCATGGACAATGAGCAGGTCGTGCTCGCGGGCGAAAGCGATAATCTCCTCGTAGACCTCGGGCGTGCCCACCGAGCCGACCGGGTTCGCAGGCAGCGACACGATCATATACTTGGCACGATCGGCCACCTCGGGATCGATACCAGCCACATAGGGCAGGTAATTATGCTCGGCAACCAACGGATAGTACTCGAGCTTGGCATCGGCGATCTTGGCACCCGCCTCAAAGACCGGGTAGCACGGATCGGGAACCAGAATGGTGTCACCCGGATCGAGCAGAGCCAGGCCCAAGTGGCCCACGCCCTCCTGCGTACCGTTGCACGACTGCACCATGGACGGCGTAATGCCCGAAACGCCAAAGCGACGCTCATAGTAATCGCACACGGCTTGCTTGAGTTCGGGCAGGTCGCGCAGGGCATACTTCCACATCTCGGGATCCTGGGCGGCTTGTGTGAGCGCCTCGACCACGTGGCCGTACGGCTTAAAGTCGGGCGTGCCCACGCTCATGTTGTAAATGGTCTTGCCCTGAGCCTTCAGCGCGAGAAGTTTGTTGTTGAGCGAGGCGAAGACCTCCGCGCCAAAGCGATCGAGACGCTGCGATGCTTGCATGGTGCCACCTTTCGATATAAAAAACGCGGCGCTCCGACAAGAGCGCCGCGCGATACGGGCCATCAGATTGCAAAAGTCTAACGCTTGCCATCCCCGTATTGGTTCAATTTAGCCCACCTTAGTCAATTGGATCGAGCGCGTCGATCTGCGCAAGCCACAGATGCGAGCTGGCGTCACTCGGCATACGCCAATCGCCGCGCGGGCTGAGCGTCACCGAGCCCACCTTGGGACCATCGGGCAGGCAGCTGCGCTTAAACTGCTGGGCAAAGAAGCGACGGTAGAACGTACGCAGCCACGTGTGGACGGTCTTAGCATCGTAGACACCCTCGAAGCTCTTGAGCGCCATGCGGTAGATCTTGCCGGGCTCAAAGCCAAAACGCAGCAGGTAATAGAGGAAGTAGTCGTGCAGCTCGTACGGGCCCACCAAATCCTCAGTCTTCTGCGCAATCTCGCCGTCGCCCGTGGGCGGCAGAAGCTCGGGGGACACCGGCGTATCGAGGATGTCGAGCAGCGTCTCGGCAATACGCCCGCCAAAGACATCGGCGGCATAACGCACCAGATGGCGCACAAGCGTCTTGGGCACGCTCGCGTTGACGGCGTACATGCTCATGTGGTCGCCGTTATAGGTAGCCCAGCCGAGCGCCAGCTCCGACAGGTCGCCCGTGCCGATGACAAAACCGCCAGCCTGGTTGGCCAGATCCATCAGAATCTGCGTACGCTCGCGCGCCTGGCTGTTCTCATAGGTCACGTCTTGGACGGCCGGATCGTGCTCAATGTCCTTGAAGTGCTGCTCCACGGCCGCGTGGATCGAAACCTCGCGGAAGCTCACGCCCAGGTCGCGGGCGAGCAACTCGGCATTCGACTTGGTGCGATGCGTCGTGCCAAAGCCGGGCATGGACACGGCAGTGATGCCCGTGCGCGGCAGCCCCAGCGCATCGAAGGCACGCACGGTCACGAGTAGCGCCAGTGTGGAATCGAGGCCGCCGGAAAGGCCGATGACGGCAGCCTTGGTACCCGTATGGGCAAGGCGGGTCTTGAGGCCCGCAGTCTGCAGATCGAGGATAGTCTCGCAGCGCTCGGCCAGGTCTCCATGGTCGGCCGGTACAAAGGGCGCGCGAGGGAAAACGCGGTCAATGTCGCAGGCGTTGCGCAGGACGGGAGTCTCGGAGAGCACGCCCTCAAACGAAAACTCAACGGTCGTGGCCTCCGGCGCATCGTCCGCGCGCGTCCACGTCGTCGAGCGGCGGCGCTCGGCAACCAGACGGTCAAGATCGACATCGGCAATCGCCATATCGCAGGTAAGGAGCTTCGTCGCCGCCAGCTTAGAGCCGTTTTCGTAGATAAGGTTCTCGCCCGCAAAGACCATATCGGTCGTGGACTCGCCCTCGCTCGCGTCTGCATAGGCATAGGCACAGTACAGGCGCGCACTCTGGTTAGAGATGAGGCTGCGGCGGTAATCCGCCTTGCCGATAATCTCGTCGGAAGCGGAGGGGTTGAGAATCACCGTGGCACCGGCAAGCGCCATCTCGGTCGAAGGAGGTGCCGGCACCCACAGGTCCTCGCAGACCTCAATACCGAGCACCAAATCCTCGGCGTCCTCATCGCAGCAGCGGTAGACAAGCCCCGAACCCAGCGGGACCGGACCCTGACCGGCAAATTCAACCCACACGGTATCCGCAGGCGCCGGAGCAAACCAACGGCGCTCATAGAACTCGCCATAGTTGGGCAAATACTTCTTGGCCGTGAGACCCAAAAGCTCGCCCGCGCAGCACACGGCGGCGCAGTTGTAGATATTCTCGGCAACCGCAACGGGAAGACCGACGGTAAAGACAATCGGCAGCTCGCGAGTTTCATCGAGAATATGTGCCAGTGCGGTCTCGCAGGCATGCAGCAGTGTGCGGTTATGGAACAAATCGGCCGCGGTATAACCGGTCAGGTTAAGCTCGGGCAGCACCAGCGCGCGAACGCCGCACTCGGCAGCATCGCGAACAGCCACCAGCGCAACCTCGGCATTACCCTCGACATCGGCGACGCGAATCTGCGGCGACGCCGCCGCCACACGCAAAAAGCCATCGTTCTTATTAGCCGAAACGCAGCATTGCTTTGTTGATCTGGACACTGGAGGCCCCTTCTACCCTGAGATTCAGTCTAACGGACGTTCACATATCTCTAACTAGCCAAAGCAACCTCCCAGTTTACTGAGAGGCCAACCTGTGCTAAGAGCATGTATTTCAAAAATTAAGGCATATCAACGTCACATCTTTCGCAAATAATTCAATTGAAACACAACTACCATCATAATTGAAAAAACACCAAGTCCTGTAACGAGAATTGAGAACATCGCGATGCTCGTGAACAGCGAAACAAGGAGTGTTGAAATAACAACAGCAACCGATTGCAAAGACTCCCTAATTGAAAACAGGCCTATCGATTCAGATCCGTCTCTCGCCAAATCCTGCAGCGATGTTATGAGAAGCACATCTTGAATGGCGTTTCCGGCACCGACGATAAAAAGGAAAATAAACGATATCCCAGACGCATAGCGATAGCCAAACGCCAGATACGCACCGAGCGCAAGATACGTCACAAAACAATATGATTTAACGCAATCGGAACCACTGATTAAACGACCATATATTGTATTTCCGAACAACAGTCCGATTGTAAGACTACTCTGAAGGAATCCGTATTGTATCGATGACGAGTCAAATTGCAATTGCGCTATAGCTGGCAAAAGAGAATTCAGAGAGCCGAATGCCACGCCACTAGAAATATCGATTAATAGGAAACCAATTGCCAAGTGCTTCGCGCTAAGACCACTAAATGCAGTCCTGTTTTTTTCATTTTTGCTTATCCCCTCTTTATCATTAACCTCGATAACCGACGGAACATCTCGCAGCAACCAGAACGACGCGGCAAAAGATAGCGCGTCTAATGCAAGAACAGCCTCCGCCCCAAATTGAGCGACAACAAAACCGCCGGCAACTGGCCCCAGAACCATCATCAAATTCTGCAGAAACCCAAACGAATTATTAATTACGTCGCGATTGATACTATTCGTATTGGCTCTTAACAACGAGTAAAAGCAGGGTATTTCAACCGTTCGGCAAAGCGATACCGCGCACGTAATAGCAAACATACTCCATTTACTATCAACAAAAATATAGCAAACGAATAATCCCGCGCGAATTAAGTCTGCCAATCTCATGGCCTGTAGTGTCCCGATACCCATCTTCTGAGGCAGCTGCGCGAGCGCAACTGAAAACAGAGAGGGGGCAAATCTGCAGCAGACCATCAAAGCAGTTGCAGAAACATCGTGAGTTACCTCGTAAATCAGCATTGGCAAAGCAATATTCGCACACCAATTGCCTATTTCGCTTATCCCTCTAGCAATATATAGGACCCGAACCGGACGGCTAGCTCTCAATACCGTGAACATTACGATTGACCTCGTATTTCAGGCCTCGTTCATCCCTTAATAGGAATCCATAATCAACCAAATACCGCCTCAACACGGCATAATCAGGATAGAGCTGTGACAGCACACGATTAACCTGAAGCTCCGTATAACTTGTATTTAATTCAAAGAAAGAGACGGCCCATAGCAGCATGATTCTTTTATAGCTTTCCTTTTTTGGAATTGAAACCAGCTCGCCATTCTTGAGAAATCGTTTTTTAAAGTCTATTAGCTCATCCATTCACATCCTCCATTTCATACGCATCTAATACTAAAAATGCATACGCTTTAGGTCATCGCATTCAGCTTCTTTATTCGAACTAAACTCGAACTAATCTAAATTATTTGCTCAAACACTCTTCGAAAGCTCGTTTTTCACTCTGAGTAAAATGCCCTTCCCAGTCAGTCCACGAACAGGAAGGCAACTCACAACGAGCGGAGTCGAAGCCCTCTGCCGTCGGTCGCTCAAAATGCACGATAACCTTTTCGATATCGCCATCTGTAATCAGGTCAGAATGAATGACCTCGGTACCGTCTTCGAATGTCATATACGGGTACATCACGTAAACCACCTTGCAATCGTAAGTCCAGTTTAGCATCAAGCTATTTCGCCAAAGACAGCAAGCCCCCCTTGATGAGTTGATGGTATCTGTTAAATGTCACGTACGATTCACATCTGGTGGGTACCCTGATGGCTACACGAAACGAAGCAGATTTACACCGGGAGGACCCCGTATGACAACCAAGTACACCGACGCGCCGCGCACGCGCGTCATGACACCGGCCGCGCTCAACAACGGCGTTCACGAAAACCATTCCATCGGACAGACCATGGCCATCGCACCCAAAAAGGGCCTGTTCGACGACATTTCCATTCCCCAGATCATCGCCGGCGCCGCAGCTGCCGCCACGAGCGTGGCGCTTGCTTCAAAGATCGGCATTGCCGGCTCGGTGATTGGCGCCGCCGTGAGCTCGGTCATCACCGTTGTGTCTTCGCAGGTCTACCGCCACTTTATCTCTGCCAGCGCCGAAGCCCTCAAAGGTACGCACGCCGACGTCGACTACCCCGCCGGCGCCTATGAGCCCGTTGAATTTAATGCCGAGGAGCACCTGGGCGGCGCCGCGACTACGCAAGAGATGCGCCAGATTGCGGGGCGCGCGACCACGGCGCGCGTTGCCCCCAACAGTCTGCGCGCCAAGGCGGCGGCCGAGCGTAGCCAGACGCAAAAGAAGGTCATCATCTTCTCGATCGCCATCGCCATCGTCGCGGTCATCGCCTGCGCCGGCGCCATCCTTATCACCACCGCCGGTGAGGGTCTGGGCGAGCGCCCCGAGCCAATCCTTTCGTCGCGCACGACCGAGAGCGATGCAAATGGCAACACCCAGTCGCAAGATCAGCAGGCACAGGCGGACGGCACGCAAGACAGTTCTACCTCTACCGATTCGTCCTCGAACACCCAAAGCCAATCGCAGGGCGCCAATTCCTCTACGAACAGCAGCGGCACGCAATCCGGCACGACCGACTCAAGCCAAACGACTGACGGCTCGCAGCCGAGCACGGGCGACCAAACGAGCGACACCACATCGGGAACGGGATCTACCGACAACAGCAGCACTAACAGCTCGAGCGGAACCGCTTCCGGCACGGCATCTGACAACTCGAGCCAAGGCACGGCATCGGGCAACTAAGCACGTTTGCCTCTCATAGATAACCGACCTGTATAACGGGCGCGAACCGGCAACGGTCGCGCCCGTTTGCCTTGGGCGACGAGATGGCAAGCCCCGTGCGATGGTAAGATGCTTTGGTGTGTAAAGAGGAGATTTGCCATGAGCAAGACAATAGTTAAGCCCACGCTATCGCTGGGCAACCACATCTACCTGTATCGCCTGCTGCGCGATGCGATTGGGTGCGGCAAGCAAACGTTTATGACGCAGGTCGAGGAGGCACTCGCCGCTGGCGACATGGCCGCTTATGACCTGGGCTTCGAGTCCACGCGCGAGCTGCTCGAGGCGCTCGATGACTGCATTAAGCTGACCGTCTTTAAGGGCGGTCGCCTGTATGCCACCGTCATCGCCAACGAGGTCTGGGATGCCGCCCTTGCCAAGGGCGAGGACAAGCCCAAGGTAGCCAAGGGAGCCAAGCAGTCCTACAAAAAGAAAAAGCGCGGCGAGAAGGACCTCAAGGCCGTGCGCCCCAAGCACGTTAAGCGTCCCGAGCCCGAGCCCGTGGCTGAAGCTGTGCCGGAGCCTGAGCCCGAGACAGAGATCGAAGTCGCTATTGAGGTAACGGCAGAAGCCGAAGCCGAAATCGCCGCCACGACCGATCCCAAAGTCATATCCGAGCAGGAAGCCACTACGGAGCTCAACGAGGCTCCCAAGTCGACACCCGAAGAAGCCGCTAGCCAACCTGAAGCGCCTGCGCTCCAAAACAGCGATGTCTTTGGCGACGAGGCCGAGGACGATCAGCCCGACGAGCCCGCCGATCAAGACGCTACCGAGGCGGCACCGGAGCCCGAGGCGCCGCAGCCTGTCATCTCGCTCACGGTCGTCTATGACCCCGAGAACGCAAACGCCGGCATCACCACCATGGCATCCACGCCCATCGAGGCAAAGTCGAGCGTCGAGAACGAGAACGCGACGCAGGTTGAGGTTGAAACCGCAGTTGCAGACGCGCCCGTCACCGTGAAGCCCGCAGATTCCGAGATCAAGCCGGAAGTAACGTCGGAGCCCGCACCCGTCGTCGAATCCGTGCCCGCCGCTGCTTGCGATCAAATTCCCGCATCCGCACCGGCTTCGGCACCCGCAGCGGCCCCAACCCCCGCACCCGTAGCGCCCGCCATCCCCGCGGACTTCCCCGTCGATTTCGCAACCGAGGTCTTCTGCCCCGGCCCGCTTCTACACCAGCTGTCGACCTATCTCCCCTACGGCGCCGACACGCTCGGCATTGTCGGCGAGTACTACTGGATCGCCCGCGAGCGCGGTACCATCGAGGCCGCGCGAAACCGCGCAAGCTTCCCCCTGCGCTACACGCAGGCCGGCGAGCGCCACGAAGTCACCGTGCGCATCCGCCGCAACACCACTGGCGGCCTCGGAGCCGCCTGGACCATCGATAAAGTCGAAGAATCCGAGCAGTAACGACAAACGGCTCAAATCCAAATCAGGATTTGAGCCGTTTTATTTGTTGATGTTACGTAACCAAACCAGCAATAAACCTAGTCACGCGTCAGCTTGCGGTGAATACGATGCGGCTGGGCTGCGTCCTCGCCCAGGCGCTCGATGCGGTTGGCCTGATAGGCCTCGAAGTTGCCCTCGAACCAATACCAGTTGCCCGGATTCTCGTCGGTGCCCTCCCACGCCAGAATGTGCGTGGCGACGCGGTCCAGGAACATACGATCGTGGCTAATGACCACCGAGCAGCCCGGGAACTCGAGCAGCGCCGCTTCAAGCGAGGACAGCGTCTCGACGTCGAGGTCGTTCGTGGGCTCGTCGAGAAGCAGCAGGTTGCCGCCCTGCTTGAGCGTAAGCGCCAAGTTCAGACGGTTGCGCTCGCCGCCGGAGAGCACGCCAGCGCGCTTCTGCTGGTCCTGGCCCTTAAAGCCAAAGCTCGCCACATAAGCGCGGCTCGGAACCTCGGTCTCGCCGACCATCATGTGGTCCAGGCCGTCCGAGACGACCTCCCACAGGTTCTTATCGGGATCGATGCCGGAACGGTTCTGGTCGACGTAAGAAATCTTGACGGTCTCGCCCACCTCGAGCTCGCCCGAAGTCAGCGGCTCCAGACCCACAATCGTCTTGAACAGCGTGGTCTTACCGACACCGTTGGGGCCGATGACGCCCACGATGCCGTTGCGCGGCAGGGTGAATGATAGGTCGTCGATGAGCACGCGGCCATCGAACTCCTTGTGCAGGTGATGGGCCTCGAGCACCTTGTTGCCCAGACGCGGGCCCACAGGGATGCGGATGTCGGTCCAGTCGAGCTTCTGGCTTGCGCGGGCCTCGGCCTCCATCTCCTCGTAGCGAGCCAGACGGGCCTTGTTCTTGGCCTGGCGAGCCTTGGGCGAGCTGCGTACCCACTCGAGCTCGGCTTCCATGCGCTTGGCGAGCTTGGCATCACGGTTTCCCTGAGCCTCGATACGGGCGGCCTTAGTCTCCAGATACGTGGAATAGTTGCCCTTGTAGGGATAAAGGTGACCGCGGTCGACCTCGCAAATCCACTCGGCAACGTTATCCAGGAAGTAGCGATCGTGTGTGACGGCCAGAACGGCACCCTGGTAGTTATGCAGGAAGTGCTCGAGCCACAGGATCGACTCGGCGTCCAGGTGGTTCGTGGGCTCGTCGAGCAGCAGCAGGTCAGGAGCCTCGAGCAGCAGCTTGCACAGGGCCACGCGACGGCGCTCGCCGCCAGAGAGCACGTTGACCGGCATGTCGGAATCGGGCAGCTGCAGAGCGTCCATGGCCTGGCCGAGCTTGGAATCGATATCCCAGCCATCGGCGGCGTCGATCTCGTCCTGGAGCTTGCCCATCTCGGCCATGAGGGCGTCCATGTCGCAATCCGGGTCGCACATCTCCTCGCCGATCTTATTGAAGCGATCGACCTTGGCGATCATGTCGCCAAACGCCATGCGCACGTTCTCGATGACGGTCTTGTCGTCGTCGAGCGGCGGCTCCTGCTGCAGGATGCCCACGGTGTAGCCGGGGGTAAGCCTGGCATCGCCGTTGGAGACCTCCTCGATGCCGGCCATGATCTTGAGCAGGGTCGACTTGCCCATGCCGTTGGGACCCACAACGCCGATCTTGGCGCCGGGGTAGAAGCTCAGGGTCACGTCGTCAAGGATCACCTTGTCGCCATGGGCCTTGCGAGCCTGATACATGCTGTAGATAAACTCCGCCACAGTCATTTCTCCTTATCTAGCTGCGGAACGTCATCTGACCTGTCCTTCTGGAAAAGGCAGAGAAATAGATTCGCGCGTTCTAATAAAAAGGGGCATGGTTGCCCATACCCCCTAATACTACCTGGGAAAAGTCCCCCGGAACATACTATGAACTGCGTACGCTAGTTTTCCGCAACCTTAACGAGCGGCTCGCTGCGATTTACGCCACAGCAGATACGAGTAGACGTAGACGGCTCCGACCGAACCAAACGCCAGAACCGCAATCACCGCGGCGACGACTTCACTCGAAAGCACGCTGCCTGCCACGCCCATCACAATCAGGCCAATACCCAGCACCATAAAGCAGGCGCCGCCAAAACGCTGCGTACGGCGCCAGTTCTCGGGATCGGCAAGCGCCCAGGGCGTCTTGATGCCGAGCGTATAGTTCTGCTTCACACGCGGCAAGTAGTTGCCTACGCCGATGAGCAGCAAACCGACAACACCGGAAATCAGCACGTTGGCTGAACCGACCGCCGGCACCACGCCCCAGACCGTAAGCTCTCCCAGCCAGCTTATAGCGCACATGAACAAGGTGAAGGCGATTACGAAACCCTGATAGAACTTGCCCGAGGTTCGATATGCCTCACCTTTGGGATCGATGCGCGGCACCACGCAGAACATTGCGAGAAGCGCCAGCGGCAACGCGCCGAGCGCCGATGCCATCCAGCTAGGACCCCAACCGTCGACGGCGCCGCTCGCTCCCCAGTGCGTGGGAATCTGCGCAGGCAAGCTCGGCATCACCATGAGGTGCGCTACGACATTGGCGACGCACAGAGCGATCAGCGCAATCCACACACGCCGCGATACCCCCGTGGCGTGAATGCCCTTGTTTTCGTTATTCATCCTTATCACCTTCCGTGTTTGTAAAGCCCATAAACCAACCGATCAAGTCCTGCATGACGGTGGTGTTTAAGCTGTAAACGATGTTTTGGCCATGACGTTCGTCGGCCACCAACCCGGCGTTTTTGAGCGTCGCCAAGTGATGGCTCAATGACGGCTTGCTGATGTCAAAATGCTCGGCAAGCTCCCCGGCCGTACAATTGCCCTCGCGCAGCAGTTCCAAAATGCGCCGCCGCGTAGGATCGGCAAGCGCTTTAAATCCCTCTCCCGGCATAGAACCTCCTCTCAGCATTTCGTTCGACGCGCACACTATACTCGATATTTAGATATTTGTCTAACTATCTAATACAGGAACATGTGTAGAACATCCGTTCGTATTTAGCTACAATGGAAGTTGAAGCAGATGGGCCAGCTCCCTCTACCCGAGAAGGAGATGGACTATGAGTATTGACGATGTCCTGACGTTGTTATTGCTTGTAATCGCGGCTGTGGAGCTCGGCATCCACATTGGAGGTCGAATGAAATAGCCGCCCCCGCGTAATGCGAAGACGGCCACTTCTCACGCTACAAACGTGTTTGGGAGTTGGCCAACCCGCTGCAACGGGTGCCATCTGCTTCATCTTATGCGAATCACTGCCTCATTTCAACAAGTCCCTAGGGCCAAATGGAATCGCGATAATACCTATAATGGCGATAGCTAAAACACGATTCGCTTCCCCATCGGAGGATGTCTATGACTGAAACTGCTGCCGCTCCCGTCGAGACGCGCGATACTAAGCTCGAGATCATCATGGGCCGCGAGGCGCTCGACAAACTCGCCAACTCCACAGTGCTGGTGCTCGGCTGCGGTGGCGTGGGCTCCAATTGCTGCGAGGCACTCGCCCGCGGCGGCATCGGTCATTTTGTAATTCTGGACAAGGACATCATCGCGCCCAGCAATATCAATCGCCAGGCCATCGCCTTTCACAGCACCGTCGGCAAGCGCAAGGTGGACGTGATGGAAGCCATGATTCGCGATATCAATCCCGCCGCCACCGTTATCAAACGCACCGAATACCTGCTGAGTGACAACATCGACGAGTTCTTCGCGAGCGTTTTGGAGCAGACGGACGGCAAGCTCGACTACGTCGTCGACGCCATCGACACCATCTCGGCCAAGCTCACCATTGCCAAATATGCTCAGGACCACGACATTCGTTTGGTTAGCTCCATGGGCGGGGCCAACAAGCTCCATCCCGAGTGCCTCCGCTTTGCCGACATCTTCGATACGGTGCGCGACCCCATGAGCCGCATCATGCGCAAAGAATGTAAGAAGCGCGGAATCAAAAATCTACATGTATTGTTTAGCTGCGAGGAATCGGTTAAGACCCAGCCCCGCGACCCGTCCAACATCCACGAGCGTACCGAGTTGGGTACCGCCAGCTTTATGCCGCCCATCATGGGTCAGATGATTGCCGGCGAGGTTATCCGCCA
Source organism: Coriobacteriaceae bacterium AM100-PB1-1D-6A (assembly GCA_027660625.1). GTDB lineage: Bacteria > Actinomycetota > Coriobacteriia > Coriobacteriales > Coriobacteriaceae > Collinsella. The sequence goes on along the minus strand of JAQDNC010000011.1, from coordinate 2,683 downwards.
GATCAGCGGGCGCGGCACCGAGCGCGTGCGCGCCGACGGCCAACGCCTGGACTAGCAGGATGTCCTGCGATGGAACCGCAATTCTTTGACACGCATTGTCATCTTGATTTGATGCTCGGCCCCGATGCTGCAGCCAGTGAGTCGGCGGCGTTAGGTCTGGGGCTCTTTGACTGCGGGGTCGACCCACGCGACTTCGCGGCAGCAAAAAAGCGTGCCAGCCGCTACCCAAACATTATCGCGGGCGCCGGCCTCCATCCCTGGTGGATCGCCGATGGTCGATGCGGTCCTGCCGAAGTCAATCTGCTTTGCGAAGTCGCCGCCCAAGAGCGCTACATTGGCGAGGTGGGACTCGACTTTTCCGCGCGCTTTGCCGGAAGCGAACCGCTACAAATACAGGCATTTGACCGGCTCTGCGACACACTCGCGCAGTGCTCTCTTGCCGGGCGCGTGATATCAATTCACGCCGTTCGTTCGGCAGGAACCGTACTGGACGCCCTCGAATCGCACGGATTACTCATCCCAAACCCCGACTCCCCCGTTATCATCTTCCACTGGTTTAGCGGTACTTCGGACGAACTCGTCCGCGCGCGTAATGCGGACTGCTATTTTTCCGTCAACGAGCGTATGCTCGCCACCAAGCGCGGTCGCGAATACGTACGACAGATTCCACTCGACCGTTTACTGCTCGAGACCGATGCACCGGCGGAGGCAAACGCAGAAACAAGCGCGCAGTCGCTCATTAGATCGCTCACAAGGGCCTCAGAACGCATCGCCTCACTCAAAAACTGTGACGCAAAGCGCATCGAGTCGGCAGTTTTAGCAAATGCGCACTCTGTTTTTGACCTTCGCTAACCCCTGTGGGCAAAAATGCCAAGGGACATGCAAATCGCACAACGCAGTCCCTATTGGCAGGCAGTACAATTCGGCAGCATTACACCAATTCGTGCATGAGATCACGGTTGCGTGCATACAATTCGTCAAAGATATGACGACGCGACGCATATAGCTCGTGGGCAGCCATATCGGGCACGATTGTTTGTGCAACGCCAAGGACTTGGGCGAGTTCATCCCATGATGCATAGGCGCCACCTGCGAGAGCTGCCATGATGGCATCACCGAAGCATGCGCCCACCGTAACCTTGGCAACCGAGACCTCGCGCCCGCATACGTCGGCGATAGCCTGCATCCAAACTGGATTCTTGGTTCCACCTCCGACAAGCATAATGCGCCCAATTGGCAGTCCATGCTCTCGCTCGATAATGTCGACATGGGATGCAACGGTATACGCGACGCCTTCCAAGGCGGCGCGAACCATATGGGCTCGCGTATGCCTTCCGGTCAGGCCAAAGAAGACGCCACGCGCCTCGGGATCGTTGAGCGGAGTACGCTCCCCCGCAAAGTACGGCAGACACAGGAGCCCATCGGCACCCGGCGCCACACCGGCGGCATCATGCGCCATAACCGAATATGCATCGGGGCCACCGTGGCCCTCGGCCTCCACGGCGTCGCGATACAGCTCTTGGCGCAGCCACGATGTGAGCGCACCCGCCGTATTGGTCCCCGCGCAGATCCCGTAAGTTCCGGGAATGATAAACGTCCCTGGCCACAGGCGGGCATCATCGACCATATGATCAGCTAGATAGATGAAATACGCCGTACTCCCCAACTGAACCATCATATCGCCGGGACGAAATACACCCGTCGAAATGGCCTCGGCACCAGAGTCGCCCGTTCCCACTAAGACAGGTGTCCCTGCCGCGAGCCCCGTCGCCTCAGCCGCACGCTGAGTAATCACCCCGGCAATATCGGTAGCCGACATTACCTCCGCCATCTGGTCAGGCCGGCAGAAACGAGCACATTCCCGAGCATCAACCTTCCAAGTGAAGCGGTCGTATAGGGGAAGAAAATCCTCCGCCAAATAACGGTCCACCGTAAAACGCCCCGTCAACTTTGCGCACAGAAACGATGACGCCGTCAGGAACTTCGCGGCACGTTCGTGCACCTCGGGCATATTCTCCTTAAACCACAAGATCTTGGGAGCAATATCTGACGAACAGGGATCGTGCCCGAAAAGCTCGCGTGCGCGATCTGACCCATATTCGGAAAGAAGCTCGTCAATCTGCGGTTTCGAACGTGCATCGACTCCATACAAAATCGCGGGCGCCAGCGCGTTGCACTCGGTATCGACCGGCACACAGTCGCAGCCCAATGCGGAAAGGCCCACGCATCCGATCTGTGCCGCGTTAACCCCCGATCGCGCCACCAGCTCGCGCGACAAGCGGCAAAAATCGCCCCACCAAACGGCCTCGGCATCATGCTGGTACCATCCGTCACACGGGTTGTCCGTCTCATGTCCACAAGAGGCTTGGCAAACGATGTTGCATCGATCATCGATTAAAACGCCTTTAGAGGCGCTTGTCCCAATATCAATACCCAGATAGAGCGCCATAGGTGCCTACTCCCCTCGCGCCGTACGAGCGGCAGCCATAAAACGAGCTACCCGCTCAACATCAACCGGGGCATCCAGCTTTCCGTCGCGCTTTAAGCAGGTGCCGACAAACGCGCCATCGTAGTGAGCAAATACGTCAGCCACGGTATTTTCGCGACAACCGGTGCCACATACCAGGTACCGTCAAGATTCTTTCGCAAATTGATTTAGCCGTCTCCGGCCCCGTCCTCTTCT
>JAQDNC010000010.1 GCA_027660625.1 Coriobacteriaceae bacterium AM100-PB1-1D-6A | reverse complement strand
GCGCGGGCCGTGTTCCGCTATGCGGTTGTCAATTTGCGAAAGAAATTATGCGTCACCCGCAAATCCGCACCGGCTTCGGCCGCCTGCCGGCGCCCTCGTCGGCTCGCTGCGGACGCTGCGCGTCCGCCTGGTGCTCGCCCCCTCGCGGGTTCGAGTCCCACCGGCGTCCAAAAGAAACGAGCCCGCATCCCAACGGGACACGGGCTCGTAAGCAATCACATGGTAGGGGCGGTGGGACTCGAACCCACAATCCTTGCGGCGAGAGATTTTAAGTCTCCTGCGTATGCCAATTCCGCCACGCCCCCGTGAGACTAGAAGTCTAGCACAAGCCGTCCGTTACGCGTTGACGGCCATCGAGTGCCGGCCCGACTTTTCCAAGTACTCGGCAAACTTGGCCTCGTCGCCCTTGTTCTTGTACTGCAGGGCCAACAGGTACTCCAAGCGGCAACTCTTAACCTTATCGTCGCCGGCCTCCTCGAGCATGCGCTCCAGCTCGGGAATGTCGTTGTGGCGCTTGAGGATCATCGTGTCGTACATCAGCTGGCACTCGTGCGCGACTGCCTCGGCCTGACCGCCCTCAAAGCCCTTGATCTCGTGCAGGAGCTCCTTGGACTTTTTGCGGTCCTCCTGGCCAACGTAGTAGTTAAAGGCCTTAATGACCAGGTCGACGCGCTGCATCTTGGGCAGGTTGAGTCCCAGCAGCAGGTCGAACATCTCGCTGGCGCGCTCGTGGTCCTCGCGCAGCAGATAGGAGTTCAGGCGCAGGTAGTCGCGGTTGTAGCGCGGGTACAGCATGCTGGTGAGTTTGCCGTCGAGCAAACGATCGAACTCGTCCCACTGCTTGGCGGCCATGAGCTGCTGCAGGCGCTTAAACGTGGTGCGTTTTTTGACGCTAAAGAACACCGACACGGCGATGCAGATGATAACGACGGCGGTCCAGAGTGTGCGGGAATCGGGCATATTAGGGTCCTTAGTCGCTCATAAAGCGAGCGGTATGACAACACGTACTGGATGTATTATACGCAGCGCGCAAGCAAACTGGCATAAAAGCTCATCGAGGCCGAGTGACATCGCTCGCTGCGGTACACTTACCTAAAGTAAACCATGAAGGGAGACATTACCTATGAAGAAGATCGTTTTGGCTTGCGGTGCTGGCGCTGCTACTTCCACGCTCGTTGCCCAGAAGGTCGCCACCCTGCTCGACGCCAACGGTTATGCCGGCAAGTATGAGATCGTGCAGTGCGCCATCTCCGAGGCCAAGGATTACTGCGACGAGGGCGCTGACCTGCTGATCGCCACCACCGTTGCCCCCGAGGGTCTCACCTGCCCGTACGTGAGCGGCGTGCCCTTCATGACCGGCATGAACCGCGTCGCTGCTGAGAAGGCCGTTCTCGGCGTCATGGCTCAGTAGGCGCTGACTGCATGAGTGAGCAGAACGCCAATCCGGTCGAGCTCTTTGGCATGCGCGTTGCCCATGTGGGCATTAACGCCACCGACCCGGCAGACGCCTTGGAGATCGCGGAGCTGTTCTCGACGATGATGGGCCTGCCCGTCATCGAGACCCCGGTTTCGTACTTCAATGATTCGCTGGTCGAGGTCATGAAGCAGAACGGTCGAGGCGCTAAGGGCCACATCGGCTTTGCCGTCAACGACATCGATGCGGCCGAGAAGTGGTTTGCCGAGCGCGGGCTCGAGGTCAACGAGGAGTCGCGCGTGCTGCTGCCCGATGGCGGCACCAAGCTCGTGTACTTTAAGCGCGAGTTCGCCGGCTTCGCCGTGCACCTGTGCCGCGAGTAGCGCACAAGCTGCCATAGCTAGCAAAAAGGGATGGGGCCTCGTGGCCCTATCCCTTTTTTATGCCGAGGGCTTGCCGCCGCGCGGGTGCCCCTACCGTGGCAGGCGAATCGTAAAGCGGCTGCCGACACCCTCGACCGAGGTCACGCCAATGACACCGCCATGGCTATCGACGATCCACTTGGCAATGGCAAGCCCCAGACCCGAGCCCTGCGCGCCGGCATCGCGCGCGTTGTCGGCGCGGTAGAACCGCTCGAACGCGTGGGCTGCGGATTCCTGGTTCATGCCGATGCCCTCGTCCTCAACGGCTATGTCGATCGTGCCCATGCCCGCATCGGTCGTTATGCCAAATGTGACGGTCGTTCCCGCGTTCGAATACTTGGCGGCGTTCTGCACGATCACGCGCAGAGCCTGCTTCACGAGCGCCACGTCGACAGATGCGTCGCAGCGCGGGTCGTTGGCAAGCGTGGTGTCGTACGCCAGCCGATACGTGTGCTCGGTATCGATCATCTGCGATTCCTCGCATACCTCGCCGACCAGTGCGGCCAGGTTGGTATGCGCACGCCGCAGGACCGTGCGCCCGGCATCGCCGCGCGCCAAAAACAGCAGCTGCTCCACGAGCTCCTGCATATGCTCGCTTTCGGCCTTGAGGGACGCGATGGATTCCGCCAGCACGTCCGGGTCATCTTTGCCCCAGCGGTCGAGCATGTTTACGTAACCCTGAATCACCGCGATGGGCGTTCGTAGCTCGTGGCTTGCATCGTTGACAAAGCGCATCTGCTGCAGCTTTGCCTCTTGCATCTGGCGCAGCAGGCGGTTGAGCGCGACCTCGATGCTCGCCAGGTCGGCGTCGCCAGTGGTGACGCTCGGCGAATCGACGCTTGCTCGCTCGATGGCCTGCTCCAGCGTTTCCATCTTGCCGCCGGAGAGCTGCATGCGGCCGAGCTCGTCCACGCGCAAAGCCAGGTCGTTGAGCGGCGCCATGGTGCGGCGCACGCGCCTCGCGCCGCCGAGCATGTTGAGCACGCTGATGACCTGCCAACCCACAACGACAAGGTAGAGAGGCCATAGCGTGACGAGGTCCTGCGCGAGGGGGAAGGTCTTGCTGGTGCGCGCAAGCTCGACGGTGTAGGTGAGCGTTGTCAGGTCCCAGCCGCGCGCGGGCGTCAGCGACATGCCGTGAACGGTGGCGCCGGGAATCCAGCCTGCGGTAAACGCGCTGTCGGGCAGCGTCTGGTTGTATCCATAGACGAGGATCGCCGCCGCAATCACCACCAGCAACAGATCGAGCCAGACGTAGCTCACCAAGCGGCGCCACATGTAGCTCCAGTTGATGGCGCGGGCGATGGAGGTGACGCGCTTGGTCTCGGCGTTACGCGCGACAGACATAGCCCACCCCGCGCACAGTTTGGATGATGCGGGCACCGCCGGCGTCTTCGATCTTGGCGCGCAGGTGCGCGATGTGTACGTCGACGTTGTTGGTGTCTCCTACGTATTCGTAGCCCAGTGCCTCGTGCGCGATGCGCTCGCGCGTGAGCACGGTGCCGGCATGTGCCATAAGCAGGGCGAGGACGTCGAACTCGCGGGCCGTGAGCGCGATGGGCGAGCCGCCGACCGTGACTTCGCGGCGGTCGGGGTCGAGCGCAACCGAGCCCACGGTGAGCGTGGCAGGGGAGGGTGAAGCGGAGGCCTGGGTCGAGTTGCTGGCCGGGGGAATCGCAACGGCGCTCTCGCCCGCGCCGCCCGCCATACCCGCCCTGACGCCGGCGCCGCCAACGCCCGAAGCCGTCCGCACGGCCTCCGAGCGCTTCAGCGCCACACGGATCCGTGCGAACAACTCCTCAATCGCAAACGGCTTGGTCAGGTAATCGTCAGCGCCGGCATCGAGCCCGGCCACCTTGTCCATCACAGCATCGCGCGCGGTGACCATGATCACCGGCACGTCCTTGTGCTTGCGGACACGCCGCAGGACCTCCATGCCGTTGAGCTGCGGCAACAGCACATCGAGCAGAATCAGATCGTAGTCGCGCTCCAGCGCCAGGTCAACGGCGGTGCGGCCATCGGCGGCGTGCTCCACCTGGTAGCCCTCGTGCTCCAGTTCGAGCGTCACAAAGCGGGCGATTTTCTCCTCGTCCTCTACGATAAGGATCCGTGCCATGCGTGCCCCCGTCTGCGATTACTTGTCGTCGTTCAGATTTTGCTTGATGCCGTCCGCGGCATCGGCGGCGTGATCCATCAGGTTGTTGATGCTGCCGGGCACGTCGCCGTCGCTGTCGATACGGTAGCGCATGCCAAAGAACAGACCAATCAGCATCAGCCATATCGTGGCGCCCCAGGCAAACAGGGCGACGATGGGAATCAGGATGGGGATGTTGAGGATGATCGCATCGCGGCGCGTGGCGATAAACTTGGTGTCCAGGCTCAGGCGGAAGAGCTTTTTGAGGTACTCCCACACGCTGTCCATCTTCTTGGAGAAGTCGGTCTTTTCGCTCGACTTTTCGTAGGCGGCCTGTGCGGCGACCATCTCGGCCGAGGGCTCATCGGCCGGCGCGGACTCGGTGGCGGCGTGCGCCGACGTGGTCTGGGTCTTGCCCTGCGACTCGAGCCAAATGATGGCGTCCAGAACGTTGCCGTCGGCGGCGTCGAGCGCGGCCTTGGCATCGGTATAGCTCACGTTGCACTTGGTGCGGATGGTTTCAACTTTTTCGAGGTCGTCCATGACCTGTCCTTTCGTTCGATGGGCGCGACGCCGGGCTATCTGCCCGGGCGCGAGCGTTGCGTTCGGCGGCCTGCGTTGCGCGGTGCCGCCCCGCCCTTGGTCGAACTCTATAGTGCAGGTTATAGATTAAGCGATTCTTGAGCCAAGATTAATAGTGGATGAGTTTTTGGGTGGCGCGGAGGCGGGCGGGGGCAGAAAAGGCAGGTTTTGCGTGGCGTGAAGGAGGTGCAGTCTGATCTTTGGGACGGCTGACAGCGAGGTCTAATACTTTTCCGAGAAGTGAATGAGTGAAAACGGACCCCCGAAGCATCGACACTTTTCGGGTGCCGTTTCCTGCGGCTTTGATGCCAGAATCCTGCGTTTATGCCGCCGAAAAATGCGGATGTTTCAGGGGTCCAAAAACAGCCGTTCACTTCGCGGAAAAGTATTAGACCTCAATAGCGGGGGATGGGGTGCCGGTGCAAAACGGCGTCAGAAATGGGGTAAACAAGGCAAACGGATCTAATGGATCAAAAAACACGTTGCAAAAGTATGAAAATATCCTACAATTGCAGCATGAAGTACTTTAGCAACATAGCGGCGATAAGCGAGCTTTCCGAGAGCGAGGGCGTGTTCACCACAGCCCAGGCGGCTCGCATGGACATCTCTCGAGATGCGCTGGCGCACTCATGCCGCGCAGGGCGTCTTGAACGGATATGCCACGGCGCCTACCGGATGTCTGGAACGCAGCGCCGAGACACCGACGAACTCAACGCCTTTTGGAAGCTCACCAATCCCTCCCTTTGCGCGTGGGAGAGAAAACGTCAGTGGGATGGCATCGCCGTGAGCGGTACGACAGCGGCGAACCTGCAGCAAATGGGCGATTTCTATCTGTCCCCCTACAGGATGACCGCGCCCATGCGTATCAATACAAGAAACGAATCCCTTTCTTTTGTAAAGCGCGAGATTGCTGAGCGGGACATCGTTTGGCTCGACGGCCTGCCGGTAACTAAACCCGAGCGCACGCTTGTCGATCTTTGCCTCGATTGCGAGGATCCCTCATTAATTATCGATGCCTATCACGACGCGCTTGGACGTGGACTCGATATACAACGGCTGAAGGATCTTGTAGAGGAGAACTCTAAAACCGCCAAACGACGCGAGCTGATGGCGCCTTTGCTGATGGTACTGAACGGGTAATGCGAAACGGAGGACATGGTGAAGTACAAAACGCCTGCCGCATTGGAGATGGCTGTTAGGAATGCCGCAAGAGAATCACCAATGGATACTAATCGGGCAATCGTCGGTTTCTACTTTCATCGCTTCCTATGTCGCGTTTTTTCAGAAGATGACGGCAGCTTTGTGCTCAAGGGCGGTCAAAGCGTCCTGGCGCGAACACTCGATGCACGTGTCACAAGAGATATTGACTTGGTTGCTCAAGAGGAGAGTCTCGAAGAGGCTATTGTCGATCTGGTGCAGGCTGCTTCGATTGATCTGGAGGATTTCGTTTCGTTCGTCTTTGATCGTGCAGAGCAAATCAAAGAAGAAGATGAGTATCGGTGCGGTGCGAAGGTGTGGTTCACCCCCTTTATGGGAACCAAGAAGCTACAGCCAATTTCAATTGACTTGGTAATTGATGAAGTGCGGGGACTTGAGCCTGAGGTTCTTGCGCCGATCGATCGTCTGAATATCGAGGGGCTCCCAGTCTGCGACTATCGAGTATGCCGAGTGGAGAGTGCCCTTGCAGATAAATTGCTCGCAATGATAGAGATGCATGAGGGCCGTGCTTCATCGCGAATCAAGGATATAGTCGACATCTTGGTGTACGCGAAAACTTGCTTCGTCGATGGGGCTACGCTTGTCGAGAGGGTCGAGAAAGAAGCGTCTGCCCGCAAAGTGGCAATGCCGGAAGAGTTCGTGGCGCCTCTCTGGTGGAAACAAAATGGTTCTGCACAGTACGTAAAGATGGCGAGGCAGGCGGGGGTACTTGATCTCGCGGGGAACATTGCTGGGGCAGAAGAGGTCGTCAATCGGTTGTATACACCGTGCTTTAATCATTCGGCGAATGTGTGCAAATGGAATCCTCAGACCACGGGATGGGAATAGGCTAGATAGTTAAGCCGGCGGCAGAATTAGTTCCTGTCGCCGGCTTAAGACGTTTCTACTGCCTATGCGCTATTCGCAGGTCTGGTCGACCACCTGGGTGACGGCCTTTTTTGCGCCTTCGAGGTCGCGCTGGGCTTGGGCGACAGTGGCCTCGGCTTGTTTCTTTGTCCTTACGACCTCGGCAAAGCGGTTGATGGATTCGCTATACTCGCGTGTGCGCGGGTCGAGCGCCGGCGGGACTTCGATCTCAAACAGGTCGCTAGGACGGATGGCGCGGATGCTGGCTGCTTCAGTTAATGCTTGAATCAGCTGCGCCCCGTGGCCTTCGGTAAGGTATCCAACAATTATCTCCGAAAACACTACGCGCTCATCTTCGGTCATCGTTTGGAATGACGGGCGAATGACGGTGGTGTTATGCGAAGCAACCAGATGCTGCTTAGCGTCATCGGAGCTGACGACGAGCAGGTTGGACGCGCCGTAGCGACCCAGCATGCGCGGCATGACGATATCTCCAGCGCGGAGCTCATAACGATCGAGAACGCTGGGGTCCACCTTTACGAATTTAGAATCCGAGCTATTTTGATTATCTGAAGCATCTACGGGCAGAAGATTGCCGTCCTGAAAATCTTGAGATGAGATTCGGCGCACCTCGACTGCGTCAATGTCGTTCGATGTCGTGCTCTCGCGGGGCATGAATGGCGCGACTCGCGTAAAAGAGTCACCGAGTGTGGCGCTGTAGTTTCGGGTGATGGCGATGAGGCTGATTTTGCCTTTTGAGAGAGCGGCGTGGTGTTGGAGCAGCTCGCGCGTGGCAAAAGTGGACGTTTCGATTGGCGTCGATCTTGGCGTATTGGTATCAATGCGGGCCCAGTCAGGAGAGATAGAAAAGGTGATATCAGAGTAATACGATGTTTTAGTCACATATTGAAAACGCGGTCCGGGCTCAATTGCGCTGCGAAATGCAACGCTGCGATTTCCTGAAGACAGTATGAGGAGCGCGCTTGTCATGTAGGGCCTGGGCTCGGAAAGTGGCAAATAAACGACGCTCTCGATGAGCCCTTCGCGTATCAAAATCGTGCGTGCTTGTTCAGCTTTATCAAGTAAATCGGCGGGAAGTACCACGGCTGCTCGAGTGCGGCCCGAAAGGGCGAGAGCATACAGGCACCAAATAAAAGGACCCCAGTCGCAAAAATCAAGGTAGCCAGGCTCCAAATAATCGATGAGCGCGGCACTGTCTTTTTCGATATCGTGCTTATTTGCGCGGTAGTAGTTTGATGCATCGACAAACACCGGCGCTGCATCATCATCGCTTGCATTCTGCTTTCCAGGTTCAAGCTCACTAATATCGGGCACGCCGTTACCGTTTAGGGTAAAGCACTTAGCGAGATCTTCGGCATCCACAGCGCCAGGCAGACGGACAGTGAGCAGGCGACTGCCTTGTTCCAGGTTAAGCGCGCGCGAGAGGGCGGCGGCGGTGAGGCGTGGCAATGATGATGTAGTTTCACGCATGTATAGAGCCCTTTCTTCTCAGTGGGTTTATATTAGCAGAAAAATATTAAAATTTCTAATGACGAGAACAGCACGCTGTGCTATCCTCGAAGCAATCCAAAGCCAACTCAATAGCAATTGCTTGATACATTCGCTTTGTAGCCTTTAGGCAAACTAAGCAATCGAGCAGGATGATTTCACTTATGAAACTACAGGTTAGATCAATAATCATCGTTCTAGCGTCAGAATATTCTAGAACTTAGAACAGACTTACATCAACCACCTGAAACCGGATAGAAAGAAGCATTCATGAAGAAACGGGACAGTATTTACGAGGCATTCCTCAGTGCGATCGACGAGGATCTCCGCGGTATGTGCGAAGTGAACAGGAAGGCAGAGCTGCCACTTCCGTGTCCGTACTGCGGCGAGAAGAACGTCGAGCGCCTGGCTAAATCGCTCGTTGGCGTGCTGGAAGAGCGCTCGCCCGATATTCCCGGGCTGGTGCCCGAGCAGTATCGAGCCGATGTACACGAGGCCCGCGAGCTTTTGACTGCTGCGACGCTCGCTTTGCTTTCGCTGTATTTTTCCCCGCGCGATAGCTGCATGGGCAGCGTGGCAGCCGTGGTGAGCATGTTTAGGCATGGATGTAATGCGGCTTTTAAGTCAGCTGGCGTTCTCTTGTTTGAGCAGGTTACGACAGGGATGAAGTACAACGTCAAGAAGGATGCCTATATTCCGTCCCCATTCGTGCGCCATATCGATAGCAAAAAGCCTTACGACCGGCTGCACCGCGATGGATCGCGTGGCTTTACGGCGGATGAAGATGATGCCGTCATGTTTTATAAGCGCTACCTCAAGGTGCAACGACGCGTGTTCGATACGAGTCCGCGTTTCAACTTTGAGTTATGCGTCAAACGCCCGTTTGAGGCACTTTTAGACGAACGACACACTTTTTATTACATGGAGGAAAAGATGGAAATCGATTTGGCAACTAAGGTACGGGGGCTTCAGGACCGCTACCTCCTCAACTGCGCTCGGGCCAAGGGATACGACCTGCTCGACAAGCTGATGATTAATGCATTGCTTGCGTATCTGCGCGACGGGACGGTTTCAACTGCTGCTCGCGAGAGTTATCTGGCGCAGGCCGAGCGCCTGATCGGCCACGCGACCAAGTCGTCGCGCTCGGCACAGCTCAATGAGGACGACGGTGTCGATCGCATTGCTTAACAACCACCAACGTCACGGACAAGAAAGGAGCCACGCCATGTCAGTCATCAAGATGTACGGCTACGAGGCCGCGCAGCAAACGGAGTATCAGACCAAGAAGTGGGCGACTAAGGAGGAGATGCAGGCGCTGTCGTCTGGCGATGAGCAGCGCGATGTGATCCTGGCTAAGGGTGCCACGGTGGCGTTCTACGAGGACGACAAGCATTGGGAGACGAGTGTGTCCAACAATGTCTTTGCCTTTGGAGGTACCGGCAGCGGCAAAACGGCGAGTTTCATTTTGCCCAACCTGCTCAATCACCACGAATGCTGTTATGTGGTCACAGACACCAAGGGTGAGCTGCTGCGCCGTACGGGGAAAGGCTTTGAAGAGGACGGCTACGAGGTAACGGTTCTCGATACTGTTAATCCCGAGCAGTCGGCCGGATACGACCCTCTGCGCTACGTGATGGATGTCGAGGATATCCCCACTACGGTGGCGGCAATCATGGAGGGGGTCGATCCTGACGGTCGTAGCCGTAGGTATGATCCGTTCTGGGATAACGCAAACGATCTGCTGCTTCGAGCAATTGTTGGAATCCTGTATCTCCTGGAGTGTCTTGCCGGCACCCTTGCGCCGGGCGAGGACCCCAATGCTCCGCGCCGCTACCTTAAGATGAACAACGTCTTTAAACTGGCTGCGCTCATCAAGGTTACGGGAGATGGTGAGGGGCGATTCCCGTTGGACTACCTTGTAGAAGAGGTGGAGTCCAGGGAGTTTCTCGATAAGTTTGGTGCGGAGAACGCTGATCTGTATGGCGTTGAGCAGTATCGCGATTTTCGAGGTGCGGCAGATAGGACGCTTAAGAGTATTCTGATCACGCTCAATGCAACTATCTCGCGGCTTAAGACGCCTCAGCTCATGCGCGTTTTTGAGAATGACGAGATGCGTCTTGATCGTATTGACGAGGGCAAGCGCATGATCGATCTTAAGGTGAGCGACAACGATTCGGCTAATGCATGGCTTGCGAACGTTGCCCTTAAGCAGCTGTTTAACCTTGCCCAGCGCCGTGCCGATGCCAGCCCCAGCGGCCATTTGCAGCGTCGCGTGCAGTTTGTGCTCGATGAGTTTCCCAATGTGGGCCGCATCCCCGATTTTGAGCGCAGCATTGCGACTGTGCGCAGTCGCGGCATTAGCTTTTTGATGTGTGCGCAATCGCTGAGCCAGCTCGATGTCGTGTACGGCAAATCCACGGCGCTTACCATCCTCGATAACTGCGATAGTTTGGTCTATATGGGCGGCGGCAGCAACATCGCGACGCAGAACTACATAAGCGAACTGTGTGGCGAGTCGGTTTTGGGCACCAAGTACGTGGGCGCCGAGCGCACTGCCGTAGATGTGCGCGGTTGCGTGATGACCCCAGGCGAGGTTGGGCTTATGCCCCGCACCGATTGCCTGGTCAAGGTGACCGGCATGCGTCCCTTCCGCGCCAAGAAGTACTTTTGCGCCGATCATCCCAATGCTGCCAAGTGGCTGAGGGATTAGCCCTTGCAGCTTTGTGTACCCCATCTTGCATGTTTTGTCGCACGGCTTCCGTTAGTCGTAAGCCGTGCGGTCCAGTTTTTGCCTCCTTACCGATTCCGTTTAGAAGGGAATTGCCATGCCCGTTATGTATCGTGAGCCCAGCATCATAAAGAAGTCCAAGGACGGCCGTGTTGCCGCTGTCGATATGGCAAGCGAACTGCTCAACAGCCGTGTGCTGCTGCTGGAGGGCGAGGTCAACGATGCGACCTGCAACGGCCTTATTAAGTCCATGCTGGTGCTGGAGCATCAAAGTGCGACCGAGCCCATCACCCTCATCATCAACAGCCCGGGCGGCAGCGTCACGGCGGGGCTGGCGCTCATCGACACCATGCAGTCGCTCGATTGCCCCGTGATCACGGTGGGCGAGGGCGTCGTGGCCTCGATGGCCGCGGTGATCTTGGCCTGCGGCGACCACCGTCAGGTGTACCGCCACACGCAGGTGCTCATCCACCAACTGATGGGCGGCATGGGCATGGCGCAGCAGACCGATATCGAGATCGTGGCCCAGCATACAGCGGCCATGCGCGCCGAGCTGGACGAGCTGCTGGCCGAGCATGGCAACCTGAGCGCCCAGGAGTTCCACGAGCTCACCGAGCGCGACTGCTGGTGCAACGCCAGGCGCGCTCTGGAGCTGGGCCTGGTGGACGAGGTGATTGCGCCCAGCAAGAAGGCGCTCTAGCGGGGCGCATGCCTTACAAGTACGTTGTGCAGGGCGAACAAGTGCGTAAATTCACAGCCAGAAAGAGGTTGAACATGAACAGGATTTGGGACGTCGATGGCATTGAGTGGGAAGACCTGCCCACCGTGAGCGACCTGCTGTGCGCTGCGGACACAAAGATCCTGGCGCGTGAGGTTGCCCTTCGATACGGCGGCAAGCCGGACGGCCGCGGCCGTGGCGATAGCGAACGCAGCCTAAAGCGCGCCCGCCGCAAGGTCAAAAAGCTGCGGAAGATAGATCCCGAGCCCAGCGACAAGATCATCCTGTTGCCCAAGCATGTCATCAATCGTCGCGATGCGGGCCACGGTTTTGGCTATTACGACGTGGAGCCGTGCATCTTTATGCGCGACGGCGTGCAAAGGCTGGGGGAGGACGCACTCGCCAATGTGCTTCCGTGGGAATTGATCCTGATGGATGATGAGTCCGCGAGCGAAATGCTGGGCTTTCGCGTATGGCTCGAAGGCGAGTGGGATCTATGCGAACGTTATCGCTTTTTGGCCGTGGTGTGTGTTCGCATGCTGAACAACATCCGGGCGCAAAAGGAGCTGCGCAAGTTCCTCGAGCAGGGCGATGCGGCCTGCGATATGGACGAGGACGATGTAGTTGAGGACATTCGCCGCGACGTGCTGTATCCCGAGGAAGTAATTAACGCCAAACTCGGCGGCTATTGGGACGCGAGTTTGGGACTCAACCTGCCCTGGAAGGACGAGCATCGGCAGACTTGCACGCGGATTGACAGGGCTATCGATGACCTGTTTGCCGAGGAAACGAAGCGCTGCGCTGCGGAGCTTGGGAAGAAGCTCGAGCGCGGGTATGAGGAGCGCGGGGAGTTACTGAACGGGATGTCCTTGTGAACGGTTGCCGACGGTCCGATAAAAATCTGTCCGGACGAAATGATAGAACGATAGCGTAAATAGCATCTGCACTTTAAGGAGTTAACAATGGGAATCGCCTATAAGGAACTGTTTCGTGTAAACCGTCCTATCTGTGGGCCTGGACCAGGAGGTTTCTTCATTAAAAGATTCAAGGAAGGCGGCTACAGTGAGGCTGAATTGCTCGATTTAATTTCGGGAGTGGACTTTTCTCTTGGTGAAGTGGATGAGGACATTAGCCTGAAAAAGAAATGCGAAATAGTCGAACAGGCGGTGAGTGGGGTGCATTATACGAGTTGGGCCCCCAGCGTGATCAGCATGATCATCTCACTTACGGTCGGAGGGTGTCTGTCTGCATGGGCGGGCAACAATTCAATCGCTGCCGGGGTTTTCGTGACGCCATGCCTGATTGCCTTGGGAATATATGCATGGTTTCGTTTATGCTTTGAGCGAAATCAAACGGTACTGTTGGGTGCGCTGAACCACATAAAGACACTTCAGCCGTAGTTGCATGAAATCGCCGATCGCCTGCCGTGGGCCCTCGGGACCGCCCTCGCGGCGCCCTTCCCGCTCTTTCCGGACATGGCGTCCTCCGATCTCCCGGGGCCGGCCGACCCGGCCCTCAGGGTATCGGATTCCCAAATTCATCCGTACATGTACGGATGAATTTGGGAGGTGTTCGGATGAAGTTGATATTCAAGGGGTGCGGCAGTTGGCAGGAATCTCAAGCGCCCAACCGCCAATCTCCACATTTCTTTGCTAAACTAGCTTTGCGCGGGAAACCGTGCATAGTTCGGGAGCATGTCCCCCAACTGGATCTAGGTTCGGATGCCGTTGCCCGGACTATTGGTGAAGGTTGGGGGACTTCCTACTTTCCATAGCGCAAGAAGTCGTAGATGCGGACGCACTTCCGATAATGCGAATCTTTCAACAGAGCCCTCTTCTTGGCAGGGTCGTTTCCCACGTCAGCCAGTGCCCGCTTCAGCAACGCTTCCAAGTCGTCGACGTCCATCTCTTCCTCTGAAAGGCACGGGATGAACGCGAACGGGCTCTTTGGCGCGCATGCATTCGCAAGGCCCTTTATGCTCAGCGACCCTTCGAATCTGCGACGAGTCGCAGGCATCGATTTGCGGAACGTTTCGCTTCGATAGCTATCAATCGAGGTGAGCGTTGGGAGATAAGTCGCTATGTCCTTACCGACCTCTCCACCGAGTCCGCGCGTGTACTTGAAGACAGGCATGTTGTTGGGCCGTTGGCGCACGTACATGTTGAGGTAGTTCTCGACGATGAACTTTGGGTCATAGCGAAGGTTATCGAGCACGATGTCCTCGAAGATATCTTCAGGTGAAATCGGCTTTCCGATGCTACTTGGTGACACCGACAGGCCGATGACGATCTTCTGGTCCGGGTCAAGGTCGTTGAGGACATTGTCTATCCCTGAGACGATGATGTCGGAACTCGGGTCGATATGCTCCGCAAGCCTGAACACGCTGCCCCTCAACTCGCGGATAAATCGCGTGCTATACATTTTCCGGAAGCTGCGCATCGCATCGTAGATCGACTCGAAGTCATCCGTGGTGATCTTCGTCATCGAAAGCGTACGGCCACCGAAACTCATAGCAATCTCGCCAACAGAGGTGTCGGTTGCGTGCTGAACGAAGATGAGCCGCTTGCCCAGCCGTTTGAGCTTGTCATCTGGTAGGCATTCGCAGATGTCACCCAGTATCGACCTGATGTTCTCGTCTTGAATCGAATAACCGAGGAAGATGACGGGATACTCGACGAAGAGGGTGAGCAGCTTCGCCGAGAGATACTTCCTCTTCTGCGCGAACTCCGCATAGTCAGCGCTGGTCAGGACGATGCTTCCCGCCCTCGAGACTGAGCCATGGATCTTGTATATCTCCTGAGAGAAGGCCTGGTCAGAGAACAGGAGGTCGCTTTCTCCGACGTAGGTCGTGAAACCAGGGAATAGGGTCTCACACATACAGTCATAATTCGTGGTGATGATGCCGGCAACTTTTTCCCTGCCCGCCTTCGCCAGCTTCTCAGTTTCGGCGCTCTCGACGAGACGAGCTCTCGCGATCTTATCTGCGACGTAGATCTTCATGGGCGAAGCGTCCCCGGTAAGCTCGTCACTGTGATCTTCGCGGAAGGCAGCGAATTCATCCGATGCAAAGAGCTCGTGGTTTACTTCGCTTTCCATGAGCGTGGCAACGTACGGCAGTTCGGACTCGACCTCGCCGTTCTGGACAGCAATCTTCGCCTGGCTCTTGAAGCGCGCGAAGGCATATGGGTCGTCAAGCACCTCGGCGCAGATATCCGAAAGCAGCCCCTCCCATCCCGGCGTGCCGCAGTAACGACGGGAGAGGCCAGAGCCGATGAAGAGAAACGGATAACGCCCGGCATCATCAACAGCTTTGTGGATTATCGATTTGATTCTCTCGTCCATAATCTTTCCTCCTGTACCAATCGACATGCTCGTGAAATGTTATCCCACCAACTTCGGCGAGTGCGGGCTGAAAGCATCGTTGCCGTTCTGCCCGTCGACCAATCCGCACGCGAGACTCAGCGGCACAACTGCAGCGTTCTCGACCTCCACGCTAAGCACGTAGTGGAAGTCCGCCCCCTGGCTCCCACGATTCCGCTCGTAACCAATGGCGGCCAGCCGGTCGGCTAGTTCGTCTCTCGAAACCAGCTCGTTAGCCTTCACCTTGCAAAGCATGGGTTCAAGTTCGTAAGTGTTTGTCTCGCTGATTGCGTTCCTGTAGAAGCGGAAATGGGTCGTACGAAAGAGATCTTTATGATGGGAGTACACGTGCCCGTCCTTAATGGCGTAGAAGTAGAAAAGGAACTCACCGCCCTCGTTTAGCCTGCCGCTACTTTCAAGGAAGCGGTAAATTTGTGGCGCTACAACGGAGAGCCGATTACGCTTCCGAAGCGATTTGCCCCACGAGCTGAGTTTATTGAATACCACAACGATATGATATTTAAAGGGTAATTGGACTATCTCCCGACCAAACGAGGATTCGGATTGGCTTGCTGAAATGTGGCAGTGCCCTGTTCTAAGCAACGTATTTGCGATAGAGTCGCGCGGGAACGGTGCTCGGGGCCGTTGCACCAGTAGCAAATTACTTATATCGAGCGATGTGATGCTGCGATTTCGGAAATGCTTGCCTGGTTGTGGCGCCGACTTCGAAAAGCTGGTTTTTATTTCCATTACAGCTGAAACAGGCCGTCAAAATTCATGGAAGATCTTTTCGATAGTAATGGATGAACTGAGGAGGTTTGTCTGGAGGGTGGATCGAGGTTCAAGATTGTTGCGCTCTGAAACGTTTCAGCTGAGGTCGGAGAGCGATCGCATGAGTCGATTTATATTTCGGCAGCGTTGCATCCATAGAAGAGAGAGGGATGCGTATTCGTTTGGCAGCGAGGGCGTGAGTGGGCGGGAACTTCGTGGCGTACAGCAATAAGGCTATACCTAAAAGCCTTTGTGTTGAACGGGTTTTCGCGGGAGCGGAGGGTGCGTGCCGCGAGGGACGGTCCGCGGCACGACCGACCCGGCGCGGCATCCGGAGCGGACGCGGATGCGGCGCGGACGGCCTCTGACGGGCGAGCATGCGACAGTGGTTGCCCTGCTGGGCGGCAATAAGCTCGAATCGAGCACGAGCGATTCTTGTCCGGGCGAAGCGTTACAACTGGATTTGTTCTGTTGCCGACTGATCTTGAAGCATGTTGGAAGAAACGAAATTATAATTATTTATTTGTCTGTATCTATCGAAATGGAGACCGAGCGCGTGGAAAACGAGAGGAACATAACGGCAGTTGACCTTTTCGCCGGCTGCGGCGGAATGTCCCTCGGCTTCGAAAAGGCTGGCGTCAATGTTGTGGCTGCCTACGACAATTGGGACGCTGCCATTGATGTCTATCGCGCTAACTTCCAGCATCCTGTTTTCAAAAGGGATCTCTCCGACGTTTCCGTATCCGAGGAAGTTGCCGGCTTCGCTCCGGATATCATCATCGGCGGGCCTCCTTGTCAGGATTTCTCGCAGGCCGGCAAGAGATCCGAGGATGGTGGGCGCGCAATCCTCTCTGTTAGATATGCCGAGATCATCGCGAGGTGCAAGCCTCGCTTCATCGTTATGGAGAACGTCCCACGCGTTCGAACGAGCAAATCCATGGAAGCGATTCGGGCCACCCTCAAAGCGCAGGGTTATGGCTTGAGTGGGCGAGTGATGGATGCAAGCCTGTGCGGGGTCCCCCAAGCTCGCAAGAGATACTTCTTGATCGGATGCCTTGGGGCGCCCGACGGGTTCCTCGACCCATATCTTGAGAAGGGCCTTTCTGACCATCAGATGACAATTCGTGAGTATCTCGGTAACGAGCTTGGAATTGATTACTACTTCAGAATTCCGCGAAGCTACACGAGGCGGGCCATCTTCAGCATCGACGAGCCCTCGGTCACTATTCGTGGTGTGGACAGGCCGATACCGCCGAACTACAAGCTTCACCCCAACGACGCGGCGGACCTCAGTCAAGCCCGGTGCTTGACTCCAAAGGAACGCAGTAGGATCCAGACTTTCCCGGAGTCTTTCAAGTTCTTTGGGAGTAAGACGGATATCAACCAGATGGTGGGCAACGCCGTACCGGTAAACCTTGCCACCTACGTTGCACGAGCGCTACTAGAGTACAGGAGGGATGTGAGCGATGGACTGCGTTGATCTTTTCTCGGGATGCGGCGGTATGTCGCTCGGATTCCAGAATGCGGGCTTCAACATAAAGGCGGCGTTTGATAACTGGCAGGCGGCTGTCGACATCTATTCGGCAAACTTCGACCACCCGGCATTCAAATACGATCTTTACGATGCGGAAGCGGTCCCGAAAATTGAAGAGTATTCGCCGTCGATGATAATCGGTGGCCCCCCTTGCCAGGACTTCTCCATTGCGGGCGCCAGACAGCGCGGCAAAAGGGCCAATCTCACCATCCGATATGCTGAGATAGTTCGGGACGTCAGACCCGAGTGGTTCGTCATGGAGAATGTTTACAATATCGAGCGGATGGACGTCCTGCCCGAGGCGCTGGAAATATTCCGCAATGCTGGATACGGTCTCACGAGGCGCGTCCTCAACGCCAGTCTATGTGGTGTGCCTCAGATTCGCAGGCGCTTTATCCTTGTCGGTCATCTTGGTGATAAAGATGACTTTCTCGGCGAACTCTTGGATTCAAGGCTGAGCGACAAGCAGATGACCGTCAGGGATTACCTTGGCGATTCGCTCGGCACGCAATACTTCTACATGCATCCACGCAACTTCCAGCGTAGGGGCGTCTTCACGATTGACGAGCCAGCGGTAACGGTACGAGGCACCAACCGTCCGATACCGCCAGCATATAAGAGGCATCATGCCGACAAGGCTGATATTTCTGAAGGTGTGAGAGCCTTAACATACAAGGAGCGCAGCTATCTGCAAACCTTCCCCGAAGAGTTTGAGTTTGTCGGGTCCAAGACAGACATTGAGCAGGCGATTGGCAATGCCGTGCCAGTTAAGCTTGCTGAGTACGTTGCTAGATGCATAGCTGACTATGCAGCAGATTAATTGTGGTGGTTGCCATGTCCTTTGTCGATGAATGGAATTTGAGCTATCCCATTCCGAATTCTATATATAGCGAGAATACGCTATCCGTTCGCGGGAGAACAGTTGGACAAGGTGGTGCTGGACAGTACGAACTCAAAGGTTCAGGCTCTCTTGCAAACGGGGATACGCTGACTGCAGTTGACATTATCGGACACGCAATCATCTTGGAAGTAGTCGTACCCTCTACTGGGCAAGTTGTCTCCCTTGGCACGCGTTATCCCGTTGCAAAAAAAGGCGGAAAAGTACGTGTGCAAATACAAGGAGACGGGGCAAAGCGTCCAAATGTCGGCAACTTGTTTGCCGCACTGCTGTTGTTGCCAGTGACGGGCAAAGTAAACGATTCATCGCCGTTGCAAGAGGACGGTTTTGCGGAAAGGACATTCTGGATGGATGCAGCCGAAGTAAAGCCTGTGGGCGTCTCCGAAGATGCATATATCTTGGAGCTAACGAAACTCTTCTTCGCCACTGGAAGCAGATACAAAGACGGGCAGTTTTCGGGTGCGATAGATTACGACTACAAGTCGAGAATTGACGATCTTATTGCCCTTTGCAATCGCGGATGCAAGATGAGGGCTGGTAGCCTGACCACGGCATTCAAGTATTTCGCTGACGTTTACGCAGGGAAACTTGAGTTTGATTACAGCGTGGCTGAGTTCATGCGAAACCTCATAGCGAGCCAATTGATTGCCGAAGAGGGCATCGACTACGAACAAGGCGATGACGTGCTGCCCGCAATGCATCAACTAATCGACCTTGCTGCAAAGAATTCATCGAAAGCATCAAGCAGAGAGAAGAGGACTTTTCAGCTAAACAACCTTCCAGCTGAATTTAAAACCGACTTCTCCAGGCGCTACATCACGTCACTACTGGCAAAGCCCTTTGTCATCCTTGCTGGCAACAGCGGAACAGGCAAGACGCGGATTTCCAAGCGTTTTGCAAAGTACCTTGAGGTCTTGGATGAAGACGGGGAGCCAAACTGGTTGCTCGTCCCGGTCGGTGCCGACTGGACCGACAACACCAAGGTGCTGGGCTTCTTCAACCCGATTGCAGACGGCGGCAAAGGCGCGTACGAAGAGACCGGCATACTGAGACTCATCGAACGGGCCAACGCTAACCCCGAGGTTCCGTATTTCCTCATCCTCGACGAGATGAACCTGAGCCATGTCGAGCGGTATTTCTCAGACTTCCTCAGCCACATGGAGACCATCGGCGAGGATAACCTCATCGTGCTTGATGGGTACGGCGATGGCGGTGCTGACAGGCTGCCCTATCCGCAGAACCTGTTCGTTGTCGGCACCGTGAACATCGATGAGACCACTTACATGTTTAGCCCCAAGGTGCTCGACAGGGCAAACGTCATAGAGTTCAAGCCGTCGAAGGCCGAAGTCCTCGCAGGGTTCAAAGCCATCGAGGATGCGCCGGACGTTGCCGTCGCAGCTTCCGGCGTCCCCCAGGCTTTTCTGCGTCTCGCCAAGGACATATGGGAGGGAGCCAATTACATCAGCGAAGATGATGCTAACGCCATCTTCGAGAAGTTCGGCAAGCTGTATGAAGAGCTGGAGAAATGCGGCTATGAGTTTGCCTTCCGCACCGTGCGCGAAGTGCGAATGTACGTTAATGCCGCGCACGAGCTTGACGGCGAGAACTACGAACTCGAGCGTTCTGTCGATGAGCAGATTGTCCAGAAGGTGCTGCCGAAGCTCCATGGTAACAAGCGTGAGATCGGCAATCTGCTTAAAAGCCTGAAAGACATATGCGATGGCGAGCTGAGCTCCGTTAAGATAAGCCAGATGGCAGCGAAACTCGATAACGTGCAGTATGCGAGCTTCATCTAGCCTATGGACGGCAGCATCGGCGCAATCCGCTTTGCAGCGGATGGAAGAACAATAGCCAGGCTCTACCAGAGCGGTGCGCATGACCGAGTCGATTGGGACGAGGAACAGCAGACCGGGCTAACCGGGCTGACGTGTTTCGGTCTCAAGCCGGAAGCATCCCAGAATGGCGCTGGTTCAACACCAGCCTTCGCCGTCAAGGACGGTCTTGACGGGAGTCCCACGCTTCGAATCAACGAAACCACATGTTATGTGCTCGAATACGAGCGGACCCCTGATGGTGGCCTGCATCCTCGCGCCTCGTTCCAAAACGAAGGCAAGAATATCAGGTGCGACAGAAACGGCAATAGTGTCACCTTCCAGTTCGTGAACTATCTCGGGCGTTCGAGGATTCGATTCGGCGAGGAAGCTGATGCGCCGATGCTACAGTTCGAAGTCGTCCCGCTCAAGATTGGCTATGAAGACGATTACATCGAGCTCACCGAGGAGCTTGCCGCAAGGTGCGCTGCGCTGCTCCTTGACTACTCGGGCTCCACGTCGAACGTTTACAAGCAAGCCGACGAGAATCGCGAGACGCTGCTTGAGCAGTTCGTCTTCCTGCGGCAGTTCTGCTACGAACCGAACCTCCAAGCCCTCTTCGAGGCGATAAAGAGGAACCCTGATAGGACGCTGGATCACGAGGACGAGCTGCGGTCGGTTGGGGCTGGCATGCCGTCCCGGAGGTTTTATACGAACCCCTTCTCGAACAGCCGGATGTGGACGCGCTTGAACTGCGGCGGCGATGCGGGAGGCGTCTACCTCCCCCAGATGGTCAGCGTCACGCGCAAGTACGACCTGCTCGACACGCCCGCCAATCGGTTTGTGAAATTTGCCCTGTATGAGATTGACCGGATCTGCACCTCTCTGATGACTGTCCTGGATGCCGAGAAGGGCGATACTCGGCAGACGGAGTGTTATCGCGAAGCCGCCGCGCTGCACGCCATGCTGGATACGATACTCAGCGACGCCTTCTTCGACGATGTCGGCACCCTGCAGATGATGCCTCAGAACAACCAGGTGTTGCAGAAGCGCGAGGGATACTCGCAGATCTTCTTCGCATATTCCATGCTCGATATGGCGCTGCAGCTCGACTGGAAGGGCAAGGATGACATCTACGAGGGCGAATCGAAGAATGTGGCCCTCCTCTACGAGTACTGGATCTTCTTTGAGCTGTACGACATCGTAAGGGGGATCGAGGGGTGCGAGCCGATAAGCACCGATGACCACCCATTTATCGGGACGAATCCCGACGGTGGGCTGTCAATATCCCTCAAGCAGGGCGTACGCTCCTGCCAGTCATTCCAGATTGCGCAGTGCGGCGCGAAGGTAAACCTCTACTACAACCGCACCTTCTCGCCCCGTGACTTTCATGCCACTCGTTACGAGGGTTCGTACTCGAGACCGTTCAGACCCGACTACACGCTCGCGATATTCCCGGATGCTTATACAAACGAGCGAGCCGCAGTGCAAGATGGAGCTGTTGCATTCGTCCACTTCGACGCCAAGTACCGCATCACCGACTTGACGGGGCTTGTCGGCAAGGATGTGGGCACCGAGGAGGCAGAGCGCGAGGAACTTAACGAGGAGAAGGCGGCCTCCACCACGAACACCTACAAGCGCGGTGACCTGCTGAAGATGCACACGTACAACGACGCGATACGGCGCACGGTTGGCAGCTACGTGCTTTATCCGGGGTCGGGCGAAACGGGCGAGAAGGGCCAATTCCGGCTCTTCGAGGAGATTTTGCCGGGTGTCGGCGCTTTCGCCATGAAGCCGAGCATCAGCAGGACGGCAGAGAATGCGTTGCGCGATTTCATAGAGAAGGTCATCGGCGAGAACACGGCAAGCAATACGCGGCTGAACCGGCTGAGCTACTTCACCGAAATGGTTGTGGCTGAGCCTCCAAGCGCGGGCAAGACGGATAGCGACTCCTACGGGCATGGTGGCGAATCGTTCGTGATTGGCTACATTCGAGGGGACTCTCCCGATGACTACTATCACTTTCTCGAAAGCAGCGGCAGGCTCCGCAAGGGCGGGCGCTTTCTCTTCTACTTCTATGCCATTAAGGACGGGCATGTCTACTCGCACCATAAGGATCTCTTCCGCACGTCGTGGTTCCGCTTCTATCGGAACGCCATAAGCCAGACGAACACCTACGAGATCGAGCCTGTGGCGTGTCGCATAACCTCGAATGAGCTGGTTTCGAGGGACGAGCTGGCCGACCGCCTGGCCGACCTTGGCTACGTGCGGGATCGTGGGAATCAGGGTGCCGACTTCTACTATGTCCTGTCCGTGCGGGTGGAAGATGACGCGGCAGAACCCTTAAGCCTGGGGCGCAGGGCGGTGGATGAACAGAACGGCAACGATGCGTTCAGCCCCCACTCGCCAAAGATTGTTGGGTGATCATCTGGTCATTTTCAGAGTAGCGGTAACACCTACGGGCGCGCGAGGGGCAACGCATGAGGCCAATCGTCTACAACGGGGTTGACCTGTCGGGCGTGTGCTCTGCCGAGGTCATCGAGAAAGTTGCCCTGCCCGTGGAGGCGGAGACCCTGGCGGTGCCGAGGCGTGCCGGCGCACTGCTGGTGGCGGGGCGGCTGTCCCCCAGGCTAGTGCGGGCGCGGCTGTTCATGGACACCCGCCCGCGCCTTCAGGACGATGTTCGGCGACAGGGACGACGCAGCGGCGCTGCCACGTCGCGCAGGTAGCGGAGGAGGGTTGCTCCCAATGGCCCGCGGCGTCCGCGCCCCGGTGCCACCCCGTGACCGGCGGCTTCGCTCGAAGCCGCTACATCAGGCTCGTTCCCGCTTTTCCGGGTCATATCCCTTCGTATACACGGTAAAGCTAAGGCTATCTATCGTGCCGGTGCTGTAGACGCATGCGTCGGGCGCGCTCCGTGTGCCTTGGGCGGTCGGGTCGGTCGAGACACAATCGTCCCTATCTATTCCAAGCAATGGAATGGGCTTTGCCACCTGGTCGGCGCTATTAATTTGCGCAATGATCTCCAACAACTCGTATAACTTGATAAGCCATGAGCTGTATGGGTGCTCGCCGGGTCCCTTGTGCTTCAGCGTGCACTTTGATTGCGGGCTTTCGGCGAGCTGGCTCAAGCGTTCAAAAAGCGCCGGGTACTCGGCTTCGGGAAACTCGACTTGTACATACTGTATGCCATTGAGGATGAATCCGTACCACAGTACGGGGTATGGAAAACCGTTCCTATCTGGTCGCCTGATTTTTGTCCTGCAATTGGGCTGGTTGACGATAGACAGCCATGCCGCATAGAGCTCGTCGGAAATTAGGTCGCTCGCTTGGTATGTTGGGCCAAGACCATCGAGAACAAAATTGCCAAGGCTGTCAAAATAGTGGGCACAATCCGTTAAACCCTTTTCGTATGCCGTGCCGGCTTTTCTCCGTATATTGAGTGCGACGTCGCGGGGTGATTTGCGACCAAGATGTTTTTTGGCGTTGTGCCGCGGGTTGCAATAGAGCTTGGTCGCCGCGTTATATCGATCGCAGTACTTGCTGTTAGGGCCGGTCGGAAAAAAGAGCGAACCACAGGTTTGGCATGTTATCGGCATAATGCCGCACAGCAGCAGCTCGTGGAGGATGCGGGCATAAAGGCTTGCAAAGGAACATTCCTCTTCGGTGAAGTAAAGCTCTCCTGCCTTTGCAATAACAGCTTGAAGCCTTACGAGCCTATTGAGGTTTTCCTGGTCGTTAAGCTCTGCATACGTATGGAAGTCTCCATTTGCGTAGATTTGGTTCTCGCGCATAGCCTCGAGATAGTATTTGCGAAACGCCTGCATAAAGGGGGCGCTATTCATGCGTTTTATATCGCTCAAATGTTCTTCGAGCTTTTGAGCCGTTTCGTTTCCGGGCAAGTGCTTTTTGGCTGCGTATGCAAAAGCGTCGCCAAAGCGGATGATTGCCGGCAGCTGATTATCGAATAATCGAAATTGTCGCGGGTCGCTTGTTTTGATGGCGGCTGGGAAAAACTCTTCGTTTTGCGCGAGCAGGCTAGGTGCCTCGGTGTTTTTAAGCAGCGGGGCAAGCTCCAGACATTCCTGATAAAAAACAATGAGAAGCGCTCGAAAGAGATCGGTATTGGTGCAAACGCAAGCTGTTTCTATCTGCGAGTTGACCTTTGGATAGTTGTCTCTTGGATTGTCGCGTTTATACGGCACCGGTTCTGTTAGCCCGGTCTTGCCGTTGGTAGTTGTAATGTCCATGTCGTTCGACACGAGCTTGAGATAGGAGCTGAAGAGGGACGCCATTTCTTGCTTATTGAGTTGGGCCGATGTCGTGATCACCGCGCGGTACAGGCGGTTGATTTCGTTGCACTCAATAGCGTTGTTGTTCATCCAGCAGCTGTAATAGCGATAGTCGGGAATTGCTGTGATGTTCATGACACACTGCCTGCAGACATTTTCAAGGAGATACCTGGCCATGCCAGATATCTCTCCGTGTGCATGGCGCGTAATGGCTTTATCGAATATCGGAGCAAAGAAATCGAGGTCGCGTTCCTTTTGTTTTTGAAGGTTGACTTCGATTTCGGCTTCGTTCAATTCTGCTTGCGCGGACTCTTGGTCGGAATCGTCTGGATCGAGCCAGTCGTCATGGTCTGGTTCGGCTGCGTAGTCCATCGAAGCGTGTTGCGCATCGTGGGGAGCAGGGGGCTGACGAATGGCGTTCTGCAAATCGATGTAAAAGCGCAATTTTGCTCGCTCACGAAAGTGGCCCCCAATCTCGTTGAAAAGCGAGCTTAAGTCGACGCGTAATAGGTCGTTGGCTACGGAGACGAGATTCCATGCGCTTGCATTGCCGGTTGCGTTTCCGTCATCGGCGCAATCAATCTCTGGCGTTCTGTTAAGAAGAAGCATGCGGGGATTGACGGGAGAGCGAAGAAAGCCAGCCTCGAAACCCCAGCTAAACGGCTCTTGTTCGGAATCAAGCATTAATGCTCCAAACAGCCAAAAATTAAAACCCGATAAAAGTCATATTACGCGGCTGTTTGCGGCTGTTCAATGGAATCAAGCGAAAAGGCTTAAAACCAGGGAGGCCGTTATGTCCGATTGCATCAAGCTCAACAAAGGAAACATCGATGTATGCGAGCGCGAGGTTATCGTTCTTCGCGAGATCATCGCTGCCGCCATGGGTCGTTTGCACCAGATGCGCAAGCAGTGCGAGCGCGGCTATGTGTCTTCGGAGGATTTCGAGAATGCGTTGGATGCGTACGGAGTAATCAGTGAGCGAGTCGATGAGCTTGACCAGCTTGGTTTCGAGTTCAGATGGTCGTCAGTCCCCGATGCCGGAATCGATGAGAACGACGGGCTCGAATGGATCGAGGACGACAACCCTCCGCGTGAGCGCGGTTTTGATATTGCTTGTTAATGTGACCGAACGGTTGATTGGAGACAAAATGTATCCGTACTACGAATGTGACAACTATCCCATGAGCATTACAGATGATGACGGCCCGTTTCTGATCATGGAGGCGAGGCTGTCTGGCGACGACGAGCTCAATGATGATTTTAGGAAAGGCGCCAGTTATAGATGCTCGTGTGCGACTGTTTCTGCGGCGATTGATCTTTGCAGGTCGATGACGGACGGCGATGCCGATCCTTGGTATGAAAGTTGGGAGAAGGCGGTTGAGCGTTATCCGCTCGAGAAATGCGAGGATGCGACAACGCTGTATTGGATCGAGCCGACCGATCCGCACAAGGCGCTGTGCGCCCTCCAACCCCATTGCGATCTTGAGCCATACGTGGCTGAGGCAATTGGCGCAGTTGACACGTATCTACTGGAGTGCGCGGACTATCCCTTTACGGTCGATCATTTAGATCTAAAGGACGTTGACGTCCTGCTCAGCGCTGCTTGGGGATTGGCTCGAGTCCTCGAAGAAACTTGGGGCACTTGCGACCCTGATGATGTTTTGGAAAAGATCGAGGATGCTACGTACAGTGCGTATATAACGGTTAAGGACCTGATCGCGGGCGAAGAGGCGGCCAAAGCCAGCGCAAAGTCCGATGACAATCTTTAGCCACCGCACTGAACGGCGCGACCGATCGGAAGGCTGCCGGGAAAAGCTTTAGCAAGCGCCCCGACCAGGTTCAGGAGTCTGCCGCCGATGCATCCCTGATGCGTGTCGCCCTTGCAGTGATCGATGCCAAAGAGCGCGAGGCGTTGGAGTGCGATCTTAAGAAACTGCTCGCTTCGTGCGAGTAGTCGCTGACTGCTCCTCTTTCCTTTCTTTCTTCTCTCAAGCGGCATGGACGCCGCCGCCTTGACCGCCCAGCGCGAGTTTTGTCCGCACGGGATGGTATCAAACACGTGTAACAACTAAATCGGAGGTTTGACCATGGCTATGTGGGATCTCAACTGCCAATCGAATCCGTCGTCTGCGGACGACAAGGAGCTCGCTCCCTATCTTGCACGTCAAAAGGCGATGCGCGAGTTTTTTGAGCGTGCGCTGTTTGCCCCCAAGGATCAGGGCAACAATGGCCTGTACTTTTTGGGCGCCACGACGGGCTCGGGTAAAAACTATACGGCCGAGCAGGTCACAGCCGACCTCATCGCCGGTGGCTGGGACGATTCGGGCTGTTTTAACAAGTGCCCGGGCCGTCGTTACCTGGTGTTTGTGGTGCCGGGTAAGGACAACCGCGACAACTACGTTGCGAGCGTGCGCAAATTGCTGGTTGAACAGGGCATGGATGGCGATGCCGCGCAGCGCATGGTGTTCGATCTTCCGCGTGCGGGCGATAACATCCTGCATTGGATTGAGACTACGCGCGGTAAGGGCGCCGTGGGCGTGCGCGACATTCCGTGTCCCATCGAGGCGGACGACGAGAGCTCTCATCGCATCATTAAGCGAGCGTGGGGCAACGCGATGGAGATCGCCGATGACCTTTTGGGCATCCTTGACACTCGAAATCGTCTGGGAGGTGTTGCAGACCGTTTGACCCCCGCCCTTCG
Organism: Coriobacteriaceae bacterium AM100-PB1-1D-6A; assembly: GCA_027660625.1. GTDB lineage: Bacteria > Actinomycetota > Coriobacteriia > Coriobacteriales > Coriobacteriaceae > Collinsella. The sequence continues at coordinate 45,264 of JAQDNC010000010.1, read as the reverse complement.
CGACAAGCTATCGTCGGCGGATGCGAGCTTGCGTTGGGCTGTGAGCCACGAGCTCAAAAACATCACGCGCGGCATGGAGGTGATCCCCCAGATTTGGCCGTCTGCCCTGCTCAATGACGAGAGCATACCGCATGTGATTGCCCTGACGCCGCAAAAGCTCATCAATAGGATCGATACAGTGACCGGTGCAGGCGTTGTGCTCTTTAACGCAATGGCTGCCGAGAAGGGCCTGTTTATCTTTGATGAAATCGACCACATGAAGGCCGACATACTGTCGACGCTGACAGACGATCCCGTGACGTTTCAACCGGACGAAGTATTGCGTATCCTCGATCGTCATTTTAACGGCGGTGTGGTGGACCCCTTGCTACTGGGGAATCGAGATCAATGGATGGCGGTCTATACGCACGCTTCCACGTCGGGCGATCACAAAGGGTCAAACGCCGAGAGGAACAGGGTTTCGCGGGCGAGCGTAGAGGAAGATGCCGAAGAAATCGCCAAGGATGCCAAGAAAATTCAAAAGGCACTCGCCTCTTGTATTAAGGACATGAAACTGCGTCCGCCTTTTGCGCTGTCTGACGAGGCGAAAGAAGAGCAGCTCTCCGGTCGACATCTGTTTGGCAGCGACGATATTTCGGTGGGCGACAACTCGGCGAATCCGTTGCGCTTCAAACTCAATGAGGGCGGTACTCGCAATATGATTATCACTCGCGGAGGGAGTGGGCAGCAAACCGTCAGCAAGGCGGTGCGTCGTGCACGCGGTCTGGTCAGGATGGTGGTGGGTCATCTCGCCCGTTGCGCCACGCTTATGGACAAGCTGTACTACGGCAGCATTTCGTACAAGGACGACCTTTCGCGCAAGAACATCATCGATGCCCTGGGCATTAGGAACAACCAGACCAGCGAGAAGTATTTTTGGGATTCGTTGATGCTGGCGCTGTTCTTTAAAGATCGCAAGAATGACGAGATCGATGCCGCCGACGACTCGATGTATGCGCGTGGTGTCGATTATCTAGTGATGGAAACCACCATCGAGCACATGTTTACCACGTACCTAACCAGCCACGGCATTGAGCGCATGCCCGAGGCCTACCTTGCCTCCATTGCCGCCAAAGCGCCTTGCGTGTGTATGAGCGCAACATGGAGTGCGCCGACCGTCAAAAACTTCAACCTCGATTACCTTGACGAGGTTCATGGCGTGGTTCGCAAGGACGCTTGGATTGGCGAGCTCAACCAGGAAATCGTGCGACAGACTAAGCTGTTTAACAAACAGGCTGCGAAGGAGTACGACGTCGATATTGCCTGGGTGGATGAGTCCAAGGAAATTGCCGGCATGGTCGCGCTGGCAGGCGGCGCCTTTGGCGGCATCATTGTGTCGCCCGACGAGGTGTACGAGCGCGCGATGCGGTTCTTTGACGGGATTGGCGTGAGTGAGGGACTTGCGGTGCGCTTGCGCTTAAAGATTGCTGACAGGGTGGGCGTGAGCGACGCCAAGAGCATCGAGTTTGAGCTGAAGCGCCTGAGCAAGACGCTTGTTGCCGTGAGTACTTGGGCCCGTGGTGTGGCGCGTAACGAGCAACGGGCGGGAGCCGTTTTTACCACGCGCCACATGGGAAACCATGGCGAATTCAATAGTCTGGCGCTGGATCTTGCGCGCGAGATTGTCGCGGAGCTGGTGATTAGAAACATCAAGTGCCCCGAGATGTCGTACGAGAAATCGCTTGAGGCCGCCAAGGACATGGTGCCGTGCTTTAACGCTGCGGAATGGGATGCAGGTTGGCGTGGCGCTCAAAAACGTCTCGAGCTGGGCCAGCCGACCCTGATGTTTATCAATCTTTCGGCCGGTGGCTTTTCCAAGAATCTCAAATACAAGGTGCCGGAGAATCTGTGCGACATGGTTCATCAGGTCGATTGCGGCTTTGAAAATGCCGACCGTCGCCCCAAGATGGATCTTGATTTCTTATATATCGAGTCGCCCACAAGTCGTTTGACCTGGGGAGTGGAGATCAACTCAAATAAGTTTGTCCAGCAGGCGCTACTTGGCGTGGTGGAGCAGGAGGAACTGGTAGCGCGCGGCGAGGTTCCGTTTACTCAAAAGCGCCGGAACGTACGGATGCTTCTATCTGGCGTTAATAAGAGCCTGCCGGTGCGCGACACCCTCTCTTATCAGGCCGAAGGCGCTCGCATTGTGGCACAGGCTGTGGGTCGCCTGATGCGCACGAGTGTAAAGATGCCTTGCGTGCAGGTGCTGCTCGACCGCGAGATTGCGAACGATTGCAACTTTTCGTTCTTGCATGATTTGCCGATGGGCTACGAGCTTGAGCAGGTGGTTGGTGCCTGCGCCGCTGCCAACAACCATATGACGGACAACAAGGAACACGCTGCCGTTAAGCAGCAGAACCTTGCCGCCTTTAGGAACAACCTTGCCAAGCAAAAGCACGAAAAGCTGGCGTGGAAAGTTACCTCGCTAAACGCCGGGGACGAAGATCTCACTGCTTTTGATGGCGAGCGCGACTTTTACCTGCATCATTTTTGCCTGCCGTGGGAAGATCTCGCGCAATACCCAGAGCGCCGGAGTACCGCGCTGCGCATGTCGCATGCTGCAAATGGCTATGCCTATGCAGAAGGCGGGGCATGCAAGGTGCCGCACTTTGAATTCCCTAGCTACGATGGTGAGCCCGTCGAGCAGATTGCTGCTCGTCTGGAGGATCGTTGCCACTGCAAGGAGGGCTTAAAGGGCGCGACGGTTCGCCAGGTGAGCCAGGCGGCGGCGCGCGTACCCGAGCTGCTGTCAATTCGCGAAGTGCGTGAGCGTTGGTCGAGCGACGGGGTGCCCACAACGCTGCAGCCGGCGGCGACGGCGCACATGACGCCCTATATGTTCCAGGCGGTCTACCTGGGTGAGCTGGGAGAATCTGCCGGAAGGGCAATCTTTGAGGCATATTACGACGGCCGCTATTCGCTTACGCGTGGCGATGCGGCACACGCCGAGACAGGTGGCGACTTTGAGGTGCTCGATGCTGCTGGCAACACGACCGGGGTATGGATCGATTTTAAGCACTATCGCATCGGTGCCTATATCGCTTATGTTCGCGACGGTCGCGAGGCGTCGGATGCCGAGCGCTTTAGGGCGAAGGCTCAAAAGGTTGGGGCGAAACGCCTGCTAATCGTCAACGTTTTGGCTGATGAGGCAGCGCTTGAGTGCGTGCCCAAGGCACTCGATGCTGAGGGGACTGTGTTCTCCGTTCCTTATATGGCCGCCGACGGTGCAATCAATTTGGAGATGATGGAGGCGATCGGCCGTGCAATCGAAGCATAACCAGCCGTGCGGTTTGGGAGACATCGCCGTATCAGAGCTCGTGTTGCAGCTCGATGCCGCTGCTGCCGAGGAGCGCTACTCGGTCTTTTGGTGCAACGTCGGCGATGCGGGCAAGCATGCCGTGGCGAACTTTATGGCCGATGTGTGCCAGACGGGCAAGGTCGTCGCGCTCACGCAGCTTGCAGACAACCGCGTCTTTCTGATGGTCAAAGCGGGCGTGCAGACGGGCGACCTTAATGCCTCGCTTTATCAGGAGCAGATAGTTCCGATTAAAACTAATTGGAACGAGTTGGACGATTACGTTGCGCTCCGCTTGCTGTTCAACTCCTGCTCTCAGTTTGAGGGGATTGAGGACGAAGTTCCCAATGACACCGGGCACCTGTATGTCATTAGCGCCAAGGGTGCCCGCCGCGATGCTGTCGAAAGCGACGGAAGGGGACCTGCCAAGATCGAAACGGTTGAAATCGTTATCGATGAGGATTGCACCTTTGATCTTAAGATTCGGACGTTTACCAAGCGCCGTGTGCTTATTGGCAGGGCACAAGGTGACGAGAAAGAGCTCGAAAAGATTAAGAGCCAAGTGGGCTACAGGCTATCGCCCGTGGCGACGATGGTGCTTGCCCACGAACAAAAAGACGAGTACATCCTGCGCCGAGCCAAGGGCGACAAGCCGTCCAAGCGCCGTGATCTGACGTTCTCGGCCCAGGCGGACAAGGTCGCCTATACCAAGAAGGGCATTTTGTATCGAGAGCTGCAGATTCTCGAACGCCGTTACAGCGACTTCGCCCGGGTGACGCTCATGGAATACCCGCGTAAGAGTTTCTACGAGGTGCTCAAGGGTGATGAGTACGCGCGCGTGGTTGCGGAGCGCATGGCGGGGCAGCGAATCGTGGTGTCGTTTGCGCGCAATGGGCTTGCCGAAGTGGCGCGCCAGCTGGCCGATCGACTTAACGATTCCTCGTGGGGCGTTCGCGCAACGTATGGCGGAAGGGCCGTGGATTCGCGGGCGCTGAACCTTGTCGTTGTGCCCAATGAGGTTGCTGAGGACGACGGCTATGCCTTACATGCTGGCGTGGTGGAACAGCACGTGACACCGGATGTGTGCGAGCCACTGTTTAAGGTGGCGCCAAAGCAAAAGGATCGCAATGCGCAAGAGGCGATCCTGGGCGCCATGCTCAAAGAACTGCTGGTAAAGCAGGATGTTGTCGACGAGCGGGTGACGGCGTTTGATCTTGATGCTTTGGATATTGAGTCGGTGACGGTGTGTGGCTTGGTCGATGTGCCGCATAAAACAAAGGACAAGATTGAGCTGGATTCGCGTATCGCTACGTTGGCGATTGGCGCGGATGGGGGCATGCGCTATGCCTCACATTCGGCAGAGGATGGTCCCGAGGACGAGATGGAGCTCGATCTGCTGACCGCGGACGGCAAACTCGATAAGGGCGCCTATGTCTTTGACGTGCATGCGGACGGGCAGTCTATGCTTGCGCGCGTGCGGGATACGGGACTGACGACGTTTTCCAATAACTTTATGGCCCTGGTGGGTGAGCATCAGCTCACAGGCAAAGCAGGGCGTAAGAAAGAGATTTTCGAGAGCTACAACTCGCCTTATTACGGCATTGGAACGTTCGAGCGTGCGGGCAAGACTTGCTATTTTGCGGGCGTCAACAACGGCACCCAGGAGGATATGGCGACTGCGATTCACGTGCGTTCGATTGAGGTACTCGACGGCGATGATTTGTCTGAGTTGTTGGTTCAGCTGGCCAACATAGGCCTTTCGCGCTATAAGGCTCCGTCCGTGTGGCCGATTCCGGTCAAGTATCTCAACGAGTGCGCTGCGCGTGAGGGCGCGGTAGAGGATGGCGGTGGCGACAAGTGATGGTGTTGCGCAATTATCGCTCCTAGAACATTTTGAAATTACGCTTGCATTGTAAAAGGGGAGAACATATACTGCAGCCATAGCACATCAGATGGGGTCTCAAAAAGAGACCAAGCAAACGAGTTTTCAGTTTATGTTGAGAGGTACTTGAGCATGACCAGCAGAATTTTCCCCCTTTACAACGACAATACCGACCATATCGATCTCAATACCATCTACGGTTGCAGTATTGGTTCTAAGGCCGAGAACTACATGTTCGCTCAAGATGATCTAGAGCTTAGCTCCGAAGATTATGAGTACCTGAATGATATTGAGCGCGAGCGGGAGTATGAGCTCGGCATCCGCTGATGGATGTGGGCTTGTCTCCAACTCCTCCGATTTAATTACCCCGTTATCACCTCTTTTTAGCGGGGCATATTGGATCGATTATGTGTCAAACATCAGCTCATCGTGGGAAGGAATCGGCAATGAGCAAGAACGTGAACAAGAACATCAATGGCGGCGCTGCGGGTAAGGCGAAGGCCGCCGGGCGTATGGCGACAGTTGCTGCGGCAACGATCGCCATGACGGGCGGGTCGCTGCTGTCTCCGCTGACTGCGGTGGCGCAGGGTGCGAACGGTGCCGACGCTACTGCGAAGCCGGCTGCGGTGCTGTCTCCGTTGACGAGCGCGGCTGCTGCTAGCGCTGGCGCGGGCACGGTGTCAGCGGTGCAGAAGGTCGCCAACCTGCAGGCTGCGGTCGATGCGGCTCGCGCTAAGGCCGCTGCTGCCAAGGCCGATTTGGATGCGGCCGCCGCTCCTTACGACGCCGCCGCTGCCAACCAGCAGCAGGCTCAGAGCGCCTACGATGCGGCCCGTGGCACAAGCGACGCTGCCGCTTCTGCAGCTTCGGCCGAGCTGGAGCAGCAGATGGGTGCCGCGCAGGACAAGGCCGATGCGGACGTGAAGGCGCTCGAGGACGCTCAAGCTGCACTCGATGCCGCAAAGAGGGATCTGACGGACAAGGGTGAAGCCCTGACCGCTGCCCAGAAGACCGCCGACGATGCCCAGGCTGCGCTCAAGTCCGCGCAGGCCGCTGCTGCCGATGCCACGCCCGAGGCTGTTGCCGCGGCTCAGGCCGCTGCCGAGCAGGCCGCGAGCGAGCTGGAGCAGGCAAAGCAGCAGGCCGCCGACGCGCAGGTCAGGCTTTCGAATGCCCAGGCTGGCGTTGATGCCGCCGCGGCCAAACAGCAGGACGCGCAAGGCAAGCTTTCGGCAGCTCAGCAGGCAAAGGATGCGGCCGATAAGGATGTGAATGCCGCTCAGGCGAGCTATGACGCCGCCAAGGCCGATCTCGACCGTGCCGAGCAGGGTGCCGCGGGCCCGGAGTACGAGGCTGCCAAGGCCAAGGTGGACGCCGCCGCTGCCGCGCTGGACGCCGCCAAGTCGGTCCAGGCGCAGCGCGAGGGCGAACTCGCTGCTGCCTCGCAGGAAGTGACCACTGCCGAGGGTGAGGTGCAGGCTGCTCAGCAGGCGCTCGCCGTCCAGCAGCAGGCTGCGGCTGACGCGCAGTCCAAGTTGGACGCTGCCACGGCTGCTGCGACCGCGGCAGACGCCGCCGTCGATCAGGCTAAGGCCGAGCATGCCAATGCGCTTGCGGCGCTGGCCGACGCTCAGGCCAAGCTCTCGGCCGCTAAGGACGAGAAGAACGCTGCCGACAAGGCGCTCGACCAGGCAAAGGCTCAAAAGCAGCAGGCCGATCAGGCTGTAGCTCAAGCGCAGGCCAAGCTCGACGCCGCTCAGGCTACGGCGAACGCCTCGGCGGAAAACTACCGCCAGGGCGCCATTGCGTTCTTTAAGAGCGTGGGTGCCGACGATGCGGCGGACCTGATTCTCAACTGCAAATATGCCAGCCTCACCAAGGTGGGCGAGGAGGTTGACGCGACGAGTCTGACCAACATGAAGCAAGCGATTGTGTGGCTCAAGGCGTGCAACAAGTATCGTGCGAGCGTTGGCCTGGGTGAGCTCAAGGTGACGTATGCCATGATGGCGACCGCGATTGCCGATGCGAATTTCTCCGATACCAAGACTGCGCACGCCATGCAGTTCAACGTGGGCGAAAACGTGGCGTGGAACTACGGAAGCGACCCGTTCATCCAGTGGGTCGATCAGGAGAAGGCCGTCTTTGACCGCGCTGCGGCTACGCTGGGAGCGACGGGCCTTACGGGAAAGGCTGCTTTTGATTTCTACGAGCAGCATGGCGACGAAATCGATCGCTACGTGGCTGCGCATGGCGGGAGCGTGCATACAGTCGGTCACTACATGAATGTGATCGATCCCGATTACACCGTAACGGGTATGGGGGTTTGCACGCGCGGGACGATGAACCGTTGGCTTACGCAGGCGCAGACGTTCTCTATGTCTGGAGGATGGTACACGAATGCCGCCAATCCGATGACGGTTGCCGAATACGAGGCTGCGCTTAATGCGTGGTGTGACTCGTTGGCAAATCCTGGGCAGGGCGTGGACGCGGCTCGTCAGGAGCTTTCTGCCGCTCAGGGCGCGGCTGCGCAGGCTGGCGGCAAGGTGAGCGCCGCGTCGCAGGCCGCCGCTGCAAGGCAGGCTCAAGTCGATGCTGCTGCCGCCGATGTTGACGCTGCTGCCGCTGGGGCCTCGGATGCCCAGGCTGCCGTGGGGGAGAAGCAGGCCGCGGCTGAGGCCGCTGCGCGTGCCGTGGCTGATGCCCGCGCCGACGTGGACGCTGCCAGCGCTGCGGTTACCGCGGCGCAGAGTGTCGTGACTGCCAAGTCTGATGAACTCGATGTTGCCAAGGGCAAGGCTGCCGCTGCCCGGCGTGCGCTGGATGCCGCTCGCGCCGGCGTTGGCGACAAGGAGAGCGCGCTTGCTGCCGCCCAGGACGAGCTGGCTGCGTACTCTGCCGACGTTGCCGCTGCTCAGCGTGCATTTGATGCGGCCTCGGCGGTGCTCGAGGGGGCGCGTGCCGTTCAGGCTGACGCGCAGGCTGCAGTGAATGCCGCGCAGGGTGCGGCAGGCCAGGCAGATGCCGACGTCGCTGCTGCCCAGGCCGAGCTTGTTGCCGCCCAGGCTGCTGCGAGCGGTGCCGGCACGGCTGTGACCGCGGCTCAGGCCGCATCCGTCGCGGCTGCTGCTCGTGCGGCTCAGCTACATGATGCCGCCGCGGCGCTTGCTCAGGCGACGGAGGACAAGGCCGCTGCCGATGCTGCTGTTGAGGCAGCGGCTTCGGCGAAGACCGATGCCGAGTCTGGCGTGACTGCGGCGGACGACGCCGTAACGGATGCGACCGCTGATCGCGATGCTTCTGCCGCCGCGGTTGCCCGCCTGCGCAGGATCAACCTTGCCGACGCCATCGCTAGCGGCCGTGCCAACGATGCGGATGAGGCGCTCAACGCTAAGATCGCTGCAGCCCACGATGCCGCCGAGCGCGCCGCAGCTGCCAAGATTGAGCTCGACGCTGCCGTTGCTGCGACGGATGCTGTGGCACCTGCCTACTTGGAGGCGCTTGCCAACTATACCGCCGCCAAGGCCGAGCTCGACCAGGCTATTGTCGAGCTCAACGCCGAGATCGCTCGCCAAGAGGCCGCCGAGCGCGGGAATGGCGAGCAGACTCAGCCTGCGACGCAGGTGGCGTACCAGGCCAAGCACATGACCTCGGCGTCCGAGGCCACCACGCAGCAGACGACGATGCCCGCCACGGGCGACGTGTCCAACCTGCTGGGCGAGACGTTCGTAATTGGAGGCACGGTCCTGGTTGCCGCCGGCGTCTTCCTGTCCGACAAGCGCCGCCAGCTGATCCGTTAGGGACGGAGGAAAGCGGATCATTTTCGGCGCGCGCCGCAAGGGCATGGGTCCTGCGGCGCGCGCCGCTTTTATCTTCAAGATTAATTAAGGAGGGACATATGCAAATTAGAGGAGAGGCCGCGATTGCCTGTGGGTTCATGGCGGGCTTGGCAACGGGGCTGCTGTTCGATGGATGTTTCGACAGCTACATCAATCGATTCTGCGATTCTGATTTTCCGAGAGGCTGGCCTCGGAAAACGGCACCGGCTCGTCAAAAGGCGGATGCGCCCATCAAGTCCCGCAGCGTGGCTGCTTCAAAAACCAAGGTGATCGTCATCAAGAACGGCAAGATTTATCACCGTTCTGGGGGATGCAAAAACCTTCCTCAAAATGCCATTAGAACAAGCGTGCCACTGGCGACCGCGCTCAAACGAGGAAAGACCCCCTGTTCAGTATGTTGCCCGCCAGCGGCTTAGACGATTCTTCGGGGGTGTTCTGCAAGGACATGGGTCCCTGCGGATACATGGGTTTAAAAACGTGTCCGCACGGCATGGGACACTTACCCTGCCGCCCTGCTCTGCCGCGGCGGCATGTACCCAAACAACGATCCTCTAAGGAGTTCGATACCAATGAGCGATAACACCAAGCATCTCGCAAAGAAGTGCGTCAAGGACGCGGGGCCGTGCCTCGCGTTGTGCCTTGCCGGCGCAGCGGTCGCGCTGCTGGCTGTTCTGGGGCCATTCGACGTGCTCCGAAGTGCCAGTTCTCTGCACGTTTGCATGGCCCTTGCCGGCGCCATGATGACCGGCGGCGTACTCGATCTGATTTTTTGGGTGCTCGACCCGTTTGGATGGAAGAACGAGGGGTAAGCCCTAAGGGATGGATACCCCGCAGCAACAGGAGGTCCCCGTGATCTGGTTTACCGGCGATACTCACTTTGGACACGAGAACATGCTACGGCTTAGCGATAGGCCTTGGTCGACTGTTGCGCAGATGAACGATGCCATGGTCGCCAACATTAACAGCAAGGTTGCTGCGGATGACGAGCTCTACATCTTGGGTGACTTTAGCTTTAAGATGACGGTCCAAGACGCCTACGAGCTGCGCAAAAGCATTGCCTGCAAGCGCGTCCATCTGCTGCCCGGCAACCACGACAAAGACTGGACGCAGCCTGCGGTAGCGGATGCTTTTATCGTCGAGCCGCCCATTTGCGCGCTCAAGATCAACTGCCAAAAAATCGTGCTGAGCCACTATCCCATGGTCGACTGGCAGGGCATGTCGCACGGCAGCTGGCATTTGCACGGGCATATCCACAGTTGCGGCGGCGCATACAACGAGTTCAACCGCAGGCAGGGACTGCTGCGCTATGACGTGGGCGTGGACGCCAACAGCTACGCCCCGGTGAGCTTGGAGGAGCTCAAAGCTTGGTTTGCGCGGGTAGACGAGCCGATGCGGTGCGTTAAATGGCCGTGGTGGGTCAACGCCACGGGTGACGAGCAGATTGAGCACGATCTCGAAACATATAAGAGGGAAGTGGTAATCCGATGACGGTCTATGTGACGGGCGATATTCACGGCGGCCTCGACATGCAAAAGCTGCGCGATTGGGAGCTTGGGGATAGCCTGATGAGCGACGACTATCTCATCGTCGCCGGCGACTTTGGCTTTCCGTGGGATTTCTCTGCCGAAGAATGTGCCGACATCGCTTGGCTGGAGTCGCGCCCCTATACCGTGCTGCTCGTCGACGGCAACCACGAGCGTTTCGATCACTGGGCGGAGCGTCCCATGGAGTTGTGGCACGGTGGGCTGACGCAGCGCCTGTCGGATACCTCTCCCATACGGCGCCTGACGCGCGGCGAGGTTTTTGAGCTCGACGGCTCAACGATTTTTACCATGGGCGGCGCCACGAGTGTGGATAAGGAATACCGCATTCCCTATTCCAGCTGGTGGCCGCAGGAGCTGCCGGACGAGCGCAACTTTGAGGAGGCGCGGGCAAAGCTCGACAGCGTGGGCTGGAAGGTTGACTACGTGATCACCCACACCTGCTCTACGCGCATGCTTTCGCCCACGCTCTATCCGGGGCCTGGCTGGAATTATCCCGCCGTTGATCGGCTGACGGCATTTTTCGATGAGCTGGAAGACCGCTTGGATTACAAGCGCTGGTACTACGGGCATTTTCATCGGGATGCCAACCCGGCCGAGCGTCACACCGTACTCTACGACTGCATCGTTCACCTGGGTGACGAACTCCAGCCCTGGGATGTTGCGTAGTGGCGGGGTGGCTGGCTACTCGGCCGTTACAGTGATGTTCTCCCGGTGTGCGCGGATAGCGTCCCAGCTAAAGTGCTCGACCAGCTGCTCGGCAGAGCGTGGCGTGGTGTCCGGCGCGATGCCCGTTTGCCTGGCGAGCCAGCCCAGCAGTGCCTCGGGCGTGCCAAAGCGGGCGCGGAGCTCGCCCAGGTCCAGGTCGCGGTCGCGCTTGGAAAGGCGGCGGCCGTCCGGCGACATGAGCAGCGGAATGTGCGCGTAGTGCGGCGTGGGAAGTCCCAGCAGATGCTGCAGGTAGATTTGGCGGGGCGTGGAGCCCAGCAGGTCGCATCCGCGCACGACCTCGGTGACGCCCATGGCAGCGTCGTCGACCACCACGGCTAGCTGATAGGCAAAAACGCCGTCGCTGCGGCGCACCAAAAAATCGCCGCACTCGGTGGCGAGCGCCTCGCATTGGGCCCCGTACGTGCGGTCCACGAATTCGATCACATCGTCTGCGAGGTCATCGACGGTGGGCACGCGCAGACGCGTGGCCGGGGCGCGCAGGGCGCTGCGGCGGGTAACCTCTTCGGCAGAAAGGCCTCGGCAGGCGCCGCGGTAGATGGGCGTGCCGTCGCTGGCGTGCGGCGCGCTCGCGGCGTGGAGCTCGGCACGCGTGCAAAAGCAGGGGTAGGTGAGGCTGGCGTCTTGCAGCTGGCGCAAGGCGCCCTCGTACAGGTCGAGGCGATCGTGCTGGTAGTAGGGGCCTTCGTCCCACTCGAGTCCCAGCCAGGTCAGGTCGTCAATCAGTTGAGTGGCAAGTTCCGGGCGCTTGCAGCGATCGTCCAGGTCCTCGATGCGCAACACGATGCTGCCGCCCTGGCTGCGGGCCGAAAGCCACGCGCACAGGCAGCTGAACACGTTGCCCAGGTGCATGCGGCCCGAGGGCGACGGGGCAAAACGGCCCACGACAGGTGCGGGAGAGGGAGTCGTCGTCGGCGCGTCCGCGGCGGGCGTTGGTATGTTGCGTGTTTTGATATCCATGCGGACGAGTATAGCGCGGGGCACGGTAGGGAAGGCGTTTCCGTGGCTCGCAAGTTGGCGGCGCTGCGCATTGCGCACGGTGGGTCTGCGGCCCAACGTCTCGATCGCCGTACGCCGACTCGACCTTATGCACGACAGAAACCCCGGCAGCTCTTCGCAACTGCCGGGGTTTCCGCGGAAAAGGGGGACATGATCCTCGAGCGAACGGGAAAGGGGCAACCGTTTTCGCTCAATTGGTTTATGCCCCTCGACTGACGGCTCAATCAGCGCATGCCGCGCCCACACAAAGCCGCTACACCTGTGACGGAGCTGTGAAGTGGTATCTATCGTTGGCGCGGGACTCGGCCAAAGAACGTCCCAAACGACAAATTTGTTGCAGTCCGTCGGTTCAACCCAATGATCCGTTTTCCTCCGTCCCCAATAGATCATTAGGAACGTCCCTAAGTGCCAGACTCGGGTGGGACTTTTGTCCCATTTGACGTTCCGTTGGCCCAGATATTCGTCATGTGTGTCCGCAAACGTGGGACAATGGCGATGTTGGTTTTACAGACAAAGGATGTGCCTATGAACGCCCCCGTTGCCAATACTTGTCGGCAGCGCTGCCTGTTTGCGCGATTCGCTTCCGTCTGCGTGCTCGTCGCGCTTGCGTTGTTGCTGCTGCCTGTCGCCGCGCACGCCGACGGCTACTCCATGACCAAAACCTATATCGGCGCCACGGTTGAGGCCGACGGCTCGCTGACCGTTGTCGAGGGACGCCAGTTCGATTTCGATGACGACATCAACGGCGTGTTTTGGGAGATCAATGCGGACACCAACCAGCAGGGCGGCGCGGCGGGTGTCGACGTGCTGAGCGTCGAGGAAGAGGACACCGCGTTCAACAAAGTCGATAGCGCAAACAAGGGTGACTCTGGCGTCTACACGGTCGAGCAGTCCGACGGCGGCGTAAAGATCAAGGTTTTCAGCCCCCACGAGAGCGGCGATAGCGTGATCTATTACGTGAGCTACACCATGACCGGTGCGGTCATGAACTGGGCCGATACCGCTGAGCTCTACTGGAAATTTGTAGGTGACGGCTGGTCCGCGGATTCCGACGATGTCGAGATGGAAGTGTACTTCGCAAATGCCGCTGCCGGGACGGCGGCCGTCAAGGGCGATAACTTCCGCGCATGGGGCCACGGTCCGCTGACGGGCGACGTGTCACTCGATGAGGACGAGCCCATGGTCACCTATACCATTCCCTGCGTGCATCAGGGCGAATTCGCCGAGGCACGCATCGCCTTCCCCAGCGACTGGGTGCCATGGCTTTCCGCCTCGAGCGAGGAGCGCATGTCAACGATCCTGAGCGAAGAGAAGGCGTGGGCCGACGAAGCTAACGCCCGCCGCGCTCACGCTCGCATGATTGCCAATGTACTTGCCGTACTAAGTGTTGTCGCGGCGGTGGCCTTTACCGGCACAATCGTTGTGCTCAAGCTGCGCCGCCGCAAGCCCAAGCCGCTTTTCCAGGACGAATATTTCCGCGATGTGCCTTCGGCCGACCATCCCGCCGTGCTTTCGGCCCTCATGAGCTGGAACGAGGTGCCCGATCAGGCATATATCGCCACGCTCATGAAGCTCACTGACGACCGTGTGATCAAGCTGGAACAGGCGACCGTGACTAAGGCTAAGAAGGGTCTGTTGGGGCGTGAAAAAGAAGAGCAGACGTATCGCGTGACGGTGAGTGATGCGGGTTGGAAGTCGGCCAAGGGCATTGACCACATGGTGCTCAAGGTCTTCTTTGCCGGTGCTAAGCCCGACGAGAACGGTGACCGTTCGCGCACGTTCGACGAGCTGCAGCACTACGTCAAGCAGCACGCTACACCCGTGGGCGACAAGCTCGAGGACTATCAGAACACCGTTAAGGGCAAGCTGGCCGATAGCGAGTACGTTGCCTCGGACGGCATTGTCGCAATGGTGTTTTGCCTGGTTCTTGGTATTCTGATCGCCTGTATTCCCGCGGGATCCATCTTCTTTACCGACGGCGCACAGGCGAACATTATCGCCGCGGTTATCTCGGTGCCGATTGTGCTGGTGGGTATTGGCGTGGGCCTTACGTTCCGCCGCTTTACGCCGGAGGGCGCCGAGGTGGCGGCTCGCTGCAAGGCGCTCAAGCATTGGCTTGAGGATTTCACGCGCCTAAAGGAGGCCGTCCCCGGCGATCTGGTCCTGTGGAATAAACTTCTGGTGATGGGTGCGGCGCTGGGTGTTTCGAAGGAAGTCCTGCGTCAGCTTGCCGAGGCTGTTCCTCCCGAGGTGCGCGAGGCCGACGGTTTCTACGACAATTACCCCTGCTACTGGTGGTACTACCATCATTACGGTACCGAGTCGCCGCTCGATTCGTTCGACGGCGTGTATCACGAGAGCATCCGTGAGCTGGCATCGAGCTCCGACAGCTCGGGCGGCGGCGGAGGCGGCGGCTTCTCGGGCGGCGGAGGCGGCGGCGTCGGCGGAGGCGGCGGTGGAACGTTCTAACGGTCGTAAGCTATGGGATGGGCTTTTCTCGACAGCCGTCGGGGAAAGCCCATCCCTTTTTATGCGCTACCTACGAAGACTGTCCCCAACGACTAGTCACTGGGGACGTTCCTAAATGACTAGGTATGGCTGCTGGGCCTAGGCTGTTAGGTCGAGTTCGTAGAGGAAGCTTTCGCGCGGCATGTCGTGACGGCGCTCTTCGCGGTTGGCGCGGTGCGTGGCCGTGCGCTTAAAGCCGTGCAGTTCGTAGAACTTCCACGAGCAGTTGGAGTCGGTGTACAGGTGCGCCCTCGTCGCCCCGCGCGAGGACAGGTACGAGACTGCGGCGTCGAGCAACACCGAGCCAACGCCCAGGCCATGGACGTCGCGATCTACGGCAAGCAGCGTGACCTCGTTGTCGTGTGGTAACGGGCTGCTTTCGAGCAGGCGGTTGTTGGTTCGGATGGTTGCGCGCACAAACGAGAGATACTCGGCGCAGGCATCGGGCTCCAGCTCGCGCATTTGCGATAGCAGTGCGCGTTCGGTATCCAGCCAATGTTCCTTAACGGTGGCGCCGGAGCTCTGTCCCGCACGCGCGAGCGCAATGCCGCGCGCCTGACCGTCGATTACGGCAACCTGCGAAAACGTCGAAGACGAAAGGCAATAGGCGAGGTCGCACGCGGCCTCGAGGCGGTTGTACTCATCGTTATCCGAATTGTTATGCCAAAGCTGCTGCAGAATCAACGCGATGGCGTCGAAGTCTTCGGTATCAAACGGTCGGTAGAGAACCCGCGAGACCATGGTGCCTCTTTCTTTTGCGGATGCATATCGAGCACAGTTCTACCATGCTATTGGCATCTAATTATGGTGCCCCTGTGTTCCATGAACTCACCGTGCCCGGTGCCGTGCCCATCCCCTCCGCTCGCAAACTTTTTCTGCATATGCGCCCGTTGCGGGGTGCATCGATGCGCTCGATGCGCTACATTGAATCAGTATTTTCAATGCCGCTGCGCGAGCGCTGCAGATCGACGTATCACCGGCTCACAGAGCACGGCGGCGTACCAGACAGGAGGACTGCATGGGATCTGATGTGAAGATCGCACGCGCGTTGATCTCGGTTACCGATAAGACGGGCGTCGTCGATTTCGCACGGACGCTGGTCGATGACTTTGGCGTCGAGATCATCTCTACGGGCGGCACGGCTCGTGCCATCGAGGACGCGGGCGTCCCCGTAACCCCCATCGAGGAGTTCACGGGCTATCCCGAGATGATGGACGGCCGCGTTAAGACCCTGCACCCCAAGGTTCACGGCGCGCTGCTGGCCCGCCGCGATTCCGAGCAGCACATGCAGGAGGCTGCTCAGCACGGCATTAAGCTGATCGACCTGGTCGTCGTCAACCTGTACGAGTTCGAGAAGACCGTCGCCAACCCCGAGGTCACCTTCGCGGACGCCATCGAGCACATCGACATCGGTGGCCCCTCCATGCTGCGCTCTGCCGCCAAGAACGCCGCGAGCGTTACCGTCATCTCCGACCCGGCCGACTATGATGCCGTCCTGGCCGAGATGCGCGAGACCGGTGGCTGCACCACGCTTTCCACCCGTCGCCGCCTGCAGGTGAAGGTCTACCAGACCACCGCCGCCTACGACACGGCTATCTCCCGTTGGCTTGCCGCCCAGGCAAGCGATGTGGCGGACACCTCTGCCAAGCTCGAGATCTCGCTGGAGAAGGTCGACGACCTGCGCTATGGCGAGAACCCGCAGCAGAAGGCCACGGTCTATCGCTTTGCCGAGGGCTGCGAGAATACCGCGAGCTCGCAGTTCCCGCTCGTGGGCTCCGAGCAGATCCAGGGCAAGCCGCTCAGCTACAACAACTATCTGGATGCCGACGCCGCTTGGAACCTGGTCCGCGAGTTCGACGAGCCGGCCTGCGTGATCCTCAAGCATCAGAACCCCTGTGGCTCCGCCGTGGCCGAGGACATTACGGCTGCCTACGACCGCGCCTTCGCCTGCGATCCCAAGAGCGCCTTCGGCGGCATCATCGCCTGCAACCGTGAGGTTCCCTATGAGCTGGTTGAGCACTTTGCCGATCAGAACAAGCAGTTCGTCGAGGTTATCATCGCTCCGAGCTACACTGCCGAGGCGCTCGAGCGCATGGCCAAGCGCCCCAACCTGCGCGTGCTGGCCACCGGCGGCGTGGACCACGGCGCCCAGGTGGAGCTGCGCTCCGTCGACGGCGGCATGCTGGTGCAGGAGGTCGACCACGTGACCGAGGATCCTGCGACCTTTACGTTCCCCACCGACCGCAAGCCCACCGACGCCGAGATGGCCGAGCTCGAGTTTGCCTGGAAGGTCTGCAAGGGCGTCAAGTCCAACGCCATCCTGGTCTCCAAGGGTAAGGCCGGCATTGGCATGGGCCCGGGTCAGCCCAACCGCGTTGACTCTGCACTGCTTGCCTGCGAGCGCGCCGAGGACTTCTGCGAGCGCGAGGGCGTGGAGAAGGGCGGCTTTGCCTGTGCAAGCGACGCGTTCTTCCCGTTCCGCGACAACGTCGACGTGCTTGCCGCGCACGGCGTGACCTGCATCATCCAGCCCGGCGGCTCCAAGCGCGACGACGAGAGCGTCCAGGCCTGCAACGAGCATGGCATCGCGATGGTCTTTACCGGCGCCCGCCACTTTAGGCACTAAGTTTCGCCCCGGAACAAAATAATCTCTGCAAAAGACGGTCGCTCCGTTTGGAGGGCCGTCTTTTTGGTATAAGAGGACGGAATGACTAACACGAAAGGTATGACCATGCCCCAGATTGATGATGCCGAGCTGTTTGGCAATGCCGAGGATCAGCGTGCGTACGAGGACTTTTGCGCCAATCAGGAGGCGGTCGAGAAGTTCACGCTCGACAAGCCCGCGCTTGTCTGCCGTTGGCGCATGTCCAACAAAAAGGTGCCCATGCTCAACCGCCACATCCGCGCACTGTCCGAGCGCCTGGTGCAGGGCGAGCCGCTTACCCATAACATGCTCAGCTGGGCCAAACAGCACGTTGAGTGGTCGCTTGCCGAGGGCGATTACACCGCACATGACGGCGTGCTCATGCTGGTGATCGACGTCAACGGCAACGCCGCCATGACGGTGGGGGAGTACGAGCCGCTCGCCGATACGTCGGCCAAGGCGCTGCGCGCCCGCTCCGCAGAGGCCCGCTCCGAGGCCGACGAAACCGGCGTGGCGCCCGAGCTGCTCGCCGCCGTCAACAACGGCGAGCTTGCCTTTGTGGCGCCGGCGGACGAGTGCCTGTGCGGCACGGCGACGCTCATCGAGCAGCTGGCCCAGACCAAGGGCATCCCGGTCACGCGCGTAGACATTCCCGCGCAGCTTAAGGGCGCGCTGTTCCTAGTGAGCGACGAGCACGGCGTGGTCCCCGCGACCGAGACAGATGCCGCCGAGGCCGACGCCGCCACGGTCGCCTTCTTCGCCGAAGGCTACGAAAAGCTCCGTGCCCGCCGCTAAATGATTTTTCTGGGACGGGGATTAAAGAATCATTTTGGTCCCCGCCGCCGCTGCGAGTGCGAGGCGGACAAAACGCCCCCGCTCGCGAACAGTTCTGTCACCTTGGCACCGCGCGCGGTGCACACCTGCAGTTTCGCAGCCATAATGGTGGCAAGACAACCAAGAGGGGAGCGAAATCCATGGCGCTGATTTATGTCGTTGAGGACGACGAGCCCATTCGTCGTGAGCTTGTCGACATCCTTGCCCGCGCCGGGTTTGAAGTCGAGGCCTGCGAATCGTTTGAGCATGTCTCGCACGATATTCTCGCCGCCGCGCCCGACCTGGTGCTGCTCGACCTCACGCTCCCTGTCAAAGACGGCCAGCACATCTGCCATGAGGTCCGTCGCGAATCCGAGGTTCCCATCATCGTTCTCACGTCGCGCACGACCGAGATCGACGAGGTCATGGCCATGACGCTCGGCGCGGACGACTTTGTTCCCAAGCCCTATAGCGCGCGCGTGCTCGTGGCGCGCATCAACGCACTGCTGCGCCGCACCACGGCGGCAGGCGAGCGCAGCACACTTGTCCACAAGGGGCTGGAGCTCGACCTCGCCCGCTCCATGGTCACCAACACGCAAACGGGCACCAGCACCGAGCTCACCAAAAACGAGCTGCGTATCCTCTCGCTGCTTCTGAGCCGCGCGGGCAAGATCGTTTCGCGCTCGGCCATCATGCAGGACCTGTGGGACTCCGACGCCTTCGTGGACGACAATACGCTCACCGTCAACATCAACCGCCTGCGCACCACGCTCGAAAAAATCGGCATCAAGGGGTATTTGACCACGCATCGCGGCCAAGGCTATTCGGTCTAGGGGCCGGCTATGTCGTTTGGCAAGTTCTTTAAAGATGCGCTGCTTCCCGTCGCCGTGTGGACGTGCGGTGTGCTGCTGAGCTGCTTTGTGCTGACGGTCGCCGGCGCACCCGTTTCTATCGTGGTCGTGGCGGTCGGCGTGTCCTTTATCTTTGGTATGCTCGGCATCGTGATCGAGTACGCGCGCCGTCGTCGTTTTCTGCGCCAGCTGGAGCGTGCGGCAGAGGAGCTCGAGAGTCCCGCATGGGTGCAGGAGATGGTGCAATGTCCGACCTATGCCGAGGGCGAGCTCGAGTACGAGGTCTTGCGCCGGGTGGGCAAAGCTGCCTGCGACGAGGTTGCCGAAGGCCGGCGTCAGACCGATGACTATCGCGACTATATCGAAAGCTGGGTTCACGAGGCCAAGCTGCCCCTGGCGGCGGCCCATCTAATTTTGGAAAACCTGGACGGCAGCGAAGACGATCTGTCGCGTGTGGATGACCTGGGCCGTGAGCTGGCTCGTGTGGAGCGCTATATCGACCAGGCACTGTACTACGCGCGCTCGGAAGTCGTGGAGCGGGACTACCTGATTCGCCGCTGGAATCTCAAGACCTTGGTGACGGGCGCGATTAAGGCCAACGCGCGCGAGCTCATCGCGGCGCACGTGGCCCCAGTGTGCGAGAACCTCGACTTCGAGGTCTTTACCGACGAGAAGTGGCTTGAGTTTATTCTGGGCCAGCTCATCCAGAACAGCATTAAATACGCGCGCGAGGACGGCGCGAAGATCGTGTTTTCGGGCGCGTTGCTGGACGAGGGCCTGGCAAGTGAGCGCATTGAGCTCACTGTTGCCGATAACGGCTGCGGCGTGAGCGCGGCCGACCTGCCGCGCGTGTTCGAGAAGGGCTTTACCGGCGACAACGGCCGCACCACCAAGCGCGCAACGGGCATCGGCCTCTACCTGGTGGCGCGCCTGTGCTCCAAGATGGGTATCGATGTCACCGCGGCATCCGAGCCCGGCGAAGGCTTCGTCGTCACGTTTGCCTTCTCGACCAACAAATTCCAATACTTTGAGTAGTCGTCGCGGTGTAACGTCCCGGAGCGTCATTCACGTTAAGACAATTATCCCAAACGGGAAAATTCCATCATGATGTGCTATGATTATCCCGTTTGGGATAATCATAGGGGATTAGCATGCAAGACTGGAATGAGCGAACGATTTTTGACCCAGCTGAACTCGGTGCATATTTGCGTGAGCGCCGGAAGAAGCTCGGTTATACCCAACGCGATGTGGCTGATTTCAACCAGTGCAGTTTGCGCTTTGTGAGCGAGCTTGAGCGTGGAAAGGCGGGTGCCAATCTTCGCCAAACCCTTCAAATCGCTAACAGCTTGGGGGTCGATTTGATCCTGAGGGAGAGGGGCGACGGCTCATGGCATTAAAGGTTTATCGTGAGTATCGGGGAACGTTTGAGCTGGTCGGAGAATTTGAGAGGGCCGACCCCGTAAACGAGACGTTTGCATATGATGAGGGATATCTTGAACGCGACGATGCTGCCGCACTCTCAGCTTCTCTTCCCTTGCGACATGAGCCATATGCCAGCAATGAGTTTTCGGCCTTCTTTTCGGGCATGCTTCCCGAGGGCCCGGTTCGGCATGAGCTGTCGATGCGTTTTCAAATCCCCCAGTCAGACTATTTATCGATGCTCGAGCGTTTGGGCGATGAGTGCGTTGGTGCCTTGAGGTTTCTCGGCGATGAGAAATCGAGCTACGATCCGGGCTATCGTCCTCTGCAAGACGAGGATTTTGAGGCACTTTCTAAGGCGGAAGTGTTTGAGATTGCAAATGATATGCAGGATTCGAGGCTGTCGTTGGCGGGCGCTCAGTCTAAAACCGGTTGGTTTTTACCGCGCGGTAAAGATGCAAAAAAGGCCGGGTCGGGGGATTGGATGCTGCCGCTCGGCTCTGCCCCCTCGACTCACATAGTCAAGATTGCTTCAACTAAACATCCGGATTTGCCGTTCAACGAATTAATTTGCATGACGGCAGCGTCTGCTGCTGGGCTTGAAATTGCCCGTTCAGAAGCTTCGGATACGATTCCTGGTGCGTTCTTTTCCGAGCGTTATGACAGAATCTGGAGCAATGAGCCGCCGTCGATGAGCGGATTCGATGTGCCTCTGAGGCTGCATCAGGAGGATTTTTGCCAAGCGGTTGGCTGGCCTTCGTATATGAAATACGAGACACGTCCCGATAGCTGCTATATGGCTCTTTGCGGCCGATTGATAAGAGAGCAATCGTCTAACGTAATTGCTGATACTCAAATGTTCGCTCGTCAGGTAATGGTCGATTATGCGTTGGGGAATTGCGACTCGCATCTCAAGAACCATTCGTTTCTTTATAGTCCGAGTTGGCGGGAAAAGAGGTTGGCCCCTGCATACGATATTGTTTGCACGACGATAATGGGATACGACCATAATCTTGGGATTGATATTGGGGATCACCGGGTGATCGATGGGGTGACTCCTGAAGATTTCGAATTCATGTCTCAAGATTTGCATCTGCCACTCAAGATGATCAAGAACATCGCGGCGGAAGTGGCTGAAGAGGTGTCTGCCCAGCTTGCAGAACTTGCCTCTGCAACCGGAGATTTGGGTCGGGTCGCTCTGAAAATTCAGACGGATTCCGTTGAGAGAATGAGGGTTCTGGAGCAATTCTCAGCCTAAAGCAAAGCGGGGCCACCGTAATGGTGGTCCCGCTCTTGGAAGACTTGGGCACGTGGGCTTGCGCTCCGCGATGCGTTAGGCGTACGTTTGCTACTTCACGACCAAGATGTCGCAGTCGGTGTTGCGCAGCAGGAACGTCGAAATTGAACCCAGGAGTGCATACTTGATCGAGGACAGGCCACGAGCGCCGCAGAGCACCAGGTCGGGCTTGACCACGTCGAGCATCTCGTCTTTGAGCGTCTCGCGAATGCGGCCGGCGCGAATCATGACCTCGACCTCGGGAATGTCGGGATTGGCCTTGGCCTCTTCGAGCTGCTTGGCGATGGAGTTCTTAAATGCCTCCTCTAGGCCGTTGACCAGATCGACTGGATATGAACCGGCGCTCTCGAGTGCCGTGGAATCGATAACGTGGCCGATAATCAGCTTGGCGCCGTTGTTCGCGGCGACCTTGATGGCGCGTGCGAGCACAAAATCCTGCTGCTCAGTACCGTCGAGTGAAACAAATACCTTGGTGTAGCCCTCGTTCATGGTTTCCTCCTTGGTCTATCGCACGGGCGTGGGGCTCGTGCATCGGGCGGGCGCGGATGCGTGGCCGCCGGACACTTTATCTTGTTGCAGTTATACCCAAGGATTTGGGTTTGACCGCTCGCAATTCTGTGAACGGGCGAGTTTTTTGGTAAGGGTAGGCGCAGGCGCGCCGTCAACGGTTGATAATGGGACATCGCCCGCACCGTCCGCAGAACAATATCGGCGGGTGTCTAACGAGGGGGTCCCTTTGGATATCATCGAGCTTCTAAAATCTGCCTTCATGGGCCTGGTCGAGGGCATCACCGAATGGCTGCCTGTTTCGTCGA
Organism: Coriobacteriaceae bacterium AM100-PB1-1D-6A; assembly: GCA_027660625.1. Lineage (GTDB taxonomy): Bacteria > Actinomycetota > Coriobacteriia > Coriobacteriales > Coriobacteriaceae > Collinsella. The sequence goes on along the minus strand of JAQDNC010000010.1, from coordinate 22,593 downwards.
CCGGTCACATGATCTTGGTGGACGAGTTCGTCAAGATGAACGTGAGCGAGACGTTCTGGAATATGTTTCTGGTCGTGATTCAGCTTGGCGCCATTTTGGCCGTCTGCGTCCTGTTCTTCTACGACCTTAATCCGTTTTCTCCCAGCAAGGGCAAGGAGGGCCGTCGTGACACCTGGGTGTTGTGGGGCAAGATTGTGCTTGGCTGCATTCCCGCCGCGGCGATCGGTCTGCCGCTTAACGACTGGATGGAGGAGCATTTCTATAATGCTCCCGTCGTGGCGCTGGCGCTCATTGTGTACGGCGTGCTGTTTATCGTGATCGAGAACTGGCGCGCGAACAAGCGCGACCAGGCCGCTCTTGCCGGTTCGTTTGGTTCGCGTGCCGTGGTGACGGGCGGACGCCCCGCTGGTGCGCATTTTGCCACGTCCACTGCGACTGCCGCTGCAGACGATGACGATAGCCTAGACTTTGGCTCCATCACTACGCTCGAGGACCTGAGCTGGAAGACCGCGCTGGGTATCGGTTGCTTCCAGGTGCTTTCGCTGATTCCGGGCACATCGCGCTCCGGCTCCACCATCATCGGCGGCCTGCTGCTTGGCTGCACACGCTCGGTGGCGTCTAAGTTCACGTTCTTCCTGGCCATTCCCGTCATGTTTGGCGCGAGCGCGCTCAAGCTGGTCAAGTACTTTATTAAGGGCGGTACTTTCGGCACCAACGAGATCGCCATCCTGGGCGTGGGCTGCATCGTGGCCTTTGTGGTTTCGCTTATCGCCATCAAGTGGCTTATGGGTTTCGTGCGCCGTCACGACTTCAAGTGCTTCGGCGTCTACCGCATCATCCTGGGCATCGTGGTTCTCGCGTACTTCTTTGTCCTGGAGCCGATGCTCGGCCTCTAACTTAGTTGACGCTGCGCGACGGCCAGGGCGACAACTTGTCATTCAAAGGGGGTGGCATGACCAAAAGGTCTATGCCGCCCTCTTTTCATGCCAATTTGTTCGCCCTGGCCGCCGCTCGCTACCGTGGCCATGACATCGGCGGTTCCGTGATTGTCAATAGATTGGTGCAAAGCAACCTGACCCCATTGCGCCAAATCCGCTGGGGCGGGTCTGACGGTGGCGCACGGAGTCGTGGTGTGATTTGCGTCGGTGTCCGCGCGGCTCGGTATACTGGTACGGCTCAAACTATGGCGCTGCCCGCAGGCGCGCCGTCCGTCAGATGAGGAGTCGCCCATGACCCAGCCCCTGCCCTGGGAAAAGAACGCCGCGGTACCCGTGCCGCCCGCGCCGGAACCCGTGCCGCTCGATGCATACACCGCCCCTGCAGCGCCGGAGCCCGAGCTCGTCCCGCTCGACATCTACGACGCTCCCGCGCCGGCGCCCAAGCCCGCCAAGCCGCTCGTCGACATCGACAGCCTTAATCCCGCCCAGCGCGAGGCGGTCCTGTCCACCGAGGGTCCGTTGCTGGTGCTCGCCGGCGCCGGCTCGGGCAAGACCCGCGTCTTGACCTTCCGCATCGCACATATGCTCGGCGACCTGGGTGTTAAGCCTTGGCAGGTTCTTGCCATCACGTTTACCAACAAGGCCGCGGCCGAGATGCGCGAGCGTCTGGCGGCGCTCATTCCCAGCGGTACCCGCGGCATGTGGGTGTGCACCTTCCATGCCATGTGCGTGCGCATGCTGCGCGAGGACGCCGACCTGCTGGGCTACACCGGCCAGTTCACCATCTACGATGACGATGACTCAAAGCGCATGGTGCGCGACATTATGCAGGCGCTCGGCATCGAGCAAAAGCAGTTCCCCATCAACATGATCCGCAGCAAGATCAGCTCGGCCAAAAACGCCATGATCGGCCCCGAGGACATGCTCAAGAGCGCCGATAGCCCCAACGATAAAAAGGCCGCACAGGTCTACTTGGAGCTGGAGCGTCGCTTGCGCGCCGCCAATGCGATGGACTTCGACGACCTGCTCGTGCGCGCGCTTGAGCTGCTGCGCACCCGCCCCGAGGTGCTCGATAAGTACCAAGAGCGCTTCCGCTACATTAGCGTCGACGAGTATCAGGACACCAACCACGTCCAGTACGAAATCGCCAACCTGCTGGCCGCCAAGTACCAAAACCTCATGGTCGTGGGCGACGATGACCAGTCCATTTACAGCTGGCGTGGCGCCGACATCACCAATATCCTGGACTTTGAGAAGGATTTTAAAAACTGCAAGACCGTCAAGCTGGAGCAGAACTATCGTTCCACGGGTCATATCCTGAACGCCGCCAACGCCGTGGTACGCCACAACTCGCAGCGCAAGGACAAGCGCCTGTTTACGGCCGAGGGCGATGGCGAGAAGATCCAGGCCTTCCAGGCGAGCGACGAGCGCGACGAGGGCCGCTGGATTGCCGGCGAGATCGAGAAGCTGCATGCCAAAGGCACGAGCTACGACGACATTGCCGTGTTCTATCGCACCAACGCCCAGTCGCGTATCCTCGAAGATATGTTCCTGCGCGCGGGCGTGCCCTACAAGATCGTGGGCGGCACGCGATTCTTCGACCGTGCCGAGATCCGTGATGTCATGGCCTACCTTAAGATGATCGTGAACCCGGCCGACGAGATGAGCGTCAAGCGCGTCATCAACACACCGCGCCGCGGCATCGGCTCCACCTCGATCCAAAAAATCGAGCAGCTGGCGCGCGACAACCGTTGCTCGTTCTTCCAGGCTTGCGAGATTGCGTGTGCCGAAACCGGCATGTTTAGCGCCAAGGTCCGCAATGGCCTGTCAAGCTTTGTGTCGCTGGTGCGCGAGGGCCGCCGCATGGACGGCGAGCTCAAGGACGTCGTCGAGATGATTGTCGATAAGACGGGTCTGCTGCAGGCGTTTCGCGCCGAGGGCACCATGGAGTCTGAGAGCCGTGCCGAGAACATCCAGGAATTCCTGGGCGTCGCTGCCGAATTTGAGGAGACGCACGAGGACATCGAGGGTACGCTCGAGAGCTTGGAAGAGCTGCGCGCAGCCGGTGTTGCCGACGTGCCTGCCGGCGCCGAGCCCGTCGTGGTGAGCGCGCCCGCGCCCGAACCGGGGCCATTTGCCCCGGCATCCTCGTTTGAGGCACTCGTCGGCGCGCGCGATGCCGCAGGTTCCAATCCGCTCGATAGCCTAGCCGCCCCGGCGCTCTCGCCGCAGGATGCCCTGGCCGCCGCCATCGCGGGCAACGCGTATGCCGCGCCGACGGGGATGCCGGCGGGTGCCGTGCATGCCGACGAGATTGAGCGCACCTATGGTCCGCTCACCTGTAAGGCGCTACCGGCACTCATGGAGTGGCTGGCCCTGCGCTCCGACTTGGATTCCCTGGCCGGCGAGACGCATGCCATTACCATGATGACCATCCACTCCGCCAAGGGCCTGGAGTTCCCGGCGGTGTTCGTGGCCGGCATGGAGGAGGGCATCTTCCCGCACGTGCACGACTTTGACGGCAGCGATGACCCGGGTAAGCTCGAGGAGGAGCGTCGCCTGGCCTACGTCGCCATCACGCGTGCCCGTAAGCGCCTGTTCCTGACCTATGCGGCCACGCGTCGCACCTACGGCTCGACCTCTGCCAACCCGCGCTCGCGCTTCCTCAACGAGATTCCGTTTGAGGATATCGAGTTTAGCGGTATCGGTTCTGCCGGTTTTGAAGGCACGGGCTGGGAGAAGCGCGGCGACCGTCACGGCACCTTTGGCTCGGGCATGGGTTCGGATATGTACGGCGGCAAGGTATTTGGTTCGCATACGCGCTCGACCGGCGGTTCCGGTTCGCGCGGCGGATCGAGCTTTGACGATTTCTTTGGTGGCAGCAGCTACGGGACCGAGCGCCATCGTGGGGTCTCGCCCGACGCCGGCCGTGTTGCCTCGACCTTTGGTTCGGGCGCGTCGCGAGCTAAAAAGCCGTCGTCCAAGGTGTCGCCGACGGTGGAGCGCAAGGTCGATCGCGCCAGCGCGTCGCAGGACTTTGCCGCGGGCGATACCGTGAGCCACAAGACCTTTGGCACCGGTACCGTGATCTCGGTCGCCGGAGACATGATCGAGGTCCAGTTCGAAAAAACCGGCCAGACCAAAAAGCTGATGAAAGGTTTTGCACCGATCGTCAAGCTGTCGTGATCCCGGCGGCCCCGGACAGGCGCCATGGACAACGTTGCTTGCGAACGTCGCTTTGCTCGTTCGCTTTTTGGTCTGGAGAGCCGGGTGGGCTGATAAATAGATGTGAGTAGGGGCTCTCCCGTTTGATGAGCGGGGGAGCCCCTTGTTGCGTTTTGGTTGTTGGTGCGACCTAGAGGTGGCTGATGATCAATTCCATCTTGCCTTCGAGGTCGATGGAGCTGACGGTGCTCGGGGCTAGCAGGTGGCTTCCCTTGTGGACGGGGTCGCCGCAGACGGTGCCTTCGCCGTCGATGACCGACAGACACATGAAGGGCCAGTGCTGGTCGAGGGTCTTGCTGCCGTTGACGCGCACGCGATCGACGGTGTAGCAGGGGTTGGACTCGAGTTCGGTCACGCCGTCGACTTCGGGCGCGGTCACGGTGCCGTCGGTCGGGGCCTGAGAATCAAAGTCGATGCAGTCGAGACTCTGCTCAATGTGCAGGGGACGCAGTTTGCCGTCGGTGCCGGGACGGTCGTAGTCGTACAGGCGATACGTCACGTCGCTCGACTGCTGCGTCTCCAAAATGAGCGTGCCGGTCTTGATGGCGTGGACGGTACCGGAATCAATCTGGAAAAAGTCGCCCTTGTGAATCGGCAGCACGTTGAGCATGTCGTCCCAGCGGCCGTCCTCGATCATACGCGCGGCCTCGGCGCGGTCGTGCGCGCGCTGTCCGACGATGATCGTGGCGCCGGGCTCGCAGTCCAGCACATACCAGCACTCGGTTTTGCCCAGGCTGCCGTTCTCGTGCTCGGCGGCGTACTCGTCGTTGGGATGGATCTGGATCGAAAGGTCGTCCTTGGCGTCCAGAATCTTAATGAGCAGCGGGAACCCCTTGCCCTCGCAGTTGCCAAAGAGCTCGCGGTGCTCGGCCCACAGCCATGACAGCGTGTGACCGGCGTACGGGCCCTCAGCGATCTGGCAGTCGCCGTTGGGGTGTGCCGAGATGGCCCAGCACTCACCGATGGGACCCTCGGGAATGTCATAACCAAATACGGTTTCGAGCTGGCGGCCGCCCCAGATCTTCTCGTGAAAGATCGGCGTCAGTTTAATCAAATCGGACATGTTCATACCCCCATGGTGTTGCGCGGCCGCTGCGTAAAACTGTTCAAAGCGAGCGCCCGGATGACTACAAAAACCTATGCCAACGTTACGTTGTGCAACTCAAAGCGGTCGCCAACGTTGCGCGAGACCGAATACTCAAAGGCCGCGCCGCTGTCCAAAAAGCCAATCTGGGTGAGCTCGAGCAGGGGAGAGCCAGGTTTGGTGTCCAGGCGATCGGCTTCTTCCTCGGTTGCTGCCACGGCGCGAATGGTGCGGTGGAAGCTCGAAATCTTCAGCCCGCATTGCTCGCGGATAAAGCGGTAGACCGATCCGTACAGGTCCTTCTTTTTAAGGCCTGGAATCAGCTCGAGCGGCATGTAGGTGTACTCGATAACGATGGGCTTCTCATCGGCCTGACGCACGCGCACGATGTGATAGGCAAAGTCATCCTCGGCAATTCCCAGCTGGGCTGCGATGTCCGCTGGTGGATTAACAATCGAGAAATCGTAGACCACCGAGGTCACCTTCTCCCCGCGGTGCTCATACGAAAAACCCTGGGCACGGTCGTTTTTGCCCTGGAAAAACGCCTGGCCGGGAAGCCCCGCCGTGTCCTTAACGTAGGTACCCGATCCACGACGGCTGGTAATAAGACCTTCCTCGGTGATTTGCTCGATAGCTCGTTTGACGGTGATTTTGGAAACGCTATAGAGCTCGCAGAACTCAACGACGGTGGGAAGCTTGTCGCCCGGTTTAAGAGCGCCATCCTCGATACTTCGACGAATATCTGCAGCTATCGCCTCGTATTTGGGAATCATGGAACCTCCTTTCCAACATATATGAATACAAAAAGTAAGTATAACCCTCAACAGGGCATCCATATTACTTTTATCTAAGAAGTTCGAGAAAGAAAAAAGAAAAAGACGCTTTACTTTTAAAATTAGAGCGCTATAGTTTAAGCAACGAACGGAATCCTTCCGCACAACAGGATCGACCGTTTGGGGACGGTTTTGTTTTGGCGGGTTGGATATCGGTATGGCCGGTGCGCGCCCGCGCCGGATAACCTGCCAAAGCAAACCCGTCTCCAACCGGAAGCTCTAGAACACGAAAGCGAGGACTTTGATGGCACAGTATCAGCTGCCCAACGACTTCTTCTTTGGCGCTGCTATGTCCGGCCCGCAGACTGAGGGTCAGTGGAACCAGGGCGGCAAGCTCGAGAACCTGTGGGACACCTGGTCCATCCAGGATCTGGGTTCGTTCTACAACCGCGTTGGCTCTTACGCCGGCAATGACTTTATGGCCAAGTACCAGGAAGACCTTCGCATTTTGAAGGACTTGGGTCTGGATACCTATCGCACTTCCATCCAGTGGAGCCGTCTGCTCGATGCCGACGGCAACCTCAACGAGGAAGGTGCCGCGTGGTATCACGAGTTGTTCCGCGCCTCTCGCGAAGCCGGCTTGGAGCCGTTTGTCAACTTGTACCACTTTGACATGCCCACCTACCTCTTTAACCGTGGCGGCTGGGAGAGCCGTGAGGTTGTCGAGGCTTACGCACATTACGCCGACGTCGCCTTCCACGAGTTTGGCCAGGAGATTAAGTACTGGTTCACCTTTAACGAGCCCATCGTCGAGCCCGAGCAGCGCTATCAGGAGGGCGTGTGGTTCCCGCAGCTCCACGACTTCAACCGCGCCCGCACCGTGCAGTATCACATCTCGCTGGCGCACGCGCTGGCCGTGGCCAACTATCGTCGCGCCTATGACGAGGGCGCTATTCGCGCCGATGCCAAGATCGGCATGATCAACTGCTTTACCCCGGTCTACACCAAGGAGAACCCCAGCGAGGCGGACCTCGAGGCCGTGCGTATGACCAGCGGCATCAACAACCGCTGGTGGCTCGACCTCATTACCAAGGGCGAGCTTCCCGCCGACGTGCTCGACAGCCTGGCCGAGGGCGGCGTTAAGCTTCCGTTCCGTGCCGGCGACCAAGAGATTCTTAAGCAGGGTGTTGTCGACTGGCTCGGTTGCAACTACTACCACCCCACGCGCGTTCAGGCGCCGGCGAGCAAGATCGACCAGTACGGTCTGCCGCACTTTGCCGACGAGTACGTGTGGCCCGACGCCGTTATGAACGAGAGCCGCGGCTGGGAGATCTACCCGCAGGGCCTCTACGACTTTGGCATGGACTGCGCTAAGAACTACCCCGATCTTGAGTGGTTCGTTTCCGAGAACGGCATCGGCATCATGGACGAATACAAGAACCGAGACGCCGAAGGAACCATCCAGGATGACTACCGCGTCGACTTTGTACGCCAGCACCTGGAGTGGGTTGCCAAGGCAATTGCCGAGGGCGCCAAGTGCCGTGGATACCATTATTGGGCCGTCATCGATAACTGGTCTTGGGCGAATGCCTTTAAGAACCGTTACGGTTTTGTCGAGGTCGACCTTATGGACGGCTACAAGCGCCGCCTTAAGAAGTCGGCAGCTTGGCTCAAGCAGGTCGCCACGACTCACGTGGTTGATTAGCGAACGGGCGAACGCCCAGACCGCGCGCCGCTGCGCGCAACACATGGCACATCTGGTGGCAGAGGGCGACAGACCACCGTGCGCATAGGAAAAGGCCGGATTTGAAAGTTAGGAGCAATCATGGCCAGTGACAACGGAAAGAGCTTCCTCGACAAGTTTGCCGAGGTCTCTGCGAAGGTGGGAAACCAGGTTCACCTGCGTTCCCTGCGTGACGCCTTCGCGACCATCACGCCGCTCTATATCCTTGCGGGTATCGCGGTTCTTATTAACAACGTCGTGTTCCCTCTGTTCCCGCTCGATGCGGCGGGCCTTGCCAACCTTCAGACGTGGGGTTCGGCAATTACGCTGGGCACCCTCAACGTCTCTGCCATTATCTTGGCCGGATTGATTGGCTACAGCCTCGCTAAGAACAAGCGTTTCGATAACCCGCTCGCTTGCGTGGTCGTCGCTATCTCTGCTTTCGTCATCATGATGCCGCAGCAGATCACCGCCTCGCTTGCCGCCACGAGCCCGCTGCTCACCGACAAGATCACCTCCGCCGAGGTCACGGGCGCCCTTTCGACTGCCAACACCGGCACCAACGGTCTGTTCTCGGCTATTATCATCGCCCTGCTTTCCGTCTCGCTCTTCATCAAGATTTCTGGCGTCGAGAAGCTCAAGGTTAAGCTGGGCGAGGGCGTGCCTCCCGCGGTCTCCAACTCCTTCAACGTCATGATCCCGATGCTGCTCAACCTCGCGATCTTCGCTCTTGCCGCAGCCCTGCTCGCCGTGTGCGCCGGCACCGATCTGTGCACCATCATCTCCACGTGCATCTCCAACCCGCTCAAGAGCATCATGAACGCCGGTCCGTGGGCTGTTATCCTCATCTACACCCTTGCTAACCTGCTGTTCTGCGTCGGTATTCACCAGTCCACCATCTCTGGCGCTACCGTCGAGCCGATCCTGACCATGCTCATCGTCGACAACATGGCTACCTTTGCCGCCGGTGGCACCATCCAGCCCGATCACTACATGAACATGCAGATCGTTAACAGCTTCGCCCTCATCGGCGGCTCGGGCTGCACCCTCATGCTTCTGCTCGACACGCTCCTGTTCTCCAAGAACAAGGCTTCCGAGACCGTTTCCAAGATGGCTATCCTGCCTGGTCTGTTCAACATCAACGAGCCGGTTATCTACGGTTACCCCATCGTGTACAACCTGCCGCTCATGATCCCGTTCGTCCTTCTTCCCGATCTGTTCATCGGCATCACCTATGGCCTTACCTGCGCAGGCATCATCAGCCCCTGCATCGCCCAGGTGCCCTGGACCATGCCTCCCGTCATCAATGCCCTGCTCGCTACGGGCTTTGACTGGCGCGCCGGCGTGTGGCAGGCTCTCGAGATTGTCATTGGCATGGCCGTCTACCTGCCCTTTATGAAGATTTCCGAGAAGGCAATCGCCAAGCAGGAGGCTCTCGCCGAGTAGAACGCCTAACGTTCGTCCCTTTCACCTTTGCGGGCGCCGGTACGCGGTGCCGGTGCCCGCGGCTCTCTCCCTTGCGTAAAGATACAGGGGAGCGGGCACAATAGCCGCAAGGAATACAACCAGTTGTCGTCTGCGCGCCGCGCAGTTATAAGGAGGAAACCATGAAGAAGATCATGCTCTGCTGCAATGCCGGCATGTCCACGAGCCTGCTGGTCCAGAAGATGCAGGCCGAGGTTGCAAACCGTGGTCTGGATATTGAGGTCGAGGCTCGTCCCATGAACGAGGCCCACGATCACCTGGACGAGTGCGACATGTTGCTGCTTGGTCCGCAGATCGGCTACACCAAGGGCGATTTTGAGAAGGAGGCCGCCGGTCGTTTTCCGGTCGAGGTCATCAACATGGTCGACTACGGCCGCATGAACGCTGCCGGCATCATCGACCACTGCGTCAGCGTGATGGGCTAGGTGCTCCGCATGGAGGATATGAACGAACTGCAGATGACCTGCTTCGAGATCATCAGCTACGTCGGTACCGCCAAGAGCATGTACATCAATGCCGTGCAAAAGGCCAAGGAGGGCGATTTTGACGCCGCCGAGGAGCTTATCAAGCAGGGCGACGAGGCCTATAACGGTGGCCACGATGTTCACATGGGGCTTCTGAAGAAGGAGGCCAACGGCGAGCGTAACGGCGAGGCCCCGCTGATTCTGCTGCATGCCGAGGACCAGATGGCAGGCACCGAGACCATGCGCGTCATGGCGACGGAGCTCATCGAGGTCCACAAGCGGCTGCAGGCACTGAAGGCCTAGCCGGCGTTATCGCCGCGACGGACCGTGCAGTCCAACAGACAATACAGTCCCTTTCACGGGCGCCGGGAGCCTCCGCCTCTCGGCGCTTTTTGTTTTTGGCGAAGGCTTACGCGACCTGTTGGCTGGTGCCGCGCGTTTTCCCAGATAAAACCTGCCAAAACAAACCTGTCCCTTTTTGGTAGGTTTTTGCTTTGGGAGCGGTACCATACAGGCAATGTTTAAACGAGAAAGGTGGGCCCCCATGGAACCCAAGCAGTACTACATCGGCATCGACGTCGGCGGCACTTCGGTTAAGGAGGGCCTGTTCGATGAGGACGGCAATCTGCTGGCCAAGGCCAGCGTGCCCACGCCTCCCATCGTTGACGCTGCGGGCTTTGCCGCGGTGACCGAGGCTATCGACCAGGTGGTCGCTAAGGCGCAGATTCCGCGCGCCTTTGTGGCAGGCATTGGCCTGGCCGTTCCGTGCCCCATCCCGGCGTCGGGCGATGCCAAGGTCAAGGCCAACATTGCCATTAACCTGCCCGAGCTCAAGATCGCCATCCAGGAGCACTGCCCTGATGCGGTCGTTAAGTATGAGAACGATGCCAACGCCGCCGCCATGGGCGAGGCCTGGCTCGGTTCTGCCAAGGGCGTGCAGAACGTGGTGATGGTCACCATCGGTACCGGCGTGGGCGGCGGCGTTATCGTTAACGGCGACGTGGTATCGGGCGTTGTGGGTGCCGGCGGCGAGATTGGCCACATGTGCCTGAACCCGGCCGAGGAGCGCACCTGCGGCTGTGGCGGCCATGGCCACCTGGAGCAGTATTCCAGCGCCACCGGCGTGGTGAGCAATTACCTGGCCGAGTGCAAGAAGGCGGGCGTCGAGCCCATCGAGCTCACCGGCCCCTCCGATTCCAAGGACGTGTTCCAGGCCTGCCGCGAGGGCGACAAGCTCGCGCTGGCAGCTGCTGATACCATGGCTGACTACCTTGGCCGCGCCCTGGCGCTTATCGCCAACGTGGTCGACCCCGAGATGTTCCTGATCGGTGGCGGCGCGTCCGCTTCGGCCGATGTCTACCTCGATAAGGTTCGCGAGCACTTCCAGCGCTACGCGCTTTCCGCCTCGCGCGAGACGCCCATTAAGGTCGCTTCGCTCGGAAACGACGCCGGCATCATCGGTGCCGCCTACGTAGCCCTGCGCGCCGCCGGTAAATAGCTGGTGCAAGGGGGTCAGGTTACTTTGCACCAACATGGTGCAAAAGGGACAGCCTTGGCCCCCATACCTGCCACAAAATATGCCGTGGCCCTTCCGTCTGCGAAGGCTCGGCATCGGCGTGCTACCATAGCTACGTCCAAGTACACATATCAAGTGGAGGATATCCATGGCAAACGTTCTTGTCTTTGGTCACCAGAACCCCGATAACGACGCCATCATGAGCGCCGTCGTCCTGTCCCAGCTGCTTAACCAGGTTGAGTATGCCGGCAACACCTACGAGGCTTGCGCTCTGGGCCAGCTTCCGGCCGAGTCCGCCAAGCTGCTCGCCGATGCCGGCATTGCCGAGCCCCGCGTGATCGAGTCCGTCGAGGCCGGTCAGCTCGTCGTCCTCACCGACCACAACGAGTCCGCCCAGTCCGTCGCCGGCCTTAAGGACGCCACGGTCTTTGGTGTTGTCGACCATCACCGCATCGGCGACTTCGAGACCGCCGGCCCGCTGCACTACATCTGCCTGCCCTGGGGCTCCAGCTGCACCATCGTCACCAAGCTCGCCGGCGTGCTCGGCGTTGAGCTTTCCGACGTCCAGGCCAAGCTGCTGCTTTCGGCCATGATGACCGACACGCTCATGCTCAAGAGCCCCACCACCACCGATGTCGACCGCGCCGTCGCCGCCAAGCTCGGCGAGCAGGTGGGCGTCGACCCGGTCAAGTTTGGCATGGAGGTCTTCCTTACCCGCCCGTCCGGCTCCTTCACCGCTGCCGAGATGGTCGGCAACGACATCAAGATGTTCGAGCCCGCCGGCAAGAAGCTGCTCATCGGCCAGTACGAGACCGTCGACAAGAGCCGTGCGCTTGGCATGATTGACGAGATCCGCGAGGCCATGCGCGCCTACGCCGCCGAGAAGGGTGCCGACGGCATTGTCCTGTGCATCACCGACATCATGGAGGAGGGCTCGCAGGTCCTGCTCGAGGGCGAGACCGAGGCTGCTCAGAAGGGTCTGGGCATTGCCGACGAGCACGACGGCGTCTGGATGCCGGGCGTCCTCTCCCGTAAGAAGCAGGTCGCTGCCCCCATCATGGCCGCCTGCTAGGTTTAGTTGACCAAACGCCACGACCGGATCGCGGACGCCCCGCGCTCCGGTCGTTTTTTGTGCATGCGCCGCGTCGTCTCTTGGACAGGCGTGCCCGTGCCGTTGAGCAAATAATGTTCAACCTGTGGTTCCGCTTTTCGGCCACGCCTGCGTGCTTGTCGTGCAGGGTAGGCTAGATGCAAGCGTAATACGTTAGAGCGCGGCGCCGCCACTTGGGCGGGCCGTGCTTTTTTAAGACGGGAGCTTTCCCGTGAAAGGAGCCGCCCATGGCAGCAACCGAGCAGCTGTTCAACGTCCGTGAGCGCAAGCGCTTTGAACGTCACGACATTTGGGAGCGCATCGCCGAGAACGGCACGATTTCCGCCGCGGTTATGGTCATCGCCGCCATCGCCGCCGTCATTTGCGCCAATACCGATGCCTACGAGGCCATCCATCACTTTTTGGAGACCCCGCTGTATGTGGGTCTGGGCAACCTTACGGCCGGTCTTACCGTTGAACTTTTCGTCAACGACTTCCTCATGGCGATTTTCTTTTTGTTGGTGGGCATTGAGCTTAAGTACGAGATGACGGTCGGCGAGCTCAAGAATCCGCGTCAGGCCATGCTTCCCATGCTGGCGGCCGTGGGCGGCGTCGTCGTTCCCGCCTGCATCTACCTGATCTTTAACCATGCCGGCGCCCGCAACGGTTGGGCCATCCCCATGGCAACCGATATTGCCTTTGCGCTGGGCGTGCTGTCGCTTTTGGGCAACCGCGTGCCCAACGGCGTGCGCGTGTTCTTCTCGACGCTCGCCATCGCCGACGACCTTATCTCCATCGCCGCCATCGCCATCTTCTACGGTCAGAGCCCCAATCCGTTTTGGTTGGGCGCCGCTGCGCTTGTGACCTGCGCGCTCGTGTGGCTCAACAAGACGCAGCATTACCGCCTTGCCCCGTATTCGGTACTGGGTCTGCTGTTGTGGTTCTGCATGTTCAAGAGCGGCGTACATGCCACGCTCGCCGGCGTCATCTTGGCCTTTACCATCCCGGCCAAGTGCGGCGTCAAGCTCGATAGCCTCACCGATTGGTTGGGCGAGTGCCTGCCGCTGCTTGATGACCGCTACGACGACGAGGCACACATCCTGGGCCAGCATGACTTTACCGTCTCGACCACCAGGGTCGAGCGCGTCATGCACCGCGTGACCCCGCCGCTCATCCGCATGGAGCGTCTGATCTCCACGCCGGTCAACTTTGTGATTCTGCCGATCTTTGCGTTCGTGAACGCACAGGTTCGCCTAGTGGGCGTGGACATGAGCACGCTGCTCACCGATCCGGTGACGCTCGGCGTGTACTTTGGCATGCTGCTGGGCAAGCCGATTGGTATCTTTGGCATGACGTTTGCCCTGGTTAAGTTTAGGGTCTGCGAGCTGCCGCATAACGTTAACTGGCACATGATTGCCGGTGTGGGCATTCTGGGCGGCATCGGCTTCACCATGTCGATCCTCATCAGCGGCCTTGCCTTCCCGACGGCCCAGTTTGAGGTCCTGGCCGCCAAGGCCGCCATCCTTGCCGGTTCGGTCACCGCTGCCGTGCTCGGTATGATCTACATGAGTGTGGTCTGCAAACACCCCGCGCCCAAAGACAAGTAAAAGCATATACAAGTTTGAAAACGCCGCCTGTGGACACCATCACAAGCGGCGTTTTAGTCAATGGGGACGTTCTTAAATGACTAGGTTTATTCCACCGTTCCGTAGACGGCGCCCCAGCCGTGGGCGGCAAGGGCGGAGTTGAGCTGGTCGCAAAGCGATTGGCGGTCGTAGTAGCCGGGCGGCAATAGGTTCACGATTTCCATGAGGTCGGGCGCGAGGTCCAAGATCTCGGCCTGCACGATGAGATCCAGGCGGTCGATGGCGTGCCGGTCGTAAAATAGTCCGTCGACCAGGCGCTGCAGGTCGCCGAATTCCTCGGCCTGGAACGATCCGTACTCCATAGTGCCTCCTTGGGCGCCCCACGCCGGCATGCGCGGCGATTCGTAAATCATTGCGATGAACTTAATCTATCACGGCTTCATGCCGTTGCGGCGGTGGCGGTCTATACTTAGACGAACTGCAACGTCCCGCTTCGCGAAAGGTCGCACCCATGCAGACGATCTACCAGAAGATGGAAACCACCGAACTCGATGCCGCCATCGAGGCGCTCAAAGCCGAGGTCGCCGAGGTCAAGGCCAAGGGCCTGGCGCTCGACATGGCCCGCGGCAAGCCGTCGCCCTCCCAGGTGGACATCTCTCGACCCATGCTCGATATCCTCAATGCCGATGCCGATCTGCACGACGGCAACGTCGACTGCTCAAACTACGGTTGCTTTGAGGGCATTCCCTCGGCGCGCAAGCTGGCGGGGGAGTTCCTGGGTTGCCCTGCCGAGCAGACGCTCGTACTGGGTTCGTCGAGCCTTCTGATCGAGCACGATATCGCCGGCATGTTTTGGCGCTGCGGTTCGTGCGGCAGCGAGCCCTGGGAGGCTTACGAGGCCGCGCACGACGGCAAGAAAGTCAAGTTCCTGTGCCCTGTTCCCGGCTACGACCGTCACTTTGGCATCACCGCCGACCTGGGTATCGAGAATGTCCCCGTCGCGATGACCGACAACGGCCCCGACATGGACGAGGTCGAGCGTCTGGTTGCCGCCGACGACTCCATCAAGGGCATCTGGTGCGTGCCCAAGTATTCCAACCCCACGGGCATCACCTTTAGCGAGGACACCGTGCGTCGCCTGGTCGAGATGCCCACGGCCGCGCCCGATTTCCGCATCTTTTGGGACAACGCCTACTGCGTGCACGACCTGTACGACGAGACCGACGAGCTCGCCAATATCTTCGACCTCGCTCGCGCGGCGGGCACCGAGGACCGCGTGGTGGCTTTTGCCTCGACGTCCAAGATTACCTTCCCGGGCGCCGGCATCGGCTTCATCGGTGCGAGCCCCGCGGTCATCGCCGAGTTCTCCAAGCGCCTGAAGGCCGGCCTTATCAGCGCCGATAAGCTCAACCAGCTGCGTCACGTGCGCTTCCTTCCCACCATCGAGGCGGTCAAGGAGCACATGAAAAAGCATGCCGAGTTTTTGCGCCCGCGCTTTGAGGCCGTTGAGCGCAAACTCACCGAGGGCCTGGGCGATACGGGTTGCGCCACTTGGACACATCCCCGCGGCGGCTACTTTGTGAGCTTTGATGGTCCCGAGGGCTCGGCCCAAAAGGTCGCAGCGCTTTGTGCCGACCTGGGCGTCAAGCTCACGCCGGCTGGTGCCACCTGGCCTTATGGCAAGGACCCGCGCGACACCAACATCCGCATCGCGCCGAGCTATCCCACGGTCGAGGACCTGGAGGCCGCGCTCGATGTGCTGGTGCTGGCCGTTAAGCTTGTCGCTGCCGAGCTTGCGCGTGCCGAGCGCGCCTAACGCGTAGGGCCCCGCAAGTCCGCGCCTAGTACTATCCGCACTTTCGATACGTAAAGGAGCGTATACATGGATTTGGGTATTTCCACCAACCCCACGCCGGAGATCTACACCATTAAGGTAACCGGCGAGATCGATATCTCTAACGCCGATAGCCTGCGCAATGCTATCGACCTGGCGCTCGAGCAGCCCACTGAGGCCGTTGAGCTCGATTTTGCCCAGGTGAGCTACATCGATTCGACGGGCATTGGCGTGCTCGTGGGCGCCGCGCACCACGCGGTCGACCACGGCAAGCGCTTTAGCTGCACCAATGTGCAGCCCCAGGTGATGCGCGTGGTTCAGCTGTTGGGTGTCGACCAGGAGATTTCGATCACCGCTGCATAATCTTTGTCCCCAAAAGGGCGTGCCGTTTGGCATATGTTTGTGATGCGCTCGGACGTTTTGGCGTCCGGGCGCTATACTTGACCGAATGAATAGACGAGTTCCGGCCGAATGGCGCGGTGCGGGCTCGACTCACATCGAGCCTTGGAGGTATGTGTGTTTGGTATTGGAGAGGGTGAGCTCGCGATCATCGTGGTCTTCGGCTTTTTGCTGTTTGGCCCGGATAAGCTCCCGCAGATGGGCCGTACGATCGGCCGTGCCATCCGTCAGTTCCGCGAGACGCAGGAAAAGATGACGGCCGTTGTTCAGTCCGAGATCATCGACCCGGTAAGCGAGGCCGCGTCGGCCCCGGTCAAGCCCAAGAAGGCTGCCGTCGATGATGATTCCGATGCGGACGAGGATGCCGTCGAGACGGCTGCGCCCGCAAAGAAGGAGACCTTTGCCGAGCGCCGTGCCCGCCTTGCCGCCGAGAAGGCCGCAAGCGAGGGTACCACCGAGGAGCCTGAGGCCGAGGGTGCCGAGCCCGCCAAGGCCGAGCCTGCTGCCGCCGAGCCCGAACCTGCTGCAGAGCCGGAGCCCGGGCCCGAGCCGGCAGAGCCCACGACGGCCGATCTCTACGCCCGTCGTCCCCGCAAGCGCAAGGCCGTCGTCGACCAGCTCGCTCGCGAGCTCGAGGCCGAGGACGACACCGTTGCCGCCGACGCCCCGAAGGGAGGCGATGAGTAATGCCTATCGGACCTGCGCGTATGCCGCTCTTTGATCACCTGGGAGAGCTCCGTCGCCGCCTGACCATCGTGGTCGTGTCGGTGTTTGCCGCCGCCATCGTGCTGTATTTCGCCACGCCTGTGGTGCTCGACATTCTGGAAGACCCCATTCGCTCCTTTGTGCCGGACGGTAAGTTTTACATCACCACCACGCTCGGCGGCTTTGGCTTGCGCTTCTCGTTGGCCATCAAGATGGCCGTTGTCATGTGCACGCCCATGATCATCTGGCAGATTCTGGCGTTTTTCCTGCCGGCGCTTCGCCCCAACGAACGCAAGTGGGTCGTGCCCACGGTACTCGCCTCGACGGTGCTGTTCTTCCTGGGCGCCATCTTTTGCTACTTCATCATCATTCCCGCGGGCTTTGAGTGGCTCATCGGCGAGACCTCGGCCGTTGCTACGGCGCTGCCCGATCTGGAGAACTACGTCAACATGGAGCTGCTCTTTATGATCGGCTTTGGCGTGGCGTTTGAGCTGCCGCTCATCATCTTCTACCTGTCCGTCTTCCACATCGTGTCCTACGCTGCTTTCCGCGGTGCCTGGCGTTATGTATACGTTGGCCTGCTTGTGGGCTCGGCTGTGATTACGCCCGACGGCTCGCCCGTTACGTTGGGCCTCATGTATGGTGCCCTGCTCTCGCTCTACGAGATTTCGCTTGCCATCGCCCGTGTGGTCATTACCGCGCGCGAGGGCAAGGAGGGCTTGTTTGTGAGCCGTCTGGACCTGTTTTCGGACGACGAAGAGGACGACGAGGAGTAAATCGGTATGCACGAGGTTGGCATTGTCAACGGCATACTCGATACAGTGATTCGCGCGGCGCGTGGGGCGGGGGCCTTGCGCGCCGTTTTGGTAACGCTGCGCATCGGGGATATGACCGAGGTCGTGCGCGAGGCACTCGACTTTGCGTGGGAGACATTTCGCGACGAGGACCCGCTCACGCGCGGCTGCGAGCTTGCCGTGGAGGAGGTCCATCCACAAAGCGAGTGTCTGGACTGCGGCGAGGTCTTCGATCACGACCGTTTCCATTGCCGCTGCCCTCAATGTGGCGGCGCCAACGTGCGCCTGCTGCACGGCCGCGAACTCGACATCGCCAGTATCGAAATCGAAACCCCCGACGATTAACCCGCCAGCCACTGGGGACGGGGTATAAATGGTAGAAGTAAGGAGCGCCGAGTATGGCCGAGAAAACGATTGATATCGCGTCGCCGATCCTGTCGCGCAATGAGCGCCTGGCAGATCAGCTGCGACAGCGATTTAAAGAGACAAACACCTATGTGATCAATGTCTTGTCGAGCCCCGGCTCGGGTAAGACAACAACGATTCTGGGCACCAACGAGCGCCTGCGCGACAAGGCCGGCTTGCGCTGCGCCGTCATCGAAGGCGATATCGCCTCGGACGTCGACGCCATCACCATGAAGGAAGCCGGCATGCCCGCCATCCAGATCAACACGGGCGGCCTGTGCCACCTCGAGGGTAACATGATCATGGAGGCCGTTGATGCCTTCGACCAGGCTGTGGGTCTGGAAAACATCGACGTCATCTTTATCGAAAACGTGGGTAACCTGGTCTGCCCAGTCGACTTTGACCTGGGCGAGAACCTGTCCATAATGATCCTCTCGGTGCCCGAGGGCGACGACAAGCCCATCAAGTACCCGGGCATCTTCCAGCACGCCGGCGCACAGCTGCTCAACAAGGTCGATGTGGCCGCGGCTTTCGATTTTGACATGGATAGGTATACTAAGACACTCGATGACCTCAATCCGCAGGCGCCGCGGTTTGCCGTGAGCGCGCGCAAGGGCGAGGGCATGGATGCCTGGTGCGATTGGCTCATCGGGCAGATTGAGCAAGCAAGGGCGTAAGTCGGCCGCCATACGGGCGGGCGTAGCCGCAGAGATACGAGATAGGAGCCTCTTTTGAAGCTCATCATCGCCGAGAAAAACGACGCCGCGCGTCAGATCGCCGAGCGTCTGTCCACGGGTAAGCCCAAAAAGGACAAGGTGTACAACACCGCCATCTACCGTTTTGAGTGGAAGGGCGAGGAGTGCGTGACGATCGGCCTTGCCGGTCACATCCTCGCGCCCGATTTTTGTGACAGCGTGCTGTTCGATAAAAAGCTGGGCTGGTATTCGGTCACCGAGGACGGCGAGATGCTGCCGGCCGACATACCCGATGGCCTGGCACGTCCGCCCTACGACACCAAGCGCAAGCCGTTTCTTGCCGATGGCATCTCCATCAAGGGCTGGAAGCTCGAGAGCCTGCCCTATCTCACCTGGGCGCCCGTCATTAAGCTACCGGCCGAGAAGGAGCTCATTCGTTCGCTCAAGAACCTTGCCAAGAAGTCCGACAGCGTCATCATCGCTACGGACTTCGATCGCGAGGGCGAGCTGATCGGTTCGGACGCCCTCAACAAGGTGCGCGAGGTTGCGCCCGACCTGCCGGTCGCCCGCGCCCAGTATTCTTCGTTTACCAAGGCCGAGATCACGCAGGCCTTCGATAATCTCGTCTCGCTCGACCAGAACCTGGCCGACGCCGGCGAGAGCCGTCAGCACATCGACCTCATCTGGGGCGCGGTGCTCACGCGCTACCTAACACTCGCCAAGTTTGGCGGTTTTGGCAACGTGCGTTCCGCCGGCCGCGTGCAGACGCCGACGCTTGCCCTGGTGGTCGAGCGCGAGCGCGAGCGCATGGCGTTTGTGCCCGAGGACTATTGGCAGATCCGTGGCATGGGCGCCGCGCAGGGTGCTGCCGAGGACGACCGCTTTAAGATTGCGCACAAGACGGCACGCTTTACCGACGAGGATGCTGCCGAGACAGCGTACGGCCACGTTGACGGCGCTACGACGGCGACCGTTGCCGCGGTGACCAAGCGCTCGCGTAAGCAGCAGCCGCCCACGCCGTTTGCGACCACCTCGCTGCAGGCTGCCGCCGCGGCCGAGGGCATCTCGCCTGCGCGTACCATGCGCATCGCCGAGTCCCTCTACATGGCGGGCCTCATCAGCTACCCGCGTGTCGACAATACCGTGTACCCTGCGACGCTCGACCTGGGCGCCGTGGTGAGCGACCTGGCAAAGATCAACCCGGCGCTGGCGCCCGTGTGCAAAAAGGTGCTCGCCGGTCCCATGAAGCCCACGCGCGGCAAGGTCGAGACCACCGACCACCCGCCTATCTATCCCACGGGCGAGGGCGATCCGTCCGCGCTCGACGGTGGCCAGCGCAAGCTCTACGACCTCATCGCCCGTCGCTTCCTGGCAACGCTCATGGGTCCCGCGACCATCGAGAACACCAAGCTCGAGCTCGACGTCAATGGTGAGCCGTTCGTGGCTTCGGGCGATGTGCTCGTGACCCCGGGTTTCCGCGAGGCGTATCCGTATGGACTCAAGCGCGACGAGCAGATGCCGCCGCTGGAGCAGGGCGATACGGTCGACGTGTTCGACATTAAGCTCGAGGCCAAGCAGACCGAGCCGCCCGCACGCTACAGCCAGGGCAAGCTCGTGCAGGAGATGGAAAAGCGCGGCCTGGGCACCAAGTCCACGCGCGCGAGCATCATCGAGCGTCTGTACGCCGTGCGCTACCTTAAAAACGATCCCGTGGAGCCGAGCCAGCTGGGTATCGCCATCATCGACGCACTGTCCCAGTTTGCCCCGCGCATCACGAGCCCCGATATGACCAGCGAGCTCGACGGCGACATGACCCGCGTGGAACGCGGCGAGGACACCGAAGAGCATGTCGTGACGCACTCGCGCGCGCTGCTGGCCGGCGTGCTCGACGAGCTGCTCAAGCATACGCAGGAGCTGGGCGATGCCATCAGCGACGCCGTCACGGCCGATGCGCGCGTGGGTGCCTGCCCCAAGTGCGGCAAGGACTTGGTTATGAAGACGAGTGCCAAGACCCGCGGCAGCTTTATCGGCTGCATGGGCTGGCCCGACTGCGACGTGACCTATCCGGTGCCGAGCGGCGTCAAGGTGAGCCCGCTCGAGGGCGAGGCTGCTGTGTGCCCCGAATGCGGTGCGCCGCGCATTAAGTGCCAGCCGTTCCGCCAAAAGGCTTTCGAGATCTGCGTGAACCCCACATGCCCCACCAACTACGAGCCTGACCTTAAGGTGGGCGAGTGCAAGGTGTGCGCCGAGGCAGGACGCCATGGCGACCTGATCGCACACAAGAGCGAGAAGAGCGGCAAGCGCTTTATCCGCTGCACCAACTATGACGACTGCGGCGTGAGCTATCCGCTGCCGGCGCGTGGCAAGCTCGAGGCGACGGGCGAGACCTGCCCCGAGTGCGGCGCCCCCATCGTGGTGGTCAACACCGCGCGCGGCCCGTGGCGCATCTGCGTGAACATGGACTGCCCGACCAAGGAGAAGAAGCCCACCCGCGGTCGCAAGACTGCGACCAAGGCGACCACGGCGAAGAAAACCACGGCAGCAAAGAAGACTGCTGCCAAGAAGACGACGGCGAAAAAGACGACGTCCAAGAAATCGACCACCAAGAAGGCAGCCGCCGACAAGTAGCGGTGCAGCCGAAACATTGCCCAAAACAAAAACGAGCGAGGGTCCCATGATCCCCGCTCGTTTTTTGCGTAGTCATTGGGGACGTTCTTGAATGACTAGTCGTTTAAGAACGTCGCATGCGACTAGTTCACCTCGACGGGCTTGGCGCCGGGATAGCGGTCCTCAAAGTCCTGACGGTACTTGTTGCTGTTGGTCCCCGGCTCGTTGTCGCGTGCCAGCGGCGTCACGATTTCGTCCTTATGGTCCGCGGGCTTTGCGTACTTTAGGCTGATCTCCCAGGCATCGCAGATCGCGTCGATGCGGTTGTCCAGGTCGTCATACAGGGCAACGATGTCTTTCCAGGAACTGTAGTTCTTAGAGCTCATGGGGACGTCCAGGTCCTCGACGATATCGTAGTACTGCTCGATGGTGTCTTCCGTGCGCTCGGCGACGTCGGCGAGATTTTGACGGGTGGTACGGTCCTCTTCCAGATAGCTGCCATTGAAGGCCTGCGCGCAGGCGCGGACCTGGCTATCGAGATCTTCGAGCAGGTCGTAGTATTCGCTCAGGCGACGGTAGAGGTTTTGCTCGGAGAGGGTCGCTTCGCCGCCATCATCGTCGTCATCGTCAAAAAGGCTATTGGGGTCGTCGAGGGGCTTGAGGTCATCATCGTCAACATCATGGTGCAGCTTAGTAATCTCGGCAGTCGTTTGCGTGGCGGCATTGTCGAAAGGCTTGATCACAAAGAAAACGACCAGGGCGATGATGATTGCCACCAGCACAACGATAACGGCGATAAGCGCCTTGGTGCTGCTCTTTTTGGCGGCGGGGGCCTGCGGTGAATCAGGCGCGTACGTAGATGCCGGTTGCTGTTGGGGCGGGGTGTCCGCGACGGGTATGCGCTGCGTCGTTTCGACCGCTGCGGGGCTGGCGGCGGGGTCGGGGCGATAGGCGAGGGGGTCGTCCGGCTTAGCTTGCGGCGTATCGAGGAAGTCGGTCTGCTCAAACGCGGGTTGGCCATTGCTTGCGGTTGTCTGCTCAACGGGTGCACCGCATGAGGTGCAGAACTTGGCATCATCTGCAAGAAGTTTGCCGCACGAGGCGCAATACCGAGACATTGCCACTCCTTTTGCCACATTTCAAATCAATACGACGATTATACCCAGCGCTCAAAATTCCCCATCATAAGTTGCGGTGAAATAGGGACTGATGGGGGTGCGGACAGAAAGTTGGACCGCGGGGCGGTCCGGACTGGAGGTTCGCATGTACA
>JAQDNC010000001.1 GCA_027660625.1 Coriobacteriaceae bacterium AM100-PB1-1D-6A | reverse complement strand
TTATATTTTTGTTCATGTAATCACTCCTTCTTAATTACAAATTTTTAGCATCTAATTTAACTTCAAAGAACTTATGCCTCCGCACGGAGCGGCTCGAAGCTGGCGGTGCCACCCTCGATAACACTCAGATAGGCACGGCCCGTGCGCCTCACCGCTGCAGACTGCAGGCGATCGATCTCCTCCTCGAGAATCTGATTGACGCGCTCGTGACGACGGTTCTCCATGATGCCAGCAGCGATGGCCTCGGCACGCTCGATACCTTCGCGCGAGATGCGGGCGGTATCCTCGGGGAACACGGCGCTGTGGCGACCAACGTAAGCGGGGACAGCGGGCTGAGGAGCAGGCGCAAACACCGGAGAGGCAACGGGAACAGGCTCGATGACCTCGTCCATAATTGCGACAGCGGCAGCCCACATGCCCTCGTGGCCCGAATAATCGGCCATGGGGACGTCTTCCTCGGGAGTCGCATCGACAGGCTCGTCGACTGCGACGGACTGAGGCGCGGAGGCCGGGGCATCGACCACATACGGCACGTCGTTCGAGATGACCGGCTCGTCAAGGTCATCGAGATCGATAGCCGCAGCGGAGGCGTCGTTGATGATCGGCATGTTGGCAAGGTTCGCGTTGTACGGCACCGCCTCCGCCGCCTGCCGCTGTGCAGGAGCGCCCCACAGCGAGCTTTCGGCAGCGCGGCGGGCGGCAATAGTCTCCTCGTCGACGGCCGGCGGCTCGTCGGCGTTGGAGTCAACGGCGGTGGCGGCAGCCGGAGTCACGGGCACGGCAGTGTCATACGTAACGGATTGAGCCGCGGCGGCGTTGTTGGCGGCGTTAGCCACAAGCGCCACAAAGGCGGCTGTGCTGCCCGCAGGGGCGGCATGAGAGCCCGAGACGGCGCGCGCAGCGGCAGCGATGTCATCACGGTTATAGGAGCCGGTCTTACCGCCGTAGGTAAGCTCGTCGATGGCGACCTGGTACACATCGCGCGAGCGCGCGGGATCGCAGCTGACCGGCGAATCATCGTCGAGCATGCCGTCGATCATGGACCAGGCATCGGCCTCGCTCATGGCATCCGCGGCGCGAGCGATGGTGGGGACGCCGTCGTCCGTATGAAGGCGCTGGAAAGCACCGGTCAAGCCGGAGAAAACCGAAGAGGGCTGCGCGGCGTCTGCCGGAACGGCAGGAGCCGCAGTAGCAACGCCCTGAGGGGCAGCCCACTGCTGTTGGGTGAGCATCGAGGCGGTCTGGGACTCATTTTGATGCTCGTTGACGTTCGCAGCGCCACCCATAGCATCGGGCTGGAACAGGCGCTCGGCATGCTGCGCGCGATATTCAGAAATGCCGAGCGAGGCGGCATAGATACCAACACCCGCCACCGCACCCACGGCAAAGGGAACAGCGCCCGCGACGACCGTCTCGTTCACCGACGAAAACGGCAACGTGGCAGCATACATCACCACGGGAGCGGCAAGGCCGATTCCGCAGGAAAGTCCAGCAAGGACTGCTCGTTGTGTTGCATCAGAAGAAGCCATGAGCTCTCCCCATCTTCCAGCACCCAAATCGCATCATTCAGTTGGCTGCGCGAGAGAAGATGAAGCGGGGCTGTGCCCCAAAGCAACGGTATATGGTTCGTTTCATCTGCGTTTTCCGTCGCGAAGCTTAAAAGCTATTATGCGAAACCGCCCTGTCGATTGCAAGCGACGATGCCGGATTGAAACGGGAAACCTGCTGCTTGCCAGTCTTATGGTCAAAAATAAGCGCAGAGCGCCGATATGGAAAAGGGCCGAGGCTCAAAGCCCCGACCCTCTATCGCATTGATGACTATCGCTGCGTGTGGATGACAACCTAGAACGTTTGCTCGTAGTCGCTGTGCTTTTTGGCCGAACGCACCAGGAACTCCTGGTTGGTGTTGGTGCCCTTAAGACCCTTGATAAACGATGCGGCTGCGCGCTCGGTGTTGTTCATGCCGGCAAGAATGCGACGCAGGCCAAAGACAAACGGACGCATCTGCTCGTCGACCAACAGGTCCTCGTTACGCGTACCGGAGGCAACGGGGTCGATAGCCGGGAAGATGCGGCGGTCGGCCAGGTCGCGGTCGAGCTTAAGCTCCATGTTGCCGGTGCCCTTGAACTCCTCAAAGATAACCTCGTCCATCTTGGAACCGGTGTCGATGAGGGCAGAGGCCAGGATGGTGAGCGAGCCACCGTTCTCGATATTACGGGCTGCGCCCAGGAAGCGCTTGGGCGGATACAGGGCCGCCGAATCGACGCCGCCCGAAAGGATGCGGCCTGAGGCGGGCGCCGCCAAGTTGTAGGCGCGGGCAAGACGCGTGATGGAGTCGAGCACCACCACGACATCGCCGCCCAGCTCCACGATGCGCTTGGCGCGCTCGATGACGAGCTCTGCCACGCGGGTGTGGTTCTCGGCAGGCATATCGAAGGTCGAGGCCACGACCTCGCCCTTGATGGAGCGCTGCATATCGGTGACCTCTTCAGGACGCTCGTCGACGAGCAGGCAGATGAGGTGTACCTCGGGGTTGTTGATCGAGATGGACTGGCAGATCTTCTTAAGGATCGTTGTCTTGCCGGCCTTGGGCGGCGACACGATCAGGCCACGCTGGCCCTTGCCGATCGGCGACACGATATCGATGGCGCGACCGGTAATGGAATCCTTGCCGTGCTCCATACGCAGCGGCTCGTTGGGATAGACCGGGGTAAGGTCGCCGAACTTGGGGCGGTTACGGATCTGCTCGGGATCCATGCCGTTAACGGTCGTGATCTTGGCGAGGCCGGCGCGCTTGTCGCCGCCGCGCGAGGGGCGCAGCGAGCCCTCGATGACATCGCCCGTGCGCAGACGCGCGGAGCGGATGAGGTAAGCGGGAACAAAGGCGTCCTCGTGGGACTTCATGTAACCGTGGGCGTGGATGATACCGGAGCTGTCCGGGCGAATCTGCAGGATGCCCTTAATATCGCGGAAGCCCTCGGCCTTCGCGGCGGTGGTGTAGATCTCCTCGACGAGCTCGGCCTTCTTCTTGCCGGTCGTCTCGATCTCGAACTCTTTTGCCTTCTCGCGCAGCTCGGCGACCTTCATGCCCGCAAGCTCCTCGCGCGAAAGCGTGGGCTCGGTGGGGGCGGCGTTGCGCTCCTTGTTGCGCTGTTTGCGGTCGCGCTGACGGCTGCGGCGGTCGTTGTTGCGATCGTCCTTGCGGTCGCTGCGCTCGTCGTTGCGCTTGTGCTGACGGCGGCTGGGGCGGGCGCCCTCTTCGGTCTCGGTGCCTTCGGTAGCCGCGGCTGCGGTTGCATCGGTGCCGGACGGAGCCTCGCCCTCTGCCTTGGCGTCGGCGTTGGCATGGTTGCTGGGTTCGGCGTCGCCCTGCTGCTCGGCACCCTTGGCCCTCGCGGACTTCTTGCGCGTGCGCTTGGGCTTCTCAGTTGCCGGCTGGTCGACGTTCTCGGCCTCGGAAGCGGCATCGGCGTTTGCCTCGGAGGACTTGTCGTCGACGGGCTTAGCCTCAGCCTTGACCTTCGCCTTCGTCGAGCGCTTTGCCGCGGTGCGACGGCTGCGGCCGGGACGGACATCGGCGGGCTCGGCATCGGCAGATGCGGGAGCCTCGGTGGACGGAGCGTCCTGGACCGGGGCATCGACCGTGGCCGTAGGCTCGGCCGTCACCGCTGCGCCCTGGGCAGCAGCTGCTGCGGCAGCGGCTTTCTCGGCCTCAACATACGCCTTGGGCTTGCGGCCACGACGATGCGGGCGCAGAGCCGGATCAACGACGGGAACCTCGTTGACCTCAGCGTGCACGACGGGCTCAGCGGAGGAAGCGCCCTCCCCTGCCGCAGAACGAGCCGGAGCTTCAGCGACCTCAGGAGTCAGCTGCTCGACGGGCTGCTGCGTCTTGGCTGCCGCACGGCGACGCGTGCGCGGTGCCGTCTTCTCGGCCGACTGTTCGGCAGCAGGAGCCTCGGGGGTGACCGGCGCAGCGAGCTCAGTCAATGCCGCGGCCTCGCGCTCGGCAGCGCGACGGCGGGCACGCACAACCTGGGCCTCGCTAATCTGCGCCAGTGCACGGGCCTGCGCGACCTCATCGGAAATGGGGGCCGAAGCATCGGTGGCAACGGGGCGCTTCGCGCGCGTGGTGCGCGTCGTACGACGCTTGGGCTTTTCGGCATCCTCGCCGTCCGCAGCAAGCTTGGCCAAACGACGCGTGCGCTTAGGCTTAGCGGGAGCAGCCTCCTCGCTAGCAACGGGCGTGGTGGGCGCGGCGGCCTTAAGCGCCTCGGGAGCCGAGACCTGCGCCGGCGCGGAAAGCACGGCCTGGTCCGACGTAACCGGTGCAGCGGGAGCCGTTTGCGTCGTCGTTATTTCGTTTTCTTGTTGTTGATCAGACACAGTGTTTGCTCAACTTTCTTTTCAAGCCCTGTGATCACATGCTCCCTGCATAAACCTTCAGGGCGGCTAAACAGTCTAGTTCCGTTCAAAACGACGGACATCATTGATCTGTATCGAGATGATTGCGTCAACTACGCAGCGTTAGTGTAACACAACCGAAACCACCTGCAACTTAGTCATTGGACGTTCTTAAACGCCCAGTCATCAGGGACACTCCTCCTCAAAAGCGCCTTGAAATGTCGCGCCAGAGGAGTGAAGCCGTGACACCCGGAATAGCCGCGCCACGAATCGCGCCCATCTACTACGTTTGCACCCGAGCCCCTGACCATACCCTTGTTTTTTCAAAAACAACGAGTCTGCTACCTGCGGTTTTAATATCGTACTTTTCGGCATGGTTCGGGATATGCGTCCAAACGTAGGAGATGAGCCCAATTCGTGGCGGACGGTATCCCGCCACCCCTCCGCGAGACAAAAATGATCCATTTTCCACCGTCCCCAAGGGACAATTTTCAAAACTACGCCGGATTACGGGGCCAGAATGCTGCAAGCCAACCATACCCTGCACTTTCAAGAAACAATAAGCCATCTACCTGCGGGTTTAATTTTGCTATTGGCACCATGGTCGCCAGTTGGCGATTCAGCCCCGTAAACCGGTATAGTTGCGATTTGGTAGCATTTTCCAACACGCCTAAAAGCCCCGCCAAACGAAAAAAGCCCGACCTCCGCATGGAGATCGGGCTTATAGGGTTCAGCAAAGCCGAACCTACACGGTCAAATGACCCGTAGCTTACATCTGCTCGGGAGCGGAGACACCAACAAGGGTGAGCACCAGGGCAAGCGTCACGCGGACGGCATCGCAAGCGGCCAGACGGGCACGCGAAAGCTCGGGGTCGACGGGACGGCCCTCGCTCGGCAGAACCTGGCAGGCAGCATAGAAGCTGTGGAAGTCGCCGGCGAGTTCCTCGGCAAAGTGCGTCAGACGGAACGGGGCGCGATCGCGAGCGCAGCTGGCGATGAGGTCGGTGAGCTCGTTGAGCTTACGCGAAAGGGCGAGCTCGGTCGGGTCGGTCAGCAGCGAGTAATCGACGTTCTCACCGATGGCCTTGGCGGCGACGGCCTTCATACCCATCTCGTCAGCCTGCTCGGGTGTAACGTCAGCGGCACGACGCAGGATGGAGCACACGCGGGCGTGAGCGTACTGCACGTAATAGACCGGGTTGGAGTTGTCGCGCTTCTTAACGGCCTCAATATCGAAGTCGACCATCTGGTTGGAGCTCTTGGAGATGAGCGTGTAACGGGCAGCGTCGGAGCCGACCTCGTCGACGAGCTCCTGCAGGGTCACCATGGTGCCCTTACGCTTGGACATACGGACGGGCTTGCCGTTACGCAGCAGGTTGACGAGCTGGCCCAGCAGAACCTCAAACTTGCCGGGATAGCCAAGAGCGTCACAGACGCAGCGGACGCGCTCGATGTAGCCGTGGTGATCGGCGCCCCAGATGTCGATGACGTGGTCGACGCGCTGGAACTTATCCCAGTGATAGGCAACGTCGGAGGCAAAGTAGGTGTACTCGCCGTCGGACTTGATCAGGACGCGGTCCTTGTCGTCGCCCAGGTCGGTGGAACGGAACCACAGGGCGCCGTCCTTGGTGTAGAGGTAGCCCATCTTGTCGAGCTTCTCAAAAGCGCGGTCGACGGCAGAGGTACCGGCGGTCTCGCCCTCGGTGTCCTTCACATACAGCGAGCGCTCGGAGTACCAACGATCGAAGTCGCAGTTGACGGCGTGGCAGAGGTCGCGCATGTTGTCGACCATCTTCACGTAGCCGCGCTCGCGGAAGCTCTCCATACGCTCCTGCGGATCGGCGTCGACCCACTTATCGCCGTCGGTGCGCCAGAACTCGGCAGCCTCGTCGATGATGTAGTCGCCGCCGTAAGAGTCCTTGCCCAGGGTCTCGGCAAAGTTGTCCTGATACGGATGGGTCTCGGGATGCTCGTCGTTCTCGTCGGCAACAAAGGCGTCGCGGTCGGCGATCAGCAGCTTGTGAGCCTCGTCGATATCAACGCCCTGCTTGGCGATGATGTCGGCAAGCTGCATATAGCGCGTGCTGATGGAGTTGCCGAAGGTGTTCATCTGAGAGCCGTGGTCGTTGATGTAGAACTCACGCTGGATGTCGTAACCGGCGTGGTCCATGACGCGGCAGAGCGAATCGCCCAGAGCGGCCCAGCGGCCGTGGCCGATGTGCATGGGGCCGACGGGGTTGGCGGAAACGAACTCGACCTGGGTCTTCAGGCCACCACCGACGTTGGACTTAGCGAAGTCCATGCCCTTCTCGCGAGCCTCGCCAAAGATGGCATTCTTGACAGCAACGGAGAGGTAGAAGTTGATGAAGCCGGGGCCGGCGATCTCGACCTTCTCGATCGCGGGGTCCTCGGGCATATGGGCAACGATGGCCTCGGCGATCTTGCGCGGGGCGCAGTGGGCCAGCTTGGCGGACTTCAGGGCCATGGTAGAGGTCCACTCGCCATGAGAAGTGTCAGCCGGTCGCTCGATGGCGCAATCGTCAAGTTCAAATGCGGAAAGGTCGCCGGCCTCCTGGGCCGCAGCAAGCGCAGCGCGTACCAGCTCTTCAATCTTCTCGGGCATAGATCCTCCTTGTGTTAAAGCCCCCGAGCTCTTGGTCACTCGTAGGGCAAAAGCCAGAGTTTGTAGCACTCTATCACAAGCGACGGGCACTGTCGCAGGGTAAAGCTAATAGATATTGCATATGCACAAAAATGACTACAGCTTGTATGGAGTCACTCAAAGATGCCAGTCTGCCTGCAGATTATGCAGGCGTTGAAAATGCATAAAGGTGTGAATGAGCTGCGTCTGTTATCGAATACTCTTACCTATCAGAGTTGTGTGCTTTTCCTGCATAAAGTAAGGGTTTGCGCACGTCAGCGTGTTATTCTAGACATACGTAAATTCGTATAAGTTGGAGGTAGCATGTTCTCAATCGGTCAACACGTCATTCATCCGGGCCAGGGAGTCTGCACCGTCGTCGGTTTTAGGGACGATACACCGCAGCCCATGCTGCTGCTCGAGACCAAGCAGGGACATGCGCAGACGATCCTCATGTACCCCGTGGCGCAGGCCGACCGTTTGCACGCCGCCATCTCGCAGCAAGATGCCGAGCACCTGCTGAGCCACTATGACGAGCTGGAGTGCGACACCTTTACCGAGCGCAACAGCTCGCTCGAGGAAACGCACTTTAAGCAGCAGCTCAAGCTGGGCGCGCCCGAGACGGTCCGCGTGGCAAAGACCATGATGCACCGCATTCGCCAGGCCGAGGAAGCTGATAAAAAGCCCAGCTCCTACTACATGCGCGTGCTCAAGGAAGCCAAGCGCCGCTCCATCGAGGAGTTCGCCGTGGCCTTGGGCGTCACCGAGGAGGCCGCCGAAGCCCGCCTAGCCCAAGCCGCCCTCAACTAACCTGCCAAAAAGGGACAGGTTTATTTTGGCAGGTTTTATCTGGCCAAACGTCAATGAAAAATTAGCAAATGGCTGGGTGCACCGTTTTGGTCTTGAGCGCCCAGCTATTTTTTAGTCGTCGCAGATTCGTTTGATGCCAATTTGCGACGTCTTTCACACGAGGGCCGTCCAGATCGACGCAACAAACGCCCGTATCCGCAACAAGCGCGCCCGTCTTACTCAATTACCATTAAAAAGCATCAATTTGAAAACGCAATTATATTTCGGCAGGTAGCAGCTATAGTCGGTGAACTGAATCTCGACAACCGAAGCCCCCGAATGAGGTATCTTCAGCCCATCCAAGCTAAAGGAGGGGCCATGCCGAGAAAACCTCGTTCAAAGTCACCAACCGGTTATTTCCACATCACGTTGCGTGGAAACGGAGGGCAATTGCTGTTTGACGATGCCGAGGACCGAATCGCCATGCTTCAGATCCTCGATGCGATCCTCCCCAAACACAATATCGAGCTTATCGCTTGGTGCCTTATGGGAAACCACATTCATCTGCTCATCGACGATCCGGACGACCGCAAGAGCGACGCGATGCATGCGATAGCCGTATCGTATGCGGGCAGGTACAATGCGCGGACGGGGCATATCGGCCACGTGTTTCAGGAGCGGTTTTGGGATTCGCCCATTAAGTCAGAAGTATATTTACTCGAGGCAATTCGATACATTCATTTGAATCCACAAAAAGCGGGACTGGCAGCATACGACGAATATCCCTGGAGCAGCCATCGCGAGTATCTCATGAGTGCCAGGTCACGGCCGCATGTTACCGGCAGCGTTGTCGGTGTTATATTCCCAACACCTCGCTCATACCTTCGGCTCATGGAAAGTACGCCGTCGCTTCCCTATCGCCCCAGCGCAACAGCCAAGGTTCGCGAGGAAGATCTATGCGAATTTGGCACGGCAATCGTGCAGAGTGTCGCAGGATGTGCTCCGACGGTACTTAAATCCGCCTCCAAGCCACTTCGCAATGAGGCGATTCTCGCGCTTCGAAAACAAGGGCTAACGATTAAGCAGGTTCAGCTGCTGACCGGACTGGGAACATGGATTATCAAGAACGCGTCGTAGCGTCGCGTTTGCCGAGTTACGGATACGGCGAAGCGCAGCTGTCTGCCGCGAGGCGCCGCCATTCGCCAGCTTCACCATGTCAAACAGAAAACGCTTCCGCTGAATAACGTCCAACGGAAGCGTTTTCCCAGATAAAACCTACCAAAATAAACCTGTCCCTTTTTGGCAGGTTAGGCCTGGAAGGTGTCGCGGTCGGGCGCGAAGGACTGCATGGCCGCGATGGTGCGGTCAAAGAGCTCGGGGAGTTCCCAGCCCAGCATCTCGGCGCCCTGCGAAATCACGTCGCGCGAGCAGCCGGCGGCAAAGCGCTTGTCCTTGAACTTCTTCTTGAGCGACTTGGTCGTAAAGTCCATGACGCTCTTGCTCGGGCGCATGATGACGGCAGCTCCGATCAGGCCGGTAAGCTCGTCGCAGGCAAACAGGATCTTTTCCATCTGTAGCTCGGGCTTGGGCAGCGAGGTGTTGAAATCGGACGTGTGCGACTGAATGGCACGGATGAGCTCGGGCGAGGCACCTTCACCCTTAAGAATCTCGGCAGCATAGATGGTGTGGTTCATGGGGTCGTCCTCATGCTCCTCCCAATCCAAGTCGTGCAGCAGGCCGACGATGCCCCAAAACTCCTCGTTCTCGGGGTCGAACTCGCGCGCAAAGTAGCGCATGGTGCCCTCGACCGTCTCGCCATGGGTGATGTGGAACGGGTCTTTGTTGTGCTCGTTAAGCAGTTCAAACGCGCGGTCGCGGGTGATTCCGGCGGAAAGCGTCTGGGACATGGCAATACCTCCAGGTGAGTCGATGTTAGGACACGGTGTCACTATCGTATATCGCCGCGACTCAAGCCGAAAGGCAAAAAAGTTATGCGGAGAAAAAAGCCGGGCGAACGTGTCGCCCGGCAAAACCGCAGATAAAACCTGCCAAAATAAACCTGTCCCTTTTTGGTAGGTTTAGGGGCGGGCCTGGCCGGTGCCGCGGAGCTTGTATTTGTAGGTGGTGAGGGCCTCGGCGGCGAAGGGTCCGCGGGCGTGGAGCTTTTGGGTCGAGATGCCGATCTCGGCGCCCAGGCCAAACTCGCCGCCGTCGGTAAAGCGCGTGCTGGCATTGGCGTACACGGCCGAGGCATCGACCGCATCCAGGAAGCGCTCGCAGGCATCCTCGTCCTCGGCAACGATTGCCTCGGAGTGCATGGTACCGTAGCGGTTGATGTGCTCGATGGCCTCGTCCTCGTTCGCCACGACCTTCACGCTCATCTCGAGCGCCAGGTACTCGCGGCCCCAATCCTCCTCGGTCGCGGCCACGTAGTCGTCGTCCTCGGCAAGCCCAGCGTCGACGCATGCTGCGCACGTGGCATCGTCGCCGTGAATCAGCACGCCGTGGTCGTGCAGTACGGCCACGGCCGCGGGCAAAAACGCGTCGGCCACAGCGCGGTCCACAAGCAGCGACTCGGCGGCATTGCACACGCCCACGCGCTGCGTCTTGGCATTAACGATAATCTTGAGCGCCTTATCGAAGTCGGCGGATTCATGCACGTAAATGTGGCAGTTGCCCGTACCCGTCTCGATCACCGGAACGAGCGACTCACGAACGCAGCGCTGGATCAGGCCCGCACCGCCACGCGGGATGAGCACATCGACGATGCCGCGAA
Organism: Coriobacteriaceae bacterium AM100-PB1-1D-6A; assembly: GCA_027660625.1. GTDB lineage: Bacteria > Actinomycetota > Coriobacteriia > Coriobacteriales > Coriobacteriaceae > Collinsella. The sequence goes on along the minus strand of JAQDNC010000001.1, from coordinate 421,409 downwards.
GCTTCATGAGCTCGCCGGTGGCCTCGCGGTCGGTAGACTCGATCATCGAGACGGCCTCGCGCGGGAAACCCTGGGGCTCAAGCGCATCGGCCAGCAGTTCGGCAATCATGGCGCACGAGTGATAGGCCAGCGAACCGCCACGCAGAATGCAGGCGTTGCCGGTGCGGATGCAGACGCCCGCGGCATCGGCCGTCACGTTGGGGCGCGCCTCGTAGACCATGGCAACCAGACCCAGCGGCACAGTCACACGCGTAAGGTCCACACCGCTTGCAAGCACGCGATGGTCGAGCACGCGGCCCACGGGATCGGGCAGCTCAGCGAGCTTCTCCAGGCCGGCGGCCATGCCCTCAACGCGCTCGGGCGTCAGCAGCAGGCGATCGAGGAGCCCTGCCGAGGTGCCCGCATCGCGCGCGACGGACATATCGAGCTCGTTGGCGGCAACGATGGCATCGACGCCGTCGCGCAGCGCCGCGGCCATGGCGCGCACGGCCTCCTGGCGCTGCTCGTCGCTCGCCGTGGCAAGCGAGGCCGACGCTGCCTTGGCGGCAACGGCAAGATCGTGGACATACGTGGCTATATCGACCGACATGGGCGGCCCTTTCTCTTAGATGTTTGCCAACCATGGTAGCCGATTTATGCGCATACTCGCCGACGGCGGTAGAATTGGTCAACCCGAAACACCGCAACGAACGGAAGTACCGCATGGCCCTCATCACTTCGTACCACGTCCCCGGCCTGTATGTCGAGGACCACAGCATCGACGTCCCCCTTGACTGGCGCGGCCTGGAGCCGATGCTCCTTGCCGTCGGCAGCACCATGCGCCGCGGCGCTATGCCGGCGCCCATCGCCGGCGCGTCCGAGAGCATCAAACTCTTCTACCGCGTGGTTTGCGCACCCGACCGCATCAGCGACGATCTGCCGCTCCTCCTCTTTTTGCAGGGCGGCCCCGGCGGCGAGAGCCCGCGTCCGCTGTCGCCCACAAGCGATGGCTGGATCGAAGAGGCCGTCAAGCACTTCCGTGTCGTCCTGCCCGACCAGCGCGGCACCGGACGCAGCAGCTGTGTAGACGGGCGCACGATTGCCGCGCTGGGCGAGCGCGCCGAAGCGGCTGGCTCCGATGCGGCCCGCTCGCAGGCGGACTTTCTCAAGCGTCACCTCGCCAGCTCCATCGTGCGCGACTTTGAGTACCTGCGCCTGGTGGGCTTTGGTGGCAAGCCCTGGGTCACGCTCGGCCAGAGCTACGGCGGCTTTTTGACGCTGAGCTATCTGTCGCTCTTCCCCGAAGGCGTGGCGGCAAGCTTTACCTGCGGCGGCATTCCGCACGTACCGGCGAGCGCCAGCGAGGTCTACGCGCACACCTTCCCGCGCATGGCAGCCAAGACGCAGCAGTACTACGACCGCTACCCCGCCGACGTCGAGCGTGTGGCGGCGCTGGCCGATGCGATCGAGGAGCAAAAGTCCGCACTGCCCGACGGCTCGCCGATGACGGTCGAGCGCTTACAGCTCATGGGCAGCGACTTTGGCATGAAGCCGAGCTTTGAGCGCATGCACTGGATTATCGACCATGCTTTTGTTGGCGGCGACGGCACGCTGAGCTGCGGAGCTTCGGTATCAGACAGCTTTTTGATGCGCGCCTTCGAGCGCACCAACACGCGCACAAACCCGCTATACTGGACGCTGCAGGAGTTCATCTACGCCGACGGCGACACCATGCCCATTCGCTGGGCAGCGGCAGAAGAGAAGGCACACCGTGCCGAGTTCGACACGCTCGCGCGCCCGCTCATGTTTACCGGCGAGGCCATGTTCCCGTGGATGTTTGAGCAGATGCCCGAACTTAAGCCCTTCAAGCCCGCGATGGACCTGCTGATGGAGGACACCAGCTGGGACAAGATCTACGACCCGCAGCGCCTAGCATGCAACGAAGTGCCGCTCCAGTCCGCCGTGTACTTCGATGACATGTACGTAGATTCGGGCCTGCAACTCGACACGCTCAGCCGCGTGGGCAACTCGCATGCCTGGGTGACCAACGAGTTCGAGCACGACGGCCTGCACGGCAGCGTGGTGTTCAAGCACCTCTTCGACGAAGCCCTCAACCGCGGAGACCTGCGCCGGATCTTCTAACAAAGGAGTGTCCCCACCTGCCGGCACAAAGGGAACGTCCCCAAGTACCAGGTTAATGAAGTCATTGCAGAAAGAGGACGGAAAGCGAAAACGCCCCTAAGCGAGTGGCTTTAAATCGTAGGTCGAACAAAAGAAGCGAGCGCCGCCCAGAGCGAACAAGTTGGCATGAAAAAGGCGAGGCATAGACCTGATGGTCATGCCTCGCCTTTTGAATGACAAATTGTCGCTCTGGGCGGCGCGCAGCGTCGACCCGTTAGGCGAAGACGATCAAATTATCTCGGTGGATCGCGGGCTTCTCGGCCAGGTCTGCCAGCAGGCGGTTGCTGGCGATCTGGTCCTGGCGGCGTCCTGCCGCAAGCTCAAGCACGTCCGAATCGGCCTCGGCGATACCGCGCGCGACGACCATACCGCTCGGGTCGCACACGTCGAGCACATCACCCTCGGCAAACTCGCCATCGACCTCACGAATACCCACCGCAAGCAGGGACGACCCGTGGCCGACCAGCGCTTTCGCGGCACCGTCATCAACCGTCACCGAGCCGTGAGCCTTGTCGCCCAGCGCGATCCACAGCTTGCGGGGCGCAATATCCAGGCGCTCCGCCGGCGGGTCGAACAGCGTGCCCACGCTCTCGCCGCGGGCCAGACGCACGAGCGCATCGGGCTCCTCGCCCGAGCAAATCACGCTCTGAATGCCCGCCGTCATCAGGATGCGGCTCGCGCGGATCTTGGTAATCATGCCGCCCGTGCCCACCGATGTGGAAGAATCACCCGCCGAGGCAATAATCTTGGCATCGATCTTATGCACGACAGGAACAAACTCGGCCGTGGGGTCCTCATGCGGATTGGCGGTATAGAGGCCATCGATATCCGAGAGCGTCACGCACAGATCGGCAGAAACCAGGCAGCTCACAAGCGCCGCCAGTGTGTCGTTGTCGCCAAACTTGATCTCATCGACGGTAACGGTATCGTTCTCGTTGACGACCGGCACCACGCCAAGCTCCACGAGGCGCAGCAGGGCGTCGCGCGCGTGCAGGTAAGACGTGCGGCGGGCCGTATCGTGGCGCGTGAGCAGCACGAGCGAGGTGAGCAGGTCGCGCGCATGAAACTCCTCGTCGTAGGCCGACGAGATGATGCACTGACCAGCCGAGGCGCAGGCCTGCAGGCTCGGCAGGTCGCCGACCGGCTTGCGGTCGAAGCCCAGCACGGGATAGCCGCAGGCGATAGCGCCCGAGCTCACCACGACCAGACGCCAGCCGAGCTTGCGCAGGGCTGCGGCCTGATCGGCAAGCCCGCCGATAAAAGAGCGGTTGACCTTGCCATCGGCGCCCACAACCGTGGACGAACCGATCTTTACCACCATCGTTTTATAAGAAGTCGTCATACGTCAAACCAATCAACTGTTCAGCGAACGGCCGAGCTGGCGGCCAAGGGAGCGTGACTCGCCCCTACCGCCCAAGGAATTAGTGAGCCCAGGGAAAGGCAGAGGCCGCGGCCATGTTCTTGCGCACGAGCTCGTCGCGCACCTGAGCCAGGCCCTGCTCCATGCCCACCACATAGGTCTGCGGGTACAGGAAGCGCTTGAAAGCTGCGTCCAGATGATCGAGCGCCCAAGCACAGCGCTCGCGCGCGTCCTGGATGCTCTCACGCGGAGCCACCGCACTGCCATCGCGCACGATCGGCACCAGCAGCTCGCGATACTCAAGTTCGGACACGTCGGTCACCAGGGCGGCATCATTCACGGCCACGAGGGTATTGCCGCGCGCGGCGCCCTCCCCCGCCAGATGGTCCTCGTCGTAGATCATGTCGCAGACCGGGCCGCCAAAGCCGTCGTAATAACGGCGCACGCGTTGCACACCCGGGATCGTGCGCTTGTAGGGCTGCTCGGAGAGCTTGACCACCGGCGTCCATGGATCTACCTCGCTCGCACGGCGGGCGGAAAGCTTGTACACGCCGCCCAGCGCCGGCTGATCGTAGCAGGTCGCGAGCTTGGTGCCCACGCCAAAGCTGTCGATGGGCGCGCCCTGGTCGAGCAGCGACTGAATCGTGTACTCATCCAGATCGTTGGAAACCGAGATCCCCACATAGGGCAGGCCCTCGGCATCAAAACGGCCGCGAACATACTTGGAGAGCTTGGCGAGGTCGCCGGAGTCGATGCGAATGGCCGACAGACGCTCGCCCACCGCCTCCATCTCCTTGGCAACCGTAATGGCATGCTCGCAGCCCTCGCGCACGTCATAGGTGTCGATGAGCAGCGTACAGTTCTTAGGGCTCGACTTGGCAAAGGCGCGGAAGGCCTCGAGCTCGGAATCGAAGCTCATCACCCAGCTGTGCGCATGCGTGCCAAAGACGGGAATACCGTAGCGGCGGCCGGCGAGCACATTGGACGTAGAGGAACAGCCGGCAACGTAGCTCGCGCGCGCGACGGCCAGGCCGCCATCGGGGCCCTGGGCACGGCGCAGGCCAAACTCGGCCACGGGACGGCCGTCCGCCGCCAGCACCACGCGCGCCGTCTTGGTGGCGACAAGCGTCTGGAAGCCGACGATGTTGAGCAGCGCCGTCTCGAGCAGCTGGCACTCCAGCGCGGGGCCGGTGACGCGCACCATGGGCTCGCGCGGAAAGACGAGCTCGCCCTCGGGCACGGTGTCGATGTTTACATGCGCACGAAAATCGCGCAGATAGTCGAGGAATGCGGACTTAAACATCGCGCCGCCGGCCGGGGCCTCAAGCGAGGCGAGGTAGTCGATATCCTCGGGCGTAAAGCGCAGATTCTCGACCAGCTCGGGCAGCTCGGCGGTGCCGCACATGACGGCATAGGCGCTGCCAAAGGGATGGTCGCGGTAAAACGCGGTAAAACAACCCTGCTCATTGGCCTTGCCGCTCTCCCACAGGCCCTGGGCCATAGTGAGCTCGTACAGATCGGTGAGCATTGCAATGTCGGTGGGATGCGAGATGTCGGTCAAAGCCATGGGGCGACCTTTCGGATGTGTGGTACAGAATTTGAGGGTTAGACGAGAGCAGAGGATGAGGACATGACACCCGATGCAAATCGGTTAGAGCAGGCCCATGCTGGTCAGGATCGTGTAGCCCATAAAGATGACAAACGCGATGAGGGCAAGGACAATGATGACTTTTTGAGCCGGCGCCATGCCAGGGATCTCGTTCTCGCCCGTAGGTTCCTTGGAGGTAACCATGCGCTGGGCAAAGGTCATCTCGTCACGGCTCGGCTTGGGCTCGACGGACTTGGGACGAGCGGCCTTTTTAGGCTGAGGTTTGGGCGCGGCAGGTGCAGGCTTCGCTGCAGCGGGCTTGGGTGCGGGCGCGGGCTTGCGCTCGGATGCGGCGTTCGAGGCGACCTCCTCGGCCTTCGCGCGCTCGGCACGCAGGGCAGCCAGCTCCTCGCGCTCGCGACGGGCCTCTTCCCGAGCCTCGCGGCGGGCCTTCTCAGCGCGGAGCTCTTCCAACTCAGCGCGCTCCTCGTCGGACAATGGTTGGGACTCAAGCTCGGCCATGGTATAGCCCTTTCTTTTAAAAAAAGCCGCCGACACAATGTCAGCGGCTTATCAAATCCATGGGTGGAGACGAAGGGAGTCGAACCCTCGGCCTCTGCCATGCGACGGCAGCGCTCTCCCAACTGAGCTACGTCCCCAGGACAAGTCGATATTTTACCTACGGCTCGCCAACTGTCAACGCCCAATAACCAGTCTTTTTGGGACGCGGCTATTTTGACAACTTTTCGAACAGGCGATCCTCTCGATGATTTTTTAATCCCCGTCCCAGAAAAATCATCAGCGTGCGCTCTACTTTGCGCTGGTGAGGACGCCGGTGGTGTCGAAGGCGGGGGTGAAGCTCTCGTCTACCGCGCCGCCCTCTTGCCAGAACATCGTCGTAAAACCCAGGTCGTCGGCATGGTCGAGCACCTGCTCGTACTCCTCACGCGTCACGGCGCGTGCCAGGTCGCCGCCCTGCTCGCGCATGAGCGCATTGGGCGTGTACTGGTTCATAACCGAGATCGGCACGTCGCCCACCGTCTGCCACACCAGGTCCAGCACGCGACACGAATCGTCTGCATGCCCCGGAAGCACCAGGTGACGCACGATCATGCCACGCTTCATAAGCCCGTCCTCGTCCACCAACTCTCCCCCGCGGCGCTCGATCTCGCGCGCCATCTGGGCCAGACCCGACACGGCCACACGCGGGTAATCCTTTATATGGGAGAGCGACTGCGCAAGCCCGGCATCGGCATATTTAAAGTCGGTGAGCCACACATCGACCAGGTCGCCCAGCGCCGCCACGGCACTCGCGCGCTCGTAACCACTCGTGTTGTAGACGATTGGGATAACCAGTCCGCGCGCCCGTGCCGCGGCAATCGCGGCAGGCAACAGGTGCGCATAGTGCGTCGCCGTCACCAAATTGATGTTGTTGGCACCCTGGTCCTGCAGTTCCAGCATAATCTCGACCAGGCGCTCAGGCGAAATCTCAAGGCCAAAATTGCCGGTCGAGATCTCGTGGTTCTGGCAGTAGATACATTTGAGCGAGCAGCCGCTAAAGAAGATCGTGCCCGAACCGGCCTCGCCCGAGATAGGCGGCTCCTCCCACATATGAAGCGCGGCGCGGGCCACCTTGAGCGTGTCGTTAGCACCGCAGACGCCGTGTGCGCCCTCATCGCGCGCCGCACCGCAACGGCGCGGACACAAATGGCAGGCGGGCGAAAAAAGTTCGGTCAACGACGTCGGCATAAAACCATGCTCCAAAACAACGATTCAGCAGCTCAAACGTAAAGGGATCAACCCCACAGACGGCTCGAGCCCAAGGCGCCGTAATCGTCCGACACGATTTTTGTAATGTCAAGACTGGAATCGATAAAGTGCCGCTTTATGATGTAGGTATTCCGCCCCCCGCGGAGCAACTGGGTGAACCGTCGCGTTTATTTAGGGAGCCCACACAGTCGTACCTAGTACAGGTATCCTTCGTTGTTAAGGACGCTGGAACAGTCGATGAGGGCACCCACCTGTTTTAGGTGGGTTCATTTTCGTAACGTGGGGGGTGGTTTTCTTTTGCCGAAAATCACCATTACAGTCCATATGGATCCCCGCCGGCATCCCGACAAGCCATCGACAACATCCCAATATCTGGTAAGCGCGTGATTATCGCTGCGTGCAATTCCATGCACCCCCCTTGGTCGAGTATTATGGTTCGGCTATGCCCTTTGCGCATGGCGTTCTTCTGACCTTTTCCTTCGACGCTTGGCGGTTTTTAGATTCATGGCTTCATCCCCGAGCTACATACCGTACCTATGCGTGGCAGCGGCGGCCTTTATCACGACCTTCCTCACGGTACCCCTGGTCAAGCGCCTGGCAATCAAGCTCGACGCCGTCGACTATCCTTCTAAGCGCCGCATCAACACCAAGCCCATCCCGCGTTTGGGCGGAACGGCGGTGTTTTTGGGCCTGGTCGTCGCCTGCACTGTGCAAATCCTAGGCACCTGGTACCTGGGTTGGCCGCCCGTTTTGGTGCCCCACCCCCGTCTGCACATCAGCTACCCCATACTTGCGCTTTCTTTTACCGTTATCTTTGCGACCGGCGCCATCGACGACGTCTTCCAGCTCACGCCCAAGCAAAAGCTGGCCGGACAGGTCCTCGCCGCGCTTATCGCCTGCATGGGCGGCCTGCGGATCGGCGTCATCGTCAACCCGTTTGCTCCCGGCGAGATCATGCTCGGATGGCTCGCCTACCCCATTACCGTGATCTATCTGGTGGCATTCACCAACATCATTAACCTCATCGACGGCCTCGACGGCTTGGCCACGGGCATCTGCGGCATCGCATCGTTCACCATGTTTTCGATGGCTGTTCTCTCGGGCCGCATCGACGCCGCCGCGCTCTCCATTGCGCTCTTTGGCGCCTGTCTGGCCTTTTTGCGCTACAACTTCAACCCCGCAAGTATCTTCTTGGGCGACTCGGGGTCGTTGCTTCTGGGCTTTGCGCTGGGCTCCATCTCGCTGCTCAACGTGAGCCGCACCGCCGCACTCACCTCGCTTATCATCCCGCTCATCGTTGCCGGTGTGCCCATCATCGACACGTTTAGCGCCATTGTGCGCCGCAAGCGCGCCCACATTAGCATCGGGCAGGCCGACAAGGGCCACATCCACCACCGCCTGATCCAAGAAGGCTACAACCAAAAACAGGCTGTGCTGCTCATCTATGCCTGGTGCATTATGCTTTCGGCCGGCGCCGCCGCCATCAATCAGGTCGAGGTGCCCATGCGCGTGCTCATCTTTACCGTGCTCGCCATTGGCTCGGCGGCCTTCGCCAAGCATCTACATCTATTTGAGCCCGTGCTGCTCCACCATTACAACAAGCGCACGCACGAGGACGAACTGGTCACCCCCGACGACCCCGCCTTTAAGCAGGAGGAGCAGGCAGCCGAGGAGCGCAAAGAAGAGCGCCACCACAAGCTCTAGGGCAAGCTGCCGAGGATGTGCCAAGGCACCGTTAGCCAAGCACGGCCGCGCCGCACCCATCGCACATGCCGCACCACGCGCGTCCCTCTCCCGCCCCTCGCCTACTTACGCACCACCCCTCCAATAAACGCGTTATCATCTTGACCCATGAACATACGTTAGGAGCAATCATGCCAAACGAGAACAGCTACGAAGTCGCGCTGCAAAAGAGCAACGCCATTCGCGAGGGCCTGACCAAGACGCCCGAGAAGTTCACCATGCTCACCGGCGACCGCCCCACCGGCCGTCTGCACCTGGGCCACTACTTCGGCACCCTCAAGGGCCGTGTTGAGCTGCAGAACATGGGCGCCAAGACCAACGTGCTCATCGCCGACTACCAGGTCATCACTGACCGCGACACGACCGAGCACATCCAGGACAACGTGTACAACATGGTCATGGACTACCTTGCCTGCGGCATCGACCCCGACAAGACCATGATCTACGCGCACTCCGCCGTGCCCGCCGCCAACCAGCTCATGCTGCCGTTCCTGTCGCTGGTGTCCGAGGCCGAGCTGGCGCGCAACCCCACCGTCAAGGCCGAGATGGAGGCCTCGGGCCACGAGCTCACCGGCCTTCTGCTCACCTACCCGGTACATCAAGCCTGCGACATCCTGTTCTGCAAGGGCAACGTGGTACCCGTCGGTCGCGACCAGCTGCCGCACATCGAGCTTACCCGCACCATCGCCCGCCGCTTTAACAACCGTTACGGCAAGGTGTTCCCCGAGGTCGACGCGCTGCTGTCCGAGACCCCGCTACTGCCCGGCCTTGACGGTCGCAAGATGAGCAAGAGCTACGGCAACGCCATCAACATCTCGATGACCGCTGAGGAGACGGCCAAGCGCATCAAGAAAAGCCAGACCGACTCTGAGCGCATGATCACGTTCGATCCCGAGAACCGCCCCGGCGTGTCTGGCCTGCTTTCGACAGCCGCCATCTGCACCGGCCGCTCCGAGGTCGAAATTGCCGAGGAGATTGGCATGGGCGGCTCCGGCCAGCTCAAGAAGTACGTGACCGAGGTCGTCAACGAGTACTTCGCACCTATCCGCGAGCGTCGCCAGCGCTACGAGAACGATCTGGATTACGTGAAGGACGTGCTGCACGAGGGCAACCGTCGCGCCAACGAGATCGCCGAGCAGACCCTGGCAGAGGTTCAGGACGCCATGGGTATGGTGTACTAGGCCGATCTGCTGGCTTGAGCTTTCGATTGCTATAGGGCGGGCGCTACGGCGTCCGCCTTTTTTGGAGCCGGACCGCTTCGGCTCCGTCCATCGCACTCCCCCGACAAACAGGAACAGGCCCGCCGGCAGTTAGTTGCCAGCGGGCCTGTTCCCGAAGTACACCGTTGAATCGCACAGAGGGGAGGAATGCGAATCAAACTCAACAGGGCAGGCTTTTTCATCGCCTATTGCCTGCTCCGTTGCTGAAACCAATATAGTTCGCCGTGGTTTACTTTGCAGCATCAATATCCGCCGCCATAGCTTCTCCATAAGTTAGCCCAAGTAAACTAAACCACCACAAAGGGGTAGGCACCTTTGTGGTGGTTTTGGCCACGGCAGAGCCGTTAGAGTCCGGCAAGCCAGCGACAGGCGGCCAAGTCGACGTGCACGGGATCGGTAAACGTCACACCCTCCCCCATTAAGAGCTCACGCTGAGCATCGGGGCCGCCAAAGGCAAAGCCCTCACAGATACGGCCGTCGGCAAACACCACGCGGTGACAGGGAATCTCGCCGGGGCGCGGATTGCTATGCAGGGCATACCCCACGTACCGCGCACTTCGTGGACGACCGGCAAGCAGCGCCACCTGGCCATACGTGGCTACCATCCCCTCGGGGATCTGCTCGACCACCTCGTACACCCGTTCAAAAAAGCCCTCAGACGTCATTGCTCGCTCCCTTCCACCCTGAAAAGCATAAACCACCGCAAAGGGGACAGGCACCTTTGTGGTGGTTTATGGCAGGTCGGTTAGTTGGCGGGCTGGAAGAAGGCTACGGCTACGGCGCCGGGGCCTACGTGGGTGCCGATGGTGGCACCAATGGTGTGAACGGGCAGTTCGCCCTCGGTGTGACCAGCCCACAGTGCCGCACTGTCCTCGATATACTTCTTGAGCACCGCATCCGAAAGGCCCGTATAGCCGAGCGCCAGCGGCATGGAAAAGTCGATGCCGCCTGCCTTTTCGACCTTCTGGTTGAGCAGGTTCCGGCCGTTCTTGGAGCCACGAGCCTTGCCCAGCTGCACGATCAGACCGTCCTCCGCTGCCACAACGGGCTTCACATTGAGCAACGTGCCCACAGCACCAGCCGCAGCAGACAGGCGACCGCCGCGAACGAGGTACTCAAGCGTCTCGAGCAGGCCGATGACGACTACACGGTCGCGCACGGCCTCGACAGCCGCCGCGATCTGAGCCGCGCCCTGGCCCTCGTCCACCAAACGCAGCGCGTACTCAACCAGCACGCGCTCGCCCAGGGTAACGTTATTGCTATCCACCACATACACATCGCCGCCCGGCGCCTCGGCAAGTGCGGTGCGGGCACTTTGGTTGGTACCCGAAAGCTTAGCGCCCACGGTAATAATCACTGCCTCATCGCCGGCCTCACGCGCCTCGGCAATAGCCTGCGAAAACGCGTACGGGTTGACCTGGCCGGTCTTAGGCAGCTCATCGCGCTCCACGAGCATCTCGTAAAAGCGCTGGTGATCGATGTCGACGCCATCCATGTACACATCGGTGCCAAAGGTGACGGACAGTGGCAAAACGGCCAATGCTGGGTGCTCGGCCGGTGACATATCGCTTGCGGAATCGGTAATAATACGGACGGACATAGCGAATCCTTTCTTGCGCAGGTCCCGCGCAGGGAATTTTGACAGCAAGCCCCGGCACGGCATACGCGCTCAAACGGGACTATGCAGTTGTTAATTGGAAGCAAATGCCTTGGCGGCCTTAGATCTCGCGCAGGGTGTTGAGAATCGTGCGTAGCGACGCATACATCTGCTCGCGCTGCTCCACACCCATAGCCTTACCGGTGGTATCGAGCACCTCGCGAATGATGCGGTCCGCCTCGCTCATACTCTCGCCGCCCAGAGCGGTCAGGCGCACCGGAGCACGATACTTAACGGCGGCATCGCCCGAATCATCGACCTCGACGTAGCCGCCCTCCTCCAGATGCGCGAGCGTGCGCGAGACGGCGGCGCGGGTCACGCCTGCCATGCGAGCGAGGTCGGCGCCAGTCAGGCCGTCCTTGCTGCGCTCAAGATAGTACAGGCACATAACGTCGGAGCCCTTGAGGCCCAGCCTTGCGCCCTCGGATGTCTTAATGCGCTGGATCTCCTTGTAGAGCCCGCTGATCAGTCCGACAAAGTCCTCGAAACGTGTCTCGTCGTTCTGCTGCATGGGAGACGACCGCCTTTCGCTTGCATAATGCTAACGGGTAAACATCTTAACCGTACTTATCGGCCGCCAGCCCTGCGCACCCTATTTGTTAACCCATCAACATAAAAACCACCACAAAGGGGACAGGCACCATTGTAGTGGTTTTGACCGTCGAGTTTGATCCGCAGACTTCGCTACAGCTCCACGCAGGGATTGTCGCGGGTCACAAGCGTCTTAACGACAACCGTCGCCCCCAGATAGCGCTCAAGAAGCTCGGCCAAGCGATCGATGGCGGCCTGGCAGTCCCCCATGCGCTCGGGCTCAACACATTCAATCGCCAAAAACACGTCGGCCGAATCGTCGGACAGAGCCGTTCGAACGCCGTCGCGCCAGTTCCAGCAGCGGCACACGGCACCTGCATCGTCGATATAAGCGAGCTCGCCGGGCAGCGTCGGGTCATCCGCTTCCTCGCCAAGCGGCAAGAACGCATCGCCACCGTCGGTCACCTTCAGGCGAAGATCTCCCTCAATCGCATGCAAATCCTCGCCTCCCACGGGCAGTGCGTAGGACAGCGACACCGTGTTGTAAATATCCACCGCCGGTGTGATATGACCGACCGGCTTGCCTTTGAGCACACGTTTGAGCAAGTTCTCGATCGAACAACGCGCACCCTTTTTGGTCTTGAACAGACGATAGGCCTCGCGCCATGCCTTGACCGGCGCATTCTCGCTGATAGTATCGCTGGTCAGATGACGCTCCGCATCGATATTGGCGCGGTCGAGCAGCGCGGCGATCGCATCCACGTCCTCCTGGGGAATCTGAGCCGCGGGCTTCATGCCCTTTACGACCACAACACCGATTGCCGCCTGCGGAAACAGCTCCCAAAATGAATCCTCGGCAATAAAGCTCTTCATACGTGCTCCCTTCACGATTCGCCCCACGCAAACGCCTAAACAAAAAGCGCCCTTACAACGGCCACCTTCAAAGTCCTACGGTGCCGTCACAAGAGCGCTTACGCTGTCCCCATCCGGAGAAGGGGACGATATGTCAGGCGTATTGTAACCTGAGTCATCTGCGCGAGCAAAACCACCACAAAGGTGCCTGTCCCCTTTGTGGTGGTTTTGGGTCTGAGGCAACGCTAGTGGCGGAGTCCCAGCAGGCCACGGCCGCGATGACGGGCCTCGGCGGGCATCTGGGCGTGAGGGCCGGCAGCCTTGACGGACTCGGGCAGGTGCGAGTACTTCTTCTCGAAGTTCTCCTCGAACATCACGGCAAGATTGTGCGCTGCCTCGTCGTAGCGAGCGGTGCTCTGCCAGTACTGGCGCGGCACCAGAATGCCGTCGGGCACGCCATGGCACGTGGTGGGAATGTCGACATTAAAGATATCGTCGTGCACGAACTCGCTGTCCTCGATGGTACCGTCGAGAGCGCGGGCCACCAGGGCGCGCGTGTAGGCGAGCTCGATGCGACGACCCACGCCGTAGCCGCCGCCAATCCAGCCAGTGTTGACCAGGTAGACGCGGGTGCGGCCGTCGGCAATACGCTCGCCGAGCATCTTAGCGTAGACCATGGGGTCGAGCGGCATAAACGGCTCGCCGAACAGCGAGGAGAACGTGGGCGTGGGCTCGGTGACGCCGACCTCGGTGCCGGGGATCTTGGCCGTAAAGCCCGTCACAAAGTGATACATGGCGGCGTCGGCCGTCAGGCGCGAGATGGGCGGCAGCACGCCAAAGGCATCGCAGGTCAGGAACAGCACGACGCTCGGAGTGGTGCCCATGCCCTTGGTCCACGCGTTGGGGATATGCTCGACGGGATAGGCCACACGCGTATTGTGCGTGATCGAGACGTCGTCATAGTTGGGCTTGCGGTTCTCATCGAGCACTACGTTTTCGCAGATGGCGCCAAAGCGAACGGCGTTGAAGATCTCGGGCTCGTGGAACGCGTCCAGGCCCTCGCACTTGGCATAGCAGCCGCCCTCGACGTTAAAGATACCCATGTCGGACCAGCCGTGCTCGTCGTCACCGATTAACAGGCGCGTGGGGTTAGCCGAAAGCGTGGTCTTGCCCGTGCCCGAAAGGCCAAAGAACACGGCCGTCTCGTGCGTGACGGGATCCATGCTGGCCGAGCAGTGCATGGGCAGTACGTCGTCCTCGACAGGCAGCAGGTAGTTCATGACGCTGAAGATGGACTTTTTGATTTCGCCGGAGTAACCGGTGCCGGCAACCAGAATCACGCGCTCCTGGAAGTTGATGACCACGGCGGCGCTGGAGTTGAGGCCCTTGATGGCGGGGTCGCACTGGTAGCCAGGTGCCGCGAGCACGCAGAAGTCCGGCTCGCCGGTGCGCGCAATTTCGCGGGCGAGCGGACGGGCGAGCATCTGCTTAATGAAGAGCGCTTGGCTGGCGCGCTCGCAGGCGACGAGCAGGCGACGCGTGTGGTTGCGGTCGGCGCCCGCCATGCCGTGCGTAACGAACACGTCGCGCTCGTTGAGGTAGTCGACGATACCGGCCTTGATGGCCTCGTAGCTCTCGATCGAAAGCGGGCGGTTGACAGCGCCCCAGGCAATCTTGTCGTGAACATCGGGGGTGTCAACGATAAAGCGATCGTTGGGAGAACGACCAGTGCGCTCCCCCGTCTCGATCACCAGCGCGCCGTTGGATGCCATGCGACCTTCTTCGCGGCGGATAGCGTGCTCGACGAGCTCCGCGGCGGGTAGATCGACCAACAGGCGGGGCTGATTCTCGGCGGGATCTTCGACCAGCGTAATGCCAAAGTTGGACAAAACTTCTGCAGGGGTAACACCAGGCATGGGGCCTCCTTTAAAAACGCGGCACGTGGACGCGGCGCGCACTTTACTCACGTAAAGCCCGTTGTACCCGATATGCAAAAACGTTTTTGCGGCAACGGCGAAGCGCCCGCCCAACGGTCAAAAATCGCAGGCAAGCGGCCTAGTCATTGGGGACGCTTTTAAACGACTAGTCATTGGGGACACTCTTGAACAGACAACATTCAAGGAGTGTCCCCGGATGCCGGCACTTAGGGACGTTCCCAGAGTGCCGGCACATAAGGAACGTCCCTAAGTGCCGACTACAGCGGCAGGCCTTGGCCGAGCATGGCTATGGCGCTCATCAGGACCAGCATGCCGGCGGCGTAGGGCAGGACGGCGCCCAGGAGTTCGGCATCCTTACCGCGCACGAGCACGGCGGCAAGACCAATGGCGAGGGTCTGCGGCGAGATCATCTTACCGGCGGCGACGCCCAGGGCGTTCAACGCGACCATCCAGTAGTCGCTCACACCCAGCGCAGTGGCAGCCTGGCTCTGAATGGGGCCAAACAGCATGCCCGAGGACGTGCCCGAGCCGGTCACAAACGCACCGACTGCGCCGATCCACGAAGCCAGAATCGGGTACAGCCCACCGGCGACGGCGATGCAGAACGCGCTGATCGAAGAGATCATGCCCGCATAGCCCATCACCTTGGCACAGCCCAGCACCGAAAGCATCGTGATCACCGTCGGCATCATCTGCTTCACAGTCGCGGCCAGCACCTCGCCCATCATGCGTGGCGAAGCACCCTGAATGGCACCGCCGACAAACGCGGCCAGGAAGATCCAAACACCCGGCGTGTTAATCCACGAAAACGTAAGCGTACCGGGGTTCTCGCCGCAATACACCTGCACGTGGCTTGCAAAGGGCGCAAGCGCGGCATGCACGGCGGGCACCAGGTTGGACGTACCCAGCAGCAGTACAAAAATCAGAATGAAGCACGACCAGGCCGAAAGCGCCGATTTAACGGTGAGCTGTTCGCCGGCCTCGATATTCATATGGAAGCGTGCGTCCAGATGCCCCGACTTCTCGGCACGCATGGCAAGCGCAGCTGTCAGCGCGAGCGAAACGATGGATCCTACGACCACGGCCAGCTCGGGGCCCACAAACATGGCAACGACCAGAGCCGCGCCGACAAACGACACGCCGGAGAGCAACGCCACGCCGGCAACACCGTGCAGACGCTCGCCCACACTCGCGGCATTGCCCTGGTCATCGGCAACACGGCCCGCAACCAGCACAATAAATAGCGGCATCACCACAAAGAACGGTGCGAGCTGCACCAGCTGAACGGTCGCTAGGTGAAGGGAATCCAAACCCACCAGGTCGGCAACGGACACCGTGGGGATGCCGATGGAGCCGTAGGGCGTGGGCACGCCGTTGGCCAGCAGGCAGATGAGCACGGCAGGCACGGCCTCAAAGCCCAGGCCCGCGAGCATGCCGGCGGGAATGGCGACAGCGGTACCGAAGCCGGCCATGCCCTCCATAAAGCCACCGAAGCACCAAGCCACGAGCAGCGCCAGCAGACGGCGGTCGCTGCTGATGGAGGTGATCATGCTGCCGATCACGTCCATGGCGCCCGTACGAACGCACAGGTTATACGTGAACACCGCGGCGATGATCACCAGGACGATGGGCCACAGAGCCATCAAAAAAACCTTCGAGCGAGGCGGTCGCGATCTGCGCTGCCGGCAGGTGCCACCATGCGAAGGCAAGCAAGCACGAAAGGACAAACGATCCGATAGCGGCCTTCCAAGCTGGCCATTTAAAGCACAGCAGCATCACGACCAGCCAAATAATCGGCACAAGAGCCAGTAAGAATGCGGCGACGTCCATAGGTAGAAGCTCCTTGGTACCGCGTGGGCGGCATCGGGGGTGTCACAAAACTTCAACAGGATACCGCACGTTTACCGACAAATTACAGCCGCCCGCCGAAATTATTGAACAATCCGTTCAAAAACACGAGCGAACACCGTCGCGTCTATACTAAAGCGCAGCAATAGAAAGGACTCCGCTTTGAGTATCACGCCCCTCGATAGCATCCGCCGCGCCATCGCCCGTCACAACGGCGTCTCCGACCCCACCGTATCGGGCGGGGCACCCAGCCAGGGCGGTCGCATCGAGAACGGCCTGTTCCCGGCCTCGCACACCGCCGAGGAGCTCGCTCGCATCCAGGAGCTGAGCCAGCGCAACGCCGGCGGGCCCGATAGCAGCCAAGCCACACGTCGTCGGCGCGAACGCGATCGGGAGCCCGGCCCCGTTCGCCGCATGGTCAACGCTTGGTGGAACCGTCTGCTCGGCGCCGTCTACGGCGGCGGCTTCTCCATGCAGGAAGCGGAATACGAGGAGCACGCCACCAGTCGCGACTATCTTTGGAACACCCTCGGCACCGCCGTGTGGGGCTTGGCGTTTCCACTGCTCACCATCGTGTCTACGCAGCTCGTGGGAGCAGAAGAAGCAGGCAAATTCTCCATCGCCTTTGTCACCGGCACGCTCATCATGATCGCGTGCAACTATGGCGTGCGCAATTTTCAGGTCTCGGACATCGACGAAACGACGTCCTTTGCCTCCTACCAGCTCAACCGCTGGCTTTGCGGAGCGCTCGCCCTAGGCTGCGGCCTCATGTACAGCAGCGCCCGCGGCTATGACGCGCAGATGGCGACGATCGGCCTGGGCGTCTACCTGTATAAGGTGATAGACGGCGTCGCCGACGTGTACGAAGGCCGCCTGCAGCAGGCCGACAAGCTCTACTTGGCTGGCATGAGCCAAACGCTACGCTCCGTCGGCGTCATCGCGGTCTTTAGCGTGGCGCTGCTCCTCACGCGCAGCATGCCCATCGCGGCCATGGCCATGGGCGTCACCGCGATCGCCTCGCTCGTGCTGGTCACCGCGCCGCTTGCCCTGCTCGAGACCGAAAAATCGCGCCGCGTGAGCCTGCGCGAGGTCGGCCACCTGTTTGTCCAGTGCGCTCCACTCTTTGGCGCGCTATTCCTGTTCAACCTTATCGAGAGCATGCCCAAGTTTGTGATGGAAGGCACACTGGCCTATAAATACCAGCTGTACTTTAATGCCCTCTTTTTTCCAGCTCAGGCTATTCTGTTGAGCATTGGATTTGTCTATAAACCGCAGCTCCTGCGCTTGTCGAGCATTTGGGCTAATCCTCGCAAGCGTCGTCGCTTTGACCTGATTATTGTTGCCGTTATGGCGCTGATCGTGGTCATCACCGGCGCGTGCGCCGCATTTATGGCAGGTCCCGGTATTCCCCTCATGAGCTTTATGTACGGTCTCAGCTTTGAACGCTACCGTACGCTGGCGCTGCTGATGGTCGTCGCCGGCGGCGTCACCGCGGCCATCGACTTTATCTACGCCATCATCACGGTGCTGCGCCACGCCGGCGACGTCACCAAGGTCTACCTGATTTGTTTTGCCGCGAGCGTGGTACTGCCGGTGATTCTAATCAATCTGCTCGGCCTGATGGGCGCCGTCGTAAGCTACCTAGCCATCATGGCCCTGCTGCTGGTACTGTTGGTTATCGAGTACGCCCACATCCGCCAACGCATAGAGAGGGACCGGAATCCGTACGGCGCCTAATTGCGGCGATGGGAGCAGCTAATTTGCGGTGGAATCACCCCGGCTGGGGTCACATTGCGAACAATATTCATCACGCAAAACTAAGTGAGTAGACTTTTACCGAATCTCCGACCACACCAACAGAGCACAAGTCTGTGACCTGCGGTTTTATTGAGGCAAATATGTTGGGTGCTCGGCATTTCCAAAAAAGTCTACTCACTTAGCCAGCGGGCAGCCAAATGATTATTTAATCCCCGTCCCAGAGAAATCAATTAGCGGGCAGAAGGGCAAAAGTAGTCAAAAAAGCCCCGTCCCAAATTAGCTACCCCTTGCACCGATTATTCGCCCGGGTTGATGTTCGCGTAGAACTCCGCCCCGTCGTCCAGGCGCAGGATGCCCACGCGACCGAACTCGGAGCCGGTGGCGGCAGCGCAGTCGATGTCGATGCGATCGGGCACACCGGCGGCATCCTCGCCGCCCAGGCGCACGATCTGCCCGCGGCCCGACTCCTCATCGAGCCCCGCAAGACCACCGACCTCGCAATAACGCCCGAGCGACACCGTTGGCGTGTGACCGCTCACCACGACCGGACCCTTGCCCTCGGCAGAAAGCAGCCCGGTCGGCACATCCCAATAGCCGTGACGAATCCACAGCAGGTCATCGGACGACTGCACTGCGAGCATCTGCTGCAGCAGCTCGCGATCAGCACCCACCGCTCCGACGCCATCGGCACAATCGACACCATGCTCAAGCAAAAACGCACGCGCCGCCTCGGTCTGAATGCCGGCGTGCACCAGCAGGTACGGCCGCTCGGCAGTCTCGACCACCGCGTAGAGCGGCAGCGCGGCCATCCATCGCACGAGCTCCTCGTATGCCTCAAATTCCATGTCGTTGAGCTGCTCGCGCGTCGTCCAGCCACCGTTGATATCCCAGGTCTCGGCATCGAGCGGATCCTGGCCAATGATGGCATCGAGCATGATCTGCTCGTGATTGCCCTTGAGCACGCGGGCGTTGGGCAGCGAGCGCACGAGCTTAATAACACCGACCGGATCGGGCCCGCGATCGATCATGTCGCCCAGCACGTACAGTGTGTCGTCGGACGTCAACGAGATCTTAGACAGGGCCTCGTCAAGCGCACGCACGTGCCCGTGAGCGTCAGATGTCACATAGATCGCCATGGTACGCCTCTCCTTGCATTGCGGCCGAAGCCCGGTGCCGCAACTAAAACTTCAAGTTGAACTTAAACGTTACCCATTGTACTCCGTTGCAATAAAGCTGGAAAGGGTTTCCGAGCAGAGGCAAAGACGGCAGCCGTCTATGACGATATCGCGCACGCCCGCAATCCAACCCCATAAACCCACCATCTTTGGGTACAAATAACCGCAGACAACTGACCGTGCCACGCCAACCACTCAGGAGCGGACACCATCTATGAACCAGATCCTTCTCTTTATCGGCCTCGTCATCATTTTGTGCCTGACCATCAAACCCGTCGGCAAAAAACTCCCCTTCCCCACCCTGCTCATCTTTATCGCGCTCGGCATGCTGTTGGGCGTCAACGGCCCGGCGCATATCGACTTTAGCGACTACGCGCTCACCGAAACCGTCTGCAGCACGGCGCTGCTGTTCATCATGTTCTACGGCGGCTTTAACACCAACATCGACCGTGCCAAGCCCGTCGCCGTGCCCGCGGTGCTGCTGAGCACGCTCGGCGTTGTCATCACCGCTGGCATCACCGGCGTGTTCGCGCACTTCGCGCTGGGCTTCGACTGGATCGGCGGCCTGCTGCTAGGCTCGGTCGTGGCATCGACCGATGCGGCGAGCGTCTTTAGCGTGCTGCGCGAGCACAACCTGTCGCTGAGGAGCGGCACCGACTCGCTGCTCGAGGTCGAATCGGGCTCCAACGACCCCGTCGCCTACATGCTCACCGCGGTGCTCGCGACCCTTGCGGCGGGCGGCAATATCGACATTCCCGTACTGCTGGCCAAGCAGATCATCCTGGGCGTGGGGCTGGGCCTTGTCATCGGCTGGACATCCAGCCGCCTGATTGAACGCGCACACGCAACGGCCGAGGGCGCGCAGACTATCTTTTTGTTCGCCGTGGCGATCGTCGCCTACGCGCTGCCGAGCTACCTGGGCGGCAACGGCTTTTTGGCTGTATACCTAGCGGGCATCGTGCTGGGTGCGAGCGACATCACCGGCAAGGTCGAGATGGCGCACTTTTTTGACACCCTTACCGAGATGGCCGAGATGACCATCTTCTTCTTGCTGGGCCTGCTTGTCACACCCGCCCGCCTGCCGCAAATGCTGCTACCAGGCCTGACACTCATGGCGTTTATGCTCTTTGTGAGCCGCCCCATCGCCGTGGGCCTGTTGTTGGCGCCCTTTAAGACCAACCCTCGCCAGGTGGCGCTCGTAAGCTGGGCTGGCCTGCGCGGTGCCGCGTCGGTCGTATTTAGTCTTTTTGCCGTGGTGGCCGACGTTTCCGGCGGTCACGACCTGTTTGACCTGGTCTTTGTGATTGCCGTGTCGAGCATTGTGGTGCAGGGCTCGCTGCTGCCGGCGGTGGCGAAGAAGCTTGACATGATCGATGCGGGCGGCGACGTGCGCCGTACGTTTAACGATTACCGCGACGAGGACGGCATGTCGTTCGTCAAGCTTAAGGTGGGCGCGGGCCATCCGTTTGCCGGTCGCTCGCTCGCGGACATCGGCAGCGTCACGAACATGCTTGTGGTCCTGGTGCTGCGCGACGGGGCGCACCCCGTGCTGCCCAACGGCGATACCGTGATCCAGGAAGGCGATCTGCTGGTGATGGCCGCCCCAACGTTCGAAGAGCGTGCCGAGGTTACGCTGCGTGAGGTCACCGTGACGCCCCACGGTCGCCTGGCCGGCCAGCGTCTTCGCGATGTGCCGCAGGGCAAGCACCCCTTTATCGTGGTGATGCTCAAGCGCGACGGCCAAACGATCATCCCCGACGGCAACACCCTCATATACGCCGGCGACGAAGCCGTCATCGCCACGCTAGCGTCGTAGCCATCCCCACCCATAAGTTGCGGTGAAATAGGGACTGAATAGGCCTTCTAGCAGCCTAAACAGTCCCTATTTCACCGCAAGTTATTGAGGGGATAAGGTTGGGGGGTGGCTATGGCTACCAGCCGTCGTCCGTATCGTCGCCTGTGGCGAAGACACGGAGGTCGAGGCCTTCGCGTTCGGCTCGGGCTAGGAGCTCTTGGGGCGACTCGTCCTCGATATCCATCACGTCGAGCATGGTGGCCGGAAAGCCCACGCCCGCCGCAGACCCCACGCGGTCGAGCAGGCTCTCGCGCAGCTGATCTACGTCAACTTCGATCTTCATGGTGAAACCTCCTACCAGGCAATCGCGACCGAACAAACCGCACACCCCAAATGATGTGCAATAAATCCCAGATACGGCCATAATAAAACAATGAACATCAGGGAGGTTGCGGACGATGGATAAGCTCGATGCCATGACGGAACAAGTCAGGGACTTTTGTGATGCACGCGGCTGGCGCAAATATCACACACCAAAAGAGCTTGCCATAGGCATGGCAACTGAGTCCTCCGAGCTCCTTCAGCTCTTTCGTTTTGTGAGCGACGAGCGCATTGCAGAAATGTTCGAAGACACCGAGCAACGCCAAGCTATCGAAGACGAAGTCGCCGACACGCTCCTTTTCCTTCTGCGTTTCGCAGATTTAAATGAAATCGACCTGCCAGCGGCGCTTTCGTCTAAGCTCAAGCGCAATGGCGAGCGCTACCCCGTCGACGCATCATCTAACGAATACAGAAAGGCGAACCATCATGAGTAATGAGTTCGCCCTTCGGCAATACACGCTTCCCCTACCCCAGCCCTTTGAGACAAGCGAATCGCTTCAGGACTTTGGCACGCCAAAGCCTGGAGCCCATCATGACGAGAGTTGGCCTGTCCTTTACATTCTTACCAACAGCAGAAACAAGACGGCATACATCGGCCAAACAACCAATTACCAGCGCCGTATGAAACAACACGCTGCAAACGTGGACAAGGACTTCGACCGGACCCTTCTGATCGACAATCCCACCTTCAACCAATCCGCAACGTTCGAGTTCGAGAATCGACTTATTGAGCTGTTCTGTGCCGACGAAAAATACCAGGTCACCAATGCCAACAACGGCTATGCCCAATTCGATTATTTTGAGCGGCCTCAGTATCGCCAGAGGTTCCGAGACCTCTGGACAAAGCTTCGCGAAGAAAACTACGCGATTCATCCGATTGAAGAGCTCGAGAACTCCGATCTGTTCAAGTTCTCGCCTTTCAAGACGCTTACGCCCGACCAATACGAAACGATCGAGACGATTTTTAAACGTCTCGAACAGGAGCATGAAGACGTAAAACATGGCGGCTCAAAAAGAGAACGTATAACCGTCGTGAATGGCGCGCCGGGAACAGGTAAAACAATCCTCGCCATCAGTCTCATGTTCAAAATCAAAAATGAGCCCAACCTTTCCGGCCTGCGAGTCGGTTTTGTCACCCCCATGGATTCCCTGAAAAAGACCCTCAGGAAACTCACGCACTTCCTTCCAGGGTTAAAGCCTGGCGATATCTTGAGCCCCAGTGACGTAGCCAAAAATGATCGTTATGACATCCTACTTGTCGATGAAGCACATCGACTGGGTAATTATCTAAGCATGGGCTCCGGCATCAAGGCCTTCTATAGCACTTGTGATCGTCTTGACCTTCCGCACACAAGCAACCAAGTTGACTGGATATTCAAATGCTGCGACAAGGCATATCTGTTTTATGACCCCAAGCAGCAAGTCAGGGCATCCGGCCTCAATCGAGACGGTCTTGAGCGGCGACTTAACCAACTCGAAGAAGAGGGCATTGAAACTGAAGAGTTCAGCCTAAGCACGCAAATGCGAGTACGCGGCGGCGATGAGTATCTCGACTTTGTATATGATCTACTCGATAACAAAGCGTATATGCATGCCGGCATGAAATTCAAGAATCTCTTTTCATCGGAGCCTTACGATTCGCGAACCGGGGATCCGAACAGCGATACCCCCAGATACCAGTTTGGAATCGTCAACCAATTTGAGGATTTCTGTTCCCTACAGCAAGCCAAGGAAGAAGAAGTTGGTCTATCCCGCATGACGGCAGGTTTTGCGTGGAAGTGGGAAACGAAGAAACACAAAGACGCGTTCGACATCGTCATTGAGGGCATCCCTAAACGTTGGAACTCGAGTCAAAAGGATTGGGTTAACTCCCCCAACGCCGTCAACGAGGTCGGATGCATCCACACGGTACAGGGCTACGACCTCAACTACGGCTTCGTAATTCTGGGGCCAGACATTTACTACGACAACGACAAAGGGGGCGTCTGCGTTAACAAGGCAAACTTCAAAGATACCGTCGCAAAGAAAAAGGCAAGCGACGACGACCTACGAAAGATCATCGTCAACGCCTACTATGTCCTCATGACGCGTGGCATGCTGGGAACGTTTCTTTATGTATGCGACCCGGCACTCAAGGAGTATTTGTCACGGTATATCCCGGTGATATAGACCTAACGACCGCCCTCCCCCATGTAACCATCCTGTAAATCATAGCGGCGCACTCGAGTTTTACCGTGATGCGGTCGCGCCTGGCGCTCCACTGTGCTAAAGTATCCCGAACGTTCAAACGACTACGAGGGGAACTAGAAGATGGCACGTGTGCACAACTTCTCAGCTGGCCCGGCCGCGCTGCCCACAAGCGTGCTCGCCGAGATCGCCGACGAGATGATGGACTACCGCGGTTGCGGCATGTCCGTGCTCGAGATGAGCCATCGATCTAGCATGTACCAGCAGATCATCGACGACGCCGAGGCAACCCTGCGCCGCCTGATGAGCATCCCCGACAACTACCGTGTCCTGTTTTTGCAGGGCGGCGCCACGCTGCAGTTTGCGGGCATCCCCATGAACCTCATGCGCCGCGGCCGCGCCGGCTACGTCGTGACCGGCAACTTTGCCAACAAGGCGTACAAGGAGGCCGCCAAGTACGGCGAGACCGTGCTGCTCGCGAGCTCCGAAGACACCAATTTCGACCGCATTCCCACCATGACCGATATCAACACGCGCATTGCCGCCGAGGCCGCGGGCGATGGGCTCGACTACGTCTACATCTGCCAGAACAACACCATCTTTGGCACCATGTACCACGGGCTGCCCGATTGCGGCGATGTGCCGCTGGTCGCCGATGTCTCGAGCTGCTTTCTGTCGCAGCCGCTCGACGTCGAGCGATACGGGCTCATTTACGCCGGCGCGCAGAAAAACGCCGGCGCCGCGGGCGTGACCGTGGTCATCGTGCGCGACGACCTCATCGCCGAAGGCCCCGCCTTTGCGCAGACGCCGCAGTACCTGGACCTCAAGACCCAGGCCGCCAAGGGCTCCATGCTCAACACGCCCAACACCTTTGGCATCTACGTGTGCGGCAAGGTGTTCCATTGGGTGGAGCAGACCGGCGGACTCGCCGCCATGGCCGAGCGCAACTGGGCCAAGGCCAACCTGCTCTATGACCTGCTCGAGCACAGCGAACTGTTCCATAGCACCACGCAGGCCGACAGTCGCTCCATCGCCAACGTTACCTTCCGCACCGGCGACACCGAACTCGACGCGGCCTTTGTCGTAGGCGCTGCCGAGCACCAGATCCAAAACGTCAAGGGCCATCGCCTCGTCGGCGGCATGCGCGCCAGCGTGTACAACGCCGTAACCATGGAAGACGTGCAGGCCCTGGCCTCGTACATGAAGGACTTCGAAGCACAGCATAGTTTGAGCCCGCGATCTAACTAGCCCGCAACGCGCGGGCCGACCAGCCACTTCAAACCACCTGTTTAAACCAAACCTGCTAAGGAGTTTTTCCATGCGTAAGATTAAGACCATCGACGACATCACTAAAGACGGCAAAGTCGAGTTTGGCGAGGGCTACGAGTTTGTGGGCACCGCCGAGGAGGCCGACGCCATCCTGATGCGCTCGACCGACCTGCACGGCTACGAGCTGCCCGAGGGCATCCGCGCCATCGCCCGCTGCGGCGCCGGCGTCAATAACATCCCCGTCGAGGAGTACGCCAAAAAGGGCGTCGTCGTCTTTAACTCCCCCGGTGCCAACAGCAACGCCGTCAAGGAGCTCGTCCTGGGCATGCTGGTGCTCTCGAGCCGCGGCGTGGTGCAGTCGATGAATTGGGTGCGCGACAACGCCGACGACCCCGAGATTCAGGTCGACGCCGAAAAGGCCAAGAAGGCCTTTGTGGGCCGCGAGCTCAAGGGCAAGCGCATCGGCGTTATCGGTCTGGGCAACGTGGGCTCCAAGGTCGCCAACGCCTGCGTCGATCTGGGCATGGATGTCTACGGCTACGATCCGTTCATTTCCGTCGAGCACGCGTGGGTGCTGAGCCGCGAGGTGCAGCGCGTGGGCACGCTCGAGGACCTCTGCCGCGGCTGCGACTACCTCACCGTGCACGTGCCCAGCAAGGCAGACACCATCGGCATGATCAGCACCGAGCAGATTAACCTGCTGGCGCCCGACGCCGTGCTCATCAACTACGCGCGCGAAACCATCATTGACGAGGACGCCGTCGACGCTGCCCTGCGTGAGGGCAAGCTCAGCTGGTTTAGCTGCGACTTTGCCACGCCCAAGACCGTCAAGATGCCCAATACGTTTATCACCACTCACTCGGGCGCCGGCACTGGCGAGGCCGAGGCCAACTGTGCCGACATGGCCATCAGCGAGCTCAAGGATTACCTGGAGAACGGCAACATCGCACACAGCGTCAACTACCCCGCCTGCAGCATGGGCAAGGCGCGCGCCGCGAGCCGCATCGCCTGCCTGCACGCCAACGTGCCCAACATGATCGGCCAGATCACCGCAATCCTGGCCAAGGACAACGCCAACGTGCAGCGTATGACCAACGAGTCCGCCGGCGAGAACGCCTACACCATGTTCGACACCGACGAGCACCTGGACAGCAGCACCATCGAGGCGCTCAAGCAAATTCCGTCGATGTATCGCGTGCGCGTGATCAAATAGCGCCGGCGCCAAGCCTGCCAGGCAGACCATGAAGCCCATTCGGCCCCCGTTTTCACGAAACGGGGGCCGTTTTCGTTGCTCCGGCTGGTTTTGAAAATGCTACCCATAATAAGTTTTTTCGGATAATCGACAGTGAGGCCCTAGTCGCTAAGCACAACTGCTTTTACAAACAGCTTTATCAGGGGTTTTAGTAGGTAAAAATCGATCTCTATATGCCAAACTAAAGTTGACTGTCCATTTTCCGAAATAACTTGCTCTAGGTAGCACTTTTCAAGCCAATTCCAAGGAGCAATTGAAGGCTATTCGCAACTAAAACCCTAGCTTCCGCGACCGTTTTCCACCCGCGCGGCTACATTCCCGCCCAATCGATAAAAATCTCCTCACGAAGTCGCCGTTCGAGCTCTTGCTGCCGCGGCGTCTTGTCTTTCAGTGGCACATCGAGATAGGACATGATGAGTTCCGTCACCACGCGGAAGGCATCGGAGTCGACCAGCTGACCATAGGTCATCAGAACGACGGGATATCCCATCGTCTGCAGGGCCGTCGTTCGATCGGAGTCCGAGATCTTGGATTCTATGGATCCGTGAATGGCTTTACCCTGGCATTCAACCAGACACTCTCGGCTGCCATCCTTATTTGACAGCAAGATATCGGCGTAGCGCCTATCAAGCCCCGAAATCAGGCGGGCGCTGCGCGTCATGCGAATCTCAACATTATTGGTAAGGCGCAGCCCTTCGCCGCCGCGCAGCCTCGAAAGGCCAAACAGCATCGAAGCTTGGACCTCAAGCGGCGATGCCACAACCCCCGTAATGCATTTCGCGGCACGTGTGAATGATTTAGCACCGCGGAGTCCCTGGATCTTATTGGCGAACTCCGTAAGGTCAGAGAGCTCGATCAAGGGAGGTCGTTTCCACAAGTCCGTTGGATTCCCCGAGGCATCCTTTACGTTTTCCCAGCCCGACCGTGCGTCACCCCACCGGCTCCCATATGCCTGCTCAAGCGCCAACTTTACTTGAGGTGCAATCTTACACACGGCAAAGGTGCCGCACATCTCAAACATGCACATGATCAGACGCTCGTTTGAAACCGAGGAAGCCAGGGTCAGCAGGGTAAAGAGCGGGGACGCGACATCAAGGCCAAACTCCGTCTGCTGCACGGAGCCAAACGGCCTCTCCCCGTTCCAAACATGTCTGACAATGCGACCGCCCTTACGTCCGCAGCCGCCCTGCGCCAACACATGTAACGGAGTGCGCAGGAAATGCTTGACGAGTGGATGTTCACAAAGGCGCTCCCTGCGCGGATCGTCCGCAGAATCGGGCAGGTCCGGCATTATCGCCAAGACCTGTGGGGGTATCCGGTGATACCGAAAGGCAGATATGTCGCACAGCATGTCGTCCATGGAGAGTACGTACCCACTGCGTCGTTTGTAAACCCGCCCGGACGGCAAACGCGATGGCTCGGCCTGCGAACGGTAAATGCTGCTACGTGCACGTCGCGAATCTGCAGGTGACTTACAATCGGTTTGCAAAGCAAACTGATTGTAAGGTTTCATATGGTTGATGATGACGAGGGCGGCTATCGCCCCTTTGTCGTGCCCGACCACGCCAAGGTCTGGGTCGACATGCGCCTGACGCCGCCGACCGATACGGCCGCCGCGATCAATATGGCCAAGCATGCCATTGCCGTCGCCGAGGCCGCGGTCCCCGGCTGCCATGGAAGCTATACCGTGACAGGCGACCGCCCCGCCATCGAGCGCGACCCGAACTCTCCCCTCCTAGCTGCGCTCAAGCGCGCCGCCGATGACGTGACAGACGCGGACGTGCCCGCCAGCTTCTTTACCGGCTGCACCGATACCGCCGTCATTGCCGGCAAGCCGGGTAACCGCAATTGCATGAGCTACGGCCCCGGCTCGTTGGTGCTCGCGCATAAGCCCAACGAGCCGGGGCCCATGCCGATATCGTTCGCTGCCAGAACGTACTCATCGCGCTTGTTGACAACACGCTCTGGGACGCAAGCGTCCAAGTTGGGGCATAATAAGCCGCGAACAAACCGACTCGCGCGTTAGGACCGCCCATGAAAGCACTTCCGTTTCCCTGCATCCGCCCAGCTCAGGACCGCGTGCTCGAAGCGCTGCCGCAGATGGGCGGTATCCTGAGCAGCAACGACGCCCTGCGCGACGCCATCGCCGACGGGCTTATGCTCAAAGATCCGGGCGCGGCGTATTACGTGTACGAGTGCTCGGGCGAACCGGGTCGCGTGACGGGTGTCGTGGCGATTTGCCCGGCCGGCGTACTGGCGGGCGACGGCGCGACCCCCGCAGGTGCGACCGCAGCCGCCCGCGCAATCGCCGAGCTTAAGGTCCAGCCGCGCCCTGTAACGCTCGCCTACGAGGCCTCGCCTGTCATGGATATCATCCTCGGCGCCGCCAAAGAGGGCGCGTCGCTCTATGCCGTCACCGACCCCGCCGGCATTACGCACCGTATGTGGGAGGTCAAGCGCGAGGATGCCGTTGCCGCCATCCGAGCCATGCTCGACCAGGCACCGGAGCCGACGCCGGCTGACGATCCCACCTATGCTGCCGCGCTGGCAGGGGCGGCGCAGCTCCTGGCAGACGAGGCACGCACAGCCGGCACCTACACGGGCAAAGAGCCGTTCAACTTTACCGTTGCCGCGCTATTCCCCGCCGCGCAGGTCACCGGCGGCGCACCGCAGGTTCCAACGGGTCTGCTCACCCACCAGATCGCAAGGTTCTAACAGGGCGTAAACGCCCAGTACAAAGACTCGGCAGCTCAACAAACAAGGGGCGGGGATACATGCGCATGCATCCCCGCCCCTTTCGCATCGAGCAATTACGTCGGCGATCCGCATCGCCGCGCCCGCGCTACCCGCGTTGCGGACCCGCGGCAGCCACGAGCGGCTCAAGCCCCAGCTCGCGCGCATAATCTTCCTGTGTAAAGACTTCGACCAGATCAAACGTATCGGCTGCATCGTCAAATGCAAAATGCAGCACTGAGCAGTTGCCCGGCACGCGCTCGCGCTCGTCGGCCGCCGCTCCCCTCACGTGGTCCAAAAATTCCTTGATGGCTGAGGCATGGCTCACCGCAAGCACGCACGAATGGTCCGGACGTCGCATAAGATCAGTCAACGTCGCCACCATGCGCTCGCGCACCTGCATCTGCCCCTCGCCGCCAAATTGGCGGTAGAAGTCACGCCACGGACGCTCGGGCATGAGCATCACGCGCTCGGCCTCAAAATCGCCAAAGAACCACTCGCACAGACCGTCCAGACGCTCGTAGGCAAGGCCCGGCCACAGGTTGGCGATAGTCTGCTCGGTGCGATGCAGCGTCGAGGTGTAGGCGTGGTCGGGCTCGATGCCACGCGCTCGCAAGAACATGCCAGCGCGCGCCGCCTGCTCGCAGCCCAACTGCGTGAGCGGCGAATCACTCCAGCCCTGAATAATGCGCTTGAGGTTAAATATCGTCTGTCCATGACGGACCAGATACAGATCTTTATTCATAGGGGGGTCCTTTCGCTCGTTACCAATCAAGGAGCGAAAACGCCCCATCACAATAGCCAAAATGAAGCACGGCGCCGTTGTCGGGCTGTTCTCCCCCGCCGACCACATACTCAAGAAACTCCTGGCAGGCTGAGCCGTGGGAAACGGCCAGCACGCAGTCGTGCCGAGGCCGGGCCATAATACGAGACAGCGCCGCGACCATACGTGCGCGAAGCTCACTTTCCGACTCGCCACCAAAGGCGACCGGATAATCGCCCCAGGGTTGCGCCGGCATCTCGCGGTTTGATGTGCCCTCCAACGATCCCAAATGCCACTCGCGCAGGTCATCGACCAGCTCTATGGAACGGCCCTCGCCAACGATCAGCTCTGCCGTACACCGTGCCCGACCCAACGGAGACGAATACGCATGGTCAAAGGAGATGCCGCGCGCCTCAAACGCCGCGCGCGTCGCCAGTGCCTGCTCGCGCCCGCGCACCGTAAGCGGCGAATCGTGCCAGCCCTGCAAAATGTTCTGCACATTGAGCTCGGTCTGCCCATGCCGCGCCAAATACAGATCGGCCACATGCCCTCCCCTCGTACCACCACAAAGGGGACGGGCACCTTTGTGGTGGTTTTGCCGCCGGATTACGCCGAAATGGCGCGCAACTACACCAGCACGTCGGCGAGCGGGCGCTTGGGCACGTGATGCACCTGCTCCTCGTCGCGCCAGTAATTAATTGAGCCGTCGGGGTTGGAATCATTCGCGTCGATCACCTGGGTCTCGGCCGGCACGCCAAACGCCATGATCAGCTTGAGTTCATACTTGTCGTTATCGAGCCCCATGGCGTCGATAGCGCGGGGCGTAAAGGCCTTGAACATGCAGGCCGCCACCTCGGGCGTGGCGCCGCGCGCGGCGAGCATCATCGTCTGAGCCGCGATGCCCGTGTCAACCTCGGTGATAGGCGCGGCGGGCTTGCCGGGAACGGTACGCTCAGCAAGAACTGCGATGTAGCCGGTCGGGCGCTCGCCCTCGACAGGACCCGACCAATCCTTGAGCGCACCAGCCCATGCGAGCTTTTCAAATAAGCTCGAACACTCCTCGGCGTCGCTCACCACATGAAAGCGTAGGCGCTGAGCATTGGCGCCGCAGGGAGCCAGGTGCGCCAGCTCTGCCAGCTCGAGCAAAAACTCGCGCGGCACGCGCATGGACTCGTCAAAGCGACGGCATGTGCGAGCACGACGGACCAGCGCGTCAAACGATTCCAGACCGAGCTTTTCGCAGCCCTGCTTTGCCATCGATTCGACACTCGACGGTGCCTCGGGAACTGCTTCGTTCATAGGAACCCCCCAATACAAGCCAATTGTTCTTAGGAAAATCTAACCTAAAACGCAGGCAATAACGAACAGAGCCGCAATGTTCTACACCTGTTGAATAGAAAAACGCGACATGGGGAACAACGAGAACAAATCGGGACCTTTGGGTTACACTTCGCCCTCCCCGACCCATACGCCGGTGCCTTTAGGCGATACTTGTTGTAGCAACTGCGGCATACGCCGCAAAAACAACAATGACGGCAAACGCCGCGCGGAAAGGAGACCTCATGGGCATCTTTAAGAACGACGACCAGCAGTCGAACCTGTTTGGATTTGACGAGAAAAGCATGGCAGGCAAGGCAATCAAGGCCGTGCGCTGGATCTACGCCGTCACGGGCGTCATCGCGCTGCTTGCCGGCATCGCGCTGCTGTTTGCGCCCGCCAAGTCCCTCGTCTTTTTGACGACCGTCCTGGGCTTCTACTTTGTGATCACGGCTGGCGTCAGGCTGTTCACCGCCATTTTTGAGCCGCTACTGCCCGCCGGCTGGCGCGTGACGAGCATCATCTCCAACCTGCTCATCATCCTGGGCGGCGTCATAATCCTGCGCAATCAGGCTTTCTCGACCGCGACGCTCACCACGCTCGTGGTGGTCGTGGCTGGCTTTGGCTGGATCGTCGAAGGCGTCATGTCCATTCTGGAGTCCGAGCTTTCGTCTAACCGCGCCCTTGCCATCCTGAGCGGCGCGCTCTCCATCATCGCCGGCATGTTCGTGTTTATCTATCCACTGTGGTCGGCAAAGATGCTCGTCATCTTTAGCGGCGCCGCGCTCCTGGTGTTTGGGGTGACGCTGATTATTCGCGCTATCCGCTTTGGCAAGCTGGTGCGCTAGATGCCGCGAACGCTGTTTATTGATGCTGACGCCTGCCCGGTCACGCGTGAGTCGATCGACTGCGCGCGGCGGGCGGGCGTCGCCGTGGTGATTGCCGGCAACAGCACGCAGAACCTGGAGCGGCACATTCGCCGCGACGATCCACGTGATGCCGAGCACGCGCGACGCGGCTTTTGGGTCACCACGCTCGATGTGAGCGTGGGCGCCGATAGTGCCGACTTTGCCATTGTCGAACGTCTGCAGGCGGGCGACGTGGTCGTGACGCAGGACATTGGCCTGGCGAGCATGGTGCTCGGCCGCGATGCCTCCGCCATCGGCGTGCGCGGGCGCGTGTACGACAAGGCGACCATCGACATGCAGCTGTTTATTCGTCACGAAGAAAAGAAGGTGCGCCGCGCTGGCGGTCGCACCCGCGGGCCAGCAGCCTTCACCAGCGAAGACCGCGCCCGCTTTAAGCGCAACCTCACCGAGCTGCTGCGCTAACCAAGGTAGATTTTTGGGACATGCCCGGAAATCTGCCTTTTTGTTTTGGACGGTGTGAGCGCTCAGGATCCGTGGCTCAACAAAAAAACGGGCTTCAAAATGCCATGCGTCGCCGCATTGTGCAGACGCCGTGCATGGCTATTTTGAAGCCCGTTTTGTTAGGCCTACTTAGAGGCCGAAGGCAGATAGGGCGAGGCCCCAGCCCACGCCGATGACGTACATCATGACCAGGAACACGGCATTTTCGCGAGCGCTGCGGTTGGTGCGGAACAGGACCAGGTAGCCCACGCCGGCGGAAATGAGCGTGCCGGCGAGCATCGGTGCCAGTTGCAGTGCGCCTTCCAGATACAGCTGCGTAATGACCACGCTCGCCGAGCAGTTGGGGATCAGGCCGACAAGCGCCGAACCCAGGACGGCGAGCGTCTCGTTGCCACGCAGGAACTGCTCGATCGCAGATTCGCCAAAGGTCTCGAGCACGGCGACCAGAATCAGCGTCACTAGGAAAATGAATACCGATACCTGCACGGTATGCGAGATGGCGCTGCGGATAATCGACAGGACGGGCGCACCTTCGTGTGAGTGAGAGTGACCATGGCCATGATGGTGTTCATGCTCGCCCTCATGACCGTGATCGTGGACATGTCCATGTTCGTGCTCGTCCTCGTCTTCATCACAACCGCAATGGTCGCGCTCGCACAGCTCATGGATGTGATCGGCACTCACGCCAGCCTCGGCCACCTCATCGATGATGTCACCGCCGCTGTGATCGTCATGCGCGCAGTTAACGTGCGCCGGATTGACAGCGGTTCCCAACACGGTACGGCGAATCGCCACATGCGCACGGGCGTTGCGACGCAGGCCGCGAATGGCAGCATCCACGATAAAGCCCGTGACCAGCGCGATCAGCGCCTTCGAAGCCAAAAGCATCGCCATAGTCTGCACGGGAACCTGCTCGGCAAGTAGCAGCGGCAGCATCTCGTCGGAGGTCGAGAGAAACACCGCCACCAGGGTGCCCAGCGTCACGACGCGACCGGCGTATAGCGTTGCCGCCATGGCCGAAAAGCCGCACTGCGGCACCATGCCCAGCAACGAGCCAACCACGGGGCCAGCGGCGCCGGCACGCTTAATGGCGCCGTTAACGCGGTCGCCCGCAACATGCTCAAGCGTCTCGAGGACCAGATATGTCACCAACAAGAACGGCACCAGCGAGAGCGTGTCCTTGCCGGCGTCGAGCAGAATATCAATCAGCAAATCCATGACGGATGGAACCTTTCGTGTCTTTCGGCAGCATTGTAAAAGTCCTAGCGGTCAACTAGGGTATTGTAATTGTCCTAGGCGTGATGCCAATAGTT
This sequence comes from Coriobacteriaceae bacterium AM100-PB1-1D-6A, assembly GCA_027660625.1. Classification (GTDB taxonomy): domain Bacteria; phylum Actinomycetota; class Coriobacteriia; order Coriobacteriales; family Coriobacteriaceae; genus Collinsella. The sequence goes on along the minus strand of JAQDNC010000001.1, from coordinate 387,430 downwards.
GCCCATGGTAAACTATCATCTCGCCATAACTCGACAAACCCGAGCCGCGCGACGCGGCCCGTCCAAGGAGCAGCATATGAACGTTTCGCAAGCACTCGAATACGAGCGCCAGCCGTTTATCCCCATGTTTATCTACGGCGACCACGGCGCCATGGAATCCGAGCGTCAGAAAGGCGAAGAGGCCCTCAAGGTGCTCGAGACTGAGTACTTTACCGCCGAGGACGACCCCGGCTTCGACTTTGCCACCGTGCGCGACCTAGCCGACCGCAACCGCGACCTGTGCGACCAGATTGGCGAGGCGCGCCTGCGCAACGTGACGCCCGCGACGCTTTCGCGCGGCCTGTCCGACGCCGACACCTGCGCTGCCATCGGCAAGATGCAAAAGCGCACCGCCGCGTCCGTCATGCGCGAGATCCGCGGCGACCGCGACGCGCTCGGCGTCGCCTACGCCCGCAAGCCCATTCAGGGCACGGTGCTCGGCATCGACATCGAGACCACCGGCCGCGCACCCGAGCGCGGCTATATCATCAACGTGGGCTGGGAGATCATGGACCTCACCAGCGACGCCGTCCCGCACGACGCCGAGGCGCACTACTGCGGCCTGCCCGATATCTACCGCGGCGAGGATGTGCCGTTGTCGAATATCCACCACATCACCTGGGACGACATCGACGGCAAAACGCCCTTCCGCGAGAACAAAGAGCTGCAAAAGCAGCTGCTCAAGCTTATGAAGAAGTACCCGTACATGGCGCACAACGCCGCCTTTGAAGACAGCTGGTTCAAGATCCACTTGGACGGTTACGCCGAGGCACGCCGCGCGGGTAAGATCATCGTCATCGACTCGCGCCAGATCTGCCGCAGCCTGGACGCCGATGTGCGCTCGCTCCCCCGCGAGTCCGCGCCCGCCGCGCTCGAGAACTGGGCGCGCCGCCGTGGCACCCTCGCCGCCGACGCCAACGAGCAGCACCTGGGCCTCGACGACACCGACCTCATGCTCCGTACCGTCCAGGCCGAGTTCAACCTCAAGAACCTATTTGCCAAGTAGATTGCCAAGCAGAGGCGCCATTCGCGAGCGATACTCGTCGGGCCATAACGCCCCGCGCAAAAGCGACACGCCGAGGCGTCCCTCTCAAGCAACGCAATGCGGGCCGATAACCAAGTGGATATCGGCCCGTTTTTGCACGTCGCTAAGGTACCCACGTTGGCATCAGCGGCCTTATTCGCGCCCACCGATGCCCTTAGCCGCCTTTGGGAGCATTCGATAGCAAAATATTTCACGAATTATATTGACATATGAACATGCGCTCATATACTCGAAAGTAAGTTATATGAGCGCATGTTCATATGAAAGGATATTGCAATGAGCGAACAAGCTGATGAAATGAAGTCCGGCATCGACACCAGCATCGTGCCCGACGTCCCCACCACTTGCTCGCCCGAGGACCTTCCCGACGAGGAGCTGCTGTACGACCTTGCCGACCTGTTCAAGGTCTTTAGCGACACCACGCGTATCAAGATCCTCTATGCCCTCATGGGTCGCGAGCTCTGCGTGGCCGACATCGCCGAAGCGACCGCGACCTCGCAGTCTGCGGTGTCGCACCAGCTGCGCACGCTCAAGCAGTCGCACCTGGTTAAATTCCGACGCGACGGGCGCAACATCCTCTACTCGCTTGCCGACGACCATGTCTACACCATGCTCAACCAAGGCATGAGCCACATCTGCGAATAGCGACCAACCACGGTACCAGCGCGGCCTGCACCCAAGCCGCAAAAACGGGGAAAGGAACCCACCATGAAAAAGCAGTTTAAGCTCGACGAGATCGATTGCGCCAACTGCGCGCGTGAACTTCAGGACGAGCTGGCTAAGCTCGATGGCGTCAAGTCCGTTTCGGTCAACTTTATGACCCAGAAGCTGACGCTCGAGGCCGACGACGCCAAGTTCGACGAGGTCCTGGACCGCGTCGTTGAGTTCACCGCCGACGCCGAGCCGGACTGCGAGATCATTCTCTAACCCGCGCACACGTTGACCTGTAAGGCCGCGCTTGCCGCGGCCTTTGCTCGCGAAATTATATGAGCAAGTGTTCATACACTCAAATGGGAGGTTTGAATCATGGCAGCCGCCGACCCCAAAAAGAAAAAGAAGAAGCGCAAGAAGAAAGAGTCCCTTGAGCACAAGCGCAACCGCATCCTGGTAGCACTGGGCATTTTTGCCGTTGTTTATGCCCTCGACGAGCTCGGCGCCCTCACTATCGCATTTGGGGAGCCCGGCAACATCTACGCCAGCTTCGCGCTGTTCCTCGTGCCGTTTTTGATTGCCGGCTACGACGTACTGCAAAAGGCATTCAATAACATCCGCCGCGGCAAGGCCTTCGACGAGAGCTTCCTCATGGCCGTCGCGACCATCGGCGCGTTTGCCATGGTGCTCTTCCCCGACACCGACCCGAACATGGCCGAAGGCGCCGCCGTCATGCTGTTCTACCAGGTCGGCGAGTTGTTCCAGGCATACGCCGTGGGCAAGAGCCGCAAGTCGATCAGTGCCATGATGGACATCGCGCCCGACTACGCTAACGTCGAGCAAGCCGACGGCACACTCGAACAGGTCTTTCCCGATGACATCGCCGTCGGCACCGTGATCGTGGTCAAGCCCGGCGAGCGCGTGCCTATCGACGGCGTCATCGTCGAGGGCGAAACCCAGCTCGACACCGCCGCGCTCACGGGCGAGTCAGTCCCCCGCCCCGCCAAGACCGGCGACGATATCATCAGCGGCTGCATCAACATGACGGGCCTCATCCACGTGCGCACCACCAAGCCCTTTGGCGAGTCAACCGTCGCGCGTGTTCTGGAGCTCGTGGAGAATGCCAGCGAAAAGAAGGCGCGCACCGAGAACTTCATCACGCGCTTTGCCCGCGTCTACACCCCCGCCGTCACTGGCGCTGCCGCGGTGCTCGCGCTTGGCGGCGGCCTGGTGACTGGCGCTTGGTCCGATTGGATCCTGCGCGGCCTGACCTTCCTGGTCGTCAGCTGCCCGTGCGCCCTCGTGATCAGCGTACCGTTGAGTTTCTTTGGCGGCATCGGCGGCGCGTCCAAGCTGGGCGTTCTCATCAAGGGCTCCAACTACCTCGAGACGCTCGCCGACGTGGACACCATCGTCTTCGACAAAACGGGCACCCTCACCAACGGCACGTTCTCAGTCGTCGCGGTGCACCCCGAGGCTGGCTATACCGAGCAGTCGCTGCTCGAAGTCGCAGCCCTTGCTGAGTCGTTCTTCGATCACCCCATCGCGCAGTCCGTGCGCGACGCCTACCAGGGCGAGGTCGACCCCAAGCGCGTGAGCGACTCCGCCAACGACGCGGGCCACGGCGTGACGGCAACCATCGACGGCAAGCACGTCGTCGTTGGCAACGCCAAGATGCTCGCCGCGGCCGGCGTTGAAGCACCGGACTGTGAGGTTGTCGGCACGATCCTCCACGTGCTCGTTGACGGCGTGTACGCCGGCCACATCGTGATTGCAGACACCGTTAAGGCCGATGCGGAGCAAACGATTCGCGACCTGCATGCCGCCGGTATCAACCGCACCGTCATGCTCACGGGCGACCGCGAGGAGGTTGCAGCGTCTGTGGCCAAGCAACTCGGTCTCGACGAGTTCCACGCGCAGCTCCTGCCGGGCGACAAGGTCGAGCGCGTTGAGGCGCTACTCGCGGCCGAAAGTGGCAAGGGCAAGCTCGCCTTTGTCGGCGACGGTATCAACGACGCTCCTGTGCTTACGCGCGCCGATGTGGGCATTGCCATGGGCGCCATGGGCTCCGACGCCGCGATCGAGGCCGCCGACGTGGTGCTGATGGACGACAAGCCGTCCAACATTTCCCGCGCGATCCGCGTGGCGCGCAAGACCATGTCGATTGTTTGGCAGAACATAATCTTTGCGCTGGGCATTAAGCTGCTGATCCTTGTGCTGGCAGCGCTGGGTATCGCCAATATGTGGCTTGCCGTCTTTGGCGACGTAGGCGTGGCGATCATCGCCATCCTGAACGCCATGCGCGCGATGGGTGTCAAGAACCTGTAGCGCTCGTGGTCCCTCCGGCCGGGGCCGGGCTTGGTTTTGAAAACGTCCTCGCGCATGAGGCCCGTCTTTCTTGCTCCTGCGGAGCAACGGAAAGGCGGGCCTCGCGCTGCGGAGTGTTTTCAAAACCAAGCCCGGCCCCGGCCTGCATTGACACAGCTGGCGGTTCTTGGGCATCGCTTGCTGGCGGGGTTCCTTTGCTGAAATGGACTTGGCCGAAAGGGCCGCTGGTCCCGGTCGCTGGTTCGCGCTTTGCGTGAACTCCGCGCTACTGTGGGTCAGTTAGGCTTCTGTTGTTGGACCCGCTACATCTTCCCGTCTCAGCATCGATCTTAGCTTCTCGAAGCTCTCCTCGCTCAGGCAGTGCTCCATGTGGCAGCCCTCTTGCGACGCGACCTCGGGCGTTACGCCTGCGTCCTCTAGCAGACCTACAAAAAAGCAGTGGCGCTCCCACATTTGACGGGCAACCTCAAGACCGCGTTCCGTCAGATGCACGTCGCGTTTGCCCATCTCCACGTAGCCGGTGCTCTCCAAGGCCGCCATGGCTTTAGAGACGCTTGCTTTGGTTACGCCCAAGTATTCGGCAACGTCGATCGAGCGCACGATGCCCTGACGTTCCGATAGAACGTAGATCGATTCGAGATAGTCTTCTCCGGATTCACGCAGGGCCATGGGCCGCCTTTCGCGATGGCTTCTAGTTAGCCTTTGGATACTTTTGCTTGATTTACTTTACCGAAAAAGTTGCCCATGTCTTACTACTTTGCCTAAAAGTTAGCCGTGTTTCACAAAACATGCGGGACGAAAACAAAATGGGGACGCCCCGCAAGGAGTGTCCCCAACTGCCGGCAGAAAAGGAACGTCCCCAAGTGCCGAATCCGCAGCTACACCAGCCCGAAGTGCTTTGCGGCGTTGTAGATGCCGTCGTCGTCTACGGCGGTCGTTACGTAGGTCGCTGCGGCCTTCACAGTATCCTGCGCGTTGCCCATGGCAACACTGGTGCCCACGGCTCCAAACATCGACAGGTCGTTCTCGCCATCGCCAAAGGCAATCGCTTCGCTCACGTCGACGCCCAGGCGCTCCAGCGTCGCCGCAACGCCCAGATCCTTGCCGCCGTTGGCAGGGATAATGTCGCAGAACAGATCGCACCAGCGCGTCGTGAGCGAATGCGACACCGCATCGGTCACGATATGCTCGTCGGCCGGATCCACAAACGCGCAAAACTGGTAGACCGGCGCGTCGAAGGCGTGGTCAAACGGCTCCTCGTGGTAGACGATTCCCGCGTTGTTGCCGGCCGCCACCACGCGCTCGGACAGGCGGTTCACAAACGAGTTCTCGCCCTGCATGCACAGCGAGTCGTAGCGCCCCTGAGCCACCTGGTCCACGATCACCGCAACATCGTCCGGATCGATCGGGCAGCTGCGGTAAACACCACTGGCATCAAAGCAATGCTGACCCGAAAGCGTAATGTACGCATCCCAGCCAAGGTCGAACAGCCAGTCCGGCATCTGGTAGGTCGGACGGCCCGTAGCGATCACGCACGCAATCCCCTGCTCGTGAAAGCTGTCGAGCACCTGCTGCGCCGACGCCGGAATCCGGTGGGTCTTAAAGCTCAGCAGCGTGCCGTCGATATCGAAAAACGCGGCCCCGATCATCCTCGTCTACTCCTCGCCCTCGAGCTTTTCGCTCGCCTCGAGCCACGCCATCTCCAGCTCGTCCATGGCGGCGTGGGCCTCGTCGATCTTTGCCTGCTGCTCGCCCAGCGCCGTGTAGTTGGTGGGATCGACCTGGGCCATGGCGGCCTCGGCCTCCTCCACGCGAGCGCGCTGCGTCTCCATCTTGCGCTCGAGCGAACTCACCTCGCGGCGAAGCTTCTGGCGTTCGGCGTTGGAAAGGCCATTGGGCTGCCCGCTCGTCTTGGGCTTTTCGGCCGCAACCGCTGCGGCGCCGGTGTCGAACGTGCCGGTCTTGGCGCTCGGCGCGCCCACGGGCTCGCCCTCGGCGGTGGCGTTGCACAGGCGCAGGTACTGATCCACGCCGCCGGGCATATGCGTCAGGTGGCCGTCGAGCAGCGCCCACTGCTGGTCGGTCACGCGCTCCATGAGGAAACGGTCGTGCGTCACTAGGATCAGCGTGCCAGGCCAGCCGTCGAGCAGATCCTCGACAATCGCCAGCATGTCGGTATCGAGGTCGTTGCCGGGCTCGTCCAGGATGAGCACGTTGGGCTCGTCCAGGATTGTCAGCAGCAGCGACAGGCGACGGCGCTGGCCGCCCGAAAGATCGCCGATGCGGCTCCAGAGCTGCTGCGTCGTAAAGCCCAGACGCTCGCAGAGCTTCTCGGGCGAAGTCTCCTTGCCGTCGATGACGTAGTACTTCTTATAGTTGCTGAGCACCTCGCGGATCGTGTCGCCCATGTAGGGCTCGAGCTCTTCGAGCTGCTGCGACAGCACGCCAAAGCGCACCGTCTGGCCAATCTTCACGCGACCGCGCAGGGGCGCGATCTTGCCCTGGATCACGTCGAGCAGCGTCGACTTGCCGGCGCCGTTCTCGCCCAAAAGACCATAGCGGTCGCCCGCACCAATGAGCCAGGTCACGTCGGAGAGCACCTGCTTGGGCGCGCCGTCGGTATCCGCATAGCCGGCGTCCACGTCGACCACGTCGATAACCTGCTTGCCCAGACGGCTCACCGCCAGGCGCTTGAGCTCCAGCTCGTCGCGCACAGGCGGCACGTCGGCAATCAGCTCGCGAGCGGCATCCACGCGAAACTTGGGCTTGGTGGAACGCGCCTGGGCGCCGCGGCTCAGCCACGCGAGCTCCTTGCGCGCCATGTTGCGACGGCGCTCCTCGGTAACCGCGGCCATGCGATCGCGCTCCACGCGCTGCAGGATGTAGGCCGAGTAGCCGCCCTCGAAGGGGTCGACTTGGCCGTCGTGGACCTCCCACATGCTGGTGCAGACCTCGTCCAAGAACCAGCGGTCATGCGTGACCACGAGCATGGCGCCCTGACCGCGCTGCCAGCGGGCCTTTAAGTGACGCGCAAGCCAGTTGATGGTACGCATGTCCAGGTGGTTGGTGGGCTCGTCGAGCATGAGCACGTCGTAGTCGCCAATCAGCAGGCGCGCAAGGTCCACGCGACGGCGCTGACCGCCCGAAAGCTCGCCCACTGTGCCTTCCCAGGGCACATCGCTGATGAGGCCGGCCAGAATCTGGCGCGTACGCGGACTCGACGCCCACTCATACTCGGGCGCGTCGCCCACGACGGCATGATGCACGGTGTCGGTATCGACCAGGTTGTCCTTTTGGCCGAGCAGTCCGATCGTGGTGCCGCGGCGGTGCGTCACGCGTCCGTCGTCGGGTTCCAGCGTGCCGGCGAGCACGCTCAGCAGCGTCGACTTGCCGTCGCCGTTTTTACCGACAATACCAATGCGGTCGCCCTCGCCCACGCCGAGCGTCACGCTATCGAAAATATGCTTGGTGGGAAACTCTAGGCTGATGGAATCGCATCCCAAAAGAATCGCCATATGCCCTGCTCCTTCGTAGAAATTCAACGTTGTCCATGATAGCAGCGAGCCCCACCCCAAACCACCACGAAGGTGCCTGTCCCCTTTGTGGTGGTCGTTTCGGTCGCAGAGCAAAAAGGCGGGCCATCTCGCAAAAGAGATGACCCGCCTCTCCAATCAGTCCCGCGGGGGCCGTGGCCGCCGCGGGCCTCAAGCATGTCCCGGACTAGGAGAACATGCCGGTGAGGTAATCATTCAGCCGCTTATCCTTGGGCCGTTGGAAAATCTCGTCGGTCTCGTCGTACTCGACCATATCGCCCATGTAGAAGAACGCCGTGCGGTTGGACACGCGCGACGCCTGCTCCATGTTGTGCGTCACGATGACGATGGCGCGCTCGGCAACGATCGACGACATGAGGTCCTCGATCGCCAGCGTCGAGATGGGGTCGAGCGCCGAACAGGGCTCATCAAACAGGATCACGTCGGGGTTGAGCGCCAGCGTGCGCGCGATGCACAGGCGCTGCTGCTGACCGCCCGAAAGCGCGTAGGCGCTCTTGTCGAGTTTGTCTTTGACCTCGTCCCACAGCGCCGCGCCGCGCAAGCTCTCCTCGACCATGCGATCGAGCTCGTCGCGGTCGGTGATGCCGTGACGCTTGGGCGCAAACGTGATGTTGTCGCGAATGGACTTGCGGAACGGGTTGGGCTGCTGGAACACCATGCCAATGGAGCGGCGCAGCTCGTAGGTGTTTTCGGTCTTGGTGTTCACGTTGCGGCCGCGGTAGTTGATCTCGCCCTCCACGCGACAGCCGCGAATCTCGCGATTCATGAGGTTGAGGCTGCGCAAGAAGGTCGACTTGCCGCAGCCCGAAGGCCCGATGAGCGCCGTGATCTCGCCCTTGTGAAAGTCGAGCGACGTATTGTGCAGCGCATGGTGATCGCCATAGTACACGTTGACGTCCTTGGTAGAGAGTACGACCTCGTCGCTCACGGCCTTGCCGCTCACACGCACGTGCTTTTCGCTTTGCCCCACGCTCGACAGAAAGTCCTGGGTCTCGGACGTGGCCGCTTCGGTTGCGGGCGTTGTATTCATCTCGCTCATTCGGCCGTCATCCTCCTTGCCAGTTGCTTGCCCACGATACGGGCGACTACGTTAAACAGCAGCACGCAAATCATCAGCAGTGCCGCGGTGCCCCAGACGATCTGCTGGGCCTCGGGGCTGCCCTCGCCATAGATCTTGTAGATATGAACGGCGAGCGACTCGCCGGGACGGAACACGTTCCAGGCGCAGGTGGGGCTCGACAGGTTAAAACTCAAGAAGTTCAGGCGAACCGGCGAGCTCATGCCCGAGGTAAAGAGCAGCGCCGCGGCCTCGCCAAACACGCGGCCGGCCGAAAGCACGATGCCGGTCACGATGGCGGGCATGGCCTCGGGAATCAGGATGTGCAGTGTGGCCTCCCAGCGAGTGAGGCCCATGGCCAGGCACGCATCGCGCTGGGCCTGCGGCACGTCCTCGAGCGCCTGCTGAATCACGCGCACCAGGATGGGGATGTTGAACATGGTGAGCGCGACGGCGCCGGAGATGATGGAGTACTTCCAGCCCAGCTGCACCGAGAACACCAGAAAGCCGAACATGCCCACGACAATGGAGGGCAGCGAGGACAGCGTCTCGATGGCGGTGGAGGCGATGTCGCGGATGGGTCCGTCCGGCGCGTACTCAACCAAGAACACCGCGCCGCCCAGGCTGATGGGCACCGATATACCTAAGGTGATCAGCAGCAGGTAGAACGAGTCGAACAGCTGGTAGAGCACGCCGCCCTGGGTTCCGTTGGCGCGCGCGGGCTGCGTGAGGAAGCCCGGTTGGAACAGCGTCGAGATGCCCTCGAACAGGATGTAGGCCACCATGGAGACGACGATGAGCATGACGATGGTGACAATTGCCGTCAGCACGCCCGTGGCGATGCGGTCCTGCTTTTGGACACGCCCGAGTCTTGCCTCGTCGATATGGATGCGCATGCTAGCCACGAGCCTTCGCCCCCTTGCGGCCAATGAGATGGATGATCAGGATGAAGATGAGGCTCATGCCCATCAGCAGCAAACCGAGCGCCCACAGGACATCGTCCTGGGCCGAGCCCTCGGCATAGACCGCCATGGACGTGGTGAGCGTGGTGGTGATGGTGGACGCCGGCGACAGCAGCGACGTCGGCATGGCCTCGATGCCGCCGATAACCATGCGCACGGCGAGCGTTTCGCCAAAGGCGCGGGTCATGCCAAGGATGACCGCGGTCATGAGCGACGGCATGGCGGACTTGAGCACCACGTGCCAGATGGTCTGCCAGCGGGTGTAGCCCAGCGCGAGCGAGCCCTGACGGTAGCTGTCGGGCACAGCGCGCAGGCCATCGACCGAAAGCGTGGTCATCGTCGGCAGAATCATGACTGCCAGCACGATAGCGCCGGGCAAGATACCCAGACCCGTGCTCACGTGGAAAACGCTCTTCATAAGACCGACGACCACGTGAAAGCCGATCAGGCCAAAGACGACCGAGGGAATGCCGGTCAAAAGCTCAATAAGCGGCTGAAAGATCTTGGAACCAAACTTAGGCTGGATCTCGACCGCAAAGATGGCAGAGCCGATGGCGATGGGCAGCGCGATAAGCGTGGAGAGCACCATGACCGCAAACGAGGTGACGATCAGGGGCAGGGCGCCGGTATAAGGCAGGCCGTTTTCGGCTGTGTTGGCCAGGTCCCACTTGGTGCCGGCAAAGAACTCGACGACCGAGACGCCGTCCTTGACAAAAGCCGAGAGGCCCTTTTGGGCGACCATAAAGATGAGCGCGGCAACGACAAGCGTCACGAGCGCTACGCACGCACCCGTGACGCCCAGGCCCACGTTCTCAAGGTCGCGCTTTGGCAGCTGTTTTGCCATTGCAAACCTTTCCGGGGCGGTTACTTATTTAGAGGAGACCTTGCCGCTGGCGTCCTTGACGACCTTCATGGCAGAGACGGGAATGAAGCCCTGCTCCTCGACGAGCTTGCCCTGGACGTCGTCGGAGAGCATGAACTCCAGGAAGGCCTTGGTGGCCTCGTCGGCGTCCTTTGCGCAGTACATGTGCTCGGTAGCCCAGATCTTGAAGGAGTCGTCGGTGACGTTTGCGCTCTTGGGCTCGACGCCCTCGACCTTGATGGCGTTGAACTTGGAGTCATCGAAGTGCGAGAAGTCGAGGTAGGAGATGGCGTTGTCGGTGCTGCCCATCTGAGTCTGGACATCGCCGGACTTGTCGAGCTCGGCGTCGCCCTTAAAGTCGACGGCCTCATCGCCAAAGACGGCGGCCTCGAAGGTGGCGCGGGTGCCGGAGCCGGCCTTGCGGTTGAGGACGACGATGGTAGCGTCGTCACCGCCGACCTCCTTCCAGTTGGTGATCTGGCCGGAGAAGATGCCCTTGAGCTGCTCGAGGGACAGGTCGTCGACCTTCACGTTCTTGGAGACGACGGGACCCATACCCACAACGGCGACCTCGTGGTCAACGAGGTTCTTGACCTGATCGGCCTCGAGCTTGGTCTCGGCAAAGACGTCGGAGTTACCGATGGTAACGGTGCCGGCGGCGACAGCGGTCAGGCCCTTGCCCGAACCGTTGCCCGAACCGGAGACGGAGACGTCGGGGTTGGCATCCATGAACTTCTCGGCAGCGGCCTCGACGAGAGCTTGGAACGAGGAGGCGCCGTCGTAGGTCACCTCGCCGGAGACGGACTCGGCGGCGGCGCTACCCTTGGCGGCGGCGTCGGATGCGCCGGAGCCGCCACAACCAACGAGACCGAGACCGACGATGCTGGCAAGACCACCAGCGAGGCCGAGGAACTGACGACGAGAATAAGCCTGATCGAGCATGATCTTCCTTTCATACATGCGACTCGCGGGCACCCTGCCCGCTTTGCTGTTTGGAAAGATACGGCCCCGACCGGGCAGCGCTCGCGCCAACTGCGGTTTCTTACGGGTATTTGATAGACCCTTACCGCAAGCGCGGCATGTCCTTTACAAACGAATAACAATCCCCCACCCAAGCATGGTGCGTCTTTTACACCGAAGAATCGTTGGCCCAAACTAGCCGTTGGGGACAGTCATCGCCAGCGGTTGCCCCCTCGGTGCCGCCGCCCGTCACTTCCCATTGCGCCGCCTGGTCTTCCGCGCCCGTCGCTTGCTGCTGCGTCGCGTCCGCCTGCCCGCCATGTGAGTCCTCCTTCACGAGAACCGCCTTTCCGCTCTATCGGCAGACACAAAAGAAGCCCGCCTATCTGCTCGATACGATCAGATAGGCGGGCGCCACAAAGTCAGACGAGCAACAGAACTCCATTGCAGCCGCGCTCGAACAAATATGAGCCGTTGGTTTACGAGCGCCGAACTCTCGGAGCGTTCTTCAGTCATCATGGTAAGATTCCCATCGGAGGTAAAGATGGAGACCATGCAGCTTGACGACACAGAACTGAGGGAGACTGCGAAGCAGCTCTATGAGTCGTACTCGACCGTCCTCTCGGAGTCCAAGCTCGCCTCCATCCTCCAAGACGCTCTCGGCGACTTCGCCCCCGTGCTCGATTCCAAATACGCCGCACGGAAGACCATCAACAACTTGGTGATGGGTTACTACCCAAACGAAGCCACCATCAAGGCTAATTTCATCGACAAGGTGCTCTTCCCGCTAAACCCGGCAAACATCTCCATCTTCGAGCTGCCCATCGGCAACAGCCGCGTGGATATGTGCAAGGTCAATGGCCACAGTGCCGCCTACGAGATCAAGACCGACCTCGACACGTTCGACCGGCTCGAAGGCCAGCTGAGCGACTACTTCGACGTGTTCGAGACCGTCTACGTCGTGACGTCCGAGAAGCGCTGGCAGGAGCTCCCGAGCTATGTCCCCGATGCCTGCGGGATTTACTCCTACAGGCAAGACGCAAGGGACGGCTCTTACCATTTCAAGGCGCAGCGCAGGGCCATCAAGAGCACAGACTTGGACTCCGAGAAGCAGCTCATGGTCATGCCCAAGCGCGCCCTCTGCGAGACCTTCGGCATCAGCGGCAAGGGCATGTCAAAACCCGCCATTGTCCAGGAGTGCCTCGCCGAGAACGGCCAAGCCAAAATCAACCGCCTGTTCAAGGCCTACCTCAAGCAGCGTTATGGCGCCTACTGGGAGCACTTCTGCAAAGTGAAGCCGCAGGTTTTCGGCATCGACTACGAATGGTTCTACCGCAACAGGCTAGAGCCGGGGATTGTCTACTGAAACACCCTCGAAGATTCTGACAGCTGCTGTATATAGCGGATAAGCGTGTACTTAATCCACTCGGCGAAGGTGCTCTGCGTGCCTTGGGCGTATTTCTCTGCAACAATGCCAAGGGCAACGCAGTTTCCTTTGGGGTTGAGCGTGGCGTCGGCCAGAATATCAGGGATGATATCCTGGTAGCCGCTCGGGCCGCGATCATAGTCATCGTTCACGAAGGTTTTGAATTCGTTCCTGGAACCATCATAAAGAACGGCAAGGGCACGGCCTTTGTTGGTCCCTCCTTCTGGAAGTTTGTCACGGAGTCCACCATAATCACCGACACCTTGGAAGCCATAGTTTGCAAAGGTGTCAAGGTGTACATTATTGATGATGTTGGCGTAATCCCCATTGGGAAAATCTCTGCCAGTGGCGCTTCGCGCCCTTGGGGAGCAAAGCGCGATGAGCTGCGCAGGGAGATTGAGACGCCGAAGCTGCATACACTCTATTGGCTTCGAGCGAATCGGCTGTTCGTTGAAATCATACAGAAGGAAATCGTCCGCCCGCAGAACCTGTTTGACCGCACTTTCATAGCCCCCAAGGTCATCGATGCGAATCGCAATTTGCTGAGCCGGATTATCCGCCCTTAATTGGCCCGCAAGCGCCACAACCTCACCGGGCTTCAGCGCGTCAATGTCACGCTTAACCGTGATGACGGGAATCAAGTTTGGGTACGCAGCGATTCCAAGGACCTTGGTCTTGTATAGGCCGAGGTCTCTATTGAGCTGAATGACGAGGGGAATCTTATCAGGCTTATAACGGTACCTGTTAAGGTCGCACCTGAAGTAGTCGACCAATACGGGACGGTTGGGAAACAGCTGGACAACCTTCTCAAGCGTAACATCGTGCGGAGAGGACATGTCCTTTATTGCTCGGTGGATAATTCTCCCGCCCTTGCAGATCTTCTCTTCTCGAACGATTTCGCCGGTGAACGGGTCGATCTTATCGTCGTAGGTTAACTTCTCTTGAATGACCTCTACCAAGGGGATCATGTCGCTACGCAGCAGGCCTTTTTCCTGAAGAATCTTCATCGCTGCGAACTCGCTTTGCCGATTCTTTATGTCGATCACGTACACGGCTCCACCCCCTAGTTGAAGCGATCCTTCAAGTCGTTCAGTTCAGCAAACGGCACAAAGCCGTCATGCTGCAGGAAGGCAACGACGATGCCCGGAGGCGTCCCCTGAGAGGCCGCAAAGCCCTTCACGGCGGCGCTGGAAAAATCGCCCGCAGCCGCAAACGCCCGGTAGTCATCCTCGTCTACAAAGAACTTCCTCGCATACGCATTGGCACGTTCATCGTCCTCGTCAGAGCTCTTGAGCTTTGGGTCGTCAATGGAGATCTCTGCGCCCCTCTGGCCCAATCCATCGAGGAGGTGGCCAATCTCATGCGCAATTGCAAACCAAGCATCACCGTGAGTCTTGTAGCGTCCGCTGATGTAGATTGTCGGACGCCCGAGATAGTATGTGAGAGCGCCGCGAACCTTTGCGTTGGCGATAGCCGGCCTGTACACCAAGTAAACGCCAACTGAGTTGAGCAGCATGCGGCAGCTCTTCAGCGATGCCATAAAATCCGTGTTTGAAGCCACATCCTTCAGATAGGAAAGTGCATCAACGAAAGCATCCTTGGAGTACACCGGGGCGTTTTTGGTATCGTTCTGTTCCTCAATCTCTTCCTTGCAGAGCCCGAGCCACACCACAACCGCCTCAGAATCGCCGCCATCCTGCATGAATTCAATACCGTCAGGGACGGCGTTCCCGTAGCGCTCAAAGTCTGTGATGCCAAGAATCTTAAGCATCGCGGTAGCCTGCTCAACGAGGGACATACCACTCGCACGCCCAAAAGCTTCCTTGAAGTGGAACCTCTTGGCAATCTCCTTGAGGTCAAGTTCCTCCAAATGCGCCTCCTCGCGCTCGCGAGCAAGGTACTCCTGATACTTGACCTCGTAGTTGAGCCAAAAGCTCGCAGGAACGTCGGGCATGACCTTCTCGAGCTTCAGGGCCATGTCCTCGGTAAGCCTGGTCTTCCCGTTCAGAAGCTGGGAGAGATGGCGCTCGCTCACGCCGGTGCGCTTCGAAACTTCCTTTTGGGTCAGGCCGCGCGCGTCAAGGTACTCCTTGATAATCTCGCCGGGCGCGACAATGAAATCACTCATTGCTATCTTCTCCTCTCCTAGCTCAGTGGTAGTCCTGTATATCCACGATACAGACGCTCGTGATCGTCGTGAGGTCATCCGGATCGAACTCTCCGACAGGGCGGACGACCAGCCTCATGTTCTTGCTGAGGTCGATTCCCCAACAGCCCTCGAAGTTGCCGGACAGCTTGTGCCTGCGCGGCGGCGGCAGATGGGTAATCTCCGAAAGGTCATTCGCGACCCGCAGGTCAGAAAGACGATGAATGAGGTTCTTGGCGATCTTGCCGTAGTTCCTCGTTATCGACCTCTGGTCCTTCAGACTCTTCTCAAGCGACTTGCTCGCATACTCGATATCCATCGCCACCTCCTTTGGTAGAAGGATATTGCAATTGATCTCTCAGGTCAATATTGATTTATGAGGTCAATTTTGAGTTGTACTTCAAGCTATAGCAATGGGGGGCCTTGTATCTGAAGCGGCTACTGTGCAACAGAGTCTTTCAAATAACCCCGCATGAACTGCCCGATCTCTTCTCCAAAGACGCTCAAGCCGCCCGAGGCAATGAGTCCCGGATGCACCCTGACCCCATAAATATCCCAGCCATCATCCCTAACATGCTGGAATTCGGCAAAATGCCCGCCGCCAACAGGGCTTCCATACGGATATAAGAGAACGAGCCTTTGAATCCCAGTCGCTTCCATGAACGCTCGGCCTTCGTAGACATCTGAGTTTGAAATCGTGCCGACACTCGCGTCATGAGATTTGTACTTTGCGTCGACCAACAAAGCATGGCCATCGGGTGTCCGCAGGATATAGTCCGGCCTGACCTTCATGACCGCTGCATCCCTCCGAGCAAATGGATGCTTCTCTTGGAAGGCGACACGGCAATCTTTAAGGCCGGCGACCAAAGCTTGCCGCAGGAATTCTTCCCAAGCATCCGAGGTGCGTACGACAAAGCCCGGACTAAGCATTTCACCTTGGCTTATGTAGTCAATGCCATAGCCATCGAGGATATCAATGCAGAGGCTATACAGATCTTGCCAGCCCCTGAATCGTGAGGGCACACTCCGTGGCGGGGCGGCGTCGAGCCTCGATTGCCCACCAAGTTGAGTGGCTACTCTAATCAACCTGGACTTCAAATCAAAGTCCGTCACGCTATTAATGAGCAGCCTTGTCACTTCAACAATTACGGCGTCGTAGATGTTTTGCCTTGTGAACTCCGTAACGTCCTGCAGAAATCCATCCCTTTCCGGAAGGACAACGCTTTCCTCAAAGAGGTCGCCCTCAATTTCAAACTGCCGTATCTGCTTGCGGCGATAGGTGCGTATGGGCACATGGGAAACAGAGTCGAACATCGAGAGAAATACCATGGCGAGCGCATCGCTAATGCCCCTGTCCTTGCTTCGCGTCGTGCTTATCATCTGTCGCTCAGCCAAAAGCCCCCACTTCGTCCTGGCAAGGAGAAGCAAAAAGTCAGCGCGCCAAGCCTCGTTCCCGTCCATGAACTTGGGAACGACCTCTATCTCAAGTTGATCGCAGACCGGAAATATCCCGGCAACCCGCTCAAACGAGAACCTGTTACGCTCGATATGAAGCGAGCCATTAAGAGATAGACGTTTGCAGAGATAGGCATCTGCAGCCGAGAGGCAGCTCATCAGATCATAGGGTTCAATGCCCAGCCGAATGGCTAAACTGGGTATCGGCTCCTTGTAGGGCTTGTCCTCTATCAGAACAATTCGGGCCAAGGCTTACCTCACAAGCGAGAGCATCATTGTGTACACATTGCTCTCATCAATGTCGGCTTTTTCGATTGTGATGACTTGCCTTCCCGCAAAGGTGGAGCTCTTAAGCCCGAAGAAAGACTCCGCACCCGCATTGAGGACTTCGGCTATGGCCTCCTTGTCGTTGAAGAAAACCTCTTCGATGTGGGCGTCCACAACAGGCCAGCACTCGGCAATATAGCGAAGAGCGCCCGCGACGTCTCTAGGCAGCTCGCTTGAGGGAAGCTTCATGAACACGCCCTGCCCAAGCTGGTAATCCTCTCCTCGACCTAACCGAATTTTATAGTTGATGACGGTGAGGGCATGAGCGGCGAGTCCGTAAACGTCCGCCGCACTCGCAGGTTCATCTGGGAAATCGCCTCCCGGATCATCAATCCCAAAGTAAAGGCAAAGTCCGGCGATGTTCGGACAGATCTTGACCCTCTTCCATCTACGCATAAACGCAGCGTCCATGGGTTCCACGGAAGAATCGGCCTGATTCATGGCGGCAAGGATATATAGCCTGCTTGGGAGTTGATAGTCCTCAAGCTCGGCCTTGTCGTTGAGTATCTGAACGGTGACGGTCTTCCCAGCGATGATCCCACCATCGTCGTCTAAGCGCTTGTCGGCCTCGAAAGCTGAAATCATATCCCCGAAAATGCTGACGGCTGGGCCACGATTGATCTCATCAATGATGAGAAGCGCAGCAGAGTCAGACTGCTTTGCAAACTCTGATGCCTGCCAAAGCAATCCTTTGGAGACCTCAAACTTGACCGTGCTCGCGTCTGGGACGGGGACGATGCCGCGAACAAAATCCCTGTACCGAGTCCCTTGATGAAATGTCGTCCTAAATACCTTGCGGTTGCTACACCCTCCGCCGGGGAAAGCACCCTCGTCAGAGGCGCTCGCAATGGGAAAAGCGGCAGCTCCATAGGGGTCTACGGTGGTCTCTCCTCTCTCAAGGAAGAGATGTTCGGCCATATTAAGCAGAGTAGTCTTGCCGGTCGCAGGCGCCCCCGTCAAGAGAACATTCTTGTCATCGGCAAGCATCCTCAAAACCCTTTTGGCTTCCATCATGAGCTGTTCTTGCATTCTCTCACCTCACACCAAGTCAACTGAAAACACAACGGCATCGTTTCCGTGCTTCTCTTCTATCGCCTCATACATTGCCGCAGCGATAATCTTATTGCTTCTAGGATGGCTGATCTGCTTCTCAGTCAAGTACTGAGCTTGCGAGAGCCCACTAGACTTACGGATGAAAGCCATGAACAGCATGCCATCACCCTCGGCAATATCAGGAAGGTCAAGAAAGAAGTTAAGCTTATTGATTTGGGCAATCCTAACTTCTGTTGGCCTAGAGTTTGTCGGCTTAAACGCGTAACGAACGGTTTCTACGGTGCGCGTCTTGTCTGCTCCGAGGTGCTCGAACTCAGCGATTTTGTAGGGGGTATTCCTCTCGTGAACTATCTCGACAGGAAAGAACCTGTCGAGGCAAGGGGCAAACTCCAATCTGAAGCGCAGGTCACGTGCGCCACCACCCGTATTCGCGTTGTTGGACTCTGCTTTAATCTTCAATATATCCGCAGGGCGCATCTCGTGGCACAAGACCTCAACGACGCTCACATCAAACCTCCTTACCTTCCGCCCTTGTCAACTGACGCAAATGCTCGTTGGGCACATAGGGCAGAGCCCCATGTGCCCACGCCTCTCGTGCGCGTTCCAAGTATTCGCATTCGCCGCTTAAGTAGTGTCTGATCAAATCAAAGGTAGGTCTATGACCTCGAGAGAAAGCAGCGTTAACTCGATCGACAAGGGGGAAATCATTAACGATGAGTTCGAAGTCGCTGGGACCAAGTCCGTATGCGCGCAAAACAAGAGCATCTATCTCGCCTCGCAGGCACGCGCACTGCCAGTTCTCTTCATTGCTCCACCCGGCATCGCCGTCTTTTAGCTCGATCAGCTCTCTAACGGCGTCAACAATCTGAGAGCCCGTAGTGTCCTTCAGGTCAATGCGTGGAAACGGAAGGTTCTCTAAGATGAAGAAGTTTATGGTCGTAGTGATGTATCGTCTGACCAGCCAATCAAAAACAAAAGAGTTGGCTATCCCTAGCCAGAGGAAAGCAACATCCATGTCGTTAAAGAGAAGTGTCGGCACCTTGTTCCCGCAGACGCATTCAGCTGGAATAAGAGCAGCCTGCATTGCGCGTTCGTTGGTTTGTCCGGCTATGTCGCAATACCCGACGCGAGCTTTACTTGTCCTCTCGCGTAGAGACGAACTCGTATCGTCTTTAGAGACATAAAACTGAGGCTTAATCCTGCTGCTTCCGGGAGGGACGACCTTCCACTTGGCCGACCTGCCTTCTCCAGAAACGTATTGCTTGCACCCACAACGGTAGGGCGAGACCATGCGCCCCTCGATGAGCGGCATGAGCCCGCTACCCGGTTCAGCCTTCTTTTGAAAAAGAGAGCGGTCCAAAGTCATATCGAGCTCTCTCACGGGAGCAACGCTGGAGAATAGCTCATGTTCGGCCATGCGATCGCTTTGCCCCCAGGCTCGTCGAAGCAACGCGGCTTCTTCGGCCGTTCTCACCTCGGGAGCACCAAGCTCCCGAGACGAATCGCAAAAGAAGTCTCGTCCCAACTCAAGAGTAGAGACAGTACCCACGCCCACATCATCTGCGTCGCAATAGAGATATTCAATGCTGCGGCGTGAATTGCCTTCGTCGTTTCCAGCGAGCACCGCCAAAACGAACTTGAAGCGTGAGTCGATGGAAAAGAATTTGGCGCGGTTCATGAAGATGGAAATACCAACCCTGCCGAAGCTGTCGGCAATCATTTCACGAGCATCAGCAAGCCCCTTGGAGCGAATCAGGCCTGCAGGGAGGTAGAGCGCAATGGTTCCCCCTCGGCTGCAAAGCTCAACGCTTAGAGCTAGGAATGCTTGATACAAATCTATGCCACCCTTGAGGCCATACGCATTGGCGATGGACCGTGATTTGGCGCGGCTTTCATCGCGGTGCCCCTCATAACCTTCGGGCATTTTCTCTATAGACTCGCCATAGCGAGCGTCGACGCCCTGAGCTCGAGCAAATTCACTTCTCGAAGGCCTCACGCGTTCCCATGGGGGGTTGCCCACTACGAGCGCGAAGCCCTTTACCCCGAATGCCGCGAGTAAGCCCGCTCCCCGTTCAAGGCTGTCGGCGCATACAAAGTGAGAGATCAGGACGGAAAGGCAGGCCGAGTCGCACAGCAAGGAGGCCAGCGCGAGAATCGAGCCCCTAATAGCAAGCGGTTCCAGATCTACGCCAAACAAGGACGAGGAAACAAAGCTCGACGCATCCGCACCGGCTTGGCGCAGATAATCAGCGCAGGCCGCGAGAAGGATTGAGGAACCACAGGAGGGGTCAAGTATGGCGCCGCCAGAATATCCTGGCATGACGGCTTGAGCGAGATAAGCCGCAAGCCTAAAGTCGGTATAGACGGAGCCTTTTTTCTTCGTCTCCAGCTCGTCTAGATCAATTCGCGCAAGGGCAGAAAGCGCCACAGGGTAGGCTATGCCACATGCGTCGATCTCAACGCGCAGTTTGGATACAGTTTCATTCGCAGGCTCGAACGCAGGGGTATAGCCCGTAACGCGGAAGTAGTCTGTGATGCTGATTCCGGAATAACTGCAGGATACGTACTCAAGAAGCGTAAGTTTTGCCTCGGCATAGTTGTTGAGTCCAGAGGTAGCGTCAGCAATGACGGCACTGGCGGCGAGCAATCGCTTTTTCTCTGTCGTGTCCGGATGCGCCACAGCCTAAGTCCCTTTAATCCTTATCAATCTCAATCAGATATTCAGCGACCACCGCTCCAGTTTCAGCGGCGGTCTTGTTGGGCCTATACCTCCCAATCTCGCCAAGCTCATAAACATCAACTTTGCCGAGCTCCGACAGGCCATCAAGCAAATCATCGAGCGCCACATGCCCCTGCGAGCTGTACGAGAGGAAGATACGGCGTGAGTCCAGCCCGCCTACGCAGTCACAAAGCGCCCTGAGAGCCTTCGTCTTGTAGCAGAAAGGCGATGCCATGTGTTTCCACGGGCGAAGGCCGGCAACGCCCTCAACCTTCGGCTCATCATGATACGCGATGGTTTCGGGAATGTGATAGTAGGAGGCGTACTGTCGCTTAGTGTAGGGAGGGTCGAGGTAGACCGTATCGCCGGGAGATACTTTAAGTGAAAACACGTCACCAACCTGAACCCGATGCCCTATCGAAGAGGATAGAAGCTCGCGCGGCCTTACCGAAAAAGCGCCATACGACTGTTGAGTCCACCTCTTTAAGAAGCATCCATATGTACCAGCAATATTGGCAATGGAGTTCGAAGCCTCAATGACATCAGCAACGAGGAGCGTCTCCTCAACACCCCCAATGACGCCGGAATCCCGCCATTCGGCAATGAGATTACGGGCGCCATCAATTCGGCGGGCATTGTGTTCCGTAAAGTACCTTCTCTCGTGCGGACAAAAGGCAGCGGAAGCAGGACTGTAGGTTCGCCAGATATAGCCGTCGCTCGGAGCACAGGCGTTGAGTCTTTCGATAGCCGACTCATACGAACCGAGCTCCTTGAAATTAAGCTCAGAACCGCAAAGAAGTGAGGCCTCAGTAATCATAGCGGCTGAAAGCAGCGTATCGTTGCAATCAACGTTCCAACCGCGAAGGGCAGCGGTGCGCGCAACGACGCCGGTGCCACAGAAACCGTCGACAAAACGGCCTGAATAGCCGCTAGGCGACCCAACAATATCGAGAATCGCCTCAGCTAGGCGAGCTTTTGAACCAATGTACCGTATCGTCATCCTGCTCCAATCCACCGGTGTATTTTACTACCCAGCCCGGACAGCCGGAACACCCAAGTGAGTCCGAAGCCGATTAGAAGGGTGACTACTAGAGACTCGCCAGAGCGAAAAGCCAACGCCGCTCCTGCAATTCCGTCCCATCCTCGCCAGCGTTTAACCTTTTCAGCCGCCCCGCGGCCGGAGGCCGGCCAGGCTCGACGCTGCTCGTCGAGGGTTCGTCCGCGTCGTGGCCGCGTGCGCTCCAGACGCCTCCGCCGGCCCGGTCGCGCCCATGGCAGCGGCCCCACGCTACCCGTGACCCAAACGCGCCCTGTGCGACTATCAGCGACCCTCACGCCTTCGCGGCAATGCTCCCTCATGCGCCGCATGCCAAGCACAGCCAATCCACCTGCAGACGGCCCCACGCAAGCCGCTACGCGCCCGCAAGCTGCCCCGACCGGCATTCCACCCCGAAACGCCGCTGGAATCGGCTAGACTAGCCACATCGCTACTGGAACGGAGAAGCTACGTGGCCTACCTTGCATGCCCCTGCGGCAACAGCATCTCGAACTGCTGCAACGGCGACGAGATGGAAAACGGGTTCATTTCCTCCTCCAGCCTCAATCAGCACCACAGCGACACGACCTTCTTCTCGTTCGAGTCCACGCCCGGCGCGAGCACCAACATGTGGAAGTGCGACATATGCGACCGCATGATGGTGTTCGACGGTTGGAACGACCCGGTGACGCGCTGCATGCGCCGCATAGCGACCGACGCCCCGCCCGAAGATCTCGCGGAGATGGCACACGCGGACGGCATCATCTACAACAATCTTCTATTCAACGAGGTCGATAGCCACTTCACCTACGCCCATGAGCACAAGGGAGCCCCCGAGTACGCCTTCTGGAACGAAGACGTCGCGCACGAGAACCTGCCACCCCTCTCGTTCGAGATCATGCAGCACGAGGTCTTCAACCACGAGAACGGGCGCTTCCGCGACTGGTGGTACGCGAGCCTCTACGACGACTACCTCGTCTTCTACTCGCCGTACGACCCGGAGCGCAGGCAGCCGCCCGTCAAGGCGTGGAAACGCTACAAGCAAGTCTGGCCCAAGGAGGACGAGGCCGGGTAAGGCACGCCACCCGCGCGCAACTTCGCCGTCTCCTTGTCCTCCCCATACCAACGCATCCGGTACTCCCAGGCACCCATGAGCCCCGCCGCGATCTCGGCCATGTCCTGGCGCTTCTCGGCCTCGGTGTCCTGCACAATCGAGTCATCAAACTGCACCTGCACGCAGCCTTCGTCCGGAATGTCTTCGCCGAGCGCACGGGAACAGGCCAGAAGTGCCCGGCTCGTGTTGACGATCGCGCCCTGCAGCGCGTTCTCGTGCTTGCGCACGTTGCGCATGAGGGCCGAGTTGTCGGACGAGACCTCGGTCGCGGTCTTCACATAGCCCGAGTTGTCGAAGTCGAAGTAGCTGATGCCGAACCCGCAGAGGTCGCCCAGCACTTGGAGGGCCAATCGCAGAGCCTGAGCCTGTGAGTCGGTCCTGAGCGCCGAATCGAACTCTTGGATCGTGTCCTCGGTGCTCATCACCTTGCGGAAGACGGTGCAGTCGCCCCGTCCAAAGGGAATCGGCACGCGCCCGCCGTCGGAGCCCTTCCCTTGGTCGAACATGACGTCGGAGAGGAAGACGCGTATCTTGCCTGCGTCGATCTCGTTGATAAGGGCATCGAAGGCGGGCCCACCGACTGAATGGCGTCCACGGCGTCCGCGAACACGCTTTGGCCGCAAGGCGAACAGTCCACTCGGGTATTCGGCACGGCAGGCTTTACGATTCCGAAGGTCGGGAAGACAGACCCCGTGTCAGCAAGGCCGGCCACCCTCCGGGACGTCGAGCGTCCTTCCCTCATGGTCAAAGCAAACCGTCTCTATGCGATAAGACCCGTCGTCACCCAAGAGGTGCATCTGGAGCTGGTCAACTGCAGCACCCTGCGGATACCCCCTCGTCACGAACGCGCACTCCGTCACGCCCGCAGCATCCCATGGAGACGAACCACCATGCGCGCGTCGTAGTGTCGAACCTTCGCAACCTTGCGTTCAAGGTCGAGTCACACGCTGAACGCGCCCGTTCCGAGCCCGAACGCTCGCATCACCGCCTCCTGGGCTCTGCTCGTGAAGCCGCATCCGGCAAAGCATCTGTCGAGAAACTCGGTCGCTCGCTGGTCGTCGCAAACCACCTGCGCCTTTTCGTCAAGGAGGAGAGAGCCCAACTCCCGGCACACCCGCATGGCAGGCATCATCGAGCGCCGGTGCACCTCGTACACCCGCCCAAAGGCATCGGTGTCTCGATAGTCGTAGAACGAGCCCACCGCCCTCATCCAGCCGTCCCATTCGGCGATGTACGGTTCCATGTCCTCCAAAGGAAGCCGGAAGCCATGCCCCTCCAAGTAATTCCTCACGTGTCCCGGCACCCAATGCTCCCGCGCGTCATCCACGCTCATGTAAGCCTCCTATGGTCGTTTAGCATTTGAAGGTGAAGAAAAGCCGCCGAGCAGCCCATCCCCACTGCTGCATAGGCCCCTCCGTTTCCAATCTTTCGGAGTACATGTTGAGAAGGTCGAGAAGCCCACGGCATCCCACGCCAAGCAGGGCTCCGTTGAAGGCGAATGTTGAGAAACCCACGGCCATCACCCCCTGAGCACGTCGTCCATCACGGCGCACCTCACCGCGTCGATGCAGTGGTCGTTGCCGTCGGGTATCTCGTCGATCCAGCTGCCGTCGCGCTCCCTCATGTACTCCTTCAGGGTGAACTCCTCGTAGGCGAGCGGGCACCTCACCAGGTCTATCACGATCTCCCGGAGCCCCGCCAGTCACTCGTAGCTCAGCTTCCGCATCCGCGACTTTCTCGCCGGTCGCGCCTGAAGCCCGTACTCCCGCTGGTACACCGCCATCGGCTGCTTCCCGTCCGGCGTGTCGTCGCACCATATCAACTCGTTGTGAAGGTACGGCTCCTCACCCGTCTTATCGGAGAAGGCCAATGCGCCCACCATCATCTAGCCCGTCTCGGCGGGCGTCTTGCGGTTGGCGGAGAGCTCTTGGAAGAGGATCAGCCGCCGGGCACCCGGCTCCCAGCCGCACCTCACGAAGCGCCACGGGTCGGGGAACCACCCCCAGTCCACGCCATTGCGCGTCCTTTCGAATCCGCGCATCGCCCAAGCGCTCCTCCACGATGTTCCCGAACACCTCGCCGCCCGTCCCGGTCACCTCGCCCAGGTCATAGCACCCCAAGAGGCCGAGGCCCGGGCACGGGGCCGCGCCGGCCGTGTCGAGGCACGCCGCGAAGTGCAACCGCCGCCTGCAGGAGAGGCGCGAGGCGATGTCCGCGGCGGGCAAGAGGCCCTGCGTTGCGAACTGCGCGACGGCGCGGGAGATGGCCTGCCGGGCGTGGGCGATAGCGGGGATGGCCTCGTGACCTCCCCCCGCAGATAGGAGTCCGACCCCGGGGCGCGCCGCGCTCGAGGCCGTTGGGAGGCCACTCCAGTGCTTTTTATGGGCGGCGGGCAGCCGCCACGCCCGACAACAGACCGCGAAGTCGCCGGAGGCCCCAAGCCGTAGCAACGAGATGCGGTTCCGACCCGCGGATATTAGAGTGCCGAACGTGCGTCGAGCAGACACGCCCTCAAGCGGCGCCGCCACCGGGTGAAGATAGCCGGGCCCTGCCGTCCGCGGTAGCTCCGCGGACGGCAGGGCCATTTTGCCGCTTGACAATGTTCAACTAATATTAAAAGGAGCGCCCCAAGTGCCGTGTCCGTGCGACAAGAGCGTCCCTTTTGACTAGTCGTTTAAGAACGTCCCAATGATTAGACGACTACCTCTACAGTTCCAACTCGTTGAGCCTTAAGATCGCCACGATATAGATCTTGAGCGCTTGCTTGAGCTGCTCCTCGTTGGCGCACTCGTTGGGGCCGTGCATCTGACCGCCCCACGCGGGCAGCTCCAGACCGGTCTCCTCGGGACCAAACGAAACGGCGCGAGCAAAGTTGCGCGCGTAGGTGCCACCGCCCATGGCAAAGGGCTCGGCATGCTTGCCCGTAAACTCGTTATAGGTATCGATGAGCGCCTTCACGGCCGGGTCGTCGGCAGACACCGAGAACGGCGCCTTCGCACGGCCCAGCTGGCACGTCACGCCAAAGCGGCCCACCAGCGGCTCCAGTTGCTCGCAGATGGTATCGGCGCTCGTGCTGTCGGGGAAGCGCACATCGATGACCTGCTCAATGTGGCCATCCGCCACGCGAATAACGCCGGCATTGCAGGTAAGCGGGCCAAATGCCGGGCTCGTCGCCTCGATGCCCAGGCCGCGGCCATAGGCGTCCGTATGCACAAAGGCCAAGAACTTGACGAACTCGTGCTCGGCAGGCGTCAACAGGCGCTCGCCACGCGCGCCAAACGCGTCCTCGGCCTCGCGCAGATATGTCACGATCAGGCCGACGGCGTTGATCGTGCCCTCGGGCATCGAGGCATGTCCGCCAATGCCATGGGCAAAGATCTGTGCATGTCCATTGTCGAGCGCCGTGATCTGCAGGCGGTCGGCATTCTCGACCGGTGCCGGCAGCTCGTCGGCGGCAATTGCCAGTTCGCAGATGGACTGCGAAGGAATGGCATTGCTCGCCTCGGCGCCGCTCCAGGACACGATGCACCCACCGTCGATCTTGGGACTCACGAACGTCGCGCCAAACTGGCCCTTCTCGGCATTGCAGACCGGGAACTCGGCATCGGGCGTAAACAGGAAGTCGGGGTCGGCGTGACTCTCCAGATAATGGTGAACATCGGACATGCCCACTTCCTCATCGCAACCCAGCAGCGCGCGGAAGGTGTAGCGCGGCACAATGCCGTGCTTGATCAGGTAGGCGCCGGCGTAGAGCGACAGGACCGCCGGACCCTTGTCGTCGATCACGCCACGGCCGAGCAGCCAGCCCTCGCGGCGCTCCATCGCAAACGGGTCGGTGTTCCAGCCAGGGCCGGCGGGCACCACGTCCACGTGGCAGATGGTCGCAAGCTGCTTATCGCCGCGGCCGGGAATGTCGGCAATGCCCACATAACCCTCGTCGTCGCTCGTCTGGTAGCCGAGCTTTTGCGCAATGCCGAGCGCACAGTCGAGCGCGTCGCGGACCGGGCGGCCAAACGGCGCGCCGGGCTCTGCATCGGCGGCAACGGCCACGGACGGATAGCTCACCAGCTGTGCGATATCGGCAACGACATCTTCCCAGACCTCATCGACGTACTTGGCAACGCTCTGCTCAACCTGGTTCATGAACAACCTCCTTATCAATGAGGGGCAGACAGGCCCGCCTCTCACATCAAGCTCTTATATACCGAAAAGTGTAGCAAGCTCGACCACCGAGTGCACCACGGCATCGGCGCCCGCCGCCTCGTGCTCGCCCGGCGCCGCCGCGCCCGAATAGATGCCGATGCACGGCACGCCCATCGCATACGCGCCCTCGACGTCGTTGAAGCGATCGCCGATCATCACGGCCTCGTCGGAGCGGGCGCCAAGAGCCGCCAACGCGTCGCGCACCGAATCGGCCTTGGTCTCGCGACCTTGCGGCGGATTCATGCCAACAACTGCCTCAAACTGACAAAGACCCAGCTCACGCACCATGTCGATGCACTTCGCCTCCATACGCGACGTTGCCACGGCCATGCGATGCCCCTGCGCGGCAAGGCCATCGAGCAGCTCTGGAATTCCCTCGAACACGGGATACTCCTCGGGTCCCAGCTCATCAAAAAAGGCGCGGTATTCATCGGCCACCACGAGCGACT
Organism: Coriobacteriaceae bacterium AM100-PB1-1D-6A; assembly: GCA_027660625.1. Classification (GTDB taxonomy): domain Bacteria; phylum Actinomycetota; class Coriobacteriia; order Coriobacteriales; family Coriobacteriaceae; genus Collinsella. The sequence goes on along the minus strand of JAQDNC010000001.1, from coordinate 360,044 downwards.
CCTCGCGCGAGAAGCCATAGAAGTCATGGAAGCTCTTCCACAGCGGCGGCCCAATCATGCGACGCAGGTCGCCCATCTGTGCCTCCGAAAACCCGCGCGCGGCAAGCGTGCGGCGCGTTGAGGTCATCACCGCCCGCCCCGTGTCGGCTACCGTGCCATCAAAATCGAACAGCACAACCGGTCGCTCGCGTAGCTCTAATGCCGTCATCGGCACCTCTCTTCCCCAATTGATGATTTCCACACCGAGACTTCAAACTGTTGACTATTCAACAATTGAACCTAGCAATGTGGAACGACTCTACTATACTTGTCGCACTTTGCTCTCAGAAGGCGGCGCGCAAGCGTCCCAACGAAAGGTGCAATTATGTCTTTTGCCATCATAACCGACTCCACGTCGGACATCTCCCCCGCCCGCGCCCAAGAGCTCGGCATTTACGTGATTCCGCTGCATGTGATTATCGAGGGCGAGGACCTGCTCGACCAGGTGCAGATTACCGCCCAGGAGTACGTCGCGCGCATGGCCGGCTCCGAGCAACTGCCGCACACCTCGCAGCCGAGCGCCGGCGAGTTCAAGGCACTCTTTGACCGCGTGCTCGCCGACGGCCACGACAGCGCCATCTTTATCTCGCTGTGCAGCGAGTGGTCCGCCTGCTATGCCAACGCCAGCCTGACGGCCGAAACGCACGAGCTCGACGTGCGCTGCATCGACTCGCGCACCGGCTCGGGCGCCGAGGGTCTGCTGGTGGAGTACGCGCTGGCCATGCGCGAGGACGGCCGCAGCCTGGACGAGACCGAGGCGCAGATCCGCGCGACGCTGCCCGACGCCCACCTGCTGCTGATTCCCCGCACGCTCGAGAACCTCGTTAAGAACGGCCGCGCGCCCAAACTCGCCGGCCAGCTCACGCAGATGCTCAACATTCGCCTGGCCGTTTCGCCGGAGTGGAAATCGGGCGAGATCAAGGCCATCAAAAAGGGCCGCGGCGCCAAGCGCATCGTCGCCAACACCATGGCCGATTGCCTCGCATTTTTGACCGAGCATCCGGGCTCCAGCGTTCGCGTGCTCACGACCGGCGCCGCCGAGGAGCAGGAGCTCGTCAACCAAGCGCTCGCAGGCCAGAACTACTTGGACGCCGGCACCGGCCCCATCGGCTGCACCATTGCCACCCACGTAGGCGTCGACGCCATCGCCATCGGCTACTGCCCCCGCTACCAGCCCATCCACTAGGGGCGCCTTTACCACTTGCGGTGGAATAGGGACTGTTTTTGGCTTATCAGCCGCAAATCAATCCCTATTTCACCGCAACTTAAAAGCAGTTCATTTGGGACGGGGCTAAAAAGAGTGGCATGCAACGTTACGCACCGGTCTTTTAGCCCCGTCCCATTTTAGCTACCCTACATCAGCCCACTTAGGGCAATGTCGACGGCCTCGTTGAGGTCGTCGGTAATGTGCACCAGCTCCGGATCGAGCGGGCTAATCATACCGGCGTCCATCACCGGGCCGTTGAGCCAGTCGAACAGGCCCTGCCAGTACTCGGTGCCCACCAAAACGAGCGGCATACGCTTGACCTTGTGCGTCTGCACCAGCGTGAGCACCTCGAACATCTCGTCGAGCGTGCCAAAGCCGCCGGGAAACACGATGGCGCCCGAGCTGTATTTGACGAACATGGTCTTGCGCACAAAGAAGTAACGAAAATCCATGCCGAGGTTCACGTATTTGTTGAGCCCGTGTTCGTGCGGAAGCTCGATACCCAAGCCGACCGACTTGCCGTTCACGCTCGCCGCTCCCCTGTTGGCCGCCTCCATGACGCCGGGGCCACCGCCGGTGATAACCGCCACGCCGCGTTGGGCGATTTTGCGACCGACCGTGCGAGCCGCCTTGTAGAGCGGATCTGTCTTGGGCGTGCGGGCACTGCCGAAGATGGTCACCGCAGGACCAAGCTCGGCAAGCGCGCCAAAGCCATCGACGAACTCTGCCTGAATGCGCAGCACGCGCCAGGGGTCGGTGTGCAACCAGTCGGTCGAGTCCTCGGGTGCCAGCAGGTTGGCGTAGGTGTTGTCCTTGGGAATCATGGGGCCGCGCATGACCACGGGACCGCGCCGGTACGTCTCGTCGTAAGCCGGCTCGCCCTCGACGTTCTCATTCTTAATCATGGGCACTCCTATCGAAAATAGAAACGGGCGGGGTCGACGCCATGCGTCAAACACCCGCCCGAACATCAACTATTCGGTATGGTACCCACGATGCATCAAGTGCTTGCAAGGCATCGGTCAGCGGTCGCGGCTCTTAGTAGTCCACCGCCGCAGGACTGTTCATCCAGTCGCTCACAAACGCGCCGTAGCGGCCCTCGATAATGGCCTGACGGGCACGCTGCATAAGGTTGAGCAGGTAGTAGATGTTGTGCATCGACAGCAGAATACCGCCGAGCATCTCCTTCTGCGTGACCATGTGACGGATGAGCGCACGGCTGTAGCCGCCCGTGCACACCGGGCAGGTGCAGGTGGGATCGATGGGGCCGTCGTCGTGCGCAAAACGCGCGTTGCGGAAGTTGAGGCGACCCTCGCTCGAGAACGCCGTGCCCATGCGGCCGGTGCGCGTCGGCAGCACACAATCGAACATGTCGATGCCCACACCCACACCGCGCACGAGGGTGGTCGGGTTGCCGACGCCCATCAGGTAGCGCGGCTTGTGCTTGGGCATGTACTCGCTCACAAGCGGCGCCAGCGTCTCGAACATAGTCTCGTGGTCTTCGCCCACCGAGTAGCCACCGATACCGTAGCCCGGGAAGTCGCCGCACTCCTCCAGATGGCGCAGCGAACGCAGGCGGAGGTCCAGGTGCATGCCGCCCTGAACGATGCCAAAGAGCGCCTGGTCATCGCGGGTATGCGCCTTATAACAGCGCTCGGCCCACATACTCGACAGCTCAACGGCGCGCTCAACGTAGGCACGCGTGGCGGGATAGCCCGGGCACTGGTCGAGCTGCATGCAGATGTCGGAGCCGAGCTTCATGGCGATTTCCATGTTGTCCTCGGGCGTCCAGAACACGTGGCGGCCGTCGTAGTCGTTGACGATGAAGCGCACGCCCTCGTCGGTGAGCTTGACGGCATCGTTGTGGCTGAACACCTGGAAGCCGCCCGAGTCGGTAAGAATAGGGCCATGCCAGTTCATAAACTTGTGCAGGCCGCCCAGCTCGGCGATGGTGTCCTCGCCGGGACGCATGGAAAGGTGATAGGTGTTGGCAAGCACGATCTGGGCGCCGAGCTGTTTGACGGTCTCGGTAGGAATACCCTTGACGTTTGCCTTGGTGCCCACGGGCATAAAGATTGGCGTCTCGATATCGCCGTGCGGGGTGTGCAGTACGCCGGCACGCGCGTGCGTCGTCGGGTCCTCGGCGATCAGGTCGAATTTAAAAAGGCTCTGGTCCATAAACTGGAACTCCTTGGTTGCGGTTCATACGCAAACCATTATACGGGCAACCCGCAAGGAGCACCGACTCGACAGAAACTGGCGTATTAAACGACTAGTCATTTAAAAACGTCGCCAACGACTACGTCCAACAGCCAAGGTAACGCCGATGCCTTGTCAACGACAGCGAAAACCCGCCAGAGCGAGCAAGGTGCCTTGAAACAAGGCGGCATTGATCTTTTGATCATGCCGCCGAAGTTGAAAGGCAGATTGCCGCTCTGGCGGGTTTGCAGCGTCAACTGGTTACGCGGTTCGTAGAACCGCGTAACTGTTAGGGCCGCTGACCCATGCCACCCTCGAGGGTGACGGTCTCACCGTTCATGTACTTAAAGTCGGGGCCGCAGAGCTGAACGACCACGCGGCCGATCTCCTTCTCGACGTCGCCGTAATGACCCGCCGGCGGCATATGGACGTTGGCCTTGAACGCCTCGGGATAGGCATCCTGGAAGTTCTCGAGCGCAGCGGTCCAAGCAAGCGGGCACACGATGTTGACGTTGATGCCGTCCTTGCCCCACTCGTTGGCGGCAACGCGGGTCAAGCCGCGGATGCCTTCCTTGGCGGCGGCGTAGCTGCACTGGCCGTAGTTGCCAAACAGACCGGCGCCCGAGGCAAAGTTGACCACGGAACCTTTGGTCTCCTTCAGGTGCGGATAGGCCTTCTGCATGTACAGATAGGTGGCATACAGGCCGGAGTAAATGGCCAGGTTAAACTGGTCCATGGTGTGATCGGCAATGGTCACGCCCGAAGCGCTGGCCTGGGCATTGTTGACGACGGCGTCGATGCGGCCGAACTCCTCGATGGCCTTGTCGATGACGTTCTGGACGACGGCCTCGTTGTCCTGACCAGCCGAGACATCGGCCTGAACAGGCAGAACCTTGACGCCGTAGTCGGCCTCGAGGGACTCCTTGGCAGCCTCGAGCTTGGCAACGTTGCGGCCGGTAATGACGAGGTTTGCGCCCTCCTTGGCAAAAGCGATATCGATGCCGTAACCGATGGAGCCAGCGGAACCGTCCTTGAGCGTGGCCTTGCCGCCGCCGGTGACGATCACGGTCTTACCAGTGAAAAGTCCCATACAAAGTCCTTTCGAATCGCGACGGGCACACCCGCCGACTGCGCGTATCCAACTTCACGCGCCAAAAGCTGAAATGCAACTTTAGCGTGTTCAAGTGAAAAATAAAGACCGCAGCAGGCGAACGGCGCAACGTCATTCGGCGAAGGGAATGTCAAGCGTAAACTGACTTTAGAGGATGAATTTTTGCTATCCAAGCGAGTCATCGAACACGTTTTGAAACTTTGCTGCGGGGCGCGGGATGTCGGCGCGAGACTTTATCATAGGGTGACAAACAACGATGAGGAGCACATGCCTATGACAGACGAGCTGGACCCCCAGACTCAACAGCATATTGATGATTCAGCAGACGTCGCCGCAGATACTGACGCTGCGACCTGCAATGATACCGACGTCGACGACGCCACTCTAGATAACGGCGCTGCGACGGAAATCCCTACGGCCGAAGATGCCGGCGAGCAAAACGACGATTCGGCCGCTCAGGACGACGCCCCCGAAAAGGACGCCGCCCCGCAAGCAGAAGGCCCTATCGAGGTGTCTTCGGAAGAAGAGCTCGATGCCGTCATGGACTCCATGATGGATGCCGTCAAAGCGATGAAAAACGCCGTGGCCGACGCCGATATTGACGCCGAAGAAGAGGAGGCCGCCGAGGCCGCCTCGACCTTCGTGCCCGGCGAGACCCCCGTTGCCGACCAAGGCAGCACCCTGCCCTCGTTCCTGCAGCTTGAGCACCCCACCATTGGTGCCGATGCAGTCGACCCGCACGCTGCCGGCTTTTCCGTAGTCGAGGGCGGCACCGGCAGCATCGCCACGCCGCAGACGCCCGATGCGGGCACGGCGAACGCCGCTCACCCGACCGCCCTGCACACCCCAGCAGCCAGCCGCGATCTGGGAGGCGCCGTCTCAAACACCGCCAGCGCCGTGGGCGCCTTTATCGCCCAGGGTGCCTCGGCCATGCGCGAGATGAACGCCGCAAAGAAGGCACTCGCGGACGCCCGTGCCCACCTGGCCGAACTTGAGCAGCGCATCGCCGATCAAGGCGAGGAGCTCAAGACACGCCAGGACATCGCAGGCCGCTACGACCAAATCGTCGCCGAGCAGCGCCAGACTATCGACACGGCACAAAAGGCCGCCGCGGCGGCAGAAATCGGCCGCGATACCCATGCTGCCAAGGCAACAGAGCTCAAGGCGCAGCTCGAGCAAATAAAAGAAGAGGACGATGCCACCGAGCGGCGTCTCAAAGCCGCACTCGATGCCGTGGAGGCGCGCGAAGCCAGCTCGCGCGAGACCGGTAACCGCCTCGTTCGCCGCCTCGAGGATTCCAAGCGCATCCGCGACAAGGTGCAGGCCGAGCGCGACGCCGGCGTTGCCGCAGCGCAGCAAACCGTCGATGCCACGCGCGCTCAACTCGAAACGCTGCGCCGCGAGTATGCCGAGCTGCAGCGCAATCCTTCGGCGAATCCCGCCAATTACACGGTGCGCACCAGCGAGCTTTCGATGCAGATCTCCGACACGGCCGATGCCCTGCGCAAAGCCGAGGAAGATGTCCCGAACATCACCGCCGATCTTGAGCACTCGCTCGCGGCCGCCGAGCACGCTGTCGAACAGGCGCAAGCCCCCATCGCCGACGCCAAGCGCGCCCATCAGGCCGTGACGGCCGAGGCCGATGCCGCGCGTGACGAGCTGCAGACCGCAAAAACCGCCGCCGCAACGCGCCAGCGCGAACTGCGCGAGAAGATCGCCGCCGAGGACAAAGCGCGTCGAGAGCAAGAGCAGGCCATCGCCGATGCCCAGGCGGACGTCGCGCATGCGCAGTCGATCATCGAGCAGGCGACCGAGGTGCATGACCATCCCGAGATTACCGAATCGCTCGCAGGCTCTCTGGTCCGCGATAAGGCCGAGTATGCCGAAACCGAGCGCGAAGTGGCTCAACTCGAAGCCGCCGAGGACGACGTGCGCGAGCGTACCCGCGACTCACGCATCAAATTCACCGGAGCCATCGTCTGCATAGTCGCCGTAGTCCTCGTGATCATCCTGGTCTGGCTGTTCGCAAGCAAGTAAGCTAGCTGCCAAAAAACGCTCAGCGCAGTTGCGGTGAGATAGTTCCTGTTTAGCCTCAAAAAAGGCCAATTCAAGAACTATCTCACCGCAACTTTTTGATTGGCGCAAAGGGGTCAGGCTACTTTGGGTGGTCATTGGGGACGTTCTTAAACGACTAGTCGAACAAGAACGTCCCCAATGACTGCTTTTCGTTAGAGACGCAAACGCCGATGTAATGGCAACGACAGCGAAAACCCGCCAGAGCGAGCAAGGTGCCTTGAAACAAGGCGGCATTGACCTTTTGGTCATGCCGCCGAAGTTGAAAGGCAGATTGCCGCTCTGGCGGGTTTGCAGCGTCGAGCAGTTACGCGGTTCGTAGAACCGCGTAACTAACAAATAAGCATGGCGTCGCCAAAGCTGAAGAAGCGGTAGCGCTCCTCGATGGCGGCGGCGTAGGCATCCATGATCTGGTCGCGGGAGGCAAGCGCGCTCACGAGCATCATGAGCGTGGAACGCGGCACGTGGAAGTTGGTGATCAGTGCGTCGACCACGTGATAGGTCGAGCCAGGCATGAGGTAGAGCTGCGTTGTCGCGTTCTCGCGTACCACGATGTCACCGCGGCCGAGCGTGTCGGCGCCATCCTCGCGGCCTTCAAAATAGCGCGCCGTCACGGCCGGATCGGACACCGGCGCGTCTGCGTCAAACGCGCTCTCGAGCGAGCGCACCGCGGTGGTGCCGACGGCGATCACGCGATGTCCCTCGGCCTTCGCCTTATGCACGGCGTCGACAACTTCCTGCGACACGTGGTAGCGCTCGGTGTGCATCACATGCTGCGTGGGATCGTCCTCCTCCACCAGACGGAAGGTATCGATGCCCACCTCGAGCTCGACGGCGGCAAACTTCGCACCCTTGGCCTCGATAGCGGCCATAAGCTCGGGGGTAAAGTGCAGACCCGCCGTGGGAGCGGCAGCCGAGTGCTCTTCCTTCATGGCGTAGACGGTCTGGTACTTCTCGGGATCGCCCTCGTAATCGGTAATGTAGGGCGGCAGCGGCACGTGGCCGGCAGCATGGATGGCCTCGTCGAGCGTGCGCGGCTCGCCGGCGGCATTGCAACCGGCCGGCTCAAAGCGCACCAGACGGCCACCGCGGCTATCGGTGACAAAGTCGATGACCTCGGCCGTCAGCACCACGGGCGCGCCCTCGGGCGCATGGGCGCCACCGGCGCGATACTCAATCTGAGCACCGGGCTTCAGACGCTTACCCGGCTTGACCAGGCACTCCCAAACATGGCCCAGCGGGTCAACATCTTCGCGGCGCTTGAGCAGCAGCGTCTCGACCACGCCACCCGAGCCGGCTTTGCGACCGATCAGGCGGGCCGGCATCACGCGCGTCTTGTTGATGACGAGCACATCGCCTGGCTCGATATAGTCGATGATATCGCGGAAGATACGGTGCTCAACGGTACCGCCGTGCTCCAGCGGCGTTCCCGCCTGGGAGCCCTTGCGATCCACCACCAGCAGACGGCAGGAGTCACGCGGCTCGGCAGGCGCCTGGGCGATCAGTTCCTCAGGAAGGTTGTAGTCAAAATCATCGGTACGCATAGACACGTCGGATTCTCCTTATATAGCTAAAGTCCGCTCTACATCCTAGCAGGCTGACATCCCAAATGAACTACTTTTTGGCGGCTTTGCGCTCGTCGCGGATGCGGGCTCGATCCATGGCCGCCTCGACGGCCGAGAACCGGCAGCCGCAGTAATTCTGTCGATACATGCCAAGCTCGCGCGAACGACGCGTGGCCTCGGGGTAATACGGGCGAAAATCGCGAATGACCGGGACGAGCCCATGTGCCGCCGCCAAGCGCTCAAGCACGTCATTGCAGGTTTCGAACAACTGATACGGCGAGACGGCGAGCGTCGTACCCACAAACTCAAACCCACGCTCCTGGGCCACACGACACGCCTCGGCCAGACGCAGGGCATAGCACGCGCGACAGCGACGAGGTCGATCGGCGCCCAGCGGGGCCACGCCGGCCTCCCAGCGCTCGCGGTCCTCCCCCGCCTCGATAAGCTCGATGTCGCCATCGGCACACCACCGGCGCAGCTCGTCCAAACGCCGCTGCCATTCATCACGCGGTTGAATATTGGGGTTGGTCCAGCAGATTGTGGGTTCAAACCCCTCCTCGCGCAGCAGACGGACCGGCTCAAGCGAGCACGGCGCACAGCAAGCGTGCAACAACAACGGCTTCATCAACATCTCCTCCCCCGCAATGATTTTTTAATCCCCGTCCCAGAAAAATCATCCCAAAAAGACTACCTTGCGAAAAAGCGCACGCCAAAGGACGTGTCCTCGCAGGCGACAATGCGGCAGTCGCGCAAAATGGTCCGCACGTAATACCAGTCGCCCACACAGCCCGACAAATGCAAGCCGGCCGCCAGGTAGCACAGCAGCGGATAGCCCGAGCATGCAAACCCCAGGGCAAACGCCGCCGTCACAACAACCGTCGGCGCTAGGCAAACCGCCACGTACCGCCGGCGCGAATAGACCACGCCCTCGGCGCAGGCATAGATCATCGCCGTCTCGCGATTCGCCCCAAAGGTCACCTTCGCGCCCGCAGGCGCCAGAAGCTTAAATAACACACCGTGCACCAGCTCGTGCACGGCAAATGACGCCGCCGAAACCGCAGCCAAGCCGACTATCCAGCCCAAAACCGCCGTCCAGCCGCCCGCGTCCGCCACATCCAAGTCCACAGGCCCGCCCAGCAGCATAAACACCGGCACCAGGCACACGGCAAACACCACAAGCACGGCCATCCCCCACACAAAGCAGGCGTGCAGAAAATCCTCGTCCTCAAACGCATGTATGTTGGAAATCTCATTCATAGCATCTTAGGATAGCGCCCCTGCCACGTACCCGTCCGCATGTGCGATAATGTCGAACGATATGCACGAATTGACCACCGCGTCGTCAGGCCTTGCGCCCGGCCGCGCTCTCACCATATGCGAAGGAGTCCCATGGCATCCAAATACTCCATGAACGACCGTCCCAGCTGGCCTCGCCGCGCCATCGTTACCGCCGGCGAGCCCTACGGCAACAAGGGCCTTCACTTTGGCCACGTTGGCGGCGTCTTTGTCCCGGCCGACTTCTTCGCCCGCTTCCTGCGCGACCGTCTGGGCCGCGAGAACGTCATCTTCACCTCGGGCACCGACTGCTACGGCTCGCCCATCATGGAGAGCTACCGCAAGCTCAAGGAGAACGAGGGCTACGACAAGTCCATCGGCGAGTATGTCGAGTCCAATCACTCCCGCCAGGCCGCGACCCTCAACAACTACAACATCAGCTGCGATATCTACGGCGGCTCGGGCCTTGAACCGGCTGCTCAGATTCACAACGAGGTGACCGCCGAGATTATCAAACGCCTGCACGAGCAAGGCACCATCTCCAAGCGCTCCACGCTGCAGTTCTACGATGCCAAGGCCGGCACGTTCCTCAACGGCCGTCAGGTGATCGGCCGCTGCCCCATCCAGGGCTGCAAGTCCGAGAAGGCCTACGCCGACGAGTGCGACCTGGGTCACCAGTTTGAGCCCGAGGAGCTCATCGCGCCCAAGAGCCAGCTCACCGGCGAGGTGCCCGAGCTGCGCCCGGTCGACAACCTCTACTTTGACCTGCCGGCCTACCTCGACTTTATGAAGACCTACACCGCCAAGCTCGCCCAGAACCCGCAGGTTCGCTCCGTGGTCTCCAAGACCATGGAAGAGTGGCTCCTGCCGGCGCAGCTCTACATCCAGAACAAGTTCCGCGAGGCCTTCGACGCCGTCGAGGACCAGCTGCCCGAGCACACCGTGCTGGAGCCCGAGGGCAACAAGAGCAGCTTTACCGTCACCTTCCCCAGCTGGAAGGAGCGCGACGACGCCCACGCGGTGCTCGCCAACGGCGGCGTGCGCTTCCGCAGCGGCAAGGCGCTCGTGCCCTTCCGCATCACCGGTAACATCGACTGGGGCGTTCCGGTGCCCGAGGTCGACGGCGTGAACGACGTCACCTGCTGGTGCTGGCCCGAGAGCCTGTGGGCACCCATCAGCTACACCCGCACCGTGCTCGCCCGCGACGCCCGAGCCGCCGGCGTAACCGAGGGTGTCGCCGCCCAGGACGCCGCCCTCATGGGCGAGCCCGCCGCCGATTCCACGCAGGTACCCGCACCCACCTACCAGCACAGCTCGCTCGACTGGCGCGACTGGTGGTGCTCTGACGACGCACAGATCTACCAGTTCATCGGCCAGGACAACATCTACTTCTACTGCATCGCGCAGACCGCCATGTGGGAGGCCCTGGGTTGGGACCTCACGCAGAGCACCGTCAGCGCCTGCTACCACCTGCTCTACATGGGCAAAAAGGCCAGCTCGTCCTCGCAGACGCCTCCCCCGCCGGCAGACGACCTGCTCAACCACTACACCTGCGAGCAGATGCGCGCGCATTGGCTGTCGCTCGGCCTGTCCGAGAAGCCGGTGAGCTTTAGCCCCAAGGCATATGACACGCGCGTGACCGGCAAGGACAAGAACGGCAACGAGGTGCGCGCCTGCGACGACAAGCGCGTCATCGACCCGGCCCTTAAGGAGAGCGCTCTTTTGACCGGCGTGTTCAACCGCCTGGCCCGCAGCTGCTTCTACGGCGTCGCCGTCAAGGAGGGCGACGAGAGCCCCTATCGCAACGGTTGCATTCCCGCCGGCGCAGCCTCTGCCGCCGTGGTCGAGGCTGCCGAGCAGGCCGCCCTTGCCTTTGAGCAGGCCATGTACAAGTTCGAGACGCACCGCGCGCTCGCCGTGTGCGACGACTACCTGCGCGCCGCCAACAAGCGCTGGAGCGATGCCTCCAAGGCCGCCAACAAGCTCGAGGGCGAGCCGGCCAACGCCGCCATGAAGCAGGCCCTGGTCGATGCCTTTACCGAGCTGCGCGTGGCGACCGTCCTGATGCACGGCATCGTGCCGACCGGCTGCGAGCTCATCTGCGAGTACTTCGACGTCGACCCGGTCGCCTTCTTTAGCTGGAACAACATCTTTGCCTCAACGGACGAGTTTGTGGAGAGCCTGGGCGAGAAGCCCGGCGAGCACCGCGTAAAGCCGCTGCCTCCGCGCTTCGACTTCTTTAGCAAGCACGAGAGCCAGTACTAAAGCACGCCAGCAGCAGCGTGCCCGGAAAGTAACCATTTTGGGACGGGAAGGGAAGACGGATGTCCAAGCCGCGTCGTCGTAAGCAGAAAAAGCAGGTTAAGCCCGAGCTCAAGCTTAGGCAGTTTGCCGCTACCGAGCTTTCCGACCGGCTTGCCGCCCTTCCCTGCGCCGCCGAGCTACCGCGCTTTATGGTCGACGCGGTTGCCGGCGCTTATACGCCTGCCGATGCCGAGCTCATGATCGAGGGCTTTGGCGCCGCAGCCACGCGCCCGGTCACGCTGCGCGCCAACACGCTCAAGGCGACCGCCGAGGACATCGCCGCGGCACTCGACGCCGCCGGGATCGCCCACCGCTCCGTCGCATGGTACCCGGACGCTTTCATCCTGCCCGAAGCCCAGGTTTCCGACCTGTGGGACCTCGACATCTACCGTGACGGCAAGATCTACCTGCAGAGCCTGTCGTCCATGATGCCGCCTTTGGTGCTGGGCGCACGTGCCGGCGAGGACATCCTGGACATGTGCGCGGCCCCCGGCGGCAAGACGACGCAGATCGCCGCCCTCACCCAGGGCCAGGCTCATCTCACAGCCTGTGAGATGAGCATTCCCCGTGCCGAAAAGCTCGAGGCCAACCTGGGCCGCCAGGGCGCCAAAAACGTGCCCGTCATGCGTATTGACGCACGCAAGCTTGACGAGTTCTTCCGCTTTGACCGTATCCTGCTCGACGCCCCCTGCACCGGTACGGGTACCGTCATCAGCGGCAACGAAAAGAGCCTGCGCGGCCTCACCGAGCAGCTGCTCGTCAAGTGCGCCCGCTCGCAGCGCGCGCTTCTGGACCGCGCCATGGGCGCCCTCAAGCCGGGTGGCATGCTCGTCTATTCCACCTGTTCGATCATGCCGCAGGAAAACGAGGATGCCCTGCAGGAGGTCCTCGACAAGCACATGGACTGCGAGCTCATCCCCCTCGACGGCACGCCGAGCGAAAGCGAAGCGCGTCGCGCACAGGATACCGGCGAGGAGCCGCATATCGAGCGCAACGCCCTCACCGAGGCCATCGCCGCCGGCCATGTCTCAGCTATCGCCAGCGGCATGCCCGGCACGCTGACCATTCCGCCCAGTCGCGACTTTGAGGGCTTCTACATGGCCCTGGTTCGAAAACGCAGCTAGCGCACGGATCAAAAACTCAACAAGCTATCTCCGTGCGCGTTTATCCTGCTGGTCACGGTGCTGCTTAAGTGCCTCGCGTTCCTTGCGCTCGGCTCTTTTGCCTTTAATGGCCGTGACCACAAAGTAGATGACCGCGGCGGCAACGATTGCGCCCACACACAGGCCAATCGAGCCAAACATTGCCGTTAATTCCATACCGCGTCACCTTTCTTCTAAACGGGACACCAAAGATAGCACCTCGACCACCGCCACCACAGCTCCTTCACGTTCGCCGGCCCTTCAGTCTAACGGATGGCGCGGCGGGGAAAAATCAACTCGTCAAACGATTTAGCAATCGTAGCGCCGGTCGTACACTGCCGACCGCACAACATAGAAACGGACCGCTATGGATTCTCTCAACGACCTAAACGAGCGCGTCGACGCCTTTGTCGGCACCAGCTCCTTCGACACGCCTGCTGCGGCTAACGACCAAGCCCCCATCGATGTTCCCGCCGAGGTTCACGAGGACATCGTCGCCTCGGTCGACTTCTCCGAGGTAGAGCTTGCAGACGAATTTACCGAGCCCCAGGTGGCCGTAACTCCCAACGGCCTTTTGCCCATGGAGCCGCTGCCCATCGACGGGCGCCTGCGCAAGGCGGCCCTCCGCATGCCCGATGAGATCGAGGAGGCCAGCGGCTTTACGCTCTTTGGCCGCCGCATCAAATCGCTCATCTACACCACCGACGTGGCGGTCATCCGCAACTCCAATGCCGACGCCGTGTTTGCCGTCTACCCCTTCACGCCGCAGCCCGCCATTACGCAGGCGCTGCTGACCGTTGCCGAGTGCCCGGTCTTTGTGGGCGTTGGCGGCGGCACCACCACCGGCAAGCGCTCCGTGCAGATGGCGGCCGTCTCCGAGATGCAGGGCGCGGCGGGCTGTGTGGTCAACTCCCCCGCCACCGCCGAGATGGTCGAGCACATCACCAATCTGGCAGACATCCCCGTCATCGCCACGGTCGTTCGCTGCGATGATGACGCTCATGCCAAGGTGCGCGCCGGAGCCAAGATCCTTAACATCGCGGCCGGCAAGAACACACCGCAGGTCCTGCGTGAACTGCGCGAGCACTATCCCAACCTGCCGCTCATCGCACCAGGTGGCAAGACACCCGAGAGCATCCGCGAAACCATCGCCGCCGGCGCCAACGCCATCATCTGGACGCCGCCTTCGGCCCAGCAGCTGCAGACCGACATGATGAAGCGCTATCGCAAGATGAAGGAAGACGCCACGCCTGTCATCTCGCGCGACGATGTACCCATTATCGACCAGGTCGCCGCCGCCGAGGTCAGCCAGGTCGAAAACATGAATCCCGACGTGCCGATCCCCGACGAGGTGCTCGAACGGGCCGCCTCGATTCACGATCATATCGAGGAGCGTCGCGCCAACCGCGGACTCAAGCCCTCGCTGCACGGCTTCTTCTTCCGCGGCAAGAAGCATTAGCAGAAACAGCTAGGCCCGCCTCACCAACGTGAGGCGGGCCGTTTTCGTTTGAGCAATCATACAGCGACGTGATGGGGCAAATTAATCCACGCGCTTGTCGCCCATAAAGAAGAGCGCCACCGTACCAGGCCCGGTATGAGAACCGATCAGAGCACCGATATTGTTGATCTCGATCTTACCTTTGAGCTGCGGGACCTGTTTCTCAATCAGCGTCGCAACGGCCTCGGCATCCTCACGGCACGCCGAATGGGACAAGATGCACTTACCCGAATAATCCGCACCGTCCTGCACGTGTGCCATCATGGTCTTAGCCATCTCGGAAATCGCGCGCTTCTTGGTGCGGATCTTCTCACGTGGCGACAGCCTACCCTCGCAATCGACGGTCATGAGCGGGCAAATCTTGAGCGCCGTGCCGATGATCGCGCTCGCGGCCGAAATGCGACCGCCGCGCAGGTAACTCGACAGATCGGTCGAGAAGAACCAATGGTGAAGGTTGAGTTTATGCTCCTCAATCCAAGCGGCCGTCTCGTCGAGCGAAGCGCCGCTATCGCGCACGTCGGCGGCACATTCCGCCAGCAGGCCAAAGCCCGAAGACGCCGCCAGCGAATCGATGACGCGCACCTTGCCGCCCTGGGGATAGCGATCCGCGAGCATCTGCGCCGCAACGCAGGCCGATCCATACGTGCCCGAAATACCCGACGACAACGTCAGATGCAGCACGTCTTTACCCTCGGCAACAAACGGCTCCCAAAACTCCTCGTACTCACCCACGCTCACCTGAGACGTCTTGGGCATGGCGCCCGCGGCAATCTGGGCAAAAAACTCGTCCGGCGCAATCGACTGATACAGGTCGTCCGTATAGACAACATCGTCGATCTCGTAATGAAAACACACGACAGGGATATTGCGCGATTCAAAGAACTCACGGGTTCGATCGGCGGCGGATTCACAGGTCAGGACAAAATCACTCATATGAGGCTCCTTACTCATTACTGCGCAAATTATCGCACAGCAAGCGTGAATACGGTACAAATGTCCACTATTTACCAAATTGAACCAAAGGTAGTGAACATCTTTACCGTCATCATCTCTATCGATCTCGAAGGTATGCGCCTGCAAAAACGACCCTACGTCTCCATTCAACCGCCATATCTACCTCAACTAAACCGATTTACCAAACCGTTCGGCCAACGTTTTGACCTCCCATCCCCAATCGAAACAAAAGCGGCGCATACTGATAAACGTTTGACCCTGATTTATCAGTTTTACCAATCACATCGGAAGGTGTTTCATGGTCGTATTCGATCGCAAACCGCAAGACTTCAAGTATCTGCGACTGCTGTCGAGACAATTCCCCACCGAACAATCTGCATTTACCGAGATCATCAATCTGTCGGCCATCCTCAACCTGCCCAAGGGCACCGAGCATTTTATGAGCGATGTGCATGGCGAGTACGAAGCCTTTATGCACATCCTCAACAACTGCTCGGGCGTTGTCCGCGAGCATGTTGACGAAATTTTTGGCGACACTCTCTCCTTTGACGAAAAGGGCGAGCTGTGCACGCTGATTTACTACCCGCGCGAGAAAATTCAACTGGCCCGCGATCAGCACAAGGACTCGCCCGTCTGGTACAAGACAATGCTCGACCAGCTCATTATCGTTGCACGCTCGCTTTCGAGCCGCTACACCCGCTCCAAGGTGCGTAAGGCCATCCCGCGTGATTACGCCTACATCATCGACGAGTTGCTGCACACGCACCCGGACGAGAACAACTATCGCGTGCGCTATCACGAGCGCATCGTGGAGTCCATCCTGGAGACCGCGAGCGCCGACGACTTTATCGAGTCGCTCGCCTCGCTCATCAAGCGCCTGGCTGTCGACCATCTGCACCTGGTGGGTGACATCTTTGACCGCGGCGGCGGCGCGACCAAGATTATGGACCGTCTGCTCACCTACCATTCGCTCGACATCCAGTGGGGCAACCACGACCTGCTGTGGATGGGCGCTGCGGCCGGCGAGCCCGCCTGCATCGCCACGGTGCTGCGCAACAACCTGCGCTACGACAATTACGAGATCCTCGAGAACGATTACGGCATCTCCCTGCGCGAGCTTGTCGCCTTCGCCGACGCCACCTACACCGCTGGCGAGTCCATCACCCCGCTCATCAAGGCCATCAACGTGCTGCTCTTTAAACTCGAGGGCCAGATTATCCAGCGCCACCCCGAGTTCGACATGACCGACCGCCTGTTGCTCGACAAGATCGACCACGACACCGGCGCGGTCACGCTCGCCGACGGCAGCGTGTGGCCGCTCACGACCAACGACTTCCCCACCGTCGACCCGGCGGATCCCTACACGCTCACGCCCCAGGAGCAGCACATCATCGACAAGCTCGTGTCCGAGTTCGCCACCGCCGATCACCTGCATCGCCATATCGATTTCCTCTACATGCACGGCTCGATGTACAAGGTCACCAACGGCAACCTGCTGTTCCACGGCTGCGTGCCGCTCAATGAGGACGGCACCTTTAGCAGTATGAACTGCCTGGGCACGTGGCACGCCGGCCGCGATTATTTCGATTTTTGCGACCATATCGCCCGCCGTGCCTGGCGCACCGGCGACCGTGACGCCCTCGACTGGATGTGGTACCTGTGGATCGGCTTTAACTCACCCGCCAGCGGACGTCTGGTGCGTACCTTTGAGCGCGCCTATATCGCCGACAAGAGCACCTGGGTCGAGCCGATGGACCCGTACTACACGCTCACCACGTCGCCCTCGGTCTGCGACGACATCATGCACGAGTTCGGCGTCGTCCCCATGGCATGTTCGCCGACCGGTCACATCATCAACGGCCACACGCCCGTTAAAACCACCAAGGGCGAGCAGCCCATCCGCGCCGACGGCAAACTGCTGGTCATCGATGGCGGCTTCTGCCGCGCCTACCACCCCAAGACGGGCATCGCCGGATACACGCTCATCTCGAGTTCGCGCGGATGCCGCCTTAAGTCGCACCAGGCCTTTACGACGGTTGCCGAGGCGCTCACCCGCAACGTGGACATTGCGAGCGAGACTAATCGCTTTGACCAGGCCGACCGTCGCCGCATGGTGAGCGACACCGATTCCGGCGCCAAGATCCGTGGCCAGATCCAGGACCTGCGCCAGCTGCTCGATGCGTATAGAAACGGTGCTATCGAGGAGCGAATCTAGCGATGCCTGCGGGGATTGGCTAAACTTTCTGCGTTTGTCATCCCCGCGGCGCCCCGGCGCCAGCTTAAGGCAGGTACCATGCAAAAGCTCCTTGCGCAGATCATGAAGTTTGGCGTCGTCGGCGTCATTGCCACGGTCATCGACTTTGGCATCATGAATCTGCTCCACTACGGTCTGGGCCTCAACATCCTCATCGCCAACACCAGCGGCTTTATCGTCTCGCTTATCTTTAACTACGTCGCGAGCATGAAGTACGTGTTTGCGCACAAGGAGGGCATGAGCCGCCACCGCGAGTTCATCATCTTTGTCGTGCTGTCCGTCATCGGTCTGGCACTTAACGACGGTATCGTGCTGGCACTCAACGCCGGCCTGGGGCTCGAGGCCAATATCGCCAAGATTTGCGCCACCGCGCTCGTCATGGTCTACAACTTTGTAACCCGCAAGATCTTCCTAGAGGGCGACGAGACCAAGTAGCTCGGCGTTCTCGCAGTGTACGGGGCCCGCGGACGGCATGCGCTCAGCGCAGCATCGTCCACGGGCCCTACTCGTTTACGGGTAAATTTGGCACGTTTGCGGATTGTCTCTTGAAAATTTGGCGAGTTCGTATAGTTCTTGGCAAAGACCTTACGTTTCCCTTGCAAAAGCTCTAAAGTATCCTCTGCTCGATTCATCAACGCATTGGATGTGATTACGTGCGCAAGGCACTGGCACAACCTCATACGAAGCAGTTCCTCAAGTTCGCTGTCGTGGGACTTATCTCCTTTGGCATCGACTGGGGCATGCTCATTGCGCTTGTCGAGCTGTTCCACCTGGACTTTTTGATGAGCACCACGATTTCGTTTGTCACGTCCGTCGTGGTCAACTACTGGCTCAGCATGAAGTACGTGTTCGACCACCGCGAGGGCATGAGCCGCAAGCGCGAGTTCACGATCTTCACCATCCTGTCGGTGATTGGCCTGGGCCTCAACGACCTGTATATGTTTGTGGGCGTCACGTTTTTGAGCATCGGCTACCAGGCCATGAAGGCCATCGCCACATTCTTGGTCACCTGGTACAACTACTTTAGCCGCCGCTTCTTCCTCGAGGGCGCAAGGTCGTAGATTGCCGAACATATGCTTGAACGCAAAGCCGGCTGGAACATCACGTTCCAGCCGGCTTTTTGTTTGCCGAGCTTTCTATAATTGCCGATAAGAGCGCACGAGACGGATCACGATGCCGAAATGGGACACGCTTTCCCATGGGCCTCCCCGGGGAAACCGCATCCCAGAATAGGACCTCAAAACGGGACACAGTTTCCCAATAGAACTCCAACCGGAAAGTGCATCCCAGAATTCAGCTCAAAAGTGGGATGCGCTTTCCGGTTGAGCCTTGATTGGGAAACTCCGTCCCATTCGCATCAAAAAACGGGCGGCCTGGATGTTTGTCCGAGCTGCCCGTTCCGTGCGTTATGTTGAGATCCCTAGCCTGTTACGTAATACCAGACGACGTTGTCGCCGTTGGAGAGAACGTAGTTGCTGCAGGCCGTCATGGGCGTCGAGCCGTTGACAGAGTACATCCAACCGCTCGTGCCGCCATACTGCTTCTCGGCCAAACCGCCGATCGCGGCGACATACGTGCCGTACGATGAGCCGTGTGCGTTGACGGAAAGCCCGAGCGCGCATAGGGCGTCGTAGACGGTGGCACCTTCGTTAAAGGTATAGGTGCCGCCGGCGGACACAGGATTGCCCACGGCACTCGACGTAACCGAGACCGACACAGTAACGTATCCAGACTCCTGCGAGCCACCCTGGCCGCCCGTGGAAGCGCCTCCGCCGTTAGAGGCCGTGGCCCCGCCAGACGACTGGCCACCGCCCGAAGAGGCACCGCCAGACGTGTTGGTCGTATCGGCAGCTCCGGTATTCTGAGAAACCGATGCTTCGCCAGACTTCTTGCCATCCTGCTCTTCGGACTTTTTGCCTTCCGAGTTTTTATCCGAGCTCTTGTTCGAAGACTCGGAATCGCCCTTGGCGTCACCCGAGTCCTTGGACTTATCTTTCGCATCGCCCGAAACCTTGGAATTCTTGGAGTCGGCCTTGCTAGAAGCAGCAGCCGAACCAGGCACCTTGGCATCATTGGCGACGACGCTCTCCCCCGTCACGGTCTGGACGATCCAATCAATGGACCAGGCGCCGCTCTCGGAGGGGTGGACAAAGCCCAGCGATACGACGATCAACGCGATACAAACCGCGGTCAGAGCGCCAAGCATCGCCTTGCGCCGCGGGGCGGACGCCGCCGAAGCGGCGCCCTTTTGCTTTGCATCGTCGAGCTGGATAAACGAGGAGTCGGGCTGCTGCCCGTTGGTCCCCTTGGGCTTATCGGGCATTACCGTCACCCTTGCCGCGCTTGGTCAGCATGAAGACGGCGATGAGCGCGAGGCCGATCACGCCGGCCGCGATGCCGACAATAGCGAGCGGGTTGAGGCCAGACTCCTGCGCGGAAGCCTCAGTGGACTTCTTGGCAGTGGTCGTGGAAGCGGATGCCTTGTCGGACTTGCCGTCCTTCTTGTCAGACTTCTTCTCGTCCTTCTTGTCGGACTTGTCGGAGTCCTTCTTGTCGGACTTGTTGTCCTTGGTCCCGCTCTTGGTCGACACCGTCGTCTTGGTCACCGGCTTCTGACCCGGGGCGACAGCGCCACCCTTCGAGCCGGAGCCAGTGCCCGCGCCGGTACCAGCACCAGTGCCGGAGCCGCTGCCACCGTTAGAGCCAGAACCGCCATTGCCGTCAGGGTTAACGGCGTTCTTGGTCCACTTGGCATACAGCGTCATATCGGCCGTCACCGGCGTGCTGAAGTCATACGCCTCCGTGCAAGCCTCATCGGTGTACCAGCCACCGAAGGTGTAGCCCTCACGCGTCGGATCGGCAGGCTTAACCAGCTTGCCGTCGGCCGTAGTCTGGAAATCGACCTTGGAACCCTCGCCAGTCTCGAACGAGACCTTAACGCCACCATTCAGCTTGAACAACGTGCCGGAATCGTTGATGTAGTAGAGGTTGCCCTTGGCGTCGCAGGCAATCGGCGAGTCGCAGTAGTTGTTGTGTCCCGTTGCGCTAAACGCACCGGTCGCCTGCGCGTCACCCAGCTTGTAGCGATAGACACCGCCGCCCGAGGTGTAGTTCACATAGTCGGAAGTCGCACCGTAGTTAACCGTGAAGTAGACATACGTGCCATCTGCCTGGGCGCTCACGAGCGGTGCGCCCTTGATGCCGCCGATGGGAAGCGCGGAGCCATCAGCAGACGAAACCAACGTCGTAGCAAAGTCATTATCAAGGTCGACAATCGCCAGCGCAGAGCCACCGGAAACCTCGCCGCCGACAATCAGCTTGTTGCCATACAGCGTAGGCATGCAGGCGCATCCCGTAAGACCCAGGTCGACGACGCGCTCTTCGGAAATGCGCGAAGCGGCATCCGCATCACGCGAACTACCGTCAGAAATCGCCAAAACGTGCAGCTTGCCATCGCGCGAAATCAGATAAGCATGGCTACCGTCGGCGGAGAGCACACAGGAGGAGTTAACGATAGCCCCAACGGAAACGCTTCCAAGCACAGCGCCCGAAGACTTGCTGAGCATCTCAACGGTACCGGCGCTGGTGGGAACCAGAATAAAGCCGTCACCCACGGTAGCGCCCGTCCAGTAATAACCCTCATCGGCGTTGACGTGCTGCCAGGAAACGGCACCGGTCAGGATATTGATGCGCGTCAGATGGCCGTTGTTATACACGCCCTTACCATAGTCGACATCAACGGTGCCGACATAGAGATAGTTGCCATCGACCGTCAGCTGAGAATTCGACTGAGCAGTTTTGCTCACAGGGTCGGTAACCCAAACCGTCGTGAGCGTATCGGCCGTCAGAGCCTGGACCGCACCGCCATCGAGCGGGACGATGACCAAGCCGTTCGTATAAATCGGACGCGTCGTGTAGCCAATCGCAGTCTTAAGATTCGACTCGGCCAGCACCTTGCCCGACTCGGCATCGATCTTAAGCAGGCGCTTGTTGACGGCGAGATACACATTGCCGTTTACGACAATCGGCTCGCTCGCGTTGGGGTACGTGGCGCCCGAATAGGCCTTCCAATCAAACGTCCAAGAGCTTGCCAGCGCGCCCGTAGGCGTGGACACGTTCTCGACCACCGCATTGGAATTGCCGCTCCAGTCGGCTTTCCAATCGGTCGGGCGCGAAGCGCTCGGATCAACTACGACTTCATCGGGATTAGGAACGGTATCGCCAGCAGCATAAGCCCAGACGATCTTGTCACCCGACTTGAGCACATAGTCGCTATCGAGCTGAGACCCAGGAACGCCGTTGACAAAGAACGACCAAGCACCCGACAGCTCGGTGCCATCAAGCGGAGAGACAAGAGTGTGAACGCCCCAATAACCAAATTGGTCGTACATCTTGGACTTGACGCCAACGGCATCGAAGTAGGCAGCAGAGGCATCCTTGATCGTCGTGCCCTCGACAAACACCTGCATCGAAGGATCAGTCCAGCGCTGAGCCTTATCGTCCTTCTTGCCGATGATCTCCATCGAAACGGAGACCTGACCAGGCATGGTGCCGTCGGAGCCATAGACCCAAGCAATCTCGTCGCTTGCCTTAAGCGTATAGGCGCCCGCACCAACATCAACAGGCTTGCCATTGACAAAGAACTGCCAATATTTCCAGGTGTTTTCGTCAACCTTCTCGCTCGAGAGGGTCACGTTCTTTTCGAACGGCGAGGTCAGCGACTCGAGATACCAGCCAAACGAGCTCTCCCCCGTTTTGGCGCCAATGCCAGACTTTTTAAAGATCTGCTCGGAAAGGTCAGCAGCGGTTGTTCCCTCGTCCACGAGAGCTGTCGTAGGCTGTGCCCACGTCTGCCGGGCGCCCGAAGCATCCTGGCCGATAACGGTGCAGCTTACCGAAAGCTGATCGGCAGGAGCGGGGTCGTTGTACTTCGAGTAGTACCAGACGACGGAGTCGCCGGCCTTGAGCGTGTAGCCGCCGGCGCCGACCATGGAGGACTTGCCGTTGATGAACAGCTGCCAGTACGCTTCGGTCGTCGGGTCGTAGGCGAGCGTGCGGCCGGAGTCGAAGGGCGACGTGATCGAATTGAGCGCCCAGCCCCAGGAGCCGTTGGGGTCGTAGTCCGCCTTGAGGCCGGTCTGCTTGAAGAGCTGCTCGGAGAGGTCGGCCGCGGTCGAGCCCTTCTTCAGCGTAATGCTCTGAGCGGCGGCCCAGGTCTGCTGAGCACCCTTGGCGTCGGTGCCGACGACCGAACACGTCGCGGAAACCTGCGTGGAAACCGTGCCCGTGGGATCCTCGTACACGAGCTCGAGCGTGTCGCCATCGCTCGGGTAGTAGCCCGTGGCATAAGAGTTGGCAGCCTTGCCATTAATATCAAAACGCCAGTACTTATAGCCGGACGCCGTGTTTTCCATCGCGAGCGTCTGGGACTTATCGGGGTTCGTAACCGAATAGGGAACGCCGCCGTCCGTGCTATAGCTATAGCCGGCGTCGTCAAGCACCTTGGCAAAGATGTCCCAGGCAGACATTTTTTGGGTACTCGACCACTCAAACGAGGCCGTCGGCACCCAGTCCACAAGGTCATAGGACTGACCGACATCGTGCTTGCTTACGCCTACAACCCTGACGTTAACGGAAAGAGACTTTTCGTCGGAAGAATTAACGAGCCAAGCGGTGCTCTTGACATCGTTGTTGCCGGCGTTTGCCACGACATAGGCGTATTTGCCCTCAGCCGAGGCGGGAAGCGTGATCGCGCCGGTCGTTTCGTCGGCGCCAAACAGCTCGTGGGCATTTGTGCCCTCAGCGTCATCGGCGAGATACCAGCGGTAATCGACGAGGGAGCCCTCGGGGAGTGCCGTCTCGTAATCGCCCCAATCGCCCGTTGCCATGTAATTGGCAGTAGGGGTAAGCGTTCCGCCGACCTGTGCAAGGTTGCCGCTCGAAGCGACATTAACCGATGTCAGGGTATACGCCTTGGCATCTTCGCCCTTGACGATGGCATAACGCGTGGAGGCATAGTCGGTGTTGTAGCCACCGTCGACGATGCACTTGAGGTACTTGCCGACGTACTTTTGCGAAATTACGAACGACGGCCTGTGCGCGTTCTCATCCGTCAGCGTCGTGAACGGACCCTGGGCGCTATCGGCAATCTGCCACGTATACGTCAGTTGATCAGATGTAAGCTCGGCACCCTTTGTTCCTGCAGACGTCTTCTCGAATGCAGTAACACCGATCTTTTCGCCACTCTTGTAGACAAACTTGGCGTCATCGCTCTGATCGCCGACGATCTTTTTGAGATACGCCAGGAACAGCTCGTGCGAGCCTGCGGCCTTAACGGCCACAGCAGTAGTCGCCTCTACGGTGTTATCGCCCGCAGTGGCCGACACGCTCACCCAGCGCTTGGCGTAGTCATCGGGAATCGTAAAGCTGCTGTCGGTTTTGCCCTCGACCACATGCCAGTCGGTCTTCGCATCAAACGCAGAGGAAGACGGGTCGACAGAGGACCAACGCCACGTGTAGGTAACGCCCTCGGTAACCGGCTCAGACGAGTAATCGACCGCCTTGTAGGCGCACGCCTCAATCGTAGAGCCAGTGTCCTTGGCGCCCTTGCTCGCATTGGTAAATGCAACTGAATCGAGCGTCGTCGCGCCCTTGGGCAGAATGCGGCCCGCCTTGGTCTCACAGCTATCGGAGCCGGGGATACCCTTCTTGGCCTTTGCGACCACCTTGAGGTAGCGGTTCGCGCACTCCTTGGTAACCGTGAAGGTATCACCAGTTGCAACCTGCTCGAACGTGCCGTCAGCAGAATCGGCCACCCACCAAGAAAAATCGACCTTGTCGGAGCCATAGAGGTCAGTCGGCGTGTCGTAGTTAAGGTAGTAGGCGGCAGCCTTAATCGTGTCACCGACGTTAGCGTTGGGGACGTTCTCATAATCGTCGCCAAATTCGGCGCCGTTATAGGCGAGAACGATGTGGCCTAACGCGATCTGGTCACTCGCGGCAACAGGACCCGGCGTATTGTAGCCAACAGACGCGGGCGTCCCGAAAGAGCTGCTCGGACCGTACAGCTCCTGGCCATCGCCGACAACCTTAACGCGAATGTACTTGCCCGCAAGCTGCGAGGCGAGTTCGTCCGTAATCGTTAGCGACTGGCCGGTCTGACCGGGAATCACCTGATAGGCAGAGTCCTCGGCATCGCGCGTATCGGACGCAAGCCACTGATAGGTCCAGCCACCCTGCGCCGCAATACGCTTATTGGGGACCGCTTCGCCGTCGTAGGCATTCGCCCAAAGTGTAGTGCCAGGGTTCAGTATCTCGGCCTTGACGGACGAATACGAGCTCGAATCGTCTGCCGAAGACTGGATGAGGACATAAGACTTTGCATCCAGGGCCGTCTTGGTAGGAACGGGTGCCTTGATGGTGTTCGTCGCCGTCAGCTTTTGGTTGTTGGCGCCCTTGGTCGGGCCGTAGATGACGTTACCGCTTGCATCGGTAATGCGTACGCGCAGGCACTTGCCGTTAAGCTGAGTACGCAGGGCATCGTCCAAAACGATCGATGCGCCCGTCTGGCCCTCGACAGGAACAAATGCGGAATTGTCCGCATCGCTCTTGTTGCTGATGTCGGCAGCAAGCCACTGATAGGTGCAGCCCGAAGCGCTGGCGCGCTTGCTGGACGAAGTCCAAACATTCGCATAGAGCGTAGTATTGCTCTGGATAAAAGCGGTGAAGTTAGAGCCAGCCCAACGAGAAGGCGACTGGCTTTTTCCGACGCTGACACCATTATTCGAGGAAAACGTATCAGCGGCACGAGACGCGGCCTTGGCAACACTGGGCTCGCTGGCCACCGCAGTCGCGTCGCCGGTCTCGGCGGTGGTGTCAGACGCCTCGCTCGCCGGGGTGGCCGAAGCAGGGTCTGACGCAGCGGGGTCGTCCGATGCATCATCGCTCACGTTGTCAGGCGCGGCCGAACCCGTATCCCCAGTTTCGGAGGAGCCACCTGCAGCCGAATCGTTTGCGTCGGCAGCAGCCGCGGTAGTATCTGCAGTACCGTCCGTGGCCTGCGCGCCCTCGCTCGGCATTGTGGCCTGAGCCACGGCCTCGGCAATGCCCTCGGCGCCATCGGCCCACAGCTGGGCCGGTGTGGTGCCAAAGGCCATCGCGAAGGCCAGGAATGCCACCAGGCCGCGCTTGGCTACGCCGCGCGCGATCGCCCCATGGCGACGCAACGAGGCGCGCTTGCGCTCGTCCTCAAACATATCCATTTGTCCCCCATTGTCTGTACTTGGAGCGTTGCCCTGAGGCTGCCCCACGTCATCGCGCATGCTGCGCTCGAGTTCCCCCATCGGGGTCCCCCTTCCCTCCAGAGCCCTATGCACACCGGCGGCATACGCCGCAGCCGCATGCAAGATGGGAGGCGATCCGACTTAACCTTAACGGCTCGGGTACGTCGTCCGATCTGCGACGCGAGCATCCCGAGCCAAGAGGAATTACGGTTACTGGTACAGCCGGGGACTTGCACCCCGATTCTCCCAAATGCGCAGGAAAACCACGCATTCGTGCGTCTCCGCACCACCATCTAGGCCATTGATTATTACTGTCAGTATGGTATCACGCAAAAGGGCCCCGTACGCAGGCGAAGCCCAAGGTAAAAGCTATTGTTTGCGATAGGAAAGAGTTGGGTATGGAAGGGCGCCGTGGGACAAGACACCGTGCAGCTACGCTAGTGCTTGCCGCCGTGACTGTTGCGCCAGATATTGCGGCCCAGCATGAGCGCCAAAACCAGCGCGCTCACATAGCCAACAAAGCCAATGACCGGGATACCGAACACAACCGGCTCGATGCGCGCGTAGTACACCACCGACGAACCGATAAACAGACCGGCGACCACAATTGCCATCGACATGCGGTCGATAATTCCACCCAGCTGTCGCAGCGCCTTATCGCTGCTCATGATCTGCGTGTTCACCTTAAGCTGGCCGCGCGTGAGCATGCGCGACGCCAAGCCCAGATACTCGGCCGCCTCGAGCGAGCCTTTTGCCGCGCGATAGCTGCTCGCGGCAAGATCGCGCCCCATTTCGCGGACGCGTGTATAGGCGCTCTTCTCGTTTTTGATGTGCGTCTGGATGATCTGAATCATGTTAACGTTGGGCATGTACTCGGTCAGCAGGCCCTCGAGCGTCACCATGCCGCGGGCGAACATCGTCACCACGCTCGGCAGCTCAACGTCGTTTTTGCGCGCCAGGTTTAGCAGCGAGGTCAAAAACTCGCCGATATCTAGGTCCTTAAGATCGAGCCCAGCAAAGTCGGCGACGATAAAGTCCAAATCGGACAAAAAGGCCGAATGGTCGAGCTCGGCCGAGTCGCCACGCGTCACGGCAAAGCGCATGAGCGAATCCTTGAGCTTGGGTACGTCGCCCTCGGCCACGGCAAAGATCATATCCTTGACGATGCCGCGATCGTGACTCGACATGCGCCCGACCATGCCCAGGTCGATAAAGTAGACGATGCCGTCCTTGAGGATGATGTTTCCCGCATGCGGGTCGGCATGGAAAAAGCCGTCGTCGAGCACCTGCGTCGAGTAGTCCTCGACGATCGCGGCGCCAATCTTTTCCAAGTCATAACCCTCGGCTGCCAAACGCTCGGGATCGGCGATGGAAATGCCGTCGATGTAGTCCATGACCACCACGTGCTCGGTGCAAAGGTCCAGATAGGATTTGGGGCACGACACGCCATGCACGCTTTTGTGGAAGTCATAGAAATCGTTGAGGTTTTTGGCCTCGGCTAAAAAGTTGGTCTCCTCGCGAAACGAGGTCCACAGCTCTTCGACCACGCCGTGCAGGTCAACAAACTGATCGGTATTGACGAACTTGGAAACGATACGCACCACCGAGCGAATGATGTCGATGTCCTGAGCCATCACCTGCTGCGCGCCGGGACGCTGCACCTTAACGGCCACGTCCTCGCCAGTCACCAGGCGGGCGCGGTGCACCTGCGCGAGCGACGCGCTACCGAGTGGGTTGGGGTCGATGGCGTCAAACATCTGCCCCAAGCGCTGGCCGTATTCCTCTTCCAGACAGCGGAGCACTACCTCATACGGCACCGGCTCTACGTCAGAGCGCAGACGACGCAGCTCGTCGCAAAACCGTTGCGGCAAAATCTCGGAGCGGTTGGCCAGAATCTGCCCCATCTTGACGAACATGGGGCCGAGCTCTTCGAGCAGACGACGCAGGCGCACCGGCGTGAGGTTATCCCACACGCGATACTTTTTGATCAGGCGAACGATCTGACCGATGCGTTCGCGGCGGCCTGCCGGCGTGAGCTGGTATTCCTCGTCCGGCGCCATCGCGTCGGGCTCCTCGGGGACCATATCGACAGCACGCGGCTTCTTGCGAGCGCCCGAGACGGCGGCATCGACCTCATCGACAACCGCTGCCTCGTCACCCAAGGGATCTTGATTGTTGTAATCGGTGGTGGAATCTGCCATCTGCGCTGCTACTCGGCCTCTTCGGCGTCCTCTGCGTCGTCGGGCTCAACAGACTCGACGGGCACCGAGGTCACGTTGTCCTCGACCGAATCGACGATATCGCGCACATGGGCCAAAAAGGCCGTGCGCTCGGGGGCGGTCATAACGCGGACGCGAGCCAGAATGAGCTCGTCGAGCACGCGCTGTGCCGCGGTCTCGCCCTGCATGCCCAGGCGCTCGGTCAGGTCGGAGATGGTGCCACCCGCCTGCTCGAACATGTCGGACACGCTGCGGGCGATATCGGGGGCGCCTGCGTCCTTGCGGACCTGCTCACCCTTGGTATTGAGGTCGTCGAGGACCTTCTTACCGCCCTCGACGGCAACGGCAGCGGCGCCGAAGCCCACGTTGATGGCACCGTTAACAAGCTGATCGAATTTCATAACCATGGTTGGCTCCAATCGTGAACAACTGCATTGGCCTTCTTGTACCCAAGATTGAGTGAACGACACAAAATCGTTTTACCGCCAAGATAGAAATCGAGCGGGGCAAAGCCTTTGACGGCGTTTGCCCCGCTCGTTCGTTGCAAGGTTGTCTTTACCTTACGTTGTCGTTCATCGCGAAGGAGTTCTTCATGGCGCAGCTTGTGGTGTAGAGTACCTTGCCCAACAGGGCGTCGGTCTCCACGCGTACGAGCTCGGCAAAGGCCTCGTTGGCGCGGGCGAGCTCGGCAGACACCTCGGCCTCGGGCAGCGCGGCTACGGCAGCGTCAACGTCGTGAATCTGCTTGTGGCCCATGCCGCCGACCTTCTCCTGATAATCCTCGACCGCGCGACCGCACTCATGGAAGCGGACATCGGCCAAGGCACCGATCAGGCGATTTGCCCAATAGAAATTCTCGGACGTCACGCGAGCCTGCGTGTCGGCATAGTACTCGGGCATGGTCTCGACATTAGCGTACAGCGGCACGAGTGCGTTAAACGAGTTGGAGCCAAACGCCATCCACTGCACGGCGCGATACGCCGGCTGTGCATAGGGGCGCAGCTGCAGCACGGCGAGCTGGCTGTTGCGATTGATGCCGATGGGACGATAGGCGCCGCGCGTGGCGGGCGTACCCTTGCTGCCGTAGCAGTCGTACTCCGTGCCCTGGTAGTGGCTCGAAAGCACGTACTTGATGTCCTCGATGGTCACCTTGCGCTCGGGCACGCGACTCCAGGGGATGTCATCGCTCTCGGGCGTGTAGTCGGCGTCGGGACCGTCCCACACATCGCTGGGATTGAGGCAGCGCTGCATGTACCAGGCGCGCGGCGTGTTGTAGACGTGGTCGCTGTCGCTGTGCGAGCCAAAGGCCTCGCGCGGGTTGAAGACCGCGGCGGGACCGTCGCTCTCGACGCCCAACGTCAGGTCCAGATGCCACTCGGCCATCCAGGAGCGCAGGTCGGCGGAGCACATGTGGTCGACCTGAGCGCCCTCGGCGTCGTCCAGGTCAAAGCTATCGATACCCAGCTGGTTGGGCATGGTCACATAGGCGTCATCGGGCACGCGCTTGGCGATCCAGTGGTGGCCGCCGATGGTCTCGAGCCACCAGATCTCGTCAACGTCACTAAAGGCGATGCCGTTGTTCTCGTAGGTGCCGTAGCGCTCGAGCAGGTCGCCCAGGATGCGCACACCGTCGCGGGCGGACTTGGCGTACGGCAGCACCAGGGTCACCATATCCTCCTCGCCCAGACCGCCGGGCTGCGCCGGAACATAGCCGTCCTCGCCCTCGTTGCCCTTGGCGGGCACGTAGTCCACAAGCGGATCGGCGCCGCGGACACGCTCGTTGGTGGTGAGTGTCTCGGTTGCAGACATGCCAACGTTGAGCTCGTTGAAGCCGGCCTCGGCCCAAATGCCATGACCCGGGACAACGTCGGGGACACTTGTGTAACGCATGGGATTATCGGGCAGCTCAACGGTCAGGTGGCTCAGGACACTCGTGTAGACACGCGGCTGCTCATCGGGATGTACTACGCGCATGCGCTTGGGCTCAAATACCCCATTGGACGAGTCCTCATTGCGGGCAACCAGCGTCGAGCCGTCGTAACTCGCGTTCTTACCAACCAAAATCGTTGTGCACGGCATGCGCATCCTCCTTGAGTGAAGAAATCAAACGGCAACAGTGTATCGCTTCGGCGCAAAAAGGGTGAAGCCGCGACCTCGGCAACCTCTGTGGTCAAAAACGCCTATTTCGATGCGCGCTCCGCCGCCTCAATCACGTGCTTGGCGAGAATCGCGGTGGTCACAGCCCCCACGCCGCCCGGCACGGGAGTAATGGCACCAACAACCGGCTCTGCAGCATCAAAATCAACGTCCCCGACCAGCTTGCCAGCGGCCTCGTCCCAATTAATGCCGACATCGATGATCGTCTGGCCCTCGCGAACCGCATCCGCGCCAATCGTGCGCGTGCGTCCAACGGCCGCAACCACAATATCGGCTGCACGGCACTCGGCAGCCAAGTCACGCGTATGCGTATGGCACGTCGTTACCGTGGCATTGCGAGCCGTAAGCATGGCGGCAACGGGACGGCCAATCACCAGCGATCGACCGACGACCGCGACATTGGCCCCATCCAGCTCAACGTCGTAATGGTCCAGCAACGCCAACACAGCCTCGGCCGTGCAGGGAGCAAAGCCCTCGCCTCGCCCCGAAAGCGTGGTAAGCAGCGAGGCCGGCGTCATGGAGTCAACATCTTTGGCGGGATCGAGTGCCGCGGCAGCTGCATCCTCGTCAAGCCCAGCGGGCAACGGGCGAAACATCAGGCAACCGTGAACAGCGGGGTCGGCATTGATGTCCTCGATGGCGGCCAACAACTCGTCCTGCAAAACATCGGCGGGAAGCAAAATGCGGCGAGCCTCAATGCCAACCTTTTCGCAGCGCTTGAGGGCGCCGCGCTCGTAGGACAGGTCGTCCTCGCGCTCGCCCACACGCACGATGGCCAGCGTCGGAACAACGCCGCGCTCGCGCAAAGCCGTGCAGCGGGCGGCGAGCTCCTCGGTCAAAGCACGGGCGACGGGAGCGCCCTTCAACAGCTCGGCCATGGCTACCCCCTCTTCCTTGCGGCGTCGGCGGCACGGCGCGCCAGCGCATCGGCACGCGGCAGCCACGTATCCAGCAGATCGTCGCACGCTGCCTCGAGTTCCTCGGCGCGCGCCCGGTCTTTCATAGATGTGGTGTTGGCAAAGAGCGTCAGGCTCGCACCCTGCATGGCGGCGCGGCAGAACACGGCACCGCACGCCACGTCGGACAGCAGTTGGCGCGAGCCTTTGTCTGCCATGTCCTCGAGCAGCGCCAGCGCGCGCCCACAGGTGTCCATGATCCGATACGGAGGCATGGCCGCCACACGCAACGCGTCCTGAATCGCCACGGGTCGAGCCGGATCCTCGCGCGAAATACCGTACGCCGCCGACACCTGCCCGTAGGCTCGAACATCCTCGGCAACCAAGTCGACAAGCTCCTGAGCCAGCTCGTCTGCCTGGGCAAACGCGTGCGTCAAATCGTCCGCGCGATCGGCAAGCGCGGGGTTCGTCGCCCCGTAGCGAGCAACCATCCCGCAAAGCGAGGCGCCCAGCGCGCCCACAAAGGCGCTCGCGCTACCGCCGCCGGGAACCGGCTCGCGCGCGGCCAGCGCCTCGGCAAATCCACGGCAGGTCTTGTCCATCATCTCTTGGCTCATACGTATGCACCTTCAAGTCATATAGATCGGTCGGGCGGCAACCGCCGACCAACCGCATCAAACACGTAATGATGCTAAGTCTAGCCCATAAGCACATGAGCGTCAGCACACCTGGCCATCGCGGATTTCTATGACGAACGATAGGCGTCGGCGCCGCAAACATGGGACACATGGCCCACCTTTCGAGACTCCCGGACGTCAAAAACTGGGGCATATCTATAAACAAGGAACCTGTTGGAGCAACGCCCCCGCGTACACGCGCCCCATTAAAACAACGGGCACCTCACCCAAAGGAGAGCCGGGCAGTACCGGCCCTCCCCTCTTTTGAGCCCGGACATATTGCCACTTAACGGCGCAAATCCGGCACCCAGAATGGGACACATGGCCCACCCTAGCGAGCCGTCCACGCGTACAGTAAAGGCAGGTAATCCATGGGCGGTTACAGATCGAGGAGGACACGACCATGAAAAAGAAGGCCTTAGCGATTCTCACCCTCTGCATCAGTCTCTTTGCCGCGGTTGCCCTGGTGGGCTGCGGTGGCAGCGGCGGCGCTACCGGAAGTGGCGGTGGCGGTGCGGAAAAGCCAGCCGTGGATATGAGGACCGACTTCATCTGGTTTAAGGTCGAGGTCCCCGAGGGCGTCGAGGTCACCGACGTCGCAGGCGATACCGCCGACAGGGCCCAGTTTAAGTTCACCGAGAGCGAGCACGCCAGCGATCGCTTCATCCCCGTCTTCGATCCTGACAAGAACGCCGACGAGCTGTTCGACTACGAGGCAAAGTGGAATGCCAGCTTTGAGTGGACCGAGAATGACCCCGTCAAGTACAACGGCAAGACTTGGCGCAACGCTTCCTATACACACTCGGGCGGCGTGACGACTGAGTACTTCACCGAAGCAGGCGGCGGCAGCGTCTACGTGCGCATCGACAACGTCGAGGAGCACAAGGATGCCGTCGAAACCATGATGAAGTCTCTGGAATTTGCCGACGACATCGCCAAGGCAAAGACCGAGGCCATGGACGTCAAGCTCGACGATATCGAGATCAAGCGCTAAAGCTCCAACGGCATGCAGCAGCGCCGTTTTAGCTCAGCCGGGATGCAAGGTGCGACTCCTTGCATCCCGGTTTTTTGTGTTCGAAAGCGCCCGGTCACATCACCATATTGAGCACGTTGACGAATTCCTGCGCCCTCGCGTGACTGCTGAGGCTAAAGACACAGGCAGTCAACAGCCTGTTACGCAGAAAAACGTCGCGGCCCTTGATCCTGTTGACCCCCGTGATGTCCTTAAGGTAGACAATCTCGGTGTGCTTGCCGCCAAAAGTGCCCTTCTTGAGCACCTCGATGCGGTTAGGGTAGATCTTGACGTCTTTAAACCTGCCCGAGCCCTTGTCCTGGAACAGCAAAGTGTTGTTATCCATGCGTGTCACTCCCACGGGATTCGCTAAAACTGCCTCTATGGCCACATTTTAGTCACCGCAAGGCTTCCATGCGAAGGTGCCAGACAGCACAGCAATTCGTGTCCGCGCGAGGCTTTAAACTAAATGCGATAAAGATGCATTCCACAAGAGGAAAGTGGGGCGACAGTGATGGGCGAACTGGTAAACCGTGGAGAATCGGCAATCGTGCCCGAAGGTTTTTACAAGCAGGTTTCCTCGATTCTCAACGCCGCTCGCGACAAGGCCTATACCGCCGTTAACTTTGCGATGGTTGAGGCGTATTGGGAGATCGGCAAGAGTATTGTTGATGAACAGGGTGGAGAGGAGCGCGCAGCATATGGAGAGGCATTGATTGCGGGCCTCTCCAGAAGGCTTACAGCGGATTTCGGAAGAGGCTTTGGCATCGCAAACCTTCGCAATATGCGTCAGTTCTTTCTTGCGTTTCCAATTCGCGACGCACTGCGTAGCGAATTGAGCTGGACTCATTACCGCAGGCTGATGCGCATTCCCGACCCCGAAGCTCGCGCCTGGTACATGAACGAATGCGCTGACTCTCGCTGGAGCACGCGTCAGCTCGAGCGCCAGATCAACACCATGTTCCGCGAGCGCCTGCTTGCCAGCAAGGACAAGGAGGCCGCCGCCCAAGAAATCCAGAAGAGCGCCCCGGCTCGTCGCCCCGAGGATATCATCCGCGACCCATATGTACTGGAGTTTTTAGGTTTCTCGGACGATACTGCGTTTCGCGAGAGCGATCTAGAGCAGGCGCTCATCACACATCTTCAGAAGTTCCTACTGGAGCTTGGCCGTGGCTTCGCTTTCGAGGCGCGCCAAAAGCGCATCACCTTTGATGGGCGCCATTTCTATATTGACCTTGTGTTTTACAACTATCTGATGCGCTGCTTCGTGCTTATCGACCTTAAGACGGACGATCTTACGCACCAGGACTTGGGCCAGATGCAAATGTATGTGAACTACTACACGCGCGAGCTCATGAACGAAGGCGACAATCCGCCCATAGGCATCGTGCTCTGCGCGGACAAAAGCGATTCGATTGTCGAGTACACGCTGCCCGAAGACAACGACCAAGTGTTTGCCGCCAAATACCTGCCGTATCTTCCAAGTAAGGAAGAGCTGGCGCGCGAGCTGAGTGCCGAGTACCGCGCCATCAACGAAGCGACTAATGGCGAAGCACAAGGATAGCAATACGTTGCGACCGACACCACCGATGGCGCTCCACATCACCTGGGATAAGAGGAGCTTTCCATGACAGACAGACCGAAAACAACACTGCGCGACTGCATCTATGGGCTCGCCGTCGGCGACGCACTGGGCGTTCCCTACGAGTTCAGGCCCCGCGGCACGTTCGAATGCACCGACATGATCGGCTACGGCACGCATGGGCAGCCCGCCGGCACCTGGAGCGATGACACGTCCATGACGCTTGCTACCTGCGACTCGATTAGGGAGCTTGGGCACATCGACACCGCGGACATGCGCGACAAGTTCGTAAGTTGGATTGCCCGTGGCGAGTATACGATCGACGGCGTTTTCGATTACGGCGGCACGACCGCCCGCGCTTTGCACACCGGCAAAGGAGGCTCCGGCGAGCGCGACAACGGCAACGGATCGCTCATGCGCATCGCTCCCCTAGCGTTCACCGATGCGACGGACAACGAGATCCGCGAGGTCTCGGCAATCACGCACGCCCACAGAACATCAACCGATGCATGCATCATATTTGTTGAGCTGATGAGGAATGTGATGAACGACGCGCTCCCCTCGTGGGCACTCCATCTGAAAGGCATGCCTGAGCAGGAGATCAAGTCAGGTGGCTTCGTGCGCGACACGCTTAAGGCAGCCACCTGGTGCTTCGTCAACACTAACAGCTACGAAGATTGCGTGCTTGCCGCCGTCAACCTAGGCGACGACACCGATACCACCGCAGCCGTTGCCGGCGCCCTCGCCGGCACGGTATACGGCATCGACGCAATTCCGCAGGAGTGGACCGACGCCTTGCGCGGTAAAGAGCTGATAGAGCAGTGTTTGTTTTAGGGCGCACTTACGATAGAAACTGACCAGGAGGCACCACGGAAAGAAAGATCGCAAATATAGACGAGTTCCAAGTGGACGAAAACGGGATTCCGCTATTTCCAGCAGGACTGAAGGAAGAAGCCAACCTCTATGTTCTCCCCGACGGGCGTTACCTCCCCTGCGGGGTCTACCGAACCGAAGATGGCGGCTCACTCATTTATGAGCCATCCGGGCTCAGCTTCTTCGGGCAGATGCTTGCTCAATTCAAAGAGTGCTAGGGGTTTGATTGCCCGTTAGATCGACACTGTTCCAAACCATGGAATGGGCAGGATGTCTCCCACCGCGGCCTGTGAGGTAAAATCTTGACTGCCGCGGAATCCGCCTGCGGGCAACGCTCCGATCTCCGATTGGGGTGAAGCCTATGAACTTGTTTCTTGAAATCCTGCGCCTCTCGATGTATGTGACCGGCATTGCCCGGAACCTCTACTCGATCTGGCGGGAATATAAGCAGTAACGGATAGCGAAGGGAGTCATAAAAAGGGCCGGTTGCAGCCGGCCCTTTAGACGATAATACCTGCGTTGCCCGCGCTTCCGAAGTGTGACTAGCTGAGGAGCGGGTTCCGCGGCACATCCTGATTTTACCCAGCGAGACGGCTCTTTTGCAGCCGCTCCACCGATTATTTACATCTGGCACCCTCAAACAATCAGACGACAGTCCGCACTCCTGCGAGCTGCCCCGTTCCTCTAGCTATCGGATCGCAGCGCCAACTGACACCACTCCCCTACTTACCAAATAGCGCACCCAGCAGGCCGCGACGTTTGGGCTTTTCTTCTCGGTAGGAACCCTCGGCAACCGCTGCCACCTGACGCGGCTGTTCGCCGTCTCCACGGCGCACGATCTGGTATAGGAAGGGCGATTTAACGTATTTGACCTCGATGGGCGTGGCGTGCACGGTGCTTTCTCCGGACAGATGCAGACTCGGGTTGAGCGGCGCCACCACATGCGTCTCACGCTTGTCGCTAAACACCGCCGCGGCCGCGCGGCCCGTCTGGCCGTTTACGGCAATGCGCACCTGCTCGCCATCGCGGCTGTCCGTCGCCGGGCGATCGACAAAGTAGACCGGCACCATCACCAGGCCGTCCTTATGCTTGCGAGCCTTGCGCGCCCAGGTGCGGATGCTCTTTTTATTGAGCCCCAGCACCGCCTCGGCATCGTTGCCGGCAATGTCGAGCGCCAGCTTATCAATGACCACCTGGTCCTTGGTAGACGCATCGACGGAGACAACGCGGAAGTCGCCTTCCTGCATAGCGGGATCGAACGGCCCAACCTTGGCAAAGTCCCACGGCTCCAAAATGCCCATAAGGCGAACGTCCAGGTAGTTTGCCCGCGGATACGCCCAGTCGAGCACCTCGTAGTACACCAGGGTCTCCTTGCTCAGCCCCTTGCCCGGGAAGGAC
This sequence comes from Coriobacteriaceae bacterium AM100-PB1-1D-6A, assembly GCA_027660625.1. Classification (GTDB taxonomy): domain Bacteria; phylum Actinomycetota; class Coriobacteriia; order Coriobacteriales; family Coriobacteriaceae; genus Collinsella. Next base: position 323,327 of record JAQDNC010000001.1, on the reverse strand, counting down.
GCCATCATGCGCAAATCCGCGAGCGCCATGGGGAAGTAGAAGAGCGACATGTCATTTTGAATCGCGTCTTCCACGTCGTGCCCGGCAAAGGCATCGGGATACTGGCGCACCAGCTGCAGCGCGTTGGCACGTGCCTGCTGCGGCGTTATCTCGCAAGGAATACCCTGCTCAGGCACGTACTCGGCACCAACGCCCATGGTCAGACGCTTGCTAAAGGTACCGGGCTTGAGTAGGTCGGCAACGCCGATCTTATTTCCGCAGGACGGGCACTCAAGCACGCGCTGAGTGGACTCGCCTTCAAAGGACGCTCCACAGAAGGGGCAGGGAATGCTCACGTGCGTGGCTTCTTGGAACTCCTGCGCCGTGCCGCGGTCCTCCCACAGCAGATGCTCCAGAACCGACTGATTGCGCCAGTGTGAATTAAAGAAATACCAGTCCGGGTCCTCCGGGCGCTCGAGCTGCGACACGTGGGTGAGCTTAAGCAGTCCATCGACAACCGTCAGTGGCGTATGGCGAATGCCCAGGGCGCTCTTGGGCTCCCCCGCATCGGCCTGCCACGGAACGACCGTGCCGCAATAGGCGCACTCAAAGCTGCGTTTAGCCTGGTGTGAGTACATAGGGCCGCCGCAGTTTTGGCATTTAATGGCAAACATCTCGTCCATGAATACGTCCTCCTTTGCGCAGGGGCTGTCGACATTAAGTATGTCGGGCAGGCAGGCACATGCCCATACCCATGTGGCCCAAAATGGAGCACCCGGTCGGACAAGAAGGGCCGCTCGTTAGCTCCAGCAGACCATTACTGCATTTTCTGAGCACCGGCGCACGGTGCGCCCATGCGAGCTACACTATCCCCTTAACCATGATTGTGAGGACGATCGCCATGCTATTTGTAAATCGGCTGGTACATACGCTTGTTCCCGGCAGCGAGGGCGAGCCGGTCGATACGACTCGCCGTACCAACGCGGGCTTTGCCGCAAGCCTCATTTGCATTGGCCTCAACATTACCCTGTGTCTGGCCAAGGGCATCGCGGGCCTACTCGCCGGCTCCGTCTCGCTCATCGCCGACGCCTTCAACAATCTCTCCGATGCGTCGAGCAACATCGTGAGCCTGCTCGGATTCCGACTTGCCAGCCGCCCGGCAGACGAAGACCACCCCTATGGCCACGGCCGCTACGAATACCTCGCCGGTCTGGTTGTCGCCGTCCTCGTTTGTGCCGTCGGCATCAACCTGGTGCTCGAGTCCGTTACCAAGATCATCAAGCCCTCCCCCACCGCTTACACACTCGTTTCCCTTGCGGCACTGGCTACATCCATGCTCGTCAAGTTCTGGATGGCGGCGTTCAACCGCACGCTGGGCAATCGCATCGACTCGGAGACGCTCATCGCCACGGCGCAGGATTCCAAAAACGATGTCATCGCCTCGGGCTCGGTCTTGGCGGCGGCGCTCATTTCGCAAACGACCGGCTTTGACCTCGATGGCTGGGCGGGCCTGGGCGTGGGCATCTTCATTTGCATCAGCGGCATGGGCCTGGTGCGCGACGCCATCAGCCCGCTGCTGGGACAAGCGCCCGACCCCAAACTCGTCCAGGAAATCCGCGACAGGATCATGTCGTACCCCCAGGTCCTGGGCACTCATGACCTCATGGTGCACGACTACGGCCCCGGCCGCCAGTTTGCCAGTGCACACGTGGAAATGCCCGGCGAGGGCGATGCCTTTGAGCACCACGAGATTCTGGACACCATCGAACACGATATCAAACGCCAGATGGGCATCGCCATCACGTTGCACTGCGACCCCATTGCAACAACCGGCGATGACTTGCGCGGCTGGGTCAAGCGCGGCGTAGCGCAGATCGACCCCGCGCTTTCCATCCACGACTTGCACGAGCACGACGGCTTTGTTTCGTTTGACCTGGTGCGTCCCGACGGCTTTGACATATCCGACGAGGAGCTGCTGGAGCTCGTCACGCGCATCGTGCACGAGCGCAGGCCCGATGCATCATGCGTCGTCACGTTTGACTCCGGCTTTAGCTCGCCCGAGCGTCCGGCAGAGCAGCTGTAATCGACAGCAAAACGGGACGCAGGACCGCCGACCAGCGCGCCTATGCGCCCGGTCACGCGATCCTGCGTCCCGTTTTTGTTTGCACCGCTAAGGCTCTAGCCGCTCGGCCGCTAGTTTCCCTGTGCGCCCGAAATGCCGTTTTGTAGGGCGTTCCAGGCATCCGTCGCCATGTCTCCCAAGTTCTGCGCGGTATCGCCCAGGTTTTGTGCCGTATCGCCCAGCTCTTGCGCCTTGTCTCCCAATTCCTGCGCCTTATTGCTCAGGTCCTCCAGCGTGTTGGAGCTCGAGCTGTCCGTGGTGCCTTGATCGCCGGACGCATTGCCCGACGAGCCGTCCTTGCGCGTAAGCTGGACCTCCAGGTTGCCGTCAGCGTTGTAGTAGGCAGATGTGACGACCCAGTTGGCATCGACAACAGGCGTCGAGCCGTCGTCAGTCAGAATCACAGCATTCGAAAGATCGGCGCCGCGCGACTTGAGGAGCTTCTTGGCGTTGGACCAGTACTGCCCCGGGATATCGCTCAGATCGACGGTGCTAGACGAGGCGGACTCGGTTTGCTCGGCAGTGGTATCGGCCGTTGAGCTCCCCCGCTTGTTGAGCATGCCCGACACGATGGCAAACACAATCGAGAGGGCAAAGAAGATCGCCAGCACAATGAGGATCTTCTTGATCACACTCGACGAACGCGACGGCGCCTCTTCCTCGTCCTCACCATACTGCGGAATCGACTTGGGGTACTCACGATAAGGCTGGCGCGCATACGGATCGCGCGACTCATAACGAGGCTGGGACTGTGCCGTGCGCGGCATATACGTCGTCTGCTGAGGCTGCGGAATGGGATTTTGCGGCAGGTTATTATAAGCGCCTGCCGCCGCATTGCCATACGGGTCCGGCGTTGCATTGCCATACGGGTCCTGCGGTGCATAATCAAACGGATCCCGCGGTGTATCGCTATAGCCCATAACTCGTGTGGGTTCGGCGGACGCCTGCGTCGCATCGGGGGCAGCATTGCCGGGGTTCGACACAACGCGGGTCGCATCGGCGCTGCCGCCAGCCTGTGCGGAGCCATATCCGCCCATCACAGTCGTCTTGTCCTGGTCCATGCAACGTTTCCTTTCCGTCGCCTGTAAGCATCAAGTTATCCATGCATTCTACCCGCGCAAAAGCCTATGATGGGCAAAGGCCGTCGGTATCTACAAGACATGCGCGTGCCTAAGGATCAAAAAGCCCCGCCGGGCCTTGGGGCACGACGGGGCGGGCAAGCGGCTATAAGCAGCAGGCTTAGAACAGGCCGGTGATGTTGCCGTCGTTGTCGACGTCGATGTTCTCGGCCGCGGGGACCTTGGGCAGGCCCGGCATGGTCAGGACGCTGCCAGTCAGCGCGACCACAAAGTGGGCACCGGCGGAAACCTTGAGCTCGCGCACGGTGATGCGGAAGCCCTCGGGGGCGCCCAGCGCCTTGGCGTTGTCGCTAAAGCTGTACTGGGTCTTGGCGACGCACACCGGCAGGTTGCCAAAGCCGTTCTCGCGCAGCTCGGCGAGCTGACGCTTGGCAGCCGGCGTAAAGTCAACGCCGTCGGCGCGGTAGACCTTGGTGGCGACGGCCTCGAGGGCATCAGCAACATCGGCGCCGTCCTCGTAGGCAAACTTGAACTCGCTCGGCTGCTCAATCAGGCGCATGACCTCATCGGCCAGGTCGAGCGCACCCTCGCCGCCCTTGGCCCAGACCTCGGAAAGCTTAACGTTAACGCCGAGCTTCTGGCACTCGGACTCGATGAGCTCGAGTTCGGCCTCAGTGTCCGTCGGGAAGCGGTTGATGGCGACCACGCAGGGCAGACCGTAGACATTCTGAATGTTGTCGACGTGGCGCAGCAGGTTGGGCATACCGGCCTTGAGGGCCTCGAGGTTCTCGTCGTTAAGGTCGGCCTTGGCAACACCGCCGTTGTACTTAAGCGCACGGGCGGTGGCGACAATCACGACGGCGCTGGGACGAACGCCCGTCATGCGACACTTGATGTCGAGGAACTTCTCGGCACCCAGATCGGCGCCAAAGCCTGCCTCGGTAATGGCGACATCACCAAAGTGCATGGCCATACGCGTGGCCATGATGGAGTTGCAGCCGTGGGCGATATTGGCGAAGGGACCGCCGTGGACAAATGCGGGCGTGCCCTCGAGCGTCTGCACCAAATTGGGCTTGAGCGCATCCTTAAGCAGCGCGGCCATGGCGCCCTGAGCCTTGAGGTCGCGGGCGCGGACGGGCTCGCCGGCATAGCTGTAGCCGACGACAATCTCGCCCAGGCGCTCCTTGAGGTCGTTGATGCTCGTGGATAAGCACAGGATCGCCATGACCTCGGAGGCAACGGTGATATCGAAGCCGTCCTCGCGCGGCACGCCCTGAGCCTTGCCGCCGATGCCGTCGATAACATGGCGCAGCTGGCGGTCGTTCATGTCGACGACGCGCTTCCAGGTGATGCGCTTGACGTCGATACCGAGCTGGTTGCCCTGCTGAATATGGTTGTCGAGCATGGCGGCCAGCAGGTTATTGGCGGCACCGATAGCGTGGAAGTCGCCGGTAAAGTGCAGGTTGATGTCTTCCATGGGGATGACCTGGGCCCAACCGCCGCCGGCGGCGCCGCCCTTGACGCCAAAGACGGGGCCGAGCGAGGGCTCGCGCAGGGCCACAGCGCTCTTGACACCGCGACGGCGCAGGCCATCGGCCAGACCGATGGTCGTGGTGGTCTTGCCCTCGCCAGCGGGCGTGGGGTTGATGGCGGTCACGAGGACGAGCTTGGCCTGGTGATCGGTCGGCTCGTTGAGCAGCGAATAGTCGACCTTAGCCTTGTCGAAGCCGTACGGAATCAGGTGCTTTACGTCGACGCCGGCGTTCTTAGCCACCTCGGTAATGGGCAGCGGCGTGACGGAACGTGCGATTTCGATGTCAGTAGGCATGGGCGGTCCTTTCGTTACCGGATGAGAAAAAGACCAATTCAGCATAGCACGGGCGCGCAATAGTAAAACACCCGTAACCGATGAATGGCGATATGTTTATCCAATGCTCAGCGATAGCCTACAGACTAGCCAAAGCAAACCCGACTCTAAACGGCTGGCTCGATACCCAAATGCTCAAAGGTGCGAAGCGTTGCCTGACGGCCCTGGGGCGTGCGAATCATCAAGCCGCACTGCAGCAGATAGGGCTCATAGACATCCTCGAGCGTACCCGGGTCCTCGCCCACCGCGCTGGCAAGGGTCGTCAGGCCCACGGCACGGCCGGAGAACGTCTTGGCGAGCGTCTCCAAGATGCGAATATCCATCCAGTCCAGACCAAGCTCATCAATCTCGAAGAACTCGAGTGCCTGACGGCAAATATCAAGCTCAATAGGACCGTTGCCGCGCACCTGCGCATAGTCGCGCACGCGTTTGAGCAGACGGTTGGCCAGGCGCGGCGTGCCACGCGAACGCGAGCCGATCTCGAGCGCACTCGGATGGTCTATCGTCACGCCCAAGATGGTCGCCGAGCGGGTCACGATCTGGGCAAGCTCCTCGACCGTGTAGTAATCCAGGCGATACGAAATGCCAAAGCGGTCGCGCAGCGGGCCGGTCAGCATGCCCGAGCGAGTCGTTGCCGCCACCAGCGTGAACTTAGGGATATCCAGGCGAATCGAGCGCGCCGCCGGACCCTTACCGATAACGATATCGAGCGCAAAGTCCTCCATCGCGGGATACAGAACTTCCTCGACCGAACGGTTGAGTCGGTGGATCTCGTCGATAAACAGTACGTCACCCGGCTGCAAGTTAGTCAGGATAGCCGCGAGGTCGCCGGTACGCGCAATGGCCGGGCCACTCGTCGTCTTGATCTGAGCGCCCAGCTCGTTGGCGATAACGGTAGCCAGCGTGGTCTTGCCCAGGCCCGGAGGACCCGAGAAGATCACGTGGTCGAGCGTCTCGCCACGGCTCTGCGCCGCCTCGATCAGCACGCGAAGGCTCTGCTTGATATGCTCCTGACCGCAGTAGTCGTCCAGGCGCTGGGGACGCAGGGTACGGTCGACATCGAGGTCTTCGGGCGTCAGCTCCGAGCCCACCATGCGCTCACCGTGCGCCATGGATGCCGCCGGCGAGTTGCCGGGCGTCGCCCACAGGTCCTGAGAGTCATCGGCTTCCCACATCACGCATCCATTCCGAGTCGCTTAAGCGCCGCGCCGAGCAGATCCTCGACACGCATATCCTGCCCATCATACCCGCTCAGGGCAACCTCGGTCTCCTGAGGGCTAAAGCCCATGGAAAGGAGCGCCGCGCGGGCGTCATCGATCGCCGAGGGAGCGGCGGCGGGAACCGGCATCGCAACCTGACCGGGAATTACGTCGACCGGAACAAAGCCCTTGTCCTTGGCAAAGGTACTCTTGAGCTCCAAGATGAGGCGTTGGGCGGTCTTTTTGCCCACACCGGGCACCTTGGCCATGCCCTTGTCATCCTCGGCCATTACCAGGGAATACAGCTGTCCCACGGTATAGGTGGAAAGCACGGCAAGCGCCAGGCGTGGACCGACGCCCGAGACAGAAACGAGCCGATCGAACATCGTGCGCTCGTCCTTGGAAGCAAAGCCAAAAAGCGTCATGGCGTCCTCGCGCACCTGCATGCGGGTATAGAGGCGAACCTCACCGCCGGGCGTAGGCAGCGTGGCGGCAGTGCTGCCCGAAATACCGAGCTCAAAGCCCACGCCCGACACATCGACGACGGCCGAGCTCATCGTGGCCTCGATAAGCGTTCCATGGAGCTGGGAGATCATCAGTATCCGGTTCCTCTCTGTTGATAGAACTCGCCGCCGGTAAGCGCCCGGGTGCGGCTTAGGTTAACGTGACAGATGGCGCAAGCTAGGGCATCGGCGGCATGGTCTGGGTGAGGGTCGTGATCGAGCTGCGTGAGCGTGCGCACCATGTAGGCAACCTGCCGCTTGTCTGCGGCACCCGTGCCCACCACGGCCTGCTTAATCTGCATGGGCGTGTATTCGCCAATCTCGAGCGCGCATTCCGAAAGCGCCACGAGCGCGGCACCGCGGGCATGCGCCGTGGGGATGGCCGAGCGGACGTTAGCGCCAAAGTAGATGCTCTCGATAGCCGCGGTATCGGGACGGTAGCGTTCGACGACGCCCTTGAGGTCGTGGGCGATATGCGACAGGCGCACCGCGAGCGGGCTGCCCGCGCTGGTCTCGATACAACCGTAGGCACGGCAGCGAACCTCGCCACGTCGCTCCTCGATAATCCCCCAGCCCGTATGGGCCAAACCGGGGTCGATACCCAAAATGACCAAGCCAACCTCCCCTCGCCTTTTTTCCAAGCGCAAGGCAAGGCCCCGCGCATCATTCACGAACGTCTGTTCTAGAATAACACAACGCTAGCCCTATAAGTCAGCCGAGATCGAATTGTAGGTTGAGCATACGCAAGCGAGCGCCCGCCAGAGCGAGCAAGGTGCCTTGAAAGAGGAGGGCATTGACCTGGTGGTCATGCCCGACGATTGAAAGGCAGATTGCCGCTCTGGCGGGCGCGCAGCGTCAACTCGTTACGCGGTTTGGTAAAACCGCGTAACCTTTTTAGTTCTGCGAGAAGAATGGGAACTGTCGGGGGTCTACCGGCGGATGCGGCATCGGACCACCCTGCGGTCCGCCCTGGCCGCCCATCATTTTTTCGATGGCGTCCTGGACCTCGCCCTCAAACCGCTTCATGCCCTCATGCAGACGACGCTGACCGTCCTCGGAGCGCAGCTCTTCCATCTGCTCGGGCGAAATACCCAACAGCTCGCCTAATAAGCCCATCATCTCGCCGCGCATACGGTCACTCGTATCGTCGTCGGCAAAGCGTCGCACCTCAGCGCGTGCCAGCGAATCAACCGTCATGCGCTCCTTGCCGTTGAGCCCCAGATCGGACCACGCAAGCATGTACGGCCAAGCGCGCTCGGCAAACGAACGGGCCGAGACGATCGGCACCGTCGGCAGCATGTGACGAGCAGCCTCACCTTGGCGCACGAGTATCAACAGCAGCGAGCAGGCCTCGGGCTTGCCGGCGGCCATCGGGATGTCGTCGAAAGGTCGATTGCGGTCTACGTGCGACTCAAGCGCACCATCGACCTCGCCCGGCTCAAGCCCGCCAAGCAGCTGCGCCGCGCGGTCGAGCATGTCGACCGGACCGTCAAGCGTCGAGAGCGCTTGCGCCAGCACGCGATCCATGCAATCCTCCACCGCGTTGAGCGTCACGAGCTCTTGGGGCACCACAGCCGAGGCGCGGTTGCGCACGCGCGCCACAAACTCGAGCGTCGATAGATACACGTCGCCAAAGGGCGCAAAGTCGCCCTGGTAGCCGCCGGACAACGCGGGCGCCGCCAGCGCGTACTCGGTCTTGGAAAGCGGGCTCAGCGCCATGGCGCCCAGCTCGAGCGCCGTATCCTCGAGCATCAGGCCCAGCGCACGCGAACGCAGGCGTTCGGCATCGCCCGCCGACACGTCGCGGTCGAGCACGCGCGCTGCATCCGGCGCATCGCGCTCGACGGTGCGAATGTGCAAGCGCTCAGCAATTGAGCGCACGGCAGAACAGCGGGCGGCCTCGGCCTCCTCCTGCGCCGGTGTAAAGATGCGATTGCGCCCCAGCACCAGGCCAATCACATTACGCGGACCCAAGGCATCGACGGCGAGCGCCGCCAATAGGGACGACGGCAGATCGCCCTCGAGCGCCACCACGGCACGCGACGCACCGCGGGCGCGGGCATTGTCGCGCACGGCAAGCACCAGCGCCTGCCACAGCCACTCCTCGGAGCGAAACTGGGGCAGCTCATGGTCCTCCAGGGCATCGAGCATCACGCCGCGCTGAATCTCCTGAACCAGCAGGCTCTCCTCAAAGCACGGCGCCTGGGCCACCACGCGACCGCAATCGTCGAGCACAAACGACCCGCCGGTATACACCGACTCGTCATAGGCACCGACCGGCGCCATGCAGGCAAACCACACACTGCGCTTGGACGCGATCTTGCGGTAGGCACCGCTGCGCACGGCGGCAATGGCGGCAGTCTCACGGTCGGTCATGTCAAACGCGTTGAACTGGAAATAGGCGATGAGGTCGACGCCGGTCGGCAGCATCTCGAGCTCGCGATCTAGGTCAAACACCACGGCGATGCGCACGCCGTCCACGTCAAACACCGGCGGTGCCCAACGCGCGTCGTTGCTCTCGCCACGCTGCAGGGCGATGCTTGCGCGCGCGGGCACCACGCGACCATCCTTAAGCATCATGTAGTCGAGCAGAGGCTGGCCCTCAAACGAAACCGCAGAGGGCACGATGCAGATCATGTCGAGCTCTTGGATGCGCTCGGCAACGCCCGTCAAGCCCGTCAGCATATCGTGCTCAAAATCGGCAGCGCCCACCAGGCTGCCCGGCATGGCGCCCATAAAGAGCGGGGCCGGAACGCACAGCACGCGCGCGCCGCGCTCATGAGCCAGGCGAGCCTGGTCCTCGATGCGGCCGCAAATGCCCTCGATGTCACCCAGGCGCATATCGATCTGTGCAAGTGCGAGCTTCATGGCCCAGCCTTTCCGTCGTAAATCGTCGTTGCCGTAGTAAAAGCGCCGGCCGCATAATGCAGCCGGCGCTCGCATGTGCATATGCTAGCTATGATACCCCGAGCGGGGGCGCGCTCCTAGAACGTCGCGGACCACAGCCCATGCAGGTTGCAGTAGGCATAGACGGTACCAGTCTTGGAGCCGCCAGCGAAAAACGTCGTGGGCTTCATGCCGGGCTCAAGGTAATGGACCTCCAGGCGGCCCTCGGCCTCAAGCGCGATCCACTCGATGTAGTGCTCGGGCAGCATGGGGTGCTCCGTCGAGCCCACGCGCGCGCGAATGACGTGGCCGTCGCGCTCGATCTCGACAACGGGCACATGCTTCTCGTGCGCCGCGTCCTCGGTGTTCGCCGTCAACTCCGTGCAGCCGGCAGGGGTCGCAACGTCGTCGCCAAGGGCAGCAACAAGCTTGCCATCGGAGTCCTTAAAGAATTTCGCCATGATGTTCTCCTTTGCTGATGTGCCAATGTACTTGATCCTTCTTATGCCCAAAGAGCGCCGGGCCATCCATGGCATTGCAAATGAACACATAACGGGCGAGAACGGTGGGGCGGCGCGTACTATCCGCCCTGGCGGCCCCACCCGAGCGGGTTAGCGACCGTCGCCACCGAGCAGCGCCAGAACATCCTCGCGCGTGAACAGCGCCGATGAGATGCCGTCGCCGCCGAGCACGCTGTTGACCAGATCGCGCTTGGACTCCTGCATCTGCATAATGCGTTCCTCGATCGTGTCCTTGGCGATGAGCTTGTACACGGTCACGGTGTGCTGCTGGCCAATGCGGTGGGCGCGGTCGGTCGCCTGGTCCTGCGCCGCCACGTTCCACCACGGGTCGTAGTGGATGACCACGTCGGCAGCCGTCAAATTAAGGCCCACGCCGCCCGCCTTGAGCGAAATCAAGAACACCGGCACCTCGCCCGCTTGGAACTGCGCAACCATCTTGGCGCGACTCTCCTTAGACGATGCGCCCGTAAGCTTAAGAAAGGCGATATCCTCCTTGACCAGGCGCTTGCCAATGATATCGAGCATGCCCGTAAACTGGCTGAACAGCAAGATGCGGTGACCGCCGTCAAGCGCGCCGTGAACGAGCTCCATGCACGTATCGAGCTTGGCGCTTCCCGCCTTGTAGTCCGCATAGTGCAGATGCGGGTCGCAGCAGATCTGACGCAGCTTGGTGAGCTCGGCAAGTACCTTGAGCTTGTCTTTCTTAAACTCCCCGGCCTCGCGGTGCTGCACTTGCTGGGCAATGCGGTCCTGGTTGGCCAGGTAGAGCTTGCGCTGCTCGCCGGTAAGCTGCGCCATCACCGTATCCTCGATCTTCTCGGGCAGATCGGCCACCACCTCTTCCTTGACGCGACGCAGCACAAACGGCGATACGAGCGCCTGCAGACGAGCGGCACTATCGCCCTCAGCATGCTCGACGGGACTCTCAAAGCGCTTGGCAAATGAGTCGCGCGTGCCCAGAAGACCCGGCATCAAAAAGTCGAAGATACTCCAGAGCTCGGACAGGCGGTTTTCGATGGGCGTTCCCGTCAAGGCAAAGCGCACGCCGGCCGGCAGGCGCTTGGCGGCGCGCGCCACCTGGGTGAGCGGGTTTTTAATGTACTGGGCCTCGTCGAGCACCACGCGGGTAAAGTCCTGCTCGATGTATTCGTCGATGTCGCGGCGCATGAGGTCATACGACGTCACGACCACGTTGTGCTCGGCTGCGCCGGCAATTTGCACGCGACGCTGGGCTTTGGCGCCCACGATGGCGCACACATCAAGCGAGGGGGCAAAGCGCTCCAACTCGGCAGCCCAGTTGTACACGAGCGACGCGGGGCATACCACGAGCGTGGGCTTGGTATCCCCCGCCTCCACGCGCGCCAGGATATGTGCGATCATCTGCAGCGTTTTGCCCAAGCCCATATCGTCGGCCAAGATGCCGCCGAGGCCCAAGTGCTCAAGCGAGCCGAGCCACTGATAGCCGTCGACCTGGTAGCCACGCAGCGTAGCCTTGAGCGAGGCGGGCACCGTAAAGTCCATCTTGCCGAGCGTGTCCAGACGCTCGACGGTGCGGCGGAACGCGGCGTCGCGATCGGCCTCGAGCGCCGGCGTGCGCGCGAGCATGCTGTCGACAAAAAGGGTGCTCGAGGCGGGAAGCGACACGCCGTCGAGCAGGTCGACGGCATCGACGCCCAGGTCCTCGGCAAGACCAAACGCGGCACGAGCGCCCTCGTCCAGGCGAACGATGTCACCGGACGTAAGGCGCGCAAACGTCTGGTGGCGCTTATACGAATCGAGATAGATGGCAAGGTCAGCCGCTGAAAGCCCGCTCGCACCCAGCTCGACGTCGAGCAAGTTGCTCTTGACGGTCGCACGCACCGAAAGCTTGGGCGCAGGACGGACCGAGATCTGGCGCAGGCGATCGCTGAGCATGATCTCGCCCAGTTCGGACAGGGCAGACAGGCCCTCGGTCAGCAAGTGGAACAGGCGGGCGTCATCGCGCTCCTCAAATGCCAGGCCGCCCTCGTAGAAATCGAAGTACAGGGCAGCCGTGTCCATAACGCGAAACTCCGCCACCGTATCGCGGGGCGGAACGCCGGGGCGTTGTTCTTCGAAGGGACTGCCCGGAGCACCAAGACTAAAGAGATCTGCCGACCAATCGCCGTAGGTCACCGTAATCTTGCAGGTCACAAGACCATCGTCGACGCCGATCGCCATGGCAAAGCTCGGCTCGGGCGCCACGGCGTCGAGCGCGGCGGGAGCGGTCAGGTCGGTGTAGTCGCGCAAGATAGGCAGCGCCATGCGGCAGAACTCGCCCACCTGGTCGGCGGCGATATGGACCGGCGTGCGGCAGGGCAACAAGTGCGATAGGAACGGTGCCGCATGCTGGGCAAACGCCGTGTCGCTACGGCGTGCGCGGCGCGTATCGACCAGATAGGCTGCGTCACCAGCGACAAAGCAATACGTATCGGCCGGCAGACGCAAGTCGTAGCTGCCTCCCGCCGCCGGTGCAATCTTGGCGGCAAGGAGCGGCGGGCGCTTGGCCGGGACTTCGCCCTCCCCCTGCGGCGACGGCTCGACCGCCACCTCGTAGGCGCGATGCGTCGTCGTCCCCCGCGACCAAGCAGGCTCAAAGGACAGGGTCCTGCCACGCAGCAGGTCCAGCACGGACACGACGGAATACTCGGATACCGGCAACTGACGCTCGGCGACAAAGCCGCTGCGGGCAAAGTCGTACGATGCCGAGCGCGAGCTCGTAATATCACCTAGGTAGGCGACCGTCATTGCAACAAAGTCAAGCAGCTTTGTCGACACGTCATCGAATGCCTCGGGCACATGGACAAACGTAAGCTTCTTGCCATAGGAGAACGTACCGCCGCGCACATAGGCATCGGCCATGCCGTCGATATCCTTAACCACGTAGGACACCGAACCGCAGCGAATGCGAAACTCGAGTGCCCAGTTAAAACGATCGGCAAACAGCGGATTGTAGTACGGCACCAGCGAGGGCTCCAGCACTGCCTTGGGCGCATCGGGGTCAATGGTGCCGGCGAACTTGCGACGCATAGCCACGAGCTCGTCCATGCGCGCGTCCGAAAGATCGGAAAGCGCCGCCACAAGGCTCGGGCTCGTGGGGACGGGTGCCGGGAAGGGAAAATTGGGGTTGACCGCAGATGCGGTGGGCGCGGGGTGTGTGGGCTGCTTTGACTGTGCGGGCGGTGCCGTAAACGTGCGGACCGGCGTACGCAAGCCCTCGACGGGCTCGGCGCCACTGGCATCCAGATACGCCAGCGCCGTGGCGATAGCGTGCTTGCACATGCCGGAATAGCGGAAGGCGGCGGGGCAATCGCAGTCGTAGTCGACAACCTCGTGCTCGTCCATGTCGAGCGCCACGTGCGTCTTGTACAGGTCGCCGCGCGAGCCGCGCACCGTGCCCTCAATAGTCACATTTTTGGAGAAGCGCGAGCCGGAGTCCTCAAACGACAGCACGGCGCCGTTGAGCATGAGCGAGCGCCCCTTCATAAAGGTACTGCTGAGCGCCGCCTCCTTACGAAGCGCCTGCGCAAACGTCCCCTGCTCCATCACTTCCTCCAATCTCGCATGCCAAATAATTTTTTCTGGGACGGGGATGAAAAAATCATTCCCGTCCCAGAAAGACTGGTCTTCCGCCACACGTCACCCAAAATGATTTTTTAATCCCCGTCCCAGAAAAATCATCTTAGATCACCGTCACGCGGCCTTGGTTGCCCACGATGGCCTTTGCCTCTGCCAACAGCGGAATCGAGCGTGCGTTGACCTTGGCAGGCACCTCGGCACGCAGCACGCGCCCGTCCACCTGCTCGATAAAGATCTCCACGCGGTCGCCGCCCGGGTTGGCGGTAAGCACCGTGGCAAGACGCGCCATATTGCCCTGGCTAAAGCGGCTGTTGGGCACCATGACCTCAAACACCTTGGGCTTGTTGTTCTCCTCGTTAAGCTCGAGCGGCACGATCTCCTGCGCGATGATCTGGTCGCCGCGGTCCGAGCGCTCGAGCTTGCCCTTAATGCGCACAAAGGCATCGGACAGCTGCGCGCCGGTCTCGGGATCGACCTCGCCGTACAGGTACCCCTCGGCCTCCTTGTAGGTCTTGGGGAACACGACGACGGTGGCCTCGCCTTCCATGTCCTCGAGCTGCACGATGCCCATGGGGTCACCGTTTTTGGTCACGCGCTTGGACACGCTCGAGACCATGCCGGCCCACCACAGCGCCTTGCCCTCGGGAATTTCCTGGTTGATGGTGCCGCCCGTAGGATTCTGAACTTCGTAGCCGGTGTCGATCTGCGAGAACGAGAAGTCACGCGCCTTGGCTAGTGCATACTCAAACGGGCGTAGCGGGTGGTCCGAGACATAGATGCCCAGAACCTCCTTCTCCTGACTCAACTTAAGGTGGCGGTCCCATTCCTGGCCATCCGGATCGGGCACGCTCACCTCAAAGCCCGAGCCCTCAACGTCGCCAAACATATCGAAGAACGACGTCTGGCCGCTCGCGCGATCCTTCTGGCGCTTTACCGCGGCATCGATGATGTTCTCGGGGTTGTTCTTGTCCACAAAGTGCATCATCTGGCGACGCGGATACCCCGTGGAGTCGAAGGCGCCTGCCTTGATGAGCGATTCGATCACGCGGCGGTTGGCCTGGCTCGAGTCCACGCGCTCGACAAAATCGTGCAGCGTCTTAAACGGACCGCCCGCCTCGCGCTCGGCGATAATCGCCTGCGCCACGCCGGTGCCCACGCCGCGGATGCCGGCCAGACCAAAGCGCACGCCCTCCTTGGTAGCCGTGAACTCGGTACCGGACTCATTGACATCTGGCGAAAGCACGGGGATGCCGTCGTGACGGCATGCCGAGACGTAGTGCACGATCTTGTCGGTCTTGCCCGTGTAGGACGTCAGAACGGCCGCCATGTACTCGTGCGGATAGTGCGCCTTGAGCCACGCCGTCTGCATAACCAGGATGGCGTAGCCGGCGGAGTGCGACTTGTTAAAGGCGTAAGATGCGAACTCGAGAACATCGTCCCAAATCTTCTGGGCGACCTCGCGCGTGTAGTTGTTCTTGATAGCGCCGTTCATCCAGTGGTCGTAGGTGGTCTCGTCCGAGCCATCCTCCCAGTGCAGCACCGTCGACGTGAGCAGCTTGATCTTTTTCTTAGCCACGGGTTTACGGATACGCGAGTCCGATTCGCCCTTGGAGAAGCCGCACATCTCGACGGAGATGAGCATAACCTGTTCCTGGTAGACCATGGTGCCGTAGGTTTCGCCCAGGATGTCGTCCAGACGGTCGTCGTAGGAGACGGCCGGCTCCTTGCCGTTCATACGGTTGATGTAAGACGAGACCATGCCGGCGCCCAGCGGGCCCGGGCGGTATAGAGCGATCAATGCCACGACGTGCTTGTACTCGGTAGGCTTCATGTTCTTGATCGTGGCCGTCATGCCGGCGGACTCGACCTGGAAGACGCCGGCGGTGTGACCGGAGCCCATGAGCTTAAAGATCTCGGGGTCGTCAAAGGGAATCTCTTCCTCTTTGATGTCGATGCCGAAGTTCTTCTTGATATTTGCCTTGGCCTTGGAGATAACCGTCAGCGTGCGCAGGCCCAGGAAGTCCATCTTGAGCAGGCCCATGTCGGCAACGGTATGGCCCTCGTACTGGGTAATCTCGACGCCGCCCTTGGTGTCGAGCTTGGTGGGCACGTGCTCGTTGACGGGGTCGCGGCAGATCAGAACGGCGCACGCGTGCACGCCCTCGCCACGGGTGAGACCCTCAATCGAGAGCGCCGTGTCGATGATGCGGCGGGCGTCGTCATCCTTTTTATAGGCCTCGGCAAAGTCGGGGTTAAACAGATCCTCTTTGCCGGGTTGTTTTTCGAGTACCTGCTTGAGCTTGACCTTGGGGTCGCTCGAGACCATCTTGGACAGGCGCTGGCCCATGTAGACCGGGTAGTCCAGAACGCGCGCGGCATCGTTGATGGCCTGCTTGGCCTTGATGGTCGAGTAGGTGATGACGTGGGTGACCTTCTCGGGGCCGTAAAGCTGGCGAACGTGCTCCACGACCTCGAGGCGCCGCTCATCGTCGAAGTCCATATCGATATCGGGCATCTCGGTACGCTGCGGGGACAGGAACCTCTCGAACATCAGGCCGTTCTCGAGCGGGTCGAACGCGGTGATGTTCATGGCGTAGGCGACGATAGCGCCGGCGGCCGAGCCACGGCCGGGGCCGACGCCGATGCCGTTGTCCTTGGCCCATTGCACGTACTCGGCGACGATCAAGAAGTAGGCGGCAAATCCCTTGTCGCAGATGACTTTGTATTCGTACTCAAAGCGCTCTTTGATGTTGACGCCGCCGATCTCGCGCGTGGCCCAGTCGTCACCATAGTGCTGGCGCAGGCCTTTCTCGCACTCGCGGCGGAACTGGCTCTCGTGCGTCTCGCCGGGATCGAGCAACGGGAAGCGCGGCAGGATGATGGAGTCCCAGTCCAGCTCAACGTAGCACTTGTCGGCGATCTCGAGCGTATTGTCGCAGGCCTCGGGGCAATACGGGAACATCGCCCGCATCTCCTCCTCGGTCTTCATGTAAAACTCCGAGCCGGTCATGCGCATGCGGTTGGGGTCGTCGACCTTGGCGTTCATGCCAATGCACATGATGACGTCCTGCACGGGCGCGTCCTCGCGACGCAGGTAGTGGAAGTCGTTGGTGGCGATGACCTTGACGCCCACCTGCTTGGCGATGTCGATGAGCGTGCGGTCCATCTGCTCGTCGGTCAGGCCGTTGTCGGTGGTGATGCCGTGTTCCTGGATCTCGATGTAGAAGTCGCCGGGCTCGAAGGTGTCACGGAAGGTCTCGGCCCACTTGATGGCGCCCTCCATGTCACCGCGGTCGATGTACTTGGGGATGATGCCCGCGATGCAGGCGCTCGTGCAGATCATGCCCTTGGCGTGGCGGCGCAGGTTGTCGAGCGTCACGCGCGGCTTGTAGTAAAAGCCCTGCACGGCGGCCTCGGAAACCGTCTGCATCAGGTTGACGTAGCCCTCCTGGTCCTTGGCCAGAAGGATCATGTGGTAGAGCTCGGGCTTGTGGTCGCGAGCAAGGGTCTCGTCCGGCGTAAAGTAGACCTCGCAGCCAAAGATGGGCTTGATGACCAGGGGCGGCTTGAGCTCGTCGATGTTGCCCTTCTCGTCCCACATGGCCATGTCCTTCACATACTGGGCATGCTCGCGCGGGTTTTCCTCGGGATCGGGCTCCACCAGCTCGTCGCGGCGGTCCTTTTCCAGGAAGGCCTTGTCGTGGCTCCAGGTTTTGTACTCGGGCGTGTTGTGGTTGACGGCGTCGCAGGCCAGCGCCAGGTCGGGCACGCCGTACATGTAGCCGTGGTCGGTAATGGCCACGGCGGGCATGCCCAGCTCAACGGCACGGTTGACCATATCCTGGATACGGGTTGCGCCGTCGAGCATGGAAAAGACAGTGTGGTTGTGCAGATGGACGAATGCCATGTGATGAGCTCCGATGCGGGTTCGTGATCTTAGGGTTACGATTCTACCGCACAGCGCGGACGGCACCCGAACCTAGCCCAAACCCACACGGCTCCTCTTGCAGTTGCGGTGAAATGCGGACTGTTTGGCGGCTTTTTTGACCAAAACAGTCCGTATTCCACCGCAAGTTATCTGAGGACTAGAGGTTGTAGGTGACCACTTGAGGTTCGGCGGGATTGACGAAGATGGTTGGATTCGCCCGCTCCACGCGGACGAACTTGACGGTCACTGCCTCAAAGCCCGCCTTGTGCAGAACATCAGCGTAAACGCGCGCCTGCAGGGCGTGCTTCTCCTGCAGCTGTTCCGGCGTCTCGTCCGGTGTGCCGCCCGTCTTGTAGTCGATGACCAGCGCGCGTGACGAATCCGCCGGGTTCGTCGCCAAAGCATCGATGGCGCCCTCGGCATATGCAGCGTAGCGAGCGATGTCCTCATCCTCGCAGCCCAGCGAAAAGAACGGCACCTCGGCACGAACGCACGGCCAGGCAAGCAGCTTGGCACGGACCGCCGACTTGAGCCAGCGATCCAGGGCAACGTCGAAGCGTTCGCGCTGTTCCGGCGTCAGGCGCCACAGGCGAGCCAGGGCGTCGGCACGCTCGGCGGGCAGCGCATCGGCGCCCATCTCGATGAGCCACTGGCAGGCAGCGTGGAAGGCCGAGCCCAGCGCCATGGGATTGCCGGCGGGCTCGACAGCAGCCACGTCCGCATCCGTCATCTCCGAGCCATCCGACTCCGCATCATCGCCAGCCTCGTCCATGGGCACATGTGCCTCGGCGGCACGGTCCTCGGACTCGGCATGCAGCGCCGCGGCAATTGACGAGTAGCTGTACGAATCGCGCGCCGGATACGGGCAGGTGCCCATGCGCACGCCCACCGCCTGGGGATACACGAGCTCAAACGCATCGGGCTCGGGGTCGGCAGGACCGGGCACAGTTGAGCGCGCAGCATTATCAGCGACATCGACATCGCCGCGAACAAGCCTGCCCTCGGCATCCAGCGAAGCGTTGGCCTCAAACGTCTGCTCACCAAACGTAAAATCCGCCAGCGAGATGAGCTCGTAATCGCCCGGCTTGGAGTTGTCGAACACCAAACGGTCGCTATCGAGCTGCGGCATGTCCAGACTGTCGGTCGGCAGGATGCGGCGCAGCACGTCGTAGGTCAGATCGGTCTCGACGTCGAAGGTCGGCGCACATACCTTGCCACGGCTCACGCCGGCATCCATTGCCAGAATAACCAGCTCGCGCGCACGCGTCATGGCAACGTAGAGCAGACGAGCCCGCTCCTCGAGCGAAAGCTGCAGGTCGTCGTTGCGCAGGCGGGCAAATGCCTCGGCGGGAGAACCCGTCGCACAGACGTCCTCCATGAGCTCCGGCGGCAACCACAGCGACGTACCCTTGCCCTTAAACGCATGCTCAAACTGCTTTTTGACGTCGTCGCCCTTCACAAAGGTACCGTCGGCGAGCTTAACGCCGTCGAAGCGTGCCGGCAGTGCCACGACCTGCGCTCCGCCCTCGACGCGACCCATCTGTGCCGCACCCGAGGACTTACGCACGCCAAAGCACTCGGCGACCGCCACGACCGGATATTCCAGGCCCTTGGACGCATGCACCGTCATGATGCGTACCGCGCCGTCACCCTCCTCGTTGAGTGCGCCCGGAGCCTCCTTGCCCGCCAAAAAGCGGTCGAAGGCGAGCGCAATGGAGCGCGGCGAGTTACCAAACTCGGCCTCAGCCTCAGCCACGGCATCGAGCGCTTTGAGCACGTTGGCGGCAATGGCTTTGCCCTCGGGGCCACGCTGTGCCAGGTGCACGAACCAGCCGGAAGCATTGACCACGTCACGCGCGATGGCGGCGAACGAATCGCGCCCCACGCGACGCAGTGCATAGCGCAGCACCTCGCGGGCACGCGTCACGAGCGGCAGGTCCTGCAAGCCCGGTACGTCAAAATCGCTCATGATGCCCACATCGATATTGCGGCGCGACGTCTCGCCCGTCTGCTCGTCGAGCTTGGTCGCCAGTGCCAAGAACTCCTGCGCACCGAGCGCAAACATCGGCGAAGCCAGCAGCGGCATAAGGCCTTGGGCCGTATCGGCCGGATTGGCAAGCGCGCACACTAGGGCGCGCACCGTCTGCACTTCGGCTGCCTGGGCAAAGACCGAGCCGCCTGCGATCACGCAGTCGAGCCCTTGGTCGCGGAAGGCCTGCGCATAGACATCGGCGTTGGTCATGCGGCCCAGCAGCAGGACCATGCTGCCCTGGGGCTGTTTTTTATCGGCAAGCGCGCGGAAACGCTCGGCAATCGCACGAGCTTTCGCCTGCGTTCGCTCCTGCGTGCTGCCACCGGCAACGAAGACCGCCTGGCGGCGCGACGCCTTTGCCTTGAGCTTGTCCTTACGTTTGTCGCTCGGTTCAAGATCCAAGAACCCCTGCATCAAACCACCGGTGTCGCCGTCAAAGACGCGCGCTACGTAGCGCAACACCTCGTCGTGGCTGCGGAAGTTGCGTACAAGCTTGACGAGCTCGCCGGCGGGGGCATCGGATGCGACAGCCGTCTCGGGCGCAGCAGAGGAGCCCACCTTGCGCTCCTGGCGACGGAACACCTCGACCTCGGCACCGCGGAAGCGGTAGATCGACTGCTGCGCATCGCCCACGGTGCACAGCGCGCGCTCCCCCTCGCCCGTCAGATAGCGAATCAAATCGACCTGCATCTGATCGGTATCCTGGAACTCATCGATCATGACCATCTTAAAGCGGCCCTCATAGGCAGCTCGGATGGCAGGATAGTCGCGAAGCGCCTCGTATGCCATACGCAACAGATCGTTATTGTCGAGCGCGGACTGGCCGGCCTTGAGCGCGCGGTACTCCGCCTCCACAGCACGGGCAAGCCCCACCAGCGCATCGACCGCCGGACCGCCGCAGGCAAGCACGATATTGATAAACGCATCAGCCGCCTCGGCCTTGAGTAGCTCCACCTGCTCCTTAGGAAACGCCTTACTCGCCCGAGGCATGCTGCACGACATCATGAGTCGCGCCGCATCCTCCATGGTTTTGCCGCTCGCCTCAAACGCGTCGATGGCGTCGAGTGCTACCTGCGCTTTCTCGGTCGTGGCCTTGCTTGCGCCCAGCGCCGCACGATAGGCATCGGCAAGCGCCGAGGCGTCGGCCTGGCCACGCGCCACGCGCACATCGTCCATGCCGCCCGGAAGCTGGCTCGATAGCTCCAACAGGTCGCGCACCAGGCCTTTGATGGTGGTACCGGCGCCAAACGGCCCGCCCTCGCCCGCCATGGGATACCAAGCGTAGAGGGCCTTAAGCGAAGCGGCGAGCTCGGGCGCGGCATCGGGCGCCGTCGCGCGCCCCAGCACATGCTCGACAGCCTGATCCATAAGCTCATCGGTATCGGTGAGCACCGTGAATTCGGGATCGATGCCCAGCTCCAGCGCGTGCGCGCGCAGGATACGCGCGCACATGCCGTGGATGGTCGAGATCCAAGCGTCGTCGACCGTCAGGGCCTCTTCGTCCATGCCCTCTTCGATAAGCGCGCGGCGCACGCGGTCGCGAATCTCGGCCGCGGCGTCTTTGGTAAAGGTAATGGCGAGCACCTGGTCCAGATGCTCGACAAACGGACCGGATTCGGGCGAGAGTGCGTAGACGATGCGGCGCGTGAGGGTAAAGGTCTTGCCCGAGCCGGCACCCGCCGAGACAAACAGCGGGCGGTCGAGCGTTTTGACGACCTGCAGCTGTTGCGGCATCAAAGTCGAAAGATCCATGGTCTACACGTCCCTCCTTACAAACGTTCCTTGGTGGTTATACGAGCAGCGCGCATGCGCGGCCTGCGCCGACGTCGAATCGACAGCGGCGACGTCGCCCGCCTCGAGCTCGCGCAGGCGCTCGGCAATGCCGGTCTCCACGCGGTCGAGCAGCGCATCGAAGTCCATGTTGCCGCCCTCGCCCGGAAAGCCCTTCTTGAGGCCCGGGATGCGACCGTCGCCGCGATCTTCCTCGAGCAACTCGGCACTCGCCGCGCCGCGCAGCGCGGGCTTGCCGCCCTTGGTCGAAAAATAGAGCGCAGCACGGGTATCTAGGCCCAGCGCCCGGCGCATGGCCTGCGCATAGATAAGCGTCTGAGTATGGGGCGGTAGCCAGCGCGGGTCGTCGATGGGGGCCTCGCCCGACTCCTCGTCGCGCACCGTGGGGTCGGCGAGCTTAAACTCCTCGACACCCGAACGATGCTTGTAGTCGATTACGACGGCGCGACTCTCGGCGTCCACGTCCACGCGGTCGATGCGCCCGCCAAGCGGCCAACCAGCATACTCGACCCGGAGCTCGTTGAAGGCGAACTCAAGGTAGCGCGGGACAAAGGGGGTCAGCGCCTCGGCTTCATAGGTAAGTACTCCCTCCAGCTGCGGCAGAATCTCGGCCACCTGGCGCTCCTCCACCGGGGAGAGCGGCACCAGCGGACCCTCGGTACCGCGCTTGCCGGCATGCTCGGCCAAGGTCTCGTCAAAGACCTCGCGCAGCAGTTCCTGCGCGCGCGGCAGATTCATGGGCGTCACGCGCTCCATGCCCTCCTGCGGAAGACGCGCATGCAAGTGCTCCAGCACGTCATGGACAAAGTTGCCCTTCTCCATGTTGCCAAAGCCCGCATCGATGGACTGGGGCTTGACGCGATACGACACGAACCAGCACAGCGGGCAGGTGGAATAGGCCTCGATCTGCGAGGCGGACGTCAGTCGCGGCACGAGCGGCGCGTCCTCGCCCTCGCCATCGCGGCGGCGCAGGACCAAATACGGCACGGCCTCGGCACTCAGATGCTGAGGGGCTTCACAGGTCACGCGCTCGCGCTTGAGACCTTCGCCTGCCGCGGGATCGAAGTCCCTTACGATATCGCCCTCACCCACGCACTTCGCCTTGTCGGCGCCAGCGGCCTCAGCAGCGTCAGCGGCCTTGTCGGCGTCAGCGGCCTTAGCAGCTTCAGCGGCCTCGGCATGCGCCCGCAACTCGGTCCACACGGCAGCCGGATAGCACTCGCGCGCCTGGCGATCGTGCGTCACGCGCGCAAGCGCAACCGGGCCGCGTGTCGCCTGCATCGCGTGGCCAAAGCGCACGCGCAGCAAGGCCGCGGGCTCAAGCGTCACGCCCTCGCGACCAAGGCTCGCCGTCAGCGTGGCCAGCGGTCCCTCCTCGTGTGAGAGCGGATAGCTGTCCAGATCGACATCGGCAAACAGCACGGCATCGTAGCTGCCGGGGCGCAGAGCTGCCGCATCGGCAAGCGAAGCAAAACGAACCTGAGCACGTGGCGCACGGTCAACCTCGTAGGTCTCGTAATCGTAGGCGGTGCTACGCTTGTCCACCTTGGTGCGAATGCCATCGAGCACGGGCACGGTCGCGGCCTGCGACACGTCGAGCGCGCGGGCGCCATTCATAAGGATGTCGATGGCGTGGCGCAGCAGGGCCACCTCCGCCTGGCGACGGGCTTGGCCATCTAAGCTGCCCAGCGAACGATCGGGCAACGCCTCGGCAACGGCAAGCATGGCCTTGAGCGCCGTCACGGGCTTGTCACGCCACAGCGCCTGGAACACGTCCGAAACCACACACGGCACGTTCTTAAACCAGTTCTCGTCGCTCGCCGCCTTGCGCGCGCCCCTCACCTGACCCTGGACGCTCTGCAGCAGGCCCTTAACGCCCGCGATAGTCTTGCTGCGCGAGAGACGCATATTCTTATCGAAGGTACGGGCATTGACGGCATCAGCGCCCGAAAGCGGACTGTAGATCCAGTCGGTAAGCTCCGGCGCGGGCCACCACTCGGTCTTTGACGCCATACCCTCATCGGCGGCCTTCATGCGCTCAATCAGGCCGGCAAGCGCCGCAAACTGCCTGCCCGCAATGGATTGGGAAAACGCCGTGAACTCAACCGTCTCGGCAGCGATATGACGAGCCGCCAGACGAGAGGCGAGCTCACCGAACAGCTGGGGTGCCCGAGCAGAAACAACGAGCACGCGCACGGGGTCGGCGGGCGTTGCAGTAGTTTTATCGGCCTTGGACTCCTTGTGCGATTTCACCAACTTATCGATGGCGTCCGCATAAGCATGGGCGCGGGCATGGGGGCCGGCGACCTCAATAAAGGCAGGCTGAGCGGCGGTCCCGCAAGCGGCATCAGACGCGCCGACACCCTCCCCCAGCGGCCCGACCTCAAACAGCACACCGCGGGCATCAAATGCCGTGGCAAGCTTCTCGCGCATCGCCGCCTGCTCGCGGGCAAGCAGCACGACGACCTCTCCCCCATTGTTCGCCACGGCAGACAGCAGCTCGAGCAGACCGTGCGTAAACGACGTGATACCGCGCACGCATACGGCGCGGGCGCACGCCGGCAGGCTATCGGCCAGGGCACCGGCCATAATGTCAGCCGCCTCGCAGGGCTCGACCATATCTCGACGGTCCAAACCGCCCGCGTAGGCACGCAAAAGCTCGAACACACGAGCCTCGGCATCGCTTTTTGGCTCCGGCTGGCAGTTGTCGCCACGGCATCGTTCGGCACCCGTCCCCGCCACACCCGGCAGCACATCGCGGGCCATGCGCGCAAGCATACGCACCGTGCCCTGGCTGCGCGAAAGCGGCTGCAGGTCGGCATCATCGAGGCGCGTGACCATGTCCGAAAACAGCATCTGGCGCTGCAGGTTGTCGACGAAACCGCGCCCGTCGCCCAAAAGCTCCCAAAGCGAGCGAAGCCACGATGTAGGCGTCTTGTAGTCGATACCCAGCGAAACGCCAGCTTCCGCCGCATCATGACGGCACAGGTCGAGCTCGGCAAACGTAGGTGCCAGCAACACGGCACGCCCGTGGCGGGCAATAAGATCGGCAAGCAACGCCGACTCGGCATCGCTCAAATCCGTGCCGGCATTGGTGGTATAGATTCGAACAGGCATGGTCCTCCGCTCAAACTGTTCGCAATAATCAATGCATCCATCCTACCCGCCCAAGCGGACAGATTTGCCCCACGCCAACAGATTTGATCCCTTGGGGACGGAGGAAAACGGATCACCGGGTTAGACTGACCCCCTCGATGATCCGTTTTCCTCCGTCCCCAAGGGATCAAAAAAACCGCCCCCGAAGGAGCGGTTTTACACAATCCGTTTTGGCGCGGCCTACTCGCCATCCTCCAGCTTGATGAGGATCTTGCGGTAGCCACCGTACTCGCCGTTGAGCGCCTTGGACACACGGCTCACCGTGGTGGACGAAGCGCCGGTACGCGCCTGAACCTCGACATAGGGCTCGCCCTCGTCCAGGTAACGCGCGACCTGCAGACGCTGCGATAGATCGCAAATCTCGCGCGGCGTGCAGATATCGGTCAAAAACGCTTGGATATCCTTCTCGTCGTCCAAAAGGCTAAATGCGTGGACCAGCTGCTTGACATCAGGCTTGTCAAACATGTTCTCGATATTCATCGATCACCGCCAAACCCGCCAAAAGGCATCGAAGTTGATACTGACATCGGGCATCGTTCGCCCGTTCTATGCAATAGGGCAACGCCTGTGGCTTTTGCCCGTAGCAGTGTAGCACACCACCAAACTAAAGCGACAAGACTCTCTGCCAGCGGCGCGTTTTTTAGGACGAACGCCGGTTTGAAACCGAATGCGCACGCAAGCTCCACGAATATCTGAGACAATGGGCGCCCAAACAGGACCGTGCCCGCGCATCTATCCGAGTTGCAAAGGCATGCGCCTCTCACGCCTCTTTGCCACGTCTTGCGCAAGAAAGGATCTCCACCATGCGCTTTTTGCTCAACTGGCTTTTGACCTCAATCGCCATCGCGATTGCAACGTTTCTCGTCCCCGGCATTCAGCCCTTCGGCATGGCCGATGCCTGGGTCTGCTTTGCCTTCGTGGGACTGTTCCTCAACATCGTCGACTCGCTCGTCAAACCATTCCTGACGGTCATCTCACTGCCGCTCACTATTATCACGCTTGGTATTTTTCAGCTCGTAGTCAATAGTTTTATGCTCGAGCTGGCCAGCTACCTGTCGGTCAATCTGCTGGGAGCGGGTATCTCCATTGCCGGCTTTGGATCGGCCTTTATGGGCAGCATCCTGGTATCCATCATGCGCAGCATTCTCGACAGCATCGCCAGGAACTAAAGCGACCAGATACGGACCGCCACAACACGCCAAAACGAAGGCCGTCCATCGCAACGATGGGCGGCCATGTCATTTGTCAAGCCTCAGAGGGCAAGAAAATCTACCATTTCTGCCCCGTCCCCAAATGGCAGGTGGGGCTAGATGACGTAGTCGTAACCCTCGTTGGGGGCGACGAGCGCATCGAGCGTCACGCCATCGAGGTAGTCGTTGATGAGCTTGTCCAGGTTCTTCCACACGCCGAGTGTAGGACACTCGTCCGAACGCGAGCAGCCCTTGCAGTCGCCGTCCAGGCATGCGACCGGTGCCAGGCTGCCCTCGGTCAGGCGCAAGATCTCGCCCACCGTGTACTGCTCGGGCGGACGCGTGAGCACGTAGCCGCCGCCCTTGCCGCGCATGCCCGAGAGCATATTGGCGCGGACGAGCGTAGCCAAAATGTTCTCCAGATATTTCTCAGAAATCCCCTGACGCGCCGCGATCTCTTTGAGGGGAATGCGGCCTGCCGCCTGGTGCTCGGCCAGGTCAACCATAACGCGCAGGGCATATCTGCCCTTTGTGGAAACCAACATATATATTGCTGCCTTTCGGTCTTTTAATTCGTAGAAATTCTAGCCGAAAAATTGGTTTTGAAAATACCTATTCCCGTCAAGCTGGTTAATCGACTCGTAATAATCTTCTATTTCCTATTGCGTTACTAGGCTTTAGTGCCTACTATGCTTGCCAACAGCAAACGAACAACCTATAAGGTTTGTGGGTTTCGCTGTTACACACACCGTAAAACCACACGGTATCCAGTCATTTGAACACTTTGGAGGTTCACCATGAGCAATGTTTACACGTCCATCGATCAGCTTATCGGCCACACTCCGCTTCTGGAGTTCACTCACTTTGAGGCCGATGAAGACCTCAAGGCCCGCGTGCTCGTCAAGCTGGAATACTTCAACCCCGCCGGGTCCGTCAAAGACCGCGTCGCCAAGAACATGATCGACGAGGCCGAGAAGGCCGGCAAGCTCGTGCGCGGCGGCGACTACACCATCATCGAGCCCACGAGTGGCAACACCGGCGTCGGCATCGCCTCGGTGGCGGCGGCTCGCGGCTACAAGGTGATCATCACCATGCCCGAGACCATGTCCGTCGAGCGCCGCAAACTTATGCAGGCATACGGCGCACAGCTCGTGCTCACCGACGGCTCCAAGGGCATGAAGGGCGCCATCGCCAAGGCCGAGGAACTGCAGAAGGAGACACCCAACAGCATTATCGCCGGCCAGTTTGTAAACCCCGCCAACCCCGCCATCCACAAGGCCACGACCGGCCCCGAGATCTGGGATGACACCGACGGCAAGGTCGACATCTTCGTCGCCGGCGTTGGCACCGGCGGCACCGTGACCGGCGTGGGCGAGTTCCTCAAGGAGCAGAACCCCGAGATTCAGGTTGTCGCCGTCGAGCCCGCCACTTCCCCAGTGCTCTCCAAGGGCCAGGCCGGCCCGCACAAGATCCAGGGTATCGGCGCCGGCTTTGTGCCCGACGTCCTCGACACCCAGGTCTATGACGAGATCATCCCCGTCGAGAACGACGACGCCTTTGCCACCGGCCGCGCCGTGGGCCACAAGGAGGGCGTGCTCGTGGGCATTTCGTCCGGCGCCGCCGTGTGGGCCGCACTGCAGCTGGCCAAGCGCCCCGAGAACGAGGGCAAGACCATCGTGGCTCTGCTTGCCGACACCGGTGAGCGCTACCTGTCCACGGCACTCTTCCAGGACTAGGGCCTCGCCCATAGGTTGAGCCCAGGACGAATCGGTCTCCTCTCTCCCGGCAGTCTAAGCCCATCCCATCAGGGCGCTCCACGAGTCGTCCGAACTTGCTACAATGTCTGCGGCGCGGAACCAGCCTCCCGCGCCGCTTTTCTTTTTTGGCCACATGCCACCAAGGAGAACCTCCCCATGCACAACAAGCGCGTGCTCGTCGCCATGAGTGGCGGCGTCGATTCCAGCGTGACTGCCTACCTGCTCAAGCGCCAGGGCTACGAATGCGTCGGTGCCACCATGCGCCTCACCTGTCCCGCGCCCGATCCCGTCACGGGCATGAGCAAAGTCGACCGCGACATCGCCGATGCAAAGGCCGTCGCCGAGCGCCTGGGGATACCCCACCACGTGCTCGACCTGCAGCAGACCTTCGACCGCAACGTTATCGAGCGCTTCGTGACTGCCTATCAGGAGGGACTGACGCCCAACCCGTGCATCATCTGCAACCGCCATATTAAGTTTGGCGCGCTGCTCGATGCGGCACTCGATATGGGCTGCGACTACATCGCCACGGGTCATTACGCCAAAACGAGCCAGGCGTCCGACGGAACCTGGCAGCTGCACCGCGGCGAAGATCCCAAAAAGGACCAAAGCTACTTTTTGTATTCGCTCACACAAGAGCGCCTGGCACGCACGATCTTTCCGCTGGCCGGACTGGACAAAGAGCGCGACGTGCGCCGCATTGCCGCCGAGCAGGGCTTCATCAACGCCAAGAAGGCCGAGAGCGAGGATATCTGCTTTATCGCGGACGGCGACTACGCGGGCTATATCGAGCGCCGCTGCGGACATGCCACCGAGCCGGGCGATATTGTATGGCGCGACGGCAGCGTGGTCGGACGCCACAACGGTGCACTGCGCTATACCATCGGCCAGCGCAAGGGCTTGGGCGTCGCGATGGCGCATCCCGTGTACGTAACGGGCGTCGATGCCGCCAACAACATTGTGCATCTGGGCGAGGCCGAGGACCTGACGGCCACAGCGCTCACGGCCAACGACTGGATCTGGAGCGCCCCTGTCGACCGCATGGAGGCGGAGCTCAATGCCGGCGGCATTCGCGTGGGTGCCAAGTACCGCTACCGTCAGAAAGACCAGGCAGCGACCCTTACGCGTGACGAAGACGGGCAAATGCTGCTAACTTTTGACGAGCCACAGCGAGCCATCGCCCCCGGCCAGGCAGTCGTTGCCTACCGCGGCGACATCGTCCTGGGCGGCGGCACCGTTACGACAGCCATCAAGTAGCCCCATCTCCTTCATAAGTTGCGGTGAAATAGGGACTGTTTAAGCGTTTAAAACCACCAAACAGTCCCTATTTCACCGCAACTTAGAGAGGACGGCCTCGGTCGGTACTGCTGTGTCAGCCGAGGCCGCTGCATTGCTAGCGCTGCACGTAGGCGCGGACGAGCTCAAAGGTGTTACGCACACCGTCGATGTGGCTGCGCTCGTAGTTGTGGCTCGCGTACACGCCGGGGCCGATCAGGCCATGGCGAATGTCGTAGCCGGCAGAAAGCGTGGCCTCAACGTCCGAGCCGTAATGCGGGTACACGTCGATGGCGTAATCAAGCTCGAGCTCGCGCGCGATATTGGACAGCGTGGTCACCAGATCGTAGTTGTAGGGGCCACCCGAATCCTTGGCGCAGATCGACACCATGCGCTCGGTGCAGCCCAGGTCGTCACCCACGCAGCCCATGTCAACGCTGATCATCTCGCGCGTGTCGGCCGGCACGAAGGCACCGCCGTGGCCGACCTCCTCGTACACGGTAAAGAGCAGCGACACCTTGCGCGAAAGCGTCACCTCGCCGTCAGCAACGGCGCGGGCCAGACCCAGCAGAATCGACGCCGACAGTTTGTCATCCAGGAAGCGGCTCTTGATGTAGCCGCTCTCCGTCACCGTGGTACGCGGATCCATAGCGATGATCTCGCCGGTCTGAATGCCCAGCTCAAGCACATCGTCCTTGCTATCGACGTTCTCGTCGAGCAAGATCTCCATGTTCTTCTCGATGGCCTTGACCGGCTCATCGGCCACATGCGCCGAAGGCTCGGTATTGAGGACCACACCCGTGTACACATTGCCGTCACGCGTGTAGACGGTGCAGTTCTCGCCATCGGCCGTAGACCACTGATGCCCGCCGAGCGTCGTGGGACGCAGGCGGCCATTGTCCTTGATGGAGCGCACCATAGCGCCCAGGGTGTCGACATGGCTCGCCAACACAAGCGGCTCACCCTCGCCACCAAGCTCAACGAGCACGTTGCCCTTATTAGAACGTTCAGGCCCAAACCCCATATCGCGCAGGGTCTCCATCAGATAATCAGTCGCCGCACGGGTATAGCCGGTAGGCGAAGCAATAGAAGTCAGCGCCTTCAACTGGTCAGTAATATAGGAGAGCGTAGAATCCGTCTTGGACACCAAAGTCACCCTTTCATATCGAATTAAACCCACAGCAACAATACCACCGCAAACCATCTTTTTACCTAGCGAGATGACCCATCGAGCTCCCCAGAACTGCGCCCGCCACGATAACGAGCCGGCGGGCCCCTGCCCGTTAGCCCCACAATCTTTCCGCAGGACGGAGGAAGCCCCCGCCGCACGAAGTGCGCAGCGGGGGCTTCCGACATGTCCGAGGACGATTGTGGGGCTAACGGGCGGGGCCCGCCGAACCAGGTTAAGCAGCCGGGCAGATCTTCTTGAAGAGCTCGATAACGTCGTCGAGCGTCGCCTCGCGCGGGTTACCCGGGAAGCAGGCGTCGGCCATGGCGTCCTTGGCCAGGACCTCGATCTCGTCAGCCTTCATGGCCTCGCAGACGTGCGGGATGTTCACGTCGGCGGAGAGCTGCTTAACGGCGGCGATGGCGGCATCGGCGGCCTCGTCGGTGCTCATGCCCGTGGTGTCAACGCCCATGGCGACGGCGACCTTGGCCAGGCGCTCGGCACAAACCGGCTTGTTGAACTCCATGGCGATCGGCAGCAGCATGGCGCAGGCGACACCGTGCGGGGTATCGTAGTGAGCGGACAGGGTGTGAGCCATGGCGTGGTCGATACCCAGGCCGACATTGGAGAAGCCCATGCCGGCGACATACTGGCCAAGAGCCATGCCCTCGCGGCCGGAGCCGGGCTGACCGGACTTGGCCTCGGCAACGGAGTCGCGCAGGTTCTCGCTGATCAGCTTAATAGCCTCAAAGTGGAACATGTCGGAAAGCTCCCAAGCGCCCTTGGTGGTGTAGCCCTCGATGGCGTGGGTCAGAGCGTCCATGCCAGTAGAGGCGGTCAGGCCGGCGGGCATGGAAGCCATCATATCGGGGTCGACGACGGCGACCTCGGGGGCGTCGTTGGTGTCGACGCACACGAACTTGCGGACCTTCTCGGGGTCGGTGATGACGTAGTTGATGGTCACCTCAGCAGCGGTACCGGCGGTCGTCGGCACGGCGATGGTGAACACGGCGTGGTTCTTAGTGGGAGCAACGCCCTCGAGGCTGCGGACATCGGCGAACTCGGGGTTGTTGATGATGATGCCGATAGCCTTGGCGGTATCCATGGAGGAGCCGCCGCCGATGGTCACGATAGCGTCAGCCTCGGCGGCCTTAAAGGCCTCGACGCCGTCCTTGACGTTCTGGATGGTGGGGTTGGGCTTGATCTCGGAGTAGAGGCTCCAAGCGATGCCGGCGGCGTCGAGCTCGTCGGTCACCTTAGCGGTAACGCCAAACTTGACCAGATCGGGGTCGGAGCAGACGAAGATCTTCTTGTAGCCGCGACGCTGGAGCTCGCCGGGGATCTCCTTGATGGCGCCGGAACCATGATAAGAGATGGTGTTGAGAACGAAACGATTAGCCATTGATAGCCTCCCATCGTGTGCGGGGCATCCATTACGCCCCGCGCTATAAGTCCCATCCTAACGCTTTTGAAACAAAAAACGCGTGAAAACATCAAAAGTGTTAAAGCGTTTCAACAGAATAACGGAGCCCTAGTTCTTCCCTCCCGACAGCAGCGAAGGCTAGATTATAGGAGCAATCGCCCAAAGAATGCGACCGACTCAGTCTATAAATTGTTTCTGTTTTAGCAATATATGTTTGACAATACGTTTATAAAAAGATACTTTGTAGTGAATAACATGCATGCAGCAAATAACGTCATTCATTTTGTTAGAAATTGCCCATGCGGTTATTGCAGCTGCATCTACTGCAACGTACAGCGTAATTCTCCGCACGAAGCAGAAGACGGTTCCAATTCGATCGAGGCGATGACGCATGGTGGCTAGTGGTCCTAAATCGAGCAAGACGGCTACAAACGAATATCGAATCTCAATTGAAGGTAACCCTTATCCGCATACCCTGGCTCTCATCAACCCAGCGGGAGACAGCCTCAACATCAAAAAACATGGGTTCACGGGTCCACTAGGACAGCTATTGAGTCTTAAATATACCGTTTATGACGATGCAAATGAAAAACTCTTCACTGTCGTCGACGGTGGTTTTAGCAACATGCCCAGGGTTGCGCTCATCATCGAACACGAGGAAGTTGCGGTGTTTGATTATGGCCTAAACAGACTTGAGATGAAGTGCATAACGAACATACCGAATTACACAATAAAAGGTAACTTCCTATTTGGAGATTACGATATATTCAGCCAACGGGAAGTGAAACTATCTTCAGTTATCGTCCTTCAATGTGATAAACAATCGTGCTTTAGCATACAGGTTTTGGATAAAGCCGAATTAGCCGCCGCAATTGGAATACCTACAGCCATTGCCCTTCTTAGGGCTCGGATTGAAGAGCATCTCGAATAAATCGCAAAAAGCAGTTCGTAACAACATTCAGGAGCTAGATAGTTTTTTTCCTGGCTCCTGGAACTGTATTACATAGTCTGCAAATTGTTCAAAACCATGTCCATGATCCGCAATAATGGCGGCATGCTTTTTCATCTCCTGCGTAAACGCTACTTTCAAAAAGGATATCGAAACACTATCTAAATTGTTGCAAGACTCATCCAGACTAATAATAGAATAGCTGCTCAGAAAGGCTCTACAAAGCAATAAAGAGGACAGTTCTCCGCCTTGATTATCAACTTGATTACTGTCGTCTTATTTTGAATAAAAAGCTCTGACATATGTCCATCCCCTTAACTAATAATCATAGCTGGAAAGATGACATTTTTATTCTATAGCCTCAAGCAACACGCTTTGCTGACGTCAAATCTTGTCATTACAAACATGCACCTTAGCGCTTAAGACTCCAAAAAAGGGGCGGCCGAGATGGCCGTCCCCTCCCCAATATTAATCAGTGCGACAAAGGGGCCAGCCCCTTGCCGCATCCTGCCGTTATTTTTGGCAGGCGTCTTTCCAATCTTCGCAGGCACGCTTCCAGCGAGAGCACAAGTCGCGCTCGCGGTCGATAAACATGATGGCAAACGCGACAAACAGCAGCACGCTCGCCACGACGATGGCGTGCAGGCCCATGCGCTCAATACACCAGTTGCCCAACACGGCGCCAAACACAAAGGTAAAGATCACGCCAAAGTACAGCAGGCCGTTTTCCAAAAAGCCGCGCTTGTGGGTAATGATGTAGTCGTCCACGTTTTGCAAGGCATTACGGAGGTTGCCGATACACATGGTCGTGGCGATGCCGTGTCCATGAATCTTGCGGAAACTCTCGACCTGCATACCGCAGGCAAACGAAGTAAGGCAGTTGGCGAGCAGGTTGAAATCGCCGCCCGGGATAAAGCTCACGACCAGCAAGATAACGGCTTCAAAAAACACCGTCACCTGGCGCCAGTGAATCACGCTGCCAAAACGCTCGTGTACCAGGTCGGCAAGCATAATGCCCACGGCAAACGACACCACGGGGAAGAAATAGCGTCCCGCGAGCGCCCAATTACCCTCCGAGATGCTCACGCCCACCAACAAGATGTTGCCTGTCTGCGCGTTGGCGAAAACATGATCGCGCCCAATGTACGAATACACGTCCATAAAGCCACCGGCGAGCGCCAGAATGATGCCCAGCTCGATGGACTCCGATATCTGCTTGGCACGCTGCATCGTCGTGCGGCCTCCTTGTTGACGACCCTCTCGTGCGTTGGCGGAGACATAGCCGCCGTTCATACTGTAACCCATTGACAACATGGCGTGCGCGCGAGACGGGCTCCCCAACGCGCAGATACACAGTCTGGAAACAAACGGCGGGCGCGGCGCCACACCCGACGCCCGACGCCTCGTGTACTCCACCAGTCTTTTTAGCGCCGTCCCAAAAGACTGGTTACAATTACGTGCAGCATACAAACACCGGGAGGGATCGTGGCAAAAAAGCCTCAGCACGCTCAGAACAACCAGCGCAGTCAGCAGGGCAAACAGGGCCAGCAGCAAAAGCGCGGCGGCAAGGCCCAGGGCGGCCACGCCACTCATACCCCGGCTGCGCCCGCCCGTCCCTGGCGCCCGGGCCGCGATAAGTTCCTCCCCGTCAGCCGCGCCGACATGGATGCGCGCGGCTGGGACCAGTGCGACTTTGTCTACATCTGCGGCGACGCCTACGTGGACCACCCCAGCTTTGGCATGGCCATCGTCAGCCGCGTCCTCGACGCGCACGGCTACAAGGTGGGCATCATCTGCCAGCCCGACTGGACCGACCCCGCCAGCATCACGGTGCTCGGCGAGCCGCGCCTGGGCTTTCTCGTCAGTGCCGGTAACATGGACTCCATGGTCAACCACTATTCGGTGACCAAGCACCGCCGCCACACCGACGCCTATACCCCCGGTGGCGAGGAGGGGCACCGCCCCAATCGTGCCGTCACGGTCTACGGCAACCTCATCCGCCAGACGTTCAAGGACGCCCCCATCATTATCGGCGGCATCGAGGCAAGCCTGCGTCGCCTGGCCCACTACGACTACTGGCAGGACAAACTCAAGCGCTCGGTACTGCTCGACTCGGGCGCCGACATCCTCATCTACGGCATGGGCGAGCACGCGATCGTCGAGATCGCCGATGCGCTCGACGCGGGCCTGCCCATCGATCAGATCACCTATATCAACGGCACCGTCTACCGCACGGGTTCGCTCGACGAGGTCTACGACTACGACCTGCTGCCCAGCTGGGACGACCTTGCCGCCGACAAGCTCAACTACGCGCGCAGCTTTAACGTGCAGCAGCAGAATATGGACCCCATCACCGGTCATCGCCTGGTAGAGCCCTACCCCAACAGCGTCTATGTGGTGCAGAACCCGCCGTCGGCAACACTCACCACCGACGAGATGGACGAGGTTGCCGAACTCCCCTACGCACGCGATTGGCATCCCGACTACGACGCGGCGGGCGGCGTGCCGGCCTTTGCCGAGATCAAGTTTTCCATTAGCTCCAACCGCGGCTGTTTTGGCGAGTGCTCGTTTTGCGCCCTCACCTTCCACCAGGGCCGCGTGCTGCAGATGCGCAGCCACGACTCGATCATGCGCGAGGCCGAGCTGCTCACGCGCGATCCCGAGTTTAAGGGCTACATCAACGACGTGGGCGGACCGACGGCCAACTTTAGCCGCCCTGCCTGCGACAAGCAGCTCAAGCACGGCGTGTGCAAGAACAAGCGCTGCCTGTGGCCGAGTGTATGCAAGAACATGGTGGTCGACGAGAGCGGCTACACGCAGTTGCTGCGCGACCTACGCCAGCTGCCGGGCGTCAAGAAGGTCTTCGTGCGTAGCGGCATCCGCTTTGACTACACCATGGCCGATGCCTCGGACGAGTTTTTACGCGAGCTGCTGGAGCACCATGTCTCGGGCCAGCTGCGCGTAGCGCCCGAGCACGTGAGCGATGCGGTGCTGTCCGTGATGGGCAAGCCGAGCCGCGCTGTCTACGACGCGTTCTGCCGTAAATTTGAACGTTTGAATCGCGAATACGGACTCAAGCAGTACGTGGTGCCGTACCTGATCTCGAGCCACCCCGGTTCAACGATGAAGGAAGCCGTGGACCTTGCCGAGGCCGTACGCGACATGGGCTACATGCCCGAGCAGGTGCAGGACTTCTACCCCACGCCGTCCACCATGTCGACGTGCATGTACTACACCGGCGTGGACCCGCGCACCATGGAGCCGATCTATGTGGCGCGCGACCCGCACGAGAAAGCCATGCAGCGCGCGCTCATCCAGTATCGCAAGCCCGAGAACTACAAGCTCGTGCGCGAGGCGCTGGAAAAGGCCGGCCGCCGCGATTTGATCGGCTACACCAAGCATTGCCTGATTCGCCCCGTGCCGCCACGCCCGGGCGAGACGTCTGCTGGCGGCGGACACGGCACCGGCAAGAAGGGCGGCAAGCCGCACGGTGGCACCGCCGGCAAGGGGCCCAAGGGCAGCAAGGGCCACGGCGGCATGTCGCGCGCGCAGAACACCGCCGGTCGCAATCGCGCGGCCCAGGGACGGCAGGGCGCCAACGGCGGCGGACGCCGCAATTAGCGTGGCGAGGGCCGGCCGGTGTCTCTTGGCCAGTCGGCGTCTCCTCATCGGCCAAGCGTGTTTTCCCTAGGGGAAACACGCTTGGGCTGTCTCCAGTCGTGATTTCCCTAGGGAGAACACGTTCAGACGCACCTAACCGTGTTTTCCTTAAGGGAATCACATTTACTGACGGGAGCGAGCCAGCTGGCACGTCAGCTTGAGCGACCGCATCGCCTCTACCAGTACGAAGCCGGCGATCGCGACCGTGATTATCACGTCGAGCGGCGTGTTCACAAACCACAGCAGGCCCATGAGATACGACCCGGCGTTAAAGGCAAAGTGCAGCAGGATCGTGTAGCGGAGCTTTCCAGTCGTCACGAGCACCCAGCCAAAAATGAGGCCGGCAGCGCCCGCATAGCAGCCCTGCACCCAGTTCATGTGCATAAAGCCGAAGACCGCCGCCTGCAGCACGATTGCTGCGGCGATACCCCACGTGCTTGGAGCCGCCCAGGGCACCATGGCGCCGTTCTGCGCGCTCGCACGACGCCGGCGCTTCCAAAGTGGGCGGCACTGCGGATTAAACGCTCGGAGCGAAAACTCAAAAATAATGCCGCGCACCAGCAGCTCTTCACAAAATGGGGCGCCGAGCACCGTAGTCAGGACGGCGAGATAGCTGGTGTCGCCCATACCTGTTTCCTCGACAAGCTCGCTGTAGTCGGCCGCGGCGTCGGGCAACAGCGACAGCACGGCGTCGGTCACGTAGCCAACGACCACCTGCAGGGCAAGGCCAATCACGACAACGCAAGCGATGCGCTTCCATGCAGCACTTGCTCCCCCGCCGAGCGGACGTTCACCTTGCCGGCGCGCCATGAAGGAGCGGGGCCACAGATAACGCCACCACAGCAGCGCCATCAAAAACGACGCCGTCTGAGCGGCAGCCTGGAACCATTGGATATCGAGATTGTCGATCGGATAGCCCGTCAGCACCGATACGGCATCGAGAACTGAAAACAGAACCACGCTCAGGGCTATATCGGCAGCAACAACGCCAAAACAGGCAAGCGCCCAAATCATCGCATTGAGCATGCCAACCTCCTCAAAACCGTTCCCTAGTTCTACCACAACTCGGCAGAGAGCTGATTCCATGAGGACGGAGGAAAACGGATCACTTATTGATGAGAATCGGGCGCAGTGCCAAAGGCCCCGCTGGGCGAAATGTCGAACGGAAAGGTGCCGCAGCGATTGAACGCGGCGATAAACATGCGGATAGCGTTGGACGGCGTGGTGCCTACGAGCTGGGTTGCCGCCGCGAAGGCCGCCTTTTCCTCGGGCAAGACCTTCGCGACAACCGGGGTCATGTGTTCTGCCATGGCGCTTCCTTTTTGAAACGACGGTGGTGCGGATAGATGCGGGCCACGCGGCTGGGCGACGGGCTGTGAAGGCAACCCGATTGGCCCGCATCTGGAGTTTGTTTCTACGGCGTTGGTATTACTTGGTATTCCTAAGTATTACCCCACAGATAGAATACCATACCTAACCCCATGGGAACGGAGGAAAACGAATCAATTTGTTGCTGAATAAGTATTTAGAGCGTGATGATGTCCGAGATATCGAGGGCCTGAGCATCGGCGACATCGTGCGTGGCAAGCAGGAGCATGCAGCCGTCGAGCGCCGGCGCCCAGGGCGCGCGATCGACCACGGCAAGCGCAAGCTCCGCCGCAGCCCCGCCATCAGCAGGGCCGCCCGCACGCCCATAACTGCCCTCGCCTTTTGATTCGCGCACGGCGCGGAAGGGACGCGGCGAACGTCGGCGTATGGCGCGCCCAATCTGGGCATCCGGCGCATGGCGCCCTATTGTCTTGCATATTTTCGCTTGTGCCATGCATAAATAGACGGGGGCGCCCCTTCCCGTCCCAACGTACCCCCGCTTGGACCGTGCAAAAACCGGAGTTTTCAGCATCGCGGCCCCCGCCGGCGACGCCGCGAACCGGGAGCATCGCGCGGCCGGCGTCGCTTTGGGGCACGGCACGGCGCGAAACGCGCGCTATCGCCACGCCGTACGCCGCCTGCCGACCCAAATCGCCCGTCGAGGGATCTCGCGAGATCAAATAGACGCT
The DNA here is from genome assembly GCA_027660625.1 of Coriobacteriaceae bacterium AM100-PB1-1D-6A. Taxonomy (GTDB): domain Bacteria; phylum Actinomycetota; class Coriobacteriia; order Coriobacteriales; family Coriobacteriaceae; genus Collinsella. The sequence continues at coordinate 285,188 of JAQDNC010000001.1, read as the reverse complement.
TCCGGCGCGTATGCAGCCACCCCGGCTTGCTGAAAACTCCCGAAAATGCACGGCGCACCCCGGGGGACCCGTGCGTGCCGTGAAAAAACACGCCCGCATCCAGAACAATGCGAGCGTGAAAGTCAGATGGCAGCAAGGGCGCCAGGCAGCGAGCGGAATCCCGAGTGTGTCCGCCCGGGCACTGCGGCCACCGTGCGTCAGTAGGGAGCTTCACGTTCTCCGTCTATGCCAGAACCCCGCATACGCGAATCTCCAACTAAGCCGATAACCCACATCTCTTGCCGCGACCGCCTCCGTGCTTTTTCGTGAGGGGGCCGGCCCACCTCAAACTGCGCCCAAAAAAGGGCCCCGAGCATAGTCTGCTCGGGGCCCAAACTCATCTCGCCTTACCGCGCGACGCGCGTGTTATTTGCGCTTGCCGCCGCCGTCACCGGGGCGACGGGAGCTGCCGCCGCGTTTGCCGCCACGGCTGTTGCCATAGCTGCCACGGTTATCGCGACCGCCGGCGCGGCCGCCACGAGAGCCGGCCTGGTTGCCACCACGACCGCCACGATAGCCGCCGCGACGCTCCTCGCGGGTATCGTCGTAGTTGCGCCAATCATCGCGACGATCGCGGCTGGCACGCGGATCACGACGATCGCGCGATTCACCAGAACGCCCGGCGCCACTGCGCCCGCCATTACCGCGAGCACCCTCGCGACGCTCGCCGCCACGGCCGCCGTGCTCTTCAAAGCGCTTGCCACCACGGGACTCACCGCTGCGGGTGTCACGCGAACCACGACCCTCGCCGCCACGGCGCTCATCACGACCGCCGCGCTCGCCATCGCGACCGGAGCGACGACGATCACCCGGGCCGCGCTTGCCGCCACGCGAGCCACGGCCCTCGTCCTCGCGCTCAACACGGCGACGACCGCCGCGGTCCTCGTCCTCGCGGCGACGGCGATGCGCCTCGCCCTGGAACTGCTTGGCACGGCGCTCGGCACGGTTGCCGCGCGGGACCTGCTCGACGGCACCAGCACCGCCGCGCTCCTCGGCAGCCACCTCGCGGGCCACGCTCTCCACGGCCTCATCCACGCGAGCCTGAACGCCCTCGCGCACGCGAGTCTTGCCGCCGCGCTTGGGACGGCTCGGACGCTCGCCGTCGCCGCGACGCTCGTCGCGACCGCGGTTGGAACGACCGGCCACATCGCCGTAGTCATCGCCGTTGCGCTTGCCATCGCGACGTGCCTGCTCAAGCTTCTTCTTGCTCTTGGACTTGCCGCGCTTGGTCTTCTTCTTCACCTTGAAGGCCGCAGGGTCGCGCTCGGGGTCAACCGCGGGCGGATTGGGACCCACATGCAGGTCGCCGGCCTCGTAGATGTCGGCCGTCTTGTCCATGAGCTTCTCGATCTCGTAGAACTCATCGACATCCTGCTCGGTCACAAACGTGATGGCCCAGCCCAGCTCACCGGCGCGGCCCGTACGGCCAATACGGTGGATGTAGTCGGTCGGCTCGGCCGGCACGTCAAAGTTCACGACGTAGCGCACGTCGCTGATGTCGATGCCGCGGGCGAGGACATCGGTCGCCACCAGCACGTCGACGGTGCCGTCGCGGAAGGCCGAAAGCGCGCGCTCGCGCTGGGCCTGGCTGCGGTTGCCGTGGATCGCGGCGGCCTTGATGCCCTTGCGCTCCAGACGACGGCAGCAGCTGTCGGCGCGGTGCTTGGTGCGCATAAAGACGATAGTGCGCTCCGGGCCCTCCTTTTTGAGGAACTCGGACAGCAGGTTGTTCTTGGCCTCGATGGACACCGGGAACACAAACTGGTCGACGGTGTCGGCGGTCGACGTGGCAGGCGCGATCTCCACGCGGGCCGGGTCGCTCACCAGGTCGGTGATCTCGCCCACGGCCTCCTCGTCGAGCGTTGCCGAGAACAGCAGCGCCTGGCGCTCGGCCGGCGTCTCGCGCACAATACGACGGACGGCGGGCAAAAAGCCCATGTCGAGCATGCGGTCGGCCTCGTCGAGCACCAGCACCTTGACCTCGTCCAGGTGGCAGGCGCCCTGCTCGATCAGATCGACCAGACGGCCCGGCGTGGCGACCAGGATGTCGCAGCCGTACTTGAGGGCAGCAGTCTGCGGCTTGTAGCTCACGCCACCCACGACGGTCACGGCGACATGGCCGGTGACGTCGGCGATCTTGCTCGCGACCTCGTCGATTTGCTGGGCAAGCTCGCGCGTGGGGGTGATGACGAGCATCACGGGGCCGCGGCCGTTGCCCTCGGGCTTCTTGGCACCGCGACGGCGGTTGCGGCCGCCGCGCTCGCGCACAGGCTTGGGCGGAGCGATGTGCTCCAGATTGTTCATGGTCGGCAGCAAAAAGGCGGCCGTCTTGCCGGTGCCGGTCTGGGCGGCGGCAAGCAAGTCGCGGCCCTCGAGCACCACGGGGATGGAGCCGGCCTGAACGGGCGTGGGCGCCGTGTAGCCCAGGTTCTCGATAGCACGGAGCATCTCGTCGGAGAGGCCCAGCTCGTCAAAGGCGGGCAGGCTCTCGGTAGCGGACTCGACGGCCTGGGCAGCATTTGCCTCGTCGGCGGCATCGAAGGCGGCCTGGGTCATGGCCTCGCGGGTCTCGTCCAGAATCTCGGCGTCGGTGACGTCGGATACAGAATTACGCATATGTTGTTGTTCCTTATCTGCACGCGCTATGGGCACGGCATGCGGCCGCGCTGGCGTGCTTGGTAGTGCGCTAATACATACAAAAACGGGTGCGCACAGAGAGGACGTTGCTCAGCACGCTGGCGATCGCTTTGGCAACCCTATCACGCGCCGTCCAGACGCAGCAGCTCTAAGCGATGGAGCAGATTCGCCGCCGGTTAGTATACCCGCACTCCGTATGCCCCCACGTAAACCACAGATGACGAGGTGGACGAGGTGGGCCTGGCCGATTGTCTCAATCTGTAACAGATGCAGGGCAAAACCGGGTCCAAATGTTACAGATCAAGACAGAGGGGGATTTCCGTTCAGTCCAAACCAAATCTCTCGGTCTTCCTGCAATTTCGAACATGTGGCCTATAATGTTGCTTTGGTTACGCTATATATTGCGCAGCCATTTAATACGTCGCCCACCGGGGCCATTAATTCCTATCGCCATATTGGCTAGGAAGCAATCAAAGGAGGTATCCGTGGCAGCAGAGACGCCTTGCTCGGTCCTCTATAACGATATTCGCTCGTTCGGCGGTCTTAAACATCTCGAGATCGCCCGAATGCTCATCAATGGAAACTCTTATCTCGGCAGTACCCTGCTCGAGAAATGCTCTTCCAACCGCTCGTATCTCACCCGTTACATCGTCCATCGCAAGCCTGACCAGTGCGCGCCCGCCATCTACAGCGACTTTACCGTCACCACGCTCAACCTTTCCGCGGCAATCTGCAGCAAGCTCGGCGGCGGCGAGTCCGCCTATCAGGCAATCGCCGAGCACTATCGCGGTCCGGCCGCCAACGAAATGATGTCGGCTCTCGCCAGCTACAAGCTGGACAGCCGCCTATATGCAAATGCCCTCAATCGCATCGACAACTTTGACGGCAATGCCGTGCGCGAAAAAAGCACGCTCTTCTTGATGCTCTTTGTAGCAACGGGGGCGCTCGCCGATCCCGTTCAGGGCGTGGCCACCGTCGAGCGCTTTTGCGACAGCAAGACGGGCGGGCACTTTGGCACCACCGAAACTACCGTCGGACGTGGCTTTATGAGCAGCCTGGAGCAGCCGCACACCGTCGCTCCCAACCTCGGTCTGCTCAGAACCCATGCCGACAACTGCGCCGACATGCAAATCCATCCCCTCACACGCGATCCGCGCGGCACCGTGATTGGTTCTTTGCCCAAAACCTCGCCCAGCATCACCGATGTAGGCGCCGACGCCTCGCGCGAGCATCTTCGTATTTGGCTCGAGGGTGAGCACTGGTACGCCCAGGGCCTTGGATCGACCAACGGCACAGTGCTCGAATCGGGCGCGGGCGACGGCGATATTGTGATTGAGCCGCCGCGCGACCAACGCGAGCCCGGCAAAGCCTATCCCCCCGTAGAAATCGCCAACAGCGACAGGCTCCATCTGGGTCTCTACACGACATTCCTTGTCATTGTGGACTAGCACGGACAGCGATCGGAAGACGGTCGCCGTCCGTCTTTCGTCTTCTACCTTCTGCGTCGTAAACGACAATACTCAGCGGTACACGTGAGCAGTGCGGCTATCATGGTACTTTACCGATATCCGCACTGCTCACGTGTACGCGCGGCAACCCATGCCAGACAAAGGAACGCCATGGATACTACCGATAGCGCCTATGGCGACAAACTCATCCGTCTCGATACGTTCGATACCGCCGTGGCGGTCGACCCCAGCGCCGAGGACGACGCCAAGCGTCGGTTTATGACGCTTATTCTCCAGACGGCCCACCGCAACAACGGCAACATCGGGCACGTGCTGCGCGCGACCAACACGAGCGGCGAGGTCTTTGCCGTCAAGCTACTCAAGGACAACGCCATCCTTTCCGGCCAAGCCCCCGACCGCTCCGCCGAGCAATCGGCAGCGCACCTGGCCAACACCGCCGCGCTATTCGAGGAGTACCGTCATCTGTGTACCGTCTCGCACCTGCGCGGATTTCCGCGCGTCTATGGCTACGGATCGTGCGAGGATGACCCGCTCATCCTCATGGAGTGGGTCGAGGGCACCTCGCTCAAGCAGGCGCTGCCCCTGCTTCCTCACGACGCCTCGGGCGGGCTGACCACCCAGATGGTCGCCGCCGTCGGAAACGCCGTGCTTCGTGCGCTCTTGATGACCCAAGGCCTCGTGAATCCGGTCATCCATCGCGACCTGTCGCTTGCCAATATCATGTTCCGCACCACCAGCCGAACGCTCGAGCAGCAGATTGCTGATTGTTCCTTTGACCCCTGCCTCATCGACATGGGCTCCGCGACCATGGCTCTCGGCGACGACACGATCACCCGGCGCGCCGACATCTGGCGCTTTGCCACGCCCGCATACGCCGCGCCCGAGATGCTCACGCAGGATATCGAAGGCATCGCGGCCCTTCGCCGTTCGCCGGCAATCGACGTCTATGCGCTTTCGAGCATTCTGTACCAGCTCTACAGCGGTCGCAAACCGTTTGACTTTGAGTCGACGGACGCCGCTGCAACCGGCTCGTTCTATCTCGTAAAGACCAAGACCAAGCCGGCACCGCTCGAGCCGCGCTGCGAGGGCGATGAAGCGCTCGTCCAAATCATCGTGAAGGGTCTCTCAGTCGAGCAGTGCGATCGTCCCACCGAGCAGCAGATGCTCGAGGTGCTCTCGGCATACCTCACCGATGCCGAATCCGAGGGCCGCGAAGGCACAGGAGACGAGGCCGCGATTGATATCGATTCTGGCACGCACCTTAAGGTCGACGTCGCCGGCGAGCGCGCACGAGAGATCCTGAATCAGGCCCGCCACGATGCCATGACCCGCCGCCGCTTTATTATCGGCGGCGCTATCGCAGCCGTTGCGGGGCTCAGCGTTATCGGGGCGGCAACCCATGGCTTTGGCATCCCCGACTACCTTGACGGCATCCGCGGTTCACTTGACGACTACACCTGGGATCAGCTGCAGGAGATTTCGCTCAAGATTAAGGCCGCCGAGACCCGTAGCGAGGCACGCGAGATTGCCAAGCGCTATCACCTGCTCGATGCCGATGGGCATATCCCCTATCCGTGTACCAAGCGTGTCACGCTCACCAACGGGCTGCAGGTTGGCGCGCAGCTTGTGGGCATCCGCCACGATGAGCTTCTGGACGGGACGGGCAAGGCCGGACTGACGTTTATGTTCGATGCGGGTATTGCCGAGCGCAACGCTGCGGCTGAACCGCCGAGCGCCGGCTGGGCAGATTGCGAGCTGCGGGAATGGCTCAACGGCGACGGCCTTAAGCTGCTGCCCAACGAGTTGCGCGCACTCATTAAAGGGGTCAAGAAGGTCTCGAACAATGTGGGCGCCGCCAACAGCGCATCGTGCCTGAGCGAGTTACCCGCAACCCTTTGGCTGCCCGCCATGGTCGAGCTGTGCGGTACGCAACCGCCCGATTCGTTTACCGAGGACTATCACTACCTGGCAGACATCTACAACGGCGAGGGCAAGGAGTATCAGCTCTTCCGCGAGCTCAAGGTGAGCCCGTATTCCACGAACGAGACGATGGTCCGCCAGTGGAAGGGCGAGGACACCTGTTGGTGGGAGCGCACGGTGAGCCCCGACACATCGGAGAGCGAAGGCACGCTCTATATGAACCGCGTGGGGCACGACGGCGACGTCTTTACGTACGCAACGCCTGCGGAAAAGCCAAACAAACGAACCTGTGTGATCCCCGGGTTCTGTATCTAGGGAGCGGGCATCTTGCCGTGACGGGACCCCTCCCCGGCAATTGTCTCGATCTGTAACACTAGCTCGGCAGATACAGGTCTAAATGTTACAGAACGAGACAAACCCCAACCCCGCGAGACAACATCTCAATCTGTAACAGTAAGAGGTTAAAAACCTCTCTAGATGTTACAGATCGAGACATTAGACTGGCTACGGTCCGCCGAACTGGCTGTCACCTCGACCAATAACAGAATGTCATACATTTTCATCTCCATTAGACACCCCCAGGGGGTATGGGTGTATAGTATCGGTTGGTTAACATTTCCGACACTACGTCACAGAAAGGAGAAGCCATGGCTCAAGATAAGTTCGACGTGGGTGGCATGACATGCGCCGCCTGCCAGGCGCACGTGGATCGTGCCGTGAGCAAGCTCGACGGCGTCGAGAGCGTCGCGGTCAATCTGCTCGCCGGCTCTATGCTGGTGGACTACGACCCCGCGCAGGTCACCCCCGACGACATCTGCACCGCCGTCGATCGCGCTGGCTACTCGGCCTCACCCGTCAGCACGGGCACCGACGCCGCCCAAAGCGGCAGTACGCAAGCCAGGTCCGGCGCCGCCCATATGGAGTCGCCCACCAAAAAACTGGAGGCCGCCGCCTCTGCCATGCGCACTCGTCTCATCGTCTCAATCGTATTCCTCATCCCGCTGTTCTACATAGGCATGGGGCACATGCTTGGCTGGCCGCTGCCCGGCGTCTTCACCGACCATACCCACAGCATGACGCTCGCCCTCACCGAGCTCGTCCTGCTCATCCCCATCGTCTATGTCAACGACGCGTACTTTATCAACGGGTTTAAATCGCTCGCGCACGGCGCGCCCACCATGGACGCCCTCATCGCCGTGGGCGCCACCGCCTCCATCGCCTGGTCGCTCTACGCCATGTTCATCATGGCCGACCAGTTAGCCGCGGGTCAGGTCCACGAGGCCATGATGACGGGCATGGACAATCTGTATTTTGAGAGCGCAGGCACGATCCTGTCGCTCGTCACCGTGGGCAAATACCTCGAGACGCGCAGCAAGTCCAAAACCGGCGGCGCTATCGAGGCGCTGATCGACCTGGCGCCCAAGACCGCGACCGTCGTGGCAGAGGACGGCAGCGAGACCACCGTCGACGTCGACAGCATCCTTCCCGGCCAGATCCTGCGCGTACGCCCCGGCGAGTCCATCCCCGTCGATGGCGTGGTGCTCGAGGGCAGCTCGGCCGTGGACGAGAGCGCGCTGACCGGCGAGTCCATCCCCGTGGAAAAGACCGCCGGTGACACCGTCAACGCCGCCACCGTCAACCGCACCGGCTCGTTTACCTTCCGCGCCACGCGTGTGGGTGCCGAGACATCGCTCGCCAAGATCATCAAGCTTGTCGAGGACGCCAACGCCACCAAGGCGCCCATCGCCCGCATGGCCGACAAGGTCGCCGGCGTGTTCGTGCCCGTGGTGTTCGTGATCTCGGCCGTGACCTTCTTGGCGTGGATGACACTGACCGGAAGCGTCAACGAAGCGCTCACCTCCGCCGTCGCTGTGCTGGTGATCAGCTGTCCGTGTGCACTCGGCCTAGCCACGCCCGTCGCCATTATGGTGGGCACCGGCAAGGGCGCCGAGATGGGCATTCTGTTTAAGAGCGCCGAAGCGCTGGAGAATCTGCGCAGCGTGGGCACGGTGGTGCTCGATAAGACGGGCACGGTCACCCGCGGCAAGCCTGCCGTGACCGATATCGTGGTAGCCACGCGTGCTGACGGCTCGCGCGCCATGAGCGAAAAGGCGCTGCTCAAGCTGGCCGCCGCGTTGGAGCGCTCAAGCGAGCACCCGCTGGCCGAGGCGATTATGGCCGAGTGCGAGGCGCACGGAATTGTCGCGCGCATGGTCGAGGACTTTGCCGCCGTGCCCGGTCGTGGCGTTACGGCGCGCGAGGGACAAAATGTCATCGCAGCCGGCAACGTGCGTCTGATGGACGAGCTGGGCGTTACCGTGCCCGCGGGCCTTGCCGAACAGCTCGCCGCCGAAGGCAAGACACCGCTGTTCTTTGCCAAGAACAGCGAGCTTGTCGGTACCATCGCCGTGGCTGACGAGGTCAAAGAGACGAGCGCCGAGGCCATCGCCGCGCTGCGTTCGCTCGGCGTCGACGTGCGCATGCTCACCGGCGATAACCGTGTGACGGCCGAAGCAATCGCCCGCCGCGTGGGACTGAACAGCAAGCAGGTCATCGCCGACGTCCTCCCCGCCGACAAGGAGCGCCACGTCCGCGAGCTGCAGGATGCGGGCGGCAAGGTCGCCATGGTGGGCGACGGCATCAACGACTCCCCCGCCCTGGCGCGCGCCGACGTGGGCCTTGCCATCGGCACCGGCGCCGACATCGCCAAAGAAGGGGCAGATGTGGTGCTCATGCGCAGCGACCTCATGGACGTCGCCCGCGCCATTGAGCTGTCGCGCGCCACGATTCGCAACATCAAGCAGGACCTATTCTGGGCGCTGTTCTACAACGGCATCGGTATTCCGCTCGCCGCGGGCGTGTTCTTCCCCCTCACCGGTTGGCAACTCTCACCGATGTTTGGCGCCGCGGCGATGAGCCTGTCGAGCGTCTGCGTCGTAAGCAATGCACTGCGCCTGCGAACCTTTAAGCCTAAAGTGGCAAAATAGGCTCACTATTACGTCCATTTAGAACGGGTTTTCCAGGTGCCAGAGATTGACCTGAAAGAGGAGCGACGCGTACTTTGGTACGCGAGCGACGGCTTGAAGGTCAAGGTCGGGTGCCTGGGAAAGCCGACACAACAGAGAGGAATATCCATGCGTTTCACAATTAAGACTTCCGGCCTTATGTGCGGCCACTGCGACGCCACCGTCGAGACGGCGTTGCTCAACGTGGCCGGCGTGACCGACGCCGACGCCGATCACGAGACCCAGACCGTACAGGTGGAGTGTGCCGACACCGTGACCGCCGAGCAGCTCGCCGCCGCCGTCGAGGGCGCCGGCGAGAAGTTCCACGCCCTGTCCGTGACCGCCGCGTAACAACCCGCACGTACCCCCCCCCGACCAGAAACGAGGACCCGCCATGATGGCAGACCATAAATCGGTGACCCGCATGCTCAAGACGGCACGCGGCCAGATCGACGGCATCTTGCGGATGGTCGAGGAGGACCGTTATTGCGTCGATATCTCCACGCAGCTCATGGCCACACAGGCGCTCCTCGCGCGCATTAACGCCGACGTGCTCAAGGCGCATATCGAGGGCTGCGTGACTTCGGCAATCGAATCGGGCGACGAAGACCTCAAAGCCGCCAAGCTCGCCGAGATCGAACGCGTCGTCGACAAGCTCTCCAAGTAATTGGGGGCATTGGGGGCAGACTGCTTTGCACCATCTTGGTGTATCGGGGACAGGTACGTTTGCACCACCTTGGTGCAGATTAACCTGTCCCCCTTGCTCTAAATCGGGTATAAAGGCGTGCAGCATATCGAACGAAAGGCAATTTGCATGAATGACTTTATGAAGGGTCGCAATGGCGCTGACGAGCTCACCATCGTAATGGGTTTTGCTGGCATCATCATCGCGATGATCGGATCGATCGCCCGCATCCAGTGGCTCAGCTGGATCGCCATCGCCGTCATCGTGATTGGCGTGCTGCGCGGCCTGTCCAAAAACATCGACGCACGTCGCAAGGAGAACGAGGCCTTTGTCGCCGCGACCGCGAACGTCCCCGGCTTGGGCAAGTTCGTCGCCAGCTTGGGCGGTGGAACTGCAGCGGCCGGCACCTCGCGCGCGGCTGGAACGAGCAAGGAAGACTTTGAGCGTGCCAAACGCACGGCCAAGAAGATGTGGAAGGGCCGCAAGACCACGGCATACCTCAAGTGCCCCAACTGCGGCCAGATGCTCTCCGTCCCCAAGGGCAAAGGCAAGATCCGCGTCACCTGCCCCAAGTGCCACGCCAAGATGGAAACCCGCTCCTAGCGCCCGCACGCGGGACAAATTAATCAGGTTTGTTTGTCCCAAATCTTAAGTATTTGTTCGATAAAAAAGCCGAGGCCTCGTGTTGAGACCTCGGCTTTTTGTATGCGGCAACGGAGCTGCACCTTTGTCACACCTACGCCACGCCGTCGCGGGCCAGCTCCTCGGCAAGCGCTTCTGCAGGCATGGCCATAATCGTGTCGAGCTCGGCGTCCACCTCGGGAATACGTTTCACCTTGAGCTTGCGTACCAGATCACCGCGACACATCACATGCGTCGGCTCACGCAGAGCGCACAGGTCATCGAGCGGATTCTTGCGCGTCACCAGGATATCGGCGGCCTTGCCGCACTCGATCGTACCGGTCTCGCCGCCCAGCCCCAGGAGCTCGGCATTGACCTGCGTAGCCGTATGCAGCGCGAAGGCGTTGCTCACGCCGACATACTTGGCAAAATAGGCCACCTCACGCCACATGTCGTACTGCGTCACGAACGGGCAGCTCGAATCTGTGCCAAGGCCCACCTTAACGCCAGCTTCCAGCGCCGCACGAGCACTCTCGATAATGCCCGAGCACACGATGTCGCCGTTCTTCTTTTGCGTGTCAGTCGAATGGGTCTTCTCCGGATCGAGCAACACAAACGGCAGCGCCGGGCTGATCGTGCAGGTCACGCTCGGCGCGCGTCCCTCGAGCTGTGTGCCCGCGGCGCCGCGATACAGCTCCAGGATCTCGGGCGTCATCGGGGCACCGTGCTCGATCGTGTCGACCCCGGCCTCAAGCGCGGCCTTCACGCCCTCGGTGCTCTCGACATGAGCCATAACCGGCAGACCCACCTCGTGCGCCGCCTTGCACGCCGCCGCGGCAACCTCCACCGGCATACGCAGCACGCCCGGCTCGCCCACCTCGGTCGCATCGAACACACCGCCCGTTACGAACAGCTTAATGACGTCGGCGCCGCGCGCATACAGGTCTCGCACCTGCTCGGCTGCCTCGACGGGGCTGTTGGCCACCTGGGCGAACAAGCCCGCGCCATGGCCGCCCGGCACCGTGACGCCCGTTCCCGGCGCTACCAGGCGCGGACCCTGATACTTGCCGGCGTCGATAGCGTCGCGCACGGCAATGTCGGCAAACAGCGGGTCGCCCGCGCCGCGCACCGTGGTCACGCCGCTTGCCAGCTGCTGCTGGGCACTGCCCTTGAGGATGCGGCGGACGATGGCACGGCCCACGGGATTATCGAGTTTCTTCATCAGCGCTCCCGCATCGCCGGCCGAGACAGGCTTGCCCGAGCCGCACAGGTGCACGTGCATATTGATGAGACCGGGCATGAGATACGCACCACCCAGGTCGATAACCTCGGCACCTGCAGGCGCCTGCGCCACAGCACTCGGCCCCATCCAGGTGATGACGCCGCGCTCAACAGTCACGGCCATATCGGGTTGCGGCTCCATATGCTCCGAACCATCCAGAATGGTCGCATTGATAAACAACGTGGAACGATCGGCAAATGCCATATCGAGCTCCTCCCTCACGATTAACATGAACATTTGTCCATTATCACCTAGTCCCGCTGGATTGCCGCAGACGCATCGGTTAACGGAAGGAAGAGGGGATGTGGGGAGACGGAACACGTTGCAGTCCCACCCCAACGACACCAGGGAAATGTCTCGATCTGTAACAGGTACAGGGTTATTAGGCCCCTTGATGTTACAGATCGAGACATTCGGTCGACGTTTCACCGGCTTGTCTCGATCTGTAACAATTACGAGCTCAAACAGCCTCTAAACGTTACAGATCGAGACAAAACCTCTCAGCGCCCATACCACTGGCATCTCCACTCCTCAGCCAATTCAACCTGCCGAGGAATACCCGCCAGCCTCATTTTCTCGACCAGCTTCCCCGGGTCTTTGAGTTCGTTAAACGTAAACCGAAGCACCTTATGTCCGAGCATCGTCAGATGAGACTCTCGCTGACGTTCTGCCACGAATGGGTCGACCGACTCCCGACCCTCGTCGTTCTGTAAGGCATACTTTCCCTTTCCATCGAGCTCGCCAATCACGCACGTCCCGTCCTCTAGCCTCCAGAAATAATCAACGCGAAACACTTGGCTCGAATCAAGCGGGTCACGAAACTCCACCTGCAACTCTGGCACCGGAAAACCGTATGCAATAAAGAACGCCCGGAACCGAGACTCGCCACCGTTTTCGGACAGCCCGTCCGCATGCGACGCAATCACCTGAGCTCTGCGATACCCGCGTCTGCCCTCGCAATCGGCCTGGAGCCGTTCGCAGAGGTCGTCGCGCGATATGCCCTTCGCCCGCAGCGCAGAATCGGCGATCGCCAGACCATACGAAAACGGCGCACGCAGCAGACAATCCTTCACCGTGCGCCAAAACGACGTCACCCGCACGCCATCAACACGCTCGAGCGTGCCCGCCATCTGCGGACGCAACAACCTGCAGCCGCTGCTCAACGTCACCGAGCAACCTGTCTTAACAAGATATCGTGGCCCAAGCAGATCATTCGGCACCTCCAAACCCCACAAAAGTGCCGCGTCATAACCCCAAAACGCCCAATCGGGATGAAACTCTGCAAGCCCTTTGATGGTACGCAGCGCTCGCTCCGCCGGTGTCAACGTATCCCAATCATGTTGAAAACAGAACAGATACGACTCGGGCTCCGCGATATCGTCGGTTCCGACATGGCGTCGCAGCCACATGAGCTCGGCATTGTCATGCGTTGCGAGCAGTGCACCTTGCTCGGTCGCCTCCGTGAGCCGCGCGAGCATCCTGCTCCGCGCCAACGTGTTGCGAGTCGTATGCTTGTGTTTGAAAACGGTATTAGACACTTCCATCACCACATCGGACAACTGGACCATCGTCACCGTTGCCGCCGCCGACAAACGTCTCGATCTGTAACAGGAAGACAGTCTTTAAGCCTCTAGTTGTTACAGAACAAGATCTTTCGTCACCGCGTCCAACCTTTGTCTCAATCTGTAACAGTTAGACCGATTTTTGGCCCCTTTCCGTTACAGATCGAGATCTTTCGGCAGGCGCCAACCTTCCGTCTTGATCTGTAACAGCTAGATGGCCAAACGGCCCCTTGCTGTTACAGATCGAGACATTCAGTCGAGTCTGCACTGTTCATCTCGATCGGTAACAACTACGGGTCCAAACGGTCTCTAGACGTTACAGACCGAGACAAATAGACAGGCGGCGGCGCTGCGACAGCCCATCCCCTACTCCCATTCCTGTTCGTAGATGTTGAGGGACTTTACGTAGCGCCCCTGGGCACCCATGATGTCGCGGACCAGTCTCAGAAAGAAGCTGATGCACGAGGTGTCGAAACCGTCCTCTAGGTCCTCGGGATGCACCGCGCCGGGCCCGTCGACCGCCGTATCGCTCAGGCGCGCAATGTCGTAGAGGTAGAGCTGCCCCGCCGTCAGCCAAACATCGTCGACGCACGCGATGCGCACCGCAATCGCACCATCGCGCCAGTGCTCTTTTTGCACGATATGTGGATCGTAGACATCAAAACGACGGTCGGTGCGCGTGTCGCGCAGCGCGACCATACCAGTCGCAGGATCCTTGTCCAAAATGCCAAAGCGCGAGAAATACTGCGTGTCGCGCACCTGTTCGAGCCGCCTGAGCGAAGCAGGCGAAAGCGACGCCGGCGGCTCGTCCACATACAGCTCAAGCAGCGTCTTGCCATGGTAATAGGGACGCTCGAACAGCAGCCAATCGGTAAATGCCATGTTATAGGCCATGATTTCGCTTTGCGATGGTTCTTCGCAATAGCTGAGCCATGGATCGACTATCACTTCGAACTGTGTGCGCGCCGGCTCCAAAAACTGAAACTTGCGCAGCATCCAAAACTGGGCCATGTCGGCAATATCGTCACCGACGGCCTCGGTCAGACGTCCCCGGTCCAAAACATGGTCAGCCATGACATCCTCCTCAAACTGATGAACCTCAATTTGAGCTTACGAGGAGAGCCGGTGGTGGTCGCCAGCGCGGGCGAAATGGGCATCGGGCTGCAAACCAGATACTGACCGAATACTTGACGGAACGCTTGACCGATACGTTATACCGAAACAAAACCCCAGTTAAACATAGGCAAATAAACAGAGATTTTGAGCTTGCCAGCCGCAGCCATCACGAAAACAGCAAGGCGTCGCAAGCCCACACGTCAGCAAATGAGCAGTCAGACGTTAAGAGTGTCCCCCGACGACTAGACAAAAAAGAGCGCCCCCAATGACTAGTCGTTGGGGGCGCTCTTGAATGACTACCTTACAACGCCAGGGTCTCGGCAACCTCGGCCGCGCAGGCGAGGGCATCGGCCATGGCGCTTACCACAAGCGAGCTGCCGTTGCGGGCATCACCCGCCACATACACCGGTGCGGCATCTGCGGCGACGCCGTCGACACGCGCCGCAAGATGCGAGCCCTCGGCGACCATCACAGGCAGCGGGCGGCCCGCCGTGGCAACAGGTACGCCGACAGCTTCGAACACGCTGCGCTCCGGACCCGTAAAGCCACAGGCGATGAGCACCAGCTGGGCCGGCACCTCGTGCTCGGAGCCCGCGATGCGTTCGGGCTTGCCGGCCGACCAATCCAGATCGACCACGCGCAGGCCCGCTGCCGCGCCCTTCTTGTCCAGCAGCACCTCGAGCGTATCCACGCCCCAGGCACGCATCTCGCCGCCCATGGCAGCGATAGCCTCCTGCTGACCGTAGTCGGTCTTCTTAACGTTGGGCCACTGCGGCCAAGGGTTGCTCGCCGCACGCTTATCGGGCGCGGCCGGCAAGAACTCAAACTGGCGCACACTGCGCGCACCCTGGCGCACCGCGGTGCCCACGCAGTCGTTGCCGGTATCGCCGCCGCCAATGACCACAACGTCCAGGCCACGCGCGTTCACCGCGGGCTCACCACCATCGAGCACCGAGACGGTCGAAGCCGTCAGGTAGTCCACGGCATACACCACGCCCGGGGCATCAATGTTCGCAGCCGAAAGCCCACGCGGAGCACGGGCGCCGGCAGCCACCACGACGGCGTCAAAGTCGTCGAGCTTGGCGGTAACCTTGGGATCGCTCACGTCGGCACTCAGCTCGAACACAATGCCCAGCTCGCGCATGAGCGCCACGCGGCGCTCGACCACAGACTTCTCGAGCTTCATGTTGGGAATGCCGTACATGAGCAGGCCGCCCGGGCGGTCGTCACGCTCAAACACCGTCACGCGCGCGCCGCGACGCGCAAGTTCCCATGCAGCCACCAGGCCAGCCGGGCCAGAGCCAATCACAGCGACCGTGGGCGCATCCTCCCCTGCCGGCTCAAAGCGACGCGGACCGCCATTTGCCCACTCATGGTCGCTGATCGCACGCTCGTTGTCATGAATCGTCGTGGGCTGGCCGTCGACCGAACCCAGGTTGCACGCGGCCTCGCACAGCGCCGGGCACACGCGGCCCGTGAACTCAGGCATGGGCGAGGTGAGCGACAGGCGCTCGGCAGCCTCATCCCAGCGGCCGCGGTACACCAGCTCGTTCCACTCGGGAATCAAGTTGTGCAGCGGGCAGCCGCTCGGACGCGCCTTGCCAAAGCTCGCGCCCATCTGGCAAAACGCCACGCCGCACATCATGCAGCGGCTCGCCTGGGCGCGACGTGCGTCGTCGTCGAGCTCCACGTACAGCGGATCGAAATCACGGCTGCGCTCCTCCACGGGGCGAAGCTCGTGGGTCACGCGATCGATATCAAGAAAAGCACCGGGCTTACCCATGGCACTTACGCCTCCTTCTTGGTCGAAGCAACAGAGCTGGCGTCCACGGACGCAGTACCCGCAGCACCGCCCGCAATATCGAAGCGAGCGACATCCGCGGCGCTCGCGCGACCGGTCACGATGTCAAACGCCAGCTCCTCTGCCTGCGCATGTGTCTTGCCGGCAGCCTCGCTCGCGGCGACAATCGCCAGCACACGCTCGTACTCGGTCGGAATGACCTTCACAAAGTGCTTGCTCATCGTCTCAAAGCTGTAGAGCAGCTTGATGCCGCGCGGGCTCTGCGTCGCGTCCACGTGCTCCTGGATGAGCTCGCGAATCTGCGCCAGCTCGCCGGCAGTCGGGGCCTTGAGCTCAACGCTCTCGTGGTTCACGCGGGCATCGAGCGTGCCGTACTGGTCAAAGACATAAGCCACGCCACCCGTCATGCCGGCAGCGAAGTTCTGCCCGACCTCGCCCAGGATGAGCGCCAGGCCACCCGTCATGTACTCGCAACCGTGGTTGCCGCAACCCTCGACCACCACGGTGGCACCGGAGTTGCGTACGCCAAAGCGCTGGCCGGCCAGGCCGTTGATGAAGCCACGGCCGCTCGTGGCGCCAAAGAACGCAACGTTGCCCACGATGATGTTTTCGTCGAACTTATAGGTCGCATGCGGGTTGGGGCGCACCGACACCTCGCCGCCCGAAAGGCCCTTGCCAAAGTAGTCGTTGGCGTCGCCGCACACGTTGAGCGTAATGCCGCGCGGCAGGAAGGCGCCAAAGCTCTGACCGGCCGATCCATCGCAATCGATGGTGATGGAGCCGACGGGCAGGCCCTCGGGATGTGCCTTGGTCACCGCGTTACCCAGGATGGTGCCCACGCAACGGTTGACGTTGGCGATATCAGCGCGGAAGCGAATCGGACGCAAGTGGGCACGGGCATCGGCCGTATAGGGCACGAACAGCGTGGAGTCGAGCGTCTTGTCGAGCTCGCTGTCCGCGGCCATCTGCGGCAGGAAGTGACGACCGTCGGCACCCGGGATATGGGCACCGAACTCGCAGGTCGCGCTCGCCAGCACGGGCGACAGATCGAGCAGGTTGGCCTTACGGTTGCCCGGGACCTCAATCTGGCGCAAGCACTCGGGATGGCCGACCATCTCGTCGACGGTGCGGAAGCCCAGGCTCGCCATGACCTCGCGCAGCTGCTCGGCAACAAAGAGCATAAAGTGCTCGACGTGCTCGGGCTTGCCGCGGAAGCCGCGACGCAGGCGGCAGTTTTGCGTGGCGATGCCGGCGGGGCAGGTATCCTGCTGGCAGTCGCGCTGCATGAGGCAGCCCATCGAGATGAGCGGCATGGTCGCAAAGCCAAACTCCTCGGCGCCCAGCAGGCAGGCGACGGCAACATCGGTGCCGTCCATGAGCTTGCCGTCGGCCTCGAGCACCACGCGCGAGCGCAGGCCGTTTTGCAGCAGCGTCTGCTGGGCCTCGGCAAGGCCAAGCTCCAGCGGCAGGCCCGCATGCCAGATAGAGTCGCGCGCAGCGGCGCCCGAGCCGCCATTGTGACCGCTGATCAAGATCTTGTCGGCCGCGCCCTTGGCCACACCGGTGGCGATGGTGCCGACGCCGGCCTCGCTGACCAGCTTGACCGACACGCGCGCGCCGGGGTTGGCGTTCTTAAGATCGAAGATAAGCTCCGCCAGGTCCTCGATGGAGTAGATGTCGTGGTGCGGCGGAGGCGAGATCAGGCCGATGCCGGGCGTGGACTGACGGACCTCGGCAATCCAGGGGTAGACCTTCTTGCCGGGCAGGTGTCCGCCCTCGCCGGGTTTGGCGCCCTGGGCCATCTTGATCTGAATCTCAAAGGCGCTGCACAGGTAGCGGCTCGTCACGCCAAAGCGCGCGCTTGCCACCTGCTTGATGGCGGAATTCTTGGAGTCACCGTTGGCCAGCGGGGTCTCGCGACGCGGATCCTCGCCGCCCTCGCCCGAGTTGGAACGACCGTGCAGGCGGTTCATGGCGATGGCCATGCACTCGTGTGCCTCTTTGCTGATGGAACCGTACGACATGGCGCCGGTGTTAAAGCGGCGGACGATGTTGAGCGCGGGCTCCACCTCGTCGAGCGAAACCGGCGTGCGACCGTTGGCATTAAAGTCCAGCAGGTCACGCAGGCGCACGGCACGGCCGGTGCGGTGCAGGCGGGCGCTGTACTCCTTAAAGGTGTCGTAGCTGTCCTCACGGCAGGCGGTCTGCAGCAAGTAGACAGTCTGCGGATCGATGAGGTGATCCTCGCCGCCAAGCGGGCGCCACTTGGTCAGGCCCAGCGTGGGCAGTTGATCGGGAGCCGGGCTCTTAAGGATAGCGAGCGCGGCGTCGTAGCGCTCGTTTTGCTCGCGCTCAACGTCCTCGACACCCATACCGCCCACACGGCTCACCGTGCCAGCGAAGTACGCATTGACGAACTCCGGCGTAAAGCCCACGGCCTCGAAGATCTGCGCCGAATGGTAGCTCTGCACCGTGGAGATGCCCATCTTGGACATGATGGAAACGATGCCGGCGGTCGCAGCCTTGTTGTAGTTGGCGATGCCCTGCTCGGCTGTCACGTCCAGATCGCCGTGCGCCGCCAAGTCGCGAATGCACGCATGCGCGTTGTACGGATAGATGCCGCTCGCGGAGTAGCCCACCAGCGCCGCAAAGTCGTGCGGGGACACGGCATCGCCGCACTCCACCACGATGTCGGCAAAGGTACGCACGCCGGCGCGGATCAGGTGGTTGTGCACGCAGCCCACGGCGAGCAGTGACGGTACGGGTACCTCGCCTGCGGCAGCGCGGTCGCTCAATACCACGATGTTCACGCCGTCGCGGACCGCAGCCTCAACGTCCTCTGCAAGCTGCTTGAGCGCAGCCTGCAGCGCGCCCTCACCCGCATCGCGGCGGTACACGGCACGGAACCGGCGGGTCTTAAAGCCAACACGGTCAATCGCGCAAATGCGGTCGAACTCCTCCTCGCTCAGCAGCGGGCACTCCAGACGCACCAGCTGGCAGGCCGTGCGGGAGTCCTCGAGCAGGTTGCCGTGGTTGCCCAGGTAGAGCGTGGTCGAGGTGACCATATGCTCGCGCAGGGCGTCGATCGGCGGGTTCGTGACCTGAGCGAACAGCTGATAGAAGTAGTCGAAGAACGAGCGCGTCTTCTTGGACAGGCAGGCCAGCGGCGCATCGATACCCATCGAGGCGAGCGGCGCCTTGCCCTGCTGGGCCATGGGACGCACGACTTCGTCAACATCATCCCAGTGATACCCGAGCTTGGCCATGCGCACGGCGGCGGGCACCTCGGCATCCTCGGCGGGCGCGGGCGCGGCGGGCTTGTCGAGTGCGTCGACGGTCAGCGTCTCCTCGGCGATCCAGTCGCGATAGGGCTTTTCCTTGGCGTAACGGGCGCGCAGCTCGTCGTTGTAGATGACGCGGCCGCGGGCAAAATCGACCTCGAGCATCTGGCCCGGTCCCAGGCAGCCGCTCGTCAGGATGTTCTCGGGGCTCACCTCGATGGTGCCCACCTCGCTTGCCAGCATAAAGCGACCGTCGCGCGTCACATAGTAGCGGGCGGGACGCAAGCCGTTACGGTCGAGGGCGGCACCCAGCGTGCGACCGTCGGTAAAGGCGATAGCGGCAGGACCGTCCCACGGCTCCATGAGCATGGACTGGTAGGCGTCGTAGGCGCGGCGCTCCTCGCTCAGGCTGTCGTTGTGGTCCCACGGCTCGGGCAGCAGCATGGATGCGGCGCGCGTGAGCGGACGGCCGTTCATGACCAAAAACTCGAGCACGTTGTCCAGAATCGCGGAGTCGGAGCCCTCGCGGTTGATGATGGGCATCACGCGCTCAAGATCGTGCTGCAGCACGGGGCTGTACAGGTTGGGCTCGCGGGCGCGAATCCAGTTGACGTTGCCCTTGAGGGTGTTGATCTCGCCGTTGTGGATGATAAAGCGGTTGGGATGTGCACGCTCCCAGCTGGGCGTGGTATTGGTGGAGTAGCGCGAGTGGACGAGCGCCACGGCCGTCTTGACGGCGGCGTCGTTGAGGTCGATGAAGAAGCGGCGCATCTGCGTGGCGACCAGCATGCCCTTGTACACGACAGTGCGCGAGCTCATGGAGCACACGTAGAAGATCTTGTCGCGCAGGGCGAACTCGGCATCGGCCTTCTTCTCGATGGTGCGGCGGCACACATACAGACGGCGCTCGAAGGCATCGCCGGCGGGCGTGTCGTCCGGTCGGCCCAGGAAGGCCTGAAGGATAGTGGGCATGCAGGCGCGGGCTGTCTCGCCCAGGTCGTGCGGGTCGACCGGCACCTCGCGCCAAAAGAGCAGCGGCACGCCAGCCTCGGCGCAGCCCTCCTCAAACACGCGGCGGGCATCCTCTACGCCCTTCTCGTCCTGCGGGAAGAACAGCATGGCCACGCCATAGTCGCCCTCTGCCGGCAGAATCTGGCCACACTTTTGAGCCTCTTTACGGAAAAAGTGATGCGGAACCTGGAACAGGATGCCAGCGCCGTCGCCAGTGTTCTTCTCGAGTCCTGTGCCGCCGCGGTGCTCCAAGTTGACCAGAATGGACAGCGCATCGTCCAGAATCTGGTGATGGCGCTCACCGTTGATATCGGCAAGTGCGCCGATGCCACATGCATCGTGGTCGAATTCGGGGCGATAAAGGCCCTGCTGTTGAGCGGAATCTGCCTGCATCGCGATCCTCCCCTAGATATTTAGACAGTCAGTTGAATAGGCATAGTAGGAGCATCAGGGCATCGTTGTGTTTCCCGCCCGTTTCGAAACAATCGCGTAACGCACACCTTACGAGTGGGCACCGCCGACCTCAAGGGCGGCAACAAGGCGCCCAAGTTCGGCTTGTAAGCTCACCGCTTCAAACATCTCAATCTGTAACAGGAAGACCCAATTTCGACGCCTAACTGTTACAGATTGAGATGTTTTCGAGAGACGGCTCCGAATGTCTCAATCTGTAACACGAAGGGCCGGTTTTGGCGGTCAGCTGTTACAGATCGAGATTTTCCATAGAACCATTTCTTCCTGTCTTGATCTGTAACAGCTAGGTCCAATTTCCATCCCTAGTTGTTACAGATCAAGACATTTCGGCAGCCCCCTTCCTCATCCTATTCAAATACAGCTATTTTGTTAGTCTTGGTTAACTGTTTGGCCTAAAACGGGTATCCTTTGCGGAGTCAAACAAACGGCACGCAGGAGCGCACCATGCTCAACCATCTCAAACATCACTTTGGCTCCCGACGCACCGGTGGCCACGGCGGACTCGACATCGCACGGCATATCGGCCCCGGACTGCTCGTGACCGTCGGCTTTATCGACCCGGGCAATTGGGCCTCCAATATGGCCGCCGGCTCGCAGTTTGGCTACGCGCTGCTGTGGATCGTCACGCTGTCCACGATTATGCTCATCGTGCTGCAGCACAACGCGGCGCACTTGGGCATCGCCACGGGCATGTGTCTTGCCGAGGCCACGACGCGCCACCTGCCCCGCCTCGTCGGGCGTGCGATACTCGGCAGCGCGTATCTAGCCACGGTCGCCACCGCCATGGCCGAAGTCCTGGGCGGTGCGATCGCGCTTCAAATGCTCTTTGGCCTGCCCGTACGCGCCGGCTGCATCATCGTGGCGGCGGCATCGATTGCCATGCTCATGACAAGCTCCTACAAACGCGCCGAACGCTGGATCATCGCCTTCGTGGGTGTGGTGGGACTTTCGTTTTTAGCCGAGCTTCTGCTGGTCAAGGTCAACTGGCCGCAAGCCGCCACAAGCTGGATCACACCCAGTATGCCCACCGGCTCGGCCGCGATTATCGTAAGTGTCCTAGGCGCGGTCGTTATGCCCCACAACCTCTTCCTGCACTCCGAGGTCATCCAATCCATGCACTTTGAAGGCCAAGGCGAGCAAGTTATCGAAGAACGTCTGCGCTACGAGCTCTTCGACACGCTCTTTTCGATGGGCGTGGGCTGGGCAATCAACTCGGCCATGGTCATCCTGGCCGCAACGACCTTCTTTGCGCACGGCATTTTCGTAGACGACCTCGCCGTCGCGGCGGCCACGCTCTCCCCCATCTTGGGCTCGGCGAGCTCGACCATCTTTGCGGTAGCGCTGCTGTTTGCGGGCCTCTCGAGTAGTGTGACGGCGGGCATGGCGGCGGGCACCATCACCGCGGGCATGTTCGACGAGGAATACGACATCCATGACCGACACTCATCGGTTGGCGTGGCACTCTGCTTTGCCGGCGCAGTTGTTGCCTGCCTGGTCGTCAAAAATCCCTTTGAAGGTCTCATCTGGAGTCAGGCACTGCTGTCGCTTCAGCTGCCAATTACGGTCTTTGTGCTCATACGGCTCACCAGCTCACGCCGCGTCATGGGCAAATACGCCAACTCGCGCCCGCTCAACACGCTGCTCGTAGGGATCGGTGCCATCGTGACGATTCTCGATGTCGTGTTGTTGACAGGGATGTAATGGGACGGGGCACCTACCCAGGCAAACGTCTCGATCTGTAACATCTAGACACGCTTTTGATGTCTAGATGTTACAGATCGAGATCGTTCCGAGGGATAGCTCCGTTTGTCTCAATCTGTAACACGTAGACCCGTTTTGAGCCGTTAGATGTTACAGATTGAGACAAAAGGTCGGCCGGACTCACGACAGACAGGATCGGCTAACAGCAGCCGTGATCCCTTGGGGACGGAGGAAAGGGTCCCGGCCGGAATATCCGACCGGGACCCTTGGACAGAGCTATGTTCGGCTTTCGCCGTGTGTCTGCGAGTTACTCCTCGACGAGCTCAAACTGATCGGGGCCGACGCCGCACACCGGGCACACGTAATCCTCGGGCAGCTCGGGCGTATCGACCTCAACCTCGTAACCACAAACGACGCAAACGAACTTATACGTCTTCTTCTCCTCAGCCATGATGTTCTCCTCTCGAACGTGACTGCTGGTGCACTTGCTTATTAGTATATATTCTCAATAATATTATGCAAGTAGTTTTACAGCATTTCTACCCTTGGTACGAAGACGCCTTGGGCGGCGTCTTGCCCTTCAGCACCTTGTGGTAGTAGTCATAGGTCAACGGAGTCTCGCCGCTCAGACGCTCGGCATCTTCGACCTCGCCAATAAAGAGCAGATGTGTGCCCACGTCAACAGTGTCGATCAAACGGCAGCTAAACAAGGCCGCCGCATGCTCGGGCACATAGGGCATGCCAAGGGCAGTCTCGCGGGTCTCGTACTTGGCAAATTTGTCATAGTCGCTGCTGGTACGGAATCCAAAGTTGCCAATGTAGAGCATATCGGCCGTCTGATCGATCACGGTCAGCGCAAAGGCCTTGGCAGACGAGATAACACCAGACGTGACATTTTCCTTGTTCACGGCAACCGAAATGCGCGGCGGCATGGACGTCACCTGCACCGCGGTGTTGATGACGCAGCCGGCACGCAGCCCGTCGGCCGCAGCACTCACCACATACAGGCCGCTCGGCATCGTAAAGAACGCAGTTTTGTCCATAACGATCACTCCCCTAACCCGGGTTGGTACCTTATGGATGTATGTACCCACAAAAAAGGCGGCGCCCATAACGGACGCCGCCTTTGAGACATATGTGTCAAAACAGTTAGCAAGATGAGACACCCGCAGTTGCGGTGAAATAGGGGCTGAATGGCCCCTCAAACAGGCAAAACAGTCCGTATTCCACCGCAACTTATACAGAGCGCCTAGCGGTTGCGCTCCTTTAGCGCGCGATCGATTTCGCGCTGAACGTCGCGTTTGGCCATGTCCTCGCGCTTGTCGTAAAGCTTCTTGCCGCGGCCTAGGCCCAGCAGCAGCTTGACGCGGCCGTCGGTATTAAAGTAGAGCTCCAACGGTACCAGCGCATAACCACGGTTGCGAAGTTTGCCGTCGAGAAAGTCAATCTCCTTGCGGTGCAGCAGCAGACGACGGCGGCGATCAGGGTCGCGGTTCCACACGCCACCATGGCTATAAGGGTGAATATGCAGGCCCACGAGCCAGCACTCGCCGCCACGAATCAGTGCAAAGGTGTCGGTGATCTGGCACGCGCGCTCGCGAATCGACTTGACCTCGGTGCCACTCAGCTCAATGCCGCACTCAAACGTCTCATCGATAAAGTACTCGTGGTGTGCCGAGCGATTCTTGGAGATGAGCTTGCGCTCGCGCTTACTGGGCATCGCCGGCCTCCTTGGCTCCATCGGCGTTTGAGCCCGCGGCGTCGCGCTTTGCCTTGCGCTCGGCGTTGAGCTCGGCATCGCTCTCGCGCACCAGCTTAATGATCGCCGCGCATGCCTCCTCGCCCACCAGATCGCGGGCACGGACCGTCAGGCGCGTAGCCTCCTGCTTATCACCGTCGCTCGCAGCGTCGGTCGCACACATAATCAGGCAAATGGCAATCTCGGCCGAAGGCGAGGTCGGCACGCCTTGCAGGGCCAGTTCACCCATCACGTGCTCGTCGCTCTCCTCGGCGGCATCCGGATAGGTGGTATGAATCTTGTTGAGCAGGCGCGTCGTGTGTGCATCGTTGGGCGCTAAGCGCAGTGCTAGACGCGCGCAACCCACGGCGGCCGAGACATTCTCGGTCTCGGGCTCCAAGAAGTACTGGCCCAGGTTGGAATAGGCGCGGGCGGCGCACTTGCCGTCGCTCGCACGCTCCAGCACCGAGAACGAGAGCGATGCCCATTCCTGTTTGTCCTCGAGTGCGCGGAACAGCTCGGCCAAGTCCAAGCGATAGTTGCAGTTCATGGGGTCCCAACGCACAGCCTGCATCAGGGCATTACGAGCGCTCACATAATCCTGCTGGCGAATGTAGGCAAACGCCATGTCAGAGTACAGGCGGTCAAACGGCACCTCGACCTGCACGAGCTCGCGCGGATCCTTCTCCACGCGGCGATAGGCCAAGCGCTCAAACTTGCTATCGAAGCTAAAGTATTGGCGCTTCTCCTCCGTCTTGCACTCAGCGTCGATATACTCCTCGGCGAGCTCCACCAGACGCTCCAACAGCGGCGTCGCCGTGGCCAGGTCGCCCTGCGCCAGATAGTTCTCGGCATACGTGATGTCTTGCAAGCTGATGGGCAGATCCATGGCTACTCCTCAAACCGGACGAAACGCGACAAATGCCGCGTGTGTGGTGAATACACAAAACCCGGGTCTCTTGCGAGGCCCGGGCGTTCATTTTGTGGTAGCCCGTACCAGATTCGAACTGGTGATCTCCGCCTTGAGAGGGCGGCGTCCTAAACCGCTAGACGAACGGGCCATATGTAGCAAATGCAATGGCTGGGATGGAGGGAGTCGAACCCCCATTGACGGAACCAGAATCCGCTGTCCTGCCATTAGACGACATCCCAATGACTGCATCGCTGCGCTCGGCTGTGCCTTTGCGCAAGAAAGAAATATACGGGAAGTTCTACGGCGGCGCAAGCCCCATTTTTAACTTTTTTGAAAATCGGCCAATTTGCCCCGACCCATGAAGGACCTGTGAAGCCAAACCGCATGCAAGGGGTTAAAATACCGCAAGCGCACCATAGCCACCGTTGGCAGATTGTTGCATCCTGGTCGCCGTCAATAGTGACACAATCAGGACACCAATTATCGCGCGGATATCGAGGCGACATGGATGATGAGCTTGATTACCTATGGGAGACCCTCGGCCTCGAGATAACTGCTATCCCTTGGCCAGATCGGCACAAAATTCATCCCACGCTACGACCCGCCATCACAGTCATGCAGGCAACGTATCGCGGCGCCTCATTTTTGATGATGCGAATGGCATGGCACGCGGCGCTACCCGACCTCAAGCGAGTTCAGGCAAGCCTCGTGGAGCTATCCGGTATTCCCGTCGTGATTTCGGAGACCCATTTGGAGCAACGCCAACGCGACCGTTTGCAAGCACAGCGAATCCCGTTCATCTGCCCCGGCATTCAGGCATATCTGCCCTTTATGGACGAAGAGTACTGGAGCGGCAAGCCCAACAAACAGGTAAAGATCTACGACCCGCATAAGTGGGCACAGTTCGAGGACTGACCGGAGCGAACCCGCCGACGGAAAGCGCATCCCGGAATCTGCACTCAGAACGGGATGCACTTTCCGCAGTTGCTACAGCAGCGCCTCGGCCCAGGCCGCTTCCCTAAAGCCAGGAATCGCAAAGTCATCTCCCACCAGCAGCGGACGCTTAACCAGCATGCCGTCGGTCGCCAACAGCTCATAGCATTCCTGATCCGTCATCCCCGCGTCCAGGCGCGCCTTCAGGCCAAGCTCTCGATACTTCATGCCCGACGAATTAAAGAAGCGTCGCACCGGCAGCCCCGAACGAGCAATCCAGGTCGCAAGCTCCTCAGCCGAAGGATTGTCTGTAACAATATCGCGATCGACGTACTCAACCCCATGCTCGTCCAACCAGGCCTTGGCCTTTTTACACGTCGAGCATTTGGGATATTCAACAAACAGTACGGTCATGAGAATCCTCCAAATATAGATCGGCCAATGCGAGCACGCGACAAACGTGGTGCATTCGCGCAATGAGGCAATTGTAGTCCATGCGCCACACGCTAAACGAACCGCACCCCAAAGCCTCGCTTAACAAACGGCAGCAACTCCATCGCCTCGGGCGCAATATGGCCTACAACGTTCATGCGCTCGTCCCCGAGAAGGTCGACTCGTGCAATCTCAAGCTCGCCTTCGTAGCGCCCATAGCCGCTATTGCTCACAGCGATCGACCCCGTCTTTCGCGGCAGACCTGCACCGGCATCCGTCGGCACGGAATCCGGCTTAAGCGACGTACGCGACTCCTGAGACCTAAAAATAAGGGCGCTCGAGTCAGGCCGATCGTGATGAACTTGACCCAACAAATAGGAGTATCCGGGATCGAGCTGGCACGGCATGTCAACATACCCCGCGGAAATCTGGGCAAACTGCGCCCAACCCGCTTCGGAAAGATCGGGGTCGCCGACCAAAACAATGTCGCAATCGGCGCCATGTGCGAGCTCAAGCATGTTGAGGGCAACCTTTGACGCGCGACCGCGTTGCACCTCAACCGTCGGCAATCCCTCGAATACCGGACCGCGAACGTTGGCATCGCCCGGCACAAAAGCCATGATTTCAAAGCCGAGCGCCGCAAGACGAAGATTCGTCCGAGCAACATCTTCAAGAGCTAAACCGGTATAAGGCTTGGGGTAAAAATTGTGACAGGCGGCGAAACGAGTCACGTCGGCGCCGGCTTCTCGCCACGATGCGATTTCATCAGGACTCACCGTCGATGCATTGACCACAATGCGAAATACACCGGACAGCTCCGCGACCCGCTGGGCACTAAAGCCGTAATCCAGGCGCAGGTATTCCAGTCCCAGATCGCGCAAATCCTCCATGCGTTCAAGACCCAGCAAATCGCACGTGCGCGGCCCCACATCGGCAATGAGCGCAATACCGCGAGCGGAAAGCAGCGACAGCACCTGGCGAACCTTATCGGCATATGCCGCTCCCCCATCCTCGGGAATATGCAGCGAGGTAAACGCATAGCGCGCACCCGCCGCGGCGCCATGTTCAATCGTCCGCTCGATATCCTGCAGGGGACTGGAAAGATAGACAGAAATACCCGTTCTCACGCTTCGATTCTCCTTTAAAAAAGGCCGGCGGAGCAGTTAGCCCCGCCGGCACAACCATAGCATCAAGAGATCTGCGGCACGTCATGACGCTCGAATGACATAGCGCGCAGCATCAGGCTACTCGCCAAAGAACTCGTTGATCTTCTGCTCGTCGACGCCGAAGAACCACGTCAGGACAAAGCCGGCGGCATAGGCAAGCAGCATAGCGGCAACGTAGCCGAGCTGCTGGCCGGGAACGACAATCAGCAGGCCAAACAGACCGGAAACGCCCTGAGAAACCGTGCCGATGTGAAGCAGTGCCGCGAGCGCACCGCCAAATCCGGCACCCAGGCAGGCCGTCACAAACGGGCGGACAAGCGGCAGCGTAACGGCATACATCAGAGGCTCGCCAACGCCCAGGATGCCAACGGGAATGGACTCTGCGACATACTTCTTAAGCTTGGCGTTCTTGGTCTTAAAGTACAGCGCCAGACCGGCACCGACCTGGCCGCCGCCAGCCATCATAAGGATGGGCAGCAGGTAGTTGATGCCCTTGGTAGCGCCGTCGGGATCGTTGAGCATAGCGTGGATCGGCGTAAGTGCCTGATGCAGGCCAACGGACACCAGCGGCAAGAAGCCTGCCGACAGGATATAGCCGCCCAGAACGCCCAGCTTCTCAAAGATAAAGGTGAGGACGCTAAAGATCGCGGTCGTCAGCCAAGCGCCAACCGGCTGGATGACAAGCATCAAAGCAAAGGCGCCGATGATGAGCACCAGCAGCGGGGACAGGAACGTATCGAGCGCGTTGGGCATGACCTTGCGAATCTGACGCTCCATCCAGGCGAAAAATGCGCCTGCGATGAGAGCTGCGATCATGCCGCCCGCGGCGGGATTGTACTGTGCATTGGTGAGCGGCAGCAGAATAGCGGTGCTGGGATCGGCGGCGCCAGGCGCGAGCAGAGGCATAGCACTGTTAGCGATGCACATCATGCCGGCAATACCGCCCAACGCAGCGGAGCCACCAAACTCGCGCGCCGCGTTATAGCCCACCAAAATGGGCAGATAGGCAAAGAGGGCCCAGCCCATGGAGCGAATGCCCTGATACCACCACTCACCTGCAAGCGCACCGGCCGTCGAGACATTAATGACGTTGCAGATACCGTTGATAAGGCCAGCCGCAATAATGCCGGGAAGCAGGGCAACAAAGACATTGGAAATCTTCTTGAGGAAGGCCTGAACCGGCTTGGACTCGTACTTGGCCTTCTGCGCGGCCTTGTTTGTGGCCGCAGCGTCAACCACGCTCTCGTCGGCAACGCCTTTCGAAAGGCCGGTGAGCTTGGAGAATTCCTCGAGCACCTTATTCACCTTGCCCGGACCCAGCACGATCTGCATCGTGTCGTCCTCGACCAGGCCCATTACGCCATCGAGTGCCTTAATACCCTCCGTGTCGACGTTGCCCGTATCTTTGACGGTCACGCGCAGGCGCGTCATGCACGCCGCGTTTGCCAGCACGTTGTCTTTACCGCCCAAAAGGTCCAGCAGCTTTTGAGCCAGCTCTTTGTTCGTCATAACTCCTCCTTGTATTGGGTATCTCTTCTTGATGTCATATCTGCTCACGCCGTGCACCTATTGGGCATCGGCATTGCTCTTCTCATGGCCACTCACCGCAGCACGGACATGGCCGCGCGCCCGCTCAAGAGCCACCGCAGCCTGCTCGGCATCGCAGCCCAGCAGCACCGAGACAATAGCGGTTTTAACGTGGCCGCCGGCATCTGCAAGTGCCCGAACAGCGCGCTCGCGTGTGCAGCCGGTCGCTTCCATCACGATGTTCTGGCCGCGCACCACCAGCTTCTCGTTCGTCTGCTGCACATCGACCATCAAGTTTTGGTACACCTTGCCAATCTTGACCATGGCACCGGTCGAAATCATATTGAGAATGAGCTTTTGGACCGTTCCCGCCTTGAGCCTCGTTGAGCCGGTAAGCACCTCGGGGCCGGGCACGGGCTCTATGGCAAGATCTGCGTCCTCCCCGATCCTCGACCCCTGGTTGCAGGCGATAGCAATGGTCCTGCACCCGGTTGCCTTGGCGTACGCGAGGCCGCCCACCACATAGGGGGTACGACCGCTCGCCGCCAAACCAACGACGAGATCCTTGGAGGAGAGCCCATGTTCCCGCAGGTCACTCGCGCCAAGTTCCTCGCTATCCTCGGCACCTTCGACAGCCTTGATAAACGCCCTCTCGCCTCCGGCAATGAGTCCGACAATCAGATCGGGCGATACGCCAAACGTGGGTGGGCACTCCGACGCGTCGAGCACGCCCAAACGACCGCTCGTGCCCGCGCCCATATAAAAGACGCGTCCGCCGCGCTCGAGCGCCTCGGCAGCCCAGTCGATTGCCGTGGCAACCTGGGGCAACACTTTCGTGACCGATTGGACGGCGCGAAGATCCTCATCGTTCATCGTCGTGACGATTTGCAGCGATGTCATCGTGTCGAGGTCCATTGACTTTTGATTTCGCTGTTCTGTCGTGAATTTTGTTAAATCGAGCATTTTGTTCACCTCATCTTTCCTGTTTCTCGATGTAGTTTTGCTTGATGACATGCGTCGCCCGTTCGTAATCGCTCGCAACGTAAGCAGCGTAGAGGGCATCGACAACCATAAGCTGAGCCATACGCGAGGCCATGGCACCGCTGCGGACCAAGGGCTCGCTTGCAGCAACGCCGAGCACGGCATCGGCCATGGTGGCAAGCTTGGACGATCCATCTACTTTGGTCACGGCCACAACGGGACAGTTGTGGCGTTGGGCCTCGGCGGTGCAGTCCAGTACTTCTTGCGTTAAGCCCGAGTAGCTAAAAGCAATGCCGATATCGCCTTCGTGCATGTTCTTGGCGCACAAGAGTTGGTCGTGCCAGTCATCGTACAGATGGCATTCCTTGTCGACACGCATGAGCTTTTGTGCCAGATCGTGTGCAACCAAGCGAGAAGCACCAATACCGAACAGATTGACCATGCGCGCCTGCTTAAGATAGGCTGCACATCGTTCCAAAACGGTGTAATCGAGTGTTCGCGCCGTCGCCTCGATCGTGCGCACGTTGCTTTTCATCACCTTCCCCACGATACGTTCGACGCTGTCATCCACGGAGATGTCCTCGAGGGCCACGTCTTTCTTGTCACCCAAGAGCGCCAGCTCGGCAATCAGTTCGCGCTGGAACTCCTTGTAGCCCGCAAAACCCAAGCGCTTGCAAAAGCGCAAAATGCTCGAGGGCGAGGAGAACGTGGCATCGGCAAGACCGCGGACGGACAGCCCGACCACCTCATGCGGATGAGCACTCACGTATGCGATGACATTGCGCTCCGCCGGACTTGCGCTGAGCTCACGCTCGCGAAGCCTTAAAAGCAATCCGTTTGCCATCTCAAACACCTCCGTTGAGAAGAATTAAAGACCAAAGAACGATTCGTACCGGATATAAACAGCTTTTACGGTACATTGTGCCGCATCATGGCGCACAAAGGGCGGGCATTCTACCACTCGCCCCTCAAATCCGACCGCTCGGAAATACGCGCGACACAAAATGATTCATCAAGGTCGCATTATTCGTAACAGGGTTGTTAACAGCGTCTCGCGTGGGCGCCAATGGGACAGGTTATGCGCTTATCCAAGCACACCGCCGCCAACGAGGCAAACAGCCCAACAAAGAAGAACTCTACGGTATGGGCGACACGACGGATGTTGGTGCCCATCCATATGCGAACGGGGGCAAGCGGGTCGGGATAGGCGGCGGTAGTCGCTGAGCCCGCATCCCCGGCACCCCTACTCCGTCTCGCGCATCCAGCGATCGAAGGTCCCCACGCACACACCTAGGCGCTTTGCCGCCTGACTCCGGGTAATATTGCCCGCCTCATAGATATCGCGCACTCGTTCAAATTGCGGAGGGCACGGCTTGCGGGGTCGACCAAAACGCACGCCGCGTGCCCGCGCCGCCGCGATTCCCTCCGCCTGACGACGGTGGATGTTCTCTCGTTCCACCTGCGCTACGTAACTCAACAGCTGCAAAACGATATCGGCGATCAGCGTGCTGGTCACATCCGATCCGCCGCAATCTCTCGCACGCGTATCGAGCAACGGCATATCCAGCACAACGATGGCCGCACCAAGTTCCTTGGTTATACGACGCCATTCCTCGAGTATCTCGCTGTAGTTTCGACCCAGCCGATCGATGGAAAGCACCACCAACACGTCACCGGAAGCCAAGACATGAAGCAGTTCCCGATACCGAGGGCGATCAAAGTCCTTACCGCTCGCATGGTCGGCAAAGATGTTCGCCGGTTCCACGCCATAGGCACCCAGCGCATCCAGCTGCCGATTCAGATTTTGATCACGCGAGCTCACCCGCGCATACCCGTACACCGTTGCCACAACATCCCCGCTCTCTCGTAAACCTGCCAAATAGGGACAGGTTTGTTTTGGTAGGTCCTATCTCCCAAAAGCATATGAAGAAGAGGCCGAGCTCATGGCAGGGTAATCAAGAGACACGCAAAGAGGGCGGCCCCGAAAGACCGCCCTCTACGCTCTGCCGATACTCACTCCGTGCCGGTTAATGAATGAGCTTAAAGTCCAAATGTCCGCGAGTCGTGTTGACGCGCGAGACCTCGATGATCACGCGCTGCCCCAACTCAAAACGACGCCCCGTGTCGGCACCCGTCAACGTGAGCGCGTCCTCGTCAAACTCAAACCACTCGTTACCCAAACTCTTAATGGAAACCAGTCCCTCGACCTGCGTTAGATCAAGGCGCACAAATAGCCCCATGCTGCTGACCCATGAGACCGTTCCGGCATAGCGCTCGCCCAGGCGATCCTCGTAGTACTGCGCAATCTTGATTTTTTGCGTCGCATGGCTGGCAGCGTCGGCCGCACGCTCGGCATCGCTGCACGCGCGGCAGATTTGCGGCAGGATGCGCGGAAGCGACTCTCGGCCTTTTCCGATCAGCCTCGGCGTACGCACCAAGGCGTCTTTTCCACCCAGCTGCTCGTATGCCAGCTGCAGCTTGAGTACGCGATGCACCACCAGATCGGGATAACGGCGAATGGGGCTTGTAAAGTGGCAGTAGCACGGCGCGGCGAGCGCAAAGTGGCCCTCGTTGCGAGGCTTATACAACGCACGCTGCATACTGCGCAAAAGGAGCGTGTTGACGAGTGGCGCGTTAGCCGTGCCGGCAGCAGCGTCAACCGTCGCCTGCAACTCGTCTGGACTTCCCAGGGTAATGCCCGCCGCACGGCGATCATCGATGATACCGAGCTGCGCCAGCGCCGCAGCAGCACCGTGCAGACTGTCGGGGCTGGGGTCATCGTGCACGCGATAGCACGCCTCGATATCGCGGTCGGCCAGCCACTCGGCGACGCACTCGTTAGCCAGCAGCATTGCCTCCTCGATAAGCGAGGTTGCGCAGGAGCGCTCGCGTGCCACAATCTGCACGGGCACGCCGTCCTCATCCAGCAGCGCGCGAATCTCGGCCGTATCAAAGTCGACCGAACCGCGTGCGCGACGTATGCGACGCCGAAGCTCCGCGAGTTCGTTTGCGGCGACCAGGAAATCGGCCAGGTCAACGTTACAGCTGTGAGCAGTGTCCTCGCACGCAAGCCCGCGCTCGAGCGCTTTTTCGCGCGAGGCTTCGGCCGCAGCGACATCCTCCGCAGCGCCCTCCAACACGGAATACTCAACTGCGCCGGCACGCACCAGCAGCGCCTCGGCACCGTCATAGTCCATACGCACACGCGAGCGAATCACACTGGGATAGGGGTCATAATGGCGCACACGGCCCTGCGCGTCGAGCTCGATGTCGACGGTAAACGCCAAGCGGTCCTCGTCAGGACGCAGCGAGCACAAATCGTTCGACAAGCGTTCGGGCAGCATGGGGAGCACGCGATCGGCAAGGTACACCGACGTCGTGCGATGGCGGGCCTCCAGGTCGATATGCCCATCCCAGGCAACATAGTGCGAAACATCGGCAATATGTACGCCCAGCTTATAGCCGCCCTCGGGCGTGCGCTCGAGCGAGATGGCATCGTCAAAGTCGCGCGCATCGACCGGGTCGATGGTGATGACAAAGCGATCGCGCAGGTCACGACGAAGCGGGTCTTTAAGCGCTGCAGCCACATCGAGCGAAAGCGCCTCTGCCTCTGCCAGAGCCGCTTCGGGATAGCTGTCGGTATAGCCATAGCGCGCCATAACATATTGGACGCCCAGATCGGGCGCATCGTCGCCGCCGATACGGCGCTCAAGAGTCACCGTGCCCGACTCCAAGCGCGTCGGGTAGGCCAGAATGCGTGCGACGACGACATCGCCAGGATGCACGCCCAGGCGCTCCGCCGAAGTGTCCTCGGGCAAAATAAAGAAATCGGCTTTGAGACGCGAATCGAGCGGCTCGATCACGCCAAGCGGGCCGGCCGTCTGATACGTACCCACCACGCTGATGGCGGCGCGCTCGATGACGCCCTCGATCACGGCACGACGATCGCCGCGCGGTCCCGCCTTGATGCTTACGGCCACGGTATCGCCGTCCATAATCTCACGCTTACCGCGACCCATGACCTTGTAATCGCCGTTGTCGGTCACGACATAAGCGCTGTGCTCATGGAGCTGAACGCGGCCAGTCATGCTCGGGCGACGCTCGCTGCGCACCGGCCCGCGTTTATTGCGTGCGCTACGCTTATGTTTGTTATTGCGCCCCATGGCGCCTCCTTACTATCGATAGCCGTTTACACCCCAAGAGTCTACCCAAATGATCCCTAGGGGACGGCAGGATTGCGGATCACTCGAATCGACCGACCCCCTAAGTGATCCGTTTTCCTCCGTCCCCTAGGGATCAAAAAACGGGCCGCCCCTAGAAAGGGACGACCCGTTGCAGACGGCATATCCGCAGCGCTTACACGCGCAGATAACGGCGCATGGCGATGGCAGAGCCAAAGAGGCCGATGAGCACGCCGACAAGAATCAGTGCGGCGTAGGTCACCAGATAGTACTGCATCGGCAGCGCAAACGACATCCAGCCGACGCTCGCCTGCAGGCGCGGAATCATCAGATTGCGCAGCAGCTCCAAAACACCGATGGAAAGCAGCGAGCCCAGAATGGCCTGCAGCACACCTTCGGTAATGAACGGCCCGCGAATGAAGCCGTTGCTGGCGCCCACCAGGCGCATAATCGCAATCTCGCGACGACGCGCCGTAATGGACAGGCGAATCGTGTTGTTGATAAAGATGAACGCGATAAAGGTCAGCAGACCGACGAGCACCACGGCGGCAATACGGATGTAGTTGGTCACCTGGAACAGGCGGCTCACTTCCTCCTGGCCATACAGCACGCTCGCGTTGACGTCGCCGTCGTCCGCGATCTTCTGGAAGTCGGCGTTCTTCTTGAGCTTCTTGGCCGTGCTCTCGACCTGAGACGGGTCGTCCATCTCAATCGCAAACGAAGCGGGCAGCGGGTTCTGGCCGTCGAGCGCGCTCATGGTGGCGTCGGCGTTGCCCGACATCTTGCTCGTGTACTCGGCCAGCGCGTCGTCCTTGTCCTTATAGGTCACGGACTTGACGTTGCTCCACGTCTTGAGCTCGGCCTCAAAGGCCTGGACGTCTGCCTGATCGGCGTCATCGCTAATGAAGGCATTGATGACAACCTGATCCTCGACGGTGCCGATCACGGAGTTCAGCATCGCGGAACCCATAATGAACAGGCCGATGATAAACAGCGAAAGGAAGATCGTGATGACGGCGCCGAGCGAGGTGGTCCAGTTACGGAAGAAGTGGCTGATAGCCTCTTTGAGCGAATAGCCCACGTTAGTTGGTGCCATAGTTACCGTAACCTCCCCTCTCCTGGTCGCGGATTACGTGGCCGCCCTCGAGGGCGATCACGCGACGGTGCATGCTATCGACCATCTCGCGGTCGTGCGTGGCGACGATCACGGTGGTGCCGGTACGGTTAATGCGCTCGAGCAGCTTCATGATGCCCAGCGAAATCGCGGGGTCGAGGTTGCCCGTGGGCTCGTCGCAAATAAGCAGCGGCGGACGGTTGACCATAGCGCGGGCAACGGCGACACGCTGCTGCTCGCCACCGGACAGCTGATCGGGCAGAGAGTCCATCTGATCGGCCAGACCGACCAGGCGAAGCACCTCGGGCACCTGGCTGCGAATGACGCCCTTGGGCTTGCCGATGCACTGCAGGGCAAACGCCACGTTTTCGTAGGCGGTCTTCTGCGGCAGGAGCTTAAAGTCCTGGAACACGGCACCGATCTGGCGACGCAAGAACGGAACTTTGCGGTTCTTGATCTTCATGAGGTCCTGGCCGGCGACCAAAATGCGGCCGCTCGTCGGCTTGACGTCGCGGTTGAGCGTCGAAAGCAGCGTGGTCTTACCCGAGCCGGAGTGACCGACCAGGAAGACAAACTCGCCAGGATAGATCTCGATGTTGATGTCGTCGAGCGCGGGCTTGTTGGGCTGTGCCGGGTAGATTTTGGTGACGTGCTCCATGAGGATGACGGGCTCGACACCGGCCTGCTTGGCCATCTTCTTGCGGCTGGCCTGCGGATCGATGGGCGCAAACACCGACGTAAAGTCGGGATTGTTGAGCGCATTGTCGAGGCTTGCGACCTCGGCGGCCTGATCGCTCTCGACTACGGGAGCCGCGGGCTGCGTAGGATCGGGAATACCGGCAAAAAGACCGGACTGCGCAGGCTGTGGCGCCGGAGTCGCAGGAGCCATGGGGTCGGGAATACCGGCCATGACAGGTTGCGGCGCGACAGCGTCCGCCTGGGGCTGATCCACGCGGGTGGTCACCTTCTGCACGGGCTCAAAACCCGCGGCCTCGGAAAGCTCGACATCATTGGTGGGATTGTAGGCAAAGGGATCTGACGCCGGCTGTGCCTGATCTGCCGGCTGTGCGGGGATCGGGCTAAACAGCTGATCCTCTGAATCCGGGGTGGCGAAACGAGTGCCCGCGGCGCCTGGCTGCGTCTTGGGGGCGTCATCGCCCGCACCGGAGGTACGGAAGTGGTTACCCACTGGTGCTCCTTATCGTCGTACGTTTAAACTACATGAGCGCTTTGTATTTTAGCAGCATTAGCTTCGCTGCACATAAGAAGCATGGCGGGGTTTTGGTCCCACCGGCCGCGCGCAGGGTTACCTCCCAAATCGTCCTCGGACATGTCGGAGCCCCCGCTGCGCACTACGTGCGGCGGGGGCTCCTCCGTCCTGCGGAAAGATTTGGGAGGTAACCCTGCGCACGGCCGGTGGCTACTAAGGAGTCGCCGCGTTTCTATTAGGTGCAGCAAATGCATACTTGAGAGGGTCTGAATTGCACTTTGCTGATATGAGCCCTTTCCCGGTAGAGACTTTTGCTTGACGCGTTTTTGATTTGATTGTTGCGCAACTCGGATTTGGATTGTCGATTTACAGTGGCCTCGATGGGAGCGCCTATGGTTGTGGGGGCCAGTATGAATTGTCCTTATTGTGGAGCTGAGTTGCGCGATGGCGTGAGGTACTGCACAGCGTGCGGGGCTGCCGTCAATGGCATCTCTGCTGATTCTGAGCTTCGGGTAAAGCCTCGGAACCACGTTGCGGTCATCCTTACCTGCATGCTGGTAATTGGCATTGTCGGCGGTAGCTGTATGGGCCTTCATCTGCGGCAGGTGTTGTCGCACTTCGTATCCGCCCATTCGGAGCACGCCATTGTGCTGAATGTCGCGGCTGCGGGCTGGGACACCGATAACGGGGCATCGCGCGTTCCGATACACATTACGGGCAAGACCATCGACGGAATAACGGTCGACAGGATTGAGTTCGTCGCCTCCGATGGCTCTGGCATCAATCTCATACAAGGTGTCTACACGCTCGAGGCAGCAGGTTCCCCTATCGCTGCGGATGGCACGATCTATCAAATTCCATGCACGAGTGCCACACTCGTCCTCGATGATGCCTTTGCCATGGGTGAAACGATGATCTGGCCGAGCTTGCAGAACAGGATTCGATTCTCGCCTTCTGCCCCATTGATGCCGCCGATGTGACCAATGATGAAATCTATGATGCCGCTTTGCTCGCCATGACATACAGAGGCAGCGATGCCCCCGATGTCGCTGCACTGTGCCAAGCCGCAATCAATCGTCGCGACGGAGCCAGCACAAGCGGGAACGCCTTCGAAAGTTGCGGTGAAATGCGGATTTATTGAGCCTTTAGGCTGGCAAAACAGTCCTTATTTCACCGCAACTGAAACAGGGGCGCCCTCCAAGAGAGCGCCCCTGCCGGATTTCCATAGTACTGGCGAAGCAGTTTTATAGTTCTGGCGAAGCAGTCCTTGAGATCCGCCTTGCCTTATGCCAAGAACTCCTTGGTGGTCGCCACGATGTTGACGGCGTCCAGGCCGTACTTGTGCAGGAGCTCGGCGCCCGGGCCGGACTCGCCGAAGGTGTCGTTGACACCGATCTTCTTGAGCGGCGTCGGGCACTGCTCGCACAGGACGTCGGCGACGGCGCTGCCCAGGCCACCGATCACGGAGTGCTCCTCGACGGTCACGACGTGACCGGTCTTGGTGGCGCTCTTGACGATCAGGTCGGCGTCGATGGGCTTGATAGTGTGCATGTTGATGACCTCGGCATCGATGCCCTCGGCAGCAAGCTGCTCAGCGGCCTCGAGAGCCTCGCCGACCATCAGACCGCAGGCAATGATGGTAACGTCGGCGCCCTCGCGCATAACGATGCCGCGACCCAGCTCAAACTTGTAGGTCTCGGGGTCGTTGATGACCGGCGAGGCCAGACGGGCAAAGCGCATGTACACGGGGCCGTCGCACTCGTAGGCGGCGCGCGTCACGGCGCGGGCCTCGACGTCGTCGGCGGGAACAATCACGGTCATGCCAGGGATAACGCGCATAAGGGCGATATCCTCGCAGCACTGGTGCGTGGCGCCATCCTCGCCCACCGAGATACCGGCGTGTGTGGCACCGATCTTAACGTTAAGGTGCGGGTAGCCGATGGAGTTTCGGACCTGCTCAAAGGCGCGGCCGGCGGCGAACATGGCAAAGCTGCTCGCGAAGGCAACGCGGCCGGTGGTCGCGATACCGGCGGCAACACCCATCAGGTTGCTCTCGGCAATGCCCACATCGAAGAAGCGGTCGGGGCAGGCCGCCTTGAACTTGCCGGTCTGCGTGGCGGCGGCCAGGTCGGCGTCGAGGACCACAAAGTCATCGTGCTCGTTGGCGAGCTCGACGAGGGCCTCGCCGTAGCTTACGCGCGTGGCGATTTTCTTGACGTCTGCCATCCTAGAGCTCCTCTCCGGCGGCCGTGAGCTCTGCCATGGCCTGCTCAAACTGTTCATCGTTGGGGGCCTTACCGTGCCAGCCCACCTGGTTCTCCATAAAGGAGACGCCCTTGCCCTTCGTGGTCTCGGCGATAATGGCGGTCGGCTGACCCTTGGTGGCGCGAGCCTCGGCAAAGGCGGCGCGGATCTGGTCGAAGTCGTTGCCGTCAGCGAGCTCCACCACGTGGAACTTAAAGGCGCGGAACTTGTCGGCGAGCGGCATGGGATCGTTGACCTCCTCGACGGGGCCGTCGATCTGCAGGCCGTTGTGGTCAACGATCACGCAGAGGTTGTCGAGCTGCTGGTTGCCGGCAAACATGGCGGCCTCCCAGACCTGGCCTTCCTCGCTCTCGCCATCGCCCAACAGGGCGTACGTGCGGTAAGTATCGCCCCAGTGCTTAGCGGCAACGGCCATGCCCACGGCGGCGGAGATGCCCTGGCCGAGCGAACCGGTGGACATGTCGACGCCCGGGGTGTCGTTCATGTTGGGGTGGCCCTGCAGGTGGCTCCCGATATGGCGCAGCGTCTCGAGGTCCTCCTTGGGGAAGAACCCGCGCTCAGCGAGCACGGCGTACAGGCCCGGAGCGCAATGACCCTTGGAGAGCACAAAGCGGTCGCGGTCGGCCTTGCGGGGATCGGCCGGGTCGACGTTCATTTCCTCAAAGTACAGATAGGTCATGATGTCGGCAGCGCCGAGCGAACCGCCCGGATGGCCGGACTTGGCAGCGTGCACACCGGTGACGATGCCCTTCCTTACCTCGTTGGCAACCTTTTTGAGCTCTTCGTCGCTCATTGTGCCTTCCTTTCATCCTCTTAAGACAAGATGCGCACGGCACCGAAGGTAATCCCAACACAGCCGCAATGCACGTACGTCATTCATTATGCTGGAAACCGATGGCTTTACCAGAGTTTTTATCATTATTTGAACAATTTAGCAGGCAGAACCGCTGATGAAACGGTTTATCAATGTGAACGTCTTTTGGATGGAAGGCAGTCAGCCCTACGCGTTAATGTCCTTGAATCCCTCACCGAAGGCTTCCGTAACGTCGGCGACCGTCACAATGGCGTGAGGATCGCGCTCGCGCACGATCGTTTTGAGGGTGTTGAGCTCTCGACGGCTAACGATCACCATGATCACCGGCTTCTCGACGCCCGAATACATTCCGGTCGCCTTTAATTTGGTGCAGCCGCGGCCCAGACCATACATGATGTCGGCCGCGATATCGGGAAAGTTATCCGAGATGATGAGTACCATACGACGCTTATTGCCGCCATCGACCACGGCATCGATCACATAGCCGCTAATCACCATCGAAAGTCCTGCGTACAGAGCATTTTCGAGCGAGAAGACCGGAGCAGATGCCGCACATACGGCAACGTCGATTGCCATGACGGTCGAGCCCACCGGCAGCGAGGTGTTACGCGAGATGATTTGGCCAATCGTGTCCGAGCCGCCGGTGTTGGCGCCGGCGCGCAACACCATGCCGTAACCAATGCCCGTGATAATGCCGCCCCACATAGCGGGAAGCATCAGGTCCGCATGTGCCAGCGGCGCTACAAACGGGGCAAACAGATCAGTAAAGAAGCCCAGCAGCACAAAGCCCGTCGCCGTCTGCACTACATAGAACATGCCGCCCTCGCGCATAACGATCAGCAGCAGCAAGGCATTCATCACGATGGTCTGGATACCGACAGGAAGCGACACGCCTCGCGCTGCGCCGACTGCCTGGATAATCGTCGCAAGGCCCGTAACGCCACCGGCTGCAAGACCGTTGGGAATCAAAAACAGGTCGGTCGCGATGGCGGCCAAGGCACACCCCAACATGATCTGGGGCAGATCGTGAAAGAAGTTCATCGAAAGAATGCGCTTGATGTCCAGACGATATGCCATGCTGCCTCCCTCAAAAAAGCGCACCCCATCGGATGCGCTTTGAACTTCTTCTTGTATTCGATTCTACCGATTCGCCCAACAAATACCACCCCTGCGCGGGGTTTGTTCTGGATACAAAACCGCCCTGCTCGGAGGGTTTTAATCCATTTCCACATAAACCGAGCGGTTTAGGCAGACGGGGCCTCCGCGTCAGCGTTTCCGGTAGCCCAACGGTGGTAGCCAATCACAAACGGATCCAGGTCGCCGTCGTCAAGAACTGCCTCGACGTTGCTGGTCTCCACGCCCGTGCGCAGGTCCTTAACCATCTGGTACGGGTAGAGCACGTAGCTGCGGATCTGGTTGCCAAAACCAATTGTGGTCTTGGGTCCGCGAAGCTCGTCCAGGGCCTCGGCGCGCTTTTCGAGCTCAATCTCGTACAGGCGCGCCTTGAGGATCTGCATGCACGCGGCCTTGTTTTGAATCTGGCTGCGCTCGTTTTGACACGTGACCACGATACCGCTGGGAAAATGCGTTACGCGCACGGCGGAGTCGGTGGTGTTGACGCCCTGGCCGCCCGGGCCGCTTGCATGGTACACGTCGACGCGAATGTCATCGAGACTAATCTCGATATCGATATCGTCGGGCAGCACCGGAATGACCTCGACGCCGGCAAACGTAGTCTGGCGGCGCTTCTTGTCGTCGGTGGGGCTAATGCGCACCAGGCGGTGAACACCGGCCTCGGCACGAAGCATGCCAAAGGCATCCTTGCCTTCGACGGTAAAGGTCGCGCGATCGATGCCGATAACCTCGGCCGCGGGGCAATCGTTGATGGTGACCTTCCAACCGCGGCGCTGGCAGTACTTCATGTACATCTTAAAGAGCATGAAGGTCCAGTCCTGGGCCTCCAAACCGCCCTGCCCGGGCTTGATGGTCACAATCGCGTCGCCATGGTCGAACTCCCCGGTAAACCAGCTCGCAAGCTCAAGCTCGTCGATGGCGCGGGAAAGCCGCTCCGCCGTGGCGGCAGCCTCCTCACGCAGCGCGGCAGCATCGGGGTCATCGCCCATTTCCTCGGCAAGCTCCAGCGCGGCGCGAGCATCGGAAAGCTCACCGCGCGCCGTATCCACGGCGGCGATGTCCTCCTTGGCGCGTGCAATCTCCTCCATCGTGGCGCGAGCGGCATCGGCATCGTCCCAAAAGCCTGGGGCGACGCTTTTGGCCTCGAGCTCCGCCACGCGGGTGCGTTTCTCGTCCAAATGGAGATACGACTCGACCTCGCCGAGTCGGTCCGCAAACGCGTCCAACTCGGCGGGAGTTACCTCTAGAGTCTCGGCCATTAACGATTCCTGCCGTGGCAGTACTTAAACTTCTTACCGCTACCGCAAGGGCACAGGTCGTTGCGGCCCACGTTGACATAGGGGTCATCGCTCTCGGACTTGCGGTAGGTCGTCACCTTGCCACCGTTGTTAACGGCAGCTGGACCACCCTGGACGGCGGTGCGGGCCTGCACCTGAGCCTGCTTGCGCAGTACCGAATCGCTGTTGTCGCCATCAACCTCGGCAGGACCAGAGAAGCGCGCACCTTTAAGGGCGGGGTCCTCCTTGTGCTCCACAGCCTGCGGGGCAGCTTTGAGCTCAATGCGCAGAACAGTGCGCAGGTAATCCTCGTACATGGTATCGACGAGTATCTGGAACGCGCCGTAGGCCTCGGTCTTGTACTCAACCAGCGGGTCGCGCTGGCCAAAGCCGCGCAGGCCGATACCGGTCTTGAGGTAGTCCATTTCCTGCAGGTAGTTCATCCAACGCGTATCGATGACGCGCAGCATGACCTGGGTATTGAGCTCGCGCATCAGGTCCTCGCCCAGACGCTCAGCCTTCATGTTGTAGCACTTCTCAACATAGGCCAAGACATCGGCGGCCAGGGCCTCAAAGTCCTCGTCGGGGAACTGAGGGGTATCGATATGCCCGGTCAGCTCGACGACCCATTTGCGCAGACCCTCAAGATCGCGCTCGCCCTCGTGGCTGTCCTTGGTGCAGAACTCCTGAACACAGCGGTACACGGTATCGTGCATGACCTCGGTGATGTGGTCGGTCAGGTCCTTGCCGTCCAGAATCTTGTTGCGCTCGGCGTAGATGACCTGGCGCTGCTTGTTCATGACGTCGTCGTACTCAAGAACGCTCTTACGCATGGAGAAGTTAATGCTCTCGACCTTATGCTGGGCGTTCTCGACGGCCTTGGAGATGATCTTGTGCTGGATGGGCATGTCGTCGCCCATGTCGGCCGTGACCATCATCTTGGAGACGCGGTCCATCCTGTCACCGCCGAACAGGCGCATCAAGTCATCCTCGAGCGACAGGTAGAACTGGGTCTCGCCCGGATCGCCCTGACGACCGGAACGGCCACGCAGCTGGTTGTCGATACGGCGGGACTCATGGCGCTCGGTGCCGATAACGGTCAGGCCGCCGGCGGCAAGCACGCGCTCGCGCTCGGCCTTGCAGGTCTCCTTGGCCTCGGCGTTAAACTGCTCGAGCTGCTCGGGCGTC
Organism: Coriobacteriaceae bacterium AM100-PB1-1D-6A; assembly: GCA_027660625.1. Classification (GTDB taxonomy): domain Bacteria; phylum Actinomycetota; class Coriobacteriia; order Coriobacteriales; family Coriobacteriaceae; genus Collinsella. The sequence continues at coordinate 241,714 of JAQDNC010000001.1, read as the reverse complement.
ACGTCCTCCATGGTCAGGCCCTCGTACTCCAGGCGCTCGCGCACCAACTCGTCGGGGTTGCCACCCAGCAAGATGTCGGTACCACGGCCGGCCATGTTGGTAGCGATGGTCACGGCGCCATAGCGACCAGCCTGGGCAACGATATGAGCCTCGCGCTCGTGGTGCTTGGCGTTGAGGACCTCGTGCGCGATACCGCGCTTAGTGAGGGCGGCGGACAGTTTCTCGGAGCTCTCGATGGAGACGGTGCCCACCAGGACCGGCTGGCCCTTGGCGTGACGACGCTCAACGTCGTCGGCAACGGCGTTGTACTTGGCCTGGATGGTGCGGTAGACCAGGTCCTCGTGGTCAACACGCTGCACGGGCTTGTTGGGGGGAATGACCTCGACGGGCAGCTTGTAGATCTCGCGGAACTCGGCGTCCTCGGTGAGCGCCGTACCGGTCATGCCGGAGAGCTTGTCATACAGGCGGAAGTAGTTCTGCAGGGTGATGGTGGCAAGGGTCTGGTTCTCCTCGCGCACGAGCACGCCCTCTTTGGCCTCGATGGCCTGGTGCAGGCCCTCGGAATAGCGGCGACCCTCCATGATACGACCGGTGAACTCGTCGACGATCTTGACCTCGCCGTTGGTGACCACGTACTGCTTGTCGCGGTGGAACATGTACTGGGCCTTCAGCGCCTGCTGCAGGTGGTTGACCAGCTGGCCGGAAAGATCGGCATAGATGTCATCGATACCCAGGCGGCGCTCAATCTTCTTAAGACCGCGCTCGGTGGCGGCGATGGTGTGCTTGGCCTCGTCCATGACGAAGTCGCCCGTGGGCTCCACGTCCTCGGTGGCGGTGAGCATGTCGTGCGAGACGTCCTCACCGCGCTCAAGGCCGCGCACGGCGCGCGCAAAGTCCTTGTAAGTGCTGGCGGACTTGGTGCCGGCGCCCGAGATGATGAGCGGCGTTCTGGCCTCGTCGATCAGGATGGAGTCGACCTCGTCGACGATGGCGTAGCTGTGGCCGCGCTGAACACGCTGCTCGGGGCGGGTAACCATGTTGTCGCGCAGATAATCGAAACCGAACTCGGAGTTGGTGCCGTACGTGACGTCGGCCTGGTAGGCGGGGCGCTTCAGCTCGAGCGGCATGTTGTTCTGCAGCAGACCGACGGTCATGCCCAGATACTTGTAGATGCGACCCATCCACTCGGAGTCGCGCTTGGCCAGGTAGTCGTTGACGGTGACGACGTGCACGCCCTTACCGGCGATAGCGTTGAGATAGCCGGCCAGCGTGGAGACGAGGGTCTTGCCTTCGCCGGTCTTCATCTCGGCGATGTGGCCCTCGTGCAGCGCCATGGCGCCGATGAGCTGTACATCAAAGTGACGCATGCCCATGGTGCGCTTGGAAGCTTCGCGCACGGTGGCAAAGGCCTCGGGGAGCATGTCGTCGAGCGACTCGCCGTTGGCGTAGCGCTCACGGAACTTATCAGTCTGGGCGCGGAGCTCCTCCTCGGTCATCTTCTCAAACTGGGGCTCAAGACCGTTGATCTTGTCGACGATCTTGTAGTAGCGCTTAAGGTCCTTATCGGATCCAAAGGACAGCAGCTTTGACATGAATCCCATGTGGTTTTCCTTTTTGGCCATCGCCCACGCCGTGCAGCTGCGGGCGAGTTAAACACAGATGATTGTACTTTAGCCAAACAAGGCGCGGCCTATACGGTCGACCTCGACCGCCACGTAATAACTATGACCAACCTGCCACAATGGGACAGGTTTATTTTGGCAAGTTTTATCTGAGCAAACGCCGTCTCTCTGCCATTTGGTGCCACGGGGACAGGTTAGCTTGCACCAATAAAAAGAAAAAGGGCCGCGCACCCAAATGGATGCGCGGCCCTTATGCCATGAATGCGAGTGTTTCCGCGGCGAGCTATTTACTCAGCAGCCTCGGTGGTCTCGGCCTCGGCAGCGACCTCCTCGACGGGAGCCTCTGCGGGAGCCTCGGCGGCCTGCTTGGCAGCCTCCTCGGCAAACTTAGCGGCACGCTTAGCCTTCTCGGCAGCCTTAGCCTCAGCGGCGGCCTTGCGAGCGGCCTCGGCCTCAGCAGCCTTGGCGGCCTTGGCAGCCTTGGCCTCCTCGGCCTTCTTGAGCTGAGCGGCAGCGGCGCCACCGAACTTGTCGGCGAAGCGCTGGACGCGTCCACCGGTGTCGACGAACTTCTGCTGGCCGGTGTAGAACGGGTGGCACTCGTTGCAAAGCTCAACCTTCATCTCGGACACGGTAGCGTGCGTCTTGAAGGTGTTGCCGCAGGAGCACGTCACCGTGCACTCGACATACTGGGGATGGATACCCTGTTTCATGGTAGGACTCCTTATTGGTCAGGCGCTGGTTACCGATCAGCGCATAAGGCGTCTTGGTTTCCGACCAAGACAACAAACTCGGCTATGGTACCACGGCGCCGCGTGTCCCACAAAAGGTTCACGGTCTTTTCGGAACGACACGAATCTGACCCATCGAAACACATCTCCACCGTTCCTTCAACTGGGAAAATGCCGTCCCCGGGGCCTGAGAAGGGCCCCGGGGACGTTCGACTGACTGCGGGAACGGCCTTTCCGCTCAATGTGTTCGGCTGAGATCGGAAATCAACCAAACTGAACTAGGTTCAGTTGACATGGTTAAAAACGAGGGGCGACGCTTTTGCGTCGCCCCTCGTCCCAGCCGGTTGCTTTAGTTGTACACACGGTAGTTACACTTGAACTGGGTTATGTGTCCATAGCTGGAGCGGTACCAACCCGACGTATAGCTGATTGCCTCTGCGCCTAGATAGTCGTAGCCCTTGTTGTAGCGAAGCTGACGGTAGATCGTGTCGTACTCTGCTACGTAAAACGTGTCTCCAGAGAAGGCTTTGTACCGGTCCTTAACCGTCGAAGCCATGTACGCGGGTTCGACATCGCCTTTCTCCCCGTTGAGCGCATAGACGGGTGCCACGATTCCGCATAAAGCCGTTGCCACGAGGATGGCGTAGACAGCCATGCGCGACGCATTGGACTTCAGCTGTTCAAACAGTTTCATGTCATTCACCTCGCTCGTATGTATCGAGGTATTCCTGCTTGAGCGTCTGCGAGGACGACTTGATCTTTTCCACGAGCGTGCCGGCCTCGATGAAGTAGAACGAGTTGGTGAGGTCTGCCAGGTCGTCGAGTAGATGGCTTGAAATGAGCACGCTTCGTCCCCGCGCCACCTCGCTGCGCATCGCGTCGCAGGAGGTTTTCCGCTTTCCCGGATCGAGGCCGTTCAGCGGTTCATCGAGGATGAGGTACGGGCAATCGGTCGCTATCGCCATGGCAAGCTTTACCTGCTGCTTCATTCCTGTCGAGAGTTTACGGGTCGGCTTGTCGAGATATGGGGAGATTCCGAGGGAGTCGCAGAGCGAGTCGATGTCGGCGGCCGATTTCCACGCCTCCCTAACGAAAGCAAGGTGCTCGATGGCCGATAGCGTGGGATAGAGATCCGTGCCGCCCGAAGAGCTCAGGTAGACGAGTTCTGCAAATTCGGCTGATCGACGTTGGCTGATTCCGTCTGCCGCCAGGCTTCCCGAGCGGATGCGGGCGGGAAATTGGCCCGACAGCGCTTCAAGAAGGGTGGTTTTCCCCGAGCCGTTGGGAGCAATGAGGCCCGCCGCCGTTCCCGGGCTCAGGAAAAGCGATCCGATTGAAAGTATCGTCGTGCTTCCGTATCCCACGCTCACGTCCAGAAGCTCGAGCCCATGGCGCTTTTTCGCGGGTTCAGACTGTTTGGGCGAACGTGTCGCAACGGCGCCGACCGCAAAAAAGACCGCGACGTATATCAGGGCCACGGCAAGCATCGATGCACCGCTTGAACCGGAGTCAATGAATTCTGTTGGGAAGCATCCTACGTAACCCGTTGCCTCGATAGGCGAGAACACGGCCAGCGGCAGGAGCTCGAGGCCGGCATTATGCCCCAGTGCCGAATCGGACAATAACGCGAATGCCGGGGCCGCGACAAGCAACGCGGAGGTAAGGGGGCCCGCGAAGACGCGCCTCGTTGCGGTCGATAGGACGACGGAACAAACGGATATCAAGGTTCCACCCGCGAGCAGCGCGAGAAGTATGGTCGTGAAGACGTCTCCCGCGGTCGTGGTAGTGAGCGCGCCGTTATGGAAGAAGGCGATCGGGTACCCGATCTGCCCGAAGCCGTTTAGGGCCAAGGCGTAAATACTCCCGGGCGCAAGGCCGGCGAGGAGCATCGCGGTCCCCGCGCCAATTATCGAAAACACGGTTTGGATAAGGCGCCGGAATTTGGGCACGGGCGCCTTTGCCGCCAGGGTCCCGGGCCTTGTGGCGCCGAGCACGAGTATCGACGAGAGAAGGAAGGGGATGAAGGGAAGGAAGGACGGCGCCTGGGCAATGGCGTAGGGCAGGAAGGAGAGGAACGGCAGGTCGTTTGCGGAGGCCGGGATATCCGCGATGCCGGAGCTGCTCAGAGCGCGGCAATATGCGAGCTCTGCGTCATTGGTCTCCTGGTCCCCCACGATGGACCCGGATTGGAAGCCCTCGTCCATGAGCGCGTAGTAGCTCTCGGCAGAATCGAGAAAGGCGGCGTCGGTTTGAGCGGCAAGGGCGGCGTTCGCGTATCTTGCAAGCTCCGCGTCAGCTTGCTGCTCTGGAGATAGGTCTGTGCCGCTGGCCTGGGGCGCGCGCGTATTGAATGCGTCGACAAAGCTCTGCATGCCCTGCTTCATAAAGAAGGGCCCGTAGATGGGTGAATTGAACGCAATGGGGACGGAAAAGGCTGCAGCGAGAACGAGCGTACAAATCCATGCGGCCCTGTCTCTTAGGATCAGTTTGAGAAGAAGTCGACAGTACATTTGGAAGCACCTACGTTCCTCAAAGAATCGTTAGATTAAAAGTAACAGACCGGATGAAGATACGTGCGACGGGGGCGAGGCGAATGGCTGAGCGGTATCGATATGCGGGTTTAACGGTATTATATTGACCACATAGATTTTTAACTTGCATTTCTACCCGCCCTTTTCGTAGAGTCGCCGATACGTGCTTAGCGCACCCTCGGCGCGTCCGGCAGGCTTTGCGAAATGGGATCCAGGAGACTTCGGCGCAGCATCATCTTGCGGAATGCTTCTAATGAGCCTCCCATCCTTCAAAAACAGAATCTCATCGCACAGCCTATCGACCGAATCCAAGATGTGGGATGACATGATGATGCACGTACCAGAATCGGCCAGCTTCCTGAGAATCTCGGAATGCAAGTCCACCCTGCTGGGGTCGAGCGCGTTCATGGGCTCATCTAATAGAAGGTACCGCGCGCCCGTCGCATACGCAATCGCCAGGGTAAGCTGCTGCTTCATGCCCTGGCTCAGAGTGCGGATCCTCATCTTCGCGAACTCGCCTATCTGCGTTTGTTCCACTATCTCTTCGATATCGCGAGCATGCGGCCACATATCGCAAACCATCTTGAGGTGATCTTCCGCACGCAATCCGGGATACAGCAGCGTCCCCTCACCAGGTGCATAGAAGATCATAGAACGGACCTCTCTCGCACCCGTACCCTGCACCTCATCCAGAACGATGCTCCCGTCCACGCGAGGACCCGGCAAACCTGCCATCGCACGCAGCAACGTCGTCTTTCCATGCCCGTTCGGAGCGACGAGACCGTAGACCGTACCCGGGGCAAACTCAGCGTTCACCGAATCTACGAGCACCTTCTTTCCATAAGAGATCGTCAGCGTTTGAAGGTCAATCATCGAGATCATCCCCTTTCGATCTTTGGAGCACTCAGGCGCACCATCAACGGAGATACGGCGCCCAAGACCACCAGCAGAGCGCCTGATGCGCCGACGACCTCTCCAAAAGGCATCGCGTTCGTCCCTCGCCCAAGGAACCCAATCGTCCCCACCTGGGAAGCGGGATCAAACGAGGCGAATGGAGCCAGCAGCGCGACGCCCATGCCCACGCTTTCAACATGAGCGCTCAACGAACCCAACACCAAGAGAACCGCGCAAACCATTCCGGTGACAACGGGGTTGCGGCTAATCGCTGCTGTCAACGCAGCGACGACGGAAATCACGCCGTATGCCATGACCAGCAACGGAATACTGCACAACACCGCCTCCCCCACCATGGACGTTGTCGAAGCTCCCGCCCGAATGAGAGCGACGGGATACTCCGATCCACCCGCACCGTTCTTAATCACGGACACAACGACAGCGGGAACCATCGACACCAAAAGCAGCACCAAGCCAAGCAGGAGAGCCAGCGCAACAGCCGTCAGAAAACGCACATGCGCTGTTGCGGGGATCTGGAGAACCAGAAGGGAACGACACTGCAGGTGGGTGCACGCGAGCGATGTGACAACCACGGGCAACAGCAAAAATAAGGAGGGAAGCGCTGCCTGGAGATACGAAAGGAGGATTAATGGGGGCATCTTCGTACTTAACTCGTAAACCTTGGGGTCCGGCAAGCTCGCGATCGACTCAAGCAGAAGGGCGCGCGCCTCCGCACGAGAAGGAGTCTCCGGCTCGATTCCGATCGATTGCAGGAGAGTCGCATCTGCCGCGCCCAGCTCACCTCGAGCGCGCTCGTACGTCGCAAGGCTTCGAAACCCCTCCGCAGGCATAGGCGCGTACACGAAACCCGAAAGAGCATCCCGCATGTCTTCCAGGGCCGCTTTGCCCTCGACGTCCATATTCGCAGCGTTCTGCTCTAGATACCGATCTATTGAACGAAGCTCCCCATCCCTATACCGAACAGCGGAAACGTTATCAGCGTCAGGAAACATCTCGACCAGAGCCGGGGCCAGCATCGTCGTCGACATTGCAATCGCGCATACGGCGAGGGTAGGAGAACGCAGGAGCAGTTTCCCCATCGTTCTTACGTATGCAACGGCGGAGGCACAAGCGCTCGAACGAGTTGCCGTTCTCGATGCAGTGAAGGAACCTCTCTCAAGACAAATCGGGGATATCGGGCACGCGCAGCCGCTCTTTCCAGCAACGCAAAGCAGGCTAATTGCCAGCACCTCGATCCCGATTGCGCATACGAGGGCAATCGCGCCACGCTCGAAGCAAAGTCCAGGCAGATTCACTATCTGCGTTGTCGGGTACGGGCTATAGGCGCCGACGGTCAACTCAGTGTTCGCATACGTAAGGGGATTCAACAGGGCGAACTCACGTAAAGCGATGGATCTTCCGTAATACCCGGGAACCATCGTCACCCCCATCAGGGCACATACGAACACGATTCCAAGCGTAGGGTTATTGGCAATCTTCACGGCAAGGTGAACGACAAGCGAGATGAACGCTGCCACCAAGAATTGCAAGATGGCCGTCTGCGCGAACACCAGCCAAGCCGGTTTGATAACCGGAGTCGCATATTGAATGTAGCCTATCGGATAGAACGGCGAGCCCGGGCCATTCTTCACAAGCGCGGCGATTATCCCTGGAAGATTGATGGCGAGGACGGCAAGCATTGCAAAAACACTCGCCCATACGCTCGATGCAACAAGTCTACCCAGCTCGCCCATCGGTGCCTGGATGATGAGCTTTTCACGTTTGTTAAGACGCGCGGCAAGGAACGAGACGGCAACGGCCGTTGCGACCCATAGCAAGTACTCCTTCGATCCGTCATAATAGGTGTACTCTCCATCCGATATCTGCAGAAACGGAAGTAGGGGAGAGAGCGGTGCCAAGATAAGACGTCCCGCGGCAAGAGGGTACAGAAGCGCGGGCATGCTTGATGAAGAGGTATAGACACCGTCCTCCCCCGCATTCACAAGCGCATCCGCATAGGATGCTGACAATTCCTGCTCAACACGGGTTATTCCCGACTCGAGGTATTCGACCCGTCCGTCGATGCCAGCCGCGCTCCTGAAGACGGGCAGAGCACAAAGAACCATCAACGCAACAACGACAACACAGAGCGACCTGGAGGAGAGAAGCGACCTAAAGATCGCCTTCGAGATTTTGAGCATATTCATCGCCAACCTTAACCTCATCCAGTCGGAACAGAGGGGCCGAACAAAATGCTCGGTCCTTCCTCGCATCTAGTAGGTGCTATAGACAAATTGCCATTTATCAGTTGTGCCAAGAACACCACAGGAGCACATTGCAGCGAGGCGGGATTCCCTATGATGCGCGGATCGGCGATAGCCATTTCGGTAGGAGATCGTCTTGTAAGAGATGTTGAACATCGAGATGCTGTGCCCGCTTACGCCGCGAGGACAGCTGTAGCTCCAGTAGGTATCGACGACGTCGTCCGTATACCCGAGGGGCTCAACGAGGGCACACTGGCTGCTCTCCTGGGAAGGAGGCATCGGGGTATCCGCAAAAGCGGAGGCTCCCGGCAGCAACAGACAAAGAGCGAGGCCGAGGAAAACCAAGAGCTTACACGACTTAACAGTACTGAACATAATCCTCTCCAATCTAGAGGGGTTTCGGTTGCAGCATGCTGTGATTACTTGCCAGCAAAGTCAATTTAACATAAACTGTTAAAAAGTAACCTGAGTTTTTTAAATTCTTCGGAGGTTATTATGAGTTCCGACAATCGCACTCCCCGGCTTCATTCCTTCCGCATCGCATGTGCGATAGCCTCTGCGACCCTTTGCGCCACCGCCATCGCACAAGTGGCGTTCTCCTTAAAGCCAGCAATCGAAGTGCTCGACAACCCTGTAATTGCAGACTCCCCCGCGTATCCAGCCCTTGCGATCTCGACATTGGTCCCTGCCGTCATCGGTATCGCTACGACCATCCTCAGCGCCGTTCTCGTGTGGACGATCAAGAGCGGAGACCCCTTCAAGAAAGGGTCTGCGACATGCTTGAAGGTGCTCGGCATTCTCTTCGTTGTTCAAGCTGCCACCAGCCTCTACGCCGGCTCACTCAAAACCTCCGTTTCGATGTTTGGCGGCGAGGGGGCCGTCGGCGCCCAAGAGATCGCTTCATCATTCGATTGGGCCTCTCTGGTTCTCGGCATCGTCCTGTTCATGCTTTCCCAGCTCTTCTTGTACGCCCGAGAGCTGTACCTCGACTCCGACGAGATTGCGTAAGGAAACGCCATGCCCGTAATTGTTCGCCTCGACAAGATCATGGCCGAGCGAAAGATTTCCTCGAACGAACTTGCCGAAAGGATTGGAACCACGCCCGTGAACCTGTCCCGTATTAAAAAAGGGCATATTCGCGGCATTCGCTTCAACACACTCGAGCAGCTATGCCTCGCCCTTCGTTGCCAACCCGGAGACCTTCTCGAAGTCATGAGCGAAGAGGATGCCCGAAAGGAGTTCGGACTCGATTGGTCCGCCGAGGATTAGAGGGCGGTCGTACTCGCCCTGCACACGGGGATGCGAATCGGCGAGGTCTGCGGCCTTCGGTGGTGCGATGTGGATTTCGAGACGGGCCTGATCTCGATCAGACACTCGGTGGCGTACGCGAAGGGAATGGGTTCGTTCATCAAGGACACCAAGACCCATGACGCCAGGGGTATCCCCATCGACCCGGTCGGCCTACTCCCCTTCCTGAAGGAGACCCACGAGATCGACTGCGGAAAGCTGCGCTTGCGCGGCCTTACCGGGGCGGTCGAGATCGGGGACTGCTACATCCTGTCGGAGCCGGGCGCGACCTTCGCGACGACAAGCTATATCCGCAGGGCGTTCAAGACGTTCTCGGAGACCAACGGCCTCATGGGCACCAACGACGAGCTGATCACGTTCCACGGCCTTCGCCACACGTTCGCAACGCAGTGGATCCGCCAAGGCGGCGATATCAAGGCGCTCCAATCGATCCTCGGCCACAAGGACGCCATGGCGACGCTCAACGTCTACGCCGACATCGAGCCCATCTCCAAAATCCATAACATGCTGCGCGCCACGCCGTGCCTTTGGCGCGGGCACCTCGGGCCGAGGGTCGATCCGGGTCCCATGTTCCAACAGAGGATCCAGGAGTCCATCGAGACGCTCCAGGCGTTCGGCTACGGCATCACCGAGCCGGACGACCGAAATATCGCCATACGCGACGTGGAGACGAACAGTTGGCTCTAGCTCACCGAGTACGCGGCAGTGCTGGGCCCATCCCAACTGAGGTCACGGTGGTCCGATAGGAGCGCCGCCCGCGGCATGCGCCGCGGAGCGGTATCCCCTACCGAAGGGCGGGGATGCCCTCCGCTTCCAGTTCGGAATCAGCCGTCGGAGGCGTTCGGCTGACTGCGGGAACGGCCTGTCCGCTCAATGTGTTCGGCTGAGATCGGAAATCAACCCAACACGAGCCGGACACACGCCAGACGGCTCTTCCCCGTGCGGCCTTCCCCCTTACGCTCATGTTGCAGGCATGTAACGCCGCAGCGAGCGCGCCTTTTTTGCGCCAGACAGGTACAATGATGAACACTGTACCGTAGCGGAGCGCCCTCGCGCGCCGCAACCACGCGAAAGGGTTTCCCATGGCCGAGATCTCGTCCTCCCGTATCGTCATCACCGTCCTTGGCAAGAACCGCCCCGGCATCGTCGCCGGCGTCACCCGCGTTCTGGGCGAGGCCAACGTCGACATCCGCGACATTACGCAGTCCATTATCGAGGACATCTTCACCATGACCATGCTGGCCGACACCGCCGAGTCCAAGCTCGACTTCGCCGAGCTGCAGAAGGCGTTGGCCGAGGCCGGCGAACTTTCTGGCGTCAACGTGTCCATCCAGCGCGAGGACGTCTTTAACTTTATGTACCGCCTGTAGCGAACAAGCCGCTCGGGGCAGCTTGACGTCATATCGTCCAAGCGCGCGGCCCCAAAGCGGACCGGAGAGGAGCGCGCATGGCCTACGACGCCAAGAAAATCTACTACCGCTTCGACGATCACCTGAGCCGCCTGGTTCTGGATTACGAGGCGAGCCGTCAGATTTCGCCCGAAAGCGAAAACCTCTACCACGGCCTGCCGACCGCCCCGTACGACGAGGGCCTGTTCGTAGAGCATAACGTCAAGCGCGGCCTGCGCAACGCCGACGGCTCGGGCGTGGTCGCGGGCCTTACCCGCATCTCGGACGTGCACGGCTACAACAAGGTCGACGGCAAAGTCGTGCCCGACCAGGGCAAGCTTACGCTGCGCGGCTACAGCATCGAGGACCTGGTCAACAACGCCCAGGCCGAGAATCGCTACGGTTACGAAGAGGTCGCCTACCTGCTCATCACGGGCTCGCTGCCCAACAAAGAGGAACTCGACGGTTTTTGCGGACGTCTGGGCGCTTTTAGGCACCTGAGCGACGAGTACGTCAAAGAGTTCCCCATGACCACGGTGTCGTCGAGCATCATGAATGTGCTTCAGCGCGCCGTGCTGCTGCTCTACGCCTTCGATGCCGAGCCCGACGCCATTACGCCCGAGCACGAAATCGACGTCGCCATCTCCATGCTCGCCCGTCTCCCCCGCATCGCCGCCTTCGCGCATATGGCCTCGGTCGCCAAGCGCCGCGGCTCCGAGGTTCATGTACCGCACCCCACACCCGGTCTCTCCACCGCCGAGACCATCCTGCAGGTGTTGCGCGGCGGCATGGCATTCACCCGCGACGAAGCCATGCTGCTCGACGTGATGCTCATGTTGCATGCCGAGCACGGCGGCGGCAACAACTCCACGTTTGCCTGCCGCGTGCTGTCCTCCTCGGCCACCGACCCGTATTCCGCCTACGCCGCGGCCATCGGCTCGCTCAAGGGCCCGCGCCACGGCGGCGCCAACGCCAAGGTCGTGTCCATGCACGAGGACATCCGTGCGCATGTCTCCAATTGGGAGGACGAGGACGAGGTCGCAGCCTACCTGGGCAAGATTCTCGACAAGCAGGCCTTCGACGGCACGGGTCTCATCTACGGCATGGGCCACGCCGTCTACACGCTCAGCGACCCGCGAGCCGAGGTCTGCCGCCACTACGCACGCACACTTGCCGCCAAGAAGGACCTGGGCGATGAGTTCGCGCTCATCGAGCGCATCGAGCGCCTGGCACCGCAGGTGATGCGCGACCACGGCATGACCAAGCCTATCTGCGCCAACATCGACCTGTACACAGGCTTTATCTACAAGATGCTCGGCGTGCCCGAGACGCTTTTTACGCCGCTTTTCGCCGTCGCCCGCATGGCCGGCTGGTCGGCACACCGCATGGAAGAGCTCCTCTGCGCGCACCGTATTATTCGCCCGGCCTATCGTCCGGTGATCGAGCCGCTGGAGTACAAGCCGCTCGCCGACCGCTAGGACGCGGACCGTTATAGAACTCAAGCGTGGCCAGGGCATCACCGCCCTCGGCCACGCTTTTTATGCCAGCAGAAAGGGCTGCATCGAATGATTGTTTTTTCCGATATGGATGGAACGCTGTTGACGAGTGACAAGCAGATGAGCGACGCCACCTGGGCGATGCTCGACGAGCTCGCACGTCGCGGCATTGAGTTTGTACCGTGCACGGGACGTCCGCTGTCGGGCATCTTTGAGCCCATCCTCGCCCATCCCGCCGTGCACTATGCGGTCTGCGCCAATGGTGCCAGCGTCTGGCAGCTCGACGACGGTACGCCCACCGACACCTCACGTGCTACGCGCATTTTGAGCCGACCGCTCGATTGCGGCATTGCCCATCGCATCCGCCGCATCGCCGCCGGCCACGATGTGACCTTCGATATCTTCGCGGACGGGCAGTGCTTCCTCCCCCGCTCGCTCTACACGCGCCTGGACGAATTCTGCGGCGGCGACCCCCACATCGCGGCTTCGCTCAAGCGCACACGAACACCGATCGACATGGATATCGACAGCAAGATCGACGAGGTCGAGACGCTCGAACGCATCGCCATGTACTGGCACGACCCGGCCGATCGCGACGCCATCGCGTCGGAGCTCGACACGCTCGGAGGCATTGAGGTCACGCGTTCGTACGCCATGAATATCGAGGTCATGGGCGAGGGCGCCACCAAGGGAACGGCCCTCACGTGGCTCTGCGAGCACCTGGGCGAGCGTCTCGCCGACGCTTGGGCGTTCGGCGACAACATCAACGACATCCCCATGCTGCAGGCAGCGGGCCACGGCATGGCCATGATCAACGCCGAGCCCGAGGACCGCGAGGCCGCCGACGCCATCACCGAATACGACAACGACCACGACGGCGTCGCCCGCACCATCATGGCCGCCCTCGCCTAGTCATCGGCTAGTCGCTGGGGACGTTCTTGAATGACTAGTCGTTGGGGACAGTCTTCGTGAAAAGCTGCAAGGACTGTCCCCCACTGCCGGCAGAAAAGGAACGTCCCCATCTGCCGGATTAGGCGAGGCTCTCCAGAACACGGCGGAGTTCCTGCTGGACAGCGTGGTCGCGGTTGCAGCCTACGACGCGATCGGCAACCGCTTTGAGCGCGGGGCGCGCGTTTTCCATCGCGCAGCCCGTGCCGACAAAGCGAATGATCTCGTAGTCGTTCATCGAGTCGCCAAACGCCATGATCTCGTCGCGTCCAATGCCGTAATGCTCCGCGAGCTGTACGATGCCCGAGGCCTTCGACACACCGGGCTGCATGGCATCGATCCACGCGTTGCCCGAAGGTGCAAAAGTAAAGAGCTGGCCAAGTTCACGCTGTAGCACGTAGGCGCTGTCCATAACGACACCGTCATCGCAAAAGATACTCGCCTTGATGATATTTACGCTGGGATCGGGCAGCTCCCAAATACGCTCGGCATTGGGAAGGTCCTTATCGACCTCACGCACGAACTTGCACTCGTCATCGAGCAGGAAGGACTTGGTTCGGTCAAAAAGCGCAAGATGCAGATTGGGAAACGTCGCGACAGCCTGGGCGAGCCTTCGAATCGCCAGGTGCGAATACACCTCACGGTCTACCATTTTGCCGTCGGCGTAGACCTGGGCACCGTTAGCGGCGACAAAGTCCATCTTGTCGCGAACGGGCGCAAAGAACTCGCACAGGCGATCGTAGCGACGACCTGACGATGCGGCGAAATGCACGCCATGCTCGTGTAGCGCCAGAATCAGTTCGTAGGTCTCGGGAGGCACCTGGCTGTTTTCGTCAAGCAACGTGCCGTCCATATCGGATGCAATCAGTTTAAACATAGAAAAGCTCCCTTCGGGCTTGTTGGAATCGAACGTGTATCCAATTCCAACGTACCCAAAGGGAGCTCAGGTAAGACTCCGCGGGCGCAAACGTTACAAGGACCTGGCAAATAGCTCACGCGCGCCAGGGGTCCCACATTCGCAGCGCCAGGCAACACGTCAAAGAGTGTCGCAGGCGACTAGTCGTTTAAGAACGTCCCCGATGACTAGTCGGCGTAGGTGAAGGTCGTGACGTCGAACATGCCCTCGGGGCGGATGCGGAGCGTCGGGATAACCGGCAGGGGCAGGAAGATGATGCCCATGATGGGGTCGAGCGGCGGCTCAATACCCATGGCGCGCGCCTTGACCATAAAGTCGTCGTGCTGCGCGGCAACGTCCTCGGCCGTGCCTTCGCTCATCAGACCGCCGAGCGCCAGCGGAATGCGCGCCACGACCTCGCCGTTGCGCACCAGTACGTGACCACCCTGGCCCACAGCCTCAACAGCCGCCATCATATCGGCAGCGTTATCACCCACGACGCACACGTTGTGCGAGTCGTGGCCGATTGTGGAGGCAATGGCGCCACCGGTGATGGTAAGGCCACGCACCCAGCCGCGACCGATATGCTTGCCGACCAGGCCCAGGCCAGCGGGGCCATCGCCGTCGGCGCCCTCGGCCTGCAACGACACGCCGCGGCCATGGCGCTCAATCAGCATAATACGACGCAGGCCCTCGGCGCTCTCGGGGCGAGCCATACCCGTGATGGCCTTACCCGGCACCACGTCAATCACGGCCTCGCCCGGCTTAAAGGCATAGTCGAACACGTCGATCGAAAGCTTCGGCAGCTTAACGGAGGCGCGCAGCTCATCGGCAAGGGCTGCGACCTCGGCCATCTCGGGTGCAATCTCGCCCACAAAGGTACCGTCCTGCGCCACCAGAGCACCGGCGGCATATACGCGATGCGGAGCCGTGGCAAACGTCAGGTCATTGAGCACCAGCAGGTCGGCACGCTTGCCCGGGGCGATGGCGCCGCGGAGCTCGTGCGGGTCGCGGCAGCCGTGATCCAGGCCAAACGCCTCAGCCGTGGAAAGGGACGCCATGGAGATAGCGACCACCGGGTCGATACCGGCCTCAATCGCCACGCGGCAGGCATTGTCGATCATGCCGGTCGCAAGCGCATCGGAAGGGGCGCGGTCGTCAGTCGCAAAGCAGCAGCGGCGGGCGCGCGCGGGATTCTCCAGCAGCATCGGCGACAGGTTGGCCAGATCATGGCTGCACGTACCCTCGCGCAGCATCACGTACATGCCGCGAGACAGCTTGTCGAGCGCCTCCTCGGGAATCGTCGACTCGTGGTCGGCGATAATGCCCGCCGCGGCATAGGCATTGAGGTCCTTGCCGGCAACGAGTGGCGCATGGCCGTCGACCTGCTTGGACGGCGTCTGGTTGGCAGCGTCGATACGAGCACAGGTCTCGGGATCGGCCATAAAGACGCCCGGCAGGTTCATCATTTCGCCCAGGCCAAAGACATCACCCGGATATTCGGCAAAAAAAGCCTCCATATCGGCAGCGGTGATGACGGCACCAGCCTGCTCGTCGGGCAGCGCGGGCACGCACGAGGGCATCATGTACTTGATGGAAATGGGCGCGCGACGACCGTCCTCGATCATAAAGCGCAGGCCGTCCAGGCCGGAAACATTAGCGATCTCGTGGCTGTCGGCAATAGCGGTGGTGGTACCGCGCGTCGCCGCCATGCGCGCATACTCGGCAGGGCGGATGTTCGAAGACTCGACATGCAAGTGTCCGTCAATAAAACCGGGGGCAAGATAGCGGCCCTGGCAATCGATGACCTCGGCAGCCTCATACGTACCGGCGGCATCGTCGCGACCGTCGTAGAGCACACCGACGATCACGCCATCCTTGACGGCAACGCTACCGGGCGCCACGCGCTGGCCGTACACATCGACGATCTGCGCGTTGGCAAACAGCGTGTCGACGGACACACGACCCTCGGCGGCCTCGATCACAGATCTCATGACCTCAACGGACATACATACTCCTTTAACCGTAGAAAAAAGCTGCGGAGCGGACAGGCCTTCACCGCAGCAAACCAATAGCCATTGTATGCCCAAAAGGAGGCCGCCGATAACACCCCTTCCGCTTAACGGCACACGCCGCTTGGCGCAATGGAGACAGGTTGCCCTGCACCAATGACAAGGAGTGTCCCTAGGTGCCGGCACAAAAGGAACGTCCCCAAGTGCCAACCAGCGAGAGTGGATAATCTCCCACTTTTGGCCGAGCAACAGACTCAAAACGGAAGATTTTCCACGCTCAACCTAAAAGGGCCGCAGCCGGAATCGTTCCGGCTGCGGCCCTATTGCACATGTTAGGTTGACCTACTTGCTAGACCAGTTTAAAGCCCTTGCGCTTGCCTACGGAGAGGGTGTCGCCCAGCTTGAGGGCACTGGGGTCGATGTTGTAGCTCTTGGGAGCCACGGCCTTGCCGTTGATCTTGACGCCGCCGCCGTCGATGTCGCGGCGGGCCTGACCGGCGCTGGCCGAAAGGCCCAGGTCCTTGAGCAGGCCAGCGAGGTAGATCTGGCCCTCGTCGTTAACAGTCAGCTCAACATGCTTCTCGGGGAAGTCGGCGAGCTGGCCCTCCTTGAACACGCGGTCGAACTCGGCCTGAGCCTCGTCGCCGGCACCGGCGCCGTGGTAGGTGTCGCACAGGTCGCGGCCCAGAGCGCGCTTGAGCTCATAGGGATCGGCGGAGCCGTCGGCCAGAGCAGCGTCGATCTTGTCGACCTCGGCCGGGGTGAGCGAGCTCGCCAGGCGGTAGTACTTGCCGATCATCTCGTCGGGGATGGACATGGTCTTGCCGAACATATCCTTGGGAGCGTCGGTCAGGCCGATGTAGTTGCCATAGGACTTGGACATCTTGCGCACGCCGTCGGTACCCTCGAGCAGCGGCATGGTGAGCGCAATCTGCGGCTCCATGCCCATCTTCTCCATGAGCTCACGGCCGGCGAGCAGGTTGAAGAGCTGATCGGTGCCGCCCATCTCCACGTCGGCCTTGATCTGCACGGAGTCGTAAGCCTGCATCACGGGATACAGGAACTCATGCAGTGCGATCGGCGTCTGAGACTGGTAGCGCTTGGTAAAGTCGTCGCGCTCGAGAATACGGGCGACAGTGAACTTGGAGCACACCTGCAGCAGACCGGCCAGATCCATCGACAAGATCCAGTCGCCGTTATGCACGATGGTGGTCTTCTCGGGATCCAGGATCTTCATGGCCTGGCTCACGTAGGTCTCGGCGTTGGCCTCGATCTGCTCCTGCGAAAGCTGCGGACGGGTGGAATTCTTGCCCGAAGGATCGCCGATCAGTGCGGTGCCGTTACCGATGATGAGGGTGACGTTGTGGCCCAGGTCCTGGAACTGACGCATCTTGCGCAGGGGCACGGCATGGCCCAGGTGCAGGTCGGGGCTGGTGGGATCGACGCCGAGCTTGATGTTGAGGGGCTCGCCCTTCTCAAGCTTTTTGCGAAGGTCGGCCTCGGGGACGATCTGCGCTGCGCCCGAGGTGATGATACGCATTTGCTCGTCGACAGACAGCATTGGGTATCCTCCTTTTGCTATAGCACCCTCGCCGAAAACGGCGGTGCTGGAAGTCCATAAACTCTCTTATGATAACAAACTGACGCGACGCGGCACCTACGACAGGAAAATCCTCGTCCTGCCGCATGCGTCGATGGCAACTGGCAGACGCGTACCGTCACGCTCGACAAGATAGTGCACCTGCCGACGACGCAAGCAGTCGCGGCAACAAACCTGCCCCGTCGCATCGGTGGCACAGACGCCCTCGGCGGTCAGCAGGCAGTGCTCGCACACCATGAGCTCGGGACGGTCGGCGTCGACCGGACCCAAGACGCCGGGTTCAGCAGCCAGCTCGGCAATACGCTCCCTATCATTGCTGAGCAACTCGGCAGGCAAGTATACCCACCTCGCGCCAAGCCCGCGCAGCCAGGCAAGCGTGGCCCGATTGGCGCAGAACACCGGCGCCGCCACGTCAAACGTCGTGCCCAGCTCGCGGGCCATCGCCACCTGTCCCAGATTGCGGCAGACGACGCGCCCGGCACGTTGCATAAGCGCTCGAGTCCGCTCGGCGTCGCCTGCGCGGCACACTTCGTCGAGCACCACCGTCGCATCGGACAGATCCCGCTCATCGCGCGGATCCAAATCCATCAGCTCCCAGGCAAAGACCATACGAGCAAAAGCCTCATGCTTTGCCGGCTCTGCCGGTCCCGCCAACTCCGTCGGCACGTCGCCATCTGCCAGAACGCCCTCAAACGGCAGCACCTCAACGGACTGCTCAGCAGGCGCGACCGCATCTGCCTCGACCCGCATGCGCTCCAACACCGTTGCCGTCTGCCCCAGCACGCCGGCACTGCGAATCAGATAGACCTCGCAGCCCGCGTCCACCTTGCGTTTGCAACGCACGACGATGCGCTCTCCAGCAGCGGCATCCACGGGGCAAGGCACCTGTGGCCAGCGCTTGGGCACATCGGGACGCGCGTCGGCACCCGGGTAAAATCGGATCTCGAGCGTATCGCCCGCCGCCACGGCGGCATCAAGCTCAACCGTCACCTCTTCGTGACCCACCGCCACCAAGTGGCCCACGCGCACGCCCTGGTTGATCGCGCGCTCAAAGCTCATGAGCTCGGCGCCCGAACGACCCCGCAGATACGCATCGGTAAAGCCGCGGTTGAACGACCTTCCCAGCTCGCGCTCAAGCGCCGGCACCGCATCGGCATCCCATGTGCCGTCGCGCAGCATATCGAGCGCCCGACGCCACACCCTCACCACGTTAAAGACGTAGTCGGGATTCTTCATGCGGCCCTCGATCTTGAGCGATGCCACGCCGGCGGCAACAAGCTCGGGCAGATGCGCGATGCCCAGATAGTCACGCGGACAAAGCAGGCGATCCCCTTCGACAGCGACAACACTCTGCCCCGCCTCGTCCACCAAGTCATAGGATAGACGGCACGGTTGCGTGCAATCACCGCGCATCGCAGAGCGGCCACGTCGAAGGGCCGAAAACTCACACGCGCCTGAATAGCCAATGCAAATAGCGCCGTGACAGAACACCTCGATGGGCACGCCAGTAGCGCAAAGCGCCTCAATCTCTGCCACGCTCAGCTCGCGCGCAGTCGTCACGCGCTCAACGCCCAACTCCTTGGCAGCCAACTGCACGGCACCCTCGCTATGAGCGCCCGCCTGAGTGGACAGGTGAATCTCGACCCCCGGAATCGCCGCACGAAGCGCACAGGCCAGCCCGGCATCGGCCACAATCAACGCATCGGCACCCAACGCGCGCGCATGCGCCCCCAACGCCACGGCGTCGGCAAGCTCATCATCGAACACGAACACGTTGAGCGTCACGTACACACGCACGCCATGGGCATGGGCCACGGCACAACCGCGCGCGAACTCATCATCGCTAAAGCCATGCGCGCTCACTCGAGCGTTGAATCCGTCCAGTCCCGCATAGATGGCATCGGCGCCCGCCGCAATCGCCGCGAGCATCTGGTCAAGTCCGCCAGCAGGCGCCAGCAGTTCGGGCAGCGCCACTTCAGCCGCCGCCAACTCGCTTTCGCATTGTCCGCTCGATTCCATCGGCCGAATCGCCATCGGTAAACTCCTTGCCAAGGTGTGCTTTCACTCTGAAAATTGCTGCCAACCAGCATACACGAGGCCCCGCATGCCCCGATTGGTTTATCGTGTAATAACTTATGTCCATCCTGCCAGGCATAACACCTGCCGCCTGACACGACATACCTGGAGGTCAATATATGGGTCCTCGCCAACGACAGGGGCGCGGTCGCTCTAAGACGCATGCCCTTCCCATGATCTTGCTCTCGTTTTTGGGCTTTCTGCTTATCGCGGGCGTAGCGTTTGGCATCGGCATGATCGGCAACGTCAACCGCTGGCTGTCCGATCTGCCCGACTACACCGATGCCAACGCGTATCTGGTGAGCGAGCCCACCGACATCGTCGACTGCAACGGCAATACCATTGCGAGTTTCTACACGCAAAACCGCAAGTCCATCACCAAGGACCAAGTGTCCCCGTACGTGCTGCAGGGCACCGTCGACGTTGAGGACGAGCGCTTCTACGAGCATGGCGGCATCGACCTCTGGGGCATTGCACGCGCATCGGTGGCAACCCTCACCGGCGGCCACGAGGGCGCATCGACCATCACCCAGCAGCTGGTTCGCAACACCATCTTGCAAGAGGAACAATTCGACTCGACCATCGAGCGTAAGGTGCGCGAGGCCTATATCGCCATCAAGATGGAGGATATGTACTCCAAAGACGAGATCCTCATGATGTACCTCAACACCATCTACTACGGCCATGGAGCATATGGAATCGAGGCCGCCGCCGAGACCTATCTGTCCAAAACCGCCGCCGACCTCACCCTGAGCGAGGCCGCGCTGCTCATCGGCCTTCCTAACTCGCCCTCGCAGTACGACCCCACGGTTAATCCCGACTTGGCGCTGTCCCGCCGCAATAAGGTTCTGGACAACATGCTGCGTCTGGGCCACATCACGCAGGAAGAGCACGATGCCGCGCAGGCTGAGCCCATCACGCTTAACGTGACCGAGATTTCGGGCAGTGGCGTCGATGTGTACTCTCAGCCCTACTTTGTCTCCTACGTTAAGCAGTTGCTTGAGCAGGAGTTCTCCACCGACGTGCTCTTTAAGGGCGGTCTGACCGTCAAGACCACCATCGACCCCACCATGCAGCAGGTGGCCGAGGAGGCTGTGCGCTCGCAGCTCGACACGCTTTCGCTCGACGGCCTGGACATGGGCATGGTCGTCGTTGACCCCAAGACCGGCTACATCAAGTGCATGGTAGGCGGCTACGACTACAACGCCGACGAGAATCACGTGAACCACGCTACGGCAAAGCGCCCCGTGGGCTCCACGTTTAAGGCCTTTACGCTGGCAACTGCCATCCAAAACGGTATGAACCCCAACGTCACCCTCAACTGCAACTCGCCGCTCAAGGCCAAGGGCACCACGACCGAGGTGCAAAACTACGGCAACCAGAGCTATGGCAACATCACGCTTAAGCAGGCAACGGCATACTCATCCAACACCGGCTACATTCAGGTGGCCGAAGCCATCGGCAATGACAAGATCATGTCGCTCGTCAAAAAGCTCGGCATCGATCCCGCCAAGGACAATATCGAGGACGTTCCCGTCATGACGCTCGGCACCGGGTCCATCTCACCGCTCGAGATGGCATCGGCCTACGCAACGTTTGCCAACGGTGGCTACTACCGTCAGCCCATCGCCATTACCGAGATCGACTCGCGTACCGGCTCGGTTCTGTACCAGCACACCGACAATCCCACGCAGGTGCTCACCGAAGGCGAGGCTGCCGCGGTTACCGACGTTCTATCCGGCGTCATGCAGGGCAGCGGCACGGGTGCCGCCGGCGCGCTGAGCGTCAACCAGCCCTATGCCGGCAAGACGGGCACCACTGACAACACCACCAACCTGTGGTTCTGCGGCTTCACGCCGCAACTGACATGCGCCCTGTGGACCGGTTATTCCGCAGGCGAGATTCCCATCCAAAAGTACGGTTCGGACCTGCTGGGCGACAGCACCAACCTGCCCGTCTTTAAGAAGTTCATGAACACCGTTCTTGCGGGCACCGAGCGCGAGGAATTCCCGACCGGAACGGCTCCCACGTACAAGAACAATAACGTCTGGAAGTTCTACGGCACAAACAACAAAAAGAAAGACGAAGAGGATAAAGACGAGGGAAAAGAAGAGGAAGAGACCACGACCACCACAACGACAACGACAACCACGACCACTGAAACCCCGGGCGGCAGCACCACCGGCGATAGCGGCACGACAGGTGGCGACGGTGGCACGGGTGGCGATGGCGGCACGGGTGGCGACGGTGGCACGCCGACGCCTACCCCCGATCCTACGCCCACGCCCGACCCCTCTACGGGCCAGTAGACGCAAAGCGGCATCTGGCACCAAGGCGCCCGAGCAGCACGTACGCTGCTCGGGCGCTTCTTTATTTCGGCAGATGCCACAAGATGCCACGACGGCCCCGGCTGCAGGACCGATAGCGCAACAGGCACTGGCATGCAAAAAGGGCGTTGACCCTCGTCAACGCCCTCGGCAATTACCTATAGCAACAATCGGCACAGCAGCAGTGCCGCCACTCCCCTACTTGTGAGAGTTACTCAGCTTGTTGATGAGCGCCTCAAGGCGTTCGCCGTCCTCGGCCGTCTGCGCAATGACCAAGATCGTGTCGTTGCCGGCAAGCGAGCCAAGCACGTCGGGCAGCTCCGCGGCATCGACCGCTGCGGCAATACCAGAAGCCGTACCGGGCTGTGCCTTGATCATAACCAGATTATCGGTGCGCAGTACGCCGGTAACCAACTCGGAAACCATGCGCTGCAGATGCAGGTCCTCGGCAAGGACATAAATGCCCTCGGGGAGCTTACGCAGTCCCATGTCCGCGATATCGCGCGAAACGGTCGCCTGCGTGCAATCGAAACCCATGGCACGAAGCTCGTCTACCAAAACGCGCTGCGTACGTACGTCCTTATTGCGAACAATATCTCTGATGGCATCCTGGCGCCCATTGCGTTTTTTGGCCATACAAAACCTCACTCCAAAAGATGGTGGAGACAATCACTTAGTGATTGAATAGTTTAGCGCTATTTGAGGGTTTTAGTGAATAAGAACGCATTTCGAAACAATTCCATGCAATTTATTTCGAAAAACACGCTACTAGACAGTCCTGACGCCCGAACGATTGAAAAAGGCCGCCAGATGCGTATACAACGCACACCGCATAGGCTTGGCACTAGCTATCGAACCATAGAGCAGACCTAAGCCCCGATGATTGCCCTTAAGAGCCGCAACCATCTGACGGGTACGCTGCGCTTCGAGCATATCATGCAAACGGGCCGAACGCTCTATTGAAGACACCCCATGGGGGCTCAGACACAAATTTTCGATGCAGGCAACCAGGCCGGCGTAGTAATACCGCTGGCAGACCAGTTTCAACTGATTGCCACCGCCCGCGACGGCAAGCGAGTCGGCAAGCCTGTCGAGCGCCCCGATATCATCAGAAAGCCTGGCAAACATTGTGGGGTCAAACGTCTCCGTAATCGACGGCGCCACTGCATGAAAACGGGCATGGCCACATCCCGAAACGCGCTTTGCCTGCGAAAGCGCGAGCGTCAAAAAAGACACCGTGCGAAACGCATCGCCATGCGCAAGGCACGCCTCAAAGAGGGCGCGATCATACAGCACGCCAGAGGTCTGTCGGATTAAACCACAGGAAACCAATTGGGTCAGGCAAGCCGCCCGGTCCTCATCTTCAGAAACGGATGTCGCGTCCAAAACTCGGGAATGACGTTCGCGGTGAACATCGTAGCGATCGAGCGAAACAGAGGGAAACACGATGTCAGTAGAAGCGTCGCAGGAGCTTTCGACCATCTGCGAAAGGGACTGCGGCGCAAACCACTCATTGGCATTCATCGAAATGATCTGGGAGCCGCGCGAAGCCGCAAAGCCGGCACGCAGGCAGGCGCCAGGCACTGGGTCTTCAACATCAATCAAATCAATATGAATATCTCTGTCGGCAGCAACTTCGAGCGAATGACGCACACCAGCTACCACGCCGCGGCAAACGACGACAATCTGCAAATCGTAGAGGTCTTGGTTCTGGACACTCTCGAGAGCACGCATCGTATAACTGGGCGAACCCTCAACAATCAGGATCACCGAAAGTCGCGGATGCGAACCACGTCGAACCAAGTTTTCCGTCCTCTCGACAGCCAGTAACAAACTGCCGTTCATGGTACACCCCGTCAATTAATGCGGATGGTCGCCCGTCGCGATGCACGTCAAGAACAGATGTTGCACACGCCCCGCTCACAGGCGCTGCACACAAAGATCGCCGTCAGGCAGCCACTTCCCTAATCGAGCACCACAAGCTCGGTGGAGTCGTAATCCACGCCCATAAAGGTAAGACCGCATGCGGGCGCCGTAGGACCGGCAGCGGAGCGATCGCAGGCATCAATTACCTCACGCATCCACTCGGGATCGCGGCGATGCATGCCGATCTCAACAAGGGTGCCCACAATGGTTCGCACCATCGAATGCAAAAACGCATTGCCCTCGATGGTAAACGTGAGGATGTCCTCGCCAAAGGCGACCTCATGGCCAAACTCGGCACGCATTACGCAGCGGTGCGTAGGTTTGCCCACGGCAGAGGCGACCTTGCAAAAGCTCTTAAAGTCCTGCTCGCCCAAAAGCGTAGGGCAGGCGGCCGCCATCGCATCGACGTCGAGGGGATAGCGATGCCACCACACTGCACCGCGTGACAGCACGGGCCGCGCATCACGGTCGGCAATGCGATAGGTGTAAGTGCGAGAGCGCGCGTCAAAACGTGCAGAAAAGCCCTTACGAGCCTTGTAGACCTCGTTTATGGCGATATCTTTGCCCAGGAGGGCATCCATAGCCCTCAGCCACCTACGGCGTGTATACGCAAGCTCAGCGTCCGTTACGGGCACGCTGATGTATTGGGCCACAGCATGAACGCCGGCATCGGTACGCCCCGCGCACGTCAGATCGATTGGGCGGCGCAGCAACGTCTCGATTGCACGGCGCAGCTCGCCCGCAACCGTCGTCTGGCCCGGCTGCTCGGCAAATCCGCTATAGGAGGAGCCATCGTAGGCCACGCGAAATACAAGGGTGGCGTCGAGCTCGGGGGTCGAATTGAAATCAGACGGCGCAGTCATGGGCGCTCCCAACAAACTAGCAACGGTATTGCGACAAAAAAAAGAGGGGTACGCGAACGTACCCCTCGAATATAGCCTATGCAGACAGAATGTCTACTCAGCGGTCTCCTCAGCAGGAGCCTCCTCGACAGCCTCAACCTTCTTGGGAGCAGCGGCCTTCTTGGGGGCCGGAGCAGCCTTCTTGGCCTTAGGCGTGCAAGGCTCGGTGACGAGCTCCATGATAACGATGGGGGCGTTGTCGCCCTTACGGTTACCAAGCTTCATGATGCGGGTGTAACCGCCGTTGCGGTCCTGCCACATGCCCTGAGCAGCCTTGTCAAAGATCTCGGCAACGAGCTGCTTATCGCCGAGCTTGGCGATAGCCAGACGACGAGAGTGCAGATCGCCCTTCTTGGCCCAGGTGATGATCGGGTCGACGACCGAACGCAGCGCCTTAGCGCGGGTCTCGGTGGTCTTGATGCGGTCGTTCTCGAAGAGGGCCTTAGCAAGGCTCTTCTTCATGGCCTTGGTGTGGCTCGCATCGGTGCCGAGCTTCAGGCCCTTCTTAACGTTGTGACGCATGGTCTAGTTTCTCCTCAAATATGCGAAGCATTAAGCCTTCAGGCTCAGGCCCATGGACTCAAGCTTGTCCTTCACTTCCTCGATCGACTTAACACCGAAGTTACGGATGTTGAGCAGATCGTTCTCCGAGAACTCAACGAGCTGACGGACCGAGTGAATGCTGGCGCGCTTAAGGCAGTTGTAGGAACGGACGGAAAGGTCCAGATCCTCGATCTGCTTGTCCAGCTCGGCGTTGTCGTTGGTGACCTCGGGAGCGAAGATCGAAGCCTCCTCCTCGACCTCGGGGGTCTCGGCAAGGTTCATAAAGGCGGCCATATGCTGGTTGATGATATTGGCAGCCTGGACCACGGCGTCGCGCGGGGCGATGGAACCGTTGGTCTCGATCTCGAGGACAAGGCGGTCGTAGTCGGTATGCTGGCCGACACGGCAAGCCTCAACGAGCTTGGCGCAACGGGACACCGGCGAGTACAGCGAGTCGACGTTGATCACACCGATGGGATCGTTGTCACGCTTGTTAGCCTCGCCAGAGACATAGCCGCGGCCATAGCCGATGCGCATGCTCATGGTGAGATGGCCACCCTCGGTGAGCGTAGCAATGTGCTGCTCGGGGTTGACCAGCTCAAACTCGGACGGAATAAAGAAGTCCGCACCGGTGACCTCGCAGGGGCCGTCAACCGAGATGGTGGCGGTCGCCTCGTCGGTCGTGCCGAGAGCCCTGAAGACAAGACCCTTGACATTCAGGACGATGTCGGTGACATCCTCGACCATGTTAGGGATGGTCATGAACTCGTGCTGCGCACCATCGATCTGAATGGCCTCGACGGCGGCACCCTCGAGCGAGGACAGAAGAACACGACGAAGCGAGTTACCCAGCGTATCGCCGTAGCCACGCTCGAGCGGCTCGACGGAGACACGAGCAGAGGTCTCGTTGATCTCTTCGACCTGAACCTGAGGCCTAATGAATTCTGACATGTATTACCTCCAGCCTCAGCAGCCCGGATGGACTACTTAGAGTAGAGCTCGACGATGAGCTGCTCGTTGATATCACCGCTGATCTGCTCACGCGTCGGCAGAGCGAGCACGTTACCAGACAGCTTCTCGATATCGACCTCGAGCCAGCCAGGGACCTCAAAGCGCTCGGAGGAAATCAGGGCCTCCTTGATGGGGAGGAGGTCACGGAACTTCTCGCCGACAGCGACGACGTCGCCGGCCTTGACGCGGTAGGACGGGATGTCCACGCGCTTGCCGTTCACGGTGAAGTGACCGTGACGGACGGACTGACGAGCCTCTTTGCGGGTGCGGGCGAAGCCAAGACGGAAGACGACGTTGTCGAGGCGAGACTCAAGGATGATCATGAGGTTCTCACCGGTGACGCCGTTCATCTTACGGGCCTTATTGAAGTAGCCGTGGAACTGCTTCTCCAGAACGCCATAGATAAACTTGACCTTCTGCTTCTCACGCAGCTGCATGCCGTACTCAGATTCCTTGCGACGGCGCTTGGGCTGACGGATAGATTCCTTCTTGCTGCTGTAACCGAGCTCAGCGGGATCGATCCCGAGCTGACGGCAGCGCTTAAGAACAGGAGTCCTGTCGATTGCCATATTGATACGATCCTTTCAGTTACACGCGGCGACGCTTCTTGGGGCGGCAGCCGTTGTGCGGAATGGGGGTCTTGTCCTGGATGCTCGAGACCTCGAGGCCAGCAGCCTGGAGGGAGCGGATGGCGGTCTCACGACCGGAGCCGGGGCCCTTGACGAAGACGGAAACCTTCTTCATACCGTGCTCCATGGCCTGCTTGGCAGCAGCCTCGGCAGCCATCTGGGCAGCGAACGGCGTGGACTTACGGGAGCCCTTGAAGCCCACCTGGCCAGCCGACTTCCAGGAAATGACGTTGCCCTGGGGATCGGTGATCGAAACGATCGTGTTATTGAACGTAGAACGAATGTGAGCCTGGCCCACGGAAATGTTCTTACGGTCCGCGCGCTTCAGACGGGCAGCGCGAACGTTCTTCTTAGCAGTAGCCATCTATCTAGCGCTCCTTATTTCTTCTTCTTAGCACCGATCTGACGCTTCGGGCCCTTGCGGGTACGAGCGTTAGTGTGGGTGCGCTGGCCGCGGACCGGGAGGCCCTTGCGGTGACGAAGGCCGCGGTTGCAGCCGATGTCCATAAGGCGCTTGACGTTCTGGTTGCGCTCACGGCGGAGGTCGCCCTCAACCATGATCTGATTCTTATCGATATAATCGCGGATGGCGTTAACCTCATCCTCGGTGAGGTCCTTAACGCGCGTGTCCACGTTAACGTTGCACTCGACGCAAATCTTCGTCGCAGTGGTGCGGCCGATGCCGTAAATGTAGGTCAGACCGATCTCAACGCGCTTCTCACGCGGGAGGTCGACACCATTAATACGGGCCAACGTAGTCTCCTCTCTTAACCCTGACGCTGCTTATGACGGGGGTTCTCGCAAATGACGAGGACCTTGCCATGGCGCCTAATGATTTTGCACTTATCGCACATCTTCTTGACCGAAGGACGTACCTTCATCGTTCTTCCTTTCGGTAGCGCTCAAACTACTTCCCTACTATCCACTCGCCCAGCCGCAGGCGTTTAAAACTATGGCTGGTCTTCACACGCAAACCGACCGTAGGTTGAGCTAAGCCTGCAGTCGGAAAAGAGCGTGTATGCGTGTCGCTATTTATAGCGATAGGTGATGCGACCGCGGGTCAGGTCGTACGGGGAAAGCTCCACGACAACCCTGTCACCGGGGAGAATGCGGATGTAATTCATTCGGATCTTGCCAGAAATGTTGCACAGAACCGAATGACCGTTCTCGAGCTCGACCTTAAACATGGCGTTGGGCAGCGGCTCCTTTACCGTACCCTCGAGCTCAATTGCGTCTTCCTTCTTCACAAGCAATCATCTTTCTCTAGAAAACGACAGCGATTGAGTATTCTACAATACGCATGCACGTATCGTAATATCTTCGTAATGGCTCCACAACTACGTGGAACTTGTTACATTTCTCCGCCTTGGAGCGAACACCAGGATCCTTGCGCATCGGTGGTAAGAATCACCGGACCGTCATTGGTAATGGCGACGGTGTTCTCGTAGTGCGCGGCGGGCAGATGGTCGTTGGTCGTAACGATCCAACCATCGGAGCCCGTGCTCACATGATTGGAACCCATCGTAACCATCGGCTCGATAGCGATGACCATACCAGCCTGAAGGCGAACGCCTCTCCCCTTCTTTCCATAATTTGGAACGTTGGGGTCCTCGTGCATTACACGACCGATACCATGCCCCACGTAATCGCGAAGCACGCCGTAACCGTGAGACTCGGCGAGGGACTGAACAGCATACCCGACGTCCCCGATATGGTTACCGGGAACAGCCTGCTCGATGGCAGCCTTTAGGCAATCGCGCGTAACCTCGCACAGGGCCTTGGCCTCGGGCGTGGGCGTGCCGACGAAAAACGTCCAAGCGTTATCGCCGACCCAACCGTCGACGACAGCTCCCGTATCGATGGAGATGATATCGCCATCGCGCAGGATCATATCGGGGTTGGGAATGCCGTGGACCACGGCATCGTTTATTGATGCGCAAATGGTTCCGGGGAACCCGCCGTAACCCTTAAAGGCAGGGGTGCCGCCATGCATGCGGATAATCTGCTCGGCAAGCTGGTCGAGCTCGAAGGTCGACACGCCGGGGCGAACCATGGCTCCAACGTGGCGGAGCGCCATCTTAGATAGCGCTCCTGCCTTCTTCATCTGCTCAATTTGCGTTGCAGACTTAATCTTGATCATAGACCGAGAGCCTCTTTGACATCCCCGTACACGGTCTTGCGAGCCTGGTCACCGTTGACCGACTTGAGCAGACCCTGGCCACGATAGTAGTCGACGAGCGGGCTCGTGGACTTCTCGTAGACGTCGAGACGATTCTTGATGGTCTCGGGCTTGTCGTCGTCGCGCTGATACATCTCGCCGCCGCACTTGGGGCAGGTGGCATCGGCAGCGGTGCCGGTGTAACCGCAGGCGCGGCAGGTGCGACGCGAAGACAGACGATCGATGATGACCTCGGGGGCCACATCGACCAGAAGAGCGCAGTCGATCTCGCGACCCATAGCGGAGAGCTCGGAATCGAGCGTCACAGCCTGGGCGGTGTTGCGCGGGAAGCCGTCGAGGATGAAGCCCTGCTGGGCGTCATCGGCGGCAAGGCGCTCCTTGACAAGGTCGATCACGAGCTGGTCGGGAACGAGCTCGCCAGCGTCCATGTACTTCTTAGCCTGAATACCAAGCTCGGTGCCACCCTTGACGGCAGCACGCAGCAGGTCGCCCGTGGAAATGTGAGCGACGCCAAACTCGGCGACGAGCTCCTGTGCGACGGTGCCCTTACCGGCACCCGGAGCTCCGAGCAATACGAGGTTCATGAGCAATCCTCCTCTAGCCTATTTAAAGAATCCATCGTAATCATACATCTTGATCTGGCCTTCGAGCTTATCGACCGTGTCGAGCACGACGCCGACCATGATGAGGATGGACGTGCCGCCAAACGCCTGGATCAGCTGGTTACCCGTGAAGGAGAAGATGATCGAAGGCACGATGGCGATGAGCGCCAAAAAGACAGCGCTGGGAAGCGTGATCTTGTTGAGCGCGTTCTTGATGTAGGCCGCGGTAGCCCTACCCGGACGGACGCCCGGAATAAAGCCGCCCTGCTTCTTAAGGTTGTCGGCCGTGTCATCGGGGTTGAACACCATGGAGGTGTAGAAGTACGCGAAGAATACGATGAGGACAACGTTAAGCACCCAGTTGAGCCAACCGGTTGAAAGCGCAGAGGCAACTGCCTGGATCCAGCCGATGCCGGGGAAGAACACGGCAATCTGGGCCGGGAAGTACAGCAGCGCCGAAGCAAAGATGATCGGCACGACACCCGCGGTGTTGACCTTGATGGGCAGGTAGGTGGCCTGGCCACCCATCATGCGACGGCCCACGACGCGCTTAGCGTAGGAGACCGGAATGCGGCGCTGGCCGCGCTCAAGGAAAACAATCAGCGGGATAACCAGCAAGATGATGGCGCAGATGATCACCATGGTGATGATGCCACCGGCATTGCCCTCGGTGCTGGAGAAGATCGCCTGCGGCAGGCCGGCCATGATGTTCGCGAAGATGATCAGCGACATGCCATTGCCGATACCGCGCTGGGTGATGAGCTCACCAATCCACATGATCAGCATGGCGCCCGCGGTGAGCGTGCCGACGATCATGAGGTCGAAGATGATCTCGGGAGCGCCGGCGCCAGTAAAGCTGATGCCGAAGCTCTTAAAGAGAAAGAGGTAACCCACGGAGTTGAGGATTGCCAGAGCCAGGGTGAGGTAACGCGAATACTGCGTAATCTTGGTCTGACCGACCTCGCCCTCGCGGGCAAGCTCATGCAGGGAAGGCACAACGGCCTGGAGCATCTGGAGGATGATCGAGCTGGTGATGTAAGGCATGATGCCCAGGGAGAACACCGAAACATAGCTCAACGCGCCACCAGAGAAAAGATTCAGGAGGGCCATAGCACCTGCGGCGACCGAATTGTTATCGGTCGAGAAAAGGCCCAGCATCCCCTGGAAGGGAATGCCGGGCACAGGAACGTGCGCACCAATGCGGTACACGACGAGCATAGCTATGGTAAAAAGAATCTTTTCGCGCAATTCTTTGATGCGGAAAGCATTCTTAAGACCATTTAGCACGGCAGCTCGACCTTTCCGCCGGCGGCCTCGATCTTGGCCTGCGCAGAAGCGCTGACCTTGTCGACCTTGACCGTGAACTTCTTGGTGAGCTCACCATTGCCGAGCACCTTGACGGGCTCGAACTCGCTCTTGGTGATGCGAGCGGCCTTAAGAGCGGCACCGTCGATCACAGCGCCGTCCTCGAACTTGCGCTCGAGACGCTCAACGTTAACAGCGGTGTACTCGATACGACGGGGATTACGGAAGCCCGGAAGCTTGGGCAGGCGCATAGCCAGCGGAGTCTGGCCACCCTCGAAGCCGGCACCCTTGGTGCCGCCAGAGCGGGAACCCTGGCCCTTCTGACCGCGGCCAGAAGTGGTGCCGTGACCCGAAGAATTGCCACGGCCGACGCGCTTGCGGTTCTTGGTGGAACCGGGCGCGGGAGTAAGATCGTGAAGCTGCATTTGCTACTCCTCTACAATCTCGACAAGGTGCTTGACCTTGAAGATCATGCCGCGGACGGACTCGTTGTCAGCAATCTCGCGAACCTCGCGGATCCTGTGGAGACCGAGGGCACGGACAGTACGGACCTGGTCCTGCTTGCAACCGTTGGTGCTGCGGACCTGCTTGATCTTGATGGTGTCAGCCATGCTTAGTTCTCCTTACCGACGAACATCTCGGAGACCGTCAGGCCACGGCGAGCCGCGACGTCCTCAGGGCTGGAGAGCTCCTTGAGGCCCTCGACGGCAGCCTTGATGATGTTGAGGCCGTTGTCGGTACCGAGGGACTTGGACAGGACGTTCTTGATGCCGGCAAGCTCGAAGAGGGGACGCACAGCGCCGCCGGCGATAACGCCGGTACCCTCGACAGCGGGCTTGATGATGATGCGGCCGGCACCAAAGTGGCCGAGAACCTCGTGCGGGATGGTGCCCTGCTCGGTCACCGGCACGTGGAACATGTTCTTCTTGGCATCGAGAGACGCCTTGGAGATGGCCATGGGCACCTCAGCGGACTTGCCCATGCCAACGCCGACGTTGCCCTTGCCGTCGCCAACGACGACGAGAGCGACGAGGCTCATGCGACGACCACCCTTGACGGTCTTCGACACGCGGTTGATGTAAACGACGCGCTCCTCGAACTCGGAGGCCTCGCGCTGCTGCTTCTGATTACGAGCCATGTGCTACATACCTCCTAGAACTCGAGACCGGCGGCACGAGCACCGTCGGCGAGGGCCTTGACGCGGCCATGGTAGATACGGCCACCACGATCGAAAGCGACCTTGGTGATGCCGGCCTCGATGGCACGCTTGCCAACGAGCTGACCGACCTTCTCCGCAGCCTCCTTGTTCGAGGTGTGGGTGCCCTTGAACTCGGCCTCGAGAGTCGAGGCGGAGACGAGCGTCAGGCTGGAGCCCTTGCTGTCGTCGATGA
Source organism: Coriobacteriaceae bacterium AM100-PB1-1D-6A (assembly GCA_027660625.1). Lineage (GTDB taxonomy): Bacteria > Actinomycetota > Coriobacteriia > Coriobacteriales > Coriobacteriaceae > Collinsella. The sequence goes on along the minus strand of JAQDNC010000001.1, from coordinate 209,134 downwards.
TCTGGGCATAGATGTTGGCGTTAGTACGGGTCACACGAAGACGCGGACGCTCGGCGGTACCCGAGACCTTGCCGCGAACACGACGCTGACGACGCTTGAGGCCTTCCAGCTTCGCCTTATGCTTGTTCATACGTAAACTCCTAAAAAGGTTGATCTTGCCAGCACCTAACGGGGTGCTGGTCTTATGCGAGTGAGTCGGTTACGACTACTTGGCGGCCTTACCCAGCTTGCGGCGGATGTGCTCGCCAACATAGTGGATACCCTTGCCCTTGTAAGGCTCGGGAGGACGATGGCCGCGGATCTCAGCGGCGATCTGACCGACCTGCTGCTTGTTGATACCCTTGACGTTCACGTGGGTGTTGTCGGGAACCTCGAAGGTGATGCCCTCGGGAGCCTCGACGATCACGGGGTGCGAGAAGCCCAGGGAGAACTCGAGGTTCTTGCCCTTCTGCTGCACGCGGTAACCGACGCCGGCGAGCTCGAGCTTCTTCTCGAAGCCCTCGGAAACGCCAACAACCATGTTGTGGATAAGAGCGCGGGTGAGGCCGTGGCGGGCACGGGTCTCACGCTCGTCGTCGGGACGGGAAACGGTGAGGACGTTGTCCTCGACGTTGATGGTGAGCTTCTCAAAAACATCGAGCTCGAGCTGGCCCTTGGGGCCCTTGACGACAACGTTGTTGCCGTTGACTGCCACTTCGACTCCGGCGGGAATCTGGACAGGCTTATTACCGATACGAGACACGGTGATCTCCTTTCCTTCTACCTACCGAGCGAATTACCAGACGTAAGCGATGATCTCGCCGCCGACGTTGTGCTTGCGAGCATCGCGGTCGGTCATAACGCCATGGCTGGTGGAAATAATGGCGGTACCAAGGCCACCGCGGACGCGGGGCATGTCGGCAACGCCGGTGTACTTACGCAGGCCCGGCTTGGAAATGCGGCGGATGCCGTTGATGACCTTAGCCTTCTTGGGACCATACTTAAGCGTGATGTGCAGAGTCTTCTGGGGAACGGTGTCCTCGACATCGTAGCCCTCGATGTAGCCCTCCTCGTGCAGAACACGAGCGATCTCGACGAGCTTCTTGCTGCTCGGCATGGAGACCGTGGCCTTGTTCACAGAGTTAGCGTTACGGATGCGCGTAAGCATATCTGCGATCGGGTCTGTAAGGTTCATACAGATTCTCCTTCGTTCTTGATGAACACGTGCTCTTGGTTCTTCGCCGCCCTTAACGGCAAAGCCTATTTAGCGCGTTTTCCCTGTTCCAAACGGATGCTTGAAACGCTGGTAGTGACTTACCAGCTGGCCTTCTTAACGCCGGGAAGCTCGCCCTTGAGTGCAAGCTCACGGAAGCAGACACGGCACAGGCCGAACTTGCGGTACACAGAGTGCGGACGGCCGCAGCGCTGGCAGCGCGTGTACTCACGAGTAGAGAACTTCTGCTTGCGATTGCACTTGACGATCATCGATGTCTTAGCCACTTATATCCTCCTCACATAGAGTATTGTTCGCCCCAAGCGCCGCCCCCTTGTGGGAACGGCGCTTATAGGGCAGGTGAACCTATTTCTTGAACGGGAAACCGAAGGCGTCCAGAAGGGCCTTGGCCTCCTCATCGGTATTGGCGGTGGTCACGAAAGTGATGTCCATACCACGCTGGTGATCGACGGAGTCGAAGTCGATCTCGGGGAAGATGAGCTGCTCGGTAACGCCCATGGAGAAGTTACCACGGCCGTCGAAGCTCTTGGCGGAGATGCCGCGGAAGTCGCGGATACGGGGGATCGCGACGGAGGTCAGACGATCGAAGAACTCCCACATACGGTCGCCACGCAGGGTAACCTTGCAGCCGATCGGCATACCAGCGCGCAGGCGGAAGGTAGCGATGGACTTGCGGGCACGGGTGATCATCGGCTGCTGGCCGGTGATGGCGCGCAGGTCGCGCACGGCACCGTCGATGGCCTTGGAATCGGTAGCGGCCTCGCCGACACCCATGTTCACGACGATCTTCTCAAACTTGGGGATCATCATGACGTTCTCGTACTGAAACTTTTCCTGAAGCTGGTGCTTGACCTCGTTGTTGTACTTGGTCTTCAGACGCGGCACATACTTCTCTTCTGCCATTGTTCACTCCTTCTTGGGGTTTTAAGCACGGGGCGTGGCCACGATGGGTTGTCCTCGTGCCTCCTGGCTGCATCCGCGCCGCTCATGGCATTTCGCGGTTTGGACTCGACGCAGCAGGAGCCGACAAAACAATCGGTACTATACGCGCATCGGGAGTGTATTTCCAGAAAAACCTCGTCTGCCTGCACAACTCCACAACTCCCCCGCACAAATGGGTCCCAAAAAGCTGTTGCGGTGAAATACGGACTGTTTGATGGCTTAACAGGCATAAACAGTCCGTATTTCACCGCAACTCATATATGGGGATGAGACTATCGCTTGCGGGGGACGAGCTTGGTGCGGCGCAGGTGAATCATCTCGGCGGCGATGGAGATGGCGATCTCCTCGGGGTCCTCGGCCTCGATGGCGACACCGATCGGCAGGTGCAGCTCGTCGATCTGCTCCTGCGTAAAGCCCTCCTGCTCCAAGCGGGCGCGCACAAAGGCGGTCTTGCGGCGCGAGCCCAGGCAGCCCAGATAGGCGGGTTTAGCGCGCATGGCCTGAATCACCACGTCGATATCGGACTTGTGACCCGCCGTGGCGACGACCACCAAGTCGCGCGGGCCGATGGGGCACAGCTCGCTCAGGCTCTTGTAGTCGACCAGGCGACGGTCGTAGACACCGGGCACCCATTCGGGCGTCAACGTGCCGGGGCGATCGTCGCAGGCCACGACAGCAAAGCCCGCCGCCGTTAGTACGCGAGCCGTCGCGGCGCCCACGTGCCCGCAGCCAAAGATGTAGGTCAGGCCCTCGGGGCAGAGTGTCTCGATGTGCGCGGGAGGAATCTCGGAGGCGGCATTGGTGTAGGTGACCTTACTCCCCTCTTCCGTCAGCGAAAGCCCAGGGCAACCCACAATGGTGCGGCGCGACTCCTCGCCATGGTATTCGGCAGCGTCGCTTTCGAGCGCGCTTGCGATAAACGGCTCAAAGTCGATGACGAAGTCGCCGATGCGTCGATACGCCAAGACATCGGCAATCTCCTGGAACAATGGCGCCTGGGTCGCGTCCAGATGCAGATAGCACAGGCAGATGGCTCCGCCGCAGATCATGCCGGTATCGGAGTTCTCCCCGCCCATGGTGTAGCGGACCAGGCGTGACTGCCCCGCGGCCAGCAGCTCGTGAGCCTCGCCCAGCGCAAAGAGCTCGATTTTGCCGCCGCCGATGGTGCCCGCCTGGCTACCGTCGGCAAAGACGACCATCCATGCGCCCACGCCGCGCGGAGACGACCCCGCCGTACCGGCCACGACCACGAGCTCGCACGTCTTGCCAGCCTTCAGAGCGCCAAGCGCAGCATTCACCACATCGAGCTTTTCCATCGTCGCTTCCTATCCCCTAAAAACGTCGGTGAGCATGGCGAGCGCTTCGAGCACGCCGCCGCCGACCGATGTCGCCTTGTCCGAAATATAGTTGATGTAGCTGGCGTCACCGCGCGGGTCGACATCGGCGCATTTAAAGCCCTCGGTGACCTGGACGCCATCTGCCAAAAGGCCGCGCAGGCAGCCGTCAATCGTCGTGAACATGGGCGTATCGCCCGCGTAGCCAATCGCGTCTCCGGCGCACACGATGTCGCCGATTGCGCGGTCGGACCGAAACACGCCGGCGGCGGGGCTGTGGATAACACGCTCCTTGCCATATCCGGCGATGATACCCGGCACGCCCGTGTTGGGCTGGGGCGAGCCCTGGGTAATCACGCGGCCCAAAAAATGCCCGCGCATAGTCTCGACCACGGCATCGCAATCAACCGGCGCGGTAAAGCCCGGCCCTACCGCGATGACGGCAGGAGCCATGTCGCGCGTGGTGCCCAGATTGCGCTTGGCCAGAATCGCGTCTACCACGGCCGCGGGCCTAAGTTCACCGAGCATCTGTGCCTGGGGGTCCACCACCACGGCGACATTCCCCGCCTTGGCAATCTCAAGCGCCTCGGCCGGCCTCTGCGCCAAGCGGGCGCGAATGCCCTCGACCTCGACCTCGCCCAAGCGAATGGCCTCGCAAAAACTGATCGTGCGACGGATGCACGTGGGAACCGCGATATCGGCCATGACGACCGAAACGCCGGCGCGCACCAGACGAGCAGCCACACCCGTGGCGATATCGCCTGCGCCGCGAACATAAACGAGCATTCCCGGGGCACCTCCCTGTGCTACGGTTTGAGCAGAGCAAAAGCGGTTCGACCGCTACTCTGATGATTATTTCTTATCGCAGCATTATACGGCGGTGAACAGATGGAAACGGTTAGCGGCAATCTTGCCTCGGCGCTCAGGATCGAGCCGGGCATTACCGCGATTATCGGCAGCGGCGGCAAGTCGACCTTGCTCAAGACGCTGGGTCTTGAGCTCATGCGCGCTGGCGGCCGCGTGCTCCTCTGTACCACCACGCATATGCTTCCCGTTGCCGGCGTGCCATGGGACGGGTCGAATCGTCGCCTGGACGCCGCACCTTGGAAGCCAGGTGCCTTACACGCCCCCGGCTGCACCTGCGAGGCCTGCGCGGGCCTTGTGCGCGGAAGCATCTGCCAGGCAGGCGTCTTGGACCCGGAGACAGGCAAGCTCTCCGCCCCCGCTGAGCCGCTCGACCAGCTGGCGCAGCGCTTTGACTATGTGTTGGCCGAGGCAGATGGCAGCAAGCGACTCCCGCTCAAGGCGCATGCCGCCTGGGAGCCGGTAATTCCCGCCGCCACGGCAAACGTTGTCTGGGTCGTCGGCGCCTCAGGGCTGGGCAAGCCCGTCGCCAAGGTTGTCCACCGCCCCGAGCTCTTCTGCGAGCGCTGCGGCTGCGAGCCCACCGACGCTGCCACCCCAGAGCGCGTCGCCATGGTGCTCAATGCCGAGCTGCAGATGCTGAACCTCGACAATGCCCGCATCATGCTCAACCAAGTCGACACGCTTGCCGATCCAACGATGGCAGATCGCTTCGAGGCAGCCCTCGACCACCCCGTCGTCGCCAGCAGCCTCAAGTAGCCGGCCCCATCTCCTCAGTTGCGGTGAAATACGGACTGTTTGGCCGCCCGACGGCCGCAAACAGTCCGTATTTCACCGCAACTGAGGAGGGGACACGGCATCTTTGCTGCTAGCGGGGGACGTAGCGGCCGGGTTGGGCTCCGGTGGGCTCGCCGTCGCGTGCCGCCAGCACGCCGTTCACAAACACGGCCTTGGCGCGGCCATGTGCCTCAAAGCCCTCGAGCGGCGTGTAGTCCACGGCCTGATGCTGCGTCGCGGCGCTGATCGTCCAACGCGCGCACGGATCCCACACGCACACGTCGGCATCGGCGCCCTCGGCAAGACAGCCCTTGCGCGGATACATGCCAAAAACGCGCGCCGGATTCTCGCTCATCAAGCGGCACAGATCCTCGGGACCCAGCTGTCCCTCAAAGCTCGTGGCAATCGCAACGGGACGATGCTCCACGCCGGGCCCGCCGTTGGGAATCGCGCGGAAATCATCGCGTCCTCGGTCCTTTTGCCCGTGCAGGTTAAAGCTGCAATGATCGGTCGCAATAGTATCGATCTCGCCAGCCACAAGCGCCTCGCGCAGCGCGGCACGGTCACCGGCATGGCGCAGCGGCGGGCTCATCACGTACTTGGCGCCCGCAAAGCCGTCCTCGCCCTGCTCCAGATAGCAGGTGTCGTCGAGCATCAGATACTGAGGGCATGTCTCGACATAGATGTTCTTCTGCCCGCGCGCTTTGGCAGCGCGAATGGCCTCGAGCCCCAGCTTGGTCGAAAGGTGCACCACGTTGACCGGAGCGTCCCCGGCCAAGTGCGCCAGATACAGCAGGCGGCTCACGGCCTCGGCCTCACACACGTCCGGACGGCTGAGCGCATGGCCCTCGGGCCCGTGGATACCCTGCTCAAACACGCGCTTCTGCAGCGCGTTGACCAACGTGCCGTTCTCGCAATGCACGCACAGGATACCGCCCACGCGCTTGAGCTCCTCCAGCACCTCGAGCGTCTCGGCATCGTCCAGGCGCAGATGGTCGTAGGCAAAGTAGGTCTTAAACGACGACACGCCCGCCTCGCGCATGGCCGAAAGATCGGCGCGGTTGCGCTCATTCCACTCGGCAAGCGCCATATGGAAGGCATAGTTGGCGGTGCAGGTGCCGTCGGCGCGATGATGCCACTCGACCAAGGCATCGGGCATGGTCACGCCGCGATCGGCCGTCGCGTAGTCCACAATGGTCGTCGTGCCGCCGCAGGCAGCCGCGCGCGTGCCGGTCTCAAAGCTATCGGCTGTCCAATCCATGCCGGTCCAGCACTGCATGTGCGTGTGCCCATCGATAAAGCCCGGGAACACCCAGCAGCCCGCAGCATCCTCGACGGTATCGCCCTCGGCCGGCTCAATCGCCGCGGCAATCCGCACGATCTTATCGCCATCCATGGCAAGATCGGCGCGGCGAAGCCCCTGGGGCGTCACGAGCGCGCCGTTTTTGATGATGATCATTATTGCTCCTTATTGATTGATGCAGTTGGCCACGCGATCAAAATACGAGCAGGCGGCGATATGCTCCGTTATGCGTTGCTGTCCCTTGGCGGTATCGACGTCCCACAGCTCGTAGGCACGCGCCTCGACCAGCACCACGTCGGTACGGTCCTTGAGGATCGAACCGCCGCCGTCCTTACCCTCAAGACACATAAGTGCATCGAACAGTTCCGCCGGAAAGAGCACCGGGCTCGAAGGCTCACCGTTGCACGCAAGACGCACCGGATACTTGCGGCCACGCTCATCAAACGCGCGAACCATGGCCTCAAAAGAATCCGAACTCACGAGCGGCTGGTCGCCCGGCAAAAAGAGGCAACCCTTCCAGCCGCGGCTCGCCCCCCACGAAAGGCCCGCACGGACGCCTTCGCTCCTGAGCTTGCCATCGTGCAGCACGCACGGGCAATGCTTGTCCTCGCAAATCTGGGCGACCTCGGGCCAACGCGTCGAAACCACGACGTCAAAGCCCCGGGGAACCGAATCGATAGTCCGGGCAATCAGCGGCTTGCCATAGATATCGGCAAGCATCTTGTTAGAGCCAAACCGCTTGCCCTCGCCCGAAGCCATAATGACGCAACCGAGTTTCATGGCGATACCTCCCCTGAAACCATCGTACCCATAACTCGCGTCGCGGGGCATCTACATCGAAAGCGCTTATCCCGCACGCCCACGATGCAAAAAGGGGCACCCCGCCGGTTGGCAGAGCGCCCCCTTTACATGGCTTACCTCAGCGCGGCTTTAGGGCTGGAACCAACGGGCGGTGTTGCGCTCGTCGAGGGCCTTGAGGGTAGCGGCGGGATCGGCAACCTTCTGCAGGAACATCATGGCTGCGATGGCGTACGGCTTGTAGCTGGCCTCCTTGTACATGCCCACGCGGTGCATGTCAAAGACGTCGGCGTTGACCTCGCCGTGCTCGCAAGAGACACCAGAGATGTCGGCGGGCAGCGGATGCATAAAGATGGTGTCCTGGCCGTTGGCGGTCTTCTCCATGAGCTCGGTCGTGGAGCACCAATCCTGATGGGTGGCGTTCTGAGCGAGCAGCTCCTTCTCGAGCGCAGCGATGCCGGCGTCGTCGCCCTCGGCGTACAGGTTGGTGCGCTTCTCCATGGCGGCAAACGGAGCCCAGCTCTTGGGGATCACGATGTCGGCGCCCTCGAAGGCCTCAGCCATGGTGTTGACCTGCTTAAAGGTGGTGCCGGACTCGGCGGCATAGCCCTTGGCGCGCTCGACGACCTCGGGCATGAGATCGTAGCCCTCGGGGTGGGCCAGGGTGACGTCCATGCCAAAACGGGGCAGCAGGCTGATCAGCGACTGCGGGCAGGACAGCGGCTTGCCGTAAGAAGGCGAATAGGCCCAGGTGACGGCAACCTTCTTGCCCTTGAGGTTCTCGAGGCCGCCAAACTCGTTGATGAGGTAGAGCATGTCGGCAGAGGACTGCGTGGGGTGGTCGGAATCGGACTGCAGGGAGATGAGCGTGGGACGGTGATCCAGAACGCCGTCCTCGTAGGCCTGCTGGACAGACTCGGAGACCTCGGCCATGTAGGCGTCGCCCTTGCCGATGTACATGTCGTCGCGGATGCCGATGACGTCGGCCATGAAGGAGATCATGGTAGCGGTCTCGCGGACGGTCTCGCCGTGAGCGATCTGGGACTTCTTCTCGTCCAGGTCCTGCAGCTCGAGGCCGAGCAGGTTGGCGGCCTTAGAGAAGGAGAAGCGCGTACGGGTGGAGTTGTCGCGGAACAGGGAGACGGCCAGGCCCGAGTCGAAGATCTTGGACGAAACGTTGTTCTCACGCAGCTCGCGCAGGGCGTCGGCAACGATGTAGAGAGCCTTGAGCTCATCGGTGGTCTTATCCCAGGTGTGCAGGAAGTCGCTGCCGTACATGCCCTTAAAATCGAGGCCGTTCAGCTGCTCGACGAGCTCGGTAAACTTGGCGTCCATGGAAATGTCCTTTCTAAAGATGAAACGATCGCAATGAGTAGATGTGCTCCGGCATGCGCGTGTGGCTAGAACATGCAGAGCACCATGACGAGGACCCGCCACCGTTGAGGAAGCATGGGAGATAACGACCGCGGGCCCCAAGTCAACAGGGGGTGCTGGGGACACGAGCAGCCCCCGGCTCAACAAAATCGAGGAATGGGACTAATCAATCTTGTTGTTGGTCAGACCGGCGCGGAACACGGTGGCGTCGCCATCGGCCTTGCTCGGATCGTAGAGGTTCAGGGCAGCCACGTACATGGCAGCAGCGGTGACCAGGTCGTCCTTGTAGGTGACCTCGTTGGGAGCGTGAGCCTGAGACTCGGCACCCGGGCCAAAGCCCACGCAGGGGATGCCGTAGCGGCCCTGGATGGAAACGCAGTTCGTGGAAAAGGTCCACTTGTCGCACAGCGGGCGACCGGTGCGCTTGTCCATGCTGGGCTCGCAGCCGATGCGCTCGTCACCGAACATGGCCTTGTGGGCGTCGACGAGAGCCTTGACGTGCGGAGCGGTCTCCTTGTTGATCCACGTGGGGAAGTAAGCCTCGGTCTCGTAGACCTCGCCGGTCCAGGACGGACGGTCGTACATGTACATGGAGACCTTCACGTCGTCGCCGTACTTCTTGGCAGCCGGCAGGTTGCGGATCTCGTCCAGGCAGGACTCCCAGGTTTCACCGGCGGTCATGCGACGGTCGATGGAGATGGCGCAGGAGTCGGCCACGGCGCAACGGCTGGGGCTGGTGTAGAAGATCTGGCTGACGGTGCAGGTGCCGCGGCCCAGGAAGCGGGCATCCTCGAAGTGCTCGGGATTGTACTTGGGGTCGAGCATCTTGACGAGACCCTTGATGTCGGTCGACTCGTCGCAGCCGTTGTTGTTGAGGGCGCGGACGTCGGCGATGATGTCGGCCATCTTGTAGATGGCGTTGTCGCCGCGGTCGGGAGCGGAGCCGTGGCAGGAGGTGCCGTGAACGTCGACGCGGATCTCCATGCGGCCGCGGTGACCGCGGTAGATGCCGCCGTCGGTGGGCTCGGTGGAAATGACGAACTCGGGCTTAATGCCGTCCTTGTTGTAGATGTACTGCCAGCACATGCCGTCGCAGTCCTCTTCCTGGACGGTGCCGACGACCATGATCTTGTAGCCCTCGGGGATGAGGCCCATGTCCTTCATCATCTTGGCAGCGTAGGTAGCAGAAGCCATGCCGCCCTCCTGGTCGGAGCCGCCGCGGCCGTAGATGATCTCATCGGTCTCGTAGCCCTCGTAGGGATCGGCATCCCAGTTCTCGATGTTGCCGATGCCGACGGTGTCGATGTGGGAGTCGATGGCGATGATCTTGTCGCCCTCGCCCATAAAGCCCATAACGTTGCCCAGGCCGTCGACCTTGACCTCGTCATAGCCAAGGTTCTCCATCTCGGCCTTGATGCAAGCAACAACCTCACCCTCCTCGCAGGACTCAGAGGGATGGGAGATCATAGCGCGCAGGAAGCGAGTCATATCAGCACGATGAGACTCAGCAGCAGCCTTGATAGCGTCGAAATCGAGTTCTTTAGCCATTGTTCATAACCTTTCAAACGAAGGAATCTACCTTTGAGGTGGCGGAGCGATACCTATTTACTCCGCCCCAACGATTAGCAAGTGGGATATTCGCCTTCCCAAACAATGCGGCGATACTGGTCGGGATCCGTATCGCCCTCGGTGGAGAAGCAGAGCACGGAGCTCGTCTTGTCCAGGCCGATGAGTTCCTTGAGCTCGGCGTACTCGGGATCGAGCATGAGAGTCTCGACCAGACCGGTGGTCACAGCGCCGGACTCGCCGGAGATGACGCGCGGGTCGCCCTTCTCGGGAGCGCCCAGGGTGCGCATGCCGCGAGCGGTGACCCAGTCGGGGCAGGACACGAAGGCGGTGGCGTGGTTGCGCAGGATATCCCAGCCCAGGATGTTGGGCTCACCGCAGCACAGACCGGCCATGATGGAGGGCATGTCGCCGTCCACGATGCGCGGGTCACCGTCGCCGGCGGCAGCGCCCTTGTACAGGCAGGCGGCAGGCGCGCACTCAACCACGACGAAGGTGGGCGGGTTATCGGGATACAGGTTGGTGAAGTAGCCCACCACGGCGCCGGCGAGCGAGCCTACACCGGCCTGGACAAAGACGTGCGTCGGGCGGTTGATGGCCATCTCGCGCAGCTGCTCGGCAGCCTCGGAAGCCATGGTGCCGTAGCCCTCCATAATCCAAGACGGGATCTTCTCGTAGCCCTCCCAGGCGGTGTCCTGAACGATGACGCCGCGCTCGCAGGCGTCGGCCTCGGCGGCGGCCATGCGCACGCACTCGTCGTAGTTGACCTCTTCGATGGTCACCGTGGCGCCCTCAGCGGCGATGTTGTCGAAGCGGGGCTTGGTGGAACCCTTGGGCATGTGCACGACGGCCTTCTGACCCAGCTTGTTGGCAGCCCATGCCACGCCGCGGCCATGGTTGCCGTCGGTGGCGGTAAAGAAGGTGGCCTGGCCAAAGTCCTTGGCAAGCTGATCGGAAGTCAGGTAATCGAAGGTGCAGTCGGCAACGTCCTTGCCGGTCTCATCGGCAATGTAGTTGGCCATGGCAAACGAGCCGCCCAGAACCTTAAAGGCGTTGAGGCCAAAGCGATAGCTCTCGTCCTTAACGCACAGGTTGGACAGGCCCAGGCGCGCAGCCTGACCGTCCAGACGGGCAAGCGGAGTGACGGTATATTGAGGGAACGACTGGTGGAAGGCACGGGCCTTCTTCACGTGGTCGAGGCTCATGATTCCCAAGTGCTTGTCATCGCTCTTGGGCATCGTGTTGCCCGCCCACTGGATCTTATCGGCCATACGGTGAACTCCTTAAGTCCTCTCTTGCCGGCCCCCGCATACGCGTTTCAGCCCGATCCCATTCACACGGCTGAACTTTTATGTGGATGCCAAACAAAAAGTTTGTTAGTAATGTTCTATCACACTTTTTGATTGGCGTACCTAACGAATTGTTTGTTGCCGTAATCGGTACTTTTTCGCCGCCGAACGGTCATGAATTGCCTTGTTGATGGATTTGTTTGCGGTCAAGTGTGGTTTATGGCAAAGTGTGCCCAAACTAATTTTTAGGAAGGCACCCATGACCCCCGCACAGATTGAGTTTTACAAGCGCCTAGCACACGGCCTGGCGCTCCAATTTGGCCCCAACTGCGAAGTCGTCGTCCACGATCTGGAAACCGAGGACGTGGACCACTCCATCGTAGTGATCGAAAACGGCCACGTCAGCGGGCGCAAACTGGGTGACGGCCCCAGCCATATCGTGTTTGAGTCCATGCACGAGGGCACCACCGACGTGCACGACCGCGAGCCATACCTCACCAAAACCACCGATGGCAAGCTGCTCAAATCGTCGACGATCTTTATCCGCAACGACGAAGGCAAGCCCGTCGGCATTTTGGGCATTAACTTTGACATTACGCTCATGAAGGCTTTTGAGCGTTCGCTCGACGCCTTTACCGGCACCGGCGGCACGGGCTATACCGAGCCCGAGCCCATTACCAAGAACATCGGCGACCTGCTCGAGGACCTGCTGCACGAGTGCGAGCAGTTTGTGGGCAAGCCCGCGGCACTCATGACCAAAGACGAGCGCATTCGTGCCATTGGCTACCTCGACCGTCGCGGCGCCTTCCTCATTTCCAAGTCGAGCGAGCGCGCCTGCGAGTTCTTTGGCATCTCCAAGTACAGTTTTTATAGCTACCTCAATGAGGCCAAGGCGGCGGCCGGCGACAAGTAGGCGCTCGCCTGGATTGCCCCTCCCCTTTTGGGCGCGAGTTCTGGAAAGCACGAATCCAAGACCGAGCCACTTGGGAAGTTCCATATAATCGATGTCATTAGTATTTCGAAAGGATGGAACAGAATGGCGTTGAGCAAGGCATCATGCACCGGTCGCGGATTGATTCCGGCAATTGGTGGACATGTGCACCGCATGTTCGATGAGGGTGAAGACGACCTGTTTTCGCTGAGCCTTGACGATGTGATGGATGATCGCCCGTGGACCGCCGACGAACTCATGGGCGGCGGCGCGGCTCGCCCGTCAAGCCCCAATCCCGCACTTGCGCCTAAGACCGCATCTGCGCCGACTCCTGCGCAGTCGGCTGTTTCGACGCCCGCGCCTACACCCGCACCCACTTCGGCGCCCACGCCCGCTCCCCGCCCCGCAAGTGACCCATCCGAGACGGCGGCATTTCTCGCAGCAGCGACGCAGGGCAAATCGGCCGACAGCACTGTTATGTACAGCGCCCAGCAGTTGCCTGTTCCTGCGGCACGCAAGCCTCCGGTCGCAAGGCTCGATGAGCCCGTTGCCCATCAGGTTGCCTACGATTCCTGGGCTGCAACCGATCTGGATGAGACCTCTACCGGCATGCCGGCGCTCGACGTTCCAGCTAACCCGCTTTTTGCCGCCAACACGAGCGCCGCAGACTATGAGGGCGGTACGGCATATTCCGATTATTCCGATGGCTATGCTGGCAACAGTCGCATCGAGACCGAGGACTATGGCACCGCGTCGAGCGATTATCCCAACGATCCGTACGCTGCCACGCCCGCACCGGAATATGACCCGGAGGCCGCGTCCGCGCCGGCGTATACCAAAAGCACGGGCGAAGAGCGCTTCGCCGATTATTACGCCGAGGAAAAGGCACTGCGTTTCTCGGAATTTCCGCAGGCAGTCAAGGTTGCCTTTATCGCCATTATCATTGCCCTGCTCGGTGTCATTGCATTTGAGGGATTCCAGCTGTTCCGCGGCCCCACCCAAGCGGAGTCGGAGACCCAGCAAAAAGAGGACGATAACCAGTACCTGGACATCAACACCCTCAAGGGCGACCCCAACGACGGGGACGACGAGTAGCGAGGGCTGAAGGCGGCCACAGGATCCCGCATCCAGCACCAGCTTCTTAGTGCTGTTTTGTCATCCAGCTACACTTTTCCGAAGTTTTAAGGTGCCTATTTCGACACTTTTCCGGATTTTATACTCTGTCCCTCCAGATGCGCTTTACGGTGCAGGCGTTGGAAGAAGGGCCATGTGCCGCTGGCGGCCCACATGTTCTGCAGATCAAGCTGCTCGGAGACGGCTCGCGCGAGCCGTCCAGCTGGAAGCTTTTTGCCGACGGTGCGTGCGTTGCGGACGGATCCGGCGCCTTTGCCCGCGAGTGCTTCTGCGAGGGCGCCGAGGTGTTCCTGGACCTGTGTCGCGACGCCGTGCACGCGGCCGAGCTGCACCAGTGGAGCCAGAGGGAGTACGAGCTGCTGAGCGCGGCGCGCGGGATTGCGGGGGTGTAGGTGGGCAGATAAGCCATCGGCAATTCCGAGATGGCAAGGGCCGGGAATTAGATTCCCGGCCTTTAACCTAGCACTGCTTTATAAGATCGAGCACCGCGGGAATGTCATCGGCATTACGAAGAGCAACATAGGTCGGTAGGCCTGGGCCAAATCCACCCTGCGTACGTTTGTCCTGGCACATGTCCTCTGGATCAATTAGGTCATCCACGCTCTTTGCCAGGCCGACGGCAATCCAGCCACCGTTGCTGGTCCTACCTTCTAACACGGCATGCAGTTTTCGCTTGCCCGACCTGAAGCCTACATAGTACTTGGCTATGTAGGACTCCCACGAAGGGTTACCACTCAGAACGGACTCGCGCACCTCATCGAAAAGCTTCTGGTTGAGCCCACCTTCGGCAAAGGTGGGGTGGTTCTCATGCAGAGTCCAGACAGGAGCCTCGTCAGGCTCCCCACGAGAAGGACGGTACTTGTCGACGACGTCTGCCGGAAGGTCGGGATACTTCCATATCTCGCACGCTTCTTTCGCCAGCTCGTCCGCGCGCTGCCCAATCTCTTCCTCACCCCATTTTTCATGCGAGACAATCGATTTGTTTAGGTAGAGCGGGCTGCACTTAAATCCGACGTCAGGCAGATTGAGCTTGTCCGAGAACGACCGGTTTGAGTACTCCTGGTTGTAGCCCGTCAGCGTAAGATTTCCCAAGTTGTTGCACAGCCTGTCGTGGACGTCTTCCCAGTTCTCACCAAGCGATTCCTTCCAGCCGTGCTCATCATCAATCGTCTGGGGCATGATGTGCTCGATCTGGTAATCGTCGGCTGAGATGGACTCCTTCGGGTGGTGCCAGTTCTCCATGCGTTCCAGGTAATAGCGCTTTTTAGAGAAGCGGTTGTAGCAGTCACGCGCCTTAAACTCCTCGACAAAATGCTCGTCTGTCGGAAAGTATGCGGTCATACCGCTGCTGTGGATAAGGAGCATCGCCGTAACGTACTCCTCGATATCGTCCTGCTGCTCGAGATTGCGATACATGCCGGCAAAGAAATTATTTAGGCCCGTGGTAAGTCTGCCGCAAACCGCTCGCCTGAACAGAAACGACTCGATAGTCTCGCAGATACGTAAAAACGCATTGCGGTCTAGTCCATTCCCCTCGTAAACCGAATAAAGCAACATTAAGAGGGGCCTTATCTGCTTCACGTCGAGGCTTACGATTCTGCCGAACACTCGGCGCAGTCCGTCGTCCTTCTCCTTACCAAGGAACAGACTGGCGTATCTATGTGCATACCCGCGCAGCTCCTTAAGCAGGCCCTCGGTGTCACCATCGTAGTCGTCGGCGAAATAGCGCTTAAACTCGTAGTAGGCCTCGTTCTCCTTCGGCATCCTATTGGGAACTTTAAGCCACAGCCAGTACCAGATAAATGCATTGAACTCGTCCTCGCCGCCTTTTCCGAACAAGCACTCGAGTGGATGCCAATAACCCTCATAAAGCTTGGTCTGTTCGTCGTTGGGAAGCGACATTAGAACGTAGTTACGGATGAGGTCAATGGGCGTGAGCGGCTTGCCCTTGGAGTTCATGGACTCAAATATGAGCTGGGCATTATCAACGCCAGCGGTGAGCTTAGTGTCGATGACCTGCACGCGGTTTAGCCCCGCCCAAAGCCTTGCCGGGTCAAATGATTTACCACGCATCTTCTCGCGGAAGAACGCATGGTTCTCGACAATCCGATCCGATTTTTCATCTGGCACGGGAGCCCCAGACACGATGGAGAACAGCGTCTCTTTATCGTCCTGCGAGAGCACCAGCTTGTAGCGTGCCAGACCGTTGTAGTCGTCATCGTTAAAGAGGTAATTTTTCCTCAGCGCCGAGATTTTGAGGTCGCCAAGGAAGCCAGCCTTGTCGGGGTTGCTCTCCAAATAGTCAGCCAAAGCTGCAATCATCAACGAAAACGTCGTCATGCGCTGCTGTCCGTCAATCAGAAGCACGCGCGAAATGCTCGTGGCAGAGCTCTCGGACTCGGGGATATAAAGCATTGACCCCACGAAGTGCGATACGCCATCACGACCCGCTCGCATGACGTCATCCCAAAGCACCTCGCACTCTTTTACACTCCACGAGTAAACTCGCTGGTACACGGGAATGACAAACTGCATCTTCGCCACGCCCATAAGGTCGAGTAGATTTACCTCGGTTGCTTTCATTTGCGGTTGCCCCTTTTTCCAACATCAATCTCAGGAATCCTACTTGAATTTCTCAACCAGCAGCTGCCCGATGGCGCTCATCATGGCGCGATACTTCTCACTGTCCTCAAAGAGGCTGGTAAAGGAGTCCGTGTTCTCCACATAGGCGCGGCGAGCCTCCTCATCGAACACCTTGGGCAGCAGGCTTGATTCGAAGACCTGTCTGCCGTCGCGACGGATGGTGTCGGCGACCTGCGGGTTTTCGGCGATACGCTTCCACAGCGTGTCGATAACCACACGATCTCCCTCGGTGAAGTTGCCAGCCCACTGCTCGTTGAACTTATCCACGAGCACCTGCAGCGGGTCGCGCTTCTTATCGGGCGTCACGGTCTTGGCCGCGCCACCGGGATCGAGCACGCCGCCGCCAGGCTCAAGCGAAATGCTGCCCTCGAACTCCTGCTTGAGCTTGTAGAAGCGCATCTCGACCTTGTCGTCCACAGCCTCGACGGGGATCTTCTCGACCTTGAGGAGGTGGCGCAGATAGCTTAAATACACGTATTCCTTATGCAGGTCTCGGTCAAACATGCGCACGATCTGGGTGATGTAGGTGTACCACTTGCAGAAGCTACGCACCTTGCGACGAACCTGATAGCGTTCATCGTCGTTCAACTCGTTATAACGCGCGACCGCCGGCTTCAAAACGGCCGCGAGCTTACCCTGCACGTTGCTCTGCGATTTACCCTTGCCATCGGTGAAGACTATCTCGGCAGCGGCCTCAATGTCAGACTCGTCATAGAGCCCGTAACCGCGAATATCGGTCTGCACCTGATAGAGGAGGTCGGTGTTAATCTGCTCGGAAAGCGACGTCTCGGTGTAGAAGCGTTCGAAAGCCTTCTGGATGTCCTCGGGCTTGTTCACGAAGTCGAGGATGTAGGTGTCCTCCTTGTCCGGGTGGATGCGGTTGACGCGGCAGAGCGTCTGGACGGCCTTCACGTCCTTGAGCTTCTTGTCCACCACCAGCGTGTGCAGCAGCGGCTCGTCAAAGCCCGTCTGGTACTTCTCGGCAACAACAAGCACGTCCCCATAGTTGTGGAACTCGGCCTTCGTTTGGCTCTCGGCGACGCGTTGTCCATCGTGGCCGACGTTGATGACCGGCTCGGTGTACTCGGGACCGTCGGGGCCGTCAGCCGGGTCGCTAATGGCGCCCGAGAACGCCACCAGCACCTCGATATCATCGTAGCCCTTCTTCTGCATGTAGCGCTTGATCTCGTGGTAGTAGCGAACCGTCGCGAGGCGCGAGGCCGTGACCACCATCATCTTGCCCTTGCCGCGGATTTTGGTGCGTGTCACATTGCGGAATGTCTCCACGATGATCTCGGCTTTCTGGCCGAGGGCATAGGGGTGCAGCTCCTTATACTTGCGGAGCAGCTTGAGCGTGGGGCTGCTCGGTACGTCGGGATTGTCGGGGACCGTGCGTGCGAGCTCGACGGCCTCCGAATAACTCACGTAGTTGGCGAGGGGGTCCATAATGAAGCCCTCCTCTATCGCCTGGCGCATCGAGTAGACGTGGAACGGGTGGAAGGACCCGTCAGGCCACTCATCGCCGAAGATCTCGAGCGTCTGTTCCTTTGGCGTGGCGGTAAAGGCAACGAAGGTCAGGTTCTTGTGACGGCCGTGGCTCGCGAGCTCGTCGGCGAGCTGGTCCTCCCAATCGGCTGCGGCGTCCTCGGCTTCCGCCTCGATCTCAGCGTACTCCTCGAGCGCGTCGCGCTTGTCGGCAAGGGCGCTCTTGAGCTTGAGCGCGCTCGTTCCCGTCTGGGACGAATGTGCCTCGTCGACGATGATGGCGAAGCGCTTACCCTTGCTCTCGACCTGCTCGTAGATCACGGGGAACTTCTGAAGGGTCGAGACGATGAGACGAGCGCCGCCGTTGATGGCGTCCCGCAGGTCGGCCGAGGTCTTGTCCTTGCCGATGGTCACGACCGAGCCGATGGCGTGATCGAAGCCCGAGATGGTCTCCTGCAGCTGGCTGTCGAGCACTCGGCGGTCGGTGACGACGACCACGGAGTCGAACAGCGGGGTGTCATCCACAAAGAGGGATGCAAGGCGATAGGCCGTCCAGGCGATGCTGTTCGACTTGCCCGACCCCGCCGAATGCTGCACGAGGTAGTTCTTGCCCGTCCCGTTCGCGCGCACGTCGGCGATGACCTTACGCACGGAGTCGAGCTGGTGGTAACGGGGGAAGATGATGCGCTCCTTCTTGCGCTTCACCTCGTTGCCGCGCGCATCGAGCTCTGTCTCTTCCTTGACCTCCAGGTGGAGGAACTTGTTGACGATATCGAGCAGGCTGTCCTTCTGCAGGGCGACCTCCCACAAGTGGCTCGTGGCATAACCGTCGGGATTTGCGGGGTTGCCGGCGCCGCCGTCGTTTCCCGCCCCGGCGGAGCCCTGGTTGAACGGCAGGAAGAAGGTCTTCGCGCCCTCCAGCTTGGTGGTCATGTAGACATTTTCGAGATCGACGGCGAAAAAGGCCACCATGCGCGTGTTGAACTTGAGACAGCGACACCTCGGGTCGCGGTCCTCGCGCCACTGGCGCATGGCATTCTCAACGTCTTGGCCGGTGAACTGGTCCTTGAGCTCTATGCTCACCAGGGGGATGCCGTTCACGTCCAGGACCATGTCGATGGTCTGGTTGCCCGTCTCGGCGAAGTGGAACTGGCGGATGCAGCGGCAGACGTTCTTGGCATAGCGGTCGGCGGCGCTTTCGTTAAGCCCGCTCTCCGGCTTGAAGAATACGACCTTGAAAGGAATTCCTCGGTGCTTGAAGCCGTGTTTGAGCACCGCGACCATACCCAGGCGGTCGACGGCGTCGTTGAAGACCTTGGCGAACTTCGCCGTGGAATCGGAGTTGCACATGCGCTCGAAGCGATCCCACGCCTTGGGCTGCGTCGTCTGGATGAAGTTGACCAGGGTGGCGGCGTCGAGCGCACGGTCACGATGCTCCATGTAGCCGCCGCCGACCATCTGATAGGTGCCGTCCTCGACGTAGAGGAGCGAATGCCTGTCGTCGCACTTGAAGAAACCGCCCTCAGGCGAGCAGAGAAACGACTCGATGTCCTCTTCGAGGTTCTTTTCCTTTGTCTGCGCAGGCATGCTACAACCTCATCTCTCTCAACTCGCGACCAAAGAGAGCGAGCCACGGAAATATGCTCTTGTTTAGCACCATGTACATCTTCGCGCGCTGCTTTTCCGTCGGTGCCGTCCTCTTGTTGAACATATCCACCATGAACTCGTAATCGTTTCGACCGTCATAACCGTTGTACCTATTGGCCGGAAAGGCGCCCCTCTCGTAAAGGAAAGCGTAGAGGCGTCGAGAAAACAGATCCCTGTTCATGCCATCGAGTCGCACGCCCGGCTTCCTCGCCTCAAGGGCTTCCAGCAGCTTGATCGCTGCCTTCCAGCCCTCAACCTCGTTCTTGAGCTCATCATTTTCAAACTTAAGGATGCAGGTGGAGCCTATTGGCGAGAGCTCTTTCCCGTTGACGGAATTTTTGATTGTGAACTCATACCTGATGCCCTCATGCCCGCAAAGACACTCTCCGGAGGTGTTCCCATTGTCATGGCACCCCACCACGTGCCATTCGGAAACGGCAATATCCCACGTTTTCGACGACGACGCCTCCAGCACGATGCCCGGAAGACGATAGGAATCGCCCATTGGCTACACCTCCCGCTTTCCGGTGACGGTCTCGTAGATGAGCGACTGCTTGTACGCTTTGAGGTCGGTGATGATAGCCTGCTTGGCAGCGATATCGGCATCGATCTGGGTGCACTTCTCGTCCAAGTAGTCCGCAATGAGACGCTGTTCGGAGAGAGGGGGCAATGGCACAAACGCCCGAGCCAATACGTTAGCGGCAAGATTTGCGCTCGTTGCACCAATGGCAGTAGCCATGGCTTGATTGGTGGTAGATGAGCACGTAAGCGCATAGCTAAGCCACTCGGGAGCGCAGCAAATGGGTCTAGCGACAGTCAGCGAAGAAGCAACCGTGCCGCAGTTCTCCGTTCGGTTCAACGAGCATTTGCCAACGCTTCCGCGCAAACAAAAGACGACATCACCGCGCCGTAGCTTCACACCCTTAAGTGAATCGTACTTATCTTGCGAAATGTACTTCGAAAAGACGTCGGGAAGATAACGACCATTGAGGTCGCCAGACGTAATAAACGGAATTCCAGCCTCTTGAATGTCGTCGCCTGAAGGGTAGCTGTCACTTCTATCTCCGTTGAGAAATACAGCGAGACGCTTCACCATCACGAGGCCCCAGTTCGCATTCATTTTTCCTATCGCCGGGACTCCGCTTTCTTTCACTTTGAAAGCGTTACACGTACCGTAAACAATGGCTCGTTTAACCACATCGTTTTGATACGCCCTGTACTCTTCAATAGACTGCTCGGCGGTGGAGACGGCGCGGTCGATTTCGGCGCACTTATCGTCCAGGTATTCCGCGATGCGGCGCTGCTCATCGAGGGGAGGCATGGGTAGCACTTGGGCTGCAAAGTCCTCGAACTTGATTGTTTTGCCTTCGCGGATGCCCAACGTTAGTGAATTCATATGGTCAATAAACGACGGCGACTTAAACAAGTACTTATAGAACTGATAGTCGATTGGCTTTATTGAGCGAAACGTTTGGTAAGCAGGCGAACAGACCCCTTCGAAGTCGGAGCGCTCGAAGCCGCCCTGGAAGCTGCGCAGGCTGATTACAAAATCATTCCTGTGAACCGTACGGAATCTACTTAGGTCGGTATCGTCCTTAACGCGAACAACACCTTCAAGCCTATCCTGAGGCCACATGCCATGCTTCTGGGTCGCTGCCAAAAGCGTAAGGTCATCGTTGCCCCTGTCGTTGGTGAGTTTAAACAGGCGCTTAGCCCTATGCAATTTCCACCTCGAGGGGACCTCGCCGAGCCACTCGACGCCACTGTCCTTCATCTCCCGCATTGCTAACGCACCTCTCCGAAGAGGGCCTTGAGGCTCTTCTCGAGCGTCTTCTCGTGCTCGAGGATGCGCTTGGCGATCTCGTCAGCTGGCTCCAGCTCGGCGTACTTGTAGAACACGCGCGTGAACGGGACGGTGTAGCCCACCTTGGTCTTCTTCTTGTCCACCCAGGCGTACTTGTTGTACGGGCGTACCTCGCGCTCGATATAGGCGTCAATGTCCTGAGTGAGCGGGATGTCCTCGGTGTCCTCCTTGGCCTTGTCCGCCTGCATTTTCCCGCGTTTGTTAAGGACGGGTTCTCCGTCCTCGTCGACGACGGGGCTCTCCACGGCAACGCGGTTGAAGCCAAACTCGACCGTCTCCATCAGGCGCGCCTCGACGGAGACCTCTAGTCCGTTGGACCCGGCGCCCGTCCAAGTGCCGTCGCGATACTCGGAGTACGCCTGGACGATAAGGTCGCGGCAGGACTTGGTGATGTCGTTCTTCTTGTCGCCAATGCCCTTGCGGCGCTTCTCGAAGCACCGGGAGGCGTCGATGAGCAGCACGTGGTCGCGATGCTCCGGTGCCTTCGCCTTGCTGAAGAGCCAAACGTAGGTGGCGATGCCGGTGTTGTAGAACGAGTCGCAGGGCAGCTGCACGATCGCGTCGAGCCAGTCGTTCTCCAACACGTATCGGCGGATGCTGTCCTCGCCGCTGCCGGGCTTGCCCTTGTAGAGCGGACTCGCGTCCTGGACAATCGCCATCACGCCGTCGTCCTTGAGCTTAGACAGGCCGTTGAGCACGAAGAGCATCTGACCATCGCCCTTGGCGGGAAGCTTCTCAACGGGGAAGCGTCCACCGCCGGCAGTCTTGAATTCCTTCTCCACCGAGGGGGCCTGAGGATTCCACGGGTCACCGAAGGGTGGATTGGAAATGCAGTAGTCGAACTTGAAGCCATCGAACTTATCGGCGGAGAGGGTATCTCCGAAGCGCATGTTGGCGTCGTCCTCGCCACGAATTAGCGCACTCGCCTTCGCGATGCCGAAAGTGAAGGGATTGAACTCCTGACCGTAGCAGGTTACACGGGCCTCGGCGTCGAGCTGGCGCAGGCGCTCCTCGGTGCAGCCGAGCATCTGCGAGGTTCCCATGGTCTGGTCGTAGACGGTCTTCGTGATGCGGTCGCCGTCGAAGACGTGCGGGTCCGCCTGAATGAGCAGGTCGGTCATGAGGTACACGATGTCGCGGCTCGTGAAGTGAGCGCCGGCGTCCTCGTCGTAGGACTCGGAGAAGCGCTGAATGAGGTTCTCGAAGATGTAGCCCATGTCCACAGCTTTGATCTTGTCGGGCGACATGTCGGCCTGCGGCTTGCAGAAGTCGCAGACGACCTGGTAGAGCAGCGGGGCGTCTGGGTCGGAGAGGCGTTCGATCTGGTCGGCGAACTTCATGCGTGCCAAGATGTCCTGCACGTTGTCCGAGAACCCGTTGATGTAGTCCTTGAAGTTGTCCTCGATGTTCTCCGGGTCGGCCTTGAGCGTCTCGAAGGTGAACTTAGAGGTGTTGTAGAAGGGGTAGCCGGAGGCATCGCGCAAAAAGCCGTCCTTCACGGAAAAGGCTTTGTATTTCTCAGCTGCGGCGAGAACGGCATCGTGCGTGGGCTCAAGGCAGTCGTGGAAGCGTTTGATAACGGTCATAGGAAGGATGACCAGTCCGTACTCATGAGGCTTGTAGGGGCCACGCAGGGTATCGGCGGCACTCCAAATGAGAGATGCCTTCTCTTGAATATTGGCGCCAACGGCCTTGATAAGATCGTCGCTATCCGCCACTGCTATTTCTCCTTCTTGGTCAGATATTCGATGAGGCTCATCTTTACCAGCGAGGTAAAGCTGATGCCAGAAAGCGCAGCGGCGTCCTTCGCCGCATCACGCATGTTTTTAGGTATGCGGATGGTCACGGCAACGTTCTCGCCATCCACAAGAAAGCTCTTGAGCTCGCCTGTCTTGGCCTCTCCGTCGACAAGCTCGGCGTATTTCATTGGCAACCCCCGCGATTGCATGATGCAATACAAATGTGCTTCTGATTCTAGCAAAGGAACAGAAGCCAATGACCATCTGACGCAGATAGAAGGGGAAGTCGAGAGTCAACGTTCTGCCCATTCGCGATGCCATGGAATCTTAGGTCCCGTAGGCTTGTCAGCCATTCGGTTAAACCTATAGATATGAATTTAGGACCGGTGACTTGAATCAGCGGTCATCCCGGGCCCATCGATATGCAGTGTACCCAGGGCTAGCAGGTTTAACAAATGGATTTTCGTTAGCGCGACCTCGACCGTCCCAACTGCCTCGGCTACCAACTGAACGCCCCCTACCTCCCCTCCGCCTTCAGCTTCAGCAGCAGGTCGCCCAGCTCGGGGCACTTGTTGGAAAGGCGCATCTGGGCTCGATCGCCCATCCCCCACCGCTGGCGGATCTCCTGAGCACGCGGACTCACGCGATAGTCCCCGTCCATCACCTGCTTGAGCAACTTGGCGGTCACGCGCGCGTCGGCTAGGGCACTGTGGGCGTGACCCGTCGACTCGTCAAACTCGATGCCAAACCACGTCGCCGCGTCATTCAAAGAGACGCACTCGTGGCTGCCCACGTCCATGATCGAGGTGTAAAACGCCTGCAGATCGGCCCAGTCCGTAGGAAATGCGGCAAGGTCGATTTGCTTTGCCTGGCACTCGGTCATAAGCTGTCGACGGTCCGTCCCGCTCCAGCAAACTATCTGGGCGGAGTAGCGGCCGATCCAATCGCTGAGCCTTTTGATCACCATGTAGAGCGGGTCGGCCATCGCGGTGTCCACGGCCGATATACCTGTGAGCTCGCGGACGGGAAACGCAACGCCTTCGGTAAATTCCGTCTGCACAAACTGCGAGAACTCGCCCATAACGTTGCCGTGGTAATCGAGCTTGACGGCGCCGACCTCGATAATCTCATTGCGCAGTCCACGGCGCTGGCGCTGCTTTGGCACCGGCGCAAACTCAAAGTCCAGCACAATCTGGCGCGCAAAGTTCGTCGTATCGATAGCCGAGATACCCGGCGTCTTTTTCAACTGACACGGTTAGGGCCTTTCTCCGTTGCCTGCCGCTTGCTACATAGGCGGCTACATTGCCGTAAGGATAGGTGGCCGCGCGGACATGAAAGCTGGGCGCAATACCATGCGCCAGGCACACGCCATGCAGACGGCCCCAAGAGAGTTGCCCGCTCTATTCAAATGCATGAAAAAGATTTAGGCCCGGTGACTTGAATCAGCGGTCATCCCGGGCCCATCAATATGCAGTGTACCTACAGAGGGCTGGTTAATCAAACGGGCTTTCGGTGACGAAGACCTGCGCGTCTAGCCCCAATCGCCCAGCGCCGTCTTCTGCCGCCCTTACGAAAGGCTGCTATTCGAGGGAATCACGTTGCTGTTATTATCGAACATATATTCGTATTTATGACCGCGCTTTGATAGAATGGCAGTTGTTGACGGCAGTTCCATGTGCCGGGCAGCGCCCTCCATGCGACGGGAGGTGATGCCCATGACCGATCTGATTGATTTCGTGAAGCTCCTGACCGCTTTGGTCTCGCTCCTCACGGCGCTTATCGGACTTTCCGAGGCACTTAAGCAGCGTACGAAGCAAAAGAAGAGGGGTCGACGCCGTTAAGGCATTGACCCCTTGAACTAAGTAACGGCGCTGCCCAGCTATCACCCTTGGGCTGCCGTCGACTTTATTCTACCTACGGTTGCCAGGTTTAACAAATGAATTTTCAGTAATGGAGCCCCGGAGCCCGCTCGCTCAACCACCTGGCCATCGGATTAGCCGGATTCTGGGACACGCCTTCCGTCCCAGGCCTCTACCGGAAAATGCGTCCCACCCTGAGGCTCAATTCCGGAACACGGTTTCCGTTTGAAGCCCCGATGGGAAAGCGTGTCCCGTTCCGAGAGCTCATTCCTGGATGCAGTTTCCGCTAGAGATGCCACCGGGAAAGCGTATCCCGTTTTGGAGCCAAATTCCGGGTCGTAGTTTCCGCCTGAGGGCCGATCCGGAAACGGCATCCCATTCTGAAGCCGAAATCTGGGACACGCTTTCCGCCAAGGGTTGCAAAAGGAAAGCGCATCCCATTCCGAGCATCACATCAGAGCGCGCTTGGTTATCTCCGCTCGCACATCTCGGCAAACGAAATCAGCTTGGCATCTCCCCTGCTCGCCGCAGCTTCCTGACATCCTTGCGTAAAGCCACGCTTCGAGAAGATCACGTAGCTTTTATGCTGCCGCCTAAAGAGCTCGCTTCGGTACACGAGTTTTTCCAGAACATCCTCGCCCACCGGCTCATTGCGCCATTTGCACTCCGCAAACAGCGCAGTGCCCTCGCCATCGTCAACAATCAAGTCGATTTCTTCCTGCGTATGCGTGCGATTGTCCGTCCCCCACCAGCGTCCGACGCTCGCCGGAACCACATCGAGCTGGCCCGCGCGCGCGAGTTCGTACACGTATTGTCTGCATATAAGCTCAAAGACCGTACCCATGTAATCCGATACGTGCGGCTCAATGCGCTTATACGCCATCTCGGCCATATCGTTTTGAATCAGCCCAATGTTCTGCGGCACAAACTTGTACCAGAACCTAAACATCTGGTCGCTCAGCAGATACACGGCTCGCTTATTGCTCGTCTCGTTTAGGGGCAGCTCGCGCTCGACAATCCCAAGCGACGCCAGCTTATCCACATAGCTCTTTACGTTGCTCGCAGGGATTCCCGTAGAGCTCGCAATCTCCGAGATCTTCGAGCGCCCCTGAGCAATTGCTTGCACGATCGCATCATATTGCTCGGGATTGCGGCACTCTTGCAATAGCAGGTTACTCGGCTCCTCAAAGAGATAGCCCGTAGGAGTAAGAAAAAGACGTTTGATGTTGTCCTTGAGCGGTGCGACAGGATCGACTTTCTCGATATATGCAGGAATGCCGCCCGTCATGCCATAGCAAACCGCAGCGTCTTCGCGACTCATGCCCTGCCACAGGCCGAGGGTCGTCGTAAAATCGAGCGGCATGATCTTAAACTGGGCCGTACGCCTACCGTATAGTGGGCTCTCGTAGCCCAGCACCCGCTCTTCCATGAACGAAAGCGACGACCCGCACAGGATAAGCATGAGCTTGGTCTCTTTGTACAAGTGATCGATCTTGTCTTGCAGCAACGAGCTGATCTCGGGATTCGATTGGGCGAGATAGGGATACTCGTCAATCACGACAATCAAACGCTCCGTGCGAGCCATGGTAGCCAATGCATCGAACGCCTCGTCAAGACTACGAAACGACACGCCTGCAGCACCAACCGAGCCTGCAAGTATCGCCTGGCTAAAGCCGTGCAGGTTTGCCTCCGCATTGGTACGACGAGCTTGAAAGTAAATAGCCTTCTTGCCTTGGATGAACTCTGTGATAAGGCGCGTTTTACCCACGCGACGGCGGCCGTAAATCACAGGCATCTCAAAGGAGCCCGTGCCATACAGTCGATTGAGCTCGGACATTTCCGCTGTTCTTCCGATAAACATAGGGCCATCCTTCCTTCACGTTATAGCTAGCCATATTATACCTTCCTATAATATAGCTAGCTATAACGTAATTCGACAAGCGGCGCACGAAAAGAGGCGGTACACCCCCGCACGTGGACCGTTCCGGAAAATGTATCCCGTTCTGGAGCCAAAAACTGGGCCGTAGTTTCCGCCAAACATGTCATCCGGAAAGCGCTTCCCGCTCTGAGCCTGAATTCTGGGATGCACTTTCCGCTGAAGCTTCTACCGGAAAATGCATCCCATTCCGAGCGCTCATTCCGGGTCACAATTTCCGCAGATACAAGGCGACAGTCCGCCGCCCTTATCACATGCCTTCAAATATGCGATCCAGAAACACAAAACAGCAGATAGAATGCTCTTTTTCAAAAAGTACACGTCCCTAAACTTACCAGGTCTTCATAACTTGTTGCCGTTCACGGGAGCCGATCACCGCCCACCGATTCGAATGTAAAAATGTCGCCGAAAACAGGCCATCTACCTGCATGGTTAGATTTTGGTC
The DNA here is from genome assembly GCA_027660625.1 of Coriobacteriaceae bacterium AM100-PB1-1D-6A. Classification (GTDB taxonomy): domain Bacteria; phylum Actinomycetota; class Coriobacteriia; order Coriobacteriales; family Coriobacteriaceae; genus Collinsella. The sequence continues at coordinate 181,991 of JAQDNC010000001.1, read as the reverse complement.
AGCTTTTGGTCAGCTGAGCGGCAAGTTCCAGCTGATACGTTTTTGCTACCCAAAAGGAGGCGGTAGCTCATGACCCATTGCAATGACCAGCTCATCGACCAACTGCTCACTCAAGCCGAACAAGAGGGGCGCTGTCTGATTCCCCCGAGCACGGCGATCCGAAAAGCGCTCCTTCGGCGCACCGGCGGCACGGTTGTCTCGCCCATGCCGGGGTTGTTTGCGCGAAAAACGCGCTGGGATGAACTCAACCGAGCGCAACGCCATTGCGAGATTATCCGCGCCCTTGCGATCATCCATCCCGATTGGACGTTCTGCTCGTTTTCGGCAGCTTGCCTGCTGGGGCTCGAGGTCTCGTGGCGACACCTGAACGTCGTGCATGTTTGCAGCTCGACAAAGCCGTCGGCTCGTCCGGGCGCACATATTCAGCGACACCAGATTGAGCCGGCCGGAGCAATACGCAGAGCCGACGTATCGGTAACGCCGCCCATCCAAACGGCCACAGATTGCCTGCTGCAAACTGGTTTTGCCGACGGCATGCCCATTGCCGATTCGGCGATCTCAAAGCTCGGCCTTGCGCCGGAACAGCTGATGAAGGCCGTTGAGCAACGAGCGACTGCCCGCAATGGGCGCGCGATTCGCACCGCCCTCACAACGCTTCGATATGCCGACGCCCGCGCCGAGAGCGGCGGGGAATCGGTCGCCCGAGCCGTCATGATCGAGACGGGCTTTGCACCCGACTGGCTTCAATACGAGCTGACGGACCCCTTCGATTCGGCCAAACCCATACGAACGGACTTTGCCTGGGAGCGCCAGGCGCAGGAACTCACGCTGGGCGAGCTCGACGGGCTCATCAAATATACCGACCAGACCATGCTGGCCGGACGCACCACCGCCGAGGCGCTCGTTGCCGAACGACAGCGCGAGGCGCACCTATCGCTCTACGGCCATCCGCTCATCCGCTTTACCATGATCGAAGTCCGTTCGGCAGGCATGCTCGCGAAAAAGCTGCAGACGGCAGGCATCCGCCAGACCATGCTCCCGACATGGCTCAACGATATTGAGCTGTAGGGGCTGCTGAGCTTATGCCCGTCTGCCTGCCAAACCGGGACACACTTTCCGGTTGGCAGCACCCGCGGAAACCATGTCCCAGATTGAATGCTCAAAATGGGATGCGCTTTCCCGACGAAGCTCCTTGCGGAAAGCGTGTCCCAGAATGAAGACTCAGAATGGGATGCAATTTCCGCTTGAAGGCCGATCCGGAAACTGCATCCCATTCTGAGCGCCAATTCCGGGACGCAGTTTCCGGTTGAGGGCTGTTCCGGAAAGCGCATCCCATTCTGGAGCCGAAATCTGGGACGCAGTTTCCGCTCCAAACAAAAAGCCCCGGCTCGCGATGGAGCCGGGGCCAAAGGCGCAGCATATACAGTTGATGTTGAGCGCGAACAGCCCGTCAGCAATGGGCGTCCGCGTTCTACCCTACCCGCGGTGACGAGCGCGGCTGTACGGCGTATCCACCATGGGCAGATTTGGACGCAGCTTGCCGTCAAACGCGCGGTAGGCATTCTGCACGGCGGGCGCCGTGGGGATCGTTGCGATCTCGCCGATGCCCTTGCCGCCGTATGCCACGGGCAGCAGTTCGTCCTTCTCCACGTAGATGGCGTGGATATCCGGAATCTCGGGCGCACGGAACAGCCCGAGCGTGCCGTACCTTGCCTGGGGTACGCAGTCCTTAAGCGGCCAGTCCTCGGTGAGCGCATAGCCCATACCCATGAGCACGCCGCCTTCAATCTGACCTTGGATCGAGATGGGGTTGACCACCTTGCCGGAATCGTGCGCGGCATAGACCTCGCTCACGCGGCCGTCATCGTCCAGAATGACCACGTGCGTGGCAAAGCCGTAGCAGATGTGGCTCTTGGGATTGGGGACGTCGGCGCCCAGTTTGTCGGTCGGCTCCAGATACACGTAGCCAAACTCGCATCCCTCGAGCGCCTTGATGGCGGCCGCGGGATCCTGAGGATGCATGCCCTGGCCGGCGACGAGTTCCTGTGTGCGTAGCTGATAGGCGCGACCGTCGTCGTACTCGATCTTGACGCCGTCACCATGGGCGCTCACCGGGGCGGTAGGCGCAGGCTTGCCGGCCTCGATGCCAACCATGGCATCGCGCAGCAGGAAGGCGGCACCGCGCACGGCCTCGCCGGTCACGACCGTCTGACGCGAGCCAGACGTGGTGCCGGAGTCGGGAGCGTTCTCGGTGGAGCACTCGCCGTTGGCAATGCAGCTCAGCGGCAGGCCGCATGCCTCGGCAACGTCCTGCAAAAAGACGGTGTTACAGCCCTGGCCGATGTCGGACGTGGCGGCATAGACCACGGCCACGCCGTTCTCGACGCGAATCTTGCAGCGGCCGGCATCGGGCAGGCCCACGCCCACGCCGGCGTTCTTCATGGCGCAGGCGATACCGGCGTGTCCGGGATGCGCATAGTAGGCATCTTTGACCTCGAGCAGCGTCTCCTTAAGCGCCGTGGAGCAGTCGGCAATCTGGCCGTTGGGCAAAACCTCGCCCGGCTCGATGGCGTTTCTATAACGAATCTCCCACGGGTCCAGACCGACCTTCTCGGCCAGCAGGTCGATCAGGCTCTCGAGCGCAAACTCGGACTGGCACACGCCAAAGCCGCGGTACGCGCCGGCGGGCGGGTTGTTGGTGTAGTAGCCAAAGCCGCGGATGTCGGTGTTCTGGTACTTGTAGGGGCCGACGGCATGCGTGCAGGCGCGCTCGAGCACCGGGCCGCACAGCGACGCGTAGGCGCCGGTGTCAAAGTTGATCTCGCAGTCCAGACCGGTAAAGTTGCCTTCGGCGTCGCAACCCAGCGTAAAGGTGCCGTCCATGGCATGGCGCTTGGGATGGAACGCGAGCGACTCGGCACGCGTGAGCTTGCACTTCACAGGACGCTGGAGCTTATAGGCAGCAAGCGCGGCCAGGTGCTGGATCGAAACGTCCTCCTTACCGCCAAAGCCGCCGCCCACGAGCATGGTCTCGACGACCACGCGCTCGGGCTCGTTGTCCCAGCCAAACATGTGGGCACACTCTTTGCGCGTGTCGTAGGCACCCTGGTCGGTCGACTGCACCTTGACGCCGTTCTTGTACGGGAAGGCAACGGCGCACTCGGGCTCCAAGAAGGCATGCTCGGTAAAAGGCGTGGTAAAGCGCTGTGTCACGGTGAACGCGCTCTCTGCCAGCGCCTTGGCGGCGTCGCCGCGCGTCACATGGCGGCTCTGGCACACGTTGTCCTTGAGCTCCACCGTGTTGCCAAAGGCAAAGAAGCTGTCGTGCAGGCGCGGGGCGTCGGCAGCCCTGGCCTCGACAATGTTACGCACGGGCTCCAGCGGCTCGTAATCGATCTTTACGAGCTTCTTGGCCTTCTCGAGCGTCGCTTCGTCCTCGGCGACCACCAGCACGATGGCGTCACCCACGCAGCGGGTGATATCGCCCTGGGCGATCATGACATCCCAGTCCTGGATAAGGTGGCCGACCTGGTTGACCGGCACGTCCTCGGCGCGCAAGATGCCCACCACACCGGGCAGGGCCTCGGCCTTGGAGGTATCGATGGAGAGCACGCGGGCGCGCGGATACTTGGAGCGCACGGCGCTGGCGTAGGTCAGACCCGGCTGATCGAGCTCGTCGATGTCATCGGGATACTTGCCCTCGCCGAGCACCTTCTTGCGCACGTCGATACGGAAGGCGCGCTTGCCCACGCCGTAGTCGTCGCCGCGCTCCAAGTCCTCGTCGATCTGCTTTTCGCCGCGGAGCACCGCAGCGGCCAGCGAAATGCCCTCGATAATCTTCTTGTAGCCGGTGCAGCGGCAGACGTTGCCGCGGATGGCGTACTTAATCTGCTCCTCGGTGGGCTCGGGGTCCTCGGCGATCAGCGCCGCACCCGCCATGACCATGCCGGGGATGCAAAAACCGCACTGCACGGCGCCCACGGCGCCAAAGGCGTACACAAAGGCCTCGCGCACGTCCTGAGGCAGGCCCTCGACGGTCACGATGTTGCGACCGGCGGCAAGGGCGGTGGTCAGCACGCACGCCTTGACGGCCGCACCGTCCACATGGATGGTGCAGGTACCGCACGCGCCCTCGGAGCAGCCGTCCTTGGCGGAATGGATGTGCAGGTCGTCGCGCAGGTAGCGCAGCAGCGGTTTGTTTTGGGTCGTCGTGCGCTCGACACCGTTAACGGTAAAAGTGAATTCCTGTGCCATGGTGATTCCCTTCTACACGCCGGCGGCGATGCCGGTGCGGTCGTGGATGGCGCCATGCGGGCAAACGACGGCGCACATGCCGCACGACAGGCAGTCCGCGCCGTCGATATGGGCACAGTTGTCCTCGATGCGGATAGCGCCGGCAGGGCACTTTTTGGCGCACATGCCGCAACCGATGCAGCTCGTGTCGCAGACCTTGCGCGCAATGGCGCCCTTATCGGTGTTGTTGCAGCGCACCAGAATGTTCTGGTAGCCGGGGACGAAGGCAATCACGCGCTGCGGGCATGCCATGCCGCACAGGCCACAACCCGTGCACCTGGAGCGGTCCACGCGGGCGATGCCATCAACCAGCGCAATGGCGCCGTGGGGGCAGGCCGTGACGCAGGCGCCACAGCCAATGCAGCCTTCGTTGCAGCGGGCGTCGCCGCCTGCGGAGGCACAGCCGCTTCCGCAGGCAACGTAGGCCACGTTATGTTGAATGGATTTGGCCATAAGAGACTCGCCTATTTCTTAAGAAGGTACGAATAGTTGTCGCGCACGGCCCTGATGGTCAGGCGGACGGCCTCGGGAAGACCGGTGTTGACGGCATCGACCGAGACGGTGCGGACCGTGCCGGCGACGCGGACTTTAAAGTGGTCCTCGTCCACAGCCAGGAAGCCCTCGTTCTCGGAGTTCTCCATGTCCTGCTCGCTCCAGAACAGGGTGAGCTTGTCCTTATAGGGACGACCCTCCTGGTAGGGGCAGAACACGGCGCAGTTGCCGCACTCGTTGCACATGCCGTCGACATGTACCACCTGATGCTTGGCCAGGCCCGGCACCTTAATTGCCACGTTGGCGCGGTTGGGGCACACGTCGCAGCAGACCTCGCACACCGAGCCGCAGCCCAGGCAGCGGGTCTTGGTGCAGTTGCGCTTGTCGCGGCACAGCGACCCCTTGCGCTCGTAGCAGGTGTCCTCGCGACCGGCCTGCTCGTTGCAGTCGGCGTACTTGTTAAAGTCCACGCCGGCAATGGCACGGGCGACCTCGGCGGCGTCGGCGATAGCCTCGACCACGGTAGCAGGACCGCGGCGGCAGTCGCCCGCAGCCCAGACGCCCTCTACGCCGGTGGAGGTGGCGGCAAGACGACCGCGGCGGTCGTGCTCGACGCCCGCGGCATCGTACAGGCTGGCATCGATGCCCTCGCCCACGGCGCAGATCACCGTGGTGGCGGGAAGCTCAACGGTCTCGCCCGTGGCGACGGGGCTGCGACGGCCGCTTGCATCCGGCTCGCCAAGCTCCATAACATCGCAGGTCAGCACGGCACCGTTGAGTGCCTTGGGCGCCAGCAACTCGCAGAACTCAACGCCGTCGGCAAGAGCAAAATCGAGCTCTTCCTCGTCGGCGGGCATCTGCTTCTTGGTGCGGCGATACACCAGGCGCACGTTCTTCACGCCAGCCAGGCGCTTGGCCACGCGGGCCGCGTCCATGGCGGTGTTGCCGGCGCCAATGACCACGACGTCCTCGCCCAGCTCGAGCTTCTCGCCCTTCTTGGCGGCCTCGAGGAACTCCAGCACATCGAGCTCGGCACCCTCGCCCAAGCCCGCAGAGCCGGGCATCCAGGCACCGGTGGCCACGACCACGTCGGTAAAGCCCTGGGCCTTGAGCTCGTCAATGGAATCAACGCGAGCGTTGAGCTGCACCTTGGCGCCAAAGGCCAGGCAGAGCTCGGCGTCGTGGGAGATATCGTCGCTCGCGATACGGAACTCGGGGATTACGTGACGGACCACGCCGCCAAGAGAGTCGCGGGCCTCAAAGATGGTGACGGGCACGCCGGCACGCGTCAGGAAGAACGCCGTCGCCAGACCGGCCGGGCCGCCGCCGATAACGGCAACGTTGCGCTCGCCGTCGTTGGCGACGGCCTGGGCGCGCAGCTTGGGCAGCACGGCGGTCATGGCCTCGCGGGCGGCCTTGAGCTTGCTGGCGCGGATCTGGGCGCCTTCGGGCTCGTAGAACGCACGCTCGCAGGCACGGCCGCAGGGATGCGGGCAGATGGTGCCGGTAATGAACGGCAGGGCGTTGCGCTCGATGATGATGTTGAGTGCGTCCTCGTAACGGCCCTCGTCAACAGCCGCCAGATAGGCGGGAATATCCTGCTGGATGGGGCAGCTCGTGCGGCACGGCGTGGTAAAGCAGTCGGAAAGCGGGCTCTTGCCGGCGACCTTGCGGTCGGGCAGCGGGCGCAGCGGCTTCTTATAGAGCGGGTTGGTGAGCGAGTCGGTCTGGATCGCGGTCACGGCCTCGAGAGAGACGCCCGCGAACGGCTTGCCATCCAGGTCGGTAAACTCGCCGGCCATCTGGCTAAAGCGCTCGTAGCCACCGGGCTTGAGCACGTCGGTCGCCAGGGTAACGGGCCAAATACCGGCATCGTACAGAGCGCGGATGTTGTAGACCGTGGCACCGCCGGAGTAGCTGATGCGCAGCTTGCCATCGAACTGCTCGGTAATGCGGCGGGCGGCCTCGATGGTCAGCGAGAACAGCGAACGGCCGGACATGTACATCTCGGTAGAAGGCAGCTCGTTCCTCGTCACGTCGACGGGGAACGTGTTGGTCAGCTTGACGCCAAACTCCAGGCCGCGCTCGGCGCACAGGGCAATCAGGCGCTCGAACATGGGCACGGCGTCGGCCCACTGCAGGTCCTCGCGGAAGTGCGTATCGTCGAAGACGATGTAGTCAAAGCCCAGCTCATTCAGACGCTGGCGGGCAAACTCATAGCCCAGCAGCGTGGGGTTGCACTTGATGTAGGTGTTGAGGCCCTTCTCGGTGATCAGATAGGTCGCGATGCGCTCGATCTCCGCTGGCGGGCAACCGTGCAGGGTAGACTCGGTGATAGAGTTGGAGACGCGCGCCGGAATGGACTCGACAAACGCGGCATCGACATGCTCAAACTGGTCCAGATTGGCGAGCGCCCATGTGCGACACTCGTTCCAGACGTCAGATCCGCTGGCGTCCTTCATGCCCTCGATGTAGGCGTCGACCTTGGGGCTCTTGATGCCCTCCAGGTCATAGCCCACGGACATATTGAAGACAAAGCCGTCCGGGCTACCCAGGCCGTACTCGCGAGCGATCAGGTGGCAGGCGAACCATGCCTTCACGTACTCGGCAAAGGCCTGCGGAACCTCGAGCTCGGTCGACCACTCGCAGTTGTAGCACTCGTCCTGCGCCACAATGCAGGGCTTGTTGACGCAACGGGAAAGCTCCTCGCCGTCCATAACCTGGACGGTCTTGAGCTCAAAGAAGCGAGAACCGGCCACATAAGAGGCCACGATGTTCTGGGCAAGCTGTGTATTGGGGCCGGCGGCCGGGCCAAACGGAGTCTCGATGCGCTCGTCAAAAATGGGAAGCGCGCCCTCCTGGTTGGTCGTGGCCATCTTGCGCACGCCAAAGACGGCGCCCTGAGTCTTGTGCTCCTCGATGATCCAGTTCATCAGCTGCGAAAACGGGATCGGCCTCATGATGTCGCTCATAGTGAGCTCCTCTCTGTAACGCCCGGCGAGACCGCGCGGCGGGCGCAAATACGGTGTAGCGCTAGCACAGCGCCGGCGACCCCGCGGAGGTCGCCTATACGCGCGTCGGATGCGGCGAAACATCTGACGCGCGCAAATCTACTTGTAATTAGTAGGCGCGATCGTTGAGCGTGCTCCAGAGCTTCTTGGACTCGGCCATGGTCCACGCGTTGATCTTGTCCTCATCAATGCCAACGAACTCGCGATCCTTGTACAGGACGCGGCCGTTGATGATGGTGGTGCGGCAATTTTTGCCCATCATGCCAAAGAGCATGTGGCCGTCGATGTTCTCCTCGCTCAGCGGCGTAAAGGGCTTGTAGTCCATAACGATGACGTCGGCGGCAGCACCGGCCTCGAGCACACCGAGCTTGCGATCGAAGTACTTGCTCGCCATCTTGGCGTTGTTCTCGAACAGCATGGTCATGGCCTCGCACCAGCCCACGTTGGGCATGGCGGCGTTGTGGCGCTGAATGATCAGGAAGACCTTGAGGCTCTCGAGCATATCGTGGGTGTAGGCGTCGGTGCCCATGCACACGGGGATGCCGCGGCGGAAGAACTCGAGCACGGGAGCGCAGCCCACGGCGTTGCCCATATTGGATTCGGGGTTGTTGACCAGCCAGGTGCCGGACTCCTTGACGATATCCATCTCGGCGGGCGTCACGTGGATGCAGTGGCCGAGCATGGTGTCGGGACCCAGCAGATTGTGCTGCAGCAGGCGCTCGACGGGGCTGATGCCACCACGGTTGAGACGGGAGTCCCACACGTCATTCATGCCCTCGCACACATGGATGTGGAAGCCGGTCAGGCCGTTGTTGGCCTCGGCCATCTTGTCCATGGTCTCGTCCGAAAGCGTAAAGGTGGCGTGACCGCCAAACATGGCGGCGATCATGTGATTGTCGTTATCGCGACGCTCCTTGGCGGCCCACTGGGCAAACTCGGCGTTCTCGGCAATGGCCTGGTCGCATTTTTCCTGGCCGCGGCGGTCGGAGACCTCGTAGCACAGGCACGAACGCATGCCCAGCTCCTGAGCTGCATCCTTAATGGTAAAGAGGCTGCCTGGGATCTCGCAGAAGCTCGCGTGGTGATCGAAGATCGTTGTGACGCCATCGCGGATGGAGTCCAGAATCGTGGCATAGGCGCTGGCCTTGGTGCCGTCGAGCGTCAGGTTGTCATCGATCTTCCACCACTGCTGCTCAAGATTCTCCAGGAAGTTGGTGGGGTTGCAGCCCTTAATGGCAAGGCCGCGAGCCAGACCCGAGTAGATGTGGGTGTGGCAATTGATGAGTCCGGGCATGATGAGGTTGCCCTGGGCGTCGACGTACTCGGCATCCGGGTACTTGACCTTGAGCTCGCACTCGGGGCCCACTTCGACGATCGTATCTCCGTCAATGGCGACCGCACCGTTTGGAATAAACGGGGTCTGAGCGTTGCGGGTAAAAACGGAACCGTTAGCGACCAGAAGCATGGATGCTCCCTTCAACATCAGAGGCGGGGTTTGACACCTCTGACATGGCGGAGTGCGAAGCGCCGGCCTACACCGGAAACGGGCCCTCTCCCGTCAACGCTTCACCAAAGGGACAAACCCTTTGAAGTGCGGCTTGACGCCGCATGACGTCGGCGGACGAGGCGATGCGTCCGCCGACGAATAGCACCGAATTGGTTACTTCTTGCTCTCGGGCAAGACCAGATCCACGGCAGCGTCCTTGGCAGCATCGATGTGCTGAGCCACGACCGGCGTCTGCGGAAGAATCAGGTTAAGGACGATGGCCATGATGGCGGTGGGGGTTACGGCATTGGAGCCGATGACGGTGGACACCCAGGCGGGCATACCCTCGCCGGCAAGGCAACCGCTGGCCATCCAGATACCCAGGCCAAAGACGACGGAGGTACCGACGATGGTGGTAGTGCGCTGCGTGAGGCCCTCGCGGGTGAACATGCGCACGCCGTTCATGGTAATGGTGCCAAAGACGCCGACGGTCGCGCCGCCGATGACGGGCTGCGGGATAGCGGAAAGGACGGCAGAGAGCTGCGGGAACAGACCGGCGATGGCAAAGACGGCCGCGATGATCACAAAGACCCACTTGTTGACGACCTTGTTGGAGCAGATGATGCCCACGTTCTGGCCAAGGGCGCTGGTGGGAAGACCGCCCAGCAGGCCGCCGACCATAGAGGTGAGGCCCTGGGACACGATAGCGCCGGAGAGCTCGCGCTCGGTGGGCATACGGTCGATGGAGCCCAGGCAGGCGGCGGAGACGTCGCCGATAACCTGGATGGCAACCATGGGGAACACGACGGCGAGGGTAATGCAGACCTCGGGATCAAACTCGAGCGCATAGGGCATGAGCTTGGGAAGGGCGAAGACCTGAGCGGTGGCGACGCTTGAGAAGTCGATCATGCCAAAGGGGATGGAGACGATCATGCCAACGATCATGCCAAAGAACACGGATCCCAGCTTGAGCGTGCCCTTGCCAAAGTTGGCGAGCGCAAAGACCACGGCGAAGGTGATAAGAGCGACGCACCAGGCCTGCGGGGTGCCCCACAGTGGCGTACCCATACCGCCGGCCATATACTTGACGGCCGTGGGATACAGCGAAACGCCGATGGAGAAGATGACCGTACCGGTCACGACGGGTGGGAACAGCCACTTAATCTTGCTGTAGGCCAGACCAAAGAGGACCGCGACGGCACCGCCGACAATCTCGCCGCCCAACAGCGCGCCAAAGCTAAAGCCCGAGGCGCCCATGGCCTGCAGGGCCGGGAGGAACGCGAACGAAACGCCCATGACGATGGGCAGGCCGCCGCCGATGCGACGGAAGGGGGCAAAGGCCTGAAGGGCCGTGTCGATCGCCGAAAGAATGAGCGCGACCTGGATGATGTCGGTGCTCTGCTGGCTATTAAAGCCGTAGACGCCGGCCATGATGACAGCCGGGGTGATGATGCCGGCAAACGATGCCAGTACGTGCTGAAGGGCACACGGGATCATTTCCTTAACGGGAGGCATGCCTTCACGAGTGAACAGGGCTTCAGTGCCGTTCGTAACCGTCTCCTGGGTCATTTGACCACCAATCCTCGAAATAGTTGTTTTCGCATCTAACGCTCTATTGTGACGCAGTGCGGGGTTGAGGTTGTGCCTTCGTTGCATATCGTATTAAAGATGATTCTCATTCTCAATAATAATTTTTTGTTATCAGACTATTCTTCAGCTGAGATAATGCATTTCCGCAGGTCAGGAAAGTGTCTGGTCAAAATAGCATCTAACTTTTCTTTTGGTCAACCGTTTACCGCCAAAATCATACCGTTCGTCTGCATTACGTCATGTACCTGCGGATATACGAGATGATGAGCAGCGTGTTACCATGAGAAAAAATTGTTATGAAACTTCCGCTTTCACCCAAAGGAGTTGCCCGTGAACGAGACCGTACGTCGCTTTTTGCCGATGGTCGATTTCCTGGAGCAGATACTCGGTAAGAACAGCGAAATCGTGCTGCACGATTTCTCGGATCCCGACCACGCCATCGTCGATATTCGCAACGGCATCGTGAGCGGCCGTAAGATCGGCGGTCCCGCCACCGATCTGGCGCTCAAGATCATGCACGACCCCAAGTATCGCGACCTGCCGTTTATTACGGGCTACGAGGGGCGCGGTGCCGGCGGCAAGACGTTGGAGTCCGCGACGTTCTTTATCCGCGAGGATGACGAGATCGTCGGTATGCTCTGCGTCAACACCGACCTCTCGACCGTACGCTCCATCAACGCCATGGCGCAGCAGCTCATGGCGTGCTTCGACGCAGCGCCGACGCGCACGGAGCCCGCCCCTATCGAGGTCGAAAGCCTTTCGGAGTCCACCCAGGAGCTCATCGACCGCAGCATTGCCGAGTTGCTGAGCGCGCGCGGGCTGGATGTAGCGTCGCTTGGTCAGAACGACCGCGTGGACGTCATTCGCCACCTCAACGGCAACGGGGTGTTCATGCTCAAGGGCGCCGTGGCCTGCGCTGCCACCGCGTTGGGCATCTCGGAGCCCAGCGTGTACCGCTACCTGCAAAAAGTCCGCAAGGAGGGCTAACGAGCAAAATGGAGCGCGGCTCCACAAGCGATTCGTCACCTGACAAAAGACCCTGCAGCTCGCACGCGCTGCAGGGTCTTTTTGCATGTCATGTTTAGTTGTGGTCAACGCCTTAGAGAGCGGCGACGACCTCGATCTCGACCAGACCGCCAGCCGGAAGAGAGGCAACCTGGAAAGCGCTGCGCGCGGGGAACGGGGCCTCGAACTTGGAGGCGTAGATCTCGTTCACGGCGGCGAAGTCGGCAATGTCAGCCAGGTAGACTGTGGTCTTGACGACATCGGCAAAGGTGGCGCCGGCAGCGGTCAGCAGGGCCTCGACGTTAGCAAGGGACTGCTTGGCCTGGGCCTCGACGCCCTCGGGCATCTTGCCAGTTGCGGGATCGATGCCCAGCTGGCCGGACAGGAACACCATGTTGCCGGTCTGGATACCAGGGGAATACGGGCCGATGGCTGCGGGTGCGTTATCGGAAGACACGACGGTCTTGCTCATGTTTTTCTCCTTACAAGTAAAAGGGAACGGGAGCGCGGCGTTCACACCGGGAGGCACAGTTCGGTCTGAACACCGCGCTTGATTGGGATAGTACTCAAGGTGTCCGCGCGATGCAAGATTATTATCACGTTGCGAGAATATTTTATCGCCCAACGGTTTCCCCGGACCGCTGAACGGTTCTCATGTGAAGCAGCCAGTCCAAGCTGCTGAAGACTTTATCCCGCTTAGAGCACGGGCATCGCCTGCCGCGACGGCACCACTATACTTTTGATTATCTGAGCATTTTGAAAGGCAGGATATGACCGCAACCGCCAGTCGAACCACCAACCGCAGACCCGAGCTTTTGGCGCCCGCCGGAGGGCCCGAGCCCTTTGCCGCCGCACTCGCCGCCGGGGCAGACGCCATCTACTGCGGCATGGGCAGCTTCAACGCCCGCCGCAAGGCCACCAACTTTACCGACGAGGCCTTTGAGCAGGCCTGCCGCGCCGCGCATCTGGCCGGCTCGCGCGTCTACGTCACGGTCAACATCGTCATCAAGCAGTCCGAGATGAGCGATGCGCTGCAGCTCATCCATCGCTGCTCCACGCTGGGCGCCGACGCCTTCATCATCCAGGACTGGGGCCTGTTCTTTGAGGTCAAACGCACGATGCCCAGCATCGAGACGCATATCTCGACTCAGACGAACATCCACGACGACCGCGGAACCCTTTGGTGCCGCGAGCAGGGCGCCGACCGCGTGACCCTCTCGCGCGAGCTTTCCATCGACGAGATTGCCGCCATTCACGATGCCGCGCCCGATGTGGACCTTGAGGTCTTTAGCCATGGCGCCATCTGCTTTTGCTATTCGGGCCTGTGTCTGCTTTCGAGCTTTGCCATGGCGGGACGATCGGCCAACCGTGGCATGTGCGCCCAGCCCTGCCGCTTGCCCTACGAGCTGATCGACGAGAACGGCCGCGCGCTCTCCCCCGCTGGCCGCGAGCGTGCGCTATGCCCGCGCGACACCAACACCTCACAGCTTGTTCGCCGTCTGTATGACGCCGGCGCCGCATCGCTCAAACTCGAGGGCCGCATGAAGGCGCCCGATTACGTGTACTCCATCGTCGATGTGTATCGTCATCAAATCGATGACATGCTGGCCGAGGTCACCGTAGATAAGGACGAGGACGCCGCTCGCCAGCGCCAGCTCAAGCGCTGCTTCAACCGCGACTTTACGCACGCCTATCAGGACGGCACCTCGGGCGATGAGATGATGAGCTATGAGCGTTCCAACAACCGCGGCCAGATCGTGGGCACGGTGCTGGGCAGCCGCCCGGCCAACCGCGATGTGCGCGGCCTCAAGCCCGAAGACCGCCGTCGCCGCGCCGCCATCGCCCGCATTGAGCTGTTTGAGCCCGTGGGCAAGGGCGACCTGCTGGAGCTTCGCCACGATAACGAGTTTGACCAGTTCCTGACCACCATTGCCGCCGATGATGCCGCCGCGGGCGACATCATCGAATGTCGCGTGCCCCGCAGCATGCCCGAGGGCTGCCACGTCCGCGTGATTCGCAGTCAGCGTGCCATCGACGCCGCCGGCGCCGCGCTCAAGCGCGATGTGCTGCGCCGCCGAGCTGTCGATGTGTCCGTCGTGGCGCGCCTGGGTGAGCCGTTTACTGTCACACTCACCTGCCGTGACAACCCCGCGCTCACCGCCACCGCCACGGGCTTTTCCGTCGAGGCCGCCAAGACCCGCGCCGTCGAGGCGGCAGACCTGGTTGAACATGTGGGCCGCATGGGCTCCTCGCCCTTTGAGGCAGCGAGCTTTGACGTTTCGCTCGACGCCGGCTGCGGTATGGGCTTCTCCGCCGTGCACAAGGTGCGCGCCGCCGCCTGCAAGGCGCTGGAAGAGGCCATTCTGGCACCATACGAGGAGCGCGCGAAAACGCTCGAGCTGCCGGTGCTCGATAAATGTACGCGTCCCATACCCGAGCACCACCGCGACGAGCCGCAGATCTGCGCCGCCGTCACCACGCTCGAGGCTGCCGAGGCAGCTCGCGCCGAGGGCGCCACGCGCATCTATATGACCACTGATGCACTCGAGGCTGTCGGATTCTCCCCCACCGATACACTTGAGCAGGGTATCGTGCCCGTACTCGACGAGGTCTGCCGCGCCGTCGACCACGAGCGCGTCGATCCGTGGGTTGTTGCCGGTGCCACGGTCGCTATTGGCAACATCTCTGAGCTTGCCCTGGCCGCCCAGGTCGGCGCCACGGCCGAGATTCGCTCTTGCCTGCCGGTGCACAACACGCCCTGCATGGAGGCGCTTGCCGAGCGCGGAGCCGGTGCGTTTTGGCTCTCGCCCGAGATCACGCTCGACGAGATTGTCTCGCTCGGCGCCGCCGCGCCCGCGGCTCTAGGCATCACCGTCTTTGGCCGCCCGCGCGTCATGACAAGCGAGCATTGCATTCTGCAGGTTGCCAACGGCTGCATCCACGATTGTGCCCACTGCCGCCTGCGTGCCCGCAAGCTCTCGCTCAAGAATATCGACGGCAAGGTCATGCCCGTCCGCACCGACATCCACGGCCGCTCTCGCCTGTACGATGCCTACCCCATCGACCTCACGCCGCAGGTTCCTCAGCTGCTCGATGCCGGCGTGCGTCGTCTCATGGTGGACGGAACGCTGCTCGAGACGGATGAGGTGGGCCGTGCCGTCGCCCGCGTCCGTCGTGCCGTCGAAGCAGCGCAGACCGGCCGCAAGCCCGCCGCCCGCCTACGCGGGGCGACCTCGGGCTGCATGTTTGTGGGAATTAGCTAACCGAAAGGCTTACACGTGAACGAAGAACTTCAAGTCCTCTACTGCGACGCCTGGCTCATGGCCATCGACAAGCCCGCCGGCATGATCGTCCACGGCGACGGCACCGGCGAGCGCACGCTTACCGACTACGCCAGCGACCTGCTGCTGGCGATGGGTGACGGCTTTGCCGCGACCGACATGCAGCCGCTCAACCGCCTGGACCGCGACACCACCGGCGTGGTGTTGTTCTCGCTCGACAAGCAGACGCAGCCCGCCTTTGACCAGATGGTCATCGACCACGCTTTCGAAAAGCACTACCTGGCGCTCGCCGAGGGCAAGATCGACTGGAACGAAAAGCTCATCGACAAGCCCATCGCCCGCGACCGTCACGACAGCCGAAAGATGCGCGTCGGCGCCAGCGGCAAGCCGTCGCAGACGCGCGTGAAGGTACTCAAGCGTCTTAAGAGCCGTCGTGGCCTGCCCACGCGCTCATATATCGATGTGGAGCTGCTCACCGGCCGCAAGCACCAAATCCGTGTGCATCTGGCGAGCGAGCGTCATCCCCTGGTTGGCGATGAGCTCTACGGCACGCCGCGTCCCTGCGGCCTGATGCTCCACGCCCACAGCGTGTCCTTTACGCATCCCGTAACCGGCGAGCACATCCACATCGAAGCCCCCTGCCCCTGGGAGCCCTAAAACCTGCCAAAAAGGGACAGGTTTATTTTGGCAGGTTTTATCTGGACAAACGTCAAAACCACCACAAAGGTTCCTGCCCCTTCGCGGTGGTTTTGGCCTTAGCCCGTCCCTTGCTGTTAGACCGTGATGACGTTGTCCATTGCCCGGTACTTGGCAGGGACATCGCCTGCGGTAACAATCGTTGCGTCACGGAAGTCCGCGAACTTGACGGGCGCCACCATGCCAAATTTACTGGCGTCCGAGATTACGAAGCGCTTGGCCGTATGGCGCATCGAGATACGCTTTACTTGCGCCTCCTCGATATCGGGCGCCGTGAAGCCCTGCTCGGCGGCAATGCCGTTAGAGCCCCAAAAGCCACAGTTGAAGTTGTAGCGGTCTAAGGTTGCCAAGGCATCGGGGCCAACGAGCGCCTCGGTCTCGGGTTTGAGCTCGCCACCCAGCACCACGGTACGCATGCCGCGCAAAGCAAGGCGTTGAGCATGGAGCACGGAATCGGTCACATAGGTGACATCTTCAAGGTGTGGAAGATGCTCGATGAGCCTGAGCGTCGTCGAACCCGAGTCGATGTATACAAAGCTCTCGGGCTCCACAAGTGCCGCCGCACGGGCGCAGATACGCTCCTTGTCGTCGTTATGGAGGTCGCTGCGCTCATTAAGCGTTAGGTCGCGCGTCACGTGCGCGCGCTCCAGACTTGTCGCGCCTCCGTGCACCTTGGCGATACGGTGTGCTCGGTCGAGCGTCTGCAGGTCGCGCCGAATGGTAGACGCCGTCACGCCCAGGGCTTCGGCAAGCTCCGGCACGGTAACCGAGCCGGTCTGCTGAACCATCGACACGATCGCGTTGAGCCTATCTTCCGCTAGCATCGCTTACTCCTCCTCGGGGTACACGACTCCCCAGTCGGCGCGTAGCTTGGTCATCAGCTCCATAACATCAGAAGCATAGCCCAGAAGCTCACGCTTAGAGTCGTCGCCGGCAACGGCCTTCTCAAGATCGGCCATCTCATAGCAAAGGGCGTAAGCCTCGGTGCCGGCGTGGACCTCCTCGCGGTGGCCGTCCGCAGTCCACACGATAGTCGCGTGATCGGCGCGCGGATACTCGTTGACCTCGATATAGCACTTATCGAAGCTAATAATCGAGCGCTTGGGTTGCTTGGAGTGGAGCGTGAGGCTCACAACACCCAGCTGCTGCTCGGCATTACGGCAGACGATGCCGCCCGCAACGTCAACACCGGTCTCACAGGTGTTGCCCAACGAAACGACCTCAATGGGCTGGCTTGCCATAAAGAGACGCATGACGGACAGGGCATACACGCCAATGTCGAGCATGGCACCGCCAGCAAGGTTGCGGTTGTAGAAGCGATTGGTCAGATCGCCGTACTCCTTGTAGCTACCAAAGTTGAGCTGGGCGAGGTTCATGCGACCAAACTCGCCGGCATCCATGCGACGGCGCAGCTCTTGATACAAGGGCATATGAAGCACCGTGGTGGCGTCCATGAGGACGACGTTGTGCTCGTCGGCGATGGCACGCGCCTCGTCGAGCTCAGCGGAATTGAGGGTAATGGCTTTCTCGCAGAGCACGTGCTTGCCGGCGGCCAGCGCGTCACGCAGATAGGTGATATGCGTGTTGTGCGGCGTGGTGATATAGACGGCGTCGATGCCCGGATCGGCGTAGAGGTCCTCAACCGATTCATAGACCTTCTCGATGCCATACTGCTCAGCAAAAGCCTGAGCCTTGGACAGCGTACGGTTGGCGACGCCCGCAAGCTTGCGGCCGGCAAGAGCGAGAGACTGGGCCATCTGGTTGGCGATAACGCCGCACCCGATCACAGCCCAACGAAGCTCGGGAGCCGTAAAGATATCGTCGGGGAATGGCTTGTCCTGGACCGAAGCGAACGCTGCTTTTGCGGCTGCCGCGGCGTCGAGCGGAGCCTGCTTGGAATCTGCCATTATGTGCCTCCTGTGTCATAGAACGCCTTGCTTTCTGACAGCTCTATATTCGCACAAACACGCGCTTCTGTGCGCGTTTTTGCGTATCTCACCGCTAAACGGTCATTGTTGTCCCGAAAACGGCGCATCTATACGCATGGGTGTGCAATTAACGCAATCTAACGCGCATAAACGCGCACACAAGCAATTTGTACAGCGCACCCGCTCATCTATGCTTGCCCATTAAGGGCACTCATTTAAGTCTGTCCCCAATGAGTGCAATGAGTAGGGATAGAAAAAGGCCCGGGTGCCGTGGCATCCGGGCCTTTGCTAGCAACTTGATGTTGCGGGCAGCTTAGAACTTGTGACCGCACTTCTTGCAGACGCGCAGCTTGTTCTTGCCGTCCTTCTCGTGACCGACGCGGGTAACCTTACCGCACTCGGGGCAGACGAGATTGACGTTGGAGGCGTCGATGGGAGCCTCCTGCGAAACGATGCCGCCCTGCTGGTTGGCAGCGTTGGGCTTGACGGCCTTCTTGACGACCGAAACGCCCTCGACAACGACCTTGTTCTCGGCGGGGAGAGCACGCAGGACAACGCCCTGCTTGCCGCGATCCTTACCAGAGAGAACCTGGACCTTATCGCCCTTCTTGATATACATATATCTCCCCTAACTACAGGGTCT
Source organism: Coriobacteriaceae bacterium AM100-PB1-1D-6A (assembly GCA_027660625.1). Classification (GTDB taxonomy): domain Bacteria; phylum Actinomycetota; class Coriobacteriia; order Coriobacteriales; family Coriobacteriaceae; genus Collinsella. Next base: position 163,566 of record JAQDNC010000001.1, on the reverse strand, counting down.
CGGGAGCGAGCGAGACGATCTTCATGTACTTCTTGTCACGAAGCTCGCGAGCGACGGGCCCGAAGATACGGGTGCCGACGGGCGAACCATCGTTGTTGATGACAACGCAGGCGTTCTCATCAAAGCGAATGTAGGAGCCATCCTTGCGGCGGATCTCCTTAACGGTGCGAACGACGACGCAACGGACAACGTCCTTCTTCTTGACGTTGGCGCCAGGGGTAGCCTCCTGGACAGCACCGATGAACACATCGCCGATGCCTGCATAACGACGCTTGGAACCGCCAAGCACCTTGATGCAGCGAATCTTGCGAGCGCCGGAGTTGTCGGCGACGTTCAGCATGGTTTGCATCTGAATCATGGTAGATGTTCCTCCGAACTAAGAACCGAAGAGAGGTGCGCAGCCTTTATGCGGCCCGTGGTATGCAAGCCAGGCATACGCACATCTTCGGAAACGTACAAGTCGTAAGAGCGACTGCTTATTTAGCGCGCTCGACGACCTCGATGAGGCGCCAACGCTTCATCTTGGACATAGGACGGGTCTCCATAACGCGGACGGTGTCGCCCACGCCAGCCGTGCACTCCTCGTCGTGAGCGTGCAGCTTCTTGGAGCTGGCCATCATCTTGCCGTACTTGGGGTGACGCTTGCGCTCGGTGATGGTGACAACAATGGTCTTGGCACCGGAGACGGAGGTAACGACACCCGTACGGACCTTACGCGAGTTACGCGAATCAGTCATGTTCTCTCCTTAGGTCCTACTCGGCGACAGCGGACTTCTCCGCTGCAATCTCGCGGGCGCGCTGCTCCGTGAGGACGCGAGCGATGTCCTTCTTCACGGTGTTGACGCGAGCGGTGTTGTCCAGCTGGCTGGTGGCCATCTGGAAACGAAGGTTAAAGAGCTCGGCGCGCATTTCCTTCAGCTTCTCAACGAGCTGAGCGTCCGAGAGCTCACGAATCTCTGCGGGCTTCATTAGTTCTCCTCCTTGGCGGCGGCGGCGTCCTCAGCAGCCCACTTGGCCTCGAGAGCGGCCTCCTCAGCCATCTCCTTCTCGATGCGCTGCTCAGCGTTCTTGGCAGCAACAATCTTGGTCTTGATGGGAAGCTTGTGCTGTGCAAGACGCAGAGCCTCGCGAGCGACCTCCTCGGGCACGCCCTTGACCTCGAACATGATGCGGCCGGGCTTGACGACGGCCACCCACTCCTCGGGGTTACCCTTACCAGAACCCATGCGAGTCTCGGCAGGCTTCTTGGTGATGGGCTTATCGGGGAAGATCGTGATGTAGACACGACCGCCACGCTTCATGTAGCGGGTCATGGCAATACGAGCGGCCTCGATCTGACGGTTGGTGATCCAATGGGCCTCGAGAGCCTGGATACCAAACTCGCCGAAATGCAGCTCGGTATTACCCTTGGCCTGGCCCTTCATGGAGCCACGCTGCACCTTGCGGTGAAGAATACGCTTAGGGGCAAGCACTACTGACCCCTCCTCTCGGAGTTACGACGACGAGGACGGGAAGAGCCCTCGAGTGCAGGGTTGGGAACAGGCTGGCCCGGGAGCTTCTCGCCCAGGTAGATCCAGACCTTCACGCCGCAAGCGCCCATGGTGGTGCTGGCGACAGCCGTGCCGTAGTCGATCTTGGCACGGAGGGTATGCAGAGGCACGCGACCCTCGCGGTACCACTCACGACGGCCCATCTCGGCACCGCCGAGACGACCGGAGCACTGGATACGGATGCCCTTAGCGCCGGCCTTGCGGGCAGACTGGACAGCCTTGCGCATAGCGCGACGGAAGGCAACGCGGCCCTCGAGCTGCTCGGCGATAGACTGAGCAACGAGGTTGGCGTCGAGCTCGGGGCGCTTAATCTCGACAACGTCGACGGAGAGCTGGCCCTTGGAGACGCCAGCGACCTTCTCGAGCTCGGTGCGGAGGGTATCGATCTCGGCACCCTTCTTACCGATGACAACGCCGGGGCGAGCGGTGAGGATGATGACCTTCACCTTGTCGCCAGCGCGCTCGATCTCGACGCGGGAGACAGCTGCGCGGGAAAGACGCTTCTCGAGATACTTGCGGATCTCGAGATCGTTACCGAGGGTCTTAGCGTAATCCTTCTCTGCGAACCAGCGGGAGCGCCAGTTCTCGGTGATGCCAAGACGGAAGCCGGTGGGGTAGACTTTCTGACCCATACAGCTTTACGCCTCCTTTCGAGGAGCAACGACGACGGTGATGTGGGAAGTACGCTTCAGAATGCGAGAAGCGGAACCCTTGGCGCGGGGACGGATGCGCTTAAGCGTCGGACCCTCGTCAACATAGGCAGCGGCGACAACCAGGTTGTCGGCACGCAGACCGTTGTTGTTCTCGGCGTTCGCAACGGCGGAACGGAGAACCTTCTCGACATCCACGGCGACGGCGCGGTCGCAGAAGTGGAGGATGTCGAAGGCCTGAGCGACAGGCTTGCGGCGGATCAGATCGACCACCAGACGGGCCTTGCTGGGGGAAACACGCACGTACTTAGCGACGGCGCGAACCTCGGTGGCCTCAGTTTCAATAGACTTAGTTGCCATTTACGGTTAACCCCCTATTTGGCCTTGTGGCCACGGAACGTACGAGTCGGCGCGAACTCGCCGAGCTTGTGACCAACCATGGACTCGGTAACATACACGGGCACATGCTTGCGGCCGTCGTGGACGGCGATGGTGTGACCAACCATCTCGGGGAAGATGGTGGACGCGCGGGACCAGGTCTTCACGACGTCCTTCTTGCCAGCCTCGTTCATCGCGGTGATACGCGAGAGAAGGCGAGTCTCCACGAACGGGCCCTTTTTGAGACTTCTGCTCATAAGTGCTTTCTCCTAAAACTCGGTATCCGAAATTACTTCTTACGGCGACGAATGATGTGCTGGTTCGAGACCTTCTTCTTCTTGCGCGTACGAAGGCCCTTCGTCGGCTTACCCCAGGGGGTAACGGAGGGACGACCAGAGGTGTGGTTCTTGCCCTCGCCACCGCCGTGCGGGTGGTCGACAGGGTTCATGACGGTACCGCGGACGGTCGGGCGCACGTTCATGTGACGCTTACGGCCGGCCTTGCCGATGACGATGTTGGAGTGATCGGCGTTGCCGACCTCACCGACGGTGGCGCGGCAGGTAACGAGGATGCGGCGCATCTCGGAGGAAGGCATACGGACGATAGCGTACTTGCCCTCCTTACCCATCAGCTGGCAGGAGTTACCGGCGGAACGGGCGATAGCAGCGCCCTTGCCCGGCTGGAACTCGACGGCGTGGATGAGCGTACCGACGGGGATGTCGGCGAGGGGCAGAGCGTTGCCCGGCTTGATGTCGGCGTCAGAACCGGACATGATGGTCTGACCGACCTCGAGGCCCTTGGGGGCCAGGATGTAGCGCTTCTCACCGTCAGCGTAGTGCAGCAGAGCGATGCGAGCGGAACGGTTCGGATCGTACTCGATCGTGGCAACCTTGGCGGGCACGCCGTCCTTGTTGCGCTTGAAGTCGATCACGCGGTAACGACGCTTCACGCCGCCGCCCTGGTGGCGGGTGGTGATGCGGCCGTTGTTGTTACGACCGGCCTTCTTGGGCAGGGGCTCGAGAAGAGACTTCTCGGGCTTGGTGCAGGTGATCTCGGAGAAGTCGGAGATCGTCTGCCAACGCCTACCAGCGGAGGTCGGCTTAAGGTGCTTTACAGCCATTACAATCCCTTTCAATAGGAATCCGTTAGCCATCGCAGACAGGGATTCGAGGTTCTGCCTCGGGTGCGATGACACCGGACGTATACACGGTTCCGGGCGTGTCCATTTTATACGCCCAAAACCTTGAGCTCCCGCCTCCCCTATTTGGGAGGCATGAGCTCACTCAACAGCAGCGAGTCTTAGGCCTGGTTGCCAAAGACCTCGATGGTGTCACCCTCGGCCAGCGTGACGATGGCCTTCTTCCAAGAACGGGTCTTGCCGGCGACATAGCGCACGCGCTTGGTCTTGGGCTTGACCGTCAGGGTGTTCACGCGAACGACCTTGACGCCGAAGATCTCCTCGACAGCGTCCTTGATCTGATACTTGTTAGCATCCTTGGCGACCTCGAACGTGTACTTGTTCTGCTCCATGCCGGAGAAGGAACGCTCGGACACGATCGGACGGATGATGATCTCGTGGGCGGTCATTTATGCAAGCACCTCCCCGAAGTGAGCGGCGATGTCGGCGGGCATCAGCACAGCGTTGTTGTTGACGAGATCGTAGGTGTTGGCCTCGTCAGCGGTGATGATGAACGTCTTGGGAATGTTGCGGAACGACAGGTAGGCGTTGACGTCCTCATCGCGAACGATGATGGTCAGACGCTTGCCCTCAAGGCCGAGAGCCTTGAGCATGGCGACGGCAGCCTTGGTGGAAGGCTTCTCGAAGCCGTAGTCGTCAACGAGCACGAGCTCGCCATCGGCCAGCTTGGCGGACAGCGCGGAGCGCATAGCCAGCTTGACCTCCTTGTTGTTCATACGCTTAGCGTAAGAACGGGGCTTGGGGGCGAAGACGACGCCACCGTGACGCCACTGGGCAGCACGGATGGAACCCTGGCGGGCACGGCCGGTGCCCTTCTGACGCCAAGGCTTCTTGCCGCCACCGGAAACCTCAGAGCGACCCTTAGCAGACTGGGTGCCCTGACGCCAAGAGGCCATCTGGCACTTGACGATGTGGTGCATAACGTGGATGTTCGGCTCGATGCCGTACACCTCAGCGGCGAGCTCGGCCTCGGCGACCTTCTTGCCCTCGCTGTTCTTTACTTCAAACTTTGCCATTTAAGTGTTCTCCTTGGTATGACGCTGGGCTAAATGGGCTGGGCCCTTAGGCCATACGGATGGCGACGAGACCATTCTTGGCACCCGGGACAGCGCCCTTGACCAAGATGAGGTTCTGCTCGGCATCGATGCGGACAACGGAAAGGTTCTTGACGGTAACGCGCTCGTTACCCATGTGACCGGCCATCTTGACGCCCTTGAGGACGCGCGCAGGATAGGCGCACTGACCGATAGAACCGGGGTGACGCTGGAAGTGAGAACCATGCGTCATAGGACCGCGGCGCTGACCCCAGCGCTTGATGCGACCCTGAAAGCCCTTACCCTTGGAGGTACCGATGACGTCGACCTTCTCGACATCAGCGAAATCAGCGACGGTGACGACCTCGCCGACCTTGTGCTCCTCGCCGTTCTCGACGCGGACCTCACGAAGGAAGCGGACAGGCTCGACGCCAGCCTTGGCGAAGTGACCAGCCATGGGCTTGTTCACGTTCTTGGCCTTGATGTCGCCGAAACCGATCTGGACGGCGTCATAGCCGTCGGTTGCCTGAGTTTTAACCTGCGAGACAGCGCAGGGGCCAGCCTGGATGACCGTGACGGGAACGACGTTATCGTCCTCGTCCCAAACCTGGGTCATGCCAATCTTGCGGCCGAGAATCATGCTGATCAAGATATGATCCCAACTCTCGCGTGGTCTTGGGACAATGCGTACACCACCGAGCGTACGCCCCTAGAGGACCACTACTTACACGACGTGCTCCCCAGCCTTGTATTGCGTCCGGACTACCTGACAACCCTATTAAGCAGGCATTTTGTCCAGCCAGAATACTCCCCTGGTTACACACAGCTGTTTAGTATACACGGCTGCGGGCGTATCCATCGAGATTCATATTTCACTCACATTGTTTACGCAGGTAAAGTGCGTGGATGGCTCCTGGGCACGGCGGAGGGCCGGAGAAATATATTAAGGTCCCTGCTCTACAGTCCTGCGCAAGACGGAGAGCACATTAAGTGCTCTCCTTTGCGTGCGGAACTCGCGATGACCTTAATATATTTCTCCGGCCCTCCGCCGTGCTCGGGAGACGACACGTTGATGTCTGCTTAACTCTGCTCGCTCAGCTAATTACTTTGTTGAGGATCGATGATTTGCTGCAAGATAAACTTGGATTGGGGCGCGTTGCCTTCTTCTCCCGACTTTTCCTCTTCGAAATCGAAAATCATGATGGCGCAGTTGGGGAGTTTTGTTGGGAACTCGAAGCCCCCTGGGGCTACAGCCTTGATAAATTGGCGGCTGGCGCTGCCGTGGCTTACTGCTAGGAGGGTTTCGATGCCCTTGGCGCCCATGAGATTGGTGAGGGTGGCTACCATGCGTTCTTGCAACGCTTTGCTTCCTTCTCCTCCGAAGGGGACCAAATCCTCGCCCGGATCCCAGACGTCGGTGGGCAGGGCGTCGTGGGGGCCTTCTTCGAAGGTGCCGTAGCAGCGCTCGATGATGCCTTCGCAGGGCTCGGCTGCTGCGTCCGGGCCAAGGAGTTCGGTTGCGACGAGCTGAGCTGTGTCCATGGCTCGGCCTAAGGGTGATGAGACCACTTTGTCGGGGACGACGCCGTGGGCTTTGAGCCATGCGGCTGCCATCCCGGCTTGCTGACGGCCTAAATCGGTGAGCGGTGAATCACAGCGACCCTGGACGAGCTTTTTGACGTTGAATTCCGTCTGACCATGGCGGAGTAGATATAGACGCTTCATGCTCTCCCCTTCTGCATCATTTGCTTTATCGGCTCGGCCCTACTCGTGGGTATGCCCTACGTAGTCTTCGTCGATCGTAATCTTGGCAATCGACTTGGGATATTCCGATTCGACCCGTTGTGCCAGCGCGTGCTTTAAGTCATCGGCACTCATCTGCAGATCCGAGGGACGCACGCAGTCAAAGATCACGTTGGTGTGCGTAGGACCCGGCACACAGCGTAGGTCATGAATCGAGAGGCGGCTATCGATCTGTTGAGCCATGGCGTTAATGCGTAAACGCATGCTCGCCACCTTGGGGTCATCGGTCACGATGGGATCGTAGTGAAGCGTGACGATCATGCCGTCTTCGACCCTAAACGACTGCTCGATGTTATCGAGTGTGTCGTGACTTTCCAGCGGGCTGGTCTCGGCCGCCATCTCGGCGTGCGCACTTGCAAACTTCCTGCCCGGACCATAATCGTGAACCATAAGGTCGTGGACGCCCAAAACGCCGGGATAGCTCATGATCTTGTCTCGAATGTGCTTGACCAGCCTGGGATCGGGCGTCTGGCCCAAAAGCGGGCTCACCGTATCCTGGATGAGTTCAAAACCGCTCCAGCCAATATAGGCGCCAACGGCAAGGCCGACCCATGCGTCAAGATTGATGTGCGTCACCTGCGAAACAATTGCGCACGCCAGCACGGCGCCCGTAGCAAGAACATCGTTCTTGGAATCCTGCGCGGTCGCATGCAGCGTCTCGGACTCAATGCGGTCACCGAGCTTTTGGTTGAGGGCCGCCATCCACAGCTTTACAACCATCGAAAGTGCCAGGACTGCCACCAGGGCAAGCGAGAACTCGACAGGTTCGGGGTGGATGACGCGCTCGACCGAGGACTTGATAAGCTCAAGGCCGATCAGCAGTACGAGTGCCGCCACGACCAGACCCGAGAGATACTCGTAGCGACCGTGGCCGTAAGGATGCTCGGGGTCGGCCGGCTTGCTCGCCAGCTTAAAGCCCAGCACGCTCACGATATTCGAGCTGGCATCGGACAGGTTGTTCATGGCATCCGCCACGATCGAAACCGATCCCGAAACCACACCAATTACGCCCTTCGCAGCACATAGTGCCACATTGGCGAGAATACACACCACGCCCGTCAACGTGCCCACGCGCGCACGGTCGCCCTGCGCACGCTTAACAATCCACTCGACCATCTGCATCCGCCCCCACGGTACTGCCTATATATCTATTGCTCAAACGGATTGTAGTGTAGCCACTTTGTCCTCCAGATACAAAAAGGCCGCAACCCGCACGGGCCACGGCCTTGGAACATGACAAAGGAATCGTCCTTGTGTCGCACAGGTTTATGCGCTCACTTCAGCAGCGCTCGCCACTGTTTCGGGTGAATCGGCTCCGTCCCCTGTCGTCTGCCCCTTCGCCGGCACCACGCCAAAGCAGTAGCTCAGCGCCGCAGACACCGCAAATGCCACACCGCCGGCAGCGCAGCACCACAGCAGGTTCGAGATGCCGCCCGTGGCAAAGCCAATGACCATGAGGACATTCGTCATGCCGATGGTATAGGCCGTAACGTGGCCCACGGCTGCAACAAGGCCTCCGACGGCGCCGCCAATGGCCATGCACGTCAGGCACCTGCCATATTTAAAGCCGCAACCGTACAGCGCCGGCTCGCTTACGCCGCCAAGAACACCCGAGATTGAATAGCCCAGCATGAGCGCCTTCTCGTCCTTATCCGCAACGCGAAGCGACGCGCCAAAGGGCATGCCCCAAACGGCGAACGTTGCCATCGTCGCGGCGATCAGGATGCACGAATCCGTTCCCACACTCATAAACTGCGCATAGGCGAGCGATAGGACAACGTTGCTGATGCCGGCGATCTTTAGGAACTCCCAGCCCGCGGCAAGCCCCATGAGCGTGAGCAGCGACACGATGCCACCGGAATTACCAAGCATAAACATAAGCTGGCCCAACAGCATGCCCAGATAGCTGCCCGCCGGCGCCGTAATACACAGCGAAACCGGAACCATAACGAGCATGGTTGCAAACGGAACGAACGAAAACGCCACGGCCTGAGGGATAACGCGCCGAAAGAAACACTCCACTCGCCATAGCACGGGCACCGAGATGAGAACCGGGATAACAGTTGTCGTGTAATCGTTGACCGGCGCGGGAAGCAGGCCATACACGGAAGTCATCGATGCCCCCGTCGTCGATGCGGCATCGACGAGCTTAAGCAGATCGGGCGCAATCAATACGCCGCCCAGCATCATGCCCAGCTGCTCCGAGCAACCGAGCTGGCGGGCAGCCGCCCAACCAAGATAAATGGGCAAAAAGTAGTAGCCGGCGTTATAGAGCCAACTGTAGAACAGGCGATAGATTTCGGAATCGGCAGACCACAGGCCCAGCATGCCTTCGCCCATAATGACGGCGACGGTACGGAACAACGCCGCGCAGACAATAAACGGCAGCGCCGACATCATGCTTTTGGACAGATAGTCCACCACGGCCATGGCGTTTGATGAGACCGTCGTTGTAAACGAGGTGTTAGAAACTTGTGACATGGAACGCCTTTCCCAATGTGACATGCAGACTTTTCCTTTGTCACATCGTGCGGTACTGACCGATTGTGCGGTACTTTTCGTAGCGGAGGTTTGTGAGGGTGGCGTCGTCGAGCTGCCCAAGCGTATCGAAGGCATCAAATGCCGAGGACATGACGGCACCGGCGATCTCCTCATGCGACAGGCCCCTATCGTCAACAATGCCGTCGATGATGCCGAGCGCCAACAGATCGGGGGCCGTGAGCTTCAGCGCCTCGGCGGCCTCATCCGCGCGCTCGGTATCCTTCCACAGGATCGACGCACAGGCCTCGGGGCTCACGACCGAATAGGCCGAGCTCGAGAGCATCAGGATGCGGTCGGCCACGGACAGCGCCAGCGCGCCACCAGAGCCGCCCTCGCCCGTCACCACCGAGACAATCGGCGTCTTAAGGCCGCTCATCTCCATGAGATTCCGGGCGATCGCCTCACCCTGGCCGCGCTCCTCGGCACCGATGCCGCAAAACGCGCCCGAGGTATCGACCAGGCACAGAACCGGTCGACCAAACTTTTCGGCCTGGCGCATAAGGCGACGCGCTTTGCGGTAGCCCTCGGGATGCGCCATGCCAAAGTTGCGGCGCATACGCTCTTTGGTCGTGGTGCCGCGCTCGATGGCGATGACCGTTACGGGGCGTCCGTCTTTCCAGCCAATGCCAGCCAACACAGCGGCGTCGTCGCCAAAGTAACGGTCGCCGTGCAGCTCCACAAATCCATCCAGGCCCAGCGAGATCATCTCACCCGCCGTGGCGCGATCTGCCGAGCGGGTCTGCTTGACAATCTCGAGCGCGGTTTTTGGTGCCGCCGAGCGCTTAAACAAGTGTCCCAGCTTTTTGCCGCGGCGACCCGTATGCACGATTTCATGCGGTGCCCCCAAGCCGGGCGCGTGCCCTTCGTGCAGCGCCAGCAACTCGCCTACCGTGAGCGCAATCTCGCCACGCGGAACAACGGCATCGCAAAAGCCGTGCTCCAGCAAAAACTCGGAGCGCTGGAATCCCTTGGGCAGGCGCTTGTGCATGTTCTGCTCGATCACGCGCGGGCCGGCAAATGCCGTCAGGGCATCGGGCTCGGCCAGGATAATGTCGCCCTCCATGGCAAAGCTCGCGGTTACGCCTCCGGTCGTGGGGTCGGTGAGCACCGTGATATACAGGCCGCCCGCCTCGCTGTGGCGCCTAACCGCCGCAGAAATCTTGGCCATCTGCATAAGCGAGGTCACGCCCTCTTGCATGCGCGCACCGCCCGAAACGGTAAAGCCGACGACTGGCAATCCCAGCTCGGTCGCACGCTCAAATGTGCGACAGATCTTTTCGCCCACCACAGAACCCATCGAGCCCATCATAAAGTTGGCGTCCATAAAGAAGAGAGCTGTATCGCAACCGCAGATTTTGCCCCTGCCGCACACAACGGCATCGCGCTCGCCCGAACGCTCGCTCACGCTCTTGAGTTTGTCGGCATAACCGGGAAACGAGAGGAAGTCCTCCGACGCCAGATTGGCATCCCATTCCTCAAACGTGCCCTCGTCGACCGTCATGCGCATGCGCGCGCGACCGCTCACGCGAAAGTGTTTGCCGCAACGGGGGCAGACCTCGAGGTTGTCGTGCAGGCGTGCCTCATCGATCACACGGCGGCAATCCGGGCACTTGATAAACACGTGGCGCGCGGGAAACTCGGCGCACGACTCGGTTATCGGCCCCTCGAGGACGTTGACCGTCTTCGCTTTTCTATTCATCAGCATAGAGATGCCCCATCAGATCGGTGTGATACATGCCCAACAAGAACTCGTCGTTTGCCAGCACGTCGAGCTGAAGCTCGCTGTTTTCGCTCACGCCCTCAATCACGAGCTCGCCCAGGGCCGAACGCATCTTGCGAATGGCGCCGTCACGCGTGGGCGCACACACGATGAGCTTGCCAAGCATGGAGTCGTAGTACGGCGGAACGTTCGCACCGGTAAACATGGCGGAATCCCAGCGCACGCGCGGACCACCCGGCACACGCAACGCGGTGACCGTTCCGCATGACGGCAGAAAGTCCGGCGTTTCGGCATTGATGCGGCACTCCATGGCGTGGTTGCGAACCGGCATGTCCTCCTGCTCAAAGGGCAGAGGCTGGCCGGCTGCCACGCGCAGCTGCCACTTGACCAAGTCGGTATCAGTCACAAACTCCGTAACCGGATGCTCCACCTGCAAGCGCGTGTTCATTTCCATGAAGTAGAAACTGCCGTCGTCCGAATACAGGAACTCGATGGTACCGGCTCCTTCGTAGCCGACGGCACGAGCCAGGTCACGCGCTGCCTTGTGCATGCGAGCACGAATGTCGTCGCGTCCGTCGAGGCACGGCGCGGGGCTCTCCTCGATCAGCTTTTGGTTGCGACGCTGAACCGAGCACTCGCGCTCGCCGAGCGAAAACACATGGCCCTGCTTATCGGCCATAATCTGCACCTCGACATGGTGCGCCGGCGCGACGAACTTCTCCATGTAGCACTCGCCGTCGCCAAAGACGGCCTCGCCCTCGGCACGCGCCTCGATGAACGCCTTTGCCGCATCTTCCACGCGCTCGACCTTGCGAATACCGCGGCCGCCACCGCCTGCGCGCGCCTTGATGAGCACGGGACAGCCGATGCGCTCGGCCTCGGCTGTTGCCTCCTCGGGACTTTTGAGCAAATCGCAGCCCGGCACGATGGGCACGCCCGCCGCGGCAGCCGTTCGACGTGCGGCGTCCTTGTCGCCCATGCTGTCGATGACCTCGGCCGAAGGACCGACAAACGTCAGGCCATACTTGTCGCAGTCGCGCACGAAGCTCGCCTTCTCGGAGAAAAAGCCATAGCCGGGATGAATTGCCTTGGCGCCCGACTTTACGGCACAGGTGAGCACGGCATCGTCGTTGAGGTAGCTCTCGGCAAGACGCGGGCCACCGATGCAATACGCCTCGTCGGCAAGCTGCACGTGCAGCGCGTCCGCATCGGCCGTGGAATAAACGGCGACGGTCTTGATGCCCATATCGCGGCACGCACGGATAACACGGACCGCGACTTCGCCGCGGTTGGCGATGAGCACTTTGTCGAACATGAGCCTTCCTTAACTTTCGTGCATGAGTGCAAAAGACATATCGGCGCGGCAGCAAACCTCACCGTTGACGCTCGCAGTACCCGTCGCAAAGCGGAACGGCCCGCGCGCACGCGTGATGTTGCACACCAGATCAACCGTGTCGCCCGGGCGCACCGGACGCTTAAAGCGCACCTTATCGAGGCTCGTATAGAACGGCGTCGCGCCGCGCGCCTCCTCGTCGCCCATCAGCAGCACGCAACAGTTTTGGGCGAGCATCTCGCACTGAATCACGCCGGGGACTACCGGGTTTCCCGGAAAATGCCCCTGCAAAAAGTACTCGTCACCCGTAATCGTGATCTTGCCGTGGGCCTCGTCGCCCACCAGCTCGGCTTCGTCGAGCAAAAGCATCGGCTCGCGATGCGGCAACAGCTTCTTGAGCTCTTCTTTGTTCATGGACATCACCTATCCGATCCTCATAAGGCAACTGCCGAACTCCACGAGGTCGCCGTCGGCCACGCAGATCTCGAGCACCTCGCCGTCTGCCTCGGCCGTCACCTCGTTGAGAACCTTCATGGCCTCGATGATGCAGAGGGTCTCACCGGCCTTGACCTTGGAGCCCACGTGCACAAACGGCTCGTCGCCCGGCGCCGGGGCAGCATAGAAAACGCCGACCATGGGAGCGGTCACCTCGGTGCCCTTGGGCTCCGGTGCGGCGGCAGGCATGGCGACAGGAGCCACCGCCGGAGCAGTCACGGCACCCGGCATAGGCATGGGCACGGCAACCGGCTGCGCGGCGCTCGCGCGCTCGAGTTCGACCGCGGTGCCATCGGGCTCCTCAACGCGTACGCGCGTGAGGCCGCGGTCCTCCATAACATCGGCTATCTCGGCAAGTCTTTTGGAATCCATGCTCTAGCTCCTCGTATATCTACGCAGCGCGATGGCGGCATTGTGCCCGCCAAAGCCCAGGTTGGTCGAAAGCGCCCAGGTAAGGTCGACGCGAACCGCGCGATTAGGCGTGTAGTCAAGATCGCAGGCGGGATCGGGCGTGTGGTAGTTAATGGTCGGCGGCACCACGCCCTGCTCGAGCGCCATGGCGCAGGCCATGACCTCGATGGCACCCGTGGCGCCGATCATGTGGCCGGTCATCGACTTAGTCGACGAGACGTGCGCGGCGCGCGCCGCGTCCTCGCCGAGCGCACGCTTAATGCCCGCCGTCTCGGACGAATCGTTGAGCTTGGTCGATGTGCCGTGGGCATTGATGTAGAGGCCCTCGGAAGGCTTAACGTCGCCCTCGGCCACCGCCAGCGATATCGCACGGGCAATGCCGGCAGCCTCGGGATCGGGGCTCGTGATGTGATAGGCATCATCGGTGTTGCCGTAGCCCACGACCTCGGCGTAAATGTGCGCACCGCGCGCCTGCGCATGTTCTATGCTCTCGAGCACGAGCACGCAGGCGCCCTCGCCCATCACAAAGCCGTCGCGGTCTGCATCGAACGGACGGCAGGCCGTCGCGGGATCGGGGTTGGTGGTCAATGCGCGGCAGGACGTAAAGCCCGCAACGGCATCGGGGATAATTGCGGCCTCGGCGCCGCCCGCGAGGATCGCGTCGGCATAGCCGTGCTTGATGGCGCGGAACGCCTCACCCACCGCATGGGCAGAAGTCGCGCAGGCAGTCACGACGGGTAGGGTCGGGCCCTTTGCCTTATGGCGAATCGCGATGTTGCCCGAAGCCATGTTGGGGATCATCATCGCAATCATATAGGGTGATGCACGGCGAGGCCCTCGATCGGCAATCGTGTGGACGTTGTCGACGAGTGTCTGCATGCCGCCCACGCCTGAACCCACGTAGACGCCCAGGCGCTCGCGATCGATGGCGCCTTCGACATCAAGGCCCGCATCGTGCATGGCCTCGTCCGAAGCCGCCATCGCAAACTGAACGCAGGGGTCGAGGTGCTTGGCATCGTGCTTACCAAAGTACTCGTTGCCGTCAAAGCCCTTGACCTCGGCCGCCACCTTGACAGCAAACGCATCCGTATCGAAGTGCGTAATCGGGCCGATACCGCACGTGCCGGCGCACATAGCCGCCCAAGTGGCAAGCGCCGTGTTGCCGAGCGGCGATACGGCACCTATGCCGGTGATTGCAACTCTCTGTTCCATCATGGTCTCCTCATCCAAGCCGTTCTTCGGCCCTGGTTTCTACATCGCCATTCCGCCGTCGACGCGTACAACCTCGCCCGTAATGTAGGAAGCCGCATCGCTCGCCAGAAAGCGCACCACGCCGGCCACTTCCTCGGGACGTGCCATGCGCTTAAGGGGAATCTGTTCCTCGGTTGCCGTACGCACCTTCTCCGAGAGCTTTGCCGTCATATCTGTCTCGACAAACCCGGGAGCGACCGCGTTCGCTCGTACGCCACGAGGCGCAAGCTCGCGCGCCACCGCCTTGGTAAGCCCTATCACGCCCGCCTTGGAAGCAGCGTAGTTGGCTTGTCCGGCATTGCCCATCAGGCCCACGACCGAGCTCATGTTGACGACGCAACCGCCGCGCTGGCGCATAAAGGTCTTGGTGAGCGCGCGCGTCATATTGAATGTTCCCTTGAGATTGACATCGAGCACGCGATCGAATGCGTCATCGCCCATGCGCATGAGCAGGCCATCGCGGGTGATGCCGGCGTTGTTGACGAGCGCCCAAATGGAACCAAAGTCGTTGAGGACCGCTTCCACGCACGCGTTGACAGCAGCGGGATCGGCCACGTCGCATTGATATGCGCGTGCCGTGGCGCCAACCGCCTCACAGGCTTCGCACGTCTTGCGCGCCGCATCGACGCTGCCGGCATAGACGACGGCGATATCAAAGCCGTCCTCCGCCAGACCGACAGCGCAGGCGCGGCCGATACCCCGCGAGCCGCCCGTGACCAGTGCCACACGACGTGAGTCGTTGCGCTCGAGCGCGCCGTTGTTCAAGTTGCCCATGTCATTCCTTTCGGGTTACAGCCCTGTGGACTATGCGAGCTCGTCGGCAATAGCTGCGACCTGCTCGGCCGTTTCGCACGAATACACGCGAACGTCGCTCAGCGTACGCTTGGCCAGGCCCGACAGCGTTTTGCCAGGGCCGACCTCAATAAACGTGTCGATGCCCTGATTCTGCAGAGCATGCAGCGTGTCGACCCAACGAACGGCATGACTCACCTGATTGGCCAAGACATCCGATGCCGCTCGCGGGTCCGCCGGATAGGGCGCCGCCGTCATGTTTGCCATGACCGGAATCAGCAGCGGTGACGGCGCGTGGCCGGCTTGGATATACGTCGCCAGCCCCTCAGTCGCCTCGGCCATATAGGGGCTATGAAATGCGCCCGACACCGCGACTTTCATAGCGCGGCCGCCAGCCTCTTTTACTAGGACGTCGAGCTCCTGCAGCGCCTCGGGCGCTCCGGCAACAACCGTCTGCTGCGGACTGTTGTAGTTGACCGGCCAGCAGTCCTCGCCGGCCTGTTTTGCCAGGTTCTCGACTTGCGCCGCATCGAGCTTGATGACGGCGCGCATGCCGCCCGGATGGCGCTCGGCAGCCGCGGCCATCAGCGCCGCGCGCTCGCACACGAGCTCAAAGCCCGCTCGCGTATCGAACGCCCCCGCAAAGGTGAGCGCGGCGACCTCGCCAAGCGAAAAACCCGCACAGGCGGCAGGTACCACGCCGCGCTCACGCAGGGCGACAGCCGCTGCCAGATCGTGAACGAACACGCACGGCTGCGTGTTCTCGGTCTGCGAGAGTTCCTCCTTGGAGGCGCTTCGGCACTGCTCACTGGTCCCCGGGCGCACCTCGTCGACAATGGCGAACACCTCGGCGGCCGCCGGCGATGCCTCGATCAGGTCGACGCCCATCGCGGGGTGCTGGGCGCCCTGGCCGGCAAACAGAAACGCTACGCCACCCATGCGCACGCACCCTTCAGGACGTGCTCGGCGCCATCGACCAGGTCGTCAACGATTTCACGTGCACTTTGGCGCTCGTTGACCATGCCGGCAATCTGTCCACACAAAAACGAGCCCTCTTCGTAATTGCCGTCCTTGGCGGCCTTGCGAAGGGCGCCCGTGCCCATGGCCCCGAGCTCCTCGACGCTTACGCCCGCCGCCTCGCTCTTGGCGTAGGCGTTAGTGAAGGGGCTCTTGAGGGCACGCACCGGGTGTCCCGTCGAGCGGCCGGTCGCACGCGTCGAGGTGTCGTTGGCCTTCAGGACCATCTCCTTGTACTGCTCCGATACGGTGCACTCATCTGCGATCAGAAAGCGCGTACCCACCTGCACGCCGGCGGCGCCCAGCATAAAGGCGGCCGCCACGCCGCGGCCATCGGCGATACCGCCAGCCGCAACCACGGGAATATCGACCGCATCGACAACCTGTGGCACCAGTGCCATCGTCGAGGTCTCGCCAATATGGCCGCCTGATTCGGTACCCTCGGCAACCACGGCAGTGGCTCCACGACGCGCCACGAGACGCGCCAGCGCCACCGAGGCAACGACCGGGATGACCTTGATGCCCGCCTCGTTCCACGCCTTCATGTACTTGGTGGGATTGCCGGCACCCGTCACGACGACCGGCACCCGTTCGTCAATCACGACCCGCGCGACCTCGTCGGCAAACGGGCTCATGAGCATGACGTTGACGCCAAAGGGCTTATCCGTCCTGGCGCGCAGCTCATGAATCTGGTCGCGCAGCCAGTTGGCGTCGGCGTTCATGGCCGCGATAATCCCTAAGCCGCCCGCCTCGGACACTGCGGACGCCAGCGAGGCGTCGGCGATCCAGGCCATACCGCCCTGGAACACGGGCTTTTCGATGCCGATCAGATCGCAGAGAGGAGTCTTGAGCATCTCTACTTCTCCAATGCCGCCTCGACCGTATCGGCGAACTCGCCGACCGTCTTGGGGTTCTCCTCGGTATCGAGCTGGATGCCAAACTCGTCCTCAACGGCGACGAGGATCTCGACGGTGCCCAGACTGTCGAGACCAATCTCCTCGAGCGTGGACTCGGGCTTCATCTCGACGTCGTCAAGACCGGCGGTCTCGCGGATAACATCGCAAACGCGCTCGAAGGTCTTCTGATCTGCCATGGTAGTTCTCCTTTGTTTGTGCCCTAGGGGCGTTTTTATTTCCTATGTGCGACTACTTCCAACGAAGTAGATAGCCACCTATATCCAGACCGGCGCCAAATCCAACGAGGGCGATGGTGTCGCCCGTGTGAAGTGCACCGGCGTTTGCCAGCCGGTCGAGGGCAAGCGGAATGCATGCGCTCGAAATGTTGCCGGTCTCGCGCAGCGTTCGAACCACGCGCTTGTCTGGCACACCGAGGCGCTTGACCGCCTGACTCAGGATTCGTTCGTTAGCCTGATGGAATACAAAATGGTCGATGTCCTCGACCGAAATGCCCGCATCGCTCGCAAGCTTATGGACCGTGTCGCAAATCGCGTTGACGCCGAACTTGAACACGCGGCGGCCATTCATGGACAGCACGCTCTCGCTATCTGCGGAGGCCTTAAACGGCGAGGTGCCGACCAGACCGGGAACGCACAACGTCTCGACGTCGGGCGCCGTCGAAAGCTCAACGGCAAGGGGGCTGTCTCCCCCAGCCTCAATCACCGCGGCGCCTGCCCCATCGCCAAAGAGCACACAGGTGGCGCGGTCGGTCCAGTCGAGCGCGCGCGTCATCTGCTCGGCGGCAACGACAAGCACATGCTTGGCTCGTCCTCGGGCGATATAGCCCTCGGCAACATCGAGCGCAAATACGAAGCCGGCGCAGGCAGCCGAGACATCGAAGGCAGGGCACGTCGCGCCCAGTCGCTCAGCAACGGCACACGCCTCGGCGGGAACAAGGTGGTCACCCGTCGTCGTCGAGCAGACGATCAGATCCAACTGGCTCGCGTCGATTCCGGACACCTGAAGTGCCCGCTCGCTCGCCGCTACGGCAAGGTCGTCAAGTGACTCGGTGGTGCAGACGTGGCGACTCTTAATACCTGTGCGGGTAAAAATCCACTCATCCGAGGTATCGAGGAACTCGGACAGCTCGTCATTGGAAACACTGCGCTTAGGAAGCGCCGAGCCTGTTCCAAGAATCGTGAAACCCATCACTAACCTCCTTTGAGTTGTTGACGTGTTTACATCGACCAAGAGAGGATAGCGCATTTCAGTCGTTGTTAACGTGTTAACATTAAATTGTCCAAATGCGACAAAGGCTTCACATTGTGTCTCTCTCGACACCATTGCGTTATTCACTTATTCATTAAGGAGGTAGCAGCCGTTATGGATGCCAAATTAACGATAGTCGACGTAACCGGATCGACCAACGATGACCTGCTCGAAGCAGGAAAACAGGGAGCGCCGCACGGCACAGGACTTGCCGCCCGGGCTCAGACAGCAGGACGCGGCCGGCGCGGCCACAAGTGGGATTCAACCGCCGGCAACCTATTGCTTTCGATTGTCCTGCGTCCATGCGTTAATCCTGCGAAGTACTCTGGTCTTGCTGCCGTCAGCGGCCTAGCGGTGCTCGAGGCGCTCGAAAAACAGGGTCTTGCAAACGAGATTGGCCTCAAATGGCCCAACGACCTGGTCGCGCGTGGACGCAAACTCGGCGGCATTCTGGTCGAGGCCGCACGCGATAACGAAGGCAAACCTTTCGCCGTCTGTGGCATTGGTGTCAATGTGAACTATGCGCCCCAAGAGGTGCCCGATGGCGGCCTGCCGGCAATCGGTCTCTCGAACCTTAACGAGAACGTTCCAGCTGTCGACATGCTCCTCGATGAGGTCTATCACGCAGTTATAGACGCTATAGATGCCTGGGCAGAACGCCTCAACGCCATGGAAGAAAACACCGGACCGCTCGCGCCCGTCCACGGCGAATATGTCGCTCACCTCAATTGGATTGGAAAGCACGTTATCGCCCGCTCCCCTGCCGGTGACGAGCTGGCGCGAGGCATCTTTAAAACGGTCGATGGCTTTGGTCGTGCGTGCATCGAAACGGAGGACGGCGTGCGATCCTTCCATTTTGAGGAAGCGTCATTGCGCCCCTTGAGTGAGTAGGTCGCCACAGCCAGCCGCTCGGCAGCCTTACCCGGCGATCCAAACCCATCATGCAAAACAAAAGGGCCCCGCTACCGTAACGGCAGCGGGGCCCTTTAAGCTATGAGCGATATCGCTTAGAGCTTGATGTCGATGTCGACGCCAGCGGGGAGGTCGAGACGCATAAGCGAATCAACGGTGCCCGAGGTGGGGTCGAGGATGTCGATGAGGCGCTTGTGGGTGCGCATCTCGAACTGCTCACGGGAGTCCTTGTTCACGTGCGGCGAGCGGATAACCGTGTACAGGTTGCGCTCGGTGGGCAGGGGGACAGGACCGGAAACGCGAGCGCCGGTCTTCTGAGCGGTCTCGACGATGAGCTTCGCGGACTGATCGACGACCTCGTGATCATAGCCCTTGAGGCGAATGCGGATCTTCTGGGTAGCCAACTTAAACCTCCAAAGAGTGCGAGAGATGCTCTCGCGGATTACGTAACAGGGAGCTCGAACTTAGGCGTTCTTGCTCATGACCTCGTCCACGATGGACTTGGGCGCGGGCTCATAAGAGTCGAACTGCATCGTGTAGGATGCACGGCCCTGGGTCTGGGAGCGAAGGTCGGTAGCGTAACCGAACATCTCGCCCAGCGGCACCTTGGCACGGATGAGCTTGCTGTTCTTGCGATCCTCCATGCCCTCGATCTTGCCGCGGCGACCGGAGAGGTTGCCCATAACGTCGCCCATGTACTGCTCGGGGGTCTCGACCTCGACAGCCATGATCGGCTCGAGCAGCTGCGGGTCGGACTTCTTGAGGGCGTCCTTGATAGCCATGGAACCGGCGATCTTAAAGGCGGCCTCGGAGGAGTCGACCTCGTGGTAAGAACCGTCGAACAGGGTGACCTTAACGTCGAGGACCGGGAAGCCGGCGATAACACCGGTGTTCAGGGCCTCCTGGATGCCCTTGTCGATGGACGGGATGTACTCCTTGGGCACGACGCCGCCGACGATAGCGTTGACGAACTCGTAGCCGAAGCCCTCCTCCATCTTCTCGAGCTTGATGACGGCGTGGCCGTACTGACCGCGACCACCGGACTGACGGACGAACTTGCCCTCAGCCTTCTCGACGTCGTGACCAGCGGTCTCGCGGTAGGCAACCTGGGGCTTACCAACGTTAGCGTCAACCTTGAACTCGCGGAGCAGACGGTCGACGATGATCTCGAGGTGCAGCTCGCCCATGCCGGCGATGATGGTCTGGCCGGTCTCGTGGTTGGTGGACACCTGGAAGGTCGGGTCCTCCTCGGCGAGCTTGGTCAGAGCCAGGGACATCTTGTCCTGCTCGGCCTTGGTCTTGGGCTCGATGGCAACGTCGATAACGGGCTTAGCGAACTCGATCTTCTCGAGGACGATCTCCTTGCCCTCGGCGCACAGGGTGTCACCGGTGGTGGAGTTCTTGAATCCGACGCAAGCGACGATGTCGCCGGCGGCAGCGTCGTCACGGTCGATACGCTCGGCGGCGTTCATCTCGAGGATTCGGCCGAGGCGCTCGCGCTGACCGTTGGAAGCGTTGACAACGTAGGAGCCGGACTCGGCGCGGCCGGAGTAAACGCGGACGTAGGTGAGCTTACCGACGAACGGGTCGGTCATGATCTTGAAGACCAGGCCGGAGAAGGGCTCGTCGAAGGAAGGATGACGCTGGATCTCCTCGCCGGTGTCCGGATCGGTACCGGTGACGGCCTCAACGTCGAGCGGGCTGGGCAGGTAGTCGACGACAGCGTCGAGCAGCTCCTGGACGCCCTTGTTCTTGTAGGCGGAGCCCACGAAGACGAGGTTGAGCTCGTTGGCCAGAACGCCCTTACGCAGAGCAGCCTTGAGCTCCTCGACGGTGAAGTCCTCCTCCATAAGGATCTTCTCCATGAGCTCGTCGTCAAAGCTGGCAGCAGCGTCGAGGAGCTCCTCGCGCTTGGTGGCAGCGATGTCGGCGAACTCAGCCGGGATCTCGTCCATCGGCTCGGGGTAGGTCATGCCCTTCTCGTCGGCCTTGAAGTCCCATGCAGTCATGGTGACCAGGTCGATGACGCCCCAGAAGTTGTCCTCGGCGCCCATCGGGACCTGAGCGGCCACGGCGTTAGCGTCGAGACGATCCTTCATGGTCTCGATAGCGTTGAAGAAGTCAGCGCCCACGCGGTCATACTTGTTGATGAAGGCGATGCGGGGAACGTTGAAGGTAGAAGCCTGACGCCAAACGGTCTCAGACTGGGGCTGAACGCCGGCAACGGCGTCGAAGACGGCGACAGCGCCATCGAGGACGCGCAGGCAGCGCTCGACCTCGGCGGTGAAGTCAACGTGGCCCGGGGTGTCGATGATCTGGATGCGGTAGTCCTTGCCGTCCTTGTTCCAGAAGCAGGTGGTAGCAGCGGAGGTAATGGTTACGCCGCGCTCCTGCTCCTGAACCATCCAGTCCATGGTGGCAGCGCCCTCATGGACCTCACCGATCTTGTGGGTCTTACCGGTGTAGTAAAGAATACGCTCGGTCGTGGTGGTCTTACCGGCATCGATGTGGGCCATGATGCCGATGTTACGGGTATCGGAAAGCTTGTACTTAGGCTTAGCCATGTTAGTTCCTTACCTTAACTTACCAACGATAGTGAGAGAACGCGCGGTTGGCCTCGGCCATCTTGAAGACGTCCTCACGCTTCTTGACGGAAGCGCCCAGGCCGTTGGAGGCGTCGAGGATCTCGTTGGCGAGACGCTCGGCCATGGTCTTCTCCTTGCGAGCGCGGGAGAAGTTGACGATCCAGCGGATACCCAGAGCGGTGGAACGACGGGAGTTGACCTCCATCGGGACCTGATAGGTAGCGCCGCCGACACGCTTGGGCTTAACCTCGAGCGTGGGCTTGACGTTGTCCATAGCCTTCTTGAAGGTAGCGAGAGCGTCGCCACCCTCAGACTTCTCGGCAACGATCTCGAAAGCGGTGTAAACGATGCGCTCAGCGGTGGCCTTCTTGCCGTCAAGAAGGACCTTGTTGATGAGCTGAGTCACCAGGCGGTTGTTGTAAACGGCGTCAGGCTGAACCTCACGACGATTAGCTGCTGCACGACGCGGCATGTGAAATCTCCTTAAGTGTCTACCGTGCGGCGCTTAGGCGGCACACGGCGAAAGTATCAAAACGTTATCTGGCTTATTTAGCCTTGGGGCGCTTAGCACCGTACTTGGAACGGGCCTGCATACGGTTCTGGACCGGAGCAGCGTCGTAGGCGCCACGGATGACGTGATAACGGACACCAGGGAGGTCACGGACACGACCGCCGCGGACGAGCACGATGGAGTGCTCCTGCAGGTTGTGGCCCTCACCCGGGATGTAAGCAGTAACTTCGATGCCGTTGACGAGGCGAACACGGGCAACCTTACGAAGAGCCGAGTTCGGCTTCTTGGGGCTCGTGGTGAAGACGCGGGTGCACACGCCGCGCTTCTGGGAGTTGTGCTGCAGAGCAGCGTTCTTGGACTTCTTGGGCACGGAACGACGGCCCTGGCGAACCAGCTGGTTAATAGTAGGCAAAGCGTACTCCTTCTCGAATGATTCCAGCTTTCTGTAAAGTGCAACGGCTTGAATCGAGGGGTCAGCATCCCCCTACGAAACACGCAGTTCGATAGGATACGTGCCGTTAGCTGTGCCGTCAACAGACCACGCCGCCGGGCGTATCCCAAAATTGGCACATTTCCGCAAAGCCTACACAAAAGGAATCCCCTCCTGTGCGCGGGGGCGGATCCCCGGGCCGGGCGGCACAGGGGTTAAGTTTGCTGCTCTACAGTCCTGGCTCGCACGGAGGCCACATTAAGTGGCCTCCGGCTCGTGCGGAACTCGCGACAAACTTAACCCCTGTGCCGCCCGGGCCGGGGATCCGACGTGCTCGTCGGGGCAACGTTACCTGCCAAAAAGGGACAGGTTTATTTTGGTCGGTTTTATCTGGGGAAACGTCGCGCTCCAACGGTGATCTGCTCTCACCTGTCGCATGGAAATCGGCGGCGCTTTCGGAAGTATGCGGCAAATTCTGGACCCGCCGAGCGCACCGGGGTTTTGCGATAATAAACCCGCAGGTAGAGCGCTTGAGCATATACGGTGTGGTCGACCCATCAAGATTTTGCCGCATACTTCAGGAATGCAGGCGAATATCGTGCGGTCTAACCGCCCATTTACCGCAAAGAAGGCCGCTTCCCCTAGTAGAAAGCGGCCCCAAATCTTACGAATAGACGATGGTAAAGGGTTCCGACGTTTCGGCGCCCCCTGTTGAAGTGCAGCGTGTGCCTTCGAGCGTTACTGAAACCACTTGGTCGACATCAATCAACTTCGTTGGCACCCAAATGTTCTCTCCGCTATTGCGTCCCATCGAAACATAGAAATTGTACGCCCCTGCGTCGTCATCTTCGATAATCTGCTCTGACCCATCCTTGTAGGTGACGGTCAGTTTATGATCAACTGCTTCATAGCCCAGATCATCGATGTGCGTCTGGATGGAAAACGGACTGATCTCGAGAGGCGAGTCATCGGAGCGGAGTTCTTTTGTATCGACGTGCGCTCCGACGTTAAACTCTGGCGTCGATACCTCGATCACCTTCGCATCCTCACCTTTGCCCTCCGTCCAACTGATATTCCAGGTGACCGCATGTCGTAAATCTCGATCGCGATTCCAAGATGCAAAGTACATCGTGCCGTTAATGACCGCGTCGCTTGATGTGTCTTTATCAATGGTGCAGCGTGTATCAGCCCATTCCTCGCCGAAGTTCATGCTGGGTGTACTGACGCCCCCTTCTTCTTCACCATAGAGAACAAGTTCGCCAAGCTCTGCCGCCGGCTTGTAGTAGTTAACGCCATTCGGATTGGACAATGTAAACGTCACAGCACCGCAACCGTTCTCGTCGATTGCCATCTCATGAATGTCGAGCGTATAGCCGTTGCCCTCGACGGACAGATTGACCTTCTGGACTGCACCCTCCAGGCTTTGGGGCGCGATACCATCACCAAACTCTCTGGTGTAGGTATATTTCGTCCCCGACGAGCCGCCATTTGTCCAGGTAACGGACTCTCCGTTGCCATGGTTTCCCCAGGCAGAGGCAAAATAACTGGAATTGACAACAGCGTAGGCGACCCCTCCGGTCGCCAGCACTCCGGCAAGACATCCGATTACGGCAACATACAGAGGCTTCGCGTGACCCTTTCGGCGAAGCGGCTCGCCAGCAGCGGCATAAAGAACACGGTCAGCAAGATCGCTATCGGCTTGGACGGACTCGAAGGCCTGCTTGATCTGGTTGGATTTCACGGTCGCCCTCCTCTAGGATGAACTTGAGCTTCGATCTGCCGCGAGCTAAACGCGTTCGAACGGTCGCGGCTGGCACATGCAGTAACTCGGCAATTTCTGAAGTCGAGAAGCCCAGATAGTAATAGAGCACGATAGGAATACGGAATCGCTCCGGAAGTCGCATAACGTCTGACAGGACCGCCTTGGTCTCCTCCTGCGCCGTCGAAAGCGAATCGGCCAGATTCTCAATATCCTCCACGCGCCTCCACGGCTTTCGAAAGAGAGATTTACATTCATTGATCGTGACCCGGATAAGCCATCGACGAAGATGCTCCCAGTTTTCAAATTGCGCGTCGCTTTTGAGCAACTTAAGAAAGACGTCTTGAGCGACATCGTCGGCGTCAGCGCGATCACGCAGATACGTCAAGGCGATTCGGAACACGACATCTCGGTGATCCTCGACCGCCTGTCTAAAAGCTTGTTCTTCCATAATCACCTCCCGGTGACACTGATGGTTCTTGATGGGGCCCTCACCATAGATACGCTTTGACCAAACGGAATGTTTCAAATTCAAGCAGGAAAAACTACCAAAATAAACCTGTCCTTTTTTGCAAGTGATCAACGGAACGAAACAAGTTGAGCATACGCAAGCGAGCGGCCCCCAGAGCGTACAAGGTGGCATGAAAAAGGCAGGGCATTGACCTTTTGGTCATGCCCTGCCTTTTGAATGACAGATTGTAGCTCTGGGGGCCGCGCAGCGACGGAGGTCGCCGCCGTTCGTTAGAACGGCGGAACTAATTACTCCTCGTCGTTGTCCTTGGCCTCTTCGGCGTCGTCGGTGTCTACGAGCTGGTTGAGTAGCTCGTCGAGGGAAGCCATGTCCTCGTTGATGGCACCGTTGGCGGGAGCCTTCTTGTCGTCGATCGGGGCGCCCAGGAGCTCCTCGTCGGCGTCGGCGTGATGCGTCGGCGTGGCGGAGGTGCCCAGCAGGATGTCGTCCGGACCGTCGGGGCTAAAGACCATCTGCAGCAGCTGCGAGAGGTCTTCCTCGTCGGCAACGTCGTCGTTGTTCTCGAGGATGTAGAGCAGGTCGTGGGCCTCCAGGCCGTCACGGAGCTCCTCGATCGCCTTGGCACCGATGCCATCGATGCGCAGCAGATCCTCCTCGGACTTGCCGACCAGGTCGCCGACCGTCTCGATGCCGACCTCGCTGAACTTGTTGGTCCAGCGCTGCGACACGCCCAGGTCGTCGAACAGGTACAGGCGAGCCTTCTCAGCAGAGATGGTGTGGCCGTTGCGGGTGAACGAACCGTCAGCACCGCCGAACTCGTCGTAGCCGGCCCAGTCGAGCTGCTGCGGAAGCTGCTCGTCCAGGTCCTTGAGCTCCACAGGAGCCCACTCGGGCAGCGACTTGGCGTTGGGCGAAGCCGGACCATCGATGTCCACGTAGCCGTCGGCCGTGCGATACGTCAGCTTGGCGTTGGCGTACGGCTTGAGGCCGGTACCAGCCGGGATCTTCTTACCGACGATGACGTTGGACTTAAGGTCGAGCAGGTGGTCGACCTTGCCCTCAATAGCAGCCTCGGTAAGGACGCCGGCGGTACGGATGAACGAAGCGCTCGACAGCCAGGAGTCGATGTTGGACGCGACCTTGAGCGTACCCAGGATGACGGGCTCGGCCACGGGAGCCTGACCGCCCAGACGGGCAACGCGCTCGACCTCGTCAGCGAACTCGTAGCGGTCGACGTACTGACCAAGCAGGTACTTGGAGTCGCCGGGGTTGGTGATCTGAACGCGACGCAGCATCTGACGTGCGAGCACCTCGATGTGCTTGTCGTTCAGGTCGACGCCTTGGCTGGTGTAGACGTCCTTGACGCTCTCGACGAAGGTGTGCATCGTCGACTCGATGTCGGTCAGCTTGCGCAGGTTACGGAAGTTGACGAAGCCCTTGGTGATCTGGTCGCCGGCGCGAACCTCGCAGCCGTCCTCGATCTCGGGCATAAAGCGCACCGATGCGGGGACGCGGCGCTCGTCAAGGACACGGGTGTGGTCCTCGGAGTCGGTGAGCGTCAGCACGTACTCGGACTTCTCGGGCTTAATCGAGAGGTGGCCGGAATACGGAGCCAGCTCGGCCTCGCGACCCAAGATCTTCTCGTTGACGTTGCCGACGATATCGAACATACGGCTGACCGTAGGCAGACCCTGCGTAATATCGTCGACGCCAGCGACGCCGCCGGAGTGAATGGTACGCATCGTAAGCTGCGTACCGGGCTCGCCGATGGACTGGGCGGCAATAATGCCGACCGCGGTACCGATGGCGACCGGACGACGGGTGGAAAGATCCCAGCCGTAGCACTTCTGGCACACGCCGTACTTGGAGCGGCAGGTGAGCAGCGCGCGAAGCTTGACCTTCTTAAGGCCGGCATCGACCATCTTCTGGATGTCAGCGACCTTCTCGATGTAGCCGTCCTGCTCAAAGAGCACGGTGCCATCGGGGGCCACGACGTCCTCAATGAAGCAACGGCCGACGAGGTCGGTGTTGAGGTCGGTGGTGCCGGGGATGATGAGGTTGTAGGTGACGCCCTCGTGCGTACCGCAGTCCTCCTCACGGACGATGACGTCTTGGGCCACGTCGACCAGACGACGGGTCAGGTAACCAGAGTCCGAGGTGTGGGATGCGGTATCGACCAGGCCCTTACGGGCGCCGTAGGTCGAAATGAAGTACTCGAGCGGCAGCAGGCCCTCGCGGAAGTTCGCCTTAATGGGAAGGTCGATCGTCTCGCCGGACATGTCTGCCATCAGGCCACGCATGCCGCCGAGCTGACGCAGCTGGGTCTTAGAACCACGGGCGCCGGAGTCGGCCATCATGTAGAGCGGGTTCTCCTCGTCGAACAAGTCGAGCATGAGCGCTGCGACCTTGTCGGTACAAGCGGTCCACTCGTTAACGACTTCGATGTGGCGCTCCGTCTCGTTGATGAAGCCCTCCTCGAAGTACTCGTTGATCTGGTCGACGTTAGCCTGGGCGCGGTCGAGCAGCTCCTGCTTCTCGGCAGGGATGAGAGCGTCCCACACCGAGATGGTGAGGCCGGCGCGGGTAGCGTAGTGGAAGCCGGAGTACTTGATGGCGTCGAGGATCGGACCGACCTTGGCCTCGGGGTAACGATCGCAGCAGTCGGCAACCAGCTTGGCCACGTCGCCCTTGACCATCTTGTAGTTCATGAACTCATAGTCTTCGGGCAGGCACTGGCGGTTGAAGATGATGCGACCGATAGAGGTCTCGAAGCGTGCGGTCTTGTTACCGGTGACGTCGTAGTCGACAAACTCGTTCTTGCCATTCTTGACGCGGAAGATACGGGTGCCGTCCTCGTTGATGACGTTGGCGTTCTCGGCGGACACGCGGACCTGAATCTTGGCCTGCATGTCGACCTCGGAGCGGCAGTCATAGGCGTGCAGCGCGTCGTCGAAGCTCGAGAACACGTGGTTCTCGCCCGGCAGACCGTCGCGGACCTGGGTGAGGTAGTACACACCGATGATCATGTCCTGCGAGGGGATGTTGACCGGCTTGCCGGATGCCGGCGAGCGCAGGTTGTTCGCAGAGAGCATGAGCACGCGGGCCTCGGCCTGAGCCTGGCTGGACAGCGGCACGTGGACAGACATCTGGTCGCCGTCGAAGTCGGCGTTGAAGGGCGAGCAGACCAGCGGGTGCAGGTGGATAGCCTTGCCCTCGACCAGAACCGGCTCAAAGGCCTGGATGGACAGACGGTGCAGGGTCGGTGCGCGGTTGAGCAGCACGACGCGGCCGTCGATGACCTCTTCGAGGATATCCCACACAAAGGTGGCACCGCGGTCGATAGCGCGCTTGGCGCCCTTGATGTTCTCGACCTTGCCAAGCTCGACCAGGCGCTTCATGACGAAGGGCTTGAAGAGCTCCAGCGCCATGGTCTTGGGCAGACCGCACTGGTGCAGCAGCAGCTTGGGGTCGGTAACGATAACCGAACGGCCGGAGTAGTCGACACGCTTACCCAGCAGGTTCTGACGGAAACGGCCCTGCTTGCCCTTGAGGGCCTCGGCGAGCGACTTGAGCGGGCGACCGCCACGGCCAGAGACCGGGCGACCACGACGGCCGTTGTCGAACAGGGCGTCCACGGACTCCTGGAGCATGCGCTTCTCGTTGTTCACGATGATCGCAGGGGCGTCCAGGTCGAGCAGGCGCTTGAGTCGGTTGTTACGGTTGATCACGCGACGATACAGGTCGTTGAGGTCGGACGCGGCGAAGCGGCCGCCGTCGAGCTGGACCATCGGGCGCAGATCGGGCGGAATGACCGGGATGACGTCCAGGATCATGTTCGCGGGGCTGTTGCCACCCTTCAGGAAGGCGTCAACGACCTCAAGGCGCTTGACGGCCTTCTCGCGCTTCTGCTTCTGGGAATCCTCGTCGGCAATGATGGCCTTGAGCTTCTCGGCCTCGGAAGGAAGGTCGATGGCAGCGAGCAGGTCGCGGACGGCCTCGGCACCCATGCCACCCTTGAAGTACATGGAGTAGTAGCGGGTCATCTCGCGGAACAGCGGCTCATCGGAGATGAGGTCGCGCTCGGTGAGCTTCATGAAGGCGTTGAAGGCGTCCGTGCGGAGCTGCTTCTCGTCCTTGCACTCTTCCTCGATGTCGACGATGCCAGAGGCGATCTCCTCGGGGGTCAGCGGCTCCTCGTCGGAGAACTCGTCAAAGTTCTCGGGGTCGCCCTGCTCCTTGAGGGACTCGATCTGGCGGGCGCACTCGGCATCGATCTCTTCCAGATCGGCGGCGAGCTCCTCGCGCAGGTCGTCAGCGTCGGCCTCGCGAGCCTCGTAGTCAACCTCGGTGATGATGTAGCTGGCAAAGTACAGAACCTTCTCGAGGTCCTTGGACTTGATGTCGAGCATACGGCTCATCGGGAAGCTCGTGGGGCTCTTGAAGTACCAGATGTGGGACACGGGAGCGGCGAGCTCGATGTGGCCCATGCGGTCGCGACGCACCTTGGCCGAGGTGACCTCGACGCCGCAGCGCTCGCAGACGATGCCCTTAAAGCGGATGCCCTTGTACTTGCCGCAGGAGCACTCCCAGTCCTTGGCGGGACCGAAGATCTTCTCGCAGAACAGGCCGTCCTTCTCGGGCTTGAGGGTACGGTAATTGATGGTCTCCGGCTTCTTGACCTCACCGTGCGACCAGGAACGGATCTGGTCGGCGGAGGCAAGGGAGATCTTTACCGAGTCAAAATCAGTAGCTTCGAAATCTGCCACAGTCAACTACTCCTTATCAGTGGTCGTGGCGGCGACAGCCTCGGGTGCCTCGGCGGTCTCGGCATCCTCGGCCTCGACGTCGGTGTCAACGCCGGCGAGCGCAGCCAGGTCGTCGAGAGCAGAGGTCTCCTCGGCGGTCACAGGGGCGGAGGCGTCCTCGTCGGCATCGTGCATGGGCTCGATGTCCAGCGCGAGGGAGCGGATCTCCTTGACGAGAACCTTGAAGGACTCGGGGATACCCGGGACAGGAACGTTCTCGCCCTTGACGATGGACTCGTAGGTCTTGACGCGGCCCACGGTATCGTCGGACTTGACGGTCAGGATCTCCTGCAGGACGTTGGAAGCGCCGTAAGCGTACAGTGCCCAAACTTCCATCTCGCCGAAGCGCTGGCCGCCGAACTGGGCCTTGCCGCCCAGAGGCTGCTGGGTAACCAGGCTGTAAGGGCCAGTCGAACGGGCGTGGATCTTGTCGTCGACCATGTGGCCGAGCTTGAGGATGTAGGACGTACCCACGGTAATGGGCTCGCGGAACTCCTCGCCGGTACGGCCGTCGAACAGACGGGTCTTGCCGCGCTCGTCAAGCTGGGTGACGAACTCGGGGCGCATGTGATCGCCAAAGGCAGCGGTGGCCTTGTTGAGCATGTTCTTGTTGGCACGACGGATGACCTCGGCGATCTCGTCCTCCTTGGCGCCGTCGAAGACGGGCGTCGCGGTGAAGAACGGACCGGGGACGTACTTGTCGGAGTCGGCCTGCTCGGTATCCCAACCGCAGGCAGCAGCCCAGCCAAGGTGGCACTCGAGCAGCTGGCCGACGTTCATACGCGAAGGAACGCCCAGCGGGTTGAGGATAACGTCGATCGGGGTACCGTCAGCCATGTAGGGCATGTCCTCGACCGGCAGAACGTTACAAATAACACCCTTGTTGCCGTGGCGACCGGCGATCTTATCGCCCTGCTGGATCTTACGACGCTGGGCGACGTAGACGCGCACCTGCTCGTTGACGCCGGGGGCCAGGTCGTCGCCGTTCTCGCGGCTAAAGCGGACAACGTCGATAACGCGGCCGTAAGCGCCGTGAGGCATCTTAAGGGAGGTGTCGCGGACGTCGTGGGCCTTGGCGCCGAAGATGGCGCGCAGCAGGCGCTCCTCGGCGGTCAGAGCGCTCTCGCCCTTAGGCGTGACCTTGCCGACCAGGATGTCGCCAGGGCCGACCTCGGCGCCGATGCGGATGATGCCGTCCTCGTCGAGGTTGGCAAGCATGTCCTCGGAGAGGTTCGGGATCTCGCGGGTGATCTCCTCGGGGCCAAGCTTGGTGTCGCGGGCGTCGATCTCGTGACGGGTGATGTTGATGGTCGTCAGCAGGTCCTCGGCCACCAGGCGCTCGGACACGACGATACCGTCCTCGTAGTTAAAGCCTTCCCACGGCATGTATGCCACGGTGAGGTTCTGGCCCAGTGCGAGCTCGCCATGATCGGTCGAAGGACCGTCAGCCAGGGGCTCGCCCTGCTCAACGGTGTCACCGACGCGCACGAGCGGACGGTGGTTGATGCAGGTGGACTGGTTGGAGCGCTGGTACTTGGCCAGGTGATACTCGTCCATGCCACCGGCATGCTTGACGATGATCTTGGCGGCGTCGGCAAAGATGACCTCGCCGGCGTTCTTGGCCAGGGTGACCTCGCCGGAGTCCAGAGCGGCGCGGCGCTCCATGCCGGTACCGACATAGGGAGCGGCGGGGTGAACCAGCGGCACGGCCTGACGCTGCATGTTAGCGCCCATCAGCGTACGCTTAGCGTCGTCGTGCTCGAGGAACGGAATCAGCGTGGCTGCGACGGAGAGCATCTGACGCGGCGAGACGTCCATGTAGTCAACGTCCTCGACGGGCACGTCGGCGGGAGCGCCGAAGGAGCCGTCGAAGTCGCGGGTACGGGCGATCACGGTGTGCGGGCGGACAAGCTTGCCCTCGGCATCGGTCGTGATGAACTCGTTGGTCTTGGGATCGAGCGGCGTGTTGGCCGGCGCGATGACGTGCTTCTCTTCCTCGTCAGCGGTCATCCAGTCGATCTGGTCGGTGGCAACGCCGTTCTCGACGCGACGGAACGGAGCCTCGATGAAGCCGTACTCGTTGACGCGGGCGTAGAGGGCGAGCGAGCCGATCAGGCCGATGTTGGGGCCTTCGGGGGTCTCGATCGGGCACATGCGGCTGTAGTGCGAGTTGTGAACGTCGCGGACGGCCGTCGGCACGTTGGTGCGGCGGCTGGAGCCGGACTTGTGGCCGGCAAGACCACCAGGGCCGAGCGCGGACAGACGGCGCTTGTGGGTCAGACCGGTCAGGGGGTTCGCCTGGTCCATGAACTGCGAGAGCTGCGAGGAACCGAAGAACTCCTTGATGGAGGCCACGATCGGGCGGATGTTGATGAGCGACTGCGGGGTGATCTCGTCGATGTCCTGGGAGCTCATGCGCTCACGGACGACGCGCTCCATACGGCTCATGCCGATACGGAACTGGTTGGCGACGAGCTCGCCGACGGTACGGATGCGGCGGTTGCCAAAGTGGTCGATGTCGTCTACCTTGAAGCCCTGCTCGCCGGCAGCGAGGGACAGCAGGTAGCGCAGCGTAGCGACGATATCCTCGTCGGTGAGCACCGTGACCTCTTCCTCGGTGGTGAGGTTGAGCTTCTTGTTGACCTTGTAACGACCGACGCGGGCCAGATCGTAGCGCTGCGGGTTAAAGAGCAGACCCTCGAGCAGGCTGCGGGAAGCGTCCACGGTGGGAGGCTCACCCGGGCGC
The DNA here is from genome assembly GCA_027660625.1 of Coriobacteriaceae bacterium AM100-PB1-1D-6A. Lineage (GTDB taxonomy): Bacteria > Actinomycetota > Coriobacteriia > Coriobacteriales > Coriobacteriaceae > Collinsella. The sequence goes on along the minus strand of JAQDNC010000001.1, from coordinate 131,008 downwards.
AGGCGACGGTAGATCTCGATGAGGGCGTCCTCGCGAGTGAGGGCGGTGTCGCGCTCCAGGGTGCGCTTGATCACATCGGAGTTGCCGAGCAGCTCGATGATGTCGTCGTTGGTGACGGCGATGCCAAGGGCGCGCAGGAACATCGTGGCGCTCTGCTTGCGCTTACGGTCGATGGAGACCATGAGCTGGTCGCGCTTGTCGACCTCAAACTCAAGCCAGGCACCGCGGGACGGGATGATCTGGGCCTTGTAGATCTGCTTGCCCGAATCCATCTCGGAGCTGTAGTACACGCCCGGGGAGCGGACGAGCTGCGAGACGACGATACGCTCGGTACCGTTGATGATGAAGGTGCCCTGATCGGTCATCATGGGGAAGTCGCCCATGAAGACGAGCTGCTCCTTGATCTCGCCGGTCTCCTTGTTGGTGAGACGGACGTCGGTCAGAAGCGGAGCCTGATAGGTCATATCCTTCTCGCGGCACTCCTCGACGGTGTGCGCGGGGTCGCCGAACTGATGCTCGCCGAAGGTAACCTCGAGAACATGGTTCTGGCTCTGGATGGGGCTGGATTCCTTGAACGCCTCACGAAGGCCCTCGTCCTTAAAACGCTCAAAGGATTCCCTTTGAACAGAGATAAGGTTGGGGAGCTCCATGGCCTCCGGGATTTTCCCGAAGCTGACGCGCTTGCGCTCAGTGGCAGTGTATGCGTAGGTCACCAGGTTTTTCCTCCTTCACGGAAATGCTCGGTGGGTTGGCGAGGCATGGCTTCGCCAGTTATCGCAACCTAATAGTTTATCAGGTACCGACTGTTGGGCAAGAAAAGTCTTGACGCGATTGAGTTTTTGGAGTAGCAAAGTTTTTCGACAGAAAACACGCAGGTAGATGTATGTATATCGAACATCTGTTCATATATTTTCTGTGAACAGAGAGCAGCAATCGCAGCTCTTATAAAAAACGGGCGCGAACCGAGGTCCACGCCCGTAAATGTCGGTGCCCGAAGGCTTACTTGCGCATCAATCCGCCGCGCTCGTCGATGGCGTCCCAGAAGGCATCGGCAAAGCGGGGGTCGTTTGCAGCCATGAGGGCGTTAGTGGCCATCCAACCAGAGGGAGTGCCAGTGTCGTAGCCCGACAGCGGGTCGATGACGACGGCGTACATGGCCTCGCGGTCGAGCGAACGGGCCATGGCGTCGGTGAGCTGGATCTCGCCGCCCTTGCCGGCCTGCTGATCTGCCAGCAAGTCCATGACCAGCGGGCTCAGCAGGTAGCGACCGACGATGTACAGGTTGGACGGAGCCGCCTCGGGAGCGGGCTTCTCGACCAGACCGCCGATGCGCCAGACAGCGCCCGGCTCGGCATCGGCAACGCCCTCGGCGCCCTCGAGCGAACCGACGCGCTCGCCGGCGATAACGCCGTAGCGGCTGACTTCCTCGGGCGAGCAAGCAGCGACGGCGATAACCGAAGCGCCACCGTGCTCCTTGGAAACGGCGAGCATCTTGTCGCAGATATCGCGGTTAGGCACAACGTAGTCGCCCAGAAGAACCAGGAAGTTCTCCCCTGCCACGGCGTCGGCAGCAGAGCGAATAGCATGGCCGAGGCCCTTGGGCTCGTACTGATAACGGAAGTCGACCGGCATACCGCCAGCGTGGGCGACGGCATCGGCATAGGCGTTCTTGCCGCGCTCGCGCAGCAGGTTCTCGAGCGAGCGATCAGGCTGGAAGTAGTTCAGTAGCTCGGGCTTACCGGGAGAAGTAACGATGATGGCATCGTCGACCTCCTCGGGCTCGAGCGCCTCCTCGACGACGTACTGAATGACGGGCTTGTCGAGCACCGGCAGCATCTCTTTGGGCGTGCACTTGGTGCCAGGCAGAAAACGCGTGCCAAGACCGGCGGCGGGGATGATTGCCTTCATGTTATTCAAAGATCCTTTCGCAGGCGCAAAAGCGCCCCATGCGTGCGGCACACAGCCGCAGACCAAATTGCGATACTCAAGCATCTTACCGCTGGAACTATATGTCGCTACAAGGCAGAGACAATTCTTCAGCAGGTCAACGCAAATTATTGCTCGAATGGTGCAATTTTATTGCCCAACGGCAGGGCACCCGATACGACCCAAATCACAGAACATGGCAGTTTGAGCAACCGATGCCGAGGGACCGATAAACAAAAAAGACGGGGCTCGCAATGCGAACCCCGTCTGCAAAGGAATCTGGCGAGAAAGCCTGATTACTTGAGGGTGACAGCAGCGCCAGCAGCCTCGAGCTTCTCCTTGGCAGCCTCGGCGTCCTCCTTCTTGGCACCCTCGAGAACAGCCTTGGGAGCGCCCTCGACGACCTCCTTGGCCTCCTTCAGGCCAAGGTTGGTGAGCTCACGGACGGCCTTGATGACCTGGATCTTGTTGTCGCCGAAGCCCTCGAGCACGACGTCAAACTCGGTCTTCTCCTCGGCCTCAGCAGCGCCAGCAGCGGGAGCGGCGACAACAGCAGCAGGAGCAGCGGCGGAAACGCCGAAGGTGTCCTCGATAGCCTTGACGAGCTCGGAAGCCTCGAGAAGGGTCATTTCCTTAAGAGCATCGATGATCTCATCGGTGGTAAGCTTAGCCATTTCTAAGTCCTTTCGGTTTCCGTGCGGATGCACGGAGATCAGTTAAAACACGGCGCGAATGCGCCAGGGGTGCGGCGTTGCCGCCGCGGGTGAAAACAGCAACTAGGCTGCCTTCTGCTCGGAGACCTGCTGGATCGAACGAGCGAGACCAGAGGAAACGCCGTTGACGCAGACAGCGATGTCGCGAGCGAAACCGGAGATGAGACCGGCGATCTGGCCGAGAAGCTGATCCTTGGTGGGCAGCTCGGCGATAGCCTTAACATCATCAGCGGAAACGGCCTTGCCGTCGGAGATACCGCCCTTGATCTCAAGGACGCCCTTGGACTTAGCAGAGAAGTCCTTAAGGGCCTTAGCGGCCTCGACCGGCTCGGTCTCGTAGAACACATAAGCGACGGGGCCGGCGAGGATCTCGTCGATCTCGGGCTGCTCCTGGTTCTTGAGAGCGATCTTGACCAGGTTGTTCTTGTAGACCTTCATCTCGGCGCCGCACTCGCGAAGCTGATGACGCAGCTCCTGAGCCTGCTTAACCGTCAGACCGTTGTAGTTGACGACGAACAGACCGGCGTTCTCGGCGATACGGGACTCGATCTCTGCAACCTTGTCGATTTTGTACTGCTGGGGCATGAATTACACCTCCTCGAATTCTTTCCGGGCACGGTCCGCCACAAGGACGTGACGGGGGCATGTCCAAAAAGAAAGCCCCCGCGCTGCATGAGCGACGGGGGCGAGAAGACATATCTACTCGACCACCTCGGCTGGCGGGATATCCCATTAAGCTCGCGGGCGATGCCCGTTTGCACCGGCTGTCTCTGGCAGCGGATTCGTGCGTGAACCGAAAGTATTATGTCGGGGACCCTGGCGTCGGTCAACGGGTGCGAGGATTCGTACACAAACCCTGCATACGCTCCGGTCCGAGGGGCCGGGTTGAGATTTTCGCTCGGTCAAGTCCTGGCTCGCACGAAGGCCACATTAAGTGGCCTTCGGCTCGTGCGGAATCTACGAAAATCTCAACCCGGCCCCTCGGACCGGAGCTGCGGTAACTTTGCTGCGAATCCTCGCGCCCGTTGAGCGACGCGCCCCACGCATAACCCTTATGTCGGTAGGCTGATGCGTTGCGTCCCTGATGGCTACAGGGTTGAAACGAAGGTGGACAGGCGGTGGAGGCCTTCGTCTAGGTCTTTGTCGGAGACGCAGTAGCTTAGGCGGATATGACCTTCGGTGCCGAAGCAGTCGCCCGGGACTAGGGCTACGTTGGCCTCTTTGATGGCTTTGATGCAGAAGTCTTCGCTTGTCAGGCCGAATTGTTTGATGCTGGGGAAGGCGTAGAAGGCGCCTGCCGGTTCCACTACGTCGAGGCCCATGGCGTCTAAGGCTGCGAGTACGCGTTCGCGGCGGGCTCGGTAGACTTTGAGCATGGGGGTTGGGTCGACAGTCAGGGCTCGGGCTGCGGCGTCCATCTCGAAGGAGACGGCGCTCGATACTAGGTATTGGTGAGCTTTTGCGATCTCGGCGATGACGGGTGCCGCTGCCGCGAGCCAACCCAGGCGCCAGCCGGTCATGGCCCAGGGCTTGGAGAAGCTCTCGATGACGACCGTCTGCTCGCGCAGCTCCGGGCGTCGCTGGGCGAAGCGCTCGTAGCCGTCCACATAGACGAGGCGGTTGTATACGTCGTCGCAGACTACGTAGATGCCCGCCTGGTCTGCCACGCGCGCCACGGCGTCGAGCGACGCCGTATTGAGGATGCAACCCGTAGGATTGTTGGGCGAGCAGATGACGATGGCCTTGGTCGCCGGCGTAACGCAAGCGCGCAGCGCTTCCTCATCGATCTGGAATTGCGCAGGCTCCGTATCCAAAAAGACCGCCTTGGCGTGGTTGGCCACGACGATGCTTTCGTACAGGCCAAAGGCCGGCGTGGGGATAATGACCTCGTCGCCGGGGTTGAGCATAGCCATGAATGTTGCCGACAGGGCCTCGGTCGCGCCATCAGTCAGGATGACCTCGTCGGCCGAAAACGCAAGGCCCGCGTCCCCCATGTAGGCAGATAACGCCTCGCGCAGGGCGGGGCGACCGTTGTTCGGCGGATAGTGCGTGTCACCGCGGTCCAGTGCGGCGGTCACCTCGGCGCTAATCACATCGGGCGTGGGAAAATCGGGCTCGCCGAGCGCGAGCGCGATGCACCCCGGATGCTGGGCGGCGAGCGCGTTGATCCGGCGGATACCGGAGGGCTTGAGCGTGGCAAGCGAGGTATTCATGGGCAGACGCATGGCGTTCCTTTCGTAAGGGTTGCACTAGGATAGCGCGGCGAGGCGCCGTCAGACGGTGTAACCTAAACGGAAACGAGCCGGAAAGGAGATGGCATGGAGACGACCGCGCGCGGCGATGTACCAAAAACGCTGCAAACCATTGCGTATATCAGCATTCCCAATAGCGCCGATCTTGAGTTTTTGCTTTGGGACCTGCAGGATGCCATCGCCGCCTATGCACAGCTTTCCGGCACTACACTCCCCCTCCCAGTCGACTTGAAGGCAAATGACGCCGGCAGCGTTGCCGATGGCATCGTGCTGGCCATTGAAGATGTGGCTGACGATGAGACGTTGACAGCTATCGAGCAGACGCTCGAGCGCTTTGGCGGTACGGGAACGCGCGTCTATGCCGCGATTCGAGCCGCACAAGAGGGCACTGAGCAGGCGCGTGGGGCCGCCGTTCGCCTGCACAAGGCATGTGAGCGCCATGACCAATTGTGGTGTGGCGGCGTTGCCATCTGCGCCGGCAGCGGCATTGCGGCGCTTCGTCGCTCCCCGCGCATGGGACTCTTGCGGCGACCGTTTTCGGAAGCGATGGATAAGCTTGTGGGCGCTGTGCGCATGGGCTGCTCCGTCAAGCATGCACAGCGACTTGGCGGTGGCAATGCCGCCAACGTCGACGCCGACGGCATGGTTTGCGCCGAGCCAGCCGTGCCCGCGCCGATCTGGCGAGGCGTTCTAAAACGTCTGGGCACCCACGCTCAAACAAAAATCTAAATTAAATAACAGCCCAGTCAACGGCTTCGTGCCAACGCTCAACAAGACGCTCCAGGCGCCAGGCGGCATTGGCGGGACTTGTCGAGGGCAGGACGATAGCGGGCAGCCCGGTGTGTTCTTGTAGATAGCGCTTGTAGAGCCGGCCAGCTGTACCACCGTTGCATATCACCTGCTCAATGGGGGCTGCGCCGGTAATGCGCTCGATATGTGCCGGCACAACGTTGCGAATGCTCGCGTCGCTTGAGCCCTTGATATCACAGCTCTCGATCACGTCCCACAGGGCCACACCGCCGTTGAGCAGCATGGATCGCTTGGCAGCAATCGAGGCGTCGAGCGTCGCGGGCTCGCCGCTCGCCAAAAAGTCTCCCTCGTTGGGCGGCACGGGCACACCGAGGCACGCGGCCATCACGCGCCAAAAGCGATTCTGAGGGTTGCCGTAATAAAAGGCATTGGCACGCGAGAGCACCGAGGGAAACGACCCCAGCACCAAAACGCGCGAGCGCTCGTCAAACATGGGTTCAAACCCATGCTCAATATGTTGATAGCCCTCGTCGGCAGCAGCCATGGCCTAGGCCCTCAACAGATAACGCACCTCGTAGGGCGCAAGCTCAAGGGAGCCAGCCAGCTCGACCGTGGGTGCATCGTCGGCAAGCAAATCGACAAAGGAGCCGTTGAGCTCGCCGGCGCCAAAGGTGTAAGGCTCGTCCACGGCGTTCACCGCCACGAGCACCGTCGCGCCGTCACAGGCGCGCTCAAACAACAGTTGCTTGTTCTGAATCACCACGTTGCGGTACGCGCCGTAGTTGAGAGCGCGTGCCGCCGCATCGTCGGCCGAGCGCAGGTGCGCGAGCTGCGTGATGAACGCCGTCAGCTCGTTGGGCGCGGGCTCATCGAGCGCAGGCCGCAGCGCCCAGTCGCCATCGGGGCCGCCCTTTCCGCCAGCGATTCCCCACTCGCTGCCATAGTAGACGCACGGGATGCCCGGCATGCCAAAGAGCATGCCATAGGCGGGACGCAGGCACGACTTGTCGGTGAGGATGCTTGCCAGGCGCGGCACGTCGTGGTTGTCGACAAACGACAGCAGGTGTTTGCCACGGTAGATGCACCACGGATCGCCGCCAAACTGGCGATGCAGCGAATGAGCGATCTCGAACATGTTGACCGAGTTAAAGCTGGAGTACAGGCCCTTGTAGCACTCGTAGTTGGTGCAGGAGTCGAGCATCTCGTCGTTGACGATTTGGCTGTAGTCGCCGTGGAGTGTCTCGCCGATCAGCACGAAATCAGGCTTGAGCTCACGGGCAAAGCTATGCAGACGACGCATGAAATCGCGGTCGAGCATGTAGGCGACGTCCAGGCGCAGACCGTCGACGCCAAAGACCTCGGCCCAGCGGCGTACGGACTCGAGCAGGTAATCGACCACAGCGGGATTTTGCAGATTGAGCTTCACAAGCTCAAAATGGCCCTCCCAGCCCTCGTACCAAAAGCCGTCGCCATAGCACGAGTCGCCGTCAAAGCTGATGTGGAACCAATCCTTGTAAGGCGAGTCCCACTTGTGCTCCTGCACATCGCGGAAGGCCCAAAAGCCACGACCGACGTGGTTGAAGACGGCGTCGAGCACCACGCGGATGCCGTGGGCATGCAGCGTGCCGCATACGGCGGCAAAGTCGGCATCCCCGCCCAAGCGACGGTCGATGTGGCGCAGGCTGCGCGTGTCGTAGCCGTGGCTATCAGACTCGAGCGGCGGGTTGATCAGCACGGCGCCAATACCGAGTTTTTGCAGGTAGTCGGCCCATTGGGCGATCTTCATGATGGGCGCATCGGGGTTGGGCGCGGCGTTGGCAGCCTGGGCGAGCTCATCCTCGGCAACGGGCGCGGCGTTTTCGCGCGGAGCTCCGCAAAAGCCCAGCGGATAGATTTGATAGAACGTCGTCTCGTATGCCCACATAACAGCCTCCCAGTAAGCTCAACACAACGCTACCCATTGTATGCCCAGCTTGCATCCCCTTCCCCAAAATAAGTTGCGGTGAAATAGTTCCTGCTTGGGCCTTCAGGGGCCTTAAACAGGAACTATTCCACCGCAACTGATGAGGGGACGTGATTAGGCGACGGGCTTGGCACGGCGGATGGCTGGGAACAGCACGGTGATGGCGAGGATGACGCCCACGACGGCAATCGCCCCGCCCGCGAAGCCAATCCAAGCGATACCGGGGCCCGACACCACGGCGCCGCCGATCGCGGTGCCCGTGCCGATACCCAGATTGAACAGGCCCGAGAAGATCGACATGGCGACGGCCGACGAATCCGCCGGCGTGTACTTGATGAGCTCGGCCTGGAACGCCACGTTAAAGGCCGTGGAGCAGCAGCCCCATAGCGCGCAGACGGCAAGCACCGCCGCGAGCGACGATGCGGCCGGACCCATGAGCAGCAGGGCCGCCGGCACACCGGAGAGCGTAATAGCCAAGAATGGGAACCGGTGCCCGTCGAACAGGCGGCCAAACAGCCAGCTGCCCACCAGACCGGAGAAGCCAAACGCCGTCAGCGTCATGGTGATGGCGCCCGCATCGACGTGCGCGACCTGCGCCAGGAAGGGCTCGATATAGCTGTAGCTTGCGTAATAGCCGGTCGCCATAAAGACCGTGACCGCGTAGAGCGCGATCAGGAACGGGTTCTTGAGCAGCTCGGGCAGCTGCTTAACGGTAAAGCGCTCACCCGCCGGCATGGCCGGGAACACCGCTGCCTGGTACACCACCGCGGCGGCAGAGAAGGCCCCGACCACGGCAAACGTCATACGCCAGCCCACGGCCAGGCCAATGGCGCGGCCGAGGGGCAGGCCAAAGATCTGTGCGATGGAAGAGCCCGTGGCGATCATGCTGATGGCGAGTGCCCCATGGCGCGTGTCAACCAGACGCGACGCCATGATCGAGGCGACCGACCAGAACACGGCGTGCGCGCAGGCAACCACCAGGCGTGCGCAGACCAGAATGGGATAGGTCGGCGCCACGGCGGACAGGAACTGGCCCAGCGAGAACACGGCAAGCACGCCCAGCAGCATCCGCTTGAACTCAAAGCGCGAGGCAAACACCATAAGCGGCAGCGACAGCAGCATGACGCCCCAAGCATAGACCGAGATCATGATGCCTGCCTGGGCCTCGGTGAGCGAGAACGATGCGGCGATATCAGTCAGAAGGCCGATGGGCATAAACTCCGACGTGTTGAACACGAACGCGCAGCAGGCGAGCCCGATAAGCGGGAGCCACTGCCTGAGTGCGATACCACCTTGCTTTGTTTGAGCCATATAGGAAAACCTCTCCGATCATCTAGAGCGGTGGGCGATTATAGCAATGAGAAGTCTATAAAATGAGCAACAAAAGAATTCTTGGAAAACGATCGTTAACAGATGGCGCGCCAATTCTGCTTAGAAAGCAAGGTACGCAGAAACTCAATGTCGAAAACGCGGCTTCATCTTCGGGCTATCGCGCCTGCTCGGATACGCACAAGGACACCCCCATGAGCACGTCAATTTCGAGCCAACTCGCAACCGCACAATGAACTAGCAAAAGCAGCATATAAGCAAACGCCCCATAATAAAGTCCCTCATGTACAAGCGCCGTCACTGAAAGTGCCGACGGCAGCGCCGCACTCGAAACTACCCATCCAACAAGAACCTGGATAGCGCAACTTGCAACCAGGTTCCATGCCACCAGCAGCGTTGCGGGACGCGCGATTTCCCTGCAGGAGGCACGAAGCACCGTGACCGAACGCATGATGTAGCGTGGTGCAAACCGAATGCCTCGTAGTCCCCTCTGCTCCACGTCCGCATCTTCAATTAACACGAATACGAACGACGCGGAAAGAAGCGTCACGATTACTGCCACCACAAGCGAGCACAACACCCCGAGCTGGCTGCTCGCAAGCGAGGCAAAGACTACAATTGCCGATAAAATCAAGTGAACCAAATAAATTAGCAGCGCCCCAGAAATCTGGAGGGGAACCGTCGAGGCCAAGAGATAAACCGGAGGGGTTCGAGCAGGTTGCACCGTCTCTTTGGACCGGTCGACGGCAAATAATGAAAAAGCCACATTCGATAGAAGCAGGTTTAAAAAGGCCGCGACCACAGTGCAAATAAGCGTAATGGACGGATTGATATAGGCGAGCTCAGTTGCAACGTTTGATACACCAATTTGAAGCGCGCTCATAACAAACAAGGGGATATATAACGCCATCGTGCAGCCACTCCGGCATCCCTTCGCCCGATCGCCCGATTCCAGAAAGACATTGAAGTTCTCTCGCAAGTTCACTCTATACCCGTTTTCTTACTAGGCAGGGCGAACGAGCGCCAATATAAACGCCGGTCCGCCCATCCATGATTTCTAGTTTTAACGTCCAGACTAGTCTGTCCAGCCGTCGATGTAGTCGCGGTTAAGCTCAAAGTACTGCGCGGCGATATCTTTCGCCAAGGAGTACGAATTAACGAGCGGGTGCATCGCGAGGCTCTCGACAATGTCGCGCTTCGATCGGTTAACGATGCCACGCGCCACGGTGCGCTCGTAGTACTTGACGCGACGAATCAATTCGAGGTTTCCCGCGGGCACAGAATCGGCTTCGACGCGATGCGGTACACAGCCATCGGTGGAGATATCGCACGTTGACTCAATGACATCTGTATCGAGAAGGCCGGGGATGGCGCCATTGTTGGGGGTGCACAGGATCATCTGCTGCGTCTTGCCAGAGCGAGCAATATCCATGAAACGGAGCGCGACACCTGCGTATCCGCCAGCATCTTTGCCGTACACGTCAAACGTCCACGGCTTGTCGCGATGAATACCCGTCTCGGCCGCCATGTAATTGTTTTCGCGCATTCCGTACCACTTCTCAAAGCACGCGAGGCCTTTTTCGAAGTCGTTCTCAATATCGATAGATGCAAGCTCGCTCGTCATTTCTCGATTAATTTCTTCAATTAGTTCGCCGCGCGTCTGGGGCGAAGAGAGAACGTTGGCAACGGCGCGCTCGCGATAGTAGAAATAGTATAGGTACTCATTTGGCACGCATCCGCGATTTAGGACGAGGTCCTTCTCGAAGAACCTAAGATCTGTATGAGCATATGCCCCGTCGTCGTGGATCAAGTCGGGCATGATGTCCTCGCCGTCAACCGTCACATTGCGGAAGAACGAGAGGTGGTTGAGTCCATAGCACTCGCCCTGAACCGATGCGGGATCAACGCCTTTATACTCGGCAAACTGATGCAACATGCCCGAGGGGGCATCGCAAATGCCATAAGTAAAATCATAGCCCATATCGCGTAGGGCCTGAGATACGACGCCAGCGGGATTAGTAAAGTTAAACACCTTGACGCCCGGCTTTGCGTACTTCTTGATTAACTCGCAATACGAAGCAAGCGCAGGGACGGAGCGCATGGCAAAAGACACGCCGGCTGCGCCAGTCGTCTCCTGGCCAAGAACCCCATGTGAAAGAGCAATGCGCTCATCGCGAACGCGCATATGGTCCCCACCGACGCGAATCGTCGTGATCACGTAATCGGCGTCCTTAACGGCCTCGACTGCATCGCCCGTCAGTGAAAAATTAAGCGTGGGGCAAAGCATGCCCGAGACATGGGCGGCAAGGCCACCGTAGATGCGCAGCTTCTCGGGATCATTGTCCATAAACACAAGTTCATCGATTCCAAGCGATGACGCCTGCTGGGCTATGCTCTTTGCCAAAAACATGGAGCGGACGCCACCGCCCCCTATGACCGTAAGTTTCATATCGAAACCCCCAATTAGCACATTCAATATTGCATGGTTCGCCTGTGTATGGATATTGTATCCAGCATGGAGGGCCGCTTCCCGCCCCGGCTGCAAGGCAGGAAAGGAATTCCCCAAGGAGTTATTATTTACGCAACGGAAGCGGCCGCACACGTCCGGCGGGAAGGGAGCACCGATGGTTGATAAAAAGCAGATTTCCAAGCTCTACTCAGCCGCAAAGCTATCCGAAACCGAGCAAAGCGTACTCGAATACCTACTCAACAATATCGACACCCTCGATGATATTGGCATAAAACCCGTCGCCATGGCATGCTTTACCAGCATGACGACAGTCATCAGGCTTTCGAAAAAGCTCGGCTACCGTGGCTACCGCGAAATGATGTACGATCTCAAGCACCTTCAGCATGTCTCCCGCGAAATGAATCAATCACTCAAAGACAGTAGCGTCCACTTCGTATGCCACACCGGAGATGTAGACGTATTCATCGCCGCCCTGCATCGCAACAGAATGATCGGAGTAAACGGAGAGGGCTTCTCACGCATCGTCGCGCAGTACATGGCGACCAAGCTCGTTGGACTTGGCTTTTTGGCCGTTATACAGGACTTCCTAGAAACCGATCAGTTTGTCGAATCCAACCGAAATACGCTCAGCTGCATGATGCTCATATCCAAATCGGGCCAGACAGAAGCCATCCTGGAAACCGCAAGGGCATGCCACGACGCGGGCATTACGACCCTCGCGTTTACCGGCAACGAAGACAGCGAGCTCGCCAAGACGGCAGACGCGATCTTTACGATACATGACGATCACCCAATGGATCTTAAGAACGTTAAGCCTAACTGCTTTACCGGAAGTTGTATTCTCGCATTCGAAGAACTATTGAGTATCTGCCTTGACAATCTAAAACAAGAAGGCTTGGCTCCCTAAATCATGCGATAGGAAGCCAAGCCCTGGAATTGCGCTATGCAATTGAAAGCCACTTGCGCGTTTTACTCGTCACCGAGAACTTCGTGCACCTCAGAAGCGACTTCGCCGACACGAGGACCGTAAATGACCTGGATTGCCTTGTCGCTCAGGCGGATAACGCCCATAGCTTCAAGATTCTTGGTGAACACCTCGTCGTCTGCAACCTTAGAACCATCCTTGACAATCACGCGAAGACGTGAGATGCAGTTGTCAAGATCATCAATGTTGTCGGCTCCACCAAGCGCTTCGACAATGCCAACAGCAAGCGCGCTGTCCTTGGTCGCACGGCCCTGGACTGCCTTCTCGGGAGTGCTATCAGACTCGCCCTTTGCCTCAGCGGCCTTTGCCTCGAACTCGGCTCTGCTGTTGATCAACTCAATATCGTCACCATCGTCTCGACCGGGCGTCTTGATATCGAACTTAGTAATAAAGAACCGGAAGAGGAAGAAAGCTGCCAGGAAAAAGGCGGGGAGCAGAATAAGGTACGGAAGCAGATTAAGCTTCTCGGGGCGGAATAAGAATGGGATCAGATCCTTGATATTTCCCTGGTACACCGAAACGCCCATTGCCTCCGAGAGAACTTCACCCAGTCCGGAAAGCGGAGCGTAAACGCCAAAGTAGAGCCAGGGGGCGGCAAACAGGAACGTAAAGAGAATAGGCTCCGTAACGCCAAAGAAAACAGTCGAAATCACTGTGGGGATTAAAAGACCAGCAACCTTCTTGCGGTTCTGGGGCTTGGCACAAGACCACATAGCAAGGGCGATGCCCGGGAACAACGCGTAATCGTTAATGCCATAGCCAGCCATGAAGGCCCTAACCAAGAGCTTGTCGCTACTGGGAGAAGCGAGCTGTGCAAGCTGAATAGCGCTATTGCCCACCACGCGCGTTCCGTCGACGACCATGGAGCCGCCAAGCTCAGTCCAATACATGGGCGTCTCAAGCAGCGGATGCAAGCCAAACGGCACAAGGCTCTCGAGCACCCAGCGATAGACAAACGTACCGACCAGACCGGAGCCTTTCACGAACGTCGCAATACCCGAGAAGCATCCACCGATGACGGGCCAAACGAAGTACATGATGCCGCCCAGGACGCCACCGGCGACCAGCGATACAATGGGAACCGTTCGACTGCCCGCAAAAAACGCCAGCGCCGTTGGAAGCTTGGTCTTGTAAAAACGGCCGGTGATCCAGGCGACCAGGCAGCCCACGATAATGCCGCCAAAGACACCAGAGCTGTAGCCAAAAAAGCCGAGCGAGGTAGTGTAGAGTGCGGACTGCTCACTCGCCTGAATGGACGTAAGGCCGACCTTCTGAAGAGCTTCCACCGTTGTATTGTCGGCAGCCAAGCCAGCTGCTCCAAGCAGAATCTCAACCGTCTTGAGCATGGTGAGATAGCAGACAAGGGCAGAAAAGGCAGCCCAGCCCTTCTCTTTGCGAGACAAGGAGAAGGCGCAGCCGACGGCAAACAAAACACCGAGGTTTCCAATGATTACCTCGCCGAGACCCTTAAATACCGAGAAGAACGTAAAGAGCGGCGAAGCGGCATACCAGTCCCAATTAACGCCAAGGGACACAAGGGTCAGTTCGGTCGTAAAAACGCTACCGATACCCAAAAAGAGACCGGAAATGGCAATGAGCGTAATCGGAACGAGCATTGCCTTTCCGAACGATTGGAATTTTTCTTTCATCAATTCCCTCCTCAATGAGCCTCTACAAACGACTATTGCACCCCACGTCCCCACACAGGCGAAACGGAAGACATGTTCGGCAATAGACACAAAGTGATTGTAGAAAGGGGCACACAAAATGCGCATCGGCATCGCGTAATGCGGTTAAATCGACCGACGATTGCAAGTATTTACGAATCCGTAAACGGCAGCAAATAGGCAGCGAACGGCAACCTGCAGCGTAGGACAGTCCCCGCAGGCCGACAATTACCGGTATTTTGGCTCATATTTATTGAATTGTTGCTCGCCCAAAAGCGCGGAGCATCAACGCGCCCCTAAGCCAACCCCAGCAATATGCCCGCCGAATGCACGACAAACGCCACGATCCAGGCGACCGTCACCTGAAACGCGAACACGGCAACGGCATAGCGCGCGCCCAACTCGCTCTTGACGGCGCCGATGGACGCCACGCAAGGCGGGTACAGCAGCGTAAAGACCAAGAACACGTAGGCGGTAAACGGCGAAAACATGGCTGACAGTGCCGCGGGAGAGGTTGCGCCCAAAAGCACCGTGAGCGTCGAGATGACGCTCTCTTTGGCAATAAGTCCCGTGACGAGCGCCGTGGATGCACGCCAGTCGCCAAAACCGAGCGGGGCCAACACCGGCGCGATGATGCTACCCAGACCGGCAAGCAAGCTTTGCGACTGATCGGCGACCACATTAAAGCGAATGTCGAACGTCTGAAGGAACCAGATGACCACGGTAGCGGCAAAGATGATGGTGAAGGCCTTGGTGATAAAGTCCTTTGCCTTATCCCATGCCAGCATCACCGTCGTCTTGACGCTCGGCAGGCGGTAGTTGGGAAGCTCCATGATAAACGGTACCGGGTCGCCCTTAAATGCCGTGCGATTGAGCACCAAAGCCGCGATGCAACCGACCGCGATGCCGATCAGATAGAGCGAGACCATGGCGGGTACCGTCGCCTGCGGGAAAAACGCCCCGCACAGCAGACCGTAGACCGGCAACTTGGCCGAGCAGCTCATGAACGGCGTGAGCATGACCGTCATCTTGCGGTCGTGCTCGGATGGGAGCGTACGGGTCGACATGATAGCCGGCACGGTGCAGCCAAAACCAACGAGCATGGGCACGAAGCTGCGGCCCGACAGACCAAAGCGGCGCAGCACCTTATCCATGACAAAGGCCACACGCGCCATGTAGCCGGAGTCTTCCAGAATGGAGAGGAACAAGAAGAGCACGACGATGATCGGCAGGAAGGCCAGCACGCTGCCCACGCCCGTAAGCACGCCGTCGACAGCCAGCGAGCGCACCACATCGTTGGTGCCGAACGCTTTGAGACCCGCATCGGCCGAGGCGATGATGGCAGCGATGCCGTCCTCCATGAGTCCCTGCAACGCCGCGCCGATCACGCCAAACGTCAGCCAAAAAACGAGGCCCATGATCACCAGGAACGCCGGGATGGCCGTATAGCGACCCGTCAGGATGCGGTCGATCTTGACGGAGCGCACGTGCTCGCGGCTCTCGTGCGGCTTGACGACGCAACGCCCGCACACGTCGCCGATAAAGCTAAAGCGCATATCGGCCAGCGCGGACAGGCGATCGGTGCCGGCCTCGCCCTCCATCTGGGTAATGATGTGCTCGATGGCGTCGAGTTCGTTGCGATCCAGGTGAAGTGCCTCGGTTACCAGCTCGTCGCCCTCAACCAGCTTGGTCGCCGCAAAACGCACCGGAATATGCGCCGTCGCGGCATGGTCCTCGATAAGGTTCGCGATGCCGTGGATGCAGCGATGCAGCGCGCCGCCGTCCGGGCCATCGGGCGCGCAGAAGTCCAGGCGACCGGGGCGCTCGCGGAACCGCGCCACGTGCAAGGCATGATCAACCAACTCGCCGATGCCCTCGTTGCGGGCAGCGCTAATGGGGACAACAGGCACGCCCAACAGGCTCTCGAGCAGGTTGACGTCCACGGCGCCGCCGTTGGCCGTCACCTCGTCCATCATGTTGAGCGCGATGACCATGGGGCGATCGAGCTCCATAAGCTGCAGCGTCAGGTACAAATTGCGCTCGATGTTGGTAGCGTCGATGATGTCGATGATGGCGTCGGGATGCTCATCCAGGATAAATTGACGGCTGACGACTTCCTCGCCCGTGTATGGCGACAGCGAATAAATACCAGGTAGGTCGGTGACGCTCGCCTCGGGGTGGTTACGGATGGCGCCGTCTTTGCGGTCGACCGTCACGCCGGGAAAGTTGCCGACGTGCTGGTTGGAACCCGTCAGCTGGTTGAACAGCGTGGTCTTACCGCAGTTTTGGTTGCCGGCGAGGGCAAAATGCAGCGGTGCGCCCTCGGGCACAGCC
Source organism: Coriobacteriaceae bacterium AM100-PB1-1D-6A (assembly GCA_027660625.1). GTDB lineage: Bacteria > Actinomycetota > Coriobacteriia > Coriobacteriales > Coriobacteriaceae > Collinsella. The sequence goes on along the minus strand of JAQDNC010000001.1, from coordinate 114,619 downwards.
GTCTTTGCCGCACGGGGCGAATACGTCCCCTCGCCGAGTGCCGGGTGCTCCGTCGTACCGATTGCGGCGTTAACGCGCGGGCCGGTATCGGTGTCGTGCACGCCCACGAGCTCGATGCGCGCGGCATCGTCTTTGCGCAGCGTGAGCTCGTAGCCACGCAAGCGAATCTCGAGCGGGTCGCCCATGGGGGCGTACTTCATCATGGTGACTTCGGTGCCCGGCGTTAGGCCCATGTCCAAAATATGCTGTCGGAGTGCCTGATCGTCCGATGCCACCGATGCGACAACGGCGTCCTTTCCAATCTCGAGTGTATCGAGCTTCACGTCCGTGTTCCTCCCCCGGCGCCCACAGGGCGTTGTATTTATGTTCACCATGGCTAACCGTTTGCCATGGCTAACCAATTTTAACCATGCATGATAGCGCGAACATGCAACGATGTTCAATCAACAGATCGGTGCAGGGGGGATTCTGGGCCATTGCTTCCCAGACGGGCCTGCTGCGGAAACCGAATCCCACTCCGGAACACCTAAACGGGATGGGCTTTCCGGTTGAGGCATCTAGCGGAAACTGCAGCCCGGAATCGGCGCTCAGACTGGGATGCAATTTCCCAATGGAGCCCTCGGGGAAACTGCGGCCCGGAATCTGCTCTCGAAACGGGACGCGGTTTCCCCGAGGACCGAAGCAGCCGCCCGCCCCTCGACAAAATGATCCGTTCCCTCCGTCGCATGCGGAACATCCAAGGAGTGTCCCAGGGTGCCGGCACAATAGGAACGTCCCCAGCTGCCGGCAGCATTTCGCCGCAACAACAAAAGCCCGCGCTGGCAACAAATGTCACCTGCGCGGGCTTGGTGGGCGCTCACAAAGGCACGTTACAGAGGCCCACGTCAGTTATGGATTACCGAACGGCACCGGCACGCGATGCCTCCGTCGGCTTACCAAGCGATGAAGCTTGCCGCAGTCTTAGACTATCGGCGCAATGCCGGCAAAGTGCAGATACAGCGAAATGATTGCCACGACAATGACCACCGCTGCGATCAGCTTGTCGTGCAGATGCGGAAGCACCGGTTTACCGCGGCCTCGCTCGCCCAGCATATAAACGGGAATGGCCGGAGCAAAAAGAATCGTCGTGATCATAACGCCCTGAAGACCCGTCGACCACACCAGGAACAATGTGTAGATGAAGCCGAGCGTACCGAAGAAGCGGGCTTTGCCGACGCTGGGCGCATGCGGCCCGTCCAGATGCTCGTTCTTCCAGCCAATCACCATGTAATAGGCAGCCGAGCAGACATACGGAACCAGAATCGTGTTGACTGCGCAGCTATAGAAGAACTGGTAGGTGCTCGCCGCCACATACGACACGATCAAGAAGAGCTGCGTAATGCCGGAGCTCACGAGAACCGTTACCACCGGGGCGTCGTGCTTGTTCGTCTTGGCAAACGCCAGCGGGAAGGATCCCTGGCGCGCCGCCTCGAACGGCGTCTCGGACGCAATGATGACATAGCCCAGCAGCGCGCCGACCAACGAAAGGATAACGCCAAGGTTTACGATGGCAGCACCAACCGGACCGATTGCGCACTCGAGAATTCCCGCCATGGAGGGCGTTGCAAGCTGTGCCATCTCCTCTCGCGGCATAATGCCGAGCGACAGCATAGAAATAATCAAATACAGGACAAAGACCGCCGCAAATCCGAGCGCCGTCGAGCGACCGACGTCACGCACGTACTTTGCGCGGCCCGAGATGACAACGGCGCCCTCGATGCCCGTGAAGACCCAGACAAGGGCAATCATGGTCGAGACAACCTGCTCGCCAAAGCCAGGACCAGCCGGCTCTCCCCAGAAGTTGTCCATAAAGATATCGACGTTGAACTTGCCCAGGAGCACAATGCTCAGCACAAAGAGTCCCAGCGGCACCAGCTTCGCCAAGGTGACAATCGTGTTAATGCCCGCAGCCTCCTTAACGCCACGAAGCACAAGGGCGGTAAGGAACCACAAAAACACGCTGGCGCAGACGATAGAAAGCAGGTTGTTGCCCGCGCCAAACGCAGGGAAGAAATAGCCCAGCGCGCTAAACAGCAAAAGTGCAAAGCTCACGTTGGAAAGGCATGCGCTGATCCAGTAGCCCCAGGCGGAGTTGAATCCAATGTAATCGCCAAAACCGGCCGCAGCGTATGCATAGATGCCACCGGTCAGGTCGGGACGGGCTTGAGACAAACCGTTGAACACCATCATCAACGCAAAGACGCCAATAAAGCAAATTCCCCACGAGACGATAACCGCACCGGTATTGGCTCCGCCTGCCGCCATATCGCCGGCAAGAGAAAAGATACCGCCGCAGATGCTCGCAGTGATGACCATCATGGTCAGACGGAAGAGATCCAGACCATTGGGGTCGATAATCTCGTCGTTAGAAGTTTTAGAGGCCATTGTATGTGCACCCCCTTCATCATGTGATCGAACGAAAGATGGCCCGGACGTCCCGAATCGGGTGCCGGGCCATCGGTCAAGCGATCATCAGACTGTTACAGCTATCGCGTTAGAAGCGCAGCGACAGGCAAGAAAGGCCGCCGTCGACCTTGCGATACTCGGAGGTGTCGACGACGAGTGTCTTGTAGCCCAGATCCTGCACGGCCTTGAGCACAGTCGGATAGCCCTCGGCAACGATGACCGTACCGTTGACCCAGATGCAGTTGGCGCCGTACGCCTCGTCCTCGGGCACGACGATCTTGTTGTACTGGGCAAAGTCAGGCTTATCGATGAACTCACCAGAGACGAGCATGTTGTTGTCCTCGATGTAGTTGACGCCCGTCTTGAGGTGCAGGACCTCCTCCAGCGGAACCTCAGAACCCTCGAGGCCCCAGCCCTCGAGAATCTCACAGAACTGGCGAATGCCCTCTTCGTTGGTACGAGCGGAGCGACCGACGTAGAAATGGTCACCGACCATCATGACGTCGCCGCCGTCAAGCGTGCCCGGAGAAACGATGTGCTTGACATGCTCGTCGTCAAAGAAGCGACGGACGGCCGGCTCAATCTCGTCCTTCTCGCCGTTGCGGCTATCGGCGCCGGGGTTGGTAATGATGGCGCCGCAGCGAGTGATAACGGCCGGATCTTCGACGAAGCAGCTGTCGGGATACTGCTCGAGTGCCGGCAGCACCGACACGTCAACGCCGCACTGCTCGAGCGCATGCTCATAATCGTAGTGCTCCTCGATGGCGCGCTCGTAGATGGGCTGGCCAAGCTCGGGGGCACTCGTGATGCCATTGCTCAGGGACTTGCCGGGGCGGCGGATGATGACGTGGCTGAACTTGGTCATGATGATCCTCCTTGGATCTCTTAGCAGAGAGCGGGACTTCTTCGCGCCCGCCTTCCTTTCGATGGCTTTATCTTAGGGCGGTTTTCCTGTTTTGTATATTGTATACAATCCTGAACGGTAGGTATTCTTCGGTAAGCGTATTCTTACGTATCGGCGCAAAGTAGCATGATTTAGCTGGTCGTTCTATAATTCAACTGAGCTATTCAAGTGAAACGTATTTGCTTTTAGAAATATACCGTTAAGGAACATAGGCTCATGGAAACGCTCAGAAAGCCCCTGAAGGACCACGTATACGACTATATTTCGAGCCGTATTGACGCCGGCGAGCTTTCGGCCGGCGACCGGCTGAGCGAGCAGGCGATCTGCGATGCCATGGGCGTGTCGCGCACGCCGGTCCGCGAAGCGCTCATCCAGCTCGCAAGCGACGGCTATCTGGACAATCTCCCCCGCCGCGGATTCCGCGTCCGTGGGTTCGATCAGCAAAACGCCGTTGAAGTCTTTGAGATTATGGGGCCGCTCGACGGGCAGGCCGCATATCTCGCCTGTCCGAATCTAACTGACGACGATATTACGCAGCTGAAATTTCTCGTCGGCTCCATGGACCTCGCGATCCAAGGCGGTCTCATCCGTAAGTATGACGACATTCAGCGAGACTTTCACCTTACGTACTTCAACCGCTGTGGCAACGACCGTCTGCGCGATATGATCTCGCAGCTCGAGCGTTGCTTTATCAAGCGCGATTACGAGACTGTTGACCAAGAGACGGCTTGCAAACTGCTCAATAAAGCCAACAACGAACATGCTCATATTCTTGAGTTGTTCGAAGCACGAGACGCGACGGGCGTGCGCGACTACGTTCGCGATGTCCATTGGAACACGGAAAACGCCCAGTTCACCGTTTGGTAGAAATACAACAAGGAAAGCTATCAGACGCCCATCTCACGAGAGTGGATAATCCCCCGTTTTTGTCGAAAAGCAGACCAAAAAATGGGAGATTATCCACTCTCGTGCTGCGCGGTCTAGAAACCGTGGCGCTCCAGGAAGCGGAAGGCTAGGCGAATCCATGGACGGACCGCCACCTGCTTGTCCTCGTTATCGACCGCGGTATTGGCGTTGCCGAGCGAAAGGCCGTGACCACCTTGGTCAAAGACGTGCATCTCGCATACGACGCCCTCCTCGGCCATGCGCTGGGCAAACGGGTAGACCTGTGCGATCGGCGCCGTCTTGTCGTCGGACACGCCCCACACAAAGGTTGGCGGCATCTGACGCGAAACATGTGTGGTGGGGCAGATATCGGCCAAATGCTCGTCAGTTGCCTCGCCACCCGTCACCATCGACAGGTAGTCGTTGAGCAGATCGCGCCCCGTCTTGCCACCCGTCTTGGGCACGCGCAGGTCGATGCGCGGGTCGCGCGTCTGCATGTCGCGCACATAGGCAAAGTCGAGCAGCGGATAGCCCAGCACTACGGCATCGGGACGAATGTCGTCCGGACGCGCCCCTGCCAGGCCCGCGAAGGGACCAGCCTTCCATTGTGTTGCCAGCGAGGCGCAGATCATACCGCCCGCAGAAAAGCCCACGACGCACACGCGCTTGGGATCGACATGCCACTCGTCGGCATTCGCACGCACCGTGGCGACCATCTTGGCAAGATCTGCCTGCGGGTGCGGAAAACTTACGTCACCCGTGCCGCTCGTCACATAGTTGAGCACAAAGGCCTGGTAACCGTGATCCAAAAACGCAAACGCCACGGGATCCTGCTCATGCGGAGCGATATGCGTAAACGCACCTCCGCCGCAGATAATCACCGCGGGGCGGCGGCCATTGGGCTTGTCGGGCAGCGGCTCGGCACCCAGATACGTAAACGTCGCCGGATAATCCTCGGTCGGCTCCTCGCCCCACAGCGCATGGTTCTCAATAATCATAGGTGCTCCCTCCGTGCGATTCGTGCGCACTCGTTTTTCGCACCTTAGCGTACCCCACTTGAGCCCGCGGCGCAGAAACACCCCCGCAATAAGTTGGCCTTCAACTGATATATCACAAAATCGCTGTTCAGAGGTATCGTTGGACAGCGTAAAATAGGAGCGCTGACCGTGCTGGGAAACACGTACGAAACGTTTCCGGCAAACCACACGCGTGCAACATGCGCGCCTGATACGTTGGAGGCATCTATGGGTCTGCTCGATTCGCTCAAGTCCACGTTCACTTCGTCGGGCGAGGCGTCCGTTCCGCCCGCAGCAAGCTTCGCCACCCGCGAAGGCGTCATCTACGCTCCTGTCAACGGCGTGCTCGTCAATCTGAGTGAGGTTCCCGACGAGACCATCGCCTCGGGCATGCTCGGCCAGGGCTACGGCATCGAGCCCATTACCGGCACCATTTACGCCCCCGCTAACGGCCGTATCGGCGCCACCACCGTCACCAACCACTCCATCGGCATGATCACCGAGGACGGTCTTCGCGTGTTCATCCATGTTGGCCTGGGCACCGTGGAAATGAACGGCAAGGGTTTTGCCCGCTTCGTCGAGATGGGCGACACGGTCAAGGCCGGCCAGCCGCTCATCAGCTTCGACCGCGACGCTATCAAGGCCGCCGGTCACGAGGACATCGTGACCGTCATCATCTCTGAGCTCGACCGCCTCAAGAGCATCGACCACGTCGGCGAGTCTGGCACGCTTATCGGCGGCAACCCGCTCGTCAAGCTTGGCGACCCGCTGCTGGTAGCCAAGACCAAGTAGCCAGGTCCCGCGCACACAGCCAAAAGGCACCTCGTCAAGCGCCCGCGACCATTTGGCCGCGGGCGCTTTTCGTTTGAAAAACCATCCCGCCAATGCCTTATCTGTATAGCCCAAATGAGCCGAGCTGCTAGAATATCGAACTGTATGGATAACTATCATTCAACCGTTATGGGAGGATACGTGAACCGCACCAAAATCGCGCAGCTCTATGCCGATGCCGAGTCGCTCGGCGGCCAAACCGTCACCGTTGCCGGCTGGGTCAAGTCCGTCCGCGACATGAAGAACTTTGGCTTCGTTACGCTCAACGACGGCAGCTGCTTCCGCGACCTGCAGGTCGTCATGAACCGCGATGCACTCGACAACTACGACGAGATCGCCCATCAAAACGTCTCGGCCGCACTCATTTGCACCGGCACCGTCAAGCTGACCCCCGATGCGCCCCAGCCTTTCGAGCTTTCTGCCACCTCCATCGAGATCGAGGGCGTCAGCGCCCCGGATTACCCGCTGCAGAAGAAGCGCGCAACCGTCGAGTTCCTGCGCACCCAGCAGCACCTGCGCCCGCGCACCAACCTGTTCCGCGCCGTCTTCCGCATTCGCTCTGTCGCGGCTGCCGCCATCCACCGCTTCTTCCAGGAGCAGGGCTTTGTCTACGTCAACACCCCCATCATCACCACGAGCGACTGCGAGGGCGCCGGCGAGATGTTCCGCGTGACCACGCTCGACCCCAAAAATCCGCCCCTCACCGAGTCCGGCGAGGTCGACTGGAGCCAGGACTTCTTTGGCAAGCATGCGAGCCTCACCGTGTCCGGCCAGCTCAATGCCGAGAACTTTGCCATGGCCTTTGGCGACGTGTACACCTTTGGCCCCACCTTCCGTGCCGAGAACTCCAACACCACGCGCCACGCCGCCGAGTTTTGGATGATCGAGCCCGAGATGGCCTTTGCCGACCTTAACGACTATATGGATAACGCCGAGGCCATGCTCAAGTATGTCCTCAAGGACGTCATGGCAACCTGCCCCGACGAGCTCAATATGCTCAACAAGTTTGTGGACAAGGGTCTGCTCGAGCGCCTGGACCATGTCGCCAACTCCGACTTTGCCCGCGTTACCTACACCGAGGCCGTCGAGATCCTGGAGCAGGCAGTCGCTGCTGGCCACCAGTTTGATTACCCCGTCAGCTGGGGCATCGACCTGCAGACCGAGCACGAGCGCTTCCTGACCGAGGAGCACTTTAAGCGACCGACTTTTGTGACCGACTACCCGGCCGAGATCAAGGCCTTCTACATGCGCATGAACGAGGACGGCAAGACCGTCGCCGCCGCCGACTGCCTGGTGCCGGGCATCGGCGAGATCATCGGTGGCTCCCAGCGCGAGGAGCGCCTGGATCTGCTCGAGGCCCGCATCAAGGACCTGGGCATGAATCCCGAGCAGTACAAGTACTACCTTGACCTGCGCCGCTACGGTTCCTGCAAGCACGCCGGCTACGGCTTGGGCTTCGAGCGCTTGGTCATGTATCTGACCGGCGTGGGCAACATCCGCGACGTCCTGCCGCACCCGCGCACCGTGGGCAACGCCGACTTCTAATCGCCACAGCGCCACCAAACGCGTTCCAGCGCATCACGCCAGCGCCTCTCGGCAAGCCGAGGGGCGCTTTTTTCAACAGTATCCGTCAAGCTTTTGGCAAGATTTTGGTCAGTTGAGCAGGGCTGTTGAAAACTCGACCCGCCGCTTGCCGACGACTACCGACCGCCCGGAGCGTCCTGCACCCCTGGGAAAGCCCCGCGTCCTAGGCTCCATACCGTCGCCACCCAAAACGGAAAGGACGTGGACGCCATGACCGAAACCGCTGTTGAAACTTACGAGACCACGACGAGGGGCGCCGCCTCGATGGCAGCCTATCGCGCCGTTCGCATCCTGCAACTATTAAGCGAAAACACCGGCGAGGACAAGGCCATGCTTTCCGATGAGTTGATCCGGCGTCTCGCCCATCCCGACGACCCCGCCCGCATGCCCATCTCGGCGGCGCGGCGCAGCATCTACACCGCCATCTCCGCACTTCGCCATGCCGGATACGAAATTGAATACAAGCGCGGCGTGGGGTATCGGCTCTTGACCCGTCCGCTCACCGACGAAGAGATCATCCGGCTCCACGGCATGGTCATGCGCAACCGCTCTACGCCCATCGCCATTCGAAAAAGCATGGCGCAGCACCTGGTCGCCATGGCGAGTGCCGACGTTCGCGGCTACCTCGATGCACCCGAGCCTGCTCCAAGCGCAGGCGACAAATCCACCAAGGCCACACGCACGCCCGTCAAGCGCATCGATGCCTGCGAGCTCATCGAGCAGGCCATCGACCACGGAACCACGGTGAGTTTTGATATTTCGAGTGTCACGGCACGCGGAGAGGTCGAAGTGGCGCGGATGACACTCCGGCCCTTTGCCATCAAGCAACGAGACGGCATCTCGTATTTGCTGGGAACGGTCTATGACGCGCGAGGCGCCGACGACACGCTGCGTACCGTTGAGATCGGCCGCATGAGAAACGTCACCACACGTCTCCTCGACGGCAAGAAGCTCTTCGCCGCCCTGGACGAGGACGACGCCGCCTCCGCCGCATAAGACCCTCCGCCGCCCATTCGACTACCCGTACCGCCCATCCGATTCTGTATTAAAAAACCCGCCAGGCTGTTGTAAAAATGGACATCAGCGCTACTATAGTTCCACTTGCACTTTGTCCCAGTGCAGTGTTTCCAGCCATTTTTATACTGGGGGTAATGATATGAAGGACATCACCATCAGCCGCAGGAGCCTTCTGGTCTCCGCCGGTCTGCTCGCGCTCGCCCCGCTCGCCGGATGCGGCGGCAACTCTGGTTCCGGCTCTGCTGCCGCCGGTTCCGACTACACCATCGGCGTTCTGCAACTCACCGAGCACTCCGCACTCGATGCCGCCAACGACGGCTTTGTCAAGGCCATCAAGGAGAGCGGCCTTAAGGTCAAGATCGACCAGAAGAACGCCCAGAACGACCAGTCCACGTGTAAGTCCATTGCCGACAAGTTTGTGGGCGACAACGTCAACCTGATTTATGCCATCGCCACGCCCGCCGCGCAGGCTGCCGCCGGCGCCACGGCCGATATCCCCATCGTGGGCTGTGCCATCACCGACTACGCCGCCTCCGGCCTGGTCCAGGACAACGACAAGCCCGGCACCAACGTCACGGGCGCTTCCGACCTCACCCCAGTCGCCGAGCAGCTCGAGATGATGCAGAAGGTCCTGCCCGACGTTAAAAAGGTCGGCCTGCTCTACTGCACCGCCGAGTCCAACTCCGACGTCCAGATCAAAGCCGCCAAGAAGGAGCTCAACAAGCTGGGCCTCGAGTACACCGATTTCACCGTCTCGAGCTCCAACGAGATCCAGTCCGTCGTCGAGTCCGCCGTGGGCAAGGTCGACGCGCTCTACTCCCCCACCGACAACACCATCGCCGCGGGCGCTTCGCAGGTCGGTCAGATCTGCAAGGAGAACAAGCTCCCCTTCGTGACTGGCGAGGAGGGTATGTGCATGGCCGGCGGCCTGTTCACCCTCTCCATCAACTATGAGGACCTGGGCTACGCCGCGGGCGAGATGGCCGTTAAGATCCTGAAGGGCGAGGCCAAGCCCGAAGACATGCCGATCAAGCACCTCTCGAGCAAGAACCTGGTCGTCGTCAAGAACGACGAGATGGCCGAGGCGTTGGGCATCGACCTTTCCGCCCTGGACGAGTAGCACCATGCGCCGTAACGCATCTAGGGTTCGTTCTCGCCCATAGCTGCGTTATTCAATATCTGAGCCATTGGGGCGAACGTCATAGACCGGCGTTCGCCCTGCTTGTTTCAGATATAACAAAACGTTTGCCTGCCGTTCTTATATTCATTGTTACCGCTATTATGGAACATCACGTGTCCACCCTATCCTAGGAGGTATGAAGCATGCTCATTGCATTGCAGGGCGCCGTTTCGCAGGGCGTCCTCTGGGGCATTATGGTGCTTGGCGTGTTTATCACGTTCCGCCTGCTCGACATCCCCGATATGACCTGCGACGGCAGCTTTGCCCTCGGCGGCTGCGTCTGCGCCGTACTCATCGTCAATAACAACGTCGACCCGCTGCTCGCCGTGCTGGCCGGTATGTGCGCCGGCGCCATCGCGGGCGCCGTCACGGGCATTCTGACCACCGTCTTTGAGATTCCCGCGATCCTCGCCGGAATCCTCACCCAGATCAGCCTGTGGTCCATCAACCTACGCATCATGGGCAAGTCCAATACGCCCATTCTTGCCAAGGGCACCGTGTTCTCGGCCGTCAGCAATATGACCGGTCTGCCGCAGTCCACCGTTGCCATCATCTTGGGCATCCTGCTCGCCGTGGCTATCGTTGCCATCCTGTATTGGTTCTTTGGCACCGAGATCGGCTCGGCGCTGCGCGCCACCGGCAACAACGAGTACATGATCCGCGCCCTGGGCGTCAACACCAACTCCACCAAGATGATCGCCCTCGTGCTCTCCAACGCCCTCATCGGCCTTTCGGGCGCGCTCATCTGCCAGAGCCAGAAGTATGCCGACATTGGTATGGGCACCGGTGCCATCGTTATCGGTCTTGCCGCCATTGTTATCGGTGAGGTGCTCGGCCGTCTGCTGCCCGGCGGCCTCACGCAGTTTAGCGTCCGTCTTGCCTCCGCCGTCTTTGGCTCCGTGGTGTACTTCCTTATCCGCGCCATCGTGCTGCAGTTGGGCATGGACGCCAACGACATGAAGCTGCTCTCCGCTGTGATTGTCGCTGTGGCTCTGTGCGTGCCCGTGGTTTGGGAGCGTTATAAGCTCCGCAGCTCCTACACGAAGGGGGATGAGGCAGATGCTTAAGCTCTCGCACGTCAAGAAGACCTTTAACAAGGGCACCGTCACCGAAAAGCGCGCGCTCACCGGCGTCGACCTCACCCTGAATGACGGCGACTTTGTGACCGTGATCGGCGGCAACGGCGCCGGCAAGTCCACGCTACTCAACATGATTGCCGGCGTGTATCCGCTCGATTCGGGCGTTATTGAGCTCGACGGCACCGATATCTCGCGTCTGAGCGAGTCGCAGCGCGCCAAGTACCTGGGCCGTGTGTTCCAGGACCCCATGCGCGGCACCGCAGCCGACATGCAGATTGCCGAGAATCTAGCCCTCGCCAAGCGCCGCGGCCAGCGTCGCGGCCTTTCGTGGGGCGTCACCAAGGCCGAGAAGGATGAGTACGTTGAGCTGCTCAAGCGCCTGGACCTCGGTCTGGACACGCGCCTCAACGCCAAGGTCGGTCTGCTTTCGGGCGGTCAGCGCCAGGCACTCACCCTGCTCATGGCCACGCTCACCAAGCCACGCCTGCTGCTGCTCGACGAGCACACGGCGGCCCTCGACCCCAAGACGGCCTCTAAGGTGCTCAATCTGACCGAGGAGATCGTCGACGAGAACCACCTGACAACGCTTATGGTCACGCACAACATGAACGACGCCATCCGTCTGGGCAATCGCTTGATCATGATGCACGAGGGCCACGTGATCTACGATGTGGCCGGCGACGAGAAAAAGTCGCTCACCGTGGCCGACCTGCTGCAGAAGTTCGAGGAGGTCTCGGGCGGCGAGCTCGCCAACGACCGCATGTTGCTGAGCTAACGACCTAGAAAACCACCACAAAGGGGACAGGCACCTTTGTGGTGGTTTTCGTTAACCCTTATATCGAGCGCAGAAGCCCGTCCGATGTGATCGGACGGGCTTTTTGGTGGGTATCATGGTTGAATGATCATTAGGAGGTTTTCCCTACATGGAATTGTTTGAACCGATTCTTCATTTCTTTGAGCAGCGCTGGGTCCACAACATCATCTGGGCCGTCATCTTGGTAATAGTCACCGCCATCGCCGCCAAGGTGGCATCCAAGACCCTGCGCCACCTACTCAACCGAGACGACAACCCGCTTCCCGCATCGAGCATCTTCATCAACATCGCGCGTGCCGTCATTTGGATGATCGGCGGCAGCTTTATCCTCGACAACTGCTTTGGCATTAACGCAAACGCGCTCGTCGCCGCTCTTGGCGTCGGCGGCATCGCCATCTCGCTCGGCTTTCAGGACACGCTATCAAACCTTATCGGCGGCATGCAAGTGACCTTTATGGGCATCATCAAGCCCGGCGACAATATCGAGGTCGGTGGCGTATCAGGCGTGGTCCAGGACATCACCTGGCGCCACACGACCATCGAAGATGCCTGCGGGCAGACCATCATCGTCCCCAACTCCAACATCTCCAAGAACACACTCGTGCACCTCATGCCCTTTGGACGCGTTGTCGTTCCCGTCGCGGTGAAGGACACGTCAAAGTGGGACTCGCTCGATGCGCTGGCAGACGAGCTCGCCTGTGCCACCAAGGTCGCCGTTTCACCCATCTCGGGCTTTGACAAGGAACCCTACGTGCTCTTTAGCGAGATCGGCGACTTTGGCATCAAGGGTAAGATCATCTTTATCGTCAGTGACGACAGCACCACCTTTACGGCAGCCGACGCCTGCATCCGCGCCATCGCCCCCATCATCGCCTAAAACCACCGCAAAGGGGACAGGCACCTTTGTGGTGGTTTCGCATCGTGGTACCATGGTTCATATCGTTGTTTAAACGACTAAGGGAGTAGACACCATGGAAGAGGCCTATCGTCAAGCACGCAAGCGCGGCGAGCAGGGACGCCGTCGCGCCATTAGTCAAAGCGAGCATCCGTACCTCACGGACCTCGATAGCTTGGTCGCCCAGCTCCCCTTAGGTCAGCGAGAGAATGTCGGCCTAAGAGACATTCCGCTCGAAATGGTCGTCGGAACGGTTACCAAGGGCCGTCAGTCCGCCTTTTCGTGCAACTTCATGCCCCTGCTGCCGTTTAGCACCGAGTTCGCCCGCAAGTGGTCCAACCTCTACGACATCCAGGTGACCGAGGGCTATCGCGACCCCATCATCGTCACCGAGTTCATGCATCGGTTTTACGTCCAAGAGGGCAACAAGCGCGTCAGCGTCCTCAAATTCCTGGACGCCCCGACGGTTTCGGCCAAGATTACCCGTCTCTACCCCGGCACATGGGATTCCGTCGAAAGCCGCCTATACGGTGAGTTCTGCGCGTTTTGGCGCGTCTGCCCCCTATACGAGATCGAGTTCTCGCGTGAGGGAAGCTACGAGACACTCGCCAAGATGCTCGGTCAGAACCTTATCGAAAAATGGCCGCAGAAAAAGGTCGACTACCTGCGCCACACCTTCTTGCTCTTTAAGCGCGCCTACCTTCGCGCGGGCGGCGACCACCTGGACATTACGCCCGCCGACGCCATGCTCGTCTACCTCAATGTGTACAACCAGGACCGCCTGCTGGATACGCCGACGGATATCGTCGTAAACCGCCTGTGCAAAATTTGGCGCGAGCTGGTCATTGCCGGCAAAAATGACGAGGACAAGGTCGATCTTGTCGAAGCGCCGAGTGTCGATGAGGAAGAGTCGCCCGCCAAGTCCACCTCCGGTGTGCTCAACTTCTTTATGGGCAAGACCGTCTATTCGGCGGCCAATCCCCTGCGCATCGCCTTTATCCATGAATTCCCTTGTGCAACGTCGAGCTGGGACAGCCTACACGACCAAGGGCGTCAGTATCTCGACGAGCACTTTGGCGGTATCGTGCGCACCGAGGCGTTCGAGGACTGCCACGATCCGGACGTGTTCTACGCCGCCGTGGAAACGGCTGTCAAACATGGAGACAACGTCATCTTCTCGACCTCGCACCGCCTGATGGAATACACGCTCAGGGCAGCCGTTGAGTATCCCCAGGTTCGGTTCCTTAACTGTTCTATCGGCCTTCCCCACCAAAGCGTCCGTTCGTACTTTGGCAAGATGTACGAGGCCAAGTTCCTCCTGGGCGCCCTTGCGGCTAGCATGGCGGACAACCATCGCATTGGCTACCACGCGTCGGTCTTTGCGTCGGGCGCGCTTAGCGAGATCAACGCCTTTGCCATCGGCGCCTCGCTGCTCGACCCTCGCGCGCAGGTAATCCTCACCTGGGGCGATGTACCCGCCGGCGGTCTTGCCGAGGCCATGTGCCGCGAAGGCGTGAGTGTTATGACCGGTGTCGACATGTCCAAGTCGCTGGAGGACCCCACGGCCTACGGACTCCACCGCCTGGTCGATGGCAAGGTCGTCGGCATCGCCATGCCGGTATGGAACTGGGGCCGTTACTACGAGCTTATCGTGCGAAGCCTGCTGCATGGCACCTGGGATGAGACCAGTGACAACAGCCAGGTTCGCGCCGTCAACTACTGGTATGGTATGAGCTCGGGCGTTATCGACATTCGCTACGCTCCGGGCCTGCCCTATCAGACGCGCAAGCTTGTTCAGCTACTGCGCAATGGCATCGTCGAGGGCTCCATCAATCCATTTGGCGGCGAGCTCCATAGCCAAGACGGCGTGGTGCAGATCGAGGGCTTTCCCCCACTGCCGAGCACGCAAATCGTCGAGATGGACTGGCTGGCCGACAACGTGGTGGGCACCATTCCGCAACTCGACGATGAGCCGAAGGTCCGCGCCCTATGAAAATCCTTGCCATAGCCGATACCGAAGAGCGATGCCTGTGGGAGTGCTTTCGCAAGGAGCGCTTTGAGGACGTTGACCTGATTCTATCCGCAGGCGACCTGGATCCGGACTATCTTGAGTTTTTGGTCACTGTCATCAACAAACCGCTTGTGTACGTTCGTGGCAACCACGACGACCGCTACGCGCGCCATGCACCGGGCGGGTGCATTTGTGTTGAGGACAGCGTATATGTGTACCGAGGTATTCGCATTGCGGGTCTGGGCGGTTCCATGCGCTACCGCGACGGCGCGAACATGTATACCGAGCGCGAGATGGCAAAACGCATGCGCAAGCTATCGCGAAAAATCGCACTGGTAGACGGATGCGATATTCTACTTACCCATGCACCCGTCGCAGGCATGGGCGACCTGGACGACCTGCCGCATCGAGGATTCGAGTGCTTTAATGCGGCTCTTGAGTCTTGGGGTCCCGACTATATGATTCACGGGCATGTGCACCAAAGCTACGGCCCCAACTTTCAACGCGAGCGCCAACACCCATGCGGAACGAAGATTGTCAACGCCTGCGACTATACCAAGATCGAAATTGACGAGGCGCGCTACCCCACGCGCGGTTGGAAGGCCGCTTGGCTCAACTCGCAAACCATGCGCCGCGAGCTCAAACGCCACGAAGCAATCGAGTCTTCAACCGCCAGAACCCCCTGGTAACTGCCAACAACCACCACGAAGGGGATAGGCACCTTTATGGTGGTTTTGCTGACTCGTCCGACCTGTCCATCACGGTGCTTGTGTAATTAACGAGAACACTCATTGTTTTGTAAGGACGGCGCTCACGTGCCGTCTTTTTTTGTCAACTTATGCAGTCTCGACCGTGTTGTATGTAGAGGGACCTCGCGAGACGCCTTCCCTATATCCACCACGACCAATTGGAGGTGACACTATGCCTGCACGCCGTAACCGCAATAGCACGCTCCGATGCGATGCCGATCAGATCGAGCGGGAAGCAAAGCGCTTGGTCGACACGTATTCCGATCTCATCCTTCGATTGTGCTATTCGGCCCTTGGATCCGCTGACGACGCTCAAGACATCTGCCAGGACACGCTGATCAAGATTCTCCAACGCACTCAACCGTTCGACTCGCTCGAACACGAACGTGCTTGGGTGATCCGAGTCGCACTGAACGCATGTCGCGATATCGGCCGTACGCACGCGAATCACCCGGTTGTCGACCTCGATTCGCTCCCCGATTTCTGCGCACCCGTAACACATACCGAGCAAGAATTCGCGCAACGCGACTGCGCCATTCTTTCCGCTGTCACGGCCCTGCCTCAAGCACAGCGCATCGCCATCTTTTTGCACTACTACGCAGGCATGAGCATCAGGGAAATCGCAGACGCCGTTCACGCGACGCCAGCTGCAACCGCCCAGCACCTTAGCCGCGGACGTGCGTCACTTCGGCTTTCCTTGAAAGGAGACCACAATGACTACGAATTCGAATGACTATCGCCACGCCCTGGAGCACATTTCGTTTACCGATAATGCGAAGCAGCACATGGCAAACTCGATTGCTCAGTCCGTCGCCTCGAGCGATGCGGCGACCGCTCAAAGCAACTTTAATGGCACGCGACGCAAGCCGCGCATCGCCCGCCATCCCGTAAGAACAGTCGCTCGCATTGCCGCTGTAACGGCAGTCCTCGCTATCGTCATTGGAGGCGCTGGCACGGCTATGGCAACAGGCGTCCTGCCGCTTCCTTCTGACATGCTTTCCGACATCTTTGACGGACCTGCTTCTCAAACCGAGATCATCGACCGTATTGGCCGGCCCGTCGGTGCTAGCTGCTCCAACAACGGAGTCACCGTGACCGCCGACGCCATCATGGGCGACAAGGATATGGTTACCATCGCCTATACGCTTACGTTCGACGATCCCGCTGCCCTGAAAAAGCTTTCCGAGCCGGGCGAGAACGGAACTATCGCCGGAAGTGTCGATGGAAACGTATACGTTGATGGCGAGCATGGCGGCCAAGGCCAATCATGGCTCATTGACAAGAACCCCAATGACTCCAGCATTCAATACTTTGCACAGTTCAGCGTTGAATCACCCGGCCTTATGGGCAGGACCGTCCGCACGCATATCAACTCTCTCGTTGTGCCACGTGCTGGCAAAGAGCTTCCCGAGTATAAGAAAATACTTACGGGCCCATGGGATCTTAAGTTCCAGCTGAATTACGAAGATACATCCGTTACGATTCCCGCGCCCAAATCGGTCAACTTTAACGGCACCAAGGCGACGATTCAAGAGGCCACCGTATCCTGCGTTGGCGTTTCAGTCCGCTACAACATAGATCGTTCCATCGAACACGACAACAACAGCGGCAAGATGTCTCAAAACATGGAGGAGTCTATGGATGCCGTTGGCAACATACCCCTCATCGTGACGTTCAAAGACGGTCATGTTGAGGACGCAACCAGCCACAGCGGCTATTTCGCAAATAAACTGGATAACGGCACCACTGATGTCCACAAGACCTGGCCGTTCTCGCAAGTTTGTGACACAGACAAGATTGCAAGCGTACAAATTGGCGATACGGTCATTCCCATGAATTCGTAACGCTACGCGGCTCGTATATGCACCCGGTTCCGCACTTCGCGTCTAAAGATGCGCTGTCATCGAGCAGCGTGAGCGCAAGGCCGCCCGTATGGTCGGCTGGGAACACCTCGTTGCGCTAAAAACCACCACGAAGGGGACCGGCACCTTTGTGGTGGTTTTGCTGACTCGTCCGACCTGTCCCAACGGTTTGTCTCAATCTGTAACAGGTAGGGCCCAAATAATCGGTTAGCTGTTACAGATCGAGACAGACCACGGATGCTCAGCCGAAAATCTCAATCTGTAACAGGTAGGAACGATTTTGCCCCTTAGATGTTACAGATTGAGATATTTGACAGCTTGAATCGGCATCGCCTACAGCGCGGCGACGACCTTGTCGCCCATCGTCGTGGTGCCGAGGATCTTATCTGCCGGGGTGTTGACATCGGCGATGTCACGGGTGCGCCAGCCCTCGTCGAGCACGCGCGCCACGGCGCTCTCGATCCACGCGGCTTGCTCGCCCATGTCGAGCGCGTAGGTCAGCAGCATCGCCACCGACAAGATTTGAGCCAGCGGATTGGCCACGCCGAGCCCCGCGATGTCAGGAGCGCTGCCAGCGCTCGGCCCAAACAGCGATACGCCATCATCCAGCGAGGCAGAGGCAAGCATACCGAGCGATCCGGTAATCTGAGCCGCCTCATCGGACAGGATGTCGCCGAACATGTTCTCCGTCACCACGACGTCAAAGTCTGCCGGTCGACTGATGAGCTGCATGGCGGCGTTGTCGACGAGCAGGTCCTCAAGCTCCACGTCGGAGTACTCCTCGTCTTGCACGCGATGCACGATCTCGCGCCACATGTGGCTCGTCTCCAGCACGTTGCGCTTATCAACGCTCGTCACCTTGCCGCGACGTTTGCGCGCCGCCTCAAATGCCTGGCGCGCAATGCGCTCAATCTCGTACTCGCGATACTCCATCACGTCGACCGCACGCTGACCGGCCGCACCCGCAGCGCCCGCGCAGGTCACGGATGCGGGCGCCAAAGTCCCACGGCATGTTGTAGCCCATCGTATCGGGGATGTTCACGACCGTGGCACCGGCCTTTACGGCCGCCTCGATAATGCGCACCAGAAACTCCTGATCGGAGCGGCCGGCATCCTCGGCATAAAACTCAACATCGTCAACGAACTTGCGAGCATGTTTGACGGCATGGATCGCTCACTCAATTGCCCTTTCCTCAGTCATATGGAGCTTGTCGCGCAGGTGACTGGTGCTCACACCCAGCCCTGTATGGATACGGGGCCTCTGGGCCGTTTTGAGCGCCTCTGCAGCCACTTCGATATCCCTGTCGACAGCGCGCGTCAGGCCGCATACCGTGCATCGGTCGCCCGCAATCTTGCCATTCTCCTGTACGGAGCGAAAGTCACCAGGACTCGAGATGGGAAAGCCCGCCTCGATAACGTTCACGTTCATGCGCACCAGCTGGCGGGCGATGAAGAGCTTTTCCTCGGTATTCATGCTGGCGCCCGGCGACTGCTCACCGTCGCACAGGGTGGCGTCAAAGATTGTGATTTTGCGGCTTATATGTTCCTCCTGATTGACCGTTTTATGACAGATGGCTTTCAGGAGAGAGAGAAGGCCTAGAGATAGAAAAATACCCGTGTCGCTCATCACGCCTGAAAGCGGCAGACGATAGCGCACCCGGGTACAACAAATCGTTATAGCGAGATTACAACCCTAGCGCGCTATCCAATCTAGTAGCGCTAGGCCTAGGAGCTGTTGCGTGTTCTTAAACATGTTGGGCTCCCTTCGGCCTCGGGTAGTACTACATCGCGCTAAAGTACAACACAAGTAAAACCACCACAAGGGTGCCTGTCCCCTTCGTGGTGGTTTCGTTGACTCAAAAGCAAGAGACCCGGTCCTGCACGAGGCGGAACCGGATTTCTTTAGCAATGCTTGCTTTGCTCAGGCAGTAACTAAAAGTTACTCAGCCAGGAAGTCACGCTGGACAGCGGGATCGACCTTGACGCCAGGGCCCATGGTGGAAGACACGGAGATGGACTTGACGTACTTGCCCTTAGCAGAAGAAGGCTTGACGCGCAGGATCTCGGTGTACAGGGCAGCGTAGTTCTCGACGAGCTGCTGCTCAGAGAAGGACTTCTTGCCCAGGGGCACGTGGCAGATGCCGTAGCGGTCGGCGCGATACTCAACGCGGCCGGCCTTGAGCTCGGAGACCATCTTGGCGACGTCCATGGTCACGGTGCCGAGCTTAGGGTTCGGCATGAGGCCACGGGGACCAAGAATCTTACCGATGCGGCCAACCTTGGCCATCATGTTCGGCGTAGCGATAGCGGCGTCGAAGTTAATCTCGCCCTTTTGAATCTGGGCGACGAGCTCGTCGGAACCGATGATGTCGGCGCCGGCAGCCTCGGCCTCGCGGGCCTTCTCGCCCTCGGCGAAGACGGCAACACGAACGGTCTTGCCGGTGCCGTGGGGCAGGGAGATGGAACCACGGATGTTCTGGTCAGCCTTACGAGTATCGATGCCCAGACGGAAGTGAGCCTCGACGGTCTCGTCGAACTTGGCGGTGTCGAGCTCCTTGATGAGCTTGGCAGCCTGAAGGGGGGTGTAGAGCGTGGCGCGGTCGATCTTCTCGGCAGCGGCGTTATAGCTCTTACCATGCTTAGCCATGTGCATTACCTCCTGTGGTTAAACGGGCGTGAGCCCTCCCACATCGTATCGTGTGCCCTATTGCACACATATAACGGGCGCCCCGGTCGGAGCACCCGTCATTACCTAAAGAAATCGCTACTCAGCGATGGTGACGCCCATGGAACGGGCGGTACCGGCGATGATCTTCTTGGCGGCGTCAATGTCGTTGGCATTGAGGTCCGGCATCTTGATCTCGGCAATCTTGGTGAGCTGCTCCTGGGAAAGCTGACCAACCTTGTCGGCCTGGGGCTTAGCGGAACCAGACTTGAGGTTCAGCTCCTTCTTGATGAGATGAGCCGCCGGCGGGGTCTTGGTGATGAAGGAGAAGGACTTGTCCTCGTAGACAGAGATCTCAACGGGGATGATGTCGCCCTTCTTGTCCTGCGTCTCGGCGTTAAAGGCCTGGCAGAACTGCATGATGTTCACGCCAGCAGCGCCCAGGGCGGGGCCGACGGGAGGAGCGGGGTTAGCTGCACCAGCAGGAATCTGGAGCTTAATGACGTTGGCAACCTTCTTCTCAGCCATGGTCATTCCTTTCGAATCACGAGTGTGAAGTACTTGCTATATCGTAAGCACGCACGTGTTAGAAGCACTCCTGAGATGAGCAGTCACAGAAGAAGCACGCTCGCGCGAACGGACGAAAACTTAAGCGATGACAGCGACCTGGTTAAAGTCGAGCTCGACCGGCGTCTCGCGGCCAAAGATCATCAGCGTGACCTTGAGCTTGCCAGCCTCGGTGTTAACCTCGGAGACCTTGCCATCAAAGTCGGTAAGCGGGCCATCGGTGACGCGGACGGACGTGCCGACCTGAATATCGACCGAGGTGCGCTTGGGCGAATCGCCCTTACCGGGACGACGAGTCATCTTGTTGTACTCGTCGCGGGAAAGCGGAGCGGGCTTGCCGTTGCCGCCCAGGAAACCGGTGACGCCAGGCGTGTTACGAACGCACGTCCAAGCATCGTCATCCATCTCCATGCGGACCAGGACATAACCCGGGAAGATCTTAGAATCCTTGGTCTCGCGCTTGCCACCCTCTTTAATCTCGGTGACGCGCTCCATAGGAATCTCGATATCAAAGATACGGTCCTGCATGCCCATGGTCTCGATGCGATGCTCGAGATCGGACTTAACGCGGTTCTCGTATCCAGAGTAAGTGTGAACGACGTACCAACGCTTAGACATGGTTTAGCCCCTCAATCCAGAGAACAGAGCAAGAGCCTCGCCAAAGCCAGCATCGAGCAGAGCGATGACGACGCCGACGACGATCAGAGAAGCGCAAACGACGACCGAGTAATTCACGAGCTCCTTCTTATCGGGCCACGTGACACGCTTCATCTCGGACTTGACCGAAGCGAAATACTTCTTGGTGCGGGCGAAGAAACCAGGCTTCTCGTTCTTCTTGGACTTCGCAGCCTTCTCGTTCTTCTTGGCAACGGCCTTCTTGGCCTCAACCTTGGAGTTGGCGGCAGCGTTATTGGCAGGCGCCTGCTGCTGTGCCTTCTTCTTGTTCTTCTTGTTGGCCATTTGGGTTACCTCCGCGCAATGCGCTTATACATGAGTAAACCGTAAGCCCCCAATTGGGAGCTTACGGAATAATGACTGGCACGCCAGGAAGGACTCGAACCCTCAACACTCGGTTTTGGAGACCGATGCTCTACCAATTGAACTACTGGCGTATATGACTAGAGACTAGCGAGTCTCTTTGTGCAACGTGTGGTGACGGCACCAGGGGCAATACTTCTTGATCTCCATACGATCAGGCATGTTCGACTTGTTCTTGGTGGTCGTATAGTTGCGGCGCTTGCACTCAGTGCACGCAAGAGTAACTAGAGTACGCATTTATCCTGAACCTTTCATTTCCGCCCCGTACGGGCACGAGATGGTACTTTATCAGCTCTATGTAAGTGCTGTCAATGAAAACCTCGAATCAATTGGTTCTCGGTGGATCCATTCATATTTGGAACACATCAATGAAGCCATCGAGAGCTAATCGACGGTGCAACCAGGACCATTATTGATCTTCTCGACACCAGCAACGGCTCAATATCCATTGCAGAAAAGAACCCGGCACCCATATAAGTGCCGGGTTCTCTAAGTCAACTATCAGAGAGCTAATTTACTCAATGATCGTGGAGACGATGCCCGAACCGACGGTGTGGCCACCCTCGCGGATAGCGAAGCGCAGGCCCTCCTCCATGGCGATCGGGTGGATGAGGTCGCCCTCGATGGTGATGTGGTCACCAGGCATAGCCATCTCGGTGCCCTCGGGGAGCTTGACCGTACCGGTAACGTCGGTGGTACGGAAGTAGAACTGAGGACGATAACCATCGAAGAACGGGGTGTGACGGCCGCCCTCCTCCTTGGTCAGAACGTAGATCTCGCCGGTGAACTTGGTGTGCGGGGTAACCGAACCGGGCTTGCAGAGAACCTGGCCGCGCTCGATGTCCTCGCGCTTGATGCCGCGGAGCAGCAGACCGACGTTGTCGCCAGCCTCGCAGAAGTCCATGGACTTACGGAACATCTCGATACCGGTAACGACGGTGTTCTGGGTATCCTTGATGCCGACGATCTCGACGGGCTCGTTGAGCTTGAGCTCACCGCGCTCGACACGGCCGGTAGCAACAGTACCACGGCCGGAGATGGTCATAACGTCCTCAACGGCCATCAGGAACGGGAGGTCGTTGTTACGAGCAGGCGTCGGGATGTACTCGTCGACGGCGTTCATGAGCTCGCGGATAGCGTCCATCCACTTGGCGTCGCCCTCGAGAGCGCCCAGAGCGGAACCACGGATGACGGGGATGTCGTCGCCGGGGAAATCGTACTCGGAGAGGAGCTCACGGGTCTCCATCTCGACGAGGTCGATGAGCTCGTCATCGTCAACCATGTCGCACTTGTTCAGGAAGACGACGATGTAAGGAACGCCAACCTGACGGGCGAGCAGGATGTGCTCGCGGGTCTGAGCCATGGGGCCGTCGGTAGCGGCGATGACCAAGATAGCGCCGTCCATCTGAGCAGCACCGGAGATCATGTTCTTGACGTAGTCAGCGTGGCCCGGGCAGTCAACGTGAGCGTAGTGACGGGCAGCAGTCTCGTACTCGACGTGGGAGACGGAGATCGTAATGCCGCGCTCGCGCTCCTCGGGAGCCTTGTCGATGTTCTCGAACGCAGTGAAGTCAGCCTTGCAGCCCTCGGTCTCGGAGAGAACCTTGGTGATGGCGGCGGTCAACGTGGTCTTGCCGTGGTCGACGTGACCAATGGTGCCGATGTTAACATGCGGCTTAGTGCGCTCAAACTTCTCTTTGGCCATAAAGCCCTCCTCTAAACAGGTCGTCCCCGGACGGGACTTTGCCTTTATACCATAGTGGCCTCTCAACATACTATTGAGAAGCCACCGTGTTACCTATGGTAGCGGTGACTGGATTCGAACCAGTGACGCCACGGGTATGAACCGTGTGCTCTAACCAACTGAGCTACACCGCCGGATGGAGCCTGCAACCAGACTTGAACTGGTGACCTCTTCGTTACCAACGAAGTGCTCTACCGACTGAGCTATACAGGCACTTGACGGGTGGGAGCTATAGGATTCGAACCTATGTAGGCAGAGCCAACGGGTTTACAGCCCGTCCCCATTAACCACTCGGGCAAACTCCCAATCGTTCAAGTATCCGCAGGTTCTTTGGTCTTTTGGACCGCCGCCCCCGCGAACGAAAAAGATAATACGATGCAACCTTGGGGGCTGTCAACGAAAACCTCTAGATACACGGTTCCGGGCGTATCTATATACCTTTGACCTGCGGTTTTGTTGAGTTTAGATATGAAGGACGGTGGATTTACATGTAGCGGTGACATTTCCCGAGGGAACACTTTGTCACGGTGGAGTGAGCCTACAGGATATTACTTCGGTAACGACTCATTTGCACCTATATATAGGTCGAGATCGGGCTTCCGCGGCAGATTCGGGTGTGGATGGTTAAGGCCGGTCCGGCCTTTGTCTCGATCTGTAACATCTAGAGAACATTTTCTCCCCTATCTGTTACAGATTGAGATATTACGCAGAGACCCCAGCTCGCGTCTCATCCTGTAACAGTAAGAACGGTTTTCCGCCCCTTCGTGTTACAGATGGAGACATTTCTCAGCTAACCCGACTCTATATCTCAATCTGTAACATCTACGCCAGTATTCTGCTTCTACCTGTTACAGATTGAGACAAATGGGCAGGGCCCATTCTTTCATCTCGATCCGTAACAGGTGGGAGCGAATTGGTCGCCTTGGTGTTACAGATGTAGATGAACCAAAGACGGGATGGACGACTAGTCCGAAGGCGCATCGACCTAAAAGAAACAGGCCCGAGCCTTGAACATACCGAACTTGAGTCTCGAATCGACGACTGGCAGACCGCTGCGCAGGCAAACAAATTCCCGAGCGATAAGATTCACCAGCGACGCCATTTTGATTTGACCGGCAGCAGATCTTCAACGAACCGACCGGTCCATTCATTTGGCTCCAATCCGCGAATCTCGAAGATAGCCTCGAAATCCTCCTTGCTGAGACGATGGCCAAAACGTGTATTCAACCACATCTCGGATTCTGCCCGCCAGTTTTTTTCGCGAGCCGGAGTCATCGAGCGAACAATCTGGGAAGACACGTCGGCCCACTCTCCATCGTCATCCTCATATCGCTCTCTACCGAGAATGCTTTCGACCTGGGGGTCGAGCATGCCGAAGAGACTCGAAATGTCACGTCGCCCGCTCGGCCGCTTGACGGGAACAGGGATAACATCCTCGGCAAAAAGCTCATCAAGCGGAATATCGACCCCATCCCAGCCGAGACCGATAAAAGGGCGCTTCGAGATATCATCTGGGTCCGAGAAGCGGATATGCAGGCACTCAGTCTCGAGGACCCAATTGCCCACCAAGACAAGCTTCCCGTAATGTGGCATCGGAGAATCCAGCCACGCCACCGCGTAACGTCGTTCTTCGGTCGACGGAAACTGATCGATATCGATAATTGTCGGCATCTCAACGCCCCAATCAGAAAGCAACTGGAATCTGGGGCTACTCCGTTCCCTGGATCACGGTCAGCAAATCCTCATAGCTGTGCACCACGTCATAACGCACGTCCTCGTCCGAGAACTCATTGAAGAGCTTGCGGGCGCAGGCGATCTTTCCGCGCTCGATATCGCGCAGCGTGAGGCTGTCCATGCTGCCCTTGGTCTCCGCGACGAAGAACACGTGGCGCACGCTCCCCTTCTCGAACGCGATGGCCCAGTCGGGCGCGTAGTTGCCCACCGGCGTCGGAATCTTGAAAGACCGTGGGAGCTTGGCGTAGACCGCGACCTTGCCCTCTGCAGAGTCGAGATCTCGTGCGAAATCGCGCTCACCCTCGGAATCCCAGAACACGTAGTCCTGGATGCAGCGGCTCGTCTCCAGCGCACGGCCGACGTTCTCGGGCATGCGCTCGGCAAAGATGGTGGAATCGTACCGCTCGTCAAGCTTGTGGTACGCAATGTGGTCGACCACCATCGTCGCCTTCTCGGCAAGGATGCAACGGGAGACCTTGGCGATAAACTCCTCGGGGTTATCGCGGAACATGCGGAACTTGACGGGGGCGATGCCCTTCAGGATCGCCGCTGCGCTTCTGCGCGTAATGCGCGCAGCGGTCGCGACTTCGCCCAGCAGGTCGTACGTCACGCCAGAGGCGTCCTCGCCCACCTCGTAGTCGCGCCTCGTGGTATCGCCGAACGATTCGCCGCGCTCAAGATTCTCCCGCGTCTGGGTCGAGCGCTGCGCGGCGGTCGTCATGACGTAGGACGCCTTGGCCACAAACAGTTCGCGGTTAATGCGGTCGATCGCCTTGGCGCGCAACTCCTCATCATCGAAATCGACGGTGTAGGAATGTTTGGAGTTGATCTTGTTCCACAGCTCCTGGAACTCCGCCCGCGCGAAGTTGGCGTTGAGCGGGTTTTCGCGAACCTTGGGCTCGTTGCCGTTACGGATGTAGTCGTCGAGCGCATGCTCGTCGTAGACGCTCATCACCAGCGCTTCGATATCCTTGCGATAGGCATAGAGATGCTCGGGCAAGTCGTCATCGGTAACGGACGTGAGCCCCGATTCCTTGAACTTTTGCGTGGGCACGCCCTCGCGATCGATGAGGCCGTGCTGTACGAGCGCGAAGTAGACATCGTGCGCGTCTTCCTGCGTGAGCGCATAAGTCTTCTCCTCGTCCGCCTGAACGGCAAAGCCCTTGAGGAACTCCTCCGTGACCGCCTTGGGACGCTCACGCAGGGCATCGTTGATGTCCTTCTGCAGGGACTTCGTGAAGTCGCTGTAGCTCTCGCTGGCGATGACGGTGAGCGTGTTGACGCGCTGCACCTCCTGCTCGCCCAGCGCCTCCAGGTCCTGTCGCTCGCCCTCCCGGTTCACGCACAGGCGCAGGCCGCGGCCCACCTCCTGGCGCTTACCGGTCTCGGAGTCGGAATGCTTGAGCGTGCAAATCTGGAACACGTTGGGGTTGTCCCAGCCCTCGCGCAGGGCGGAGTGGCTAAAGATAAAGCGCGTGGGCTCATCGAACGACAGCAAGCGCTCCTTGTCCTTGAGGATGAGATCGTAGGCGCTCTCGTCATCGGACTCATCGCTGTTGCGCTTGAGCTTGGAGTCGATCAGGCGACGACTCCTCTTGTCAATGGAGAAGTATCCCTTATGGGTCTCATGTGCATCGATGCCGCGCAGCCATTCCAGATAGCGACGGCGCGCCTTCCCGAGACCCGCATCGAGCGAGGCGTCAAGGTTCTGCTGCCCGCGGCCGTACTCGTCGATGGCGCGCGCGTACTCCTCCTCAAAGATTCGGCCGTACTCGCCCAGGCCCTCCTCGCCGTCATCATCGTAGACACGGTACTTGGCGACCTCGTCGATAAAGAAGAGCGACAGGCACTTGATGCCGCGCGCGAACAGCGCCTCCTCCTTCTCCAGATGGCTTTTGATGGTCTCGCGGATCTGCACTCGGCGCATGTCGCGATCGGAAGAATCGCCGTAAACGTCGCCGCGGCAGAGCTCGATGCCGTTGAGGAACTTGACGTAGCCCAGCTGAACATCGCTGTCCGGGACGATCTCGGACACGGTGAACCCGTCGCGGTACGCCTCGAGCTCGCCGGACGCGGGATAGATGTCGTCCTGCTCGTAGAAGCCCTGCGCACGTTTGGAGATGGACCCCGAGGCGTTGAGTTTCTTGAACTCGATGACCGCCTGGGGCGGCTTATTCTTGGAAATCTTGATGTCCTGAAGATACAGGTAGCCGTCGGTTCCGCGCATGTTCTTGAGTTCGAAGCCCTTGACCTCGATGCGCTTGACCAGGCGCTGGTTGAATGCGTCAAGCGCATCCAGCACGTAAACGGCATCATGGGTAACCTTGTGGGTGGCGGAATAGTTGAGACACGCGATGGGACGGAAACGGGCGATGCCGGCCTGGGTGGCATTGCCGCCCATCTTCTGCGGCTCGTCCAGGATGACGATGGGGTTGTTGGCGGCGATCACGTCGATGGGGCGACGGCTCGCGAACTCATCGCGCTCGGAATACATGATACGGGCCTCCTTGGAGCGCCCGCCCTCCTTCATGGACGTATTGAACGCCTGCATGTTGATGACCATGACGTTGATATCGGAACTCGCCGAGAACCGGTCGATGTCGCCCAGGCGAGCGCTGTTGTAGACAAAGTAGCGGATGGCCTTGCCGTACTGCTCAAAAAAGTGCTGCTCGGTATTCTTGAGAGACTTGTAGACGCCCTCGCGAATGGCAACGGACGGCACCACGATGATGAACTTGGTCCAGCCATAGAGACGGTTGAGCTCGAGCATGGTCTTGGTATAGACGTAGGTCTTGCCCGTGCCCGTCTCCATCTCCACGTCAAGGTTTACCGGAGCGGGACCAGTGGCAAGCGACGAAGACTCGACGATCCGATTGCGGCGCTGTACCTTGTGAATGTTCTCGAGCAACGTGGCGGACCCAAGGGCGATGGGGGCATTCGCGTAGCCTTCAGATGCCTGGACCTGCGTCTCAAAGCCCGGCAGCGCCTCGGTGCCGTCGCCGTCCGCCGCGCGACCAAGGTCGCGCAGATAGGGCGAGGCGCCAGAGTTAGGCTGACCGGCGAAGACATCGGTCACCGCACGAGCAGCCTCAGTCTGATAAGGCTGGATTTTAAACTTGAACTGCATCCGGATCTCCTAGATCACCTTACGGATGGTGTCGGGACTGAAGGTTTTGAAGAGCTCCTCGAGGTTTGCCACGGCGGCATCGTTGGAAAAGCATGCGTCGCGGAAGACGGCGTAGAGCGGGCGCTCCTTGGCGATGGCCTCCAATGCCACGGTATCGACATCCTCGTCAAAACAGGCGATAAGCTGGCCGCCGTTGACGTCGAAGCACGCCTTGCCGCCGATTTCGCGCTCGACGATCTTCGCGGAGTACTCGATGCGAAACGCCGGCAGGACCTGGAAGAGGAGGTCAAGCGGCAGGGCGTCCTCAGCGGAGTTGTCGGTGAAGAGGTCGAGCGCGGCTTGCTCGTACTGCCCCGGCGCGGCGTACTCGTCCTTGAAGCAGGACTCATCCACGCGCAGCACACGGAAGCCGATGTCGGGCACGGGCTTGGGCTCGGCGCCAAGCTCAAGCTGCCTGCTGGCCTCATCGACCTCGGCCCTGATCTTCTCGCCTGCGCGGCGGATGCGCTCCTCGCCGACGTTACAGATCGTGGTGTAACCTTCCTTTCCTGCTTCGGTTGCTTCATCAACAACCTCCGGAAGCTGGACCATAATGAACCGACGCTTGCCACCGTCAGCAGCGTTCAAAGACATGACGGCATCGGCCATAGTCGCTGAACCAGAAAAGAAGTCCATTACCAAGGAGTCTTTTGAAGAGCCGATTTCAAGAATGCGGTTCATGAGAGCAGGGGGCTTGGGAAAGCTCATAACGTTCGATCCAAATAGCTCTTTAATTCGCTTCTTTCCATAGTCGTTGTTAAACTCCGCATCAGCCTGAAGTGACTTTGCCATCGTGAAGGCGGCAGAACCTTCCTCAAGATAATCCTTACGATACACACGCCACTCATTACCACACGGTTCGCCGAATAAATAGTTATTCTCTGATTGAATTTTCGATTTTGACCAAGTCCAACAAGTTGGAGTTCCGTCTGCGGCAAGCGGGAGACGTTCTACTGAGTGAGCTTCATCTTTCTCAAGGGCAACCGAGCCATCAGCCGGGGATATCCATAAAGGAAAGTAGAGGTTTGGACGTGTTTGCGGATTAAAGCTTTGATTTCGATTTCTTAAACCAATTGCCCTATATGAGCCCTTGTCATCTTTTCGGTCGTACTCAGACAACATCCTGGAATCTTTGGGGATTAGGTTTAGCGAGTTTCCACATGTATAGTTTTTGACCCAGATAAGGACCGGCTCGATTGTTTTAGCAATATAACGGTCAAGATTTCTACCACGAGGATTGACCTGCACATACAGCTTTCCCACATAATTGCCCGAGCCGAACAGTTCGTTACCTATCTTAAGCAGATTTTGCTCCTCGTTGTCATCAATCGAGATGAAGATCGCGCCATCATCGCTCAGCAGGTCCCTGGCCAGCATCAACCTGGGGTACATCATTGAGCACCAGTCGGAGTGGAAGCGGCCGTTTGACTCAGGGTTGGCCACCAGGCGGCCGCCCTCCTCGTCGTACTCGCCGCTCTCGGCATCGTATTCCGCGCGTGTCTTGGAGAAGTCGTCGTCGTAGACGAAGTCGTGGCCCGTGTTGTAGGGTGGGTCGATGTAGATCAGCTTCACCTTGCCGGCGTAGGTCTCGCGCATGATCTTGAGGGCCTCGAGGTTGTCACCCTCGATGTAGAGGTTCTCGGTGGTGTCCCAGTCCTTGGACTTCTCGGGGCAGGGGCGCATGGTCTTCTTGAT
The DNA here is from genome assembly GCA_027660625.1 of Coriobacteriaceae bacterium AM100-PB1-1D-6A. Taxonomy (GTDB): domain Bacteria; phylum Actinomycetota; class Coriobacteriia; order Coriobacteriales; family Coriobacteriaceae; genus Collinsella. The sequence goes on along the minus strand of JAQDNC010000001.1, from coordinate 84,738 downwards.
GGGGCGGCGCGCTTCGAGCTTGGCCTCGCGCTTGCCGGGCCAGGTGAACTGGTAGCGTTCCCGCGGACCGTCAACGACCTCGCCGGAGAGGTCATCGCGCAGGGCATCGAAATCGACGGCAAGCGTGACCTTGCCGTCTGCGTCCATAGCTTCGGTCACCGCATCGGGGAAGAGCGCAGCGATCTTGGCGATGTTCTCCTGCGTGAGGTCGGGAGTCTCCTGACTGATCTTATCCATGACTGCTACTCCTCCTCAAGCCGTCTAAGCTCGGCCTGTTTCCGTTTCATCTGTGCAAACAGCTCGTTCTTTCGAGCTATTTGACGTTCTCTGCGGACCTTGGTATCGAGCGCGAAGACCTCAGCGCGCAGCCCGTCTATTTTCTCACGGCGATCAATTCTCGCCCAGACGTCGTGACCATCGAATTCTCCCAAAGCGACTTGAGCGAGCATGGAATCCCACACCATGTCGAGGTCGAAACCGTTCAAGGCAAGACGCTCGATATCCCGTGTCTCCAGCAGACGGCCCTCCTCGCAAATCGCGATATCGCCGGATCCGCTGTCGACAATCACTGCCTTGTTGGGCGTCGCGTTGCTCACCAGGCGCACGGCGCGCTCGGGCACCCGCTCGCCTTTGGGATCGATCCTTAGCACGAGTATCTCGTGCACCGCCTTGCCGTCGGCGATATTGGTCGTTGCCGGTTTGATGGAGTTTGCGACGACAATCGCCGCCACGCCGCCCGTAAGGTCGCGCCGGGTGGCGGCATCGACGTCCATGTGGCGGTAGAAGGCCTCTTTGGGCAGACGCCTGCCCACCTCGGTTGTTGCCGGAAGTCCTAGCATGGTTTTTTCACCACCAGGAAGCACACCAGCTCAAAGTCGTCGATACCCTCGATGTCGTTTTCCAAAAAGCCGGTCGTCCCGCCGCTGAAAAAGCTGTCGATATCGGACTCGTTTTTGCCCTCGACGATGGAGCCGATCGCACTTGCCAGCAGATCTGTTTGGGCGGCCATGTCGCGCCCGTCTTCGGTCTGGGCATTGTAGGCACGGCACAGGTCTTCGACCGGCTCCTTGACGCCTCGGCAGATTCGCCTCATCTCGTCCAGGATGTCCTTGGGCGTGGCGTAGCCATGCAGAATCGACCCATCCTCGCCAACGTACACCAGGTAGAAGGGGTGGATGGGATTGCCGGAAAGGCGATCGATGTTGCCGTTCGCGTTGCGCAGCACAAATATCGTGCCCGGCTCTTCGCCGGCGGCGACCGCCTCGATGCCGTATGGGACGTTTTCGATATCGGGATGCTCCTTCCGGTACTCGACCAAGTCCATACGGAAGTCGTTGAGGCCGAGGTCGGTGATGGAGATACCACTCTGCGCGTCCTCAAGGTCGACGACCTCGTCCTTCATGCGCTCGAGCTGCTGGCGACGGTATTCCAGGTCGCCCTTCTCGTCCTCGTTGATGTAGTCGTCGTCGCCCGTCGACGCCATAACCAACGCATGCATCTTGTTCTCCACGCGCGCCTTGAGGTTGATGTACTCGTCGAGCTCAACATCGGGCCAGAAGTTGATGAGCTGGATGCAGGCGTTCTTGGAGCCGATGCGGTCGACACGGCCAAAGCGCTGCACGATGCGCACCGGGTTCCAGTGGATGTCGTAGTTGATGACGCAGTCGCAGTCCTGCAGGTTCTGGCCCTCGGAGATGCAGTCGGTCGCGATGAGCACGTCGATGTCCTTGCCCTTGAGCCTCGGATACGCGACGTCGCGGTCCTTCGACACGGGACTGAAGCAGGTGATGACTTCGTTCATGTCGTTGCGGACGCCCTCGACCGAGCAGCGGGCGCTCTGCGAGCCGCCGGCGACCTCCGCCACCTCGAGCCCGTAGCGATCCTCGACATAGGCGCCGATGTTCTCGTAGAGGTAATCCGCCGTGTCCGCGAACGCCGTAAAGATCAGCAGCTTCTTGTTGCCCGGGTTTATGGGGTTCTCGACCTTGTCCGCAATAACGCGCCTGAGCTCGGCCAGTTTCGCGTCATGCTCGGCATCGATGGGAACGATGAGCTGGCGGATGTCCTCGAGCGCCTCGAGGTCCTTGAGCATATCGCGCTCCCAGCTGATCCAGTCCATGTCCTCGAGCGAGAACCTGCTCTTGGTGCCGACCGTGAAGTCGGTGTCCCCCTCCTCATACTCAAAGGTCTCGACGCCCTCGACCGACGCGCCGGACGCGCCGGCGCGATAGCCCTCAATAACCTTTAGATTGTGCCTAATGACCTCGATGATCTTGCCCAGCGTGATCTCAAAGGCGTAGACGGAGCTCTCCAGGCGCTTGAGCAGAATGGAGGACATGAGCTTGACCATTCCCTGCTCGCGGCCGCTGGTGGGAGGGCGACCATGCTCATCGGCGTACTTGGGCGCCGCGCTGGGATGGAGATAGACCGTGGGCAGGTAGACCGCGAGCGTGAGCGAGGCGAGTGTGTCGGCTATCTGCGAGTAGGTGCCCGCCTCGTCCGAGGTGGCCAGACTCGGCCGCAACGATACCGGCTTAAGCCTCTTGGGGAACGGGCCGATCGCGGATACATCGTAGTAGCGCTGCACATGTCTGCGCGAGCGCGCGACGGTAACGCGGTCGAGAATCTGGAAGAAGTTGAAGTCGAGCCGATCCGTCAGCGCCGTCGTGGTCCTATCGGCCGCGGGCAGCTCGGACCAGTCGCGAAACGCCCCCTGCGCATCGCGGAATACCTGATCGACCGGCTTGTCGAGTCCGAGCTTCTTCGACCACGCATCAGAATCGCCCTGATAGGCGAGCTTGAGCTGGTTGTGCAGATCGCGGAACCTGTTGTTGACGGGAGTGGCCGAAAGCATCAAGACCTTCGTCTCGACTCCGTCCTTGATGACCTTGTTGAGGAGCCTCTCAAAGCGATTGCCCTGCGTCTCGTCCTCGACCTTGGACGAGGTGTCTGCACCGTTGCGGAAGTTATGGGACTCGTCGATGACGACGAGATCGTAGGCGCCCCAGTTGAACTTCTCGAGGTCGTTGCCCTCGACCGTCAGTCCCTTGTCACGGGACAGATCGGTGTGGTAGAGCACGTCGTAGCGCAGGCGATCGGCGGCGATGGGGTTGTTGACGTAGTTCTTTTTGTATGTGAGCCAGTTGTCGGAAAGGCGCTTGGGGCAGAGCACGAGCACGTTGCGGTTGAGCAGCTCATAGTACTTAATGACCGCGAGGGCAGTGAACGTCTTGCCCAAGCCGACGCTGTCTGCGAGGATGCAGCCGTTGTAGGTCTGGAGCTTGTTGATAATGGCAAGCGCTGCGTCCTGCTGGAAATCGTAGAGCAGGTTCCAGACTTTGCTCTCCTTGAAGCCGGTCCCCTCTTTTGCAAGGTCATCCACCGAGACGTCCTCGAGGAACTCACTGAAGATACGGTAGAGCGCTGCGTAGTAGACCAGCTCGGGCGGGTTCTCGCGATACATTGTGGAGATGGAGTCGATTACCGCTTGGGTAACGTCCTCAAGCTCGCCCGAATCCCAGGCGGCATTGAACTGGCACAGGTACTGGCGCGCCATGTCCCCCGGGATACCCATAGTCATGGTGAGCTGCTTGCTGGGCGTTGTGCCCAGGGCGGACGTCGTCAGGCCCTCGATAGGCTGGAACGCCGCAGGCTCGGCACTGTCAACGACGAGATAGCCACCGGCCGCGCGATTGGCGTCCCGGTATGAGCGAAACTCTGCCTTCTGCCTGATCCACTCGGCACATTCGCGAGCGACGGCCTTCTGCCTGAGTTCGTTTTTGAGCTTGATCTCGAGGTCCGTGCCGCCGATGCTGCTCTCGCGGCCCATGCGCGGGATGTAGTATTCACGCTGCTCCTTTTGGGCCTTGACGGATAAGAACGTCGGCTCCGTATAGATAAATCGAAAGGAATCGCAAGACTCCAGCTGCTTCTTGAGCTCGCCATATCCATAAATCGAGAACAGTGCCGCGGCAACCGAAATACGGTCACCGTTATTGATTGCTTCAATAAGACCATCTTTAAGCAGCTCGTTTTGGTTATCAAAGCTCTTCAGGTTCATAAAACGCCTTTCGAATGCAGCGTCTGGGAACAAAATGCTCGGCGCCGCTTCTTGCATCGCTGTCGAGCCTTATCGGCACTTAAGCTATCAGTCTAAACCGAGACATGCAAAACGCCTTGCGGGGATGTCAATTATTCGGTCAGCGCGGTACCACAAGTATGGGGATTGGCGTGCGACTTTCATCTCAATCTGTAACACCTAGACCGATATCCCTCTCCTGTCTGTTACAGATCAAGATAAATGGACCGATCCTCGACCTTTCGTCTCGATCTGTAACAGCTAGAAACGATTAAGCCGTCTTGGCGTTATAGATTGAGACAAATTGGGGAACGAGACGGACGTCGAGCCCGATAACTCACCAAAATAAGAAACGGGCTCTGCTCCACAAGGGAACAGAGCCCGAAACTCTCATGGAGCCAGTGACAGGAATCGAACCTGCAACCCACTGATTACATCGGTGTCCTTATCGTTTATTAGCGTTCATCTGCGACTATGCCGACCGTGACCTCGCGTTTTTCTTTCATTTTCCGTCTATAGTCTCACTTGAGACGTCTCCGAAACAGTCAAATTGCACAGTCATTGCACACGTGATTGCACACGGAGGAACAATGGAAGAGAAATACGCTACCTCATCTATATATAAGTACATGAGCGACCGCTGGCGCGCGCAGTTCCCCTACTTCGAGGATGGAACCTGGCGCAAGAAGACCCAACTTCTTGAGCATCGAGGCCGCGATAAAGGTCGAAGCCATAAACATCGTGATGCTGCAATGGTGGAAGCCGAGGCCATCCGCGCTCACCTGAATGCAGAAGCGGAAGCCAAGGCAATGAAACCAACGAGCTCGATTTCAGTCGCCGAACTAGTGTCTAGCTATATAACAATGGAGTGCGCCGACATCGCACGTTCAACCGCAACCGGCTATTCAGGCATGCTCCGCCGAAACATCGAACCTTATATTGGCAGCATCCCCCTAGAGGATCTGACTGAAGAAGACGTTCAGGAATGGGTCAGCGTAATGGCAAAGAAGCATGCGAGATCAACTGCATGCAATTCCCTTAGGCTGTTGAGGGGCTCATTGAAATACGGGCTAAGGAAAAAGCTAGTCTCGGAAAATGTTGCCGCATGGGCCAAGGTTCCCAAGAACGAGGATGCCAACTACGGACGACCGAATTCACTTACCGGAAGGGAAAGAGCGCGCGTCCTAAACACCCTCAACGCATCCATAGATGTCCCGGCAATTCTAGCCGCGAAAATCGCCCTGTATACAGGACTCCGTCGAGGTGAACTTTGCGCCCTGAAATGGAAATGTGTCGACTTTTCCCATTCCTCGATTCGCGTGGAAGCCGCAATCGGGCACACCGACACCGAGTTCTACATCAAAGGTCCCAAAAGCGTCAGCAGTAGACGGACAATTCCGAATTGCCCGGAGGACCTCATGCACGATCTAGCCGCGCGCAAGCGAGACATGGAAGAAGAATGCACCAGGCTTGGGACTGAATTCAGCGGGGAGATGTTCGTGCTGGGCTTTCCCGACGGTTCGTTCCTCAAGCCGCCTAGGGTCAATGACGCGTGGCGTGCGCTCTCTAAGGCGCTGAACCTTCATGGAGTATTAAATAGGAACACGGTGACCTTCCATGACCTAAGGCACAGCTTCGCAACATACGCTGTCGCCAACGGCGTAGACCCAAGAACGCTCGCAAGCCTGATGGGTCACTCCAAAGCCTCCATGACCCTAGATAGATACGCCAGCGCCGACCCGAAGGCAACTGCATCGGCAATGGACGCCCTAGGGCGCCTTTATAAGAGCGCCTCACAGTATCCAAAAGCTGGATAGGACCCAATCGAAGACCGCGATACCGCATCGTGGCCTTTCCTATACCTTTCCGTAGTAAGTCATTTCAGTCCATCGGGTCCGTATCGTCCGCCATGACCGCGTTTTTGAATCCGTCACCCAAGACGCTCCAGACTAGACCTCAAAGAGACAGCAGCAGACAGAAAGGAGGTCGAAATGGAAGTTGAGAGCAAACGCATCACTCTTGATGCTTTTCGCACGATGCCAGACATCGTTGACCCGATGCCTGTCGCCCACCTGCTCGGTATCAGTGACCGCTCCGTCTACAGACTCTGCCAGAACGGAACATTCAAAGCCGTGAAGTGCGGAAAGCTGTGGCGCATCAATCGCGACAGCGTTCTTAGCTACATCGGCGTCAACTGAATGTAGCGAGCGCCGGCTAAGACCAACTGAGCTCGGAGCAAACATGGGTATTAACAAATTCAACGCCGGACCCATTGAAATAATTGCAGAGTTGATTGATTTCGATGCCGTCCGAATCAAAAACGAGCTCATCGCATATACGCCCTTGCCGGCGGCTAAAGCGCCAAAAGGCTATCCGATTACGTACACGGAAGACGAATAGACACCACAGGGGGCCAAACGGCCCCCTGTTTTATGAGGAGACCCTATGGCCGAAACCAAAACCATCAGCGTAAAAATCGACCACAAGCTCTACATCGCCCTCAAGACGCGGGCGGAGCTCGACAACTCCAACGTCAGCGACGAGATCCGCTCGCTTCTGCGCTCGGCGCTCGCCGCGGAGGGGCTCGACCTCTACGGCAACGAGGTCGCGGGCTTCATCCGCGGCGTCGTCGACGCGCGGATGGACGTCGCCGCGCTCGACATCGAGCGCAAGCTCGACGCCACCGAGGACCGCATCGCCGCGGTCCTCTCGCGCCCCATGACCGCCGCCATCATGGCGGGCCTCATGTCGGCCGACGTCCTCAAGGCCTCATACGCCTCGCTCGACGACGTCCCCGTCGCGGAAATCTGGAAGAACTACCTCGCGCAGGCCGGCGAGCTCAGCCGCGCCGGCCTCGGCCGCATCGACGAGGTGAAGCTCCACGCGCGCGAGCGCGCCGATGGCTAGCCCGCCCGTCATCGTCAACCACTCCGTCGTCCGCGCGGGGGCGTCCGCCGCGGGCCTGGCGGCATACGCCGGCACCCGCCGCGGCGTCGTCATCGAGGTCAGCGAGGCCGACGGCAGGAGGCTCGGCGTCGACGGCCTGGCCGCCTACGCCGCGAACAGGACCGGCTCGACCGGCGGCCTCTGGGGCGCAGACGGCCCGGTCGCCGTCGCCGAGGCGAGGCGCGCCATCGCCCAAAACGGCGGCGCGGTGCTCACCACCGTCGTCACGGTCCCGAACGACATCGCCCCCGGTGCCGGCCTCGACCGCCTGGATGCGTGGCAGGCCCTGGTGCGCTCCGAGTGGCCGAAGCTCTTCTCCGAGATGACCGGCGTGCCCGAGAGCCGCGTGGAGTACTACGCGGCGATGCACGTCAACGGCACGAGCCACCACGTCCACATCCTCACGGTCGACCGCTCGGGCGACTGGGACTCCCTGCTGCCAAAGGGCAAGATGGAGGCGGCGAGGCTCGAGATCTCCTCGAAGGCCATGGCGCCGCTGCTGCGGGAAGCGTACATCGAGCGCGACCTCGCGAGGGAGGCCGCACTGGACGCCGTCGCCCGCATCGACCGTAACCATTTCGATATCGAGCTGCCGCCGAGCGGGAGGATCGAGGCCGCCCACCTCAGGCGTTTCCACCCGGAGGCCTCCGCCGCGTTGAGGGAGGCCCTCGACCGGGCGGCATCCGGCTCCCCCGCGCTCGCCGGCGCACTGGAGCGCCACAGGAAGGCGGTCGAGAGGTGCGCCGACCTCAAGTGCCTGACCGGTGAGGCGCGGGATGTCTACATCCGCAAGGCGGCCGCCGGCCTCGGCCTCCGGTGCGAGAACGCGGCGCTGCGGGTCATGGTCCCGGACAGAACGCCGACCCGTGAGGAGATGCCGACGCGACGCGCCGCGCCCCAAACCGGCCCCGCGACGGAGAGGCGGCGGGAGGCCGGGCTCGCCACCGAGGCCCGGGCCTGCATCCCGAAGGCGCGCCTCGAAAGGATCACGCGAAAGGCCGCGCACGGCCGGGCCCTCGAGCCGGCAGACCTCAGGGGGTGTCCCACGGCGGACCGGGCATTCAGGCGCGCCCCGTCGGCAGGCACCGCCCTAGGGCGCGCCGCCGCGATGGCGACCCTGGTCGCCAGGGAAGCCACACGGGACGCCAGAGGACGCGACATGGGAGACGAGGCCGGCGAGAGGGCGCTGCGGCTCATCGCCGCGACCTTGAGGATCCTCGCCTCCGGCGGCATCGGGCCGTCGAGCGTCACCGCGCTGAAGATTACAAACAGGATAGAGAGGACGATCACGAGATGAAACCAAAATCCTTCAACCGCGACATGAAAAAGGAACTCGCCGGCACGCTCGCGGCCCACGGCGTCGCCGCCACCATCGCCTGCACCGCGACCGCCGGCGCCTGGGACTACGCCAGGTGGTGGACTCTATCCCTCATCTCGGGCCTCTCCGTCCTGCTGCGACTGCCCACGGCCGACCCGGGGCCCGAGCCCGACTACGTCTTCCGCGGCCCCCTCGAGGCGGCCGCCGATGCGGCGGCGTCGGGCCAGGCGGGCGAGCTGCTCGCGGCGCTCGCCCTCGTCGCGGCCTCCGTCCTCGCGCTCGGATTCGTTTCTTGGGGCCGCTCATGGGCGAGGCTCCACGACGGGACGTTCGCCGGCGACCGCGCGCCCACGCGCACGCACGGGGACGCCTGGCTCGAGTCGAGGCCCTCCAGGGTCGCGAGGCGCTGCCCTCCCTGGGACGGGAAGGCCGCCGCGGAGGGGCTCGTGGCGGCCGGCTGCATCGGCGGCGGGATCGCGATGGTCCCCGCCGTCCACTGCCTCATAAGGGCGGGCAGTGGCGCCGGCAAAAGCAGACGCGCGCTGGCGCCATCAATTGCGGCTGCGATCGACCGCAACGCCCACGGGGTACCGACCTCCGTCATCGTCCACGACCCGAAGTCCGAGATCCGCGCATGGACCGAGCCGCTCGCCAGGAGGGCCGGGATGGAGGTCGTCGCCATCCGGCTCGACGAGCCCGTCAAGTCGGCGAGGTTCAACCCCCTCGACCGCGCCATCGCGGCACTCGGGACCGAGGGCGTCGCCGGTGCCGTGGCCGAGCTCCGCGAGCTGTCGTCCTCCATCGTGCCCGACGCCTTCTCCTCTGGCCAGAGGTTCTTCACGGACGCCAGCCGCAACCTGCTGACCGGCCTCTGCCTGCTCGCGATAACGGACGGGCGGATCCCCGACGGCGCCCGGAACCTCTCGACCGTGCTCGCGCTCCTGGAGCCCCGCGACGGGAAGAGCGCGGTAAAGTCGCTGGAGGAGCTCGCCGCGGACCTGCCGGCGGGAAACCCGGCGCGCCAGTTCCTCCTCGTCGCCTCGTCGAACGGCGGCGGGGGCGAGGCCCTCGTCTCCACCGCGCGCAACTACCTCATGTCCTTCTGCGACGACGACGTCAGCCGCATGCTCTGGGACGGCGAGGTCGACCTCGCATCGGTCGGGCGCAGGCCCACCATCCTCTACATCGCCAGCGCGACGGACCGCGGCGACCGCGGCGCGCTCGTCTCGTGCATCTTCTCCCAGGCGCTGTCGGCACTGCGCGAGATCGCGCGCCTGTCCGGCGGCAGGCTGCCGGCGGAGACCCTGCTCGCCATCGACGAGGGGTCCGGGATCCCCAAGATCCCCCGCCTCCTCGGCGACCTCGCGGAGGTCCGCAGCATCGGGCTGCACGTCGTCTTCGTGCTCCAGAACACCCATCTGCTCGAGGCGCGATGCGGTTACTCCAGGGCGGAGTCGGACGCGCTGCTGGCGCTGCTCGGCACCCAGGTCGTCCTCTCGGTGGAGTCCGTCGGCGAGGCGGAGGAGATCAGCAAGCGTCTCGGCGACTACAGCGTCAAGACGACCGGGCAGAGCTCCACCAAGGGGACGCAGAGCTCCTCGTCCGGCAAGTCGTTCTCCGTGGCGCGCCGGCCGCTGATCACCCCGTCAGAGCTCATGGCCTGGAGCGCGCGCGAGAACGGCGCGCTCGTGATCGACGCGGAGGGCCCGATGGCACTCGCCAGCCGCGACATCACCGAGACGTTCCTGGGACCGCTGCTCGGCATGACGTCGCCGGAGGCCGAGGGCGCGCTGCTCGCGCGGGCGCTCGAGGGGGAGGTCCGGAACACCTCCCCGGCACCGGTGTGGCGCTTCCCGGAGAAACCGAAAAAGCCCAAGGGGTCGCCGTCCGGCGGCAGGAAGCGCAAGGTATCCGCCGCGCCCGACGGGTTCTGATGCGTCATACGGCCCTGCCTGCGAAAACGGCCCGCCGTCATACGGCGCGCGAGGCGCGTATGACGGCGGGCCGCGGCAGTCTTTCGGTTTATCTGCCCACGCTGCCAGCGGAAACGAACTCGGCACGCCGAGTTGCGCCGCAAAATCCCGGGCGCCCGTAGTGCGCCCTTATCCTGCTCATAAGGACCGGCTATCCCTTACCTGTGACACAATCTCAAACGCACAGAACAGAATCATCAGTCCAATCATCGCATAAGAGGCAGCCGAACCGTCAAGCACGATTCCACAAAGAACGATCTACGCGCCGCCAATAAGAACTGTTATCAGGCGCTCTGCCTTTTTGCTCTCGCCGCTCGCATAAAAAGGCGGCAAGGCGCACAAGATCACATATAGCCCGGGAAGGGAATACAGGATCGATAGTCCAAGTCCCCCATCAACCGCAGTGTTTTGCGCAAGAATCAACTGAACCCAAACGACAATTATCACTGAGCAGGTTGTCGATAAAAGAAGACTAGAAATATAGCACGCAACAAAGTCCCGTCGCATTCGAACAGAGAAATCCGCGAACTCTCTTCGCCGCGTGGAAACAATAAGGTACACAGAAATTGCAATAGAACCAATCAGAGAAAACAGCGGAACAACCAGCAATTCAAGCTTATTACCCCATCGATCAACCACACCCCCACTCCAATGAGCGGGAATTGTATCAGGGAGGACTGACCAAGCCGCCCATAGAATCAGAAATGGAAGAATAGAGAGGATGAAGGATGATAACACTGCGGTAATTTTTTTTGAGGCTCTCATCGATTCCGCATCTCCTTGCGCGCTCACATTCCACTCCGTCTTAAATCAAGTATAAATACACAGTCTTTCAAGACAGCTATTCAACATTGGTGGTCACCGCTATGGACAATGTGAACCACCTAAACGAACTCTCAATACAGTCCCAGCTTAGCACCCTTGAAAAACTGGTCGCGGACGCGGAACAATCTACCGACGCAAGACGCGATTTCGAAGCTCAGCCTCGTGCCGTATTCCAGAAATATGGAGTTACAGACCTCCAAATCAAAGCGGGAAATCGAAAAGTCTCTGTACGAACTGGTGGAGTCAACCGAAAAGGAGGCGCGTGTCCCCGTTGCACGCGCAGTATATCGTCGTATCCAGCTCCCACCGTCCAAGGCACTTGGACGGTGGGAGTTCCGTATCCCCGGGAAAGGAAAAGCGCGGCCCATCCGGACCGCGCCCGCGCCCTCCTCCCATTTCACCCCGCGACGTAAACCGTCCGGCCCGTCTCGCAGTCGATGGTCTCGGCGTCCCCGAAACCGACCCGGACGGCCGCCCATCCGCCGGCGACCGCCAACGCGTCGGCCTCGGACCTCGCGGCGGCGATGAGGCGCTCGAGCGCGGCCGAGCCCGCCGGTGCGGTCCCCACCCCGAACGCGCCGCCGTCGCCGCCCGACTCGTACTCGACGACGACCGTCGAGCCGAGCGCCTCCTCGAGGGTCTCGCTCAGGCCGCCTATGCCGTCGAGGGCGTGCCCGGCGACCGTGGCCAGCGGGTAGCGGGCCATCCCGGACGCCGCCGAGCGGCCCGCCATCCGGACCGTGCCGGCGGCCTCGAGCGCCTCGAGGAGCGCTGCGGGCACGCCGGCGTCGATGGCGATGTTGCCCCGCCCGCGGAACCACTCGGCCGCCGCCGGCACGCTCGCCGTGAGCGCGCCCCACTCGGCCATGTAGCCCTCGGAGCGTGGGTCCGTGGCGTCGAGGAGGAGGACGGCCAGGCCGCCGCCCGCGTACTCATCGGCCACGAGGGCGAGGCGGACCGCCTCGCCCATGGAGTCGAACTCGACCGCGACCATGCGTCTACCTCCTCCTGACGGCGCTGAGCGGCTTCGGGGAGAAGTGCTCGTCGCGCTCGACGGCGGCGAACCCCATCTGGCGGTTCAGCTCGGCCATCTCCTTGATGCTGAAGTAGCCGAGCTCGTCGTCGTAGCCCTCGACGAGGCCGAACGCCTCGTCCGTTCCGTCGAACTCGAGCAGCCACCAGTCCCATCCGTTCACGCACGAGAAGTAGTGGGCGTAGACCGTGGGGTCCTCCGCCCCGTCCTGCCCATAGAGCCTCGGCACCGTCTTGGCGATTTCCTCGGTCATCAGCTGCTGCATGTCTTCCTCCGTTCCGGGCACGCGGCCCTTAACATCTCGCCCCTGCGGGCAAAGCCGAATGGCGACGCCGCGCGTCGTCGTCGGCTTTGCTCCCTGCAAAGCCGCACCGGAGCGGAGACGGGGCAAGGGGGGGCCATGACGGCCTCCCCCAACCGGGGCGGAGCGGAGGTTTGTGCGGGGTCTCATGGGCCCCCTTGACGCGGCGTAGCGGAGGTGCCACCCGGCCGCGGGGCCGAGGCCGATTCGCGGCGGACGCCGGCAGCCCACGTCCAGCATCGGAACCATTAGAGACGCTATTCACTTTTCGATAGGAGCCATATGGAACTCGAGGATATCGTTTACGAGCTCGCCTGCCTTCATGAGTCGATGCTCTTTTGCTGCATGGCGCTGAGAAGGATTATCAGGGACCTCGAAGAGGCCGAACAGCGCATCCGCGCTGAAGCGGCCGCCGCCGAACCCCCTCTTTAGAAAAGTACCCCGGCGATTACCACCGGGGCACTTTTAAATGACGTCAGAAGCCGGCAGCCGAACTAACCATCGAACAGATCTGAATCGAAAAACCCTCTCAGAGAGACGCCAAGCCCGCCTGCGATGCGCTCGATATTCTCGATAGACACGTTTCGCTTGCCTGTCTCGACTTCGGCGAAATAGGTGCGAGACATCTCGATGGAGTATGCGAAGGCCTCTTGGCTCATGCCGAGCTCGCCCCTCAGCTCCTTAATGCGAAGCCCCACGCGCATCTTGGGGTCAAGCTCAGTCATCGGCACCTCCTATCCACCGGTGTCAATGATTCAGGCCAACCCTATATAAGTCACACCTATATAAGTGACAATTTGAAATACAATGCAAATATTGGGGCATTGCAACCAGAAAGGAACCATGGTGGATACGGAGATTCCGAAAGTGACGGACGATATGCTCTCATTGGACTTCCCCAGCGACTATGCATATATCGCAAAACCCTTTGGTCGAGGACTCCGCCCGGACAGGCAACTGCAACTTCTAAAGAACTTGCATACAGAACATTAGAAAGAAGGTCATACCATGCGAACCTATCAACACCCGATATACCAAGACAACGCTATGGCGATTCGCGCCGAATATGATGAGGAAAAACGAGTCTTCGATTTGATGAAGAAGTTCCTCTATATCGTCGGGGCGATAACGGCGGTAGTTGTTTTCCTTTTGCTTCTCGTTAATTCCCCTGCCCTGATAACTCAGACGGGTGCAATTGGAATCGTTGCACTCGTTCCCGTCCTGCTGGCTGCAACAGCCTTTACCGGGTTCTATGTCGGCACGGTACCTGCTGGCTACATCGCCGCATGGCGTGCAATCAAGCGCTCAAGGCTGTTCGTTTGGGGCAACGCTCTCGGACTGCTCCTCATAGCGACGCTTTTTCTTTCCATCCCGGCTGCATTTGCGCCCTTTGCCTTCCTTCTCCAGTGGTTGAAGGTATCGAATCTCAAGCGTCAGCTTGACGCGAACGCATAGCGGGGGTGCAGAGGAAAAGAAGAAAGGAAACCGCTTATGCTCTTCGGACGCGAGTTCTCCCGCAAGCAGGTCTGCGCGGCTGGTGCCGGGCTTGTCTGCGCCGCGCTCCTCATCGGTGGCGGCGGCTATGCGCTTGCACATGCCGGATGGGGAGTAGGGTCGAACACTCCTGCGGTGTCCCAGTCAAGGGACGATGAGAAGCAGGACATGGTACTTACCCTTGAGGTAAAGGCCGACGGCTGGGATGCGGACACTTCCACGCCCGTTATCGCCCATATAGAGGATGCGAACGGGAAGGTGGACTTCTACACCGCCATCGCCGCGAACAAGCAGGTGACCGTGAAGGTCGGCAAGTCCGGCACCTACACCGTCACCCTCATCCCGCCGGTGAACGCGGACGGCTCTACCTACAAGGCCGCGTCCAGTGAGATCGCTGCCGTGAAGACCGATGGGAAGGCGGGCGGTACCGTCATCGCGCTTGAGAAGGTGGATGCGGACAAGGTGACGAAAGATGACCTGACGGCCATTGCCAAGGACGTTGCGGAAGCCGTGAAGAAGGGCGATTCCACCCTGACCGGAGACAAGGGCGCTGAGGTCGTGAAGAAGTTCGAGGACAACATCAAGAAGAACCCGAACGCCGATGCCGATGCCGTCGAGAAGGAGAGCGAAAAGGCGCAGGAGACGGCCAAGGAAGAGAAGTCCGATGCGAAGACACCGGAGACCTCCGACAACAAGAAGAACGATTCAGGCTCATCCAACGGCTCCAAGAAGGATAATGGGAACAGCGGTTCCGACAGCAAGCCGAATGGAAGCAACAATAGCAACTCCGGTAGCTCCTCGAAGAAGGATGAAACCTCGACACATGTTCATAAGTATGATATCTACCATCCGGCGGTGACTCATACGGAGACCGTGCATCATCCGGCGGTGACCCATACGGAGAAAGTGTACCATCCCGCAGTGACCCATACGGAAGAGCGCTCAATTTGCAACGGCTGCGGAGCAGATATCACGGGCAATGAACAAGCTCATGCGTATAATGCACTTATGGCAGGCAATAAAGCATGTGGCGCATATCATACGGTATACAATACCGTAACAGATTCTGCGGCATGGGAGGAAACGGTTACGATTACAGATTCTGCGGCATGGGATGAGACAGTCACTGTAACGGATTCGCCTGCTTACTACACCTGCTCCTGTGGTGCTCGCAAATAGGCTGGTTCATGCTTACAGATATACATCACGATTACTGCAATGAAGAATGACAGCAATATGTTTAACGACAACAACATCGAGACTGAGGGTGCCCCGGCGGACAAGACCGCCGAAATCCCGAAGGTTGTGGATTCGACAGAAGAAGAGAACGCCAAGAAACCGCTTATGCTCTTCGGACGCGAGTTCTCCCGCAAGCAGGTCTGCGCGGCTGGTGCGGGGCTTGTCTGCGCCACGCTCCTCATCGGTGGCGGCGGCTATGCGCTTGCACATGCCGGATGGGGAGTAGGGTCGAACACTCCTGCGGTGTCCCAGAAGGCAGGCGATGAGAAGCAGGACATGGCACTCTCCCTTGAGGTGAAGGCCGAGGGATGGGATGCCGACACATCCACGCCCGTCATCGCGCATATCGAGGGCGCGGACGGCGAGGTGGACTTCTACACCGCCTTCGCCGCCAACGAGAAGGTAAGCGTAACGGTCGGCGAGACCGGTACCTACAATGTCTCGCTCATCCCGCCGGTGAACGCCGACGGCTCCACCTACAAGGCCGCGTCCGGTGAGATCGCTGCCGTGAAGACCGATGGGAAGGCGGGCGGTACCGTCATCGCGCTTGAGAAGGTGGATGCGGACAAGGTGACGAAAGATGACCTGACGGCCATCGCCAAGGATGTCGCGGAAGCCGTGAAGAAGGGCGATTCTACCCTGACCGGAGAGCGCGGCGTGAGGGTGGTCAACATCTTCCAGACCAATATCGGCAGCAATCCGAACGCCGATACCGATGCCGTCGAGAAGGAGACCGGGAAGGCCGAGGAGACCGCCAAGGAGGAAAAGTCCGATGCGAAGACACCGGAGACCACCGGCGGCAAGGGGGACGATGGGAAGACCGATAGCAAGCCGAATGGCGGCAACAGCAGCAACTCTGGCTCGAACACCAATTCAGGCAGCTCATCGAAAAAGGATGACACCCCGGCGCATCAGCACAACTGGGTAGCCCAGACAAAGACCGTCCATCACGACGCTCAGTACAAGACCGTCCACCATGACGCGGTGACGCATCAGGCATGGCATGACCCGGTAACGGAGGAACACTATATCTGCAACCAGTGCGGTGCGGATATTACGTCAGACCCATGGGGACATATTAACAACTCTCTTATGAATGGTGGTAATTGCGGAAGCTATCACTCTATCTATGTGACTGTAAAGCAAGGGTATTCTGAAACTGTGACCGACGAAGCAGCATGGGACGAGCAAGTGCTGGTGAGCAAGGCATGGGACGAGACCGTGACCACCGGGTACAAGTGCTCTTCCTGCGGTGCCACGAAGTAGCGTCCGCCACCGAATTCCGAGTCAGAGCGCTTATATGCCAGACTGAAATCCAGCGGCGGCAAGCGCATAAATCTCAAAACCCGTCGCCCCCGAGCCGTCTCAGGCAAGGTTCCAAGGGGCAGCAGCCCCTTGGAACGCAAGGGTGCGAGGATGATGCGAGGCGTCCCAAAAAAACCGGTGCGTACGTGCCATTGATACGCCCACACTCTTTTGGTGAAGCCCACACCCTCCGGTGATATACATGGCCCGGCCGCCCTCGCAGTCGATGCTCTCCACGTCGCCGAACCCTATGCGGACGGCAGCCCCTCCGCAATCTCCCTCATCATCTGTTCTCACATGTCTTCCTCCGTTCCGGGCACATGGCCCTTAGTATCTCGCCCCTGCGGGCAAAGCCGAATGGCGACGCCGCGCGTCGTCGTCGGCTTTGCTCCCTGCAAAGCCGCACCGGAGCGAAGACGGGTCAAGGGAGGTCCATGACGGCCTCCACCAACCGGAGCGGAGCGGAGGTTTGTGCGGGGTCTCATGGGCCCCCTTGACGCGGCGTAGCGGAGGTGCCACCCGGCCGCGGAGCCGTGGCCGATTCACGGCGGACGCCGGCAGCTCGAAATAGTTTTATCGCACTGCCCTTTCGATGAAAGCCAGCTAGCCGAAGGCGGCGGCGAGTTTGAAAGCGAATCATTCCTAGATCTATTTCTGTTTGCAAAACGCCTCGAAGGCTGCTCGGATAGGAGCATCTTCTACTACGAAGCCACCATCAAAAAAATGCTTGAATCGTTCGATGCGCCAGCTTGTGACTTGGAAACCGAAGAAATTAGGTCCTATCTTTCCAACTATCAGCAAAAAGCCGGCGTCACTCACGTCACCGTTGATAACGTCCGAAGAATCATCTCAAGCTTCTACTCATGGCTCGAAGACGAAGACCATATCATCAAAAGCCCGGTCAAACGCATTAAAAGAGTCAAGGCTCCACAACTCATAAGGGAAACGTATGGCGACAAAGTCGCGAGATTCTTTGCGATAACTGCGGGTTGCCCTGAAACCTTGCCCTGATCGACCTGTTGCGCTCTACCGACATGCGCGTAGGCGAAATCGTCTCGTTGGACAGGAACTCCATCGACACCATCAATCGGGAGTGCATCATACACGGCAAGGGCAATAAGAACCGCATCGTCTATTTTGATGCAAAGACTAAAGTCCATATTTAGAATTACCTGTCTACCCGAATGGGCAGCCCGGAAGCCCTCTTCGTGTCGAGCAAGGCGCCGCACGAGAGACTGTAAATTGGCGGCGTCGAGGCGTTGCTTAGAAACTGGAGCGCGAGCTTGATTTAGGAAGGGTCCACTCTCATAAGTTCAGAAGAACGCTTGCCACAAAGGCAATCGACAAAGGCATGCCCATCGAACAAGTCCTGGTGCTCCTTGGCCATAATAATAGATACCACATTAAGGTACGCAATGGTCGACCAGTGCAACGTCAAAGCATCCCATCTCAGATATCTAACTTAAACGTCGTGTTTACCCACCAGTCGCTTGTACTCCTCAGCACTAATGACCGTCTTGATATCGAGGATGGATCAACATTCATATTGTTCGTCACGTCCATCCGGTCCTCCTCGCTTGAGTTAGTTGCAGTGTCGCCACGGTCGACGGTACGCTCGGTTGCACGGCACGCGCCGACGGCGTGCGCAGCGCAACCGCGCGTACCGTCGACGGGCAACGCATCTGCCAAGGCCTCGGCGATTGTCTTAGAGCACATCGTTGCTTTTTTCCATAGAGGCCAGGTATAAGATCAAATCGGCCTTGTCCACGCGCCAGACGCCGGCAATCTTCACGCCGCCGGCCGCCTTAAGAATCTGAATAGCCTTGGTCTTACAGACATTCAGCAACTTGGCGATATCTCGCGAGGTGGCGTATGCGGATGGCAGCTTGACGATTGCCTGGCACCACGCTTTACGCGCGATTGCGTCTCGTTTCTGCGAATCCATACCGTTCATTTAGACTCCTTTCGTTTAGTTCGAATGCAATTCCACACTACGCTTTACATAGGATGTTTTCGTATATACGCTATGAATGGAACGTAAAATTCGGTTGACAGCACTAAGGAGAGAGCTATGAGTCACCCCACAATCGAAGTACCAGCACCTATAGCAGCCGAAATCAAACCGTGGACGTTGCCCTCATGTCGAGAGAAAAATTTAGATATTTTTGGAATGGAACGCCCCGCGCTTATCTGTAAACCCCATTCGACGGCCTACGGCATCCCCTCGGGCTTCTCCACCGGGACCCTTTTAGACGTAGATCTGACGGATCCAAAGAAAATCATTCAATTCGTCGAGCGGTACGGACTTCCCGTCACCCCATACGCGGGGCAATCAGAGCGTGTTGAAAAGCGTTTCACTTCAAACGACGTCTTCTCCGATAAACCGGAGCAAGATGGTCTAGATATTTGGTACGACGCATTGAATGCATCAGAAAGGTGCTCTGAAATCAGCCTAAACCCCGAGTGCGCCTTGTTTAATAACTTCAAAGATAGGGGGCGCTCTCTGGGAACAGAAGTCGCAAACTTAATCGAAGATATTAGATACAAGAAGGAACAGGTCATACTGTTGGACGATCTCGTTACAACGATGGCATTCATGCAATTAGCTACGCTTCTATTCACAGGCAAAGCAGCTTACGGTGACCGTGCATACGACTATGTTCTGCATCAAGTACGCATCTCCCAAAACAAGGAGATTATTGAAAACAGATTTTCGCAGCTACGTATGTCGCTCCAGATGGTCGATGCGTCTGAGCCCCAGTTAGCAGTAGCCAAACCCGGAACATTTGAAATGGACGAAGGAACCAAGATATGGGTGAGCAATCAATTCAAGACAATAGAAGTTGCCCTGGCAACATTCATCGACCTCGCTATTAACCCTCAGCCAGAACCCCATACCTTCATTCAAGAGCAAACTTTACGTCGAATGGTCAACCGGAATTTAAACGGCCAAAACCCGATTTACGGAAGCCTAACAAGAGCTTGGGCGATACAACTACTAGAAACCCTTGAAAGCCATTTCTCCTGGAACACTTGCCGCGAATGCGGACGACCGTACAAAATCCGCCAGCAGAGAATGAGGGCCTACGTCACGCAAGAAGACGCGAACGAAGACCGTTTCAAAGGGCGAAACAACGCTCGTGACAAAAATGGCTATTGCTGCAAAGCGCACGAACAGCGTATTCGACGCAAAAATGATAAAAGGATCAGTAACGATCAGATGGATAAAATCGCCCGGAAAATGGACGGGCACGACCAATAATAATGGCGAAACTATGAATTGTGATAATACGATATAGGATCCAAAACCCGTTTTATTGCACACATCGTTGCACAGCCCATTGCACACGACAGTCATAAAAAGAAAGCAGGCCAGAGAAAAACACACTCTGACCTGCTTTTTCTTTCATGGAGCCAGTGACAGGAATCGAACCTGCAACCCACTGATTACAAATCAGTTGCGCTACCGTTGCGCCACACTGGCACGCTTGGCGCTTTCGCGCGAAGCCAGTTAAGAATAAAGGAATTACGGACGGGGCGCAACAGACCCTTCGACCGATCACATCTCAAAACTATTCGTCAGAACGAATAGTTTTAATTACAATGGAATAGAAAAACTATTCGTTCTGGCGAAGGGTTTCGCGATGTTAACTACAAAGGAAGCAGCCGAGCTGCTCGGCATCACCCCGCGCAGGGTGCAGGAGCTCATTAAGAACGGCGCGCTGACCGCCCGCAAGGCTTCTGGCGTGTGGCTTATCGACAAAGACAGCGTAGACACGCGACTCCGCTCCGCAACCAAAAGAGGGGGACGGCCTCGTCGCGGGCATGGGAAAAGCGAAATCGCATTTACCCTCATGAACCGCACGCACGAAGTGGCCCAGCTGGTCTACAGCAGATCACGGAAAGACTTCACCCACATCGGCGCCGACGTCGATCGTGCCCACGCCCCTATTGGAGTTTTTACTCCCAGCAAACCTGTATCGCTCGACTCCTTCCGCATCTGGTGGCGCGGCCGCGGTATCCCGCTCGCACGCATTGGGCTAGCCTCCCTGCTTGCAGAAGCCGCAGTTGATGTTCCCGATGAACTCGTACAGCGAAATCTTGGCCTCTCCTTATCCGACCAGTATTGGATTAGACCCCAAGGCTCCGGTCTCGCGTGGAAAGATATTAACTTCTTCAATAATGCTTTTGACGACGTCTCTCTGTCCATCGCGCCCTTCGCCCCAGAGGGTAAGGCAGCTGCTGCAAAGCCCGACAACACCTCGGACGGCAATCTTCAAAAGTATTGGACGTGCGAGGGTGACCGTCGAATCCTCCACAAAGCAGGTGCACATCTAAACCAGGAACCTTATAACGAGCTGGTGGCGACTGCACTTCACCGTCGCATCCTAAACGCTTGCGATTATGTACCCTATTCGCTCGAAGGCGCAGGTACTTCTGCCCTGAGCACATGCGATGTCTTCTTAACTGACGAAGAAGAATATGTCCCTGCGTTCTATGTAAACCAGCACGCAAATGCGGACGACCGGCTAACCGACTACGAGCGATATGTAGCAAACTGCGAAGAGCTCGGGGTGACAGGCGTCAAGGATGCCCTTGACCGCATGATTGTATGCGACGACATCATCGCCAACTATGACCGCCATTGGCGTAACTTTGGCCTTGTACGAAACGTCAACACGCTAACCTGCAGACCTGCCCCCATCTTCGATTCGGGCTCATCGCTCTGGTGCAACATTTCTCTTGAGGAGCTTCGGGCAGGAGAGCACAGTTTTACCAGCGCGCAGTTTCATTCAAGCCCCGCGAAACAAATGCTGCTTGTTGAGGATATGAGCTGGTTTGACGGCGACAAACTCGAAGGCTTCGTTGACGAGGCACTCGAGATTCTGTCCAGAAACGACGCGCTCACGGCAAGGCTGCCATATCTAAAAGAGGCACTTACATGGCGCCTCCGTAGAATGATCGACATCGCTGAATGGAGTTAGCGAGACAGCGTCGCACCGTCAGCTCCCCTACCTCCCGCGGAGGGCCTTGAGCTTTGCCAGGGCATCGGGGCTCAGGCGGCTGCCCAGGGTCATCTTGATCTGCGGAGCTTCCTCTGCCTCGTGAACGTCGTTATCGATCTGCTTGATCTCGTCCACCAGCATGCGGCTCGAGATGCGCGTGACTCCCTTGCCCATGACGACGGCCTGGATCGTGCCGTCGCTCGACACCACGGAGCACGCGCGACCTTCCTCGCGCGCCTCAATGCAGAGCTTCTGCACCACGGTATCGGCAGAGACACCCGTCGGCGAAAACTCGATGCGCACGCCACGGGCCGGCAGGTTGGGGCGCTCGCTGGAGATATTGCCCGCACCGTCGAACACGATCACGGCCTCGTAGCGGCCCTGGGCAAAGGCGGCGACGTCGTTGATGAGGGCGGTGCGCGCCATATCGTGAACGTCGCTGGAATATGGATCGTCGGAATGGTCGTACACGAGCTTTTCGTAGCGCGGCGTGCAGTGGATCACGTTGTAACCGTCAACCACAAGCAGCTCGGGCTTGTTGGAGTGCACCGTCGAGACCGGATCGGCGATGGCCTGCGCAAACGCATTGCCGCCCACGCCATAGGTCGCGGCCGAAACAATCGGCTTGGCCGAGCCCTCGCCAAAGCGCTTGGCCTTGGACTTGGCGCGGTTCTTCTTGGACATGCGCTACTCCTCCCCCATGAGCTCGCCGGCGTTGCGACGCAGCCACTCAAAGCACAGCGCCGTGGTCGCCTGGGCAACGTTGAGGCTCTCGGTCATGCCGCGCTGGGGAAGCTTGGTTAAAAAGTCGCATTTCTCGAGCACCAGACGCGAGATGCCATCACCCTCGGAGCCCATGACGAGCGCCACGCGGCCCTCGAAGGGAGCATCCCAGCAGCTGCCCTCGGCGTGCTCGGAAGCGCCGCCCACCCAAAAGCCAGCGGCCTTAAGATCGTCGAGCGCACGGGCGATGTTGGGCACCTGCGCGATAGGCAGATGCATGACGGCGCCGGCTGAAGTCTTGTAGCTGCCCACGGTCACGCCGGCGGCACGCTTGTTGGCGATGATGACGCCCGCGGCGCCCACGACCTCGGCAGAGCGCACGATGGCGCCAAAGTTACCGTCATCGGTCACATGGTCGAGCACGATGACGAGCGCCGGACTGTCGCCCGCGCGGTCGAGAATATCGGCGACATCGGCATAGGGGAAGTTGCCAACCTCGAGCGCGATGCCCTGGTGAGCGCCATGGCTCGACAGTGCGTCGAGCTGCGCGCGCTGCACATACTTAATGCGGACGCCCGCGGCGTTGAGGTCGTCGACCAGACGAGACAGAGCGGCATCGCGCTCCCCGCCCTCGGCAATGAGCGCGCACTTGACGGGAAAACCGGTGCGCAGCGCCTCGGCGGCAGCACGACGACCTTCGATAAACTCGCCCTTGGGAACCTGGACGTTATCGCGGCTACGCTCGCGCTGGCCCTTGGGAGCGGCAGCGCGGTCGTTGCGGCGAATCGGACGCGAGCCAGAAGCAGCCTGCTTGCCCCCACGCGATGCACGCTTGCGATTGTCGGCCATATAACGGCCTCCTTAAATAGATAACGAACAAGAATCGACCGTCCGAGCCACGGCACCTTGCCTTTCAATCGTCGGGCATGACCACCAGGTCTATGCCCTCCTCTTTCAAGGCAATCTGCCGCACCTCGAACGGTCGACAAATACTAGAGACTCTTAATACGGGTGCCAGCGGCAGTATCCTCGATCGTCAGCCCGAGGTCCTTGAGCTGGTCGCGGATGGCGTCGGCCAGATCCCAGTTCTTGGCGGCGCGGGCCTCGGCGCGGGCCTCGAGAATCTTGGCAGCGGCCTCGTCCACGTCGTCACCCGTGTAGGCGACTAGGCCGGCGGCAACGCCCAGCAGGCCCAGCGGCAGCTCGACCTTGGGCTCGGGAAGCTCAACGCCAAATGTGTCGAGCAGCTCGACCAGCGTATCGGCGGCGGCAAGCGCGGCGGCCTTGTCGGCAGCGTCGCCCGCCTGCTCCAGGTACTGGTTGCACTCGGTCACAAAGCCAAAGACGGCGCCCATGGCGCCGGCGGTGTTAAAGTCGTCGTCCATGCACTCCTTAAAGGTGGCACGGGTCTCGGCGGCCTTGGAGGCAAACGCCTCGGATGCTGCCTCATCGGCGTCGGCCGTCGCATGGTTCGCGGCCCAGCGCAGGTTCTCGACCGTACCGGCGATACGCGTGAGCGAGTTCTCGGCACCCTCCAGGCGCTCCCAAGAAAAGTCGAGCGGCGAGCGATAGCTCGTCTGCAGCATCAGCAGGCGCAGGGCGGCAGCGGAGTGCTGCTCGAGCACCTCGGCCAGCGTAAAGAAGTTGCCGAGCGACTTGGACATCTTCTCGCCGTCTACCAGCAGCATGCCCGTGTGCATCCAGGTGTTGGAGAAGCCCTGGTGCCAGGCGCAGGTGGCCTGGGCGCACTCGTTCTCGTGATGCGGGAAGGCAAGATCGGAGCCGCCGCCGTGGATGTCGATCGGGGTGCCCAGGTAGCGGTGCACCATGGCGGCGCACTCGGTGTGCCAGCCGGGACGGCCCTCGCCCCAGGGGCTCGGCCAGCTGGGCTCGCCGGGCTTGGCGGCCTTCCACAGGGCAAAGTCGAGCGGGTCGTTCTTGTCCTCGTTCTCCTCGATGCGCGCGCCAACCATAAGGTCGTCGATGTTGCGGCCCGAGACCTGACCATAGTTGGGATCGCTGCGCACGGCAAAGTACACATCGCCGTTATCGGCTGCGTAAGCGTGGCCCTGCTCGATAAGCGTCTTGATCATGGCGATCATGGGGCCGATCTCCTTGGTGGCGCGGGGGCGCACATCGGGATCGAGCACGTTGGCGGCGCGCATGACGCCGATGAACTTGTCGGAGAACTCCGTCGCGACCTCGGCAGCCGTACGGCCCTGCTCGTTGGCGCGCTTGATGATCTTGTCATCGACATCGGTGAGGTTCTGGGCGAACGTGACCTCGTAGCCGCTCGCGATGAGCCAGCGACGAATCACGTCAAAGCTGATGAACGTGCGGGCATTGCCGATGTGGATGTTGTCGTAGACCGTGGGGCCGCACACGTACATGCTGACCTTGCCGGACTCGATGGGCTGGAACTCTTCCTTTTTATGGGTAGCGCTATTGTAGATACGCATTCGTTACTCCTTAACGGTTTTCTGTAGCAGGCAGACGGCCCAGGCACCGATTCCCTCGCCCTGGCCTTCCCAACCGAGCTTTTCGGTCGTAGTGGCGGCGACGCCCACGTTTTCGACGTCAACGCCCAAGGCATGGGCAAGGTTGGCGCGCATGGCATCGCGGTGCGGGGTGATCTTGGGCTGCTGACAGGCAATGGTGCAATCGGCATCGACAAACTCAAAGCCCAACTCGCGCGCATAGTCCATCACGCGAGCGAGCAGCACCATCGAATCGGCACCCTCGTAGGCGGAATCGGTGTCGGGGAATAGCTTGCCGATGTCTCCCCCGCGGCAGGCGCCCAGAATGGCGTCGGCCAAGGCGTGCGCAAGCACATCGGCATCCGAGTGGCCCAGCAGGCCGCGCTCGTAGGGAATGTCGACCCCGCCGATGATACATCGACGCCCCTCCACCAAACGGTGGACGTCGTAGCCGTGGCCAATGCGCAGGTTACTGAACATGGGGAAGGTCCTCTCCCTCGGCCATACGGCCAAGCAGAATCGCGGTTACGGGGCGCAGGTCCTCGGGCACCGTCACCTTAAGGTTATCGCGCGGGCTCTGGACGCAGCGGACGCGCCCACCCATGCGCTCGACCAGTGACGAATCGTCGGTACCGATAAAGCCCTCGGCAATGGCTGCAGCGTGGGCGCGCTTCATAGCATCGACGCTAAAGATCTGCGGCGTCTGCGCGGCCCAATAGAGCTCGCGCGGCGGCGTCTCGACGATATTGTCGCCGTCGACGATCTTGAGCGTGTCGATCGCGGGCTGGCCGCACACGACGCCGTCGAGCGAGCGGTCACCCACAAGCACGTCGATCGCGTGATCGATGGCCTCGGTCGTGATGAGCGGACGGGCGCCGTCGTGGATGGCGACATATTCGAAACCCGCCGGTACCGCATGCACGCCGGCACGGGTGGAGTCCTGGCGGGTATCGCCGGCATCGGCAAAGCTGATGGGCGTGCTATACGAATACGGGCTGATGGCCAGGCGGCGCATCTCGACACGACGCTCGGCAGGACACACCACCACGATGTGACCGACCTTGTCGCTACGATCGAACGCACGGATAGACCAGCTCATGAGCGGACGGCCCGCCACGTTAACGAGCTGCTTGCCGCCGGGATTTCCAAAGCGCTGGCCGCTGCCGCCGGCAACGACCACGGCGCATACGGGAGCCATTATGCGTTCCCCTGTTTGGTGCCCTTCATGCGGTACAGGGAGTCCGCAAGAATGGCAGGGTTGTTAACGCCAAAGTCGCCCAGGCGCTCCGGATCCTCGCTGATGTCGTCCATGAGCTCCTGCAGCGATCCATACTCGTCGACGATTTTCTCGGCCACGCCGTCGCGCACGACGGACACGCGCGAAAGCGTGCGCAGGCCCAGCGGTGTCATGACGGAGTCCTCGTCCAGGTCGTCGTAACCCAGAACCGCCGCCACATGCTGTGGGTCGGACAGGTCCTTAGGTGTCATACGGCTTAGGTTGGCGCGAATCTTCTCGGCATTAGCCTCGGAAGAATCACTTGCGTAGTCGCGGATCATCAGGTCATACTCGGTATCCATGCTGGAGCCCGCGAGCTGCTCGAGCTGCATCTGCACGAGCTTGCCCTGGTTGCCCAACTTGACGATGCAATCCTTAAGCTCGGTCTTTGCCTGCTGCATGATCTCGAAGCTCGAGAAAATACCGGTAATGTCGGCGAGCGTAACGTAGTCGTCGAGCTCGAGGGCCGTCAGGCGCAGCAGGGAGCGGTCGAGC
Organism: Coriobacteriaceae bacterium AM100-PB1-1D-6A; assembly: GCA_027660625.1. Classification (GTDB taxonomy): domain Bacteria; phylum Actinomycetota; class Coriobacteriia; order Coriobacteriales; family Coriobacteriaceae; genus Collinsella. The sequence continues at coordinate 58,249 of JAQDNC010000001.1, read as the reverse complement.
GACTGACGGGTAGTCTGGAGCGTGGCGACGAGCTGGTTGACCGAGCTCATGATGGTGGTGACGGGCTGGATCTCGTAGCTCTTGCCGTGAACGTACACGTTGACGACGGCACGACGGGCCGAGACCGAGATCACAATGGCATCGGTGAGCACCGACATGCGAGCGGCGGTGCGATGACGCATGCCCGTCTCGCTCGTGGCAAGCGAGGGATCGGGATTGAGATGGAAGTTGGCGCGCAGGATCTGGGTGAGGTCGCCGTCGATGACGATGGCGCCGTCCATCTTGGAGAGCTCGAACAGACGGTTCGAGGTGAACGAAATGTTGAGCGGGAAGCCGTCGTTACCGGCAGCGAGCACGTTTTCGGTGTCGCCAACGCAGATAAGGGCGCCCAGGTGACCGGCGATGATCATGTCGAGGGCAGTGCGGATCGGCTGACCAGGTGCCGTCAGACGGATGGCCTGTTCCATACGCTTTTGCAGCTCGTTCTTATCCAAGGCATCGCTCCCATCGTATACGCTCCATAAACGCTAAATAGTTTCTCACGGTTTGTCCCCGCGGCGCTCGCGAAATCCGATGCTTACAGAATGAGCGAACACCGCTAAGATAGCTAATTTGGGACGGGCTCTTTTGACTACCCACTCAACCATGTGCCAAGGTTAGTCTTTATGTTGCTCCCCCAAGAGGTACACGCGGGCCCGCCCGCAGAGAGGGAGCCAGACTATGGGACTCGCAGAGCTCGTGCTGCTCGCCGTTGGCCTTTCGATGGACGCCTTTGCCGTATCCATCTGCAAGGGCCTTGGCATGAAGAAGATCAACCTTAAGGTCACCGTAGTGCTCGGCCCGTTCTTTGGCAGCTTCCAGGCCGGCATGCCCGTGATCGGATGGGCGCTTGGCAGCCAGTTTATGGGCATCATCGGCCCCATCGACCACTGGATCGCCTTTATCCTGCTCGCCTTCATTGGCGGCAAAATGCTGTGGGAGGCCTCTACCGAGGACGAGGATGAAGGCGACGGCAAGGATGCCGAAAAGATTGACCTGGGCGAGTACCTGATCCTCGCCATCGCCACCTCAATCGACGCCCTAGCCGTAGGCATCTCATTTGCCGCGCTCTCGGTCGACATCATGCCCGCCGTGTCGCTCATCGGCATCACGACCTTTATCTTCTCCGTCGCCGGCGTAGCGATCGGCCACACCTTTGGCGCGCGCTACGAAAAGCCTGCCACCATCGTGGGTGGCGTCGTGCTCATCTTCATCGGGCTTAAGATCTTGCTTGAGCATCTGGGGATTCTCGCGATATAAAAAACGCCTCTCATAAGCTCAACGTCAATGTAGAGGTCTCATGCAGAGTTTTGCATAATGCCTTTTCGTGCAGACTTTTGCATGTCATACTGATATGCAAAAGTCTGCACGTTAGGAGATCACCATGGATACCCTTCCCATCACCACACCGCGGCAAGCTGGCATCTATGTGCGTCAGGCACGCGAGGCTCAGGGTCTCACCCGTGCCGCCCTCGCTAAAAAAGCCGGTGTTTCGGAGCGCCTGCTCGCATCGCTCGAGCTAGGAGACGCCACTGGCATTCGACTCGACAAGCTGCTGACGATTTTCAATGCTCTTGGACTAGCACTCGCCGCTCAAGGGGATATCGGCGAAGCAAAAAATGAGCGACCAGTCGACGCTCCGCATGCCAATCCGCTGCCTCGCAGCATCCCCAGGCGCCATCACACTCAACGTCCCCATCATCGCAACAGTCGTAGTACCGCCATTCCGGCTCTTGCAGATGCCCCCTTTACATCCGCACTTTACGACGAGATATTCGCCGATTTCGTCATGTCCAATCTCGGAGTCTCGATTGCCGCAAACGCATCTAACCAAACCAAGCCCGAAGGGAAATAGCCAATGGCCAGAACATCACTTCGGACCATTATTTGCGGCGTACCTGCGGGAACGCTCACGCAAGATGAGAACGGTCTTATCAGCTTTACCTACGATCATGACTATGACGGGCCAGCCCTATCGACCAACATACCCGTATCGAATCGCACATACGGACAACAGGTCATGAATCCGTACCTGTTTGGCCTTCTACCCGACAGCGAGGACCAGCGAAAAGCGATTGCCGCCGAATTCGACGTTAGGCCCAACAATCCCGTTGCGTTGCTCAGCCATATCGGACTCGACTGTCCGGGCGGAGTGCAGTTTTATGCCGAAGAAGATGCCGACGCCGTCCTGCATCGCGCTGGCGATTACCGCCCTATAGACGACCACGAAATTGCTCTCCGCCTCAAGTCGATCAGAGATGACCGCGATGCATCGTGGATGGGTCTAGATGAAAGTTGGTCACTTGGAGGCAACCAGGGCAAGTTCGCGCTCGCGTTCATTAACGGCCGCTGGTGCGAATGCATGGGCTCCTCGCCCACGACGCATATTTTCAAAAATGGCGTTAACGGATTTAAACTCGAGGCTCTCAATGAGTTTGTCTGCATGAAAAGCGCCCAGCGAGCCGGTATCGCAACGGCAAACGTCGAATATCGTATGTTTGAGGACGAACCTACCCTCATTGTTGAGCGCTATGACCGCGTGAAAGTCGAAGACGGAACGATCAGGCGCCTACATCAAGAAGACCTCTGTCAGGCACTTGGGGTGATGCCCGCCCAAAAGTACACGGCAGACGGCGGCCCGACCACACGCGACATTCAAGAGCTCCTCGTAACTACGAGCCACCATCAACTTAACCTGCATCTGTTTACGCAGATACTGTTCTTCAACGCCATTATCGGCGCACCGGATGCGCATGCGAAAAACTATTCCCTGCTCCTTGGAAACGACGGCGCAGCCATGATGGCTCGAATGTACGATGTCGCTTCGGGCTTGGCGTATGAGAGCATGCGACGTCGGGCACGCCTTGCTATGAGCGTTGGCGGCGAAAATCGTGTGGGGCGCATCGGTCCAGGTGCTATCCGCCGATACCACGGTATGGGCGACCCCGCGCTGGAGACGGCGCTCACCGATGCCGGGCTATCCGAGAAGTTTTGCTTTGCGACCATGATGGACCTCGCCTACGAGGTACCCATTTGCATGGAAGAGGTCATGGACGAATACGCCGACCTGCCCGGCATGGCGGACCTGCGCGATCATATGCTCGGCCCCGTCCGCGAAAACTGCCAGCGAACCCTCGACCTCATCAGGGCGGATATGGGCTAGACGCCAATCAATTTCCCATTTCTTAAAAGAAGAGAGGGGACACCTGTCGCAAAAGACCGGGTACCCCCTCTCGTAATGTCATTTGCAATCCGCTAGCACGTGGCTCGGACTGCTGCTAGCGCAACCTTTACGCAGCGAGACGCTTGAGGACGTCGATGAGCAGCTCGTAGAAGCGCTCGGCAGAAGCGAGTTCCATGCTCTCGTCCGGGGTGTGGACATCGGAGAGCGTCGGGCCCACGGCGATGGCGTCCAGGCCGTGCAGGGCCTCGGCAAACAGGCCGCACTCAAGGCCGGCGTGAATGGACTCGATGCGCAGCTCGGAGCCAAAGAGCTCGCGATAGCTCTCGACAAAGACGTCGCGGACCGGCGAATGCTCGGCATAGCTCCAGCCGGGATACTCGAACTCAAACTTGGCGTCGAAGCCCAAGACATCGGCCAACGTCTGCAGGCGGTCCTTGAACTCGTTCTGTAGCGAGGTGATCGAGGAGCGCGGGGACAGCATGATCTTGACCTGGTCGTCAGAGGTGGCGACCACGCCGATGTTGGAGGAAACCTCGACGGAGCCGTCGGTGGCGACGTTGCGGCGAATCACGCCGTTAGGGGCAAGACGCAGAGCGCGGATGAGGGCAAGCGCGGACTTCTGGTCCATGGCCTCGACCTCGGCGTCGTCGGCAATCTCGACGGTGCAGGTAAAGCCGGGGTCGAAGACCTCGAGCTCGGCAGTGACGTCGGCAATGATATCCTTTGCGATCTGGGCCGCGGCCTCGGCGGCAGCGTGGTCGGCGTAAACCAGCTCGGCCTTGCACTCACGGTTGATGGCGTTGTCCTTAGTGCCGCCGTTGAAGCTGACGATGGCGGGCTCGCCGGCGACCATCAGGCGGTCGATGATGCGGGCCATGATGAGGTTGCCGTTGCCGCGCTCCAGGTGGATATCGCTGCCGGAGTGACCGCCCAGAAGGCCGGAGATGTCGAGCGTGAGGGTGCTACCGGTCTTGTGCTCGCGCGCGATCGGGCAGGTGTAGGTAACGACGACGCCGCCGGCGCAGCTGACGGTGGCAACGCCCTCTTCCTCGGAGTCAAGGTTAATCATGGTGCGGGCGCTAATCTGGGACTTGTCGAGCGTCTCGGCGCCGACCAGGCCAGTCTCCTCGTCGGTGGTGAACACACACTCGAGAGCCGGATGGGCAATCGAATCATCGTTGAGCACGGTAAGCATAAGCGCGACGGCGATACCGTTGTCGGCGCCCAGAGTGGTGCCGTTAGCGGTGAGGACGCCGTCCTTGACGACCAGGTCGATACCGTCGGTCGTAAAGTCGTGCTCAACGGAACCCAACTTGTCGCACACCATATCGATGTGGCCCTGCAGCATCACGGTCGGGGCATTCTCGGCACCGGCAGATGCGGGCTTGCGAATGATGACGTTGTAGACCTCGTCCTGATACACATCGAAGCCGCGCTCCTTGGCAAACGCAACCAGGAAATCGCTGATGCCCTTCTCGTTGCCAGACCCACGGGGGATTGCGCTGACCTCCTCAAAGAAATGGAACAGCTGGGCGGGCTCGTAGCCGGTAATCTTGTAGTCCATGGTGCCTCCTTGGCGCAACTGGTTAGACAGTAAGACATGCGTCTTGTATATTCCCAGACTTTGCGTGCATAAACCAGTCGAAAACGCCGAGCGCCCTTGCATCATCGGCTAACGGCGGGGAAACGCCACTTTATTAAGATAAAGCAGGCTAGACGGGCCGTGCCGAAGGGGCGTTGGACCCTTCAACCAACCTCAACGCCTGTTGAACATTAATGCATACACCATTGGTATGTTTAATAAGATTCTTGTCCTCCGTCACAACGTAATCGGCATCAATGCGATTGGCGACGCCCAGCATCAGGTCGTCCTCAAAGTCATTGTGGTGGTACTTGAACACAAAGGAGTCGAAGACCTCGTCTGCACCGACCGGGGCGATGAGGGCTAGCTCGCGCATCTGTCGAACGCATGCCCAAGCCGTTTCGTCTGCCGCCGCAATGGCGTTAGCGCTCAGTGAGCCAGTCTTTCTTCGGCACTCCTGCTTGATTGCCGCCGAGACAAGATATGACACGTCTTTGACCGAAAGCGACGAGGCAAACAGGGCAATCCGCTCCGAGGCGTCGGCAATCTCGATCAGATGGACGACATTTGCCGTACGGTCGGACCTGCCAGAAAAATAATCCATCCATACGTTGGTATCGATTAACAGCTTGAGGACGCCTTCTGTGCTCATAGTTCCACCCACTCGGGATAGCGCTCCGCCATGGCCTCCTCATAGAGGTCATCGTAGTCACCCAAGAGGTCGGGAACAGGGATGCCATATTTGAGGCACGCATCGCGCACGATGTGGCTGCCTTGCGTAACCCTTGATTCCACCGACGCAGTCGCTGGCACGTTAGAGCTCGGTACCGCAATCCCCGATCTCGAGGGCATGCATCCGTTGACGACCAGATATTCCCAAAGTGTCCGCACCGCTTGAGACGGCGTCATGCCGATATGCGCCAGCACGGCGTCCCCAGCCTCTTTGAGTTGGCGATCCATGCGTACATTCATCTGGACCGGCCGTGAGTCGAGTACCGATATAGGCATGCTAGCTCCTTCTGCTATACATATTTGTATTTTGAGTATAGCACCATTTACTCATAAAAAGGGGCGCCCCGACAGGAGTGCCCCTTCGCAAAGCTATGTTAATCCCTACAGCGCGCCGGAACCGGCTTGCATCATGCCGCCGGGACCCGAGCTCACGCCACTGCTCACAGGCGCGGCGTTGCCGGTGTGCGGCGCCGCCGGAGCGGTATCGCCACCGAGCGTGCCCGCCGGACGCGGTGCCGGGATCTCGCCCGTGCCATGGCTAAAGACAAACTTGCCGTCGGCCACATCGCACAGGACGGTATCGCCCTCGCCCCACTCGCCGGCCAGCAGCTCCTCGGACAGCGGATCCTCGATGAGCTTTTGGATGGCACGACGCAGCGGACGCGCACCGTTGGTGAGGTCGGTGCCCTCGGCCACGATCTTGTCGTAGGCCGCATCGGTGAGCTTGATGTTCATGCCGTTGGCAATCAGACGCTGACGCAGGTCGTCCACCAGCAGGTGCGCGATCTTGGTCAGGTTCTCGCCCGAAAGCTTCTGGAACACCACAATGTCGTCGATACGGTTGAGCAGCTCGGGGCGGAACAGGCGCTTGAGCTCGCCCATCGCACGGCCCTTAATCTCGCTCGAGGTAAGGCCCTGCTCGCCGGTGGTGCCGAAGCCAACGCTCGCATCCTGCGCAATCTCGCGGGCGCCCACGTTGGACGTCATGATGATCACGGTATTACGGAAGTCGACCGTCTTGCCCTGGCTATCGGTCAGGCGGCCCTCCTCCAGCACCTGCAGCAGAATGTTGAAGATATCGGGGTGCGCCTTCTCGATCTCGTCGAACAGCACGACCGAATACGGGTGACGACGAACGGCCTTGGTGAGCTGACCGCCCTCGTCATGGCCAACGTAGCCCGGGGGGCTACCGATAAGCTTGGAGACCTCGAACTCGCTGCCGAACTCCGACATGTCGAAGCTGATGAGCGCGTCCTTGCTGCCAAAGAGATACTCGGCGAGCGTCTTGGCGAGCTCGGTCTTGCCCGTGCCGGTGGGGCCCAGGAAGATAAAGCTGCCGCCGGGGCGACGCGGATCCTTGAGCGGCGAGCGACTGCGGCGCACGGCCTTGGCAACGGCCTCGACGGCCTCGTCCTGGCCGATAATGCGGGTCTTGAGCACGCTTTCGGCCTGTAGCAGGCGACGGCTCTCGCTCTCGGTAAGCGAGGACACCGGCACGCCCGAGGTCACGGACACGATATCGGCGATCTGACTCACATCGATGGTGAGCGGGCTGGCGTCGAGCTCGGCGGTCCAGGCGGCCTTGGCCTCGGCGAGCTCAATCTCGGCGGCCTTCTGCCGCTCGGTAATCTCGGCGGCCTTGTTCATGTCGTCGCTCTCGGTGGCCTCCTGCGCGGCGGCCTTGAGCTCCTCTATGCGATGCTCGGCCTCGCGCACCGGCTCGGGCGCGCGATTCGCGGCGATGCGAGCGCGGGCACCGGCCTCGTCAATGAGGTCGATGGCCTTATCGGGCAGGAAGCGATCCTGGATGTAGCGGTTGGAAAGGTTCGCGGCGGCCTCGATAGCACCCTGCGTATAGTGCACATGGTGGTGCTCCTCGTAGCGCGGCTTGAGCGCGGTCAGGATCTTGACCGTGTCCTCGACGCTCGGCTCCTCGACATCGATGGTCTGGAAGCGACGCTCGAAGGCCGGGTCCTTGGTGAGGTACTTGCGGAATTCCTCGGCCGTGGTGGCGCCGATAATCTGGAAGGCACCGCGCGCGAGCACGGGCTTGAGCATAGAGCTCGCGTCGATGGAGCCCTCAGCAGAACCGGCACCGATGATGGTGTGCATCTCGTCGATAAACAGGATGACGTCGTCGGCTTCGGTGGCCTCCTGGATCACGTTCTTGAGGCGCTCCTCAAACTCGCCGCGATACTTGGCACCCGCCACGAGGCCCGGCAGGTCGAGCGTCCAGATATTCTGGTTCATGAGGTTCTCGGGCACGTTGCCGGCTGCAATCTGCTGAGCCAGGCCCTCGACGATGGCCGTCTTGCCCACGCCGGGGTCGCCCAGAATGAGCGGGTTGTTCTTGGTGCGGCGCGAAAGAATTTCCATCATACGCTGGACTTCCTTTTCGCGACCAATTACAGGGTCGAGCTCGCCATCGCGCGCCTTCTGCGTGAGGTTGGTCGCGAACTGCTTAAGCGTATCGGTGCCACTCCCCTTTTGCTGAGAGGCATCCGAGCCGCTAAAGAACGGCAGGCCCGCACCGGGACGCCCGGCACCGGCGCCGGCGAGCGGACGCTTCTTGTCCTGGTCCTTGGCAGTGAGTTTCTCGATAGCCTTTTTGATAGAGGCGGACGACACACCCAGGCGCATGAGGATGTCCATGGCCATGCCGTTGCCCTCTTCGACGATGCCGATCAGCAAGTGCTCGGTCGACACGTAGGTCTGGTTATTCTCACGCGCCACGCGGAATGAACGCTCCATAACGCTAATGACGAGCGGCGTAAAGGCGAGCTTAGCCGCCTCGGTCTCCTCACTGGGCTCGGGAACCGTGGTCTGGACCTCCTTGAGGGTGTCCATGATGTCGTCGTAGGCGATATCGAGCGAGCGCAGTGCCTCGGCGGCAATGCCCTCGTCCTCCTTGGCAAGCGCGAGCAGCAGGTGCTCGGTGCCCACCTTATTTGAATGAAGATCGAGCGCCTCCTGTTTGGCCATCGACATGACCTTGCGCGCTCGATCGGTAAATCTATCTAACATGCTCGTTTCCTTACATGAGTTCATCGAAATCAAAACGCCCGCCCGTCGGCGGCGCTTTTGTCTCTTTACCCACAGGTTGTCTATGTTAACAGCTGGAGGAATATCTATAAACCCGGCTCACATGAATGCAGGTTATGACCGCATCGCGGGACTCACCGCGCGATGCGCGACAGGCGCCCCGCAAGAGAAACCCTAGGCGTCTTTCACCACGTCGGGACTCGTCGCACGCGATGCGCGATAGGCATCGGCCTCCTTGGAGACGCGTTCGAGCAGCTCGGATGTATCGACGCCCTCGACTTGCGCGACCGTTTCCACCGTCTGCATGGCGACCGCCCTCAGGTACGCGCACGCGCTGTCCCCCAGCTGCTCGAGGTCTATCTCCTCACCGCCCTCCCGGGCAAAGCCGACCGCCATCACAAAGTCCATGATGCCCGAGACCAGAAAGCCCACCGCAAAGCTCGAATCCGCCTTGAGCTCTTCTCCGTCGGGGTGGACGATCTCTCTCACGCGGTCGATGATGATCGTATGGATGCCCTGCACGACCTGCTCGGCGGCACCCGCCCTCATGGTGATGACGATGCGCCGCAGCAGGCAGCGGACGTCGCGCCGGTCGAACGCCGAAAGGTCGCCCTCGCTCGAAAAATGCCAGAGGGCATCGGTGATGAGCTCGTTATCCTGCAGCAGTTGGGCTATGGCGATGGCGACGAGTTCATCGAAATCGTGAAAATAGTAGTAAAACGTTCCGCGATTGCACCGGGCGGCGCGGGTCACCTCGCCAACCGACAGCTCGAAGATGCTGTTGTTCTCGATGAGCTCCCAAAACGCCTCGATGATACGGGTGCGTGCATCGGGCGCATCGGCGTCCTTACGCGGTCTCGCCATGCGCCTCACCGCACCCCTGCGCCTTGGCGTTCATGATGAGCATCTGAAGACGGTTCTCCACGTTGGCGAAGCTCACGTCGGGATCGTAGTCGAGCGGCAGGAACTGCGCCGTGGGATACTGCTCCTTGAGCGCATGGATGAGCCCGCGCCCCACGACATGGTTGGGCAGACACCCGAACGGCTGCAGGATCACGAAGTTGCGGCAGCCGCGCTTGGCGTGCTCGAGGATCTCCGCCGGAATCAGCACGCCCTCGCCCGCATCGAACGTATGGTGCAGGATCTTATCGCTCGCGCGCACGAGCTCGGGCATGCGCGTCGGCGGCTCGTAGAGCGGGCTCGCCGCGCCCAGGCGGTCGCAACGGTCGTGCGCGAGCTCGAACAGGTTGTCCGCCGTGGCGTACCAGGCCTTTTCGGGCAGCGACAGGTCGACGTGGAACTCGCGCGACTGCGCATGCTTGTAGAAATAGGTCTTGCGGATCACGTCGGTCATGCGCGCCTCGATGACCTCGAGCCCGTTGTCCTCGAGGTAGCGCTCGATCTCGTGGTTGGCGCCGAGATGGAAATTGAGCAGGTACTCGCCCACGATGAGAACGGTCGGATGCGGGTTCGAGCGGTCGTACGGAACGGCGTCCATGATCGCAAGCGCGCGTTTGAAGCCCGTCGCCTGGCCTCTCAGCCCGGAGCGCTCCATGCCCTCGATAACCTCATCGAGCGCGCGGTCGAACGCAGCGTCCGCCGCGCCCTTCTCGAGCTCGTAGGGACGGATGCGCCTAAGCATGGCCTCGAGGGTATCGATCATGGGAAGACCGTAGGCGATCTGGATGCTCGGGCCAAGGCCGAGCTTGAAGCCCGGATGCGCATTGTGGGCATCGACGTCGTCGTTGGTGAGCACCGGGACATAGTCGTATCCCGCGTCGTCGAGCGCGCGGCGCAGCAGGGGCATGTAGTGCGTCAGGCGGCAGTCGCCGATATACTTGCCAGTCACCACGGCGACGTCGTGCGGGTCGTACTTACCGCTCTCGAGTGCCGCGAGCGCCTCGCCGATCACGATTTGCGCGGGGAAGCAGATGTCGTTGTGCACATAGCGTTTGCCCAGGCGGATGGCATCCTCGCGCCCGATATCAAGGGCCTCGGCGCGCACGCCCTGATTGCGCATCGCCGCGGTTATGAGCCTGCAGAACGCATGGGAGGTGTTGGGGACCAGCGCGATCTTGTCGTGCCGGTCGCGCTTGGTGTACTTGACCTTATACGGGTCGTCGAGCGGATGGACCGCGTGCACCCGGGCGCCCTCGGCACGCTCCTCCGCGCGACGACGGTTGACCGACTCGATAAACGAACGCACGCGAATGCCCATGGGACCGGCGACGTCGCTCTCATCGAGCTTGATCATCATCGGAACCTTGGAGCCCATCTCGCCCATCATGCGCGCGATCTCATCGGTGAGATACGCATCGTGGCCGCAGCCGAAGCTGCCCATCTGCACGAGCTCGAGCTCGGGCGTCGATGCGACGATGACCGCGCACGACAGCATGCGCGCATGGTAGTTGTTCACGATGTCGATGCGGCTGTTGGAAAGATCGACGTTGCAGACCCCCGGCACCGCATCGGGCGTCAGCACGGGGATGCCGCGCTCAGAGAAGAGCTTGGGCAGCCCGTGGTTGACCAGCGGGTCGTTGTGGTACGGGCGCGAAGCGATCACCACCGCGTAGCCGCCGTCCTCGCGCACGTTCTCGAGCACCTGCCTGCCGCGCAGCTGCAGCTGGTTCTCAAACGTCTGCTGCGCGCGGTCCGCCTGCTCGGTCGCCTTGGCAACCAGGTCGGCATCGATATCGAAGGTCTCCTTGCACCACGCCTTGAGCTGGCGGTTTCGGTCGCCCTCGTCGTACCAGTGGAACAGCGGCGTATCGAACGGAACGCCGAAACGCTCCTCCGGGTTATCGGAATTGCGCATCACGTAGGGGTATCCCTTTACGACGGCGCACATCCACTCGCTGGTAGAGGCGGTGTTTTCGGTGGGCACCGTCGTGATGATGGGCATGAAGATGCGGTCGGCGCCGGCGTCGACGAGATTGCGGATGTGCCCGTGGACGAGCTTGGCCGGGAAGCACACGGTGTCGGATGTGACGTGCGCCAGACCGCGCTCGTACATCGCCTTGGTGCTGCGTCCCGAGACGCGCACCTTAAAGCCGAGCGTGCTGAAGAACGTCGACCAGAACGGCATGGTGTCCCAGAACTCGAGCACACGGGGAATGCCGATCGTGACATCGCGCCCCCCGCAGACGGGAACCGTGGGGCACGACTCGAACAGCAGCTTCTCGCGGTCGACAAAGAGATTGGGGGCAGCCGCGGTCCGGTCGCGCCCCGTGCCGGGTGCCCGTGCCTCGCAAGCACCCTGCGGACGCAGCTCCTCCGCCGCGGGAACCTCGCGCACGAGCTCATCCCATGAGATGGCGCCGCCGCGCGGGCAGCGATTGCCCGTGACGTAAAGCAAGCCGTCGCCAAATGCCACGACCGCGCGCTGGCAGCGGTTGTTGCACCGACGGCAGGTAACGCCGCCGAACTCGCGATGCTCGAAGCGCTCCACGGCATCGAGCCCGATAAACGACGTGCCGGCGTCGCCCTTGCGGCATTCCTCGCGCGCGAGCAGGGCGATACCGATAGCGCCCATCAGCCCCGGGTGGGGCGCACGCGTGACGGGTTTGCCCAGATACTGCTCGAATGCGCGCAGCACCGCGTCGTTTCGGAACGTGCCGCCCTGGACGACGACTTTGTCGCCCAGACGGTTGAGATTTGAAACGCGAATGACCTTGGTGAACACGTTCTCGATAATCGAACGGCAGAGACCGGCCATGATGTCGCCCGGACCCTTACCGCGCCGCTGCTCGGAAACGACGCTGCTGTTCATGAACACCGTGCAGCGGCTGCCGAGAACGGCGGGGGCTTTGGACGAAAATGCCTCGGTCGCGATATCCTCAACGGCTATTCCGAGGTTTTTGGCAAAACCCTCGAGGAACGAGCCGCAGCCCGCAGAGCACGCCTCGTTGACGACGATATCGGTCAGCACGCCGTGGTTGAGCCAGATGGCCTTCATATCCTGTCCGCCGATGTCGAGCACGAAGGTCGCATCGGGAACGCATGCGCACGCGGCGCGGGCGTGCGCGACCGTCTCGACCGTATGGTAGTCGGCGTGGAACGCGCGCGCGAAAAGCTCCTCGCCGTATCCCGTGGTGCCCACGGCATCGATCGCAAGCGTGACTCCCGCTGTCTCCCAGCGGTTCTTCAAGCTGACAAGACCCTGTTGGGCGACGTCGAGCGGTCTGCCGTTATTAGACGCGTAGAACGAATCGACAAGCTCACCCGCCTCATCGACCAGGGCGAACTTGGTCGTCGTGCTCCCCGAATCGATACCGAGCGCCACACGCACCGTCTCTCCGGGCGCATACGCATCCGGACCCTTTGCCGGCGTCTCTTTGCCATGGCGTGCCGTAAAATCCGCCTGCTCGGCAGGTGTGGCAAAAAAGGGCTGGGCAAGACGTCCCTCCCCGCTTGCGGGCGCGACCGTCTCGAGCTTATCCAGCCGGACAAAAGCGTCGGGAAGGTCGATCGGTTGGGACGATGCGAACATGTCGGTCAGCGACAGGGCGGCACCGCGCGCGACCATGATCTGCGGATCGCGCGGGACGATAACCTGATCGTCCGATAGATTCAGTTGCTCCCGGAACACGCGGACCAGCGTGGGGTTGTAGGCGAGCGTACCGCCCTCGAAGATTACCGGCGGCTCGATGTCGATACCCTGGGCCAGACCGCCGATCGTTTGGCGGGCGACCGCGTGAAGCGCCGAAAGCGCCAGGTCGGTGGTAGGAATGCCCTCGTTGAGCAGCGGCTGGATATCGGTCTTTGCGTACACGCCGCAGCGGCCCGAGACCTCGTGGACGGTCGTTCCCCGGCTTGCGAGCTGCTCGAACTCGCCCGATTCGGTGCCGACCCCCATGAGCTTTGCCATCTCGTCGATAAATGCACCGGTACCGCCTGCGCACGAACCGTTCATGCGCATGTCGGCAACCTCGATGTCTCCCTTATCGTTGGTGCGGAAGAAGATCATCTTGGCGTCTTGGCCGCCCAGCTCGATGGCGCAGCGCGTCTGCGGATAGAACCTGCTGATCGCGAGCGCGTTGGCGACCACCTCCTGAACGTACGAGGCGCCCAGCGCGGTCGCGATATCGCGCGCACCCGAGCCGGTCACCGCAACGCGCAGCGACTCATGGGGAAAGCGCTCGGCGAGCTCGCCGAGCATGGCGCGCACGCTCGCTGTCTGACACGCCCCGTGGCGGCGATATCCCCACCACGCCTCGGTCATATCCTCGTGCATCGCGTAAACTTTGGTCGTCGTCGACCCTACGTCCAGTCCTACTAGCAACGCCATAATGCTCCGTCTCTCGCATTTTTCCTGCTAGAGATATACCACTCTACGTAATACAACAGACTGTTGTATTTAAACTCCGTATAAAAAGCGGCTGCCGAAACGCTTCAGCAGCCGCCGAATGCACCAACAGATTCTTCTGCGCGCTAGCACGTCGGGCAACGGAGCAGCACGGGCCCTCCGGTCATGCGCACCGCTCACGCCCGCGATGTCGCCGAGAGAGCTATCCACGCTTAGGGCTCCAACCAAGCAAGTCGCCCGCGCTCAGCAGATCCCTAAGCGAGCTACTCGCACTCAGGAGCCATAGCCTGCTCCAAGAGCTCGGCATGCTCCTCCTTGAAAACCGTCCCCACAGGGAAGGCGCGACGGAAGACGAAGTGGGAAATCGGACCGGCTACCAAAAGGTTCCACGGCAGCGCCATCACAAAATTATGCGGAATGTTGACGAGCCACATCATCGGCAGCGCCTGCAGATTGGCAAGCGGGCCGCCGGGCATATGGAACAGGCCTTCGCACGCGCCGTAGAGCGACATGATGATGACCATGGGAACGACCATGTAGGAGCTGACGGCGAGCGTCATGGCGAGCGGCGAGCTCTTGCCCGGAGTGACCAAGTACTTAAAGGCGAAACCCTTGGCAAGCGGGCTGGCGACGAACCGGTCGCAGCACACGGCAAAGATATAGGCAACGGGGAAGCCGAGCCACGCAGCGGCAACGACCTCGCCGTTGATGGCCCCGTGCTGCAGGGCAACGTTGTAGATGCTCATCCAGAGCACCATGCAAAAGCACATGATAAAGGTGAACAGCAGGCTCTCTCGTTTGTTGATAGGCATAAAGGGCATGGTCCTTTCTGTGTTGCGCCGCGGCGCACAACAAAAACGGGCGGGCGAGATGGAGCTGTTGGGACTTCATCTCGCCCGCCCGTGGTACGCGCGTCTGCGACTACTTATGTGGTGGAACCAGCCTAGCACGAAACGCATGCGCTTCGTAAGCGTTGAGTTTATGAAGATGCAGGGCACCGATAATCCCCCGACCCCATAAGTTGCGGTGGAATACGGACTGTTTTGACCCTTTAAGCAGCAATTCAGTCCCTATTTCACCGCAACTCATTTGGTGCAAAGTAACCTGTCCCCCTTGCACCAATTAGCTGGTATGGCGCCAGCGAGGGTCGGTGAGGGTGCGCGCCACACCCAGCCCAACGGGCAGAAACGCCACGATGAGCACTGCACGCACAAACCAGCCGAGCATATTGACCGTGTCGAAGGTGCACATGTAATACATCGAGCGATACAGATACAAGCCCGGCACCATAATGACAATCGATGGCACCGTGAGGGCGATACGTGGGTAGGTGAGCCTGATTTCTGCCAGGCTTGCCAGCAAACCCGATACGAGCGCCCCGATAAATGCAGCCGCCTCGGGAGGCATTCCCGCGCTGAGGCCCAGGAAGGGAAGCATCGTCGGCCCATCGACAAGGGTCAGACGAAGGGTATTGGACACGGCGCCGATCAGCCCAGCTGCCGTGGCCATCTTTACCGGGCTGTTGAACATCACTGAGAAGCCGAATACGCCAACGAAGCTCATTACCACGCGCAAGAGCGTAAGGGCAAGCGGCGAAAGGCCGAGCGGCGCAAAGTCGTCCGGCGCCAGGCCAACACACTCGGCAACCATCCAACCTACGAGCGTCGCCATCACAATAATCGACACAGCATACGAAAGACGCTCAATGCCGCTTCGCATGTCGAGCTTAGCGATGTCGAGGCCTGCCGTAATGAGGGGAAAGCCGGGAATCACAAAGAGCATGGCGCCGATATAGCCTTCTTGGTGCGACATTGCCCCCGGTACGACCTGGCCAAGGCCGAGCAATGCCAGCAGATACGAAACGCAAGCGAGCGCAACGCCAATCGTCAGCGCGCTAAACTGGCCAAGACCCTGCTTGAGAATATGAGAGCGAGCAAAGTTGCCAACACCAGCGCCTACGAATGCGCAGGCCATCTCGATAGGGCCGCCGCCGAGCAAAAAGACGAAGGCGCCGCAAGCACAAGCTGCCGCAAGGCCCTGTTGCCAGGGAGAGTAATCGGGTTTTGAACTCTCAACGGTCTTGAGCATCTCGTGGTATTCGTGCACGGTAAACCGGCGCCCATACGTCTCGATTTCCTTTAGGAAGCTCTCCATCATCCAAATGCGATGGGTATTGACTCCCGTTGTGGGCAGGCTGACAACCTCGTTAAAGCAGTGGCCATCTTCGATGCAGGTGCACTCAAACGACAGAAGACTTAAGTCAACGTGGACGGTGACACCGAGTACGGCGGCAACGCGATTCATGGTATCGCGTACACGCCAGGCACCCGTTCCGCTCGCGAGCATAAGCATACCGGTGCGGCAGATGATGGATGACTTATCGGTGAGCGGCGCATCGACGGCAAGCTCATCGCCCGCCGTCACGATCTGGCGCCAGTCGGTTTTCATATGGAGGGCGCCGGCACGGACACCGTGGTGCAAAGAGATTCTCGAAAGCAGCGGGTCGGGGCGCGAAGGCTGTGGGGGTTCCGTCGATTCATTCTCAACCTCATCAGCCCCTTCACCCACTAGGTCAAATGAGTCAAGCGATGCCGGCTCGCGACGGTCGATCGGCTCCTCGTCCTCATCATCAAAATAGTTGAACTGATTGAGCATGTCCTCTTCGATTGCACGATCGCTCGCGTCGTCCATACAGACGCTCCCTTCCTACCGACTAACCCCCATCCTAGGCAGCGACGGCTAAAGGAAACATAAAAGAGACGACTGTCATGCACGGAAGGCGTAAACCCCCAATGCACCGGTAGACCCCAGGCGGCTAGGACCGTCCCCAAGTGCCGGCACAAGAGGAACGTCCCTAAGTGCCAACCAGGGCAACGCCGCAGGTAGAGGACGGACAGCGAAAGCCCGCCAGAGCGAGCAAGGTGCCTTCAAGCAAAATGGCGCCGCAGGTTGAGCATAAGTCAGCGAGCGGGTCGCATTTGAGGCAAGGTGGCGTGAAACGAAAGGGCGCTGACCTTCTGGTCGCGCCCTTGAAGTTGAACGTCAGATTGCCCAAATGCGGCCCGCGCAGCGTCGAGCCGTTACGCGGTTCGTAGAACCGCGTAACTAGTTAGTACATCTTTGCGCCGGCAGGGATGGAAGCGTCGAGCTGAATCAGGTTGAGGCGCTCCTCGCCCTCCTCCTCGTGGATGGCGCTGATGAGCATGCCACAGCTGGGGATGCCCATCATCTTGCGCGGAGGCAGGTTGGTGATGGCGAGCAGGGTCTTGCCGACCAGGTCCTCGGGCTCGTAATAATCGTGAATGCCGGAGAGGATGGTGCGGTCGGTGCCGGTGCCGTCATCGAGCGTAAAGTTCAGCAGCTTCTTGGACTTCTTGACGGCCTCGCATGCCTTGACCTTCACGGCGCGGAAGTCGCTCTTGGAGAAGGTATCAAAGTCGACGAACTCCTCAAACAGCGGCTCAACGGCAATCTTGGAATAATCAACCGTGGGCTTAAGCGGCTTGACGAAGGGGCTCGCGGCGTTGCCGGCCTCGGCGGCCTTGGCAGCAGCGGCACCGGACTGGAAACCCTTCTCGGGCTTCATGTGCGGGAACAGCAGCACGTCGCGGATGGAAGCCTGGTTGGTGAGCAGCATGACCACGCGGTCGATACCGATGCCGATGCCGCCCGCGGGAGGCATACCGTACTCGAGGGCACGCACGTAATCCTCATCGTACTCCATGGCCTCATCGTCGCCGCCGGCCTTCTCGGCCATCTGGGCAGCGAAGCGCTCGGCCTGGTCGACCGGGTCGTTGAGCTCGGAGAACGCGTTCGCGTACTCGTGACCGGCGATGACCAGCTCAAAGCGATGGGTCAGGCGCGGATCATGCTCAAAGCGCTTGGCAAGCGGGCTAACCTCGATGGGGTAATCGCACACGAAGGTGGGGTTGACGATGGTGTCCTCGCCCAGCTCGTCATAGATCTCGGCGATAATCTTGCCGGCGGTCCACTCGGGCTTAATCTCCAGGCCCTTCTCGCGCGCGGCGGCAGCAAGCTCCTCGACCGGCGTGTCGATGGTGACCTGCTTGCCGAGCACGTCGGAAACGATGTCGGTCATGGGACGGCTGGCCCACTCACCAGAAAGGTCGATGGTCTGGCCCTGGTACTCGATGACCTCGGGGTTGCCGATGGCCTTGTTAGCCGCCTTAATGACACCCTGGGCGAGCGCCTTCATGCCCTCGAGGTCGGAGAAGGCACGATAGGCCTCCATCGTGGTGAACTCGGGGTTGTGGGTAAGGTCCATGCCCTCGTTACGGAAGATACGGCCGATCTCGAACACGCGCTCAAAACCGCCGACGATGCAGCGCTTGAGGTGCAGCTCGGTAGCAATGCGCAGGTAGCACTCCTGATCGAGCGCGTTGAAGTGCGTGATGAACGGCTTGGCAGTAGCGCCGCCCTGGATGGTCTGCAGGATGGGGGTCTCGACCTCCATGTAGCCGTCGGACTCCATAAAGCGACGGAAGGTGGAGAGAATCTGCGAACGCTTACGGAACGTCTCGCGAACATCGTCGTTGGCGATCAGGTCAACATAGCGCTGGCGATAGCGGGTCTCCTTGTCGGAAAGACCGTGGAACTTCTCGGGCAGCGGACGAACGGCCTTGGCAAGCAGGGTCGCGCTCTTAGGGGCAACGGAAAGCTGGCCGCGCTGGGTGCGCACAACCACGCCGGTCACGCCCAGGATGTCGCCCAGGTCGAGGGACTTGAGCGTATTCCAGGCAGCCTCGTCCATGTCGTTGATGCGGCAGAACAGCTGAATCTCGGCAGTCGCATCGCGTACGACGATGAACATGATCTTGCCCTGACCGCGCTTGGCGACCACACGGCCGGCGATCTTCACGACGTCCTCGGTGTCCTCGCCATCGGCAAGCTCGGCGTACTTAGCCTCGATATCGGCAACGTAGTCCTCAAGCTCAGAGTGCTCGGGATAGGGGTTCTGGCCCGCCTCGAACAGGGCGGCGCGCTTGGCCAGGCGGGTGGCGCGCTCGTCGTTGAGCGTCGATGCCTGATCTGCGGCGTTCTGGTTCTCTGCCATAAGTTAACTCCTCAAACTAAAACGCTCCCCAGGATTCGGTCCCAGGGAGCGAAAACATACCTTTACGCGGGACCGTGGTCTAGCGTGCAATCTTGGCGATGGTGTAGACGCGAGTCTTGCCGGAAGGCGTAACGACCTCGACGGAGTCGCCCTCGCCGTGACCGATGATGGCGTGACCGACCGGAGACTCGTTGGAAATCTTGTGCTCGAGCGAGTTGGTCTCGGTGGTACCGACGAGCGTGACTTCCATGACCTCACCGTTGGGATCAATCAGAGAAACGGTGGAACCGATGGAGACGGTCAGATCACCTGTGGTGGCAGCAACCTGAGCGTTGGCAAGGATGGCCTGGATCTCGGCAATACGAGCGGCGTTCTGGGCCTGCTTGTCCTTAGCGGCGTCGTACTCGGAGTTCTCCGAAAGGTCGCCGAACGCGCGGGCTTCCTTGATGTCCTCGACGATCTCCTTGGCGTAATCGCCCTCACGCCAAGCGAGCTCCTCGACGAGCTTCTGGCGGCCCTCAGCGGTCAGTACGATCTGGCTTGCGTCCATACGGATATCTCCCCAACTCTGATCAAACAATCAACTGTCAACAAAACGAAAAAGACCGGCTAGCCTGCGGGCAAGCCGGTCAGGTGCTCACCCCAAAGGGATGGGACTACTCTGCGTCCGCGTCGCTGTCCTCTGCCTGCTTCTTCTTGGCAGCAGCGAGCTTGGCCTCGAGCTCAGCGATCTCCTTGTCCTCCTCGGACTGCTCGACCACGACCTCCTCGGCCTGCTTGGTCTCGGCCTTATCGTCGCCCTCCATACCCTCGCGGATATTCTTGACGGTAGAGCCGAGGGACTTGCCGAGCTTCGGCAGGTTCTTGGGCCCGAAGATAATCAGGACAACGACGAGAATAATGATGAGCTCAGGAGCCCTCAGTCCAAACATGTAGACCTCCACAATACAGCGAGACAAGCTCGAATGAGTATACCGCGGGTATCGCGGTATCACAACAATAGCTAAAAAAAGGGACCGCAAGAAGCGGTCCCTCCTCATGCTCTGGTCGGGTTGACTGGATTTGAACCAGCGACCCCTGCGTCCCGAACGCAGTGCTCTACCAAACTGAGCCACAACCCGTTAGCTCGACTATAGTAACAAAGATTTCCGTCGCGTGCTAGAGAAATTTTTACTTCTTTGGCACTTCGATGCGAACCGTGTTGGGAATGAGCTCAGTCGTGCAGGCCCACCAGCCATTTTGCTGGGCAGCTCCCGCAAGATGGGCTGCTGCAGCGACGGTATCACAAATGGCAAACGAGCAGGCACCCGAACCGCACACGTCCACGGCAACGGTTCCCTCCTGTGCGCGCAGCCAGTCGAGAACCGCCTGGATCCGCGGCTCCATCTGCGCGGATATGACGCCCAGATTGTTATGAACGAGCGCATATGCCGCCTCGGCATCGCCGGCGCGTAAGACAGAAGCAATCGCATCGGGTTTTTCCGCGGGCACCGGGCTCTCATCAAATCGTCGATACGCTTCAACCGTTGAAACGCTCGTCTCGTGCGGTTTGACCAATACGACAGGTGTCGCCGGAAGCACAGGATACTCAGTGGCCAGCACATCTCCCCCGCCGACGTAGAGTGCGGGACTCGTGTGCAAAA
This sequence comes from Coriobacteriaceae bacterium AM100-PB1-1D-6A, assembly GCA_027660625.1. Lineage (GTDB taxonomy): Bacteria > Actinomycetota > Coriobacteriia > Coriobacteriales > Coriobacteriaceae > Collinsella. The sequence goes on along the minus strand of JAQDNC010000001.1, from coordinate 37,648 downwards.
AGAACGGCACGTCGGCGCCGATACCGCGAGCGATGTCATCGAGCGCGGGGTCGGCACGGTCGATACCCCACAGCTCGGCCAAGGCAACGATGACCGCAGCGGCATCCGTCGAGGGGCCTCCCAGGCCGGCGCACAGCGGGATACGCTTTTCGATCGTCACGCACACGTTGGCATCGCGACCGTAACGCTCGGCCATAGCGATTGCCGCCCGATAGGCCGTATTTTTTTGCATGGGAAAATCGGATGCCGGAACCGTCTGGACGGTCAACGCCTGCGCCGGCGTGACCGTCACGGCATCGGCTAGACCGACGGCTGCCATCAGGGAATCGACCCTGTGATAGCCGCGGGCGTCGCGCTCGGTATGAACCCCCAGATAGAGGTTAATCTTTGCCGGCGCGGTAAGGATGAGGGACCGATCGGTCACCGTTAGTGCTCCTCGAGCTGGTTGCCGAGCGGGGTAAAGATATGTTCGCCGCTCTCGGGGTCGAACAGTTCGACCTGGCCGGTAAGGACATCGATGTACTGGTAGGACTGACGCGATTTGCGGCCGCGACGCTCGTCAACCTCAACGATAAAGACAGCGGGGTGGACGCTCTTGATGGTGCCCATGCGCTCGATGACGCGGGTACGGCCCATGTTGGCCTTAACCTTGACGCGATCGCCCACCATATCGGTCAGCTTCTCGTGGATGTCGTCGACGTGATTGACTTCCATCTCTTCCATGAATAGGGCCTCCAGAGGGTGCAATTCAAAAAGGGGATAATACCCCTAAGATAGACAAAACTCTAATACTATAGCACCCTGTTGCAGCCATACGCAAGCAGCTAAAAAAGCCCGGTCCCAAATTGACTACTTACAGACTATCGGTGTCGAGGACGATGGTGAACGGACCGTCGTTGACCAGGTCGACCTTCATATCGGCGCCAAAGATACCGTGCGCCACATGCTCAACGTCCTGAGCGACGAGTGTCAGAAAGTACTCGTAAAGTTCGTTAGCGACATCGGGCGCGCCGGCGTCCGTAAACGACGGACGGCGGCCGTGGCGGCAGTCGGCAAACAGCGTGAACTGCGACACCACGAGCACCTCGCCGTCGACATCCGCCAGCGCCAAGTTGGTCTTGCCGTTCTCATCCTCGTTGATACGCAGCCCGCGGAGCTTGCCCCACAGCTTGTCGGCTTCGGCGCGTGTGTCGCCGTGGCCCACGCCCAGCAGCACCAGGTAGCCGCGTCCAATACGGCCCACGCACTCGCCGTCGACTGTCACGCCGGCGTTGAGCACGCGCTGTACCACCGCACGCACGGCCTACTCCTCGCCCGTCAGCTTAGCGGACAGATGCTCGAGCGCATGGAAACGATGGCTGATGGCGTTCTTCTCGTCCGTCGTGAGCTCGGCCATGGTCTTGCCCGGCGTATCGACCGGCAGGAACAGCGGGTCGTAGCCAAAGCCGTGATCGCCGCGGCCCTCGTGCGCGATAACGCCCTCGCAGGCGCCCTCGCCATAGGTGACCAGGCCGTCCGTATCGATAAGCGCGACGACGCTCATAAAGCGCGCGGTACGATCCTCGTCTGCCACGCCTTCCAGGTTAACGAGAAGCTTGGCGTTGTTGGCGGCATCGTCGCCATGCACGCCCGCATAGCGCGCGCTATACACGCCCGGCTCGCCGTCCAGCGCGTCGACGACCAAGCCAGAATCGTCGGCGATGGCCATAAGGCCCGTCTCCTCAACGGCAGCCTGCGCCTTGATGATGGCGTTCTCCAAAAACGTCGTGCCGTTTTCCTCGGGGTCCTCAAAATCGCCCAGCTGACCGAGCGCCACAAAGCGCACCTCGGGCATGACCTTGCCCAAAATGGCCTCGATCTCGGTGAGCTTATGGGCGTTGCCGGTTGCCACGACGATGGTCGCCGCCGGGTCGAGAGTGTCGATGTCAATCTTCTCAAGTGCCATAGCTGGCCTCCTTTGTCTCTATAGCAATGCCGAGTTGAGGACGACGAGGACTTCGGCCTCTCTCCCGTCTCAATCAACGGCAGTCTTATACTTCGACGTTTTCCCAGATAAAACCTGCCAAAAAAAACCTGTCCCTTTTTGGCAGGTTAGGCGAGGGCTTGGCGCTGAAGCTCGATGAGCTCGGCGATACCCTTGTCACCCAGGTCGAGTAGGGCGTTGAGACGCTTGCGATCGAAGGGCGCCTGCTCGCCGGTACCCTGGAGTTCGATCATCTCACCGGAATCGGTGGCGACGAGGTTCATGTCGACCTCGGCGTGGCTGTCCTCGGAATAATCCAAGTCGAGCAGGGTGTTGCCGTCGACGACGCCCATGGAAATGGCGGCAACCTGGCCCGTGAGCGGGATGCGCTCGAGTTTTCCCGCCTCGACCCACATGGCAAGGGCGTCGTGCAGCGCCAACCAGGCACCGGTAATGCTCGCCGTACGCGTGCCGCCATCGGCCTGGATCACATCGCAGTCGACGGTAACGGTGTACTCGCCGAGCGCCTTCATGTTGACGACGGTACGCAGGCTGCGGCCGATAAGCCGCTCGATCTCCATGGAGCGGCCCTTGCGGCTGGCATGCTCGCGCTTGCAGCGTTTACCGGTCGAGGCCGGCAGCATCGCATATTCCGCCGTTACCCAGCCGGCCTTGGCGCCCTTGCGCCAACCCGGCACACCCTCCTCGATGGTGGCGGCGCACAGTACGCGCGTGTCGCCGAACTCCGCCAGGCACGAGCCGTGGGCGTGCTTCATGACGCCGCGGGTGAGCTTAACGGGGCGCAGCTCGTTTGCGGCGCGGCCGTTGGCGCGGTTGACCTGCATGTATTCCATGGAACTATCCTTTCGGCAAAAGATGTGGCGAAGCCTCCGGCGACATTGCGAGCCTAACCGAGTTCGTCGATATCGACATGCTCAATGCTTTTAAGCGGCTGGCCAAAGATAAAGCTACCCGCCACCGCAAACTCGGCAATGTTGTCAGACGTGGTGGCAAAGCGATGCTGTGGCTCGGCGGTATCGCCCGCCAGCTGCTCACGGCGCGTGAGGATATCGGTCAGCTCGCGGGTGGTCTCCTCGGCGGAGCTCACCACGCGCACCCCGGGTCCCAGCGCATGGCGGATGGGACCCACCAGCAGCGGGAAGTGCGTACAGCCGAGCACCACGGTATCGATGCCGCGATCGTGCAGCGGCTCGACTGTGGCGCCGACCAGCGCGCGAACGGCTGGCGTATCAAAAATATCCTCGTTCTCGAGCCACTGCTCCTGCAGGTGCGCGCCCGAGGCGAGCTCGTGCTCGACGACCTCGACAAAGCTCGAGGCCGGACAGCCATACACATCGACACCAGCATCCAAATCCTGGATGGCGCGCGTGTAGGCGCCCGAGCGAATGGTGAGGTTGGTGGCGAGCACGCCCACGCGGCGCGTACGCGTGCTGTTGATGGCGGCGCGTGCGCCCGGGGCGATCACGCCGATCACGGGAACGTCGAGCACTTGCTGAGCCAGACGCAAGGCCGCGGCGGTCGCCGTGTTACAGGCGATGACCATGATCTTAACGTCGTGCCTCGATAGCCAGCGGCCCGCCTGCAGCGCAAACGAGCGAACCTCGTCCTCGGTGCGGGTGCCATAAGGGCAGCGTTTAGTGTCACCGAAATAGTAGACGGACTCGTGCGGAAGCGCCGTTGCGATCGCGCGCGCGACCGTTAAGCCGCCCAGGCCCGAGTCGAACACGCCGATCGGACGCGTGTCCCCGGCCATATTATCGATATCGGACATTACCTCACCAGATTCTCTCTCGAAAAATGCGACCAATCGTGATGCGTCGCGCTACGAACGGGCTGCGACCAGCAGCTCGGCCGTTGCCACCCAACCGTCGACAATCTTGCCGCGCGTAATATAGGCATTGTCGCAGGCGTCCAAGAACTCCGGGGCACCGGCGCTCGTCAGACCGTTCTCGACCAGGCAGAACATGCCAACATGGTCGGCCATGTAGAAGTCGGACTCGGAGTCGCCGAGCGCAAGCGTCTCCTCGAGCTCGATCCCCAGGTGCTCGCAGAAGCGCGCAATGGCAACGCCTTTGTTGAGACCCGCCGGATTGATGTTGAAGGCGCGGCCGTCCTCGACGCGATTAAGCTCGAGCGTCGTCGGCTTGGACAGGTGAGTCAGATGGCCGTTGCAAGCCCAGACCAGACCGCAGCCGGCCTCGTCCAGGATGGCCTGGACCTCATCGTCGGGCACATCGCCGCGCATGCCGACGGTGACCTCACGGTACTTGTAGCCGGTCGACATGTCGTTGTGGTATTCGATCTTGTGCGGCCAGCGGGCAAGGATCTTCTCGCACACGCCGGTCTGCTCGATCATCTGGTGCGGCGTGAGACCGCAGGCGGGGTCGTAGGGCATGTCGCCCGTCAGGTACTCCCAGTCGTTGGCCTTGAGGTCGTACATGACCAGGCCGCCCATCTCGCCGATGTAGGAGTTGAGGCCGAGCACGCGGGCGTCCTCATGGATCATGGTGCGATTGCGACCCGAGGTGGGGACCACCTGGATGCCGGCACGGGCGAGCGCGACAACCGCCTCGACGAGCTTGGTCGAGGGATTGCCGTCGTTATCGCGCAGTACACACGAGCCGGGGGCGAGCATCGTGGCGTCCAGATCGGTAAAGACATACTTGACCTTGGCAAGACGCTCGCGCACCTCGCCCGAAAGCTCGGCAACGGTCGGCAGGATGTTGTGGGACATGGTCACTCCGTTTACATAGAAGGGGCTGGTCTAGGCGTCGTACGCCGCAAGGGTGCGCTTGAGAATCGAACCGTCGCGCTCACAAGGCTCGGGTCCGTTCTTGCGCAGCATACACTCTTCCTCGCCCTTACCGGTCACGATGACCACGGCAGGACGGACAGTTTCGCGCACGGCAGTCTCGATAGCGGCAACGCGATCAGTCACGATTTGCCAGTTATCATTTCCCTGCGCTTGAACGTTGCGCGCGATCTCGGCGCAGATGTCCTCGACATCCTCGGGGCCGGGGTCATCCTCGGTAATCACGATTCGGTCGGCATACTTGCCAGCGGCGATGCCCATCGTGGTGCGTCGATCGACACCCTTACCGCCCGTAGCGCCAAATACAACCGCCAGCTCGCGCTCGGGATAGTTCTCGCGCAAGTCGCGCAGGAGTGTCTCGAGGCTCATGCCGTTATGTGCAAAATCGACGATGCCCAGGATTTTACCCGATACGGACGGATAGAGCTCCATACGACCGGGAACGAAGACGCCCTCAAAGCCATGGACGATACCCTCTTCGGAAATGCCCAGGGCCTCGGCGCAGGCAATAGCGGCAAGCGCGTTGGACACATTGAACTTAACCGGCGTGGGAATCACAATGTCACGCGTAAAACGGGGCGTGCGCACCGTTGCCACCACGCCGCAGTCGCCATTGCGAATCGCCAGCGCAAGCACGTCGGCACGCTCGTCGGTCAGGGAGAACGTCACCGTACGTTCGCAACGAGATGCCGCCTCGAGCACGCGATCGACCTTATCCATATCGAGATTGACCACGGCAAAACGGCTCTGCAAGAAGATTTTGAGCTTGCTGGCAAAGTAATCCTCGAGCGTCGGATGCTCAATCGGCGAAATGTGATCCTCGCCGATATTGGTAAAGGCGCCGACTTCAAAGTCAATCTTGCCCGTACGCTCGTATTTGAGGCCCTGACTCGATGCCTCCATAACCAGCCACGGGGCACCCGCCTCCGCAGCATGCGCGATGCGAGACTGCAGCAGGAAGGATTCGGGGGTCGTCAGCTTGGAAGGGCCCGTCTCGATGCCGTCGTCGAACTCAATGCCCGTATTAAGAGCGGGTCGATGACAGCCCGTAAGCTTGGCCTCGTTGGCGAGGATGCCGCGCAGATAAAAGCTGCAGGTCGACTTGCCCTTGGTGCCTGTAAAGGCGCAGACCTTCACCTTACCCGACGGGTGCCCATAAAAGGCATCTGCCACCACGGCGAGCGTGCGACGAATATCGCTCACAATCACCGCGGGAAGATCAACATCGTAATCGACCTCGGAAACGTAGGCCACGGCGCCATCGGCGATTGCCGAAAGCAGGTACTCGCGCTTAAACGCACGGCCTTTGCAGACAAACAACGTGCCCGGACGCACCTGGCGCGAGTCATCAGTCGCAAACTCAATGCGCTGGTCGCACGAAGCGCTCGGTCTGGAAACAACAAGGTCATCTTCCTCGAGCAACTCTATATAGCGCATCAGAGTTAGCTTCTCTTGTGTCGGACTCGACATACAAAGACCTCTCTCGCTAAATTCAGCCTTAAAGGGCAGAAGGCGTCCCGCGGCAGAAACGATGAAACATTCTGTATTATCAACCATCCTAATATGCCACCTGACCTTGCGCGCATCACAGCCTTCTAAAAAATTGCATGGACTGTGCCGTGGTCTAATAAATGGCAACAGTGTTCACCCCGTGTAAAACCAAGGAAATCTGGGTGCTGTTCTTTAACATAGCGTTCGCAACCACGTCCCGCCGCTTCGCCTGAAGATCGGGACGTGGTTTTTTCGGTTCGCTCGGCGCTTATGCCCTATCACGAAACAAAAGATTGGCATGATAGTAAAGATTATTTGACATCAGCTGCCGCAATCCTTGCGGCAGTACACCTGAGCCGTCAGCAGAAAGGATCTTGCATGTGCGGTTTTGTCGGTTTTACCGGTACAGATGAACAGAGTGAGCTGGTTCTCACGGCCATGATGAATCGCATCATCCACCGTGGTCCCGATATGGGCGGCCAGCATATCGTCGACAACGTTGCCCTTGGTTTTCGTCGTCTTTCGATTCTCGATCTTTCCGAAGCTGGAGCCCAGCCCATGTCGAGCGACGACGGCAAGGTCACGATTGTCTTCAACGGAGAGATCTACAACTTCCAGGAGCTTCGTGCCGAGCTGGAGGCGGCCGGCTACGCCTTCCACTGCAACGCTGATACCGAGGTCCTGGTACACGGTTACGAGGAGTGGGGCGAGGACCTGGTCAACCGTCTGCGCGGCATGTACGCGTTCGTGATTCACGACCAGAACAAGAACAAACTCTTTGGTGCTCGTGACATCTTTGGTATCAAGCCGTTCTATTACTACCAGGCATCCGATGGCTCGCTGCTGTTTGGCTCCGAGATCAAGAGCTTCCTGGACCATCCCAAGTTTGAGAAGGCTGTCAACCACGACGCGCTGCGCCCCTACCTGACGCTGCAATTCCCCGCCACGGAGGAGACCTTCTTTAAGGGCGTGTTCAAGCTTGCCCCGGCGCATTGCTTTACGTATGACCTGACGACCAACACCATGGACATCAAGCGTTACTGGAGCTGCGACTTCACCGACGACAACTCCAAGACCTTCGAGGAGTACGTGGACGAGTGCGACAAGGTCGTGCACGAAAGCGTCGCTGCGCACCGAATCGCCGATGTTAAGGTGGGCTCGTTCCTTTCTGGCGGTGTCGATTCCAGCTACATTGCCGCCTGTCTCATGCCCGACACCACGTATTCTGTCGGCTTCGATTACAAGAACTTCAACGAGACCAACTACGCCGCCGAGCTTTCCGACAAGCTGGGCATCAAAAACGTGCGCAAGATGATTACCGCCGACGAGTTCTTTGATGCACTGCCCGATATCCAGTACCACATGGACGAGCCGCAATCGAACCTGTCCAGCGTGCCGCTGTACTATCTGGCGCAGATGGCTTCCAAGGAGGTCACCGTCGTCCTTTCGGGCGAGGGTGCCGACGAACTGTTTGCCGGCTATGAGTGGTACGAGGACACCCCCGAGATGCGCACCTTTAAGAAGCGCGTGCCGCTCGGCGTACGTCGCGCCCTGGGCTCACTCGTTCAGCATCTCCCCTACTTTAAGGGCCACAACTTCCTGACGAAATGCGCCGAGGTTCCCGAGCGCTGGTATGTGGGTCAGGCAAAGGTGTTCGATCCCTCCGAGGTCGACGAGGTGCTCAAGCCCGCTTATGACACCGGCAAGAACGCCGCCGAGATGTGCGCCGAGTACTACAAGCAGGTTCCCGACTGCTGCGAGCTTTCCAAGAAACAGTATCTGGATATGAACATGTGGCTGCCGGGCGACATTCTGCTCAAGGCCGACAAGATGTGCATGGCGCATTCTCTGGAGCTCCGCGTCCCGTTCCTGGACAAGAAGGTCATGGAGTTTGCCGAGCACATTCCCGCCAACTACCGTGTTAACGAAGAAGGCTGCAAGCTCGTTCTGCGTCACGCTGCCAACCGCACGCTGCCCGACGAGTGGGCAACGCGCAAGAAGGTGGGCTTCCCCGTACCGGTCAAGTTCTGGCTGCGCGAGCAAAAGTACTACGACTACGTAAAGGAATACTTCACCGCACCGTGGGCTGCTGATTTCTTTGACACCGATGCGCTCATGAAACTGCTCGACGATCACTTTAAGGGCCGCGCGCTCAACCAGCGCAAGATCTATACCACGCTGACCTTCCTCATCTGGTACAAACGCTTCTTTATCGACGAGGGCAAGGGCGCCGAAGTCGCCGCTTAGATTTCGTTATGAATTAGCGGTGAACAGCGCGGGGTTTCCGCTATACTCAATCCCTGCGGGCGATTGGCGCAACGGTTAGCGCAGGTGCTTTACACGCACAAGGCTGGGGGTTCGAATCCCTCATCGCCCACCACTGATTTGATAGGCTCCCAGCTATGGGGGCCTTTCGTTTTTGGGCCCATCGCATGGGATTCGAACCCGCAAGGGTGCGGAGCTGAGGAAACGCGAAGCGTTTTCCAGCGCAGCACGCGAGGAGCGAAGTAGCGAAGTGAAGCGCGGGCGGCAAAATGGACCCCTGGCGAATACCCGTGTGCAAAAAATGCCAAATATGAGTACTGCTACCTTTTTAGTAGCAGCGTTTTCGAAGTCATAAAAGGCAAATCCGGCATTAGAAAGACGATCGATAGTCCAGTTAAGCCAATTTGCCAACTACAAAACTGGACATATGTGGCCCAACTCGTCTAAAAACAACTAATTTATATGTTACGAAGTTAGTGCCCGTACTCATATTTACCACTTTTTGCACACGGCCCATCCCGGCCATGGTAAATCGATAGCAAAACGGGCTCCAGTTCGCCCAATCGTGTGCCAAACGGCACGTGACGGTCTGGAGCCCGCTTCAAATTGCTATGCCTAATAGCGCTAAGCCAAAACACCCGCCAGGATCTCGATCAGGTTGTCCACGTCGGCCTCTTCGCACACGAGCGGCGGCAGGAAGCGCAGCGTATGTGCGCCTGTAGCGTTGATCACGGCACCAGCCCCCAATGCACGGGCCACGACGTCGTGTGCATCACCCGCGGCATCATCCAAATCGCAGCCGAGCATCAGGCCGCGACCACGCACCTCTACCACATGCGGAAGCTTAGCCAGCGCCTGCTCCATATAAGCACCCACCTTGGCAACATGCTCGGCAAAATCGCCGCGCACGAGCGCAGAGAGCGTCGCGGCGCACGCCGCGACAGCCAAGCAGCTACCGCCAAAGGTCGAGCCGTGGTCACCCGGCTTAAACACGTCGGCGATCTCCTTCTTTGCCACCACGGCACCCATGGGCACGCCATCGGCAATGCCCTTGGCAAGGCTCATAATGTCGGGCTCCACGCCATAGGTCTGGAATGCAAACGGCTTGCCGGAGCGGAAGATGCCACACTGGACCTCGTCGGCGATAAGAACGGCGCCCACCTCGTGTGCCAAGTCGCGCGCCGCCGCCATAAACTCCTCGGTCATGGGGTGCACGCCGCTCTCGCCCTGAATCGGCTCGAGCATGACGGCGCAGACCTCGCTTCCCAGCTGCTTAAAGATCGAACGCAGTTCGTCGACATCGTTGGGCGTACAGGCCACAAAGCCACCCGGCAGCGGACGGAAACTGTCCTGTAGCCGATCCTGCATGGTGGCGGCAATGGTCTCGAGCGTACGGCCGTGGAAGCCGCCACGCATGCATACGATGGTGTTGCCGCCGTTACCAGCACGCTTGGCGTACAGACGCGCGAGCTTCATCGAGCCCTCGTTGGCTTCGGCACCAGAATTGGCAAAGAACGTCTCCCACACCTGCTCGTCCGCAGCCGGGGCACCGAGCGCAGCGGCCGTGGTCTCATCGCCGGCGGCAATGGCATCGGCCAGCACGCACGCACCATCTACGTCGTCGTTGGCAAGCTTGGACAGCAGCGCCGCGACCTGTCCACGCTGCTCGATGTAGAAGTAGTTAGACACATGCAGAAGCTTTTTGGTCTGAGCCTCGAGCGCCGAGAGCACTGCAGGGTTGCCGTGGCCAAGGCTGCACACACCGATACCAGCGAGAAAGTCGAGATACTCACGACCATCGTCACCGATGAGCTTCATACCGTGACCTTCGACAAACTCTACCGGCGAGCGACCAAAGGTATGCATAACGTAATGGGATTCGAGTGATTGCTGAGTTGCAAGTGACATGAGATGCCTTTCGTTGGGCGCCGTACGGCGCAGGGCTATGGGTGCAGGGACGCGACGACCGCGGGTCGGCTAGACCGTCTGGAGCTTCTCGACCTCGTCGAGGTTCTCGGTCAGACGCGCCGCAAACGTCGAAAGCGGATGCGGATGCGTATCGAACTCGTAGGCCGTCTCGGTGGAGTGGATCACGGTACCGACGCCAGCATCGGTCAGCAACTCCAGCAGCAGCGAGTGCGGCGTCGTGCCGTTGATGATGTGGGCTCGGAACACGCCAGCAGCAAGCGCATCGACGGCGGCGCGCAGCTTGGGAATCATACCCTTGTCGACTTCTCCGCCGTAGAGCATCTCGTTGACCTCGTCGAGCGTCAGGTTGGAGATAAGCGAGTCCTTGTCGCTAAAATCCTTGTACAGGCCGTCGACATCGGTCAAAAAAATCGCCTTATGCGCGTGAAGCGCCGCCGCAACGGCACCGGCAGCGGTGTCGGCATTGATGTTGAAGAATCCGCCGTCCTCCCCCGCCGCGACGGTAGCGATAACGGGAATGTACTCGCTATCGAGCAAGCGCTCGATATAGTCGGTGTTGACGTGCGTCACTTTGCCCACGCGACCGAGCTCGGGGTCGAGCAGCTCGGCGATGAGTGTGCCGGCATCGCTGCCCGACACGCCTACGGCCAGGTTGCCGTGGTGGTTGATGGCGGCGACCAGCTCCTGGTTAACCTTGCCGCCCAGCACCTCGCGCACGATATCCATAGTCGCCGGCGTGGTCACGCGCTGGCCGTTCTTAAACTCGACGGGAATATCGTAATGGCTCAGCGCCTCGTTGATGGCCTTGCCGCCGCCATGCACGATGACGGGGCGCATACCGATGATCTTGAGCAAAACGATGTCGCTCATCACGTCGCGGCGCAGCTGCTCATCGACCATGGCGGCTCCGCCATACTTGATAACGACCGTCTTGCCGGTCAGGTTTTTAATCCACGGCAGCGCTTCGAACAGCAGCTGCGCGGTTGCTTCGTTGGATTCGCTCGAACGACAATCGCGTGCGAATTTCATAATCTGCCTCGTCTTTCGTATCGTTATCGTGCCGTGCTCCGCCGTCCGCAATCGCGGCAAGATGCGCAGCGTGCCTGGAATCTAGGAACGGTAGTCACCGTTGATGGAGATGTACTCGTGCGTGAGGTCGCAGGTCCACACGGTCGTTGCCGCATCGCCTGCGCCCAGGTCGGCCGAGATCACGATCTCGGGCGCCTCAAAACGTCGCAGAGCCTCGTCCTCGTCAAAGGGAACGGTCAGACCATCGCGACAGACGGGCATGCCCATCATGTCGATGGAAACGTCTTCCTGATTAAACTTCACGCCGCACTTGCCAAGCGCCATGGCGACGCGGCCCCAGTTGCAGTCGTGGCCGGCGATGCAGGTCTTGACGAGCGGCGAATTGGCGACGGCGCGGGCGGCGATATCGGCTTCCTCGTCGTTGGCGGCGCCGGCGACGTTAACCGTCACGAGCTTTGACGCACCCTCGCCATCGGCCGCAATGTTGCGCGCCAGGCTCTCGCACACCTCGTGCACGGCAAAGGACAGTTCGTCAAAGGCATCAGTGCCCTCGACGATAGCCTCGGTATCAGCGGCAGCAGCGCCAGAAGCAAGCATGATGCAGGTGTCGTTGGTCGAGGTATCGGAATCGACCGTCACCTTATTAAAGGTCTGCTTAACGGTCGAGAGCAGTAAGGTGTGGAGCGCCGCCGGCTCGACGGGGGCATCGGTAGTAATGACCGCGATCATGGTGGCCATATTGGGCATGATCATGCCCGAGCCCTTGCACATGCCGCCCACCGTATAAGCGTTGCCCGCATGGCCCGCAGCCTCGCTGCGATAGCGAACGGCATACTCCTTGGAATGCGTATCGGTCGTCATGATGGCACGGGCCGCATCGGCACCGCCATGGGCAGAGAGCGCCTCGTAGGCGGACGGGACGGCTGCCTCAAACGTGTCGATCGGCAAAATCTGTCCAATCACGCCTGTGGATGCAACTAGGATCTGCTGGGGTTCACAGCCGATGACCTGCGACGCGATATTGCATGTCTCTCGCGCGCAGGCAAGGCCGGTCTCGCCCGTGGCGGCATTCGCGTTGCCGGAGTTGATTGAAACGCCGGCGATGTTGCCATAGCCCTTGTCCGCACCGCCCAGGTTGACACGACTCACCTGCACGGGCGCCGCGCAAAAGCGGTTGCTCGTAAACACGCCGGCGCCGGGACAGGGCTTATCGGGCACGACGAGCGCATAGTCCAAGCGCTCGGGATTCTTCCGGAATCCCGCATGGATGCCTGCGGCCTTAAAGCCAGCTGCCGCCGTAACGCCACCCTCGACGGCGCGAATCTTAATATCAATCAGGTCGGTATCCATCGTCCCTACGACTCCTTATATCAAATAAAAAAGCGGGCATCGGCTGACACGCCATACCGGTCGCAATTAGTAGACCAGCTTAAAAGTGGCGCCCAACTCGATACCCGACTGCCAAATCGCTAACAATCGAATGTGCTACACCGGGCACGCCACTGTGGGCAAGCCTCGTCGCTCGTCAAAGCCAAAAACGATGTTGGCGCACTGGACCGCCTGGCCCGCAGCACCCTTGCACAAATTGTCGATGGCGCCCGTCGCCACCAGCACGCCTGCACGCTTGTTGAGCGCAAGGCCAATCTGGGCGGCATTGGTACCGACGACCGAAGCCGTCTTGGGCTGCTGGCCGGCATCGAGCACGCGCACAAAGGTGCGACCGGCGTAAAACTTCTTGTAATGGTCGACGACATCCTCAAGAACCAGCGCGTCGAGAGCCTGCGGCGCGAGCGGCATCGTCACCGTGGAAAGCAGGCCGCGCTTGAGCGGTGCCAAGTGCGGGGTGAAGACGATGCGGTCGGCCAGGCCGAGTATCTGCTCGATCTCGGGCGTATGACGATGCTTGCCCACGCCATAGGCTTCCAGGTTCTCGTCCGCGCCGCAAAAATGGGTGCGGGCGTTACAGGACTTGCCGGCACCCGTCACGCCGCTGATAGCGTCAACGATCACGGGACCGCTCTCGGCCACCCAGCCCGCACGCACGGCAGGAGCGGCTGCAAGGCTCGTTGCGGTGGGATAGCAGCCGGCGCAGGCGACCAACACGGGCTTTCCGGCGGCATGGCTGGAAGCAGCAGTCTCTAAGTCCTGACAGAACAGCTCGGGCAGGCCAAAAGTGCGGGTCTTGAGCAGCTCGGGGCTCGTGTGCTCGGCGGCATACCATGCCTCAAAGACGGACGGGTCGCTCAGACGGTAATCGGCCGAAAGATCAAAGCAGGAAACGCCCGCGGCAAGCAGGGCGGGCACCTGTGCCATGGCAGCCGTGTGCGGCACGGCAAGAAAGACCGCATCGCAGCCCTTGAGCTCAGGGGCGTCATGCGTGGTGAAAACCAGATCGCTCACGCCAGCAAAGCTCGGATACACCGCGGACAGCGGCTGGCCGGCATCGGCGTTGGACGTAATGGCAACAAGTTCAAACTCGGGATGACCGAGCACGAGGCGAATGAGCTCGGCTCCGGCATATCCAGCCGCGCCGACGATTCCAACCTTCAAAGACATATCAGACTCCTTGTCTGCGATTTATGCACCGATGCGCATTTCGCAGCGGTCGTTATGAAGTGGGTTGAAACTTTAGCACCAAAAGATGCATGAATACGTAAATAGCTTGCATGTTCATGCATTGAAACATTCCCGACACATTCGCTTGGAGGAATTGACAAATAGAGCGGGCCCCGTATTGACCGGCACTCCTTACAGCGCCGGGCAATACGGGGCCCGCCCATGCGAAAACTAAGTTGTTAGGATGAGCCAGCTGGCTAGAGCTCGACCGGCACCCATTCGTCGTGATTGCAGATAAATGCCTCGGGATCCTCGACGCTAAAGAAGACGAGCGCGGGGTCGTTAGGCCCCTCATAGTGCTCGCTCAAGCGCTCAAGATGTTTCCATCCGGCCTCGCGCATTTCGCTCGAAGCCCGGTCTTCCAGTCCCGCACGCCCGCGCAGAATCAACCAACCATGGCCCGGCCACCAACTCGTGGCCTCAAAGCGCTGGTTTTGCAGCAGCTCCTGCCACACATCTTTGGTGCGCGCTGTCACAAACCACAGCTTGCCGTCCTGGATCTGCGCAAACGAGAACGGACGCACATGCGGCTGCCCGTCCACGCTCGTCGCCAGATACCACGCCGGCACCGACGTCAGATACTCCAGCACCGTATTCAATCCGTCCACGTTTCCTCCTGTCGCCTGACCAGTCTTTTTGGAATGGATAGTCAATTTGGGAAATTAGAGCTCAAGGAGCTCTTCGCTGCCGTCGATATCGCAGAATCGCGCGGCGATGTTGCGGACCGAGAAGAACGCAAGGCGACCGTCGTTGGCGCTATCGTGTTGCTCGCCAATGCCCACCATGTGCCTAAAGCCTGCCTGGCGCACCTTGTCGCTCACGACTGCATCGTCCTCGAGCGCGGCCTCGCCAGTTAACACGATCCAGCACTCCCCCGGCTTCCAGCCCGATACCTCAAACTTGGGATTCGCGCTCAACTCCGCCCACACGTCCTTGTCGCGCGACGTGCAAAACCACAGCTTGCCGTCATCGACCATGGCAAACGAAAACGGCCTCACGCGGGGCTGATACCCGTCGCTCGCATCGGTCGTGGCAAGATACCACGCCGGAATGCGCCTGAGGTACGAGCAGACGCGCTCGAGCTGAGCCGTGCGATCGATGTCGGTCATAGAGACCCCTTTCTTGCGCTCGAATCGAGCTTAGACGAGTTGAAGATTGATAACGACAACGCATGTCACCAGCAGCGCCATCGCCAGCGCTGCCAGTACATCCCCCCGGCCAAACGCAAGCGCATGCAGACGCGTGCGTCCCTGCTCGCCGTGATAACAGCGCGCATCCATGGCGGCCGAAAGCGTCTCGGCATGACGGAACACGCCGGTGAACAGCGGAATCGCCACACTGCCGAGCATGCGCACACCGCCGAGCGGACCGCCCGTCACGCGCGCGCCGCGACTTGCCTGTGCATCGGTCGTCTGTTTCATCTCGGTGGCAAATTGCGGCATAAACCGCAGCGCGATACCCATAATCATGCCGAGCTCGTGCGCCGGAAGCCCCACGCGCGCAAATGGTGCGAGCAGGCGCTCAAAACCCGCGGTGAGGTCGAGTGTCGGTGTGGTGAGTGTAATGGCGCTCATGCCGGCCATCATCAGGGTCAGACGGCACGCCATAAACGCCGCAGAACGCAGCGAGCCCTCGCTCACCTGCAAAAAGCCAAGCTGCCACAGGATGCGGCCACTCTGGTCGGAAAACAGGTTGAGCACCGCGACCACCACGACAATCGCCAGCAATGGTGCCATCGATGATAGGACCCGGCGCAACGGCACCCGGGCTGCGAGATAGACCAGCACGACAAAAAATGCGACCGGAACCAGCCCGCAAAAGCTTCCGACGGTGAGCACGGTGACCAGAAATGCGAAACCTAGGAGCAACTTAGTACGCGGATCCAGGCGATGCACCGCGCTATCCCCGGGATAGTAGCTGCCAAATGAGAACGCCTCCATTAGCAGCCCTCCTCTCGCGTGGGCGCCTTGGAACCAGCCTGACACGGAACCCTCAAAGGCACGTCCGCGCAGCCCAGCAGCAAGCCGGCCAACTCGTCGGCTAGCGCCTCAACCGTATAAAGCTTGTCGCAGCGGAGCGGCACACCGGCTTGCGCAAGCGCCAGCGCCATGCGCTGGGCGGCAGGAACGCCCAGGCCGATCGATTTGAGCTCGTTCGCGCGCGCAAACACCTGCGCGGGCGTTCCCTCGGCAAACACGGCGCCCTCGTTCATCACAACGATACGGTCACAACAATTTGCCAGGTCATCCATGCTGTGCGAAACCATGACAACGGTCAGCCCCTCGCGATGGAGTCGACCGATGAGCCCTAGGAAATCCCTGCGGGCAGCCGGATCGAGGCCTGCCATGGGCTCGTCGAGCACCAGCACCTCAGGTTCCATGGCGAGCACGCCGGCAAACGCCATGCGGCGCTGCTGGCCGCCCGAAAGCTCAAAGGGGCTCTTGTCGCCTATCGCGGCAAGGTCGAGGCCCACGCGTGCAAGCGATGATGCGACACGGCGTGCAACCTCGTCTTCTGGCAGGCCAAGGTTGCGCGGGCCAAACGCCACGTCCTGCGCCACGGTCTCGGCAAATAGCTGGCGCTCGGGATACTGAAACACCACGCCGACCTTGGCCTTAACCGCGGCGGCGTCTTTCTTGCTTGATAGGTCGAGCCCCAGCGCGCAAACGCTTCCCTCCTGCGGACGAATCAACCCGTTGAGATGCTGAACCAGCGTCGATTTACCCGAGCCGGTATGACCCGCCAATCCCAGAAACTCGCCGCGGCGCACCGTCAGCGAAACATCACGTAGCGCCCAGGGGCTGTTTGGATCGTTGCCCCAAAGAGCTTGTTTGCTCGATGCGTCCGCAGTGGTCGAGCGCTTGCGCCATCGACGGCGCTCGCGGGCGCTCAGCGAGTAACTATGCGAGAGGTGCGAGATCTCGATAACGGGCTCCGACGCGGCTATCCCGTCGGCCGCAGAGGATCCATTGTCAAGCACATGAGAATCGGATGCGGAAGGATGCCCTGCGATGTCCGTCCCGCTCCGCTCGGCATAAGCCTGTGCAATCTCGGCGACCATATCTGCCTCGCGCACCTGCGCGCAAACGGAAACGCCCTTCTCACGAAGTGCCCTACCTAGGCAGCACGACGCCGGCATATCCAGGTTGAGCTGCGCAAGTTCGTCCGCCCGCGTCAAGATTTCCTCGGGCTTACCGAGCATGGCAACGCGGCCCGCTTGGAAGACAGCAACGCGATCGGCCTCGGCGGCCTCTTCCATAAAGTGCGTAATCATCACGATGGTCATGCCACGATTGTGCAACGCGTGGCAAGCCTTCATGAGGCCCTTGCGTCCACGTGGATCGAGCATCGAAGAAGCCTCATCCAAAATGAGCACGCGCGGCTCCATGGCGAGCACGCCGGCAAGCGCCACGCGCTGCTTTTGGCCGCCCGAAAGCGCATGGGTCTCATGGCGCTCAAAGCCTACCAGGCCCACGCCCTTCAGCGCCTCGCGTACACGCTGCGCAATTTGCATCGATGGCACACCAAGGTTTTCGGGACCAAACGCAACGTCATCTTCGACAAGCGTTGCCACCAGCTGGTCATCGGGATTCTGGAATACCATGCCCGCGGTCGAACGAATGTCGTAGACCAGCTCGGGGTCGGACGCATCCATGCCGTTGACGCGTACCGTGCCCGCATCGGGCTGCAACAGTGCATTCAGATGCTTGGCAAACGTCGACTTGCCCGACCCATTGCCACCGAGGATGCAGAAAAACTCGCCATCCTCGATGTTCAGATTGATACCATCGAGCGCTTTCGCAGCGCCATCGTAGCTAAAGGAAACGCCCCGACACTCAATCATGCGCGGCCTTTGACCTGGTCCTTCTTGGGCGTGATGAGATTAGAGACCGCCTTGTACACCGCGAGCGTCAGCACCGAGTTGAGCACGGTCTTGATAAGGTTGAACGGCAGCACGGCAGGAATCATGAGTGGGGCGATCACATCGACCGAGCCATACCAGAACCATACGCCAATGGTAAGGTTTGCGACCATAGACAACGCCGTAGCAGCAATAACGCCGAGCACCAGGCCAATCACGCCACCCTTATAGGTATGCATCTTCTGGTAGACGATAGCCGCGGGCAGAATGTAGCCCAGCGTGGCAACCAGATTCATAAGCGCGCCGACCCAGTCACCCGTAGTGAGCGCATGAATAACGATCGCCATAGCGGCAACAGCGGTACCAGCACCGGGGCCATACGCAAATCCGCACACCATCGCCGGCACCAGCGACGGGTCATAGGTCAAAAACGGCGCCGAAGGAAGGATGGGCAGCTGCACGTACATAAACAGGGCGCCCAAGGCGCACATCAACGCCATGGTAACGAGCTGTTTGGTGCTCCACCTATTCGTGTTCTCAAAATGGATATGCTGCGACTGTTCAGACATAAGATCACCTGCCTCTTTCATCCGGACTCTAACCGTTGGTACTGGGATCTCACCAGTTCAGCCGGCATGCGAACCAACGCACGCACGGGTCGCGGACTCATCGGCTCGACGCAGGTCCTCGCCTGCGCCACGGCACCCCTTTGGCACCGCCCGATTTACCGCCAGTGGGGAATTTCACCCCGCCCTGAAACAGCAATTGCAAGTGTAGCACGGGCAGGTTTTCGCGCAAGTATGCCAAGGGTAATTTATGGCGGGGATCAGTTGCCGCAACAACCACGTTCCCCACCCATCCCAAAGTAGCGCGCCTTTCGCGGCAAAGCCGCGAAACAGCGACCGGGACATGTATCCCCATCAGCCACGATCTCCGCCCACGCCGACCTCAAAGCCGTAAACGCAGGGAATCCGGGGGCGTGACGGGGGTTTCTCTCCGGAACATTCCGCAGGACGCAAAGAGGCTCCGCAGCGCGAAGCGCGATGCGGAGCCTCTTTGCATGTCCGAGGACGTTCCGGAGAGAAACCCCCGTCACGCCCCCGGATTCCCGGTGGGAGTTCTAGACCTTGTCGGCCTTAGTACATACCGCCGCCCTGCTGACCAGCGGTAGCAGCAGCGATAGCGTCCTCAAGCTGAGTGTTCTTGGGCACATCGGAGACGGTGGCCTCGGTGATAAGGATCAGGCTGGCGACAGAAGCAGCGTTCTGCAGGGTGACGCGGCTGACCTTGACGGGGTCGAGGACGCCCATCTCGATCATGTCGCCCCACTCGCCGTTGGCAGAGTTGAGACCCTGGCCGGCGGGCAGTTCGGCAACCTTGTCGACCACGACAGCGCCCTCAAAGCCAGCGTTCTTGGCGATGGTAGCGACCGGAGCGGTCAGAGCCTTCTTGACGATATCGACGCCGATCTTCTCCTCGGGGTCGTCGATCTCGACAGCGTCGAGCGCAGGAGCAGCGTCCATGAAGGCGACGCCGCCGCCAGCGACAATGCCCTCCTCGACAGCAGCGCGGGTAGCCTGCAGGGCGTCCTCGACGCGATGCTTGATCTCCTTGAGCTCGGACTCGGTAGCAGCGCCGACCTTGATGACGGCAACGCCACCGGAGAGCTTGGCCAGGCGCTCCTGGAGCTTCTCGCGGTCGAAGTCAGAGGTGGTGTTCTCCATCTCGCCCTTGATCTGAGCGATACGGGCGTCGATGGCCTCCTTGGAGCCAGCGCCGCCGACGACGACGGTGTTGTCCTTGGAGATGGTGACAGACTTAGCGGTACCGAGCATATCGGCGGTGATGTCAGCGACCTTCACGCCCAGCTCGTCCAGAGCGGCCTGGCCACCGGTGAGGACGGCGATGTCCTCGAGGATGCGCTTGCGGCGATCGCCGTAGCCCGGAGCCTTGACGGCGCAGACGTTGAGGGCGCCACGGATCTTGTTGAGGACGAGGGTGGGCAGGGCCTCGCCGTCGATGTCCTCAGCGATGATGAGCAGGCCACGGCCGGCGCGCTGGACAGCCTCGAGAACGGGCATGATGTCCTGGACGCTGGAGATCTTCTGGTCGGTGATGAGGATGTACGGATCCTTCATCACGGCCTCCATGCGGTCGTTGTCCGTGACGAAGTAAGCGGAGACGTAGCCCTTGTCGAACTGCATGCCCTCGACGGTGTCGATGGTGATATCGAACGTCTGGGAATCCTCGACGGTGATGACGCCGTCCTTGCCCACGACCTCCATGGCCTCAGCGATCTTCTCGCCGACCTCGGGGTCACCGGCAGAGATGGTACCGACGGAAGCAATCTGCTCCTTGGTCTCGACCGGCTTGGCCTGCTTCTTCATCTCGGCGACGGCGGCGTTGACGGCCTTGTCGATGCCGCGACGGATGGCCAGCGGGTTAGCGCCAGCAGCGACGTTGCGCAGACCGTCGTTGACGATGGCCTGAGCGAGCAGGGTTGCGGTGGTGGTACCGTCACCCACGGTGTCGTTGGTCTTGGTGGCGACCTCCTTCACCAGCTGGGCGCCCATGTTCTCGATGTTGTCCTCGAGCTCGATCTCCTTAGCGACGGAAACGCCGTCGTTGGTGATGGTCGGAGCACCGAACGTGCGCTGCAGCGCAACGTAGCGGCCCTTGGGGCCCATGGTGACGGTAACGGCGTCGGCCAGAGTGTTGACGCCCTTTGCGAGCTTAGCGCGGGCATCGGTGTTGAACGTAATGTTCTTTGCCATGGTGAGTAATCCTCCAAAAGAAATGTGACTCGCGTCGCCGCTTCCGAGTCCTATGCAGCGACCGCGTTCAAAGACGAATCAGAGAGTCTGACGAGACTAGGCCTCAACGACGGCGTAGATGTCGTCGGCACGCATCAGCAGATACTTCTCGCCATCGACCTTGACCTCGTTGCCACCGAACTTGCCGTAGATGACAACGTCGCCGACCCGAACGTCCATGGGGATGCGCTCACCCTTGTCGTTGACCTTGCCGGCGCCAACGGCAACGATGGTGCCGCGCTGCGGCTTCTCCTGAGCGTTGCTGGCGATATACAGACCAGAAGCGGTCTTCTGCTCGGCCTCGTCGGGCTTGACCAGAACACGATCTGCAAGCGGCTTCAAAGACGACATGCTTGTCTCCTCCTTTTTGGGCCGCGTGGTTATGCCACGCGAATTAACCCTTTTTTGTTTGCGTACGCGTTGAATGGTACCCACGAATGACGGGTTATACAACACAGAGTCAAAAAATCTTATTTTTTGGCACTTAGATTTTCTGAATGCCGGGGAATAACTTAGCGGTGGCTCCCGTGTGGCTCCGGAGGGGCGGGGCATAAGGTTTCCTGCTCGGGCAGTCCTGCTCGCACGAAGGCCACATTAAGTGGCCTTCGGCTCGTGCGGAACTCGCGATAAACCTTATGCCCCGCCCCTCCGGAGCCACACGGGAGCCAGGTTAACTAATTCGGGCCCGGCATTCAGAAAAGTCAGTACAGCAAAATGGCGATGCGGATGGTGCGAACAAGAAGGGGGCACGTTGCTGAAACGTGCCCCCTTATGGGTGGGGTATGGGGTTAGCGCTCGTAGATGAGGTTACCGGCTAGGTAGGTGGCCTGAACCTTGGTAGCTTGTAGCTCTTGGGGGTCGATGGTGAGCGGGTTTTGGTCTAGGACTACCAGGTCGGCGTACTTGCCGGGCTCCAAGCTGCCGAGGTTTTGCTCGTCGCCTGCCGCATAGGCACTTCCCAAGGTGTAGTTGCGCAGGGCCGTTGCCGCGTCGATACGCTCGCTCGGTAACCAGCCGCCCTCGGGCCAGTGGCTTTTGGGGTCCTGGCGCGTGATAGCCGTGTAGAGCACGTTCATGCTGGTAACGGGCGTGATAGGGCTGTCGGTACCGAAGGCTTGGCGAATGCCGCGCTGCTTATAGGTTGCGAACGGCCACATGATGCGGCTGCGCTCCAGGCCCAGATCACGCTCCGGACCACCCGGGTCGAGCGTGATATGGCAGGGCTGGCTCGAGGCAACCACGTTGAGCTTGCGCAGGCGGTCGATGTCCTCGGGCAGAAGGTTCTCCAGATGCTCGAGCGTGTTATGACCGTGCTGGGGCAGGCCGTACAGGTCGGCTGCCTCCTCGAAGATATCCAGCGCGGCATGAATCGCACCGTCGCCGATAACGTGGATGCGCACGGTGTGGCCACGCTCGGCTGCCGCCAGAACCAACTTGCGCATGCGCTCGGCCGGGACCGTCAGACGGCCCTGGTCGCCCGGGAAGCGCGGATTGGTATAGGGCTCAGTGAGATATGCCGTGTGTTCGCTCGACACGCCGTCGAAGAACTGCTTAAAACCTGGCGCCGAGAGCAGCGCGTTGTTCGCGTAGCGGGTCTGGAGTTCTTCCAAGCGCGATTGGTCATCCAGCAGCGTGGGAAACAGATGGGCGCGGATGCCCAGCTTGCCGGCGGCCTGCAGCTTGTCGTAAACATCATCGCGAATAAAGTCGCAGCCCGGCATGGGCATGAGCGACATATCGCAGATTGAGGTAATGCCTTGCTCGGCCATACGCTTCATCTGGTCGGCGTATGCGCTCGCGATGCGGTCCTCGCCCAGCCACTCCAGGCAGCGCGGCAGCAGCTGCATGGCCGCAGCCTCGTGAGCGATACCCGTAAGCTCACCGTTTGAGTCTTTGTCGTAACTGCCACCCGCCGGAGGCTCGCTGTCGCGCGTGACGCCGAGCGCCTCGAGTGCGCGGCTGTTGAGCCACAGCGTGTGCCCGTCGCCCGAGTACATAACGCAGGGACGATCGGGAAATGCCGCATCGAGGGAGGCCTTGGTAGGGTGCTCGGGCGGATCCCAGCGGTAATCGCGCCAACCCTGGGTCACGACCCAGGCGTCATCTGGCAAGCCTTGGGAAAACTCGAGCGCATGCTGCACCAATGCTGCCTCGGACGTGCCCATATCCATGAGCATGTACGGCGAGGAGCCAACCGAAGTATGGAAGAAATGCAGGTGCGCATCGTGGAAACCGGGGCAGACAAACTGCTCGCCGTAATCGACCACCGTCGTGGCGGCAGGTGCGGCGTCAATCACGTCATCGGGCGCGCCGACTGCGACGATGCGATCACCCGCGATGGCGATCGCCAGCTCGCGGGCGGTATCGATACCGTCTTGGGCGGTAAAAACGTTCTTGGAGCGGATAATCCGATCGATATGCTGCATGAGCATCCCCATCTCTGGCAGGTAATTCAACACCCCCGAGTGTACTCCCCCGCCCTTGCAACAAAACCCCAAGCGGCAAACGGCAACTTTACCAGCCCTAGCGGCAGGTGGCATACTGGAGAGAGCCTGTACGATTTTGCGATCGAGCCAGCAAGGAGCAAATCGACCATGACGAAGACCAAGGCACAGCAGATTATGGCGGCAACCGAGGTTCGCGCGGCAGACGACGTCACCGCGGCCATCCGAGATATTGCCACCGAGTTTGAACCCTATATCATCAAGCAGCGCCGGCACTTCCATAAGCACCCGGAGCTGAGCCTTGCCGAGGAGCGCACGACCTCCGACATCGCCAACCAGCTCGACGCCATGAATATCCCCTACGAGCGTCCGCTCAAGACCGGCTTGGTGGCAACGCTTCGCGGTACCGCGCCGGATGCCTACCGCGAGGACGGCACGCCGCGCCGCCGTATCCTGCTGCGCGCCGATATCGACGCCCTGCCCGTCACCGAGCAGACCGGCGAGGAGTTCGCCAGCGTCAATGAGGGTTGCATGCACGCCTGCGGTCACGACTGTCATATCGCCATGATGCTCGGCACGCTGCAGATCCTGCGCCACATGACCGATGACATCCACGGCGAGATCCGCATCGTGTTCCAGCCCAGCGAGGAAAACGGCCAGGGCGCCAAGCTCATGATCGGCACCGGCGTGCTCGATGGCGTCGATGGCGCCTATGCCGCACACATTTGGAGCGAGGTCGACGCCGGCACCGTGAGCTGCGAGCCCGGCCCGCGCATGGCCAATACCGACTGGTTCCGCATCGACGTCCGCGGCACCTCATGCCACGGCGCCATGCCCCAGCGCGGCCACGACGCCGTTATGGTGGCGGCAGAAATCGTCAACGCCCTGCAGACCATCGTCTCGCGTGAAATCAGCCCCTACGAGCCTGCCGTCATCACCGTCGGCGAGCTCCATGGCGGCACCGCGCGCAACGTCATTGCCGGCACGGCCTACCTTGCCGGCACGGTACGCACCTATGGCGACAGGACGCACGAGGAAATGCCCGAGCTCATGCGCCGCATCGTGGAGCACACCGCGGCAGCCCTGGGCGCCGAGGCCGAGCTTACCGATTACACCATCGCCAACTACAAGGTCGAAAACGATGCCGCCTCGAGCGAGCGCTGCCGCCAAGCTGTGCTCAAGTGCCTGGGTGCAGCCGGCGAGGGCCATTATCGCGGTACGCTTTCAGGCGAGGACTTCTCGGAGTATCTGCGCCGCGTGCCGGGCGTGCTCGCCTTTGTTGGCACGCGCAACCCCCAGATTGGCGCCACGTACGCCCAGCATTCTTGCTTCTACAAGATTGACGAGTCGGTACTGGCCAAGGGCTCCATGGTAGCCGCCCAGTATGCCATCGACTTTTTGGCCGAGCCCACGCAAGAGGAGCTCGACGGCCCCACGATCGCCGCGGTTGCCGAGACCAACCCCGACTTGGCGGCCAAGCTGCGCTCTGCCAAGGCCACGGCTGCCGAAGCCCGCGACGCCATGCACGATGCTCGCACCGCCCGCCATGCTGCAATCAAGGGCATCCACGATGCGCGGGCTGCCGCTCGCCACGAGGAAAAGCGCGACGAGTAGCCGTCACGCCCATCCATAACAGCCTGGCTAAAGCAAAGCGGGGGCGGACGTTATCTCAACGTTCGCCCCCGCTTATGTGTCGACCGTTTTTCTAGCGCGTCCTCCGTCACGCCAGGTAAGAGCGAAGGATGGTGAGCCAGCGTGGGGGTTCGAGGTGGATGATATCGTCGGGAACTCCGGCGGGCGCATAGCCGCCAAAGAGCAGACCGGCATCTGCCGGATTGACGAGGCGCACGATCCATACGACGACGACCAGCACGCACAACACGGTGACCGCAATGTCGATACCACGCTTTAGCTTGCTCGATGCCACCTCCTCGCGCACGAACGCGAGCACAAACGCAATCGGCACCACCCAAAACAGCGGATGGTAGGCAAAGGCAGCCGCATAATCGAGGCGCAGCGCCGCCAGCCACGCCCTCGTCATGCCGCATCCCGGACAAGGAATGCCCGTCATCAATCGAAAAATGCAGCCAATGTCGAGCAGGTAGAGCGCGAGCCAGGCGACAAAGAGCGCGCCGGTGCAAAAAAGGGCGCGGCGAAGGAGCTCTGCCGTGCCCCTATGTCCCTGGAAGCTGTTCACGCCGCCCTTATTGTTAGGCACGAGCGCCAAGGCGAGTGTTGTAAGCCGTTGCCATGGCATTGGTATTATTGATGACGATGTTCATAGCGAAGATGGGACCAAGGCCGCACAGGAGCGCGCCGACAATCTGCCACAGAAGAACGGTGGTGCCGTTTTCCTGGAACACCAGGCCGTAGCGAGGAGCGTTGGCCTGCAGGCGGTTGCCAATCTTGTAATACCAGTAGTACGCGTAGAAGCCGCAGGTCACAAACGATAGAAGGATGAATTCCGCCAGACCCGGCGTGTAATCGCCGTCATCCTGACACAACGTGTTGACGTCGCGTGCCAAGCAATACAGGAAGTAGAACGAATAGATACCGCAGGTCACAAGAGAGAGCAGCAGCCAGCCGATCAGGCTGCGGTCAGCCTTAATGGGGTCATAGCCCATCGGAGCGGATGCGGACTGTTGGGCGTATTGACCGGTGTACTGCTGCTGAGGCTGGGGCGCGGGCTGAATAGCCTGGGCCGGAGCGGGCTGGGGCTGCGGGGCCGCAGCGGCAGAAGCGGCACCAACGGCGGATCCGCAAACAGGGCAGAATTTGGCATCATCCGAAATGGGAGAACCACAAGTGGGACAGAACATGAGCCTCTCCTTTTCCTAAGGCGTCGCACGCCTTCAAACCTTACACGTCTACGTTCTCAACAATAGCCGCGACGTTGTTGCGCAACATTGACCAATTTCCGAGAAATTTTGCTGCAACCGTTTTCCCAGGCATTTTCTTGCTTTCGCAGTAGAAAAAGGCACCCCGGGCTCAGTTGCCCAGGGCGCCTCGACCGGCTATTCGGTTTGATTGTTTTCGGCAGCAGGATCATCGCCCGGCTCATCCGCCGGCGTGGCAACGGCATTCCAATCGGGTTCCGCAGGCGTCGCCTCGGGCGCAGGGGCAGGTGCCGGAGCAGGCGCCGGCGCGGGTGCCGGGGCAGGTGCCGGAGCAGGTGCAGGCGCGGGTGCCGGGGCAGGTGCAGCGCCAGTGGCGGCCGTGGGATTGAACCCCGCAGGAGCAGGCTTCTTCTCACCCGGGAGCACAAACGTCAGGACATCATCGGTATCCTCATCGGCCCACCCGCTGGCATGGCGCGCGGCCCAGTAGCCAACGGCACGATATTTGAGCATCGTGCCAAACACATTCAGGAACACGGTGACAAAGGCGATGATCATCAGGAACAGGATGAGCGTAATGCCGCCACCCTCGATGATTGCCTCAAGACCCGAAGGACGAGAATAGTAGCCGTAGTAGCCATAGCTGCTAATGCCCAGCGCGGCAACAAAACCAAAGATGGCGGTGAAAATCCAGGTGATGATATTGGAAACAATGCCCGTCAAAAACTCGGGGAGAATCGATGCGCAGAACAACTTGCCCAGGTTGGCCTTATAGGACTTCCAAACCTTCTCGAGCGAAAACGCGCTTTCCACGCGGCCGGCGACTGCAAAGTGCATCACAGCGGCATCGCCAAACATCTTAAAGAAGATGCCCAACACCGCCGATACGATCATGGCAAAGACAAGCAGACCCATCGACCCGATGAGTGCGCCCTCGAGGCCGCTCGAACCGAAGTAATAGTACGAACCGACAGCACCGATCACAGCGCTCTCAAGCACCGAGAACACCACGCCAATCACTGGAATAATGGCCACGAACCCGAGCACGTTCGTAATGACAGACGAGAAGATGCCCAGTCCAAAGGAGGTCGAGCGCAGCAGCGGACGCTCCATGCCGTTATCGTCCTTGAGCGACAGGTCGCGACCCCACTCGATAGCAAAGCCAGCGCCGCACACGCTTGCCACGTAAGCGAGCAAAAAGCCAATGGCCGCCGCGATGCCACCGATAACGGGGATAAACAGCACCAGCACCGACACGACGCAGATCAGCGCCGGCAAAAAGGCAATCTGACATACGCGAACCAGGGCGCCGGGAACCTTAATCATGTCGTTGAAGGCCTGCGCCATGCAGCCCTTGGGCACGCTCATAGCCGGCTGGGGCGCAACGAACGGCTGCGGCTGCGGTTGGGCAAACGGCTGACCCTGCGGCTGAGGTTGAGCTTGCGGAGCGGGGCCGGCGGCCTTGACCTCGGTATTAGGGGCACCGCACACGCCGCAGAACTTGTCGTTATCGCCCATGGGGGCGCCACACTGCGAACAGAACATCGAAATCATCCCTTCGTATCTAGAGCGAATCACCTGGATCGCAAACGATGTCTTTGGCAACATTATCGCCCAATGTGGGGACAAATACTCCAAGATGGCCGATTTGCAACGTAGACGGCTTTATTCAATGATTCGAAGGGTACGTCCGCGCTAGTTCGTGCCGCGGAAGCCCTTGCCCACGATCTCGGAGCTATCGACGATGGTGATGAAGGCACCGGGGTCAATCTCGCGGGTATAGCGGCGCAGCTGCACTGCCTCGCGACGGCTCAGCACGCTCATAATCACCGTGACGCACTTGCCCGAGAAGGCGCCGTAGCCACGGCTGATCGTTGCCGTGCGGTTGAGATGCTTGACGATAAACTCCTCGACTTTGCGCGGTTCGGCGCAAATAATCGTGCAGACCTTACGAAGGTGAATGCTCTCGATAGCCTTATCGACCACGAGCGTCTTGGCAAACAGGCCAAGCACGCAGTACAGGCCAACGCGCGGGCCATACAGGAAAGCCGCGATGGTTACGATGCCGATATCGACCAGCAGCAG
This sequence comes from Coriobacteriaceae bacterium AM100-PB1-1D-6A, assembly GCA_027660625.1. GTDB lineage: Bacteria > Actinomycetota > Coriobacteriia > Coriobacteriales > Coriobacteriaceae > Collinsella. Next base: position 9,481 of record JAQDNC010000001.1, on the reverse strand, counting down.
CGCGCGGCCAATCTCAAGCGTGGTGCGGCGTTTGAGGATCATGGCAAGAATGTCCGTGCCACCCGTCGAGGCGCCGATGTCAAAGACAATAGCGCTGCCGAGCGCCGGCAAGATGACGGCAAAGCACAGGTCGAGCCACATATCACCCGTCAGAGAGACATCGGTCGGAATGAAGAGCTCAAACAGCGAGACGTAGGCCGAAAGCGCAAACGAGGCAAAGACGCTCCAAAGGATTGCCTTGCGCTCCAAAAAGATAAAGCCCAGAACGACCAGGACCGCGTTGATAATCCACATAAAGACGCCGACGGGCAGAGTCGGGAACAGCGTGGAAAGAATGACCGACACGCCCGAGGTGCCGCCGAAGGCAAAGTGATTGGGGGTTTTAAAGGCCACGATGGCGAACGCCGTGAGGATCAGGCCCAGATTGAGCTCGGCAAAAAAGCGCGGAAAGCCTGGCTCCTGGCTGCGCTTGCGGCCGGCGCGCTCGCCTTGCTCAATAACATCGCGATCGACCACGCGCTCCATCGGCACTACGGGAGGACGATGCACTTCCTCGGCAGCACGCGACGCCGCCTCTGCCGCAGCGGCCTCAATCGCCCATGCCTTGCTTTCGGTCTCGTGTTCGTCGGCCATTACGGCAACCCCTCGTTAACAATTTGGAAACAATGCGCCCATTAGGGTAACGCGGAACGCGAAGATTGCAACCCTTAGTTAGACGAGCGGTATGACCGCATCGAAGGCATATAGAAAACGGCCGGCCGCGCTTTTACATGCGCGACCGGCCGTTTGACGTTTACGCAGATAAAACCTGCCAAAACAAACCTGTCCCTTTTTGGTAGGTTACTCGTGCTGGCTGGTGCGGTGCTCGTACTCCTCGGGGGTGATGACATCCTCGATGCGCAGGTTGACGCCTGCCACCTCAAGGCCGGTCATCGCGGCCAGACGCTCGGTGACGCGCGCCTTAACGTCGTCAAAGATCGCAGGCGCATAGGCGCCATACTCGATGATGACCGAGATGTTGACGACCACGCGGTTGTCGTCGGTGACCTCGACCGTCACGCCCTTGGTCAGGTTCTCGGCACCAAACTGCTCCTGCACAAAGTGCATAAGGTTACCCTTCATGCCCAGAACGTGCGGCACCTCGCGGGTGGCCATGGCGACGATCTTCTCGATCACGCCGTTGGAATAGGTCAGCGAGTCCTCGGACTCGTCCGCCTCCTCGTCGTCCTCGTCCGCCTCGTCTTTGGACTCGGCCTCGACGAGCGTCTCGTCCTCGAGCGTTACGTCCTCCGCCTCGGCGGCGACGGCCTCGTTCGCCTCGAGCTCGGTATCGGCCACATCGACCTTCGTGTTAAAAGCCATGGTTCCTCCTTATGCCTGCCGCGGATGCGACAGTCGAATACGTATTAGCGGCCGCTAAACAGACGGCCGAAGAAGTTGACGATACCGTTCTCGCCGTCGCGAATCTGGCCGATCACGGCGCCGATCAACACAAAGAATGCGATGACGAGCGTGTCCCACAGGCCCAATGTAAGTACCAGCACGGCGAGGATAAAGCCTGCCACGGCACCGAGCGTAGTGTTGGGGTGGCGCACGGCGTAGCTCCAGATAGCAGCGCCCGTACCTTTGATGAGACCCATGGCCTCGTCAAAGTCATTAGCGGCGCTGTCGTGCTGCTCGCCGGCCTCGGGCTTGGTGTCGGCGGACTCGCCTGCCGGCGTAGCGTTCTGGTCGATCGTCAGGCGCGGCGTGCGGGCGGTCTTGTCTTGGTTGGTATCACTCACCGGAAACCTCCACGGTCTGGACGGTAGTCTTGGACGGCAAAAAACGGACGCGCGCGGTCGTGCCCGGCGTGCCGAGCATGGTGTCGCAGGCTTTCTCGATGCGCTGCTGCATCGCGGTGACAAGAGAGGCGACGTCTTTATCATCGAGCGCGATGGCCTCGACCTTAAAACGAACGCGCGACTCGTCGGAGCCTTGAACGCGCGCCTCGATATGCTCAACCATCACGCGATCATCGCACTCCGCCGCGGCACGGGCGCACGAGGAAAGCGCTGCGAGCGTAACCTCGATATTGCGCTCCCCCGCCGGATGCACGCAGGACGGCTCGCGACGCGCGAACATCAGGCGGAAAAAACCGATGAGCACGCCAAGTGCCACGATGGCGGCGCACGCCGTAACGACGACGCGAGGCATGGTGTCACGCAACAGCAACATAAAGCGATACGTATACGGTCCCCAGAACTGGCAGACAAGCGTACCCAGCGCCACGATGGCGGCGGCAAGATACACGATCGCTAGGGCTCGTTTGAGCACGCGCATGCGGCGCTCCCTTCAAATCTCGATCCTCAGAATGCAAAACGATTCGCATCATTATAAAAGAGCCGGGTCCGGTGCCTCATGCACGCGGATCCGGCTCATCTATTCCACGAGGCTTGCATGCTCGCTTCATTATGCCCAGATATGCACGGCTCAATCCGTGCTGGCGCTACTCCTCCTCGAGGGCAGCGATGACCTCGTCGGTCATGTCCATGGTGCTGTAGACGTCCTGGACGTCGTCGAGCTCCTCAAGACGGTCGATGAGGCGCTGAACCTTCTTGGCGTCAGCACCGGAGACCTCGGTCGGGGTGGTCGGGACCATGGTGGTCTCGGAGCCCTTGACCTGGATGCCCTGCTCCTCGAGCGCCTTGGAGACAGCCATGACGTCGTTGGCAGCGGTCCAGACGATCCACTCCTCGCCGGCGTCCTCGTAGTCCTCGCCACCGGCCTCGGCGATGGCCATCATGAACTCATCCTCGTCACCGGCAGCACCGTTGGCGATCATGGTCTCCTTCTTGGCGTTCTCGTCCAGGACCTCCTTGGCAACGACGATCTGGCCCTTGCGCTCAAACTGGAAGGCGACGGAACCGGAGGTGCCCAGGTTGCCACCAGCGTGGGAGAAGGCGGAACGGACGTCGGCAGCAGTGCGGTTGCGGTTGTCGGTCAGGCAGTCGACGTAGACGGCGACACCGGCGGGACCGTAGCCCTCGTACACGATGTTCTCGTAGACGGCGGCATCGGCACCCGAACCAAAGGCCTTATCGATAGCGGACTTGATCTTGTCCTTAGGCATGGACTGAGCCTTGGCCTTAGCGACGGCAGCGGCAAGGCTGGCGTTGTTCTCGGGCAGCGGGTCGCCGCCGAGACGGGCAGCAACGGTGATGTTGCGGCTGAGCTTGGAGAAGAGGGCGGAACGCTTGGCGTCCTGCGCGCCCTTACGATGCTTGGTTGTGGCCCACTTAGAGTGTCCGGACATACGTGTCTCCTATCGGTTTCGACCTAAAGCCCAGCGTGGATGCTCGGGCAATATAAACAAACGTCGTTATGATATACCTACCGGCCTGCAAGATAAACCCCAAAATGAAGGCGTCGTGATGATGCAGCCCCTTGGCGCAAAGCAACCTGTCCCCGATATGCCAATCTTGGGCTAGGCCCAGAGGAGGTCGCTGCGGGTGATCGTGGCACCGATGGCGAAGGGCATGCATGCAATGACTGGGTACAGGTAGCGCATGTAGGTCGATCCGTTACATGGACCGATCAGGCACACGGCGAGCACACCCAGCAGCGGTATCCAGATGGCCAGCGCGCGCCACGAATGGCGACGCAACAGGTAGACCACCACGGCGATCATAATCCACACGTAAGTGGCCGAGCTCATGGTGAGCGAGATAAACGGGATGCGCTGCACCGCCACGCGGTACAGGTTAATCAGGTGGTCGCACCAGCGCACGGCTTTGCTATCGACCGGATGGAAGTCAAAGTACTTGAGGTTATCGGGCTTCGCCATGATCTCGGCACTGCGCGCGGTGCTGTAGACCCACGCATCGCGAGCACTTGGATAGAAGTACCCGTAATAGTTATTGATGAGCGCCGAGATATAGCACTCGGGGTCCTTTTTGAACATCTGGGCCCACACCTTAAAATAGGCCTTGATGTCCTCCTGCGAGGCGTACTCATTGAAGCAGTTTTTGACGGCATCCGATTTGTCGGGGTTGTAGCGACGACCCAGGTTCTCGTACTTAAGCACGCGATCAATCACAGCGTGCTCCTCATCGGTCACCAAGCCGTCGCAGGGAGCTTCCTCAATCGTGCCATCGTCTTTGACCTTGGGGTTAACGCCCGAATTAAGGCCGTCGTGCTTTTGGACGAAGCGCGCCGTCTGCTGAAACGGAATCGAGAGGATCTCGCGCTTGGAGCCCGGCGTGATATCGTGCGCCGGCATAAAGACCTTGGTGAAATACATGTTGGAGACAAGGCAGAGCGCAAGCACTGCGAGCACGCCGACCCAGCGGAAGCGTGGCGTGGCGTACGAGGGCGTGACGCCAGACTGTTTGGCCACGCGACGGGCCACATGCGCGTCCCAAGCGCAAAACGCCGCCGCAATCACGCAGGCCGCCAACGGAAAGACCAGGCCGCCATTGCGCAAAAACGTGGAACCCATGGCACCCAGCACGAGCAACAGCCAGTCGTGGCGTGCAAAGAGCACAGGCGCCTGTTCGCCCGCGCGCTTGGCATTGGCATCGCGACGGGGCAGGCCACATGCCACGAGCTTGACGGTCTGAACGAGCAGCACCAAAAACGCATCGGCAAACAGCACGTCTTTGGTCAGCAGCGCCGCATAGTTGGAGAACATCGGCATAAACGCAAAGAACAGCAAGGTGACGCCACGGACCGGCAGGCTCACGCCCAGCTTGCGCAGCGACGATATGGAATAGGCCATGCAGGCGGCCGTGATGACAAATTGGGCACAGGTGTAGATGGCAAGGCCCGCATTGGCGCTATTGAACAGCGAAAGCCCCAGTTGCACGCACGAGCCGATGATGGCCGTGTGCACCACCGGATGATGGCCGTTGAGCAGCACGTTGGGGTTAAGCAGGCGCAGGTAATCGCTCGTGCCGTTGGGGTAGTTGAACCATTGGCGGATCTGCGCGCCCGTATCTCCCATAAAGAGGCCGGGCAGCGAGGCGATAAGCGTGGGCGCCCAGGCAATCATGAGCACAAGAAACGGCCCGACAAAGGGATGGACCGAGAGCACGGCGTGGGCAACACGCCACACGCGACCAAAGTGGGTCTCCGAAAACGGAATGCGGCGGGAGCTCAACCAATCCAAAAACTCAAAAGCCAGATAGAAGGCCACAATCGCCAGAAGCATCCAGCCCGCGCCGCCAATCCAGGCGCAGATAACGCGTGCCTTGTCGCCCAGCACAATCTCTGCCGAATCGGTAAGGTCGTAGCTACGGCCGAACACCATGCAAACGGCAAAGAACAGCGATGGCAGCACGACCGACGGGCGCCAAGCGTCACCGCGGCCAAAGAATACGTAGCGAAACGGCAGCGTAAGCAGGCAGGCAAGCGCAAGCAGCATGACCGCGTCGGTATGGCCGGCAAACGAGAGGAGCACCTCGTAGCACACGTACAGCATGCCCGAGGCTTTGGGGTCAATTGCCAAGACTGCGTTGCTCGACACCGGGGCGGGATCGATGGAAAACGCCGTGGTCGCCAACAGCGCGAGCAAAAATGCGATGAGCGTCTGCTTGGCGGGATAGCGCTTAAACCAAACGATGCGGGCGGCGTCGCGCGCAGCCGTTGCGGAGAGGTCGGAATCCTTCACAGTCCGAATAGCCTTTCTAGAAACCTGCCAAAAAGGGACAGGTTTATTTTGGCAGGTTTTATCTGGGGAAACGTTACGGTTCTGTCATCGTTGCCCGGCAAAACCACCACAAAGGTGCCTGTCCCCCTTGTGGTGACATGTGGTGGCTAGGCGTCGAGGTAGATGCGCTGGGGGCGATTGCGGTGTCGGGCAAAGATGATGAGCGCCAGGCCCGCGATTACGAGCGGAAGGCTCAGCAGCTGACCCATGGTGATGACGCCGCCCAGCAGATAGCCCAGCTGTGCATCGGGCACACGCACAAACTCAATGAGGAAGCGGACGATGCCGTAACCCATCACAAACACGCCCATAAACGTGCCTTGGGGCAGTAGCGGCTTTTTGCGGCTGAGCACCTGCAGAATGCAAAAAAGCACAATGCCCTCAAGAAATGCCTCGTAGAGTTGGGAGGGATGACGCGGCATCTCGCCCGCAGTCCCGCCAAAGACCACGCCCCATGGCAGATCGGTCGGCTTGCCCCACAGCTCACCGTTGACAAAGTTGGCACAACGGCCCAGGCACAGGGCCAGCGGCGCGCCGATGACGGCAAGGTCTGCCAAAGTCCATGCGTCGAGCTTATACATGCGGCACACGATGATGCCGCCGATAATGCCGCCCACCAAGCCGCCATGGAAGCTCATGCCGCCCTCGTTGGTGGCAAAGATCTCGAGCGGGTGCGCCCAGTAGTAGCCATCACCGTAAAAGACAACGTAGAACAGGCGCGCACCGATAATGAGGCCAAAGACCACGCCGACCACGACACTCGTCAGGTCGTCAATCGTGATGTTAAAGCCCCAGCGACGCTGCGTGCGGTACATGACGACCGCCGTGAGCAGAGCGCCGACCACGTAGGCCAGGCCGTACCAGTAGATGGTGATGGGGCCCGCCGAAATCGCGACAGGATCAAGCATATGGTAGAAGTCGTTGAGCATGTCGACCCTCCTACTCCCTACATACAAATGCGACCGCGGGCCTTGCGCTCGCAGCCGCATATTTGGGCGTAACGTCTATGCGAAGTATGCCGTCCGCAGCTTTCGCATCTTAGAACGGCGCGTACTCGTCGTACAGGTCGTCGGTCTCGCCAGAGGCATTGACCTGCTCAACGCGGGTAACGCCGGGCACATGCTCCTTCAGGATGCGCTCAATACCCATGGACAGGGTCAGCGAGCTCATGGGGCAGCCGGCGCAGGCGCCCTGCAGCTCCAGCTTGACGACGCCCTCGTCGTCGACGCCCACATACTCCATATCGCCGCCGTCGGTCTGCAGGTTGGGGCGAATCTCTTCAAGAACCTTCTTAAGCAGCTCTTCGTTAACAGCCACAGGGGCTCCTTTCTCACAATAACGCGGGCACGCCCGCGGGCAGAAGCTATGTTACTACAGCCATGTACCCGCTCACGAGCCGTCCATGCGCGCAGACGCGACTTTCACGAGTAGTCAATTTGGGACGGGGCTCTTTTAGCTGTTTTGCCGCCAGCTGCCGTTGCCACGCGCTACTGCTGAGCCTGCCCCTCGGTGCCGATGTGAACATCGACGATAACCTGACGGTAGCTGATGCCACAGGAGTCGAGGATGCGGCGGCTGATGCGCCCATCATCGGTGTCGGCGTACTTATTGTCCAGGTAGACAACCTCGCCCACGCCCACCTGCGCCAAAATCTTGGCGCAGTCGTGGCACGGGAACAGCGTGACGTAGACCGTGGAACCCTCGAGGTCCTTGAGCGAGCCACGGTAGTTGAGCACGGCGTTGGCCTCGGCATGGACCACGTAGTTGTGCTTGTCCTGCAGCGGGTCGTCGCTCGTACCCCACGGGAAAAAGTCGTCGTTGAGCGCCGAGGGCGTACCGTTGTAGCCCACCGAAAGGATGCGGTGGTTGGTGCTGGCGATGCACGCACCCACCTGCGTGTTGGGATCCTTGCTGCGGCGCTGCGCGGCGATGGCCACGCTCATAAAGAACTCGTCCCAGCTAATGACGTCCAGGCGCTTGCCGGAAGCGATCTTATGCTGAGTGCCCGACATATGCGTACCTCCCCAGTCGATGTGATGCCCCGCTCGATGCTATATAGGAGATTTCGCTCCATTGTAGCAGGCAGATATCAATCATTCGGCTTTTAAATGACTTGCTAATTCGAGTCTAATAGACTTTTCAAGTCGATGTCCAATGCATCGGCAAGTTTTATCAATGTACCAATTGTCGGATTAGCATTGCCCGTTTCGATTGAATGAACATGCGCATAGTCAATTCCGGTCATATAGCCAAGTTTTCGCAACGACAGCCCTTGGGTCGTTCTCAGCTTTTTTAAATTATGACCTACGAGCACTCTATATCCCGCATTTTGGCTGTTATCCATGCTAGAGAGCGTACGTGATATAGTAATGCTACTGTTGGGATATATTACAACAAGGAAGGTCAGATATGGAAGTTCAGGGGAACGACCTGCGAAACTACGTCAAATCAATCTACAATTTAGAAAAATCAGTGCTTGTACAGCAAAACGCAATCCGTGCTCTCGAAGGCTATGTCAATTCAGAAAGAAAAAAACTGGTCCCGACCGACGTTCCAAACGACTACAACGAAAGTGGACTGGCCGGCAATATATCTTCAGGCATCTTATCGGCCCTATTGTTTGGCGCAACATCTGCCGCAGGAATTATCGCACTGGCCTTCGTAACGGCGATCTTCGCTTCGTTTATTAGTTCGATTTTCAGCGGGTATGCATTTGTAGCCCTTATTTTTAGTCCCGACCTCGGCGGCTACTGCTCATACCTAGTAAAGCCCTTTTTTGGCTTTATTAATGTGATTAAACCATTTCTCCCTCTTGCAATAACCACGCTAATTGGAATCGGCTTTCTGCTTGGCATGGGCGGACGGTCGCACGAGAAAAGCGAAAAGATAAAAGCAAATAATCGGAAGGAGACAATTCTCGAGAATAATCGCCAAAAAACGCTCTTATTGGAGGATTTAAATGCATCCGAGGCGAAAAACCTCAATAAATTAGATGCTAAAAATTTGTAATTAAGAAGGAGTGATTACATGAACAAAAATATAAAATATTCTCAAAACTTTTTAACGAGTGAAAAAGTACTCAACCAAATAATAAAACAATTGAATTTAAAAGAAACCGATACCGTTTACGAAATTGGAACAGGTAAAGGGCATTTAACGACGAAACTGGCTAAAATAAGTAAACAGGTAACGTCTATTGAATTAGACAGTCATCTATTCAACTTATCGTCAGAAAAATTAAAACTGAATACTCGTGTCACTTTAATTCACCAAGATATTCTACAGTTTCAATTCCCTAACAAACAGAGGTATAAAATTGTTGGGAGTATTCCTTACCATTTAAGCACACAAATTATTAAAAAAGTGGTTTTTGAAAGCCATGCGTCTGACATCTATCTGATTGTTGAAGAAGGATTCTACAAGCGTACCTTGGATATTCACCGAACACTAGGGTTGCTCTTGCACACTCAAGTCTCGATTCAGCAATTGCTTAAGCTGCCAGCGGAATGCTTTCATCCTAAACCAAAAGTAAACAGTGTCTTAATAAAACTTACCCGCCATACCACAGATGTTCCAGATAAATATTGGAAGCTATATACGTACTTTGTTTCAAAATGGGTCAATCGAGAATATCGTCAACTGTTTACTAAAAATCAGTTTCATCAAGCAATGAAACACGCCAAAGTAAACAATTTAAGTACCGTTACTTATGAGCAAGTATTGTCTATTTTTAATAGTTATCTATTATTTAACGGGAGGAAATAATTCTATGAGTCGCTTTTGTAAATTTGG